>NZ_SRXO01000001.1 GCF_008360935.1 Siccirubricoccus phaeus
CAGCAGAGGGCGCTGCCCTCTGCACTCCCGCCGGGGGGTGGACCACCCCCCGGACCCCGGTGTGAGTCGGCAGGTTCAATCGTCGGGTCTGAAATTCAGACCGGGGTCCGGGGCCAGGTCCTGGCCCCGGCGGGGGTTCGGGGGCAGAGCCCCCGATCCACCCAGGCGGTTCCCGATCACGCCGCCCGTCCGCTTCGCATCCGTCTCCCGCTCAGGCGGTGAAGGCGGGCAGGAGGTGTTCGAGCAGGGCGTGGCGGGTGAGGACCTGGCCCGGCACCCGCGGGACCTCGGCCTCCGAGGTCATCACCACCGTCAGGCCGAGCCGCGGCAGCAGATAGACCATCTGCCCGCCATAGCCCCAGGCGAAGACCATGGGCTCCTCCGCCGCCTCACCCACCCACCAGCCGAGGCCGTAGAGCTGGCCGCTATAGGCGGAGCGGGTGGCGGGCTGCCAGGCCTCCTCCAGGAAGGCCGCGGGGATGACCTGCCGCCCGCGGTCACGGCCCTGCGCCAGACAGCATTCACCGAAACGCATCAGTGCCGCCGGCGACAGCGCCATGTTGTTGCCGCCGAAATGGAAGCCCTGCGGGTCGCGCGGCCAGTCCGGCACGGCGAAGCCGAGCGGCGTGCCGAGCCAGCTCTGCGCCAGCCGGTGCAGGCTCTGCCCGGTGGCCCGCGCCAGCACCGCGCCGAGGATATGGCTGGTCCCGGTGGAATAGACCATGCGGCCGCCCGGCGCCTCGACGAAGGGGCGGGTGAGGGCGAAGCCCAGCCAGTTCCGGCTGGCGATCCAGCGGCCATAGAGGGGGCCGGAGGTGCTCTCCAGCCCCGCCCGCATGCCGAGCAGGTGGCGGATGGTGATCTGCTGGACCAGCCTGTCGGCCGCCGCCGGCACCAGCCGGCCGAGGATGGGGGCGATCCGGTCATCCAGGGCGAAGACGCCGCGGGCGGCGGCGATGCCGGCCAGGGTGGCGATGATGGTCTTGGCGGCGGATTTGATGTTGGTCGGGGCGGTCAGGCTGGCCCCGTGCCAGGCGCGCTCCACCACCATCTGGCCACCCTGGGCGATGGCGAGGGTGCGGAGATGCGGCGTCGCCTCCGCCATGGCGAGGCCCTGGGCGAGCAAAGCGGGGTCCGGCGCCGCCGCCCGGCCCGGCGCCGCGGCGAGCAGCAGGGCGGAGGCGAGGGCGGCGCGACGGGGCAGGGGCATGGCGCTGCAGATGGGGCGAGGGCCCCATCGGCGCCAGGGCTGGCCGGTGGGAGCCCTTTCCCGGCCAGCGCGTGCCCCTCAGGGGCGACGAGACAGGATGGAGGGCGGCCCTGCCGCGACCCCGGCATCGGGCGCCAGCCCCCCGATCCCTGGCGCGCCAGCCGCGTTTCCCCCGGGAGAGGGAGGGCACGATGGGCAGCGAGGCACAGTTCCGGCAGGCCGTCATGGCGGGCGATGCGGCAAGGGTGCAGGCGATGCTGGCGGCGGAGCCCGGCCTCGCCGCCCCGGGCCGCGGCGACGGCGCGGACCCGGTGGTGCTGGCCGCCCGGCATGGCCGGGTGGCGGTGCTGCGCCTGCTGCTGCAGGCCGGCGGCGTCGCCCAGCCGGAGGGCGACCCGGCCGGCCCGCCCACCGCCCTGATGGCAGCCGCCGCGGCCGGCCAGGAGGAAGCGGTGGCGCTGCTGCTGGAGCATGGCGCCGACCCCGCCCTGCGCGACCGGCAGGGCCGCACCGCCGCCGATCTGGCGGCGGCCGCCGGCCATCACGCCCTGCATCGCCGCCTCGCCACCCAGGCCGAAAGCGAGCGCATGCTGCGGTAACGCGGCGCTGAAGGCATCGCCTGGCCGCGCCGCGCGTAGGATGGGCAATCGCGAAGGAGGCAGCCCATGGCCCGCGTGCTGGTGCTCTATTATTCCATGTACGGCCATGTCGAGACCATGGCCGGCGCCGTTGCCGAAGGCGTCCGCGCGGCGGGCGCCGAGGTGGTGGTCAAGCGCGTGGCGGAATTGGTGCCGCAGGAGGTGCTGGAAAAATCCGGCGCCAAGGTGAACCAGACGGCGCCGCTGGCCGACCCGCAGGAGCTGGACCGCTACGACGCCATCATCATCGGCGTGCCGACGCGCTATGGCCGCATGGCGGCGCAGATGGCGCAATTCTGGGACCAGACCGGCGGGCTCTGGGCCAAGGGGACGCTGGTCGGCAAGGTCGGCAGCGCCTTCAGCTCCACCGCCAGCCAGCATGGCGGGCAGGAGACGACGCTGATGGCGGTGCACACCATGCTGCTGCATCATGGCATGGTCATCGTCGGCCTGCCCTACAGCGCTGAGGGGCTGACGAAGCTGGACGAGGTGACGGGCGGCACGCCCTATGGCGCCACCACCATCGCCGGCGGCAAGGGGGAACGGCAGCCCAGCACGAATGAGCTGGAGTTGGCGCGGTTCCAGGGCAGGCATGTGGCGCAGATCGCCATGAAGCTGTTCGGGTAGGGCGCCGGCACCGGGGCGGGAAGCGGCATCTCCGCCAGGGGCGGTCGCAGGCCGCGGCTTTGCGCCCTGCGGATATCGGCGCTCAGCGCTGCCCATCCGGCGTGGCGCGCCCGGTACACCGGCCCATTTTCCCCGACTTCCCGCTTGCAAATCGCCGCCGGAGGGGGCATCTGCACCCCCGATACCACTCCGACGAGTCAGACCGTTCGGCGGGCGGCACCGGTGCTGGGGAAGGTCCTTTCGGGGCCGGACCCGGGAGGACCGGATGGCCGGGCCCGCCTTCGCCTATGGAGGCCCATCGTGGCGCGTACCCCGCTCGACCGCATCCGCAACATCGGCATCACGGCGCATATCGACGCCGGCAAGACGACGACGACCGAGCGGATCCTGTACTACACCGGCAAGTCCCACCGGATCGGTGAGGTGCATGACGGCAACACCACCACCGACTACATGGCGCAGGAGCGGGAGCGGGGCATCACCATTACCTCCGCCGCCGTCACCGCCGAGTGGAACGACCACCGGATCAACATCATCGACACGCCCGGCCACATCGATTTCAACATCGAGGTGAACCGGTCGCTGCGCGTGCTGGACGGCGCCGTCTTCATCATCGAGGGCGTGGCCGGCGTGCAGCCGCAGTCGGAGACCAATTGGCGCCTGGCGGACCGCTACAACGTCCCGCGCCTGATCTTCGTCAACAAGCTGGACCGGACCGGCGCCGATTTCTACCGCGCCGCGGCGACGCTGACGGAGAAGCTCGGCATCAACTGGGTCACCCTCCAGCTCCCGATCGGCGCCGAGGACACCTTCCAGGGCGTCGTCGACCTGGTCGAGATGCGCGCCATCATCTGGAAGGGCGACGAGCTCGGCGCGAAATTCGAGTACACCGACATCCCCGCCGACCTGGCCGACCAGGCCGCCGAGTACCGCGAGAAGCTGCTGGAGACGGCGGCCGGCGCGGATGACGAGGCGATGGAGAAATATCTCGAGGAGGGCGACCTCCCCCTCGACCTGCTGAAGCGCGCCATCAAGAAGGGCACGATCAGCGGCGAATTCCGCCCCGTCCTCTGCGGCACCGCCTTCAAGAACAAGGGCGTGCAGCCGCTGCTCGACGCCGTCATCGACTACCTGCCGAGCCCGGTGGATGTCGAGGGCATCAAGGTCGCGCCGGAAGAGGGCGAGGATGAGAATGCCGATCGCCGCGTGATCCCGGCGACCGAGGACGGGCCCTTCGCCGGCCTCGCCTTCAAGATCATCAACGACAAATACGGCAACCTCACCTTCGTCCGCGTCTATCGCGGGGTGCTGCGTTCCGGCGACCAGGTGCTGAACACCACCAAGGGCCACAAGGAACGCGTCGGCCGCATGTTCCAGATGCACGCCGACAAGCGCGAGGAGATCAAGGAGGTCTTCGCCGGCGACATCGCGGCCTTCGTCGGGCTGAAGGACACCGGCACGGGCGACACCCTGGCGGCCCAGGACGACCCGGTGGTGCTGGAGCGCATGGCCTTCCCGGTCCCGGTCATCGACATCTCCGTCGAGCCGAAGACCAAGGACGGCATCGAGAAGATGACGCTCGGCCTGCAGAAGCTGGCGGGCGAGGATCCCAGCCTGCGCCTGCGCACGGATCAGGAGACCGGCCAGACCATCCTTTCCGGCATGGGCGAGCTGCATCTCGAGATCATCATCGACCGGCTGAAGCGGGAATACGGCGTGGACGCCAATATCGGCGCGCCGCAGGTGGCCTATCGCGAGACCATCACGCGCAGCCACACCGAGACCTACACCCACAAGAAGCAGTCGGGCGGCTCCGGCCAGTTCGCCGAGGTGAAGATCACCTTCGAGCCGAAGAAGCGGAACGAGGGCATCGAATTCGTCAACGCCGTGGTCGGCGGCTCGGTGCCGAAGGAATACATCCCGGCGGTCGAGAAGGGCATCAAGGTCCAGGCCGATACCGGCGTGCTGGCCGGCTTCCCGACGGTTGACTTCAAGTACACCCTGACGGACGGCAAGTACCACGACGTCGACTCGAGCGCGCTGGCCTTCGAGATCGCCGCCAAGGCCTGCTTCCGCGAGGGCATGAAGAAGGCCGGCCCGGTGATCCTGGAGCCGATCATGGATGTGGAGGTGACCACCCCGCAGGACCATGTCGGCGACGTCGTCGGCGACCTGAACCGCCGCCGCGGCGTGATCCAGAGCCAGGACATGGCCGGCACCTCGGTCATCGTCCGGGCGCATGTGCCGCTGAAGGAGATGTTCGGCTACATCTCCAACCTGCGGGGCATGACCAAGGGCCGCGCCAGCTTCTCCATGCAGTTCCACCACTATGATCCGGTGCCGCGCAACATCGCGGACGAGATCATGGCGAAGAGCGCCTGAGGCAGGCGGTCCGGCCGCGGGGCGGGGACGCCCCGGGGCGGTAGTTGTGGCGGCGCGGCGGGGCAACCTGCCGCGCCGTTGCCTTTTCGGGGGGCGCGGGGCTATGCCGCGCCATGCTCGATTTCGGCGCCATCCGCATCCTCGTCCTCGGCGACGTCATGCTCGACCGCTTCCTCTACGGGGAGGTGGAGCGGATCTCGCCCGAAGCGCCGGTGCCCGTGCTGCGCCAGCGCCGGGCCCGCGCCATGCCGGGCGGGGCGGGCAATGTGGCGCGGAATATCTCCGCCCTCGGCGGCCGGGCGGTGCTGGTCGGGTTGGTCGGCCAGGATGTCGCCGCGATGGAATGCCGGGCGCTGCTGGCGGAGGATGCCGGCATCGAGGATGCGCTGGTCACCAGCGCCAGCCGCCCGACCATCTGCAAGATGCGCGTCATCGCCGGCACCCAGCAGGTGGTGCGCATCGATGACGAGGTGACGGGGCCGGCCGATGCCGCCGATGCCGCCGCCCTGGTGGCCGCGGTGGAGGCGGCGCTGCCGGGCTGCGCCGCGCTGATCCTCTCCGACTACGCCAAGGGGGTGCTGGCGCCCGGCGTCATCGCCGCCGCCATCCAGGCGGCCAGGGCGCGCGGCGTGCCGGTCTTCGCCGACCCGAAAAGCGAGGATTTCGGCCTCTACCGCGGCGCCGACTGCCTGACGCCCAATGCCCGAGAACTGGCCCGCGCCGCCCGCGCGCCCGCGGGCACGGAGGCCGAGGTGGAGGCGGCTGCCCGCCAGGCGATGGCGGATGCCGGCCTGCCCGCCCTGCTCTGCACCCGGGCGGAGAAGGGGATGATGCTGGTCCGCGCCGGCGGCCCCGCCACCAGCGTCCCGGCCGAGGCGCGGGAGGTGTTCGACGTCTCCGGCGCCGGGGATACGGTCATCGCCACCCTTGCCCTGGCCCATGCCGCGGGCAAGACGCTGGAGGAGGCGGTGGGCATCGCCAATGCCGCGGCCGGCATCGTCGTCGGCAAGCTCGGCACCGCGACGGTCAGCGCGGATGAGCTGGCACATGCGCTGCGCGCCGGCAGCGGCTCCGCCCCGGGGGAGGAGGCGCTGCTGGACTGGGCGGCGGCGCAGCGGCTGGTGGCGGAGTGGAAGGCGCATGGGCTGCGCGTCGGCTTCACCAATGGCTGCTTCGACATCCTCCACGCCGGGCATGTGGCGCTGCTGCGCGGGGCGCGGCGGCGCTGCGACCGGCTGGTGGTGGGGCTGAACACGGATGCCAGCGTGGCGCGGCTGAAAGGGCCGGAAAGGCCCGTGAACAGCCTGGCCGACCGGGCGGCGGTGATCTCGGCTTTGGCGTCCGTGGACGCGGTGGTGGGGTTCGGCGAGGATACGCCGCTGGAGCTGATCCGCCTGCTGCTGCCGGACGTGCTGGTGAAAGGGGCGGACTATACCGTCGAGCAGGTGGTCGGCGCCGACGTGGTGCAGGCGGCCGGGGGGGAGGTGGCGCTGATCGAGTTGGTGCCGGGGCGGTCCACGACAAATACCATCGCCAGGCTGAGGCGCTGAAGTAGGGGCTCCGCCCCAACGCCCCGGCAGGGGGCTCTGCCCCCATCGAACGCATGCGTTCGCTCCCCGCCGGGGAGGATACTCCTCCCCGGACCCCGCTCCGAGTCTTGGACCCGTGGGTTGGACGGCGGACCCGACTACGACCGGGGCAGCAATTGCTCCGCCAGCGTCGCCCAGTAGCTGGCGCCGACCGGCAACACCGCGTCGTTGAAATCGTATTTCGGGTGGTGGACCTGCGGGTCGGCAGGGCTGCGGCCGGCCCCGAGCATGAGGTAGCAGCCATCCTTGGCATTGAGCATGAAGGAGAAATCCTCGCCGCCCATGGTGGGCTTCGGCATCTCCTGCACCTTCCCTGCGCCGGCCACCGCCTCGGCCGCCTTCACCGCGAGCTGCGTGCTGGTCTCCTCATTCACCGTGGCGGGGTAGCCGCGGTCGAACACCGCCTTGGCGGTGGCGCCGAAGGCCGCCGGGATGCCGGTGGCGAGCGCCAGGAATTTCTCCTCCAGCAGATCGCCCACCTCCGGCTTGAACCAGCGGGCGGTGCCGCGCAGCGTGACGTTCTGCGGGATGACGTTCCAGGTGTCGCCGCCCTGGATATGGCCGATGGTGATGACGCCGCTCTCCACCGGCTCCACGTTCCGCGCCACCACGCTTTGCAGCGCGGAGACGAGCTGCGCCGCGATCACCACCGGGTCGTTGCCCTGATGCGGCATGGCGCCATGCGCGCCCTTGCCCTCGATCACCACCTCGATCTGCGCCGTCGCCGCCATCACCGGCCCGGTCTTCCACAGGAACAGCCCTTCCGGCGCGCCCGGCCAATTGTGCATGCCGAAGACGCGCTCCATGGGGAAGCGCTCGAACAGCTTCTCCTGCACCATGACGTTGCCGCCGCCGCCGGACTCCTCGGCCGGCTGGAAGATCAGGTAGACGGTGCCGTCGAAATTCCGGGTCTCCGCTAGGTATTTCGCGGCACCGAGCAGCATGGTGGTGTGCCCGTCATGGCCGCAGGCATGCATCTTCCCCGGCACGGTGGAGGCATGCGGCAGCCCCGTCTGCTCGGCGATGGGCAGCGCGTCCATATCCGCCCGCAGCCCGATGGCGCGGCTGCTGTTGCCCTGGCCGCGGATCACGCCCACCACGCCGGTTTTGGCGATGCCGGTGATGATCTCGTCAACGCCGAATTCCTTGAGCTTCTCGGCGACGATCCGGCTGGTCCGCACTTCCTCGAAGGCGATTTCCGGGTGGGCGTGGAAATCCTGCCGCCAGGCGGTCATCTCGGGGTGGAATTCGGCGATGCGGTTCAGGATTGGCATGGGGGCCTCGGACCTGCGGAAGCGTCAGTCATCCGCCGGCGCGGCGGAACGCGCAAGCTTCCCGGCCCGCAGGCCTCGTCGTCCAGCGCGATTTCCGCGGCGTCGTCGCCTTGGGCAATTGCCGTACCCAGCCTCTGCGACCAGTCGCGCGCCGCCGCCTCGGTGCGGAACGGCCCATAGGGCGGGCAACAGAGCGGATGGCAGTACGGGTCGACGTACCAGCCGGCCACGCGTATCGGCCCATCCGCAACCCCCTCGCCCTTGGGATAGAACTCGACCGGCTGAGCGGCGAACCAGGCGGCAAGGTCGCGCCTCCAGGCCGCATCCCCGGTCATCTGCCTTCCGGCCGCAGGAAGGCCATATCCACCCCTTCCGGCGCCTGCAGTACCTGTTCGTGCAGCAACTTGTCCCACCCCCGCTTCGGCTTGGCCGGCGGCGCCCAGGCGGCCCGCCGCCGGGCGAGCACGTCCTCCGCCACCAGCAGGTCCAGCCGCCGCTCCTTCACCGAAAGCCGCACCCTGTCCCCGGTTTCCACCAGCCCCAGCGGCCCGCCGGCCGCCGCTTCCGGCGAGATGTGCAGCACGATGGTGCCGAAGGCGGTGCCGGACATGCGGCAATCGCTCATCCGTACCATGTCCTTCACCCCGGCGCGGGCCAGCTTCTTCGGGATGGGCAGGTAGCCCGCTTCCGGCATGCCGGCCGGCGTCAGCGGCCCGGCATTCTTCAGGATGAGGATGTCGTCCTTCGCCACCTCCAGCGCGTCGTCGTCGATCCGCCGCGCCAGGTCTTCCAGCCCGTCGAACACCACGCAGCGCGCCTCCGTCTCGAACAGCGAGGCGGTGGCGGCGCTGCGCTTGAGAATGGCGCCATCCGGCGCCAGGGAGCCGAAGAGCGAGACCAGCCCGCCCACGGGACTCACCGGATTGTCCCGGGCATGGATGATGGTGCGGTCCACGAAGGGCGGCGCCGCGTCGAGCTGCTCCGCCAGCGTCCGGCCGTAGAGATCCTTGCAGTCCAGGTGCAGCAGGTCGCGCAGCTCCCGCAGCAGCGCCACCATGCCCCCGGCCGAGTGGAAGTCTTCCATGTAGCCCTCGCCGGTGGGCTTCAAATCCACCAGCACCGGCGTCTCTTCGCTCAGCGCGTCCAGCCGCTTCAGGTCGATCTTCACCCCCGCACGCCCGGCGATCGCCGTCAGGTGGATCAGCGCATTGGTGGAGCCGCCGAGGGAGAGCAGCACGCGCAGCGCATTCTCCACGCTCTGCTCGGTGATGAGCTCGGAAGGCTTCACCGGATGGGTGATGAGGCGCACCGCCAGCGCCCCCGCCTCCTCCGCCATGCGCAGCCGGTCCGCATGCACCGCCGGCGCGCTCGCTGCCATCAGCGGCATGAAGCCGAGGGTCGCCGCCAGGCACGCCATGGTGGAGGCGGTGCCCATCACGCCGCAGGTGCCGGCGGTGGTGGCCAGCTTGCCCTCGATCTCGCCGATCCGCTCGGCCGGGACGTCGCCCGCCCGGTAGCGCGCCCAGTAGCGCCGGCAATCGGTGCAGGCGGAGAGCCTTTCGCCCTCGAATTTCTGCGCCAGCATCGGGCCGGTGACGAGCATCACGCTCGGCACATCGGCGCTGGCCGCGGCCATGAGCTGCGCCGGCACCGTCTTGTCGCAGCCGCCGACCAGCACCGCGGCGTCCATGGGCTGGGCGGAGAGCATCGCCTCCGTGTCCAGCGCCATCAGGTTGCGGTAATGCATGGAAGTCGGCGTCAGCGAGGGCTCGCAGAGGCTGACGGTGGGGAAGGCCAGCGGCAGCCCGCCGGCCAGCATCACCCCGCGCTTCACCGCCTGCACCAGCTCCGGCACCGTCCGGTGGCAATTATTGTAGTCGGAGGCGGTGTCGGCGATGCCGACCACCGGCTTCTCCAGCGCCGCCCGGGAATAGCCCATGGAACTCGCGAAGCTGCGGCGGAGGTAGAGGGCGAAATCCGGGTCGCCGTAATTGGCGGCGCCGCGGGCCAGGCCGCGTTTCGGGGGCGTCTCGGTCACGTTCGTCTCTCCGCGTTATGGGCGCAGCCTGCCCTGGCTTCCGGCCTTTACCGCCCGGGGCCTGGCCCGGGAAGGTAAGGGATAAGCCGCGGGCTGGATACGAAGCTTGCGGCAGGGGGCATGCCCGGGCGGCGTGTCTTGCCCCTGGCCTCGGGCGGCGATCCGCGCCATACCGGGAGCAAAAGGACCTGCCGGGTGCCCCCGATCCGCCTTCCCCTGCCGCCCCGAATGGCGGCCTGGCGCGATGCCATCGCCCAGGTGCGCGCCATGTACCGGCACCGCCATGGCCGGCTGCCGGACCTGCTCCGCCCCCGCCGCTTCTCCGAGAAGATGCAGTGGCGCAAGCTGTTCCAGCGCGACCCCCGCTTCGCGGTCTTCTCCGACAAGCTGGCGGTGCGCGGCTACGTCGCCGCCCGGCTGGGGGAGGAGGTGCTGATCCCGCTCCTCTGGTCCGGCGCTGCGGCCGAGGCGATTCCCTTCGAGCGGCTGGACCCGCCCTATGTGCTGAAGCCGAGCCATGCCAGCGGCCGCCACGTGGTGGTGACGGGCGCACCGGACATCCCCGCCCTGCGCGCCGCTGCCCGGGACTGGCTGGCCTATTGCCACGGCACCCAGATGGCGGAGCCGGGCTATTTCGGCATCCCCCGCCGATTGATGGCGGAGCGCTTCCTGGCCGGGGAGGGGGGTGGGCCGCCGGTGGAGCACCGGCTCTTCACCTTCTCCGGCCGGGTGCGGATGATCCAGACTACCCTTTCCCTCGGCCCCGGCGCCGGCTGGGCGCGGGAGTATTACGACCGCGGCTGGCACAGGCTGCGGATGGAGCTGGAATACCCGCCGGCCTCCTTGCCCCTGCCCGCGCCGGAGCGTCGCGGCCGCATGGTGGAGATGGCCGAGGCCCTGGCCGCCGGCACCGACCATCTGCGGGTCGATCTCTACAATGTCCCGGCGGGGATCCGGGTGGGGGAGCTGACCCTCTATTCCTGGTCCGGCCTGGCGCCCTTCCGGCGGGATGCGGATGATCTCTGGCTGGGGCAGTTCTGGGAGATCGAGCGGCCGGTGCGCCAGGCGCTGCGGGCCGTCGCGCTGACGGGCTGGGCCGCGCCGGCATCACGGTATCCCGATACCGCATGAGGAAAAGCCGCGAAAAACCGTGACTTCCGCTTGACCTGCCCGCCCTCGCGCGCCATACACCGCGCCCTGTCCCCGATACGGACCTTTGGACCCATGTTGCAGACTGAGACCCGCTCGCTGAAGCCGGCGGAGGTCAAGAAAGGCTGGGTGGTGGTGGATGCGGAAGGGCTGGTGCTCGGCCGCCTCGCCGCCATCATCGCCAACCGCCTGCGCGGCAAGCACAAGCCGCAATTCACCCCGCATGTCGATTGCGGCGACCATGTCATCGTGGTCAACGCCGACAAGGTGAAGGTGACCGGCCAGAAGGCGGAGCAATCCGTGTTCTACTGGCACACCGGCTACCCCGGCGGCATCAAGGAACGCACGGTGCGCGAACGCCTGGAAGGCAAGCACCCGGAGCGCGTGATCGAGAAGGCGGTGGAGCGGATGATCACCCGCGGCCCGCTCGGCCGGAAGCAGATGAAGAACCTGCATGTCTATGCCGGGCCGGAGCATCCGCATGCCGGCCAGCAGCCGGTGGCGCTGGATGTGGCGGGGATGAACCGCAAGAATGTCGCTGGCGTGAAGAAGGTGGCCTGAGGCGATGAGCGAGCAGACGAGCGCCCCGCAGCCGGGCACCGAACCGGCCGGCACCCCGCTGACCGGCACGCTGGCCGATCTGCGGACCCTGGTGCAGGGCACCCCGGCCGCCGGCGAGGCCCCCATGGTGCGGGAGCCGAAGCGCGACGCCTTCGGCCGCAGCTACGCCACCGGCCGCCGGAAGGATGCGGTGGCGCGGGTGTGGGTGAAGCCGGGCAAGGGCACCATCACCATCAACGACAAGCCGATCGGCCGGTATTTCGCCCGGCCGGTGCTGCGGATGCTGATCACCCAGCCCTTCCTGGTGGCCGACCGCTACCAGCAATTCGACGTCATCGCGACCGTCACCGGCGGCGGCCTCTCCGGCCAGGCTGGCGCGGTGCGGCACGGCATCTCCCGCGCGCTGACGCATTACGAGCCGGGGCTGCGCCCGATCCTCAAGAAGGCCGGCTTCCTCACCCGCGACCCGCGCGTGGTGGAGCGGAAGAAGTACGGCAAGGCGAAGGCCCGACGTTCCTTCCAGTTCAGCAAGCGCTGACCGGGGCGGGCGCCGGTCGGCGCCGGTCCGACTCAGGATCGTCATACGGAGGGGCGGGCCCGCAGGGTCCGCCCCTCTTGCTTTTTGCGCCGCGTTGGGCGGCAAATGCACCTTGGTGTCCCGCTTCCGAAGTCCTGCGGACTTCGTTTCCGGGCCACTGGCTTTTGTTTTCAGTGGCCTGCTTGTCCGCGACGTTCGCCGGAAATCCAGCGAACTTCGCGGGCAGGACACAAGCTTTTGTTTTCAGTGGCCTGCTTGTCCGCTGCGTTCGCTGGAATCCAGCGAACTTCGCGGGCAGGACACTAGAGGAGGGGCAGACCATGACCAAGGTCCCGACGGTGTTCATCGATGGCGAGGCCGGCACTACCGGCCTGCAGATCCGCGAGCGGCTGGCCATCCTGCCGCAGGTCGAGGTCCGTTCCATCGACCCCGCCCGCCGCAAGGACCCGGAAGCGCGCCGCGCGCTGATGGCCGAGGTCGATCTGGTCGTGCTCTGCCTGCCGGACGAGGCGGCGAAGGAGAGCGTGGCGCTGGCGGCTTCGCTGGGCGGGAAGGCGCCGCGGCTGCTGGATGCCAGCAGCGCCCACCGGGTGGACCCGGGCTGGGCCTATGGCCTGCCGGAGCTGACGCCCGACCAGCCGGCGAAGATCGCCGCCGCGCCGCGCGTCTCCAACCCCGGCTGCTACCCGACCGGCGCCATCCTGCTGCTGCGGCCGCTGGTCGAGGCCGGGATCATGCCCGCCGACCATCCGGTGACGGTCAACGCCGTCTCCGGCTATTCCGGCGGCGGCAACGCCATGATCGCCGCCTATGAAAGCCGCACCGCGCCGGATTTCGAGCTGTATGGCCTCGGGCTGGAGCACAAGCACATCGCCGAGCTGCAGCTCTATGGCGGGCTGACGCGGCGGCCGATCTTCGTGCCCTCGGTGGGCGATTTCCGCCAGGGGATGATCGACTGCATCCCGCTGCATCTCGATACGCTGAACGGCAACCCAGCCCCCGCCGACCTGGAAGCCGTGCTGGCTTCGCGTTATGCCGGCAGCGAATATGTCTCCGTGGTGCCGGCGACGGCGAAGCTGGAGCCGCAGGCGCTGAACAACACCAACCGGCTGGAGCTGCGGGTGCATGGCAATGCGGCGCGCGGCCAGGCCATCCTGACGGCGCGCTACGACAATCTCGGCAAGGGGGCGTCGGGCGCGGCGGTGCAGAATATCGGCCTCATGCTCGGCATTGCGGTGGAGACCACGCTGCCGGCGGCGGCGGAGTAGGGCCGGGCCGCGGGCGGTGGCTGGCGAGCTGCCGCCCCGAGCGGCCCCCGGGCGGCCCCCCCGGGCGGCCAACGGGAGGCCACGCCGCCGGGGGCGGCGAAGGAGGAAGTACGCGGCCGCAGGCGGACGGGGAGCAACCGCCGCCCCAGGCGGCGCATGAGGAGAGACGCCGCCGCCAGCGGCGTGGCGGCCAGACCGCCGGCGGAGACCAGGCCGCCGGCGGCCACGAACGGGAAGAGGAACCTCCATGGACCATAACGCGCCGGTCGTCACCGGCCCGCTCTACCCCTTCGAGGGCAAGCGCCCCGCGGTGGACCCGAGCGCCTTCGTGGCGCCGACCGCCGCCGTCATCGGCGACGTCACGATCGGGGAGAAGTCCAACATCTGGTACCACTGCGTGCTGCGCGGGGACACCAACTTCATCCGCATCGGCCGCGGGGTGAACATCCAGGACGGCACCATCATCCATGTGAATGCCGGCACCCAGGCGACCGTCATCGGCGACGACGTCACGGTGGGCCACGCCGCCATCATCCATGCCTGCACGCTGATGAACCGCGCCTTCGTCGGCATGGGCGCCACGGTGCTGGATGAGGCGGTGATCGAGGAGGGCGGGGTGCTCGCCGCCGGCTCCGTGCTGCCGCCGCGCAAGCGCATCGGCCGCTACGAGCTGTGGATGGGCAATCCGGCGACCCTGGTGCGCGTGCTGAGCGAGGAGCAGCGCGCTAATTTCGACAAAACGGCGCCGCATTATGTGGAGCTGGCAGGTCGCCACCGGGCGTCGCTCGGGCGCTGAGTCGCGTTACACTTCCCGCGGCCGGCCAACGGCCAGGGAGGAAATGCAGATGATCGAACGCAGGCAAGCCGCGGCCCTGGCCGTCGCTGGCGCATGGCTGGCGGCGCGGCCCGCCGCGGCGCAGCAGGGTGACCAGCAGGCGGTGGCCCAGGCGGTGCACGCCCTGACCGCCGCCATGCTGCAGCCCGACCGGGCGAAGCTGGAAGCGCTGACCGCGGCAACGCTGAGCTACGGCCATTCCGCCGGCAAGATCGAAACGCGGGAGGAATTCATCGACGCGCTGGTGAACAAGACCAGCGTCTTCCGCAGCATCACCCTGCAGGATCAGAGCATCCAGGTGGCGGGCGGCAACGCCATCGTGCGGCACCTGCTGGTGGGGGAGACGCTGAGCGGCGGCCAGCCGGCGCCGGTGCGGATCGGGGTGATGCAGGTCTGGACCAAGGAAGGCAGCGACTGGAAGCTGCTGGCGAGGCAGGCTTATCGGATCTGAGAGGGTGTCGAGAGGGGCGCCGCCCCTCTCGAGCTCGCCCCGCCAAAGGCCGAAGGGCCTTTGGAAACCATGAGTTCAGACCCGACGGTTCAACTGCACGACTCAAGGGTTCCAAGGGCCCTTCGGCCCTTGGCAGGGGGAGTTTGAGGGGGACGGCGTCCCCCTCAACCCTGGACATAGCCGCCGCCAACAGGCATCGCACCGCGCATGAAACTCCGCTTCGCCCCATCCCCCACCGGGTTGCTGCATGTCGGCAATGCCCGCGCCGCCCTGGTGAATTGGCTGTTCGCCCGCCAGCGCGGCGGCGCCGTCCTGCTCCGCCTGGACGACACCGACACCGAGCGCAGCAAGCCCGAATACGCCGTGGCGCTGGAGGAGGATCTGCGCTGGATGGGGCTGGACTGGGATGAGAGCTTCCGCCAGTCCGACCGCCTGGACCGCTACGCCGCCGCCGCCGAGCGGCTGAAGGCCAGCGGCCATCTCTACCCCTGCTTCGAAAGCGAGGAGGAGCTGCGGGCCAAGCGCGAGCAGCTTCTGCGCCAGGGCAAGCCGCCCATTTACGACCGCGGCGCGCTGAAGATGACGCCGGAGCAGCTCTCCCGCGCGCTGGCCAATGGCAAGCTGCCCTATTGGCGCTTCAAGCTCTCCGGCATGCAGCGGGAATGGCAGGACGGGGTGCTGGGGCGGCGGGCGGTGAAGCTTGCCGCCCTGTCGGACCCGGTGCTGGTGCGGGCGGATGGCTCGCCGCTCTACACCTTCACCAGCGTGGTGGATGACCTGGAAGGCGGCGTCACCCACATCATCCGGGGCGAGGATCATGTGACGAATACCGGCGTGCAGCTCGATATCTGGGCGGCGCTGGGGGGGGAGGTGCGGGCGCTCTCCTTCGCGCATCTGCCGCTGCTGACCGATTCGGATGGCGGGCCGCTCTCCAAGCGGCTGGGCTCGCTTTCCCTGCGGCAATTGCGGCGGGACGGGGTGGAGCCGGCGGCGCTTTCCGGCTACCTGGCCGCGCTCGGCACGCCGCGGGACCCGGTGCCGGCCCTGCCGGCGGCGCTGGTGGCCGGCTTCGACATGACCGGCATCAGCAAATCGCCGGCGCGGTTCGACGTGCAGCAGCTTCTGGCGCTGAACCGCCGGCATCTGCATGGCGCGAGCTTCGAGAGCGTGCGCGACCGGCTGCCGGAGGGGGCGGACGAGGCGTTCTGGCTGGCGATCCGGGAGAATCTGGATCTGCTGGGCGAGGCGAAGACCTGGTTCGAGGTGGTGCGCGGCCGCATCGTGCCGCCGCCGCAGCCGGAGGAGGGTGAGTTCCTGCGCGCCGCGCTGGCGGCGCTGCCGCCGGAGCCCTGGGACGAGGAGACCTGGGGTGCCTGGACGGCCGCGCTGAAGGCCAGCACGGGCAGGAAGGGCAAGGCGCTGTTCCTGCCGCTGCGCCTGGCCCTGACCGGCGAGGAACACGGCCCGGACCTGAAGACGCTGCTGCCCCTGATCGGCCGCGCGGCGGCCGTGGAACGCCTGGCGGTGTCGGTGGGGTAGAGAGACGGCGTCAGCGGCTAGGGCGGTTTCACCTCGCCTGCGCTCGGCGAACCCGGTCCAGCCCTTTGTTTGATCGCATTTTCCGAGTCGTCCGGCGATTCCGCCGGACTTGAAAATGCTCTAAGTTGCGAACTCATGGTGGGGTCCGGAGAGGCACCCCACTCCAACCCTCCCCCGCTCCGCGGGGGAGGGAGTCGGCAGGTTGAACTTGCAGACTCACGCCGGGGTCCGGGGAGGCGCTCGCCTCCCCGGCGGAGGTGCAGGAGGCAGCGCCTCCTGCTGGGGGTCCGGGGGGGCGAAGCCCCCGATCACCGCGGCGGCGAGACCACGTGTTCCCGCAGCGCCGCCCCGCCCGGCGTTTCCACCTCCCGCAGCACCACGTCGTAGCTCCAGAGGCTCGCCAGGTGCCGCAGCACCTGCCGCGCCTCCTGGTCCTCCAGCAGCCGCCCGCCCTGGACGTAATGTTCCAGGATCAGCCGCCGGTCGCCGTTCAGATCCACATCCACCACCTGGATGTCGGCATCGGTCAGCGCCGGGTCGTATTGCCGCGCCAGGGCCCGGCGCAGCCGGCGGTAGCCCCGCTCGTCATGCATGGAGTCCACGCGCAGCGCCGGCTGCCCCGCATCATCCACCAGGTGGAACAGCTTCAGCTCCCGCATCAGCTTCGGGCTGAGGAATTGCAGGATGAAGCTCTCATCCCGGAATTCCGACCAGGCGTAGCGCAGCACCTCCATGGCGTCGCCGCTGCCGGCGAAATCCGGGAACCATTCCCGGTCCTCCTCGGTCGGCTGCTCGGCGATGCGGGCGATGTCCGTCATCATGGCGAAACCCAGCGCATAGGGGTTCATGCCGGAATAGCGCTGGTCGTCGAAGCCAGGCTGCATGATGACGCTGGTGTGGGAATGCAGCGCCTCCAGCAGGTGCCCGTCGGTGATGCGCCCCTGGGCGTGCAGCCGGTTCAGGATGCGGTGGTGCACATAGGTGGCGCAGCCCTCGTTCATCACCTTGGTCTGGCGCTGCGGCAGGAAGTACTGGGAGATGTTGCGGACGATGCGGATGATCTCGCGCTGCCAGGGGGCCAGGCGGGGCGCCGTCTTCTCCAGGAAATAGAGGATGTTCTCCTGCGGGAGCTGGAGCAGGGCGCGGCGCCGCTCCTCCTCCGTGCTGGTGGAGGGCGTCGTCGCCTTCTCCGGCAGGGTGGACCAGAGGACGTTGTACATCCGCTCGTCATGCTCCCGCCGCTCGCGTTCCCGCTTCTGCTCGGATTGCAGGTCCGGGGCGCGGCGGCGGTGGCGGTGCACGCCATGGCTCATCAGCGCATGGGCGGAATCCAGCACCCGCTCCACCGCCATCTCGCCATGCTGCTCCTCGCAGGCCTGGACGTAGCCCTTGGCGAATTCCAGGTAGTCCAGGATGCCCTTGGCATCCGTCCATTCCCGGAACAGCCGGTTGTTCTTGAAGAAGTGGTTGTGGCCGAAGGCGGCGTGGGCGATCACCAGCGCCTGCATCGTCGCCGTGTTCTCCTCCATGACGTAGGAGACGCAGGGGTCGGAATTGATGACGATCTCATAGGCCAGGCCGCGCAGCCCGCGGCGGTACATCGCCTCATGCTGGGCGAAATGCTTGCCGAAGGACCAGTGGCGGTAGGAGAGGGGGAGGCCGGTGCTGGCATAGGCGTCCAGCATCTGCTCGGCGCTGATGACCTCGATGCGGTTGGAATACCAGTCGAGGCCGAGCTCCTGCCCAGCGATCTCGGCGCAGGCATCATGGATGACGCGCAGCGTGTCGAAATCCCATTCGGCGCCCTGGTAGAGCAGCCGGTCGTCCAGAACCTCGCTCATTCTCTCGCCTCCGCGGGGCGCGCGCCGGCGGTGGGGTCCGCCGCGGCGCCCGGGCTTATCGGGGTGGGGGCCGCCGGGCTCACGCCTGGGCCGGGGTGCTGTCCAGCACGCCGCGCTTCGCGAAGAGCTCGCGGAACACCGGGAAGATGTCCCGCCGGTGCCGCACCTTCTTCATGGCCAGCGGCGCACCGGCCGCCACCAGCGCCTCATAGGTGCGCCAGAGATCGGTCGGGCCGCGGGGGAAGCCGGGGATGCCGTGCTCGCCCTCCCGCCCCACCTCGATATAGGCATAGTACTGGCAGGCGGGGAGGATGGCGTCGACCAGCAGCCGCGCCGTCTTCTGGCTGTCGCCGGCGGCGTTGTCGCCATCCGAGGCCTGGGCGGCGTAGATGTTCCACTCGCTCGGCGGGTAGCGGTCGGCGACCACCTTCTGCATCTCCTCGAGCGCCGTGGAGACCAGGGTGCCGCCGGTCTCCCGGCTGTAGAAGAAGGTCTCCTCATCCACCTCGGACGCCTCGTGCGTGTGGCGGATGAAGACGATCTCGACATGCTTGTAGCGCCGCTGCAGGAAGAGGAAGAGCAGCGTGTAGAAGCGCTTGGCGAGATCCTTCATGTCCTCCGTCATGGAGCCGGAGACGTCCATCAGGCAGAACATGACGGCGCGCGCCACCGGCTTCGGCACCGGGTCGAAGCGGCGGTAGCGGACATCGATGGGGTCGATCCAGGGGATGCGGCGGGTACGCTGGATCTGGCGCTCCAGCTCCGCCCGCAGCGCCAGGACGCGCTCCGCCTGCTCCGGGTCCCCCTCGAGGGCGGCGATCTCCTCCTCCAGCGCCTGCACCGTCTCATGCTTCGGGCGCTTCAGGGCGATGCGGCGGGACATGCTGTTGCGCATGGTCCGGCCGAGGGCGAGGTTGGCCGGCGAGCCGCTGACGGAGTAGCCGGCCCGCTGCCAGGCAGGGTCGGAGCCGTCCACCAGGCGGCGCTTGGCCATGTCCGGCAATTCGAGGTCGTCGAGGAAAAGGGAGAGGAACTCTTCCCGGCTCAGGGCGAAGCGGAAGGTGTCCTCCCCGCTACCATCCGGGGAGCCTTCCGGCCCGCCGCCGCCCCCGCCGCCGCTCGGCGGCCGGGGGATCTCGTCGCCCTCCCGGTACTCCTTGTTGCCCGGCAGCACATGATCGCGGATGCCGCCGGAGCCATGGTGGAAGCTGGGTTCCCGGATGCCATGGAGGGGGATGCTGACCTCGCCCCCCTCATCGGCGCTGCGGATGCCCCGCTTGGCCGAGGCGTCCCGCACCGCTTCCTGCACCAGGGATTTGGCGCGGCGCAGGAAGCGTTGGCGGTTGGGCAGGCTACGGCCGCTGGGATTGAGGCGGCGGTCCAGGATCTGCATGCAGCGGGAGCCTTGAAGACCGGGTTTCAGGATAGAACACCCTTGGTTCACCCACGTTCACCAAAAATGCTCTACCCTTTAGATTTTAGAGTGGATCGGCGCCTTGGGGAGATGTCGGACCCAGGCGATCCACCCTAGCCGGCCTGTTTCACGCGCATGTACCACTCGACCAGCCGGCGCACCTGCCTCTCCGTATACCCCCGCGAGGTCATCCGTTCCACGAATTCCCCATGCTTCTTTTCGGTCTCGCTGTCCTTTTTCGAGCCGAAGGAGATGACCGGCAACAGGTCCTCCACCTGGCTGAACATGCGGCGTTCGATCACATCCCGGATTTTCTCGTAGCTGGTCCAGGACGGATTCTTGCCGCCGCGATTCGCCCGGGCCCGCAGGGCGAATTTCACCACCTCGTTACGGAAATCCTTGGGGTTGGCGATGCCGGCGGGCTTCTCGATCTTGGTCAGCTCCTGGTTCAGCAGCTCCCGGTTCATCATCTGGCCGGTATCGGGGTCCTTGAAGTCCATGTCCTCGACCCATGCATCGGCATAGGCCACGTAGCGGTCGAACAGGTTCTGGCCGTAGTCGTTGTAGGATTCCAGATAGGCCTTCTGGATCTCATTGCCGATGAACTCGGCATAGCGGGGGGCCAGCTCGCCCTTGATGAATTCCAGGTAGCGCTTCTCGGTCTCGTCCGGGAGCTGCTCCCGCCGGATGGTCTGCTCCAGCACATACATCAGGTGGACGGGGTCGGCGGCGATCTCGGTCGTGTCGTAGTTGAAGGTCGCGGCCAGGATCTTGAAGGCGAAGCGGGTGGAGGCGCCGTCCATGCCCTCATCCGGGCCGGCGGCGTCGCGGTATTCCTGCACCGTCTTGGCGCGCGGATCGGTCTCCTTCAGGCTCTCGCCGTCATAGACCCGCATCTTGGCGTAGATGTTGGAGTTCTCGTGCTTGCGCAGCCGCGTCAGCACGGAGAAGCGGGCCAGCATCTCGAGCGTCGCCGGTGCGCAGGGGCTGCCGGCGAGTTCCGAGCCGCGCACCAGCTTTTCGTAGATGTGCTGCTCCTCCGTCACCCGCAGGCAATAGGGCACCTTGATGACATAGATACGGTCGATGAAGGCTTCGTTGTTCTTGTTGTTCTTGAAGGTCTGCCATTCCGACTCGTTGGAATGCGCCAGGATGATGCCCTGGTAGGGGATGGCGCCGATATTCTCGGTGCCGATGTAATTCCCCTCCTGCGTCGCGGTCAGCAGGGGGTGCAGCATCTTGATCGGCGCCTTGAACATCTCGACGAATTCGAGGATGCCCTGGTTGGCGCGGTTCAGCCCGCCGGAGAAGCTGTAGGCGTCCGGGTCGTTCTGGCCGAACATCTCCAGCTTGCGGATATCCACCTTCCCGACCAGGGAGGAGATGTCCTGGTTGTTCTCGTCGCCCGGTTCCGTCTTCGCCACCGCGATCTGGCGGAGGCGGGAGGGGCGCAGCTTCACCACCCGGAATTTGCTGATGTCGCCGCCGAATTCGTCGAGGCGCTTCAGCGCCCAGGGGCTCATCAGCCCGGTCAGGCGGCGGGGGGGGATGCCGTAGCGGTCCTCCAGCACCGGCCCCATCCGCTCCGGATCGAACAGGCCGAGCGGGCTTTCGAAGACCGGGCTGAGCTGCTCGCCGGCCTTCAGCACATAGATCGGCTCGGCCTCCATCAGCGCCTTCAACCGTTCGGCGAGGGAGGATTTGCCGCCGCCCACCGGGCCGAGCAGGTAGAGGATCTGCTTGCGTTCCTCGAGCCCCTGGGCGGCATGGCGGAAGAAGCCCACGATCCGCTCGATCGTGTCCTCCATGCCGAAGAATTCGGAAAAGGCCGGATAAACGCGGATGGTGCGGTTGAGGAAGATGCGCCCGAGCCGCGCATCCTTCGCGGTATCCACCACCTCCGGCTCACCGATCGCCCGCAGGATCCGTTCCGGGGCGCTGGCATAGCAACCCGGATCGGTCTTGCAGGCTTCGAGATATTCGGCGATCGACATATCGGTCTCACGCCGTTGCTCATAAGCCCGGGCATAATCGGCAAAGATGTCCTGCATGCTGCTCCTCGGCCGCCCCTGACGCGCTGCCACTTCAGCGCAACGCACAGGATGGGCGGCGGGAGCCGCAGGTTGCGGTAAACTTTTATTGCTGCGGTGCAAACCGCTCGTGTAGAATGCAAATCGCCAGGGGGGAGACCGGCTGGCGGGCGCCGTTCCTGCTGCCCTTGCCGGCCGATGAGCGCAAATAAACGGCGAATAGGCGCTGCGGCGAATACGTAATAGCCGCAGGTGGTTATGCTTGTCCAGTGGCCTGGACGGGGCGGGCGATTTGCCGAATCCGGGCCGCGAGCGGCCCGGGACAGGGCGGGAGGGGCGGAAAGGGGGGGCGGGCCGGGCGGCTATTCCTCGGCGATGGCGGGCTGGCCGGCCAGCACCCCGCCATCGATGACCATGCTCTGCCCGGTCATGAAGCTGCCGGCCGGGCTGGCCAGGAAGACCGCGGCACCGGCGATCTCGTCCGGCTCGCCGATCCGCTTCAGCGGGGTGTCCCGGGTCCGCTTCTTGTAATTGACCGGGTCCTCCCACAAAGCGCGGGCGAAATCGGTCCGGATCAGCCCGGGGGCGATGCAGTTCACCCTTATGTTCTTCGGCCCCCATTCGCAGGCCAGGTTGCGGGCGAGCTGGAGATCCGCCGCCTTGGTGATGGCATAGGCGCCGAGATTGACCGAGCCCTTGAAGCCGCCGATCGAGCTGACGATGATGATGGCGCCGCCGCCCCGTGCCTCCATGGACGGGATGCACATATGGCTCAGCCACATGTTCGACTTCACGTTGGTGGCCATCATCTTGTCGAAGATCTCGTCCGGGATCCCCATGGCCGGGCCGAAATGCGGGTTGATGGCGGCGTTGCAGACCAGGATGTCCACCCCGCCCCATTGGGCGATGGCGGCATCCGCCAGGGCCTGGAGTTCCGGCTTGCGGCCGATATTGCAGGCGACGGCGATGGCCTCGCCCCCCTTCGCCGCGATGGCATCCACCACCACCTGGCAGGCATCCAGCTTGCGGGAGGAGACGACGACCTTGGCGCCATGCTCCGCCAGGCGCTCGGCGATGGCGCGGCCGATGCCGCGGCTGCCGCCGGTGACGATGGCGACCTTCCCGCTGAGGTCGAAGAGGGGGGAGGGGGGCATGGCGGTCTCCTCTGGATTGTCTCTGGTGCGGCGGGGCCGATGCGGTGATCCTCTCCGCCCGCCCTTGCCGCCGTCAAGGCGAGGCCGGGATTCCGGAACGAGGATCGCCGCGTGACCATCGAGCTGCCGCATGCCGTTGCCCTGGAGGGCGCTTCCAACCTGCGCGACATGGGCGGGTGGCAGATGGCCGATGGCAGGCGGCTGCGGCGGGGCGTGCTGTACCGCTCCGCCACCCTGGCGAATCTGACGCCCAAGGATGTGGCGGCGGTGGCGGCGCTCCGGCTGCGGACGGTGGTGGATCTGCGCGGCGTGGCGGAGGCGGAGCGTCACCCCTCCCGCCTGCCGGAGGGGGCGGAGCGGGTGGCGCTGCCGATCGAGCCGACGGTGGGCGCCTCCCTGCGCGACCTGATGCGGCGGGAGCAATCGACCGGCGAGGATGTGGTGGCGCTGCTGCGCCAGGCCTATCTGGATTACGGCACGCGCTTCATCGCCGCCTATCGCGGCTTGTTCGAGCTGCTGCTGGAACCGGGGCGGCACGCGCTGCTGTTCCATTGCTCGGCGGGGAAGGACCGCACCGGGCTGGGGGCGGCGCTGGTGCTGACGGCGCTGGGGGCGACGCGGCAGACCGTGCTGGAAGATTACGCGGCGACGGATAGGCTGTGGCGGCGCGACTACGCCCTGCCGCCCGAGACGCCGAAGCCGCTCGGCGATGCGCTCTATGCCACCCATCCGGCGTTGCTGGAGGCGGCGCTGGAGGCAGCCATTGCGGCGCATGGCGGCAGCCTGCCGGTGTTCCTGGAGCAGGGGCTGGGGCTGGATGCGCCGCGGCTGGCGCGGCTGCGCGACCTGCTGCTGGAATAGCCCCCCTCGCGGACGCGAAGGCACCCTTGCCCCGGCCCGAGGCGCGTCCGGGCCTTCGCCGTGCGCCGTGCGGACGGCAGGCCTCCGGCGCGATGCGCGGTGCCGCTTCGCGGCATCCTCGACACGAAGCACCCGACGCCGTCGGGCGCGGAAGGCGCGCCCGGCCTTACGGCCAGCGCGCGCGCCGGCAGCGCCGTCAGGCCAGGTCAGCGGGCGAGCAGCGCGCGGTACTGCTCCATCATTTTCTGCCCGTCTTCCCCGGCGCGGCCCAGCCAGTCCTGCACCTGCTTCGCCCCCACCTCGCGGAGCTGGGTCATTAGGGCGGGGCTGGGCTCGGCCACCTGCATGCCCTGCTCGCGCAGCCGCGCCGCGGTGGCGCGCTCCGCCTCCTTGGCCAATTCCAGCCCGCGTTCCGCCGCCCGCGCCGCGGCTTCCCGCACCGCCTCCCGCATCGGCGCGTCCAGCGCCGCCATCGCCCTGGCATTGGCCAGCACGGCATTGCGCGCCCGCATGCCGCCGACATCGGTATAGACCCGGGCATAATCCCAGGCGGAGGTATCCACCCCGGTCTGCGCCGAGGTGAACATCACCGTGACGACATTGGTGGCGAAGGCCTGGGCCAGCTCCGCCGATTGCACCGTGACCGGCACCGCCCCCATCAGCTCCGCCATGCGGATGGTGATGGCGTTGTAGGCGCGGAAGCGGGCGCCGCGGAGCTGCTCGAGATTGGTGACGGGCTCCCGCGTGTAGAAGCCCTGGCTGGCCCAATTCGCCATGTAGAGCAGCTCCACCCCCTGGCGCTGCAGCCGCGCCCGGATGAAGGGCGCGGAAGCCTGCATCAGCGCCGCCGAGGCCGCCCAGGTCTCGGCCAGGAAGGGGACGCCATCCACCTCGAAGAACGGGTCTTCATTGCCGAAGACGGAGAGCAGGATCTCCCCCAATTGGATCTGCCCGGTCTGCACCGCCCGCTTGATCTGCGGCATGGGCAGCAGGCTGGCATTGCTGTGGAGCTGGATCTGCAGCTTGCCCTGGGTGGCAGCCTCCACCTCCTGCACGAATTGCCGGAGGTTGCGAGTGTGGAAATTGGCCTCCGGATATGCGCTGGCCATCACCCAGCGGGTCTGGGCCGCGGCGGGCTGGGCCAGGGCAAGGCAGGCGGCGGCAAGCAGCGCGCCGGCAAAACGGCGGAGCATGGGCGTTTCTCCCGGGGGGTGTCGTTGCGCCCCAGTCTTGGCGAGACGCGACGATCCCGCAAGGGCTGGACCGCGCCGCGCAGCAGCGTAGTCTGCGCGGCATGACCGCCCTGCCCGAGACCCCGAGCTTCCGCCTGGACGGCCGCCGTGCCCTGGTGACTGGCGCCGGTCGCGGCATTGGCCTGGCCGCCGCCGCGGCGCTGGCCGGGGCCGGCGCCCGCGTGACGCTGGCCGCCCGCAGCACGACGGAGATCGAGGCCGCGGCCGCGGCGATCCGCGCGGCGGGCGGGGAAGCCGATACCTTGGTGCTGGACGTGGCGGATGTGCCGGCGGTGCAGGCCGCCATCGCCGCTCGCCCAGCCTACCACGCCTTCGTCAACAATGCCGGCACCAACCGCCCCGCGCTGTTCCAGGATGTAACGCAAGAGGATTTCGACGCGGTGATGGGGCTCAACCTGCGCGGCTGCTTTTTCGCCGCCCAGGCCGTGGTGCAGCGGATGATGGCGGAGGGGGTGCGGGGGAGCATCATCAACATCTCCTCCCAGATGGGCCATGTCGGCGGGCCGAATCGCGGCGTCTACTGCGCCAGCAAATGGGCGATGGAGGGCTGGACCAAGGCGATGGCCATCGACCTGGCGCCGCACGGCATCCGCGCCAACACCATCGGCCCGACCTTCATCGAGACGCCACTTACAAAACCGTTCTTCGAGAAGCCGGAATTCAAGGAATGGGTGCTGTCCAAGATCAAGCTGGGGCGGATCGGGCAGGTGCAGGATCTGATGGGAGCGGTGGTGTTCCTCGCCTCCGATGCCTCGGCGCTGATGACCGGCTCCGCCATGCTGGTGGATGGCGGCTGGACCGCGGAATGAGAGAGGAGAGGGCAGGGTGGCACGCTGGCTGAAGACGAGCATCCCCGCCGCCGACAAGGCCGAAGCCGATGCGAAGGTGCGGGCCACGGTCGAAGGGCTGCTGGCCGATATCGCTTCGCGCGGCGATGCGGCGGTGCGCGAGATGTCGGTGAAGTTCGACAAATGGGATCGCGCCGACTACCGGCTGACCGATGCCGAGATCAAGGCCTGCCTGGACCAGCTCACCGGCCAGGATCTGGAGGATATCCGCTTCGCCCAGGCCCAGGTACGGAACTTCGCCGAGAAGCAGAAGGCGGCGCTGCAGGATATCGAGGTGGAGACCCTGCCCGGGGTGGTGCTGGGGCATAAGAACATCCCGGTGAACTCGGTGGGGTGCTATGTGCCTGGCGGCAAGTATCCGCTGCTGGCCTCGGCGCATATGTCGGTGGTGACGGCGAAGGTGGCAGGCGTGCCGCGCATCGTCACCTGCGCCCCGCCCTTCGAGGGCAAGCCGGCGCCGGCCATCGTCGCGGCGCAGCATTTGGCGGGGGCGGATGTCATCTATTGCCTCGGTGGCGTGCAGGCGGTGGGCGCCATGGCGCTGGGCACGCAGAGCATCGCGCCGGTGGACATGCTGGTCGGCCCCGGCAATGCCTTCGTGGCGGAGGCGAAGCGCCAGCTCTATGGCCGCGTCGGCATCGACCTCTTCGCCGGCCCGACCGAAACGCTGGTCATCGCCGATGAGAGTGTGGACGCGGAGATGTGCGCTACCGACCTGCTTGGCCAGGCGGAGCACGGCCCGACCAGCCCCGCCATCCTGCTGACGAACTCGGAAAAGCTGGCGCGCGAGACCATGGCGGAGGTGGAGCGGCTGCTCACCATCCTGCCCACCGCCGGCATCGCCAGGCAGAGCTGGCGCGACTATGGCGAGGTGATCGTCTGCGACAGCCTGGAGGAGATGGTGCAGGAGGCCGACCGCATCGCCTCCGAGCATGTCCAGGTGATGACGCGCGACGACGACTACTTCCTGCAGAACATGACCAATTACGGCGCGCTCTTCCTCGGGCCCCGCACCAATGTCTCCTTCGGCGACAAGGTGATCGGCACCAACCACACGCTGCCGACGCTGAAGGCGGCGCGCTATACGGGCGGGCTCTGGGTCGGGAAATTCCTCAAGACCGTCACCTATCAGCGCGTGCTGACGGATGAAGCGAGCGCCGCGATCGGCGAGGTGTGCTCCCGCCTCTGCATGCTGGAAGGCTTCGCCGGCCATGCCGAGCAGGCCAACATCCGCGTCCGCCGCTATGGCGGCCGCAACATCCCTTACGCCACCGCGGCGGAGAAGCGCTGAATGTCCCTGGATCTGCTGTTCCGCGATGCGCGGCTGCCGGATGGCGCGGCCGCCGATGTCGGCGTGAAGGAAGGCCGCATCGCGACGATCGGCCACCGGCTGGTGGCGGAGGCGGCGCAGGTGGTGGAATGCGGCGGGCGGCTGCTCTCCCCTGGCCTCGTCGAAACCCATATCCATCTCGACAAGACCTGCACCATCGACCGCTGCGAATGCGAGACCAGGCGCTTCCCGCATGGCGCCATGCGGCGGGTCAGCGACATCAAGCACACCTTCACCGTCGAGGACGTGAATGCCCGCGCCCGGCGGACGCTGGAGAAATGCATCAGCCACGGCACCACGCTGATGCGCACCCATGCGGAGGTCGATCCCAAGGTCGGGCTGCGCGGCTTCGAGGGGGTGAAGGCGCTGGTCGAGGCCTACAGATGGGCCATCGACATCGAGATCTGCGTCATGCCGCAGGAAGGCATGCTGAACAATCCGGGGACCGAGGAGCTGATGGTGGCGGCGCTGCGCGACGGCGCCACCGTCATCGGCGCCGCGCCGACCTATGATAGCGACCCGGCCGGGCAGATCCGGCGGGTGTTCGAGCTGGCGCGGGAATTCGATGTCGACATCGACATGCATGTCGATAGCGGCTCCTCCGCCGACCATCTGGACACGAAGCTGGTCTGCGAGCTGACGGAGAAGTATGGCTGGGGCGGCCGCGTCGCCTGCGGCCATCTGACGAAGCTCTCCGTCATGCCCTTGCCGGAGCTGGACGAGATGGCGAGGCGCATGGCCGATGCCGGCGTGGCGCTGACGGTGCTGCCGGCGACCGACCTCTATCTCGGCGGCCGCGACAAGGACCACCGGATCGAGCGCAGCGTGGCCGACGCCAACAGGCTGCACCGGATGGGCGTCACCTGCTCCATCTCCTCGAACAACATCCTGAACGCCTTCACGCCGCTCGGCGATGGGCAGCTTATCCGCCAGGCCAACCTCTATGCCAATGTCGTGCAGCACGCGATGCCGGACGATCTGCGCGACACCTGGGCGATGTTCACGACGAATTCGGCGAAGCTGATGCGCCGCAGCGATTACGGCATCGCGGTGGGCAACCCGGCCGATCTGGTGCTGGTGGATGCGCCGGATACGGTATCCGCGATCCGCGAGGTGGCGCCGGCGCTGGCCGGGTTCAAGCGCGGCCGGCGCAGCTTCACGCGGGCGCCGGTGGTGCTGCACCGGCCGGCCTAGGGGGGACAGCGCCATGAGCAGCATCACCGATCGCCGAATGCGCTTCCGCCAGGTGCTGGCCGGCACGCAATGCATCCATCCCGGCTCGGTCTATGACCCGATGTCGGCCCGCATCGCCGAGGAGCTGGGCTTCGAAATCGGCATGTATGCCGGCTCCACCGCCTCCCTCACCGTGCTCGGCGCGCCGGACCTCATCCTGCTGACGCTGACGGAGTTCGCCGACCAGGCGCGGCGCATCTGCCGCGCGGCGAAGAGCCTGCCGGTGCTGGTGGATGCCGATCACGGCTATGGCAATGCGCTGAACGCCATGCGCACGGTGGAGGAGCTGGAGACCGCCGGCATCGCCGCCATGACCCTGGAGGATACGGTCCTGCCGCGCCCCTTCGGCGACGGCAAGGTGACGCTGATCAGCCTGGAGGAGGGGCTCGGCAAGGTGAAGGCGGCGCTGGCGGCGCGGGACGATCCCAGCTTCTGCATCGTCGCCCGCAGCGGCGTCGTCGCGGTGAACGGCATCGAGGACGCCGTCGCCCGCACCAGGGCCTATACCGAAAGCGGCGCCGATGCGCTGTTCTACACCGGCATCCGCACCCGGGCGGAGCTGGATGCGGTCTCGGCCGTGGCGACGCTGCCCATCATCCTCGGCGGCGTGGATACGCCGGAGCTGAACGACAAGAGCTATCTTGCCGCCCGCGGCGTGCGCATCGCGCTGCAGGGCCACCAGCCCATCCAGGCGGCGCAGCGCGCGGTGTATGAGACGCTGAAGGCGCTGCGGGAGGGCGTGGCGCCGCGCGATCTGCCGCTGGTGCCGAAGGACGATTTGATGGCGCGCGCGACCCGCGATGCCGAGTACAAGCGCTGGACGCGCGATTTCCTGGAGGGACCCAAGTGATGAGCAGCGACGTCGAAAGCCCCTTCCAGACGCTGCATGAATTCGTCAAGGAAGCGAAGTCGCGCCTCAGCCCCGGCAATTGGGACTATCTGGTCGGCGCGACCGAGACCGAGACGACGATGATGCGCAACCGCGCGGCGATCGACGCGCTCGCCTTCCGGCCGCGGGTGCTGCGGGATGTCTCCTCCATCGACCTGTCGGGCCGCTTCCTCGGTCAGAAGATCACGCTGCCGGTGATGCTGGCACCGGTCGGCGGGCTGGAGAATTTCGACCCCGAGGGCGGGGCGCCGGCGGCGCGCGCGGCGGCGGCGTTCGGCGTGCCCATCATGGTCTCCTCCGTCTCCATGCCGGGGCTGGAGCCGATGGCGACGGCGAGCGGCGCCGGGAAGAAGGTCTTCCAGCTTTACGTGCGCGGCGATTCCGCCTGGATCGACGAGATCGCCCGGCGCGCCATCGATGCCGGCTACGACGCCTTCTGCTTCACCGTGGACACCGCCATCTACAGCCGCCGCGAACGCGACATCGCCAAGCGCTTCGTCAAGCCCTGGCGGGTGCGCGCCACCGGCCAGCATTTCCAGGCCGCGCTGAACTGGGACGAGATCAAGCGCTTCAAGGACAGCTTCCCGAACGTGAAGGTGGTGCTGAAGGGCATCGCCACGGCGGAGGATGCGCTGCTCGCCGTCGAGCACGGGGTGGAGGTGGTCTATGTCTCCAACCATGGCGGGCGGCAGCTCGACCATGGACGTGGCTCGCTGGCCGTGCTGCCGGAGGTGGTGAAGGCGGTGGATGGCCGCGCCAAGGTCTGGGTGGATGGCGGCTTCAGCCGCGGCACGGATGTGGTGAAGGCGATCATCCAGGGCGCCGAGCTGGTCGGGCTCGGCCGGCTCTACTGCTACGCGCTGGCGGCGGCGGGGGAGGCGGGCGTGGCCCGCATGCTGGAGCTCCTGGCGACCGAGGTGCATGAGGTGCTGGGGCTGCTCGGCGTGACCAGCTTCGGCCAGCTCGATAGCAGCTACCTGCACCCGGTGGCGCCGGTGGTGCAGCCGCATGTCCACAGCGCCTTCCCGCTGACCAATTTGACGGATCCGGGCTACCGCTGAGCGTCAGATCCCGGCGGCGTAGCCGTCGCGCTGCGGGTCGGCGCCGCCTTCCGGTACGCCGTCCCACAGCGAAATGCCGTGCACGCCGGCGAAGGCATAGCTCTGGTAGCTGCGCTTCGTCGCATAGCCCATGGCGTGCAGCGCCTTCTCCGTCGCGCGCGGGATGCGGTTGGACAGGTCGATGGTCTCGCTGGTGGCGGAGAAACGCGGTGCCATCACCGCCTCCTGCATCCCCATCCCCCAATCCAGCAGGTTCAGCAGCACCTGTGCCACCGCCACGGTGATCCAGGCGCCGCCCGGCGCGCCGAGCGTCGCCACCGGCCGCGCGCCCTCCAGCACGAGGCTCGGCGTCATGGAGGAATAGCGCCGCTTGCCCGGCGCGATGGAGCCGGCGCGGCCCGGCCGCGGGTCCATCCAATTCATCGCCCCGTTCAGCATGAAGCCGGTGCCCGGCGGGATCACGCCGGACGGCACCGCCAGCGTATGGGTCAGCGAGACCACCATCCCATCGGCATCGACGCAGGAGACATGCGTGGTGTTCGGCGGATCGGACATGGCGCGGGAAAGGCTCGCCCGCTCGCCGCGGCGGATGCGCGCGGCGCAGTCATCGGCATAGGCGTCGGAGAGCAGCCGCGCCACCGGCACCTCCTGGAAGGCCGGGTCGCCGACATGCGCCTCCTTGTCGATCCCGGCGATCTTCATCGCCTCCGCCACCACCTGGATATAGGCGGGGGTGTTGTGGCCCAGCGTCACCAGGTCGAAACGCTCCAGGATGCGCAGCATCTCCCCCACCACCACGCCGCCCGCCGGCGGCTCCGGCAGGGCCAGGGTGTAGCCGCGATAGGGCACAAGCAGGGGCGCGCTGATAGCGGGGCGGAAGCCGGCCAGGTCCGCGGCGGTTATGAGGCCGCCCTTCGCCTCCATCGCCTTCACGATCTCCCGCGCGATCCCGCCCGCATAGAATTCCGCCGCGCCGCCGCCCGCGATCCGCGCCAGCGTCGCGCCCAGCGCCGGGTTGCGCACCGCCTCGCCCAGCCGCTTCGGCGTGCCGTCCGGCCGCAGATACAGCGCGCGGCCATCCTCCGTATAGCCGAGCTTCTCCGCATAGCTCAGCCGCCCATAGGGCCGCTCATCCATGGTGAACATGGCATGGACATGCGGCCGGATGATCCAGCCTTCCTCGGCGAAGCCGATGGCCGCGTCGAACAGCTTCGCCCATTCCGTGCGGCCCAGCGCCGCATGCGCATCGGCGAAGACGCGCAGCGCGCCCGGCACCGTCACCGCCAGCGGCCCCAGCTCGTTGGCGTAGTTCCGCACCCGGTAGCCGAAGCCGTCGCTGCACTCGCCGAGGAAATCTGCCGCCCACATCTCCGGCCGCGCCCCGGCCGGGCAGGTGCCGAGGCCGTTCAGCACCTGATGCGTGCCGCTCTTCGGGTCGAAGACCTGCAGGGTGGCGATGCCGCCGATGCCGCACATCATCGGGTCCACCACGCCCTGGGTGAAGGCGCAGGCCAGCGTCGCATCCAGCGCGTTGCCGCCGGCGGCCAACATGGCGGCGCCCGCCTCCACCGCCTCCGGCTGCGGGGCAACGATCATGGCGCGGGGCGGGGGCAGGCGGCGGGCGGGGCGGGGCATGGCGCGTCTCCCTCTTCACGCGCCAGCTTCGCGCCGGCACCATGCCGGAAGCAAGCCTGGAGCCCGCAAGATGCGCATCCTGATCGCCGGTCTTTCGCACGAGACCAACACCTTCTCCCCGGTGCCCACCCCGCGCGAACGCTTCTGCCGCGACGGCAAGACCCTGTTGGAAGGGAAGGCGGCGCTGGAGTTCTTCCGCAACACCGGCACCTGCATCGGCGGCTTCCTGAAGGTGGCGGAAGCGGCGGGGGCCGAGGTGGCGTGCTCCATCGCCGCCCATGCCCCGCCCTCCGGCGCCGTGCAGCGCGCCGCCTATGACGGCTTCTGCGAGCGCATCTGTACCGATGTGGCCAAGGGCGGCTGGAACGCCATCCTGCTGGATCTCCACGGCGCCATGGTGGTGGAAGGGTTCGAGGATGGCGAGGGCGAGCTGCTGCGCCGCCTCCGCGCCGTGGATGCGACGACGCCCGTCGCCATCGCCTATGACATGCACGCCAATATCTATCCGGACATGGTGGAGCGCGCGACGGTGACCGCCGGCTACCACACCTATCCGCATGTCGATCAGGGCGAGACCGCCGCCCGCGCCGCCGCCGTGCTGCTGCGCGCGCTGCAGGGCGAGGTGACGCCCGTCACCGCCTGGGGCCGCGCGCCGATGCTGCCGCATGTCATGGCCCAGGGCACCCATGCCTTCCCGAACAAGGAGCTGCAGGCGATGTGCCGTGGCTGGGAGGAGAGCGGGAAGGCACTCACCGCCAGCCTCTATGTCGGCTTCCCGCATGCCGATATCGAGGGCGCCGGTCTGTCCGCCGTCGTCACCACCGATGGCGACAAGCCGGCGGCCGAGGCGATGGTGCAGGAGCTGCTGGATTTCGCCTGGAAGGCGCGCGAATCCTTCGTCTTCCGCCCCGAACCGCTCACCGACTCGGTGGCTAGGGCGAAGGCCATGGCCGCCCAGGGCGGCGACCTGCCCGTGGTGATGCTGGACCACTACGACAATTGCGCCAGCGGCGGCACCATGGACACCACGGAAGTCCTCGCCGAAATCCTCCGCCAGGGGCTGACCGATGTCGCCTTCTTCGGCATCTGCGATCCCGCCGCCGTCGCCGCCTGCATCAAGGCCGGGCCGGGTGCCGAGATCACCCTCGATATCGGCGGCAAGCTGCCCATGCCCGCGCTGCCGCAAAGCTCGAAGCCGCTGACCGTGACGGGCACGGTGAAGACCATCTCCTCCGGCACCTTCGTCACCAAGGCGGGGCTGTCGCCGGGGCTGAAGGTCTTCATGGGCCCGACCGTGGTGCTCGACACCGGCGCGGTCGAGATCGTGCTGGTGACGCGGCAGATCGAGCCGGTCTCGCCCGACATGTTCCGGATCCTCGGCATCGAGCCGCGCGACAAGAAGGTGCTGGCGATCAAGAGCCGGGTGCACTGGCGCGCCGCGCTCGGCCCGCTGGCGCGGGAGATCGTGGAATGCGCCGGCATCGGGGTCTGCACCTCGGATTACGGCCAGCTCAAATTCGAGAAGGTGCGGCGGCCGATCTACCCGCTCGACCCCGGCACCAACGGATAGCCCGTCACGCCGCAGCATGGCAGGCTGAAACCGGGACGAGGGGAGGGGCAGGGCGATGGTGGTGCCGCTGATCGGCTATCTGGACCGGTTTTCCGCGCGGCCGGGGGAAAGGCTGGAGGTGAAGATCTCCTCCCAGCTCGACGCTCCCTACAAGGCGGAGCTGGTGCGGGTGCGGCATGCGGACCCCAACCCGGCCGGGCCGGGCATGAAGCTGCTGCCCATACCGGCTGCATGGGCGGGAGAGTATCCTTCCGTCGCCAAGCCGGTGCCCTGCGGGTCCCATGGCCGGGCCGCCGGCCGGCTGGCCCTGGGCGAGGCCTTCACCCTGCTGCTGCGGCTCTCGCCCTGGAAGCTGCGCGGGCCGGACCGGCCGCAGGTGGTCTTCGCCCTGGCCGGTGCGGGGCACAGCCTGACGCTCGCCGCCGACGACACCGGCCTTGCCGCCAGCGTGACGGTGGATGGCGCGACGGTGCGCGCTGCCATCGCCACGCCGCTGCTGCATCGCCGCTGGTATGAGGTGACGGTGACGGTGGGCGAAGGCCGCCTCACCCTGCGCCAGGCGCCGCTGCAGCGGACATGGGGCGCCGATGAGGCCGGCTTCAGCGAGACCCCGCTGCCGGTCAGCGACTGGTCCGGCGACTACGCCATCACCATGGGAGCCGCGCCCAATGCCGCCGGGCATTTCAACGGCAGGCTGGAGGATCCGCTGCTGCTGCGCGGCCTGCCGCGCGTGACCCTGGCCGCGCCCGAGGCGCTGCTCGCTTCCGGCCGCGTCGTTGCCTGGTGGGATTTCTCCGAGGGGCAGGAAGGCGAGGCGATCTTCGACCGCGGCCCCGCCGCGCTGCATGGCGGCTTCGTCAACCTGCCGGCGCGCGCGGTGAAGGGCAGCCGCTGGACCGGCGAGGCGCATGCCTGGCGCCAGGCGCCGCGCCACTACGCCGCCGTGCATCTGCATGAGGATGATCTGGAGGATTGCCGCTGGGCCACGGATTTCGTGGTGCCGATCCCGGACGACCTGCCGAGCGGCATCTATGCCGTGCGTCTGACCTGCGGCGACCATTGGGACCTGATCCCTTTCTTCGTGCTGCCGCCCAAGGGGGTGGCGCGCGCGCCCATCGCCTATCTGGCGAACACCTTCACCTGTCAGGTCTATGCGAATTACGCCCGGCCGGAATTTCCCGAAGCGCAATTGGCCCGGCGCGCGGCCTGGGGCGCCTATCCCTGGTGCGGCAATCTCGTGCCCGATTACGGGCTTTCCACCTACAACAGCCATCCGGATGGCAGCGGCATCCATTTCTCCTCCCGCCTGCGGCCGATCATGAACATGCGGCCGGGCTTCCTCGCCGTGCCGGATGACAAGGGCTCCGGCCTTCGCCACCTGCCCGCCGACAGCCACCTGACCGATTGGTTCGAGGAGAAGGGCTTCGCCTTCGACGTCATCACCGATGAGGATCTGGATGACGAAGGGCTGGAGCTGCTCTCGCGCTACAAGGTGGTGGTGACGGGATCGCATCCGGAATACCACACGCCCGGCACGCTGGACGCGCTGCAAGGCTTCGTGAACCAGGGCGGGCGGCTGGCCTATCTCGGCGGCAATGGCTTCTACTGGAAGGTGGCGCGGCGGCCGGACCGGCCGCATCTGTTGGAGATCCGCCGCGCCGAGGGCGGCATCCGCGCCTGGGCGGCGGAGAGCGGCGAATACTACAACCAGCTCGATGGCACGCTGGGCGGGCTGTGGCGGCGCAATGGCAGGCCGCCGCAATTGCTGGCCGGCGTCGGCTTCAGCGGCCAGGGGAAATTCGAGGGCAGCCATTACCGCGCGACGGACTCCGTCACCGATCCCCGCGCCGCCTGGATCTTCGAAGGCACCGGCATCGCGCCCGGCGAGGCCTTTGGCGGCTTCGGGCTCTCCGGCGGCGGCGCGGCGGGGTTCGAGCTGGACCGCGCCGACCCGCTCCTCGGCACCCCGCCGAACGCCATGATCCTGGCGCGCAGCGAGGCGCATCAGGAGCATTTCGTGACGGTACCGGAGGAATTGCTCACCCATGTCACCACCGTCACCGGCGAGTCGCCCGAGGCGCTGATCCGCGCCGAGATCGTCTATTTCGAGACCACGGGCGGCGGCGCGGTCTTTTCCACCGGCTCCATCACCTTCTGCGGGAGCCTCTCGCATGACAACTATGCCAACCCGATATCCCGCATGCTCGAAAACGTGCTGACCCGGTTCCAGGCATGACCCAGATGGCCGAAAGCCCCAAGACCACCCACCGCGCCGATTACGCGCCGCCCGCCTTCCTGGTGGACAGCGTCGATCTCGCCTTCGAGCTGGACCCGAAGGCGACCATCGTGCGCGCGGCGCTGGCGCTGCGCCGCAACCCCGCCGCGCCGGCCGATGCGCCGCTGCGGCTGGATGGCGAGGCGCTGGAGCTGCTGGAGGCGAAGCTGGATGGCGTGGCGCTGCCTGCCTCCCGCTATCTGCTCGGCCAGGACGGGTCCTTCACCCTGCTGAATTCGCCCGCTGCCGGCCGGCTGGAAACCACCGTGCGCATCGCGCCGGAGAAGAACACGCTGCTCTCCGGCCTCTACACCTCCGGCGGCAATTTCTACACGCAATGCGAGGCGGAGGGCTTCCGCCGCATCACCTTCTTCCTCGACCGGCCGGATGTGTTGTCCCGCTACACGGTCACCATCACCGCGGACCGCGACGCCGTGCCGGTGATGCTCTCCAACGGCAACCCGGACGGCTCCGGTGCTGCGGCGGGCAACCGCCATTGGGTGCGCTGGGTCGATCCGCATCCGAAGCCGAGCTATCTCTTCGCCCTGGTCGCCGGCGACCTGGTCAACGTTCATGACCAATTCACCACGAAATCCGGCCGCCTGGTCTCGCTGAACATCTGGGTCCGCCGCGGCGACGAGGATCGCTGCGGCCACGCCATGGACAGCCTCAAGCGCTCCATGACATGGGACGAGGAGGTCTTCGGCCTGGAATACGACCTCGACGTCTTCAACATCGCCGCCGTCTCCGACTTCAACATGGGGGCGATGGAGAATAAGGGCCTCAACGTCTTCAACACCAAATACGTGCTGGCCCAGCCGGAGACGGCGACGGATGGCGACTACCAGGGCATCGAGACCGTCATCGCCCATGAGTATTTCCACAATTGGACGGGCAACCGCGTCACCTGCCGGGACTGGTTCCAGCTCTCGCTGAAGGAGGGGCTGACGGTCTTCCGCGACCAGGAATTCTCCGCCGACCAGGGCAGCCGCGCGGTGAAGCGCATCCGCGACGTGCGCGGGCTGCGGGCGGCGCAATTCCCGGAGGATGCGGGACCGATGGCGCATCCGGTGCGGCCGGAGAGCTATATCGAGATCGACAATTTCTACACCCCGACCGTCTACCAGAAGGGGGCGGAGGTCGTGCGGCTGCTGCACACCCGCCTGGGCGCCGCCGCTTTCCGGCGCGGCATGGATCTCTACATCAGCCGCAACGACAACCAGGCGGTGACGATCGAGGATTTCGTCACCGCGATGCAGGACGCCTCTGGCGTCGATCTCAGCCATCATATGCGCTGGTACGACCAGGCGGGGACGCCGGAGGTGACGGCGGAGGACAGCTACGACGCCGCCACAAGACGCTACACGCTGAAGCTCCGCCAGCACACCCCGCCGACGCCGGGCCAGGCGGAGAAGGCGCCGCTCTCCATCCCCATCGCCATGGGGCTGCTCGGCACCGATGGGGCGGAGCTGCCGACGCGCCTCGCCGGCGAGAATGCGGCGCAGAGCGGCACACGGCTGCTCATGCTCGACGAAGCCGAGCAGAGCTTCACCTTCGAGGATGTGCCGGCGCCGCCCGTGCCCTCCCTGCTGCGCGGCTTCTCCGCGCCGGTGCGGCTGAAGGGCGTGCCGCAGGGCAGGCTGCGCTTCCTCGCGGTGCATGACACGGACCCCTTCGTGCGCTGGGAGAGCGGCCAGCAATACGCCGCCGCCTTCATGCTGGCGCAGGTGGCGCGGGTGCAGCGTGGCGAGGCGCCGGGCTTCGACACGGCCCTGGCCGAGGCGGTGACCAACACCCTGGCCCAGGCCGATGCCGACCCCGCCTTCGCCGCTGAGGCGCTGGTGCTGCCGGGCGAGGGCTTCCTCGCCGACCAGATGGAGGTGGCGGATCCGGTGGCGATCCATGCCGTGCGCCAGGCGATCCGCGCCGAGATCGGCCGCGTCTGCGGTGCGGCGCTGCGCGAGACCTATCAGCGCCTGGCCGGGGCGGGCCCCTACCGCATCGACGGGCGCAGCATCGGCCGCCGCGCGCTGCGCAATGCCTGCCTCGCCTATCTGACCGCTTCCGGCGACACGGCGCTGGCGGCAGCGCAGTACGATTCGGCGAGCAACATGACGGACCAGCTCGCCGCCCTCTCCTTGCTGGCGGATGCCGAGGCGCCGGCGCGGGCGGCGGCGCTCGCCTCCTTCCACGCGAAGTGGCGCGGCGACGACCTGGTGCTGGACAAATGGTTCTCCATCCAGGCCATGTCGTCCCGACCGGACACCCTCGAGGCGGTGCGCGCGCTCTACACCCATCCGGATTTCGACCTGAAGAACCCGAACCGCGCGCGCTCGCTGGTCGGCGCCTTCGCGGCCGGCAACCCGCTGCACTTCCACGATGCGAGCGGGGAAGGCTACCGCTTCCTCGCCGATGCAGTGATCGCGCTGGACCCCATCAACGGCCAGACAGCGGCGCGGCTGATCGGGCCGCTCGGGCTGTGGCGGCGGCAATCCGAGGCGCGCGGCGCGTTGATGCGCAAGGAATTGGAGCGGGTGCTCGCGACGCCCAACCTCAGCAAGGGGACCTTCGAGAAGGCGTCGAAAGCCCTGGCCTAGTGTCCTGAAAACCAAGGCTAGTGGCCCGGGAACGAAGTCCGCAGGACTTTGGCATCGGGACACCAGGTTGAGGAGGGCTCTGCCCTCCTCAAACTCCTCCCGCCAAAGGCCGAAGGGCCTTTGGAAACCATGAGTCTAGAGCATTTTCAAGTCCGGGGGAATCGCCGGACGACTCGGAAAATGCGATCAAACAAAGGGTTGGAGCGGGTTCGCCGAGCGCAGGCGAGGTGAAACCGCTCTAGGGCTGGGCGAGTTGATCCACCAGGCGTGGATTGACACGGATATCGGCCCGCGCCCGTAGCGCGCCCATGAACTGAACCTCCAGGTCGTTGCCGAGAGCCTGACCAGCGTCCTGGCGCACACGGGCCAGCAGGGCAGGGTCGGCATCCGGATCGGCTTGCGTCACCTCCGTCAACTGCGCCACGGCGAAGCCGGTGCGGGTCGGCACCATGGTCGCCTCCTGCGGCTTCAGCTCGAAGATCGGCGCCATCAATTCGGGCGGCACGCCGGCACCCTCGCGCTGATCGCGGCGCAGGGCGCCGACCTCGCGGAAGCCAAGCCCCGCCTCGCGGGCGGCATCGGCCAGGCTCTTGCCTTCCTTCGTCGCCTGCAGCAGGGCGGCGGCGCGGGCCTCCTGGCTGTGGCGCTTCTGGTCCTCCAGCCAGGCGGCGCGGACCTCCGCCGCCACGCTGGCGAAGGGCTTCAGCGCCGGCGCCGCGACATCCTCGATGCTCACCGCGACGAAGCCCGCCTCGGTCTCCGCCAGCCGCGGCGCGGCCCCGCGCTCCGTGGTGAAGATGGCGCGCAGCAGGGGCTCGCGGGAGGCGGGGATGACCGGCAGCGCCACCTCCTTGCCCTCCGCATCATGGCCGGTCGCGTCCAGCACCACCTTGGCGAAGCCGAGATGGAAGCGCTGCGCCACCTCCTCCAGCGTCGCGCCGCCGGCCAGCGCGTCCTCCACCTTGTTGGCGCGCTCGAAGGCGAGGTCGGCGGCCTTCTCCTGCGCCAGCTCCTGGCGCAGCGCATCGCGCACCTCGGCGAGGGTCCGGGTGTGCCCGGCCGCCACCTTCGCGACCTTCAGCACATGCCAGCCGAAGGGGCTCTGCACCGGGGCGGAAACGCCGCCCTCCGGCGTGGAGAAGGCAGCCTCCGCCAGCTCCGGCAAAGGCAGGCCGTCGCGGGTCACCGTACCCAGCTCCACCGCCTGGCCACCGGCCGCCTGGGCCAGCGCCGTCACGGCGGCGAAATCCGCCCCGGCGGCCCAGCTCGCGGCGATCTCCTGCGCCTTGGCCGCCTCCGGCACCACCGCCTGCTCCAGGGTCCGCTGCTCGCTCCCCTCGAATTGCCCGCGCCGCGCCTCATAGGCGGCGGCGATGTCGGCCTCGCTCACCTCCACCTCGCGGGAGAGCAGGTCGGCGGTCAGCACGGCGACCGTCGCGGTGCGCATCTCGGGCGTCGAGAAGCGCTCCGGGTTGTTCTCGTGGAAGCGTTGGAGCTGCGCCTCCTCCGGCGCCGCCGGTTCGGCGCCATCGGCGGTGTTCAGGGTGACGATGGTGACGGCGCGCTGCTCCGCCAGCCAGCGCAGCAGGGGCCTGGCCAGGGCATCCGGCGCGGCGGCGCCGGCGCGCACCGCCTGCGCCACCTGCTGCCGCGCCAGATCGGTCCGCACCAGGGCAAGGAAGCCGGGCTCCGTGAGGTCGTTGCTGCGCAGGAAGCTCTCGAAGACCGGGCGGCTGAAGCGGCCATCCAAGCCGCGGAAGCCGGGGATGCCGAAGATGAAATTCCGCACCGCATCATCCGGCACGGTCAGGTGCAGCCTTTCCGCCTCCCCGCGCAGCACGCGGTCCAGCACCAGCTGGTCCACCGCCTGTTCGGTGACGGCGCGGCGGATGCGCGGATCATTATCGAATTGCGCGCCGAGCTGCCGGGCCAGGCGCTGCATCTCCCGCCGTGCCGCGGCCTGGACCTCCGGGATCTCGATCGGCGTGCCGTTCACCCGCGCCACCGAATCGTCCCGGCCGTAGTTGCGGACCATGTCGCCGACGCCCCAGACCGCGAAGGACGCGATCAAAAGCAGGAAAAGCAGCTTGGCGAACCAGGTGCCGGCCAGGCGGCGAAGGGCAGTGAGCATCGCAATCCGTGGGGGTTTCCGGCCGGCTGCATAGCCCTTCGGGGGCAGGTTGCCAAACCGTCCGGCCCCCGGTAGCGGGGAAGGCGGGAGACAGGCAGGAGGAGGCAACCGTGACCCCAGGCGTGCGCCCGTTGATCGCCGGCAATTGGAAGATGCATGGCACGCTACGCGACTGCGCCGCGCTGGCCGAGGCGGTGCGCCAGGGTGCGGCGGCAACGCCACCGGCGGCGGAGCTGCTGGTCTGCCCGCCCTTTCCCTATCTGCAGCTGGTGGCGGTGGCGCTGCTCGGCCAGGGCATCGCGGTGGGGGGGCAGGATTGCCATGCGGCGCCGAAGGGGGCGCATACCGGCGACGTCTCGGCGCCGATGCTGAAGGATGTGGGGGCCACCCATGTCATCCTCGGCCATTCCGAGCGGCGGGCGAATCACGGCGAGGACGATGCCGCGGTGCTGGCCAAGGCGGAGGCGGCGCTGGCCGCCGGGCTGGTGCCGGTGGTCTGCGTCGGGGAGAGCGAGGCGGAGCGGCTGGCGGGGGATGCCGAGAAGGTGGTGACGGGCCAGCTTGCCGGCAGCCTGCCGGACGGCTTCGCCGCTGCCGGCGGGGTGGTGGCCTATGAGCCGGTCTGGGCCATCGGCACCGGCCGCACCCCGACCGAGGCGGAGATCGCCGCCATCCACGGCGCCATCCGCGCCAGCCTGGTGGCGCGGTTCGGCGAGCAGGGCAGGGCGTTGCGGATCCTCTACGGCGGCTCGGTGAAGCCTTCGAATGCCAAGGCGATCCTGGCGCTGCCGGATGTGGACGGGGCGCTGGTCGGCGGGGCCAGCCTGGTGGCGGCGGATTTCCTGGCGATTGCGGGGGCGTGCTGAACCGGCCGGCCGCCTGGCCGGTCACCACCGATAGGCCAGGCTGCCGATCACCGTGCGCCCCGCGCCGTAATAGCAATAGAAGGCGCCCTGGCAGGAAGCCACATAGTCCTTGTCGAAGAGATTCGAGGCGTTGATCCGCGCCCGCCAGGGGCCGATGGCGTAGCTGATCGAGGCATCGAACAGCGTCACCGCCGGCGAGCGGAACTGGTTGGCGTTGTCGCCGTAAAGCGCGCTCATGAAGCGCAGCCCGGCGCCGAATTCCAGCCCGCTCAGCGGCCCCTCGGGGAAGCGGTAATCCATCCAGAGATTGGCCATGTGCTCCGGCACCAGGGCCGGGCGGTTGCCCGCCGTGCCGTCATTCGCCTTGGTGATGCGGCCATCCAGCCAGGTGTAGGAGGCGATGAGGCGCAGCCTCTCCGTCAGGCTCGCCAGCGCCTCCAATTCGAGGCCCCGCACATTCACCTCGCCGGTCTGCACCTGGAAGCTGGTGAAGACCGGGTCGCGGGTGGAGACGTTGCTCTGGGTCAGGTCGAAATAGGCGGCGGAGATCAGGCTCTCGCGGCCCGGCGGCTGGTAGCGGATGCCGATCTCCCATTGCTCGCCCTCGGTCGGGCGGAAGCTGCCACCGCCGCGCTGCGGCGCCGCCGCGCCCACCACCGGATCGAAGGAGGTGGAGTAGGAGAAATAGGGCGCGACACCGGCCTCGAAGAGGTACATCAGCGCCGCCCGGCCGGTGAAGGCGCCGTCATTGCTGCTGCTGCGGCTGCCATTGAGCTGGCTGGTCTGGGTGCTCTGGGCGAAATCCTGCCGGCCGCCGAGGGTCAGCAGCCAATTGCCGAAGCGAAGCTGGTCCTGGGCGTAGACGCCGAATTGCAGCAGCCGGTCGTCGCGGTTGACGGAGATCACCGGGGCGATGCGCGGATCCGGAATGGCGCTGCCATAATTGGGGTTGAACAGGTTCAGCGTGCCGCCGGCCCCGAAATAGCTTTGGTAATTGCCCCAGTACTGCCGGTAATCGGCACCCAGCAGCAGCGTATGCGCCACCGGGCCGGTGGCGAAGCGCGCCGTTCCCGTCGTATCGAGATTGACCGTGTCGGAGCTTTCCCGCTGCACCAGGCTGCCGCGGGTCAGGGTGCTCTGGTCGGCCGAGAGGGCCGAGCCGTACATGTTCTGGAAGTCGACGCGGTTGTTCAGCCAGCGCGCATTCTGCTGGATGCTGAACACCTCGTTGAAATCATGCCGGAAATCCCAGCCGACGCTCCAGACCGAGACGTCCGAATCGCGGAAATCGGGCTCCCCGACGAAGCGGTTGCGGGGGATGCGGCCATTGCGGTTGGCCAGCAGCGTGCCCTGGGCGGGCAGGCCGATGGGCGAGACGGTCCGGTCGTACTGGAAGCGGCCGAGCAGGGTGAGGGAGGTCGCGGCATCCGGCCGCCAGGTGACGGCCGGGGCGAAATAATAGCGGTCGTCATCGGCGTAATCGATCTGCGAGCCGCTGTCCCGCACCACGCCGGTCATCCGGTAGAGGAAGCGCCCATCCTGCGTCGCCGGGCCGCCGACATCGAAATCAGCCTCATAGCGGTCGAAGCTGCCGGCGGAGAGGCGCACCTCGCCGAAGGGCGTCTCGGTCGGGCGCTTGCTGACCAGGTTGACCAGCCCGCCCGGCACGGTCTGGCCATAGAGCACGGAGGCTGGGCCGCGCAGCACCTCGATCCGCTCCATGCCGTATTGCTCGAGGGAGCTGGGGCCGAATTGCCGCAGCAGGCGGAGCCCGTCGAGATACTGGCTCGACCGCGCGTCGAAGCCGCGGATGCGGGCGCTATCGAAGCGCGAATCGAAGCCCGAGAGGCCGATGGTGACGCCGGGCACGTAGCGCAGCGCTTCCTCCACGCTGCGGACCGCCTGGGTGTCGATGCGGTCCCGGGTGATGACGGTGAGGGATTGCGGCGTTTCGATCAGGGGCGTGTCGGTCTTGGTGCCGCTGGCGGCGACAGGGGCGACATAGCCCTGGACCGGGCTGGTGCCGGTGGGACGGCCGCCTTCCACCTCGATCTGCGGCAGGGCGACGGCGCCGCCGGCTTCCGGTGCGGTCCCCTGGCCGAAGGCCGGGGCAGTCGAGGCCAGGATCAGGCCGATCGCCGCATAACCCGCTGCCTGCCGTGCTGCCATGCGTCGTCCCTCGAGCCTGCGTGACGGGCGGCAGCCATACATGCAATTGCGTCTCGTTCGCAACTCATTGCGTCACGCCGGTGCGGGCTGGCGGCACTGCCGCCAACGGGCGGAGCCCCTGGCGGGGGTGCGGGCGGCGCCCCCGTCCTTCCCCAGCCTTATTGCCTATTCCGCCGCCAGAAGCGGCGCGTCCAGCAGCCCGGCTTCCGTCAGCGCCGCGCCGATCCGGCGGATTTCCGCCTCCGTCAGCTTCTTCAGCGGCGGCCGCACCACGGCACGGGGCAGTTTGCCCAGCAGCGCCAGCGCTTCCTTCATGCGGTTGTGCATGTCGAAGAAGGGTTCGGCGTAGAAGGCCTCGGCGGTCGGACGGATGCGGGCGTCCAGCGCCTGGGCCGCGCGTATATCGTCCGCCTGCACTGCGGCGAAGAGCCGCGCCTGCAAATCGGCGATCACCGAGCCGGAGCCGGAGAGCAGCCCCGCCGCCCCGGTGACGAGAGAGGCGAAGAGCCAGGCGCTATGCGTGCTCAGCACGTTCACCGGACGGCTGAGCCCCTGCAGCACGCGGATATGCCGCGCCGCCAGGGCGGGATCGTTGCACCAATCCTTGATGGCGCGGAAGTGCGGGATTTCCTCCGCCAGCGCCACCAGCGTGTCCAGCGGATAGGTCAGCCCGGTCACGCCGGGATACTGGAAGACGATCAGCGGCAGGCTGGTCGCCGCGGCGATATGCCGCACATGGTCGGCCAGGCAGTCGGGCCGCGCCGCATTGCCGCGCGCCAGCACGCCGGGCGGGAAGACCAGCAGGGCGGAGGCGCCGCCCGCCTCGGCCGCCTTGGCCAGCCGCACCGCCTGGATGGTGCCGTCGGCATAGACGCCGTTCACCACCGGCAGCCGGTCGCCGATCTCCTGCAAGGTGAGATCCAGCACCCGCTCCTGCTCCTCCGGGTCGCAGGAGGCGACCTCGGAGGCATGGGCGTTGGTGGTGATGGCGGTGATGCCGGCCGTGGCGCCGACATCCCGCAGATGCGCGCGGTAATTCGCCGCGTCGATGGAAAGGTCGTCCTGGAAGGGCAGCAGCACGGCGGGGATGACGCCGTGCGGGACATAGCCAGGGAAGCGGGCAGCCATGACGTCCTCCTCTCTTTTTTCCCCACGAAGCCGCTGCGCGGCTCCGCGGGGGCCCCGGATTCCTCAACTCCTGAAGCCTCGCACAGCCTTCCGCGGCAAAGCCGCGGAAGGGCAACAGGCAGCGACAGCCGTTCTCAGGTGACCAGCTTGCTCTTCTTCACGCCCATGCCGCGCATGAAGCGGTCGCGGATCTGCGCCGGGTCGCGCTCCGTCTGGCCGGCCGGGCCCTGCTCGTCCAGCTTCAGGCCGATGAGATGCGGCCCGTCGGTCGCCAGGCCCTGCTCCACCAGCCGCTCGAAATCCGCCTCGTCGGCCGCCCAGGCGGCGCTCGTGAGGCCGCAGCCGCGGGCGACGGCGACGAAATCCGTGCCCCCCGCCGCCGGCGTCACCTGGCCGCCGGTGATCTGGTAGGTGCCGTTGTCCATCACCAGGATGATGAGGTTCTTCGGCGCCTGGGTCGCGACGGTGGACAGGCACCCCAACTGCATCAGCAGCGAGCCATCGCCTTCCAGGGCAAAGACCTTCCGCTGCGGCTGGGCGATGGCGACGCCGAGGGCGATCGGGATCGCCAGCCCCATGCTGCCCAGCATGTAGAAATTCTGCGGCCGGTGGCCGGCGGTGAAGAGGTCGAAATTGCTGTGGCCGATGCCGCCGATCACGGCCTCGTCCCGGTGCAGCTTGGCGACCAGCCGCTTCGTGAGATCGAAGCGGTACATGCGCTTGGCGTTATGGGCAGTGGTGACGCTCATCGTCTCAGCCCCCCACCTTCACCGGGTTGGCCTTGCCGCCGGTCAGCAGCGGCGAGAGGATCAGCGCCGCTGGCTGCTGCGTGCTCAGCGCCTGGCGGATGGTGCGGTCCACGATGAAGCCGCATTCGTCCAGCCGGGTGATCACATGATGCTCCATCGCCAGCGCCTCCAGCGTCGGGCGCATGGTCCGCCACACCGCCGCCTGGCCGATATTGAACTCGCCCAGCGTGCCGCGCTCGCTGATCATCATCAGCGCCGGGATCTGGAAGGCGCAGGGCAGGCTGGCCAGGACATTCGCCAAAGTGGCGAAGCCGCTGGTCTGCATCAGCGCCATGCCGCGCATGCCGGCCATCACGGCGCCACAGACGATGCCGATCGCCTCCTCCTCCCGCGCCGTGGTGAAGGCGGTGAAGAAGGGATCGGCATGGATGGCGTTGATCAGCGGCTTCAGCACATTGTCGGGCACATAGGGAATGAGGCGGATCTCATTCGCCTTGAGTTGCTCGACCACGATTTCATGCCAGGGCTGCATACCCGGGACTCCTCTACTCGACGGCGATCCTGGCCTGCCGGATCACCTCGCGCCAGAGGGGGACTTCCTTCGCCACGCGCGCCTTCAGCCCCTCCGGGCCCTCCGCCGCCACCAGCACCCCGCCCAGCCGGTAGCGCTGCTGGATATCCGGCTTGGCCAGCACCTGCAACGTGGCCTGGGCCAGCTTCTGCACGATCGGCGCCGGCGTCGCCGCCGGGGCGTAGAGGGCGTTGAAGGTTTCGGAAACCGCATCCTCCACGCCCAATTCGGCCAGGGTGGGCACGTCCGGCAGATCCGGGCTGCGGGTGGCGCCGGTCTGCGCCAGGACGCGGACCTGGCCGTTGCGCTGAGCGGTCTCCACCTGGCCGCCCTGGCTGGCGATCAGCACCTCCGTGGTGCCGGCCAGGATGGCCTGCACCGCCGGCCCGGCGCCGAGGAAGGGGATGTGCTGGAGGGGCGCGCCGGTGCGCAGTTTCAGCACCTCGCCCGCCAGATGCGGCGTGGTGCCGATGCCGGGGGAGGCGTAGTTGAACCGGTCCGGCTGCGCCTTGGCCGCGGCGACCAGCTCCGCCAGGGTCTTGATGCCGGTATCGGGCCGCACGCAGATCAGATTGGGCGAGGCGCCGAGCGTCCCGACATAGGCGAAATCCTTGAAGGGATCATAAGGCGCGTTGCGGTAGAGGCTGGCATTCACCACGAAGACGGAGCTGGCGACCAGCAGCGTGTAGCCATCCGCCGCCGCCCGGGCGACATAGCCGATGCCGATATTGCCGCCGGCGCCCGGCCGGTTCTCGATGACCACCGGCTTGCCGAGGATGTCGGAGAGGCCGGGCCCGACGATCCGGGCGGAGAGATCGGTGGAGCCGCCGGGCGGGAAGCAGACGACGATGGTGATCGGCCGGTCCGGGTAGCTGGCGGCCGGGTTGCCCTGGGCGTGCAGGGCAGGGGCGGCAAGGCTGGCGGCAGCGGCCAGCAGGCCACGCCGCGGAAGGCTGGGTCGATGCACGTTTTCCTCCGGGCCGCCGGCCTTTCCCGGGCCGGGCGGCGTTGTCAGGGGCTGGCGCCGTCGCCGCCCGGGCGGGATCGCCCATAGCGGGATGATGCCAGGACGCATGCAGAAGGGCCGGGCCGGTGGCCCGGCGTCTCAGGCGGAAGCGGGGGTCTCGCTCGGCGGGTAGTTCAGCTCCACCGCGACGCCGTCCGGGTCGTAGATGAAGAGCTGGGTTTGCCGGTCGCGCGGGATCACCCGCTCCTCATGCTGGATGCCGCGCGCCTTCAGCCGCGCCTTCATCTCGGCGAGGCCGGTGCAGGTGAAGGCGATGTGGTCCAGCAGGCCGGTCGGCCCCGCCTCCCGTGGCAGATGCGCGTCGCGCTCGCGCGGGCCGATCAGGTGGACCGTCGGGTTGTCCCCGACATAGAGCCAATAGCCGGGAAAGCCGAGGGGCGGGCGGTAGCCCACTTCCAGCCCCAGCACGTCGACGTAGAATTCCTTGGTCCGCTCCAGATCGGCGGGGCGGATGGTGTAGTGGTTCAGGCCTTCGAGGGGCATGGTCCGTGCTCCGTGGAGGTCAGAAGAAGCGCCAGGTCAGAAGAAGCGGCCGGAGGGATTCATCCCAAGGAAGAACTGGCCGCACATCTCGAGATGCGCCGTGCGCCCCTGCACCTGCTGCCCCGAGGCGTGGATGTCCCGCATGCGGCGCTCGAAGGGGCTGTTGTCGAAGATCGCGGTGGCTCCGGCCTCGTGGTAGCACCACTCCGCCACCTCCTTGGCGCGGTGGATGGCGGAGGTGGTCGCCAGCCGCACCAGGGCACGCTCCTGGAGGGTGATGTGGCCGCGCGCCTCGGCCACGGCATGCGCCTCCTCCAGCACCTCCACCAGCCAGGCGCCGGCGGAGCGCAGCTTGGCCTCGGCCTGGGCGATGCCGTTCTGGATCACCTCGCTGTCCTTCAGCGGCCGGGACATGGAAGCCGGGGTCTTGCCCTTCGCCATGGCGGTGAAGGCATCCAGCATGCCGCGGGCGATCCCCATGGAAACGCCGGCGAAGCCGGAGGCGTAAAGGTTGGTGGTGGTGAATTTGTAGAGCGGCGCATCCACCCGCCGCTCCGCGTCGCTGTCGCGCGTGACGCTGAACTCCTCCGGCACGAACACGTCGGTGAGGGTGTAGGTGTCGCTGTTGGTGCCGCAAAGGCCGACGACATTCCATTCATCGTGCCAGCGCGGCACGTCGCGCTTCACCATCATGGTGCGCTCGAAGACCTTGCCCTCGGCGTCGAGGCGGGTGGAGCCGTCCGCTTCCTCGATCCGGCAATGGCCGCCGACCCAGGTTGAATGGCGGTTGCCGCTGGCGAAGCGCCAGGTGCCGGTGACCCGGTAGCCGCCCGGCACCACCTTGGCGACGCCCTGGCCATAGCCCCAGGACACGACGGCGCGCGGATCGCCCCAGATCTCCCGCGCCGCGTCCGGCGCCATGTAGGCGGCGGCGAAGGAGCAGCCGGAGGCCTGGCAGAGGCACCAGCCGGTCGAGCCATCCGCCGCGGCGATCGCCTCCTCCATGCGGAAGAAGGTGGCGGGCTTCACCTGCTCGCCATTATAGGCGCGGGGGAGGAGGGTGCGGAACAAGGCGGCGCCGTGCAGCGCGTCCAGCACCTCCGGCGTCAGCCCCTTGGTGTCCTCGATGCGCTGGCCGGCGGCCTCGATGATCGGGGCGATGGCACGGGCGCGGGCCGCCGGGTCGGTCCGCCGGGGGAGCTGATCGGTGAGGTCGAGTGCGGCGCTCATGGGCGTCGGGTGCCTCCCTTGGCGGTTGACGGGGTGATTGGTCGATTGACCAAACCCTCTTCCCTGCCCAGGGCGATGTCAAGCTTGACCGTGCGAAACCGGCGCGCGGCCGCTATATGCCGGGCGCAGGAGGCTGACCCCAGCACATGAACATGACCGAAACGCCGCCCGAAGCGGCCCCTTCCCCCAGCGTGCGCGACCGGATCCTGGAGGTGGCCCAGATGCTCTTCGCGGAGCAGGGCTTCGCCGCCACCTCCACCCGCGCCATCGCCCAGGCGGCGGGGGTGAATCTGGCGCAGTTGCACTATCACTACGGGGCGAAGCGGGATCTGTTCCAGGCCGCCTATCTGCGCGGCGCTTCCCCGGTGACGGAAGCGCGGTCGCGCACCCTGGCGGCGCTGAAGGCGAAGCACGGCGCCACGCCGATCCCGCTGGAGGAGCTGGTGGAGAGCTTCGTCACCCCCTTCATGCTGAATGGCGAAACCCCGGAAGGCCGCGCCGCGATGAGCATGCATGCGCGGCTGCACACCGAGCCGGACGATATCGGCAAGGAGCTGCTGAGCACCGTCTATGACGAGACGACGCTGGCCTATCTGGCTGAATTCCAGCGGGCGCTGCCGCAGGTGCCGCATGAGAGGCTGTGCTGGCGGCTATATTTCATGATGGGCGCCTATCGCTACACCCTGCTGCGGACGGGTCGGCTGGAGCTGATGTCGGGCGGGGCCTGCGACAGCGGGGATTTCCGCCAGGCGGTGGCGGAGATCGTGCCCTTCCTCTGCGCGGGGCTGCGGGCGGGGTAGCGCCCCAGGCGCTGGCTTGGGAAGCAGGAAAAAAGCGGAAGGGGCGGGGGCTCCGTCCTGCAGGCGCGAAGCTGAGCGATGACGGGATGAAATCGGCCCGGCAAGATTGGGGGCTTCGCCCCCAAACCCCCAGCAGAGGGCGCTGCCCTCTGCACTCCCGCCGGGGCCAGGACCTGGCCCCGGACCCCGGTCCGAGTTTTAAACCCGACGGTCGAACCTGCGGACTCAGGGGCAAAGTCCCCGTCATCCATCCCAATCCTGACCCTGCCGCGGCGTGGCCGCCAGCCGGTCGAACAATTGCCGGTAGGCCGCCGCCCCCGCCACCCGTGCCGCGCCATTGCGGATCTCGGCCAGGCTCCACATCCAGCCATGCGCCTTGTCGTCGCGCAGCGGCGTGCCGGCGAAGAGCCGCCGCAGCGTGTCCCCGGCCCAGACCAGCTCCACATCGCTGTGCCGCCGGTCCGCCACGATGCGGCCGAAGCAGGCCGTCACCGCGGCGCGGCTGCCTTCCAGCAGTTGCACATAGAGGTCGGCGCGGCAGACCAGCGCCCCGGTGATCCCTGTCGCCCGGTTGCGGCGCTGGGCGGAAGCGAGGATCGCCGCCAGCGTCGCCTGGTCGAAGCCGAGAGGGCGGGAGACGAAGATGAGCTGGGTCAGCGGCCGGCTCATGCCGCCGGCAGGTCCAGTACGGCGCGGGCGAAGGCGTCCGGCGCCTCCTGCGGGAGGTTGTGGCCGGCACGCGGCACCAGGCGCCGCTCATAGGGGCCGGTGAAGCAGCGGTGATGCCCGGCGGAGCTCGCAGCCGGGCCGACGCCGTCATCGAGGCCATGCAGGTTGATGCTCGGCACGGCGATGCGCGGCTGCTTCGCCAGCGCCGCCTCCATCGCGTCCAGCGCCGGATCGCCCGGGGCATAGCCGAAGCGGTGGCGGTAGGATTGGATGACGACGGGGACGAAATCCGGGTTGTCGAAGGCGGTGGCACTGGCGGCGAAGGTGGCGTCGTCGAACGCCCATGTCGGCGACCAGAGCTGCCAGAGCAGGCGGCAGATCCCCCGCCGGTCGGCCGCCAGCCCGGCTTCGCCGCGCGGGGTGTGGAAGTAGTACTGGTACCAGAGGCGGTGCTCGGCCGCGGCCGGGGCTGGCCGGGCGGCGTTGGGGATGTTCTGAATATTGTATCCCGTACCGGAGACCAGGGCAGCGGCCCGCCCGGGATGCAGCGCCGCGACGATGCAGGCCGCCCGCCCACCCCAATCATAGCCGCCGAGCACGGCCCGCCCGATCTTCAGCGCATCGAGGAAATCCAGCAGATCCTGCCCCAGCGCCGCCTGCTGGCCGGAACGCGGGGTGGCGGGGGAGAGGAAGCGCGTCGGCCCATAGCCGCGCAGATAGGGCACCAGGCAGCGCCGCCCGGCGGCGACCAGCCGCGGCACCACCGCGTCATAGGCGCGGGGCGCATAGGGGAAGCCGTGCAGCAGCACCACCGGCGGGCCGTCCGGCGGGCCGCTTTCCTCATAGGCGATCTCGAGGGCGGGGGTCAGAATCGTCCGCAGCATGCAAGGATCATGGCGGCGGTTGGAAGGCGCTGCCAGGGGTGGCATGGTGCCGCCATGCGCCGACGCTTCCTCGGCGGCCTTGCCGCCCTTTGCCTTGCCCGTCCCTCGGCCCGCCCCGCTATGGCCCAGGCCGGGCCGCAGCCCAGGCTGCCGGAGGAACCCCTCGCGATCCTCACGCGGGACGGCAAGCGGCATGAATTCCGCGTGGAGATGGCGTTGACGCCGGACCAGCAGATGGTGGGGCTGATGTTCCGCCCGAGCGTGGCGCCGGATGAGGGCATGCTGTTCGACTGGGGCACGCCGCGCGAGAGCAGCATGTGGATGCGCAACACCGTCGCGCCGCTGGACATGGTGTTCATCAATGCCGATGGCACGATCCGCCGCATCGCGGAGCGGACCGTGCCCTATTCCCTGGCGCCGGTGGACAGCCGCGGGCCGGTGCGGGCGACGCTGGAACTGGCGGCGGGCACGGCGGAGCGGCTGGGGCTGCGCGTCGGGGACAAGGTGGAGCAGCGGATCTTCGGCACGGCACGGTAGCGCGGCCGGCTCTTTCTCCCATCCTCGCGGTGGTTCTCATCGTGGCAGGCGCCCTTGCGCGCCTTCACCCCGGCTGCTGCCTCCCGGCCCGCAGCCCGGCGAGGAATTCCTGCACCGGCCCGCGCCACAGGCCGAGCGCCTCGGGATCCTCAACGAAGCCATGCCCGTCCCGCCCGGGGGCGGCGATCTCGGCATAGCGCGCTCGGCCGCCGGCCCCCACCCAGGCGGCGCAAAGACGCGGCGCCAGCCCATGGCCGAAATAGGAATCCTGCACGGCATAGAGCCAGAGCGTCGGCACCCGCCGCGCCGCCGGCCGGCCGCCGAGCGCCGCCATGGCCTGCACCAGCCTCTCCTGCCAGCCCGCGCAATGGCTGCCGCCGAACAACCCGCCGCGGCCGGCGCGCAGCCCGCCGGAGAAATTCAGCACACCGGCCGCCCCCAGCCCCGGCCGCCCCGCCGCCGCCAGGCTGGCGAAGCCGCCGGCGGACTGCCCGGCCAGCAGCACCCGCCCGGCCTCCAGCATCGGCATCGCGGCGCGGGCATAGGCCAGGCAGGCGGCGATGTCCGCCGCCCCCGCCTCGGCATTCGCCTCCAGCGCCATGCGGGCGCAGCCGCCGGTGCTGCCGGCGAATTCCCCGCCCGAGGCGCCGAAGCCCCGCCGTACCGGCAGCAGCACGGCGAAGCCCTGGGCCAGCAGCTCCGCGCTCAGCAGCCGGTAGCGCGGCCGCGCCAGGGAACGCCGCGCCGCCTCGCCACCGCCCGGCTGGCCATGGCTGACCAGGGCGAGGGGGAAGGGGCCCGGGCCGGGCGGGCGGTACAGCGTCGCCTCCAGCAGCACCGTGCCGCGCGGGCCGTCCGGCACCGGGATGCGCCAGAGCTGCTCCCGCATCTCCCAGCCTTCCGCGCCCTGCGGGCCGGGGGTGGTGGGCGCGGCCGGGGCGGCGCAGGCGGCGAGCGGCGCGGCCAGCAGCAGGCGGCGGGGCAGCATGGCGCCAATTCACCCAGCGGGAGCGGCGGAGTCGAGGCGAGGATTCGGCTGCCGGGTTATTCCCCCGCCGGGTGTCGCAGGCTAGTTTCGCCGCAACGGGGTGTGGCGCAGCCTGGTAGCGCGCCTGTTTTGGGTACAGGAGGCCGTGGGTTCGAATCCCGCCGCCCCGAGATCGATCTGGGAGTCCCTATGGCTGGTCCGTCGCAGAAAGCCCGCATCTACGTGCCGCCGCGCTCGGCGATGCAGTCCGGCAGGGGCAACACCCATGGCTGGGTGCTGGAATTCGCGCCTGGGGAGAAGCAGCGGCCGGACCGGCTGATGGGCTGGGCCGGCTCGGGCGACACGCTGGGCCAGGTGCGGCTGCATTTCCCGACGCGGGAGGAGGCGGTGGCCTATGCCGAGGCGAAGGGCCTGGCCTATGAGGTGGAGGAGCCCAAGCCGGTCCGCATCAAGCCCAAGGTCTATGCGGATAATTTCCGCTTCGGCCGGACGGAGAACTGGACGCATTAGGCAGTGGCCGGTGGCGCCGGGCTTTTCAGCGCCGGGGCAGCAAGGGTTGGGGGCTGGTGTGGCGGCCTGTTGCCCGGCGCCCGGCGGAACGCCCGGGGGCCGGGCTGCTCCACGCCTGGAGCGGCAAGGGCTGTGACGGCTCGTTGCCCCGGCGCCAGACGAGATTGCGCCCGTAGCTCAGTTGGATAGAGCACGCGCCTTCTAAGCGTGGGGTCGCAGGTTCGAATCCTGCCGGGCGCGCCAAATTCCGTCGAATCTACGATGTCTTGCGAGTTCCCGCGCCAATCCGCGCCGCACGAAGATCGTCGTCACGGATGAGCGGTGACGCCCGGTGGCGATTGGCATCTGCGGCAGAGCGTTGCGTGCTGACCTCGGTCATCTACGCGATCAGGCAAAGCTCCGGATCAGCGCGACGACGTGATCGACATGCGGCCGCACCCGCGGCTCGAGATCGCGCCAATCCTCGGGCGCCTCGGCGAGATAAGCCGCCCGGGCATGGGCGAGGACCGGGCGGTGCTCCGCGGGAAGCTGCGCGAGGGCCCAGTCGGCGGCCCCGTCCTTCGGCCGGATCTCGCCGGTTGCGAGCGTCGTCCAGATCCGCGCCAGGGTGAGCAGCCCGTTTCGCCTGTCGTTACCCTCCTCTATCCCGGGCAGCAGGATGGGGACCAGGTCCAGCATCGCCCGGGCGAGATCGGCGCGCGGCGCCGTTTCGAGGATAGCGACGGCGGGCGGGCCGAGAAGCGGCACGGCGGCGCGGCGGGCGGTCTCGATCAGGACCACGGCGTCAGGATCGGGGTGTGGCCAGGTCGGCGCATCGCCTTGCTCGAGCTCTGCCCGCATCCACTCGCCGTATTGCAGCTCGATCGTCACCGGGTGGCGCCAGGGTGTGAGGGCCGGGCGCGCGACGATGGTGAGCTCGATCGAACGTCCTGGCCCGCCGATGGCATTGCGCCCGGAGATCGGGAGGAGCCGCCGGATGATCGCGGACCTCTCGCCCCCTGTCAGCGATCGGGCGCTGACGGCGAGGATGTCGAGATCGCTGCCCGGACGCAGGCCGCCCGCGACAGCCGATCCGAAGAGGTAGGCGGCAACGACCTCGGCGCCGAGAACCTCGCGCAGGATCTCGGTGGCGGCGACGATCTGCCCGCGGGATCGCGGCTCATGCAGGAGGGATGGCGTCATGGCGACGGGTTATGCAACCGCCTGGCAGCAAACAACAGCCAGGTGAGCGTCACGGGCGTCGCTGCGATCGGGGCACGCCGCAAGGCAGGCCAGGGGGCGTGACGCCTGCCGGACGGCCTGCCGCTGCCCTGGCAGGCCCGATGCCGCCGCCGTGACCATGCCGCCCTCACATGCCGGGGAGGCATTGCGCCATCCCCCGCCGGGGCCCCAGGCCGAAGGCCGGCCAACCCGTCCTTATCGGCCTCCGCCGCCGCTCCCGCCGCGGTCCACGCCCGTCCCGCCTCTCGTCGTGCCCGCCGGGCTCCTCCCCCAGTGGTAGAATATCCACCAATACTCTTTTCTCCCGGATACCCCGCCTCTCGTTTTGGTCAAGGAAACGATACTTCAATAACTTATAGTTTTGTTGTTCTTGCGTCCGTACAGGAACAATACGCCCCCCGTGGCGGGAGCAGTAACGCCTGTTCACCGTTGCTTGAACGACACGGCAGTGGGGTGGGGCAGTGGCACAGAACGGCAATGTCTTCCTCGGTGACACCGAGATCAGGGTGGATGAGGACAGCGGCACGGCCAGCATCCGGATCGTCCGGACCGGCTCGCTGGAAAACGAGGTGACGATCACCTACGGCGTCACCGGCGACACGGCGACGGCGGGGGAGGATTTCACCGGCGGCTTCGGCACCATCACCATGCCCTCCGGCGCCGCCGAGGTAACGGTGCAGGTGCCGATCATCGACGACGCCATCGGCGAGCCGACCGAGACCTTCGTCGTCTCCATCGTCGATATCGACGGCGCGACCATCTGGGCGCCGCGCACCGCGCGCATCTCCATCCTCGATGACGAGAATCCGGCGCCGCCGCCGGCCGAGGAGCCGCCCTTGGTCTCCGACTACACCGTGGAGCGGGAGATCGTGGCGGACGGCCTCAACCAGCCGCTCAACCTGGAACCCGCGCCCTTCGACCCCACTAAGGTCTATGTCGCGGAGAAGGAAGGCGTCATCAAGCTGGTGGATCTCGACACCGGCGCCGCCAGCACGGTGCTGGACATCCGCGACGAGGTGAATTCCTACCAGGATCGCGGGCTGATGGACATCGTCCTGCATCCGGACCTGGCGAACAACCCTTACATTTACGCCTTCTACGTGGCGGACCCGCCGGACACCGCGGGCAAGACCGGCGGCGACGCGCCGGACGGCAACGGCAACCGCTATTCCCAGGTGGTGCGCTACACGCTGGACGCCGATACCGGCTACAGCACCGTGGTGCCGGGCAGCGCCAAGGTGCTGGTGGGCGGCGCCGGCCAGTCGCTGGAGGACATCTCCGGCGACGGCGCGATCGATTTCACCGGCCCGTACTTCCAGGACCGCCCCTCCTCCGAGCGCTACCTGCCCGACGATGACGATGTGGTCGTCAACGGCATCAAGCAGGACTACCTGAAGGTGGACAGCGCCTCCCATGCCGGGGGCAGCCTTGCCTTCGGCCCGGATGGCGCGCTCTACATCTCGACCGGCGACGGCACCTCCTTCGACTTCGCCGATCCGCGCACCGTGGACGTGCAGTCGATCGACAGCCTCTCCGGCAAGATCCTCCGCGTCGATCCGATGACCGGCGACGGCCTGCCGGACAACCCCTTCGTCAGCGACGGCATGTCGCTCGACACCAATGCCGCCAAGGTCTTCCAGCTCGGCCTGCGCAACCCCTTCTCCATCGCCTTCGACCAGGAAGGCCGGCTGTTCATCACCAATACCGGCTGGAACACCTATGAGATGATCCAGACCGGCGGCGCCGGCGCCAATTTCGGCTGGCCCTATTACGAGGGCGGCGATGGCGGCACGATGGACAGGACGGCGACCTACCAGGATTTCCCCAGCGCCGCCGCCTTCTATGAGGCGGTGGAGAATGGCGAGATCCTGCTGACGCCCTCCTTCCGCGCCTTTTCCCACAACAGCGACGATCCCGGCTTCCAGGTGCAGGCCATCACCGGCGGCCAGGTGATCTACACCGGCGACAAATACCCGGCGGAGCTGCTGAACGACTACTTCTTCACCGATTTCGCCGGCGGCGAGGTCTATACCGTCGACGTGAACGACCGCACCAAGGTCGGCCTGCTCGCCCTGACCAATGGCGAATGGGTGCCGATCGACTATGTGCAGATGCCGGACGGCTACGTCTATTACGCCGATATCGCCTATGGCCAGATCGGCCGGCTGCTGATCAGCGGCGGCGGCACGGGCAACCCGCCCGGCGGCGGCACCACCACCACCATCGGCAGCGGGCCGGACAGCCTGGTGCTGCGCATCACCCAGGATTACTGGAACGGCAACGCGCAATATACGGTCAGCGTGGACGGCGTGCAGGTGGGCGGCATCCTCACCGCCAGCGCGCTGCATGGCGGCGCCACGGCGGACACCCTCACCGTGCTGGGCGATTGGGGGCCCGGCCCGCATACGGCGACCGTCACCTTCCTGAATGACGGCTATGGCGGCACGCCGACCACCGACCGCAATCTCTATGTCGAAAGCGCGACCTATAACGGCGCGGCGGTGCCGGGCGCGGCGCTGGAGATGCTCTCCGCCGGCGGCCAGGATTTCGCCTTCACCGATGCCGGCGGCGGCACGCCGGGCGGTGGCGGCGGCAGCACCACCATCGGCAGCGGCACGGACAGCCTGGTGCTGAAGATCTCCCAGGATGCGTGGAACGGCAATGCGCGGTACACGGTCAGCGTGGACGGCGTGCAGATCGGCGGCACGCTGACCGCCAGCGCCCTGCATGACAGCGGGGCGAGCGACACCGTCACCGTGCTGGGCAACTGGGCGACCGGGCCGCACAACGTCTCGATCACCTTCCTCAATGACGATTACGGCGGCACTGACGGCACCGACCGCAACCTCCATATCGACGGGGTGAGCTATAACGGCGTTGCCGTCTCCCTTGCCGGGGCGGATCCGGACCTGCTCTGGAACCGCACCGAGACCATCGCCTTCACCGATACCGGCAGCACCGGCGGCGGTACCCCGGGCGGCGGCGAGGGCACCAGCACCACCATCGGCAGCGGCACGGACAGCCTGGTGCTGAAGATCAGCCAGGATGCCTGGAACGGCAGCGCGCGCTACACGATCAGCGTGGACGGCGTGCAGATCGGCGGCACGCTGACCGCCAGCGCCCTGCATGACAGCGGGGCGAGCGACACCGTCACCGTGCTCGGCAACTGGGCCTCGGGCGGCCACACCGTCTCGGTGAATTTCCTGAACGACGCCTATGGCGGTACGGCGGCCACCGACCGCAACCTCTATATCGACGGCGCCACCTATAACGGCGTCGCGGTGGCGGGGGCGGCGAAGGACCTGCTCTCCGCCGGCCCCTCGACCTTCGGCTTCGTGGAACCCGGCGCGGGCGGGGGTGGCGGCGGCGGCGGCAAATCAGTCACCCTGGGCAGCGGCAGCGACAGCCTGGTGCTGAAGATCAGCCAGGACGCCTATGACGGCAATGCGCAGTACACCATCAGCGTGGATGGCAGGCAGATCGGCGGCACCCAGAGCGTGAGCGCCGCCTCGGAATTCGGCACCGGGGTGACGGATACGGTGACGGTGAAGGGCAACTGGGCGCCCGGCAGCCACGCCGTCGAGATCAACTTCCTGAACGACTTCTTCGACGGCACGCCGGGCCATGACCGCAACCTGCATATCGAGGACGCGACCTATAACGGCGCGGATGTGCCGGGCGGGACGCTCTCGCTGCTGTGGAACGGGCCACAGGGCTTCAGCGTCTCCGACACCAGCCCGATAGCCTAGTTTCCCGCGAAGCCGCTGCGCGGCTTCGCGGGGACTCCAGGGGCGCCGGATGAGCGCCGCCCCGGCACAGCCTGAAGCGGCGGAGCCGCTTCAGGACAGCGGGCGGCGCGGGCCTGGCCTTGGCGCCCTTGGCCTTGGCGCCTTTGGCCCGGGCGGGCGGCCCCGCCGGCGACGCTTATCGTTCCGCCTGGCTTTGCCCTATGGTCCCGGCAGAACCGGGAGACCGCCCATGACCCGCCGCCTTGCCCTGCTGCTGGCCCTGCTGCTGCCGTCGCTGCCCGCCCTGGGCCAGGCCTGGCCGGAGCGGCCGCTGCGCCTCATCGTGCCCTATGCCGCAGGCGGCGCCACGGATGTCGGCGCCAGGGTGCTGGCGGAGGCGCTGGGCCAGGTCCTGCCGCAGCCCGTGGTGGTGGAGAACCGGGTCGGCGGCGCCGGCATGATCGCGGCGGAATACGTCGCCCGCGCGGCGCCGGACGGCCATACCGCGCTGTTCAACAACACCAGCCATGCGGTGCTGCGCGTGGTGGTGCCGAACGCCATCGACCCGGTCCGCCAGCTTGCCCCCGTCGTCATCCTCTCGGAAATGCCGATGGTGATGCTGGTGGCCAACAGCTTCCCCGCGGCGGATGGCAAGGCCTTCATCGAAGCGGTGCGGGCGGCGCCGGGGCGGTATGATTTCGGCAGCACCGGCGGTGGCGGCACGCTCGGCATGGCGGCGCTGCTGTTCCGCCGTACCGCCGGGCTGGAGATGAACGAGATTCCCTATCGTGGCGGCGCGCCGGCGACGCTGGACCTGGCGGCGGGCCGCATCGCTCTGGTCTTCGACGTGGCGCTGACTGCCTTCCAGACCGCCAGGGGCGGCCAGGCCCGCGCCTTCGCCGTGACCAGCCCGGAGCGCAGCCCGGCCGCGCCGGAGGTGCCGAGCTGGCGGGAGATCGGGGTGGATGCGGAGATGCTGGTCTGGCAGGCGCTGTTCCTGCCCGCCGGCACGCCGGCCCCGATCCGTGCCGCCCTCCACGCCGCTGTGGCGCGGGTGCAGCAGACCGAGGCGCTGCAGCGGAAATGGACCGAGCTCGGCGTGGACCGCGTGCTGGCCCTCTCCCCAGAGGAGTCGGAGCGCTACGTGCTGCGGGAGGTGGAGCGCTGGGAAGCGCTGATGCGCTAGGCGCAGCGTCTCCCTCCCCCGCCCTGCGGGGGAGGGCCGGGGTGGGGGTGCGGTTCAGCCCGGCGAAACGCCTGGCCCCGTGCCCCGGCAGCCACCCCCACCCTAACCCTCCCCCGCCAGCGGGGGAGGGAACGGCAGCTCAAACGATCGAGCAGGCTTCCTCGAAGCTCAGCCGCGGCAGCTTGCCGAACAGCCCGGCCGGGTCGCCATGGCCGATATTGCAGAGGAAATTGGACTTGATGCTGGTGCCGGCGAAGAACGCCTCATCCACCTTCGCCTTGTCGAAGCCGGACATGGCGCCGATGTCGAGCCCGACCGCCCGCGCCGCCAGCATCAGATAGGCGCCCTGCAGCGTGCCGTTGCGGAAGGCCGTCTCCTCCGCCAGCGCCGGGGAGGAGGTGAACCAGGACCGCGCATCGGTGTGCGGGAAGAGCTGCGGCAGCTTTTCATAGAAGGCCATATCGGTGCCGATGATGACGCAGACCGGCGCCGCCATCGTCTTGTCCAGATTGCCCGAGGAGAGGGCAGGCTTCAGCTTCTCCTTCCCCTCCGGCGTCGTCACGAAGACGAAGCGCGCCGGGGAGGAATTGGCCGAGGTCGGGCCCTGGCACAGGATCTCGTAGATCCGGCGAATCTGCGCCTCGCTCACCGGCTCCGACTTCCACTTGTTCTGGGTACGGGCCTTGAGGAAGAGGGCGTCGAGGGCGGCGGCGTCGAGCATGCATGTCTCCAAGGGTCAGCGGCGCCGGCGGCGCCGGAGGTTGCGGAACTTTCCTCCTCGGGCGGGGCAAAGTCCACCCCGCGGGGTCAGGCTTCGCCTGGCATGCCGGCCAGGCCCGCCAGCACCTCGGCCACCGGCAGGACATCGGCGTATTTCACCGCCATGTCGTAGAGGTTGGCGAAATGCGGGCTTTCATGCCGGTCCGCCACCGCCTCCTCCGGCACCACCATGCGGAAGCCGCAGGAAAGCCCGTCCACCACCGTGGCGCGGACGCAGCCGGAGGTGGAGCCGCCCGTCACCACCACCGTATCGACGCGGTGGTAGGTCAGCAGGCTGCGGAGGTTGGTCTCGAAGAAGGCGGAGGCCATGCGCTTGTTGATGGCGATGTCGCCCGGGGCGCGCTCCGCCCGGGGGTCGAACTGGGCACGGGGCGAGCCTGCCTTGATGTTCTGCAAACTGTCCGGCGTGTCGCTGCGCGTGCCCCAGACGCCGCAATCCTCGCCCGAGGGCAGATAGGCGACATAGGTCCAGACCACGGGAAAGCCACGGCGCCGGCAGAGCGCGGCCAGGGCGTTGATATGCGCCACCTGGTGCGGATCGGCCTCATAGGCGGTCACGTAGCGCTCGGGCTGGGTATAGGCGCATTGCACATCCACATTCACCAGCGCGGCGCGGCGGCCGAAGCCGAAGCGCGCGCGCGGCGGCGCGGATTTCAGCGCCAGGTACAGCTCCCGCGCCGTCCGGCCCTCCTCGATCACGGCCGCTCCTCCCCGGCCTCAGGCCGCCAGGGCGACATGGCGGCGGGACTGCATCAGCGGCTGGATGCGGGTGCCGAATTGCTCCATGCCGATGAGGAAATCGTCGAAGGTCAGCATCACGCCGGCCAGGCCCGGAATCTCCGCCAGCGCGTCGAGCTGCTGCGCCACGGTCTCGTAGGAGCCGATGAGCCGCAGCATGTTGGTCGGCAGCCGCTCGCTGCGGACCATGCGGCCGACGGTGCTGTGCGCCTCCGCCTTCACATCGGCGCCCGCCTGGGCATCGCGCCAGGCCAGCGCCTCCAGATCCGTGCCGGCGACGTAGTGGTGCCACTTCGCCATCGCCGCCGCGTCGGTCTCGTCGGCGATCACCATCATCAGCAGCATCGCCTTGCAATCGGCGCCGGCCGCGGCGTTCGCCGCCAGCAGCCTTTCGGTATGCGGCCGCACCTGGCTGATGTCGTTGATGCCGCCGGCCGAGATGAAATTGTAATCGGCATATTCCGCGGCGAAGCGCATGCCGCGATTCGACTGGCCGGCCGAGATGATGTCGATCTTCGCCATGGGCTTCGGGCTGACGCGGCAATCGCTCATCTGGAAGAATTCGCCGTTGAAGTCGGAGCGGCCGGTGGCCCAGAGCTCTTTCATCACCTGGACGTATTCGCTGCAATATTCGTAGCGCTTCGCGAAATGCCGCTCGCCCGGCCAGATGCCCATCTGCTCATACTCGGCCTTCTGCCAGCCGGAGACGATGTTCACCCCGAAGCGGCCATGGCTGATGCTGTCATTCGTCACCGCCATGCGGGCGAGCAGGGCGGGCGGCACGGTCAGCACGGCGACGCTGGCAAACAGCTTGATGCGGGTCGTCACCGCCGCCAGCCCGGCCATCAGGGTGAAGCTTTCCAGATTATGGTCCCAGTACTCGCTCGGCCCGCCGAAGCCGCGCAGCTTGATCATGGAGAGGGCGAATTCGAAGCCGTATTTTTCCGCCTTCAGCGTGACCGCCTTGTTGAGGTCGAAGCTCGGCATGTATTGCGGCGAGGTGCTGGAGATCAGCCAGCCATTGTTGCCGATGGGCAGGAAGACACCGATATCCATTGCCGCCAACTCCACGCTCCGGGCCGTCGGCGCGCATGCTAGCGGCGGGGCGCGCCATGGTGCAGCGCGGCAAGGCGGGAAATGCAGCGTGCGGCGGCCAGCTTTGCCCAGGCGCAGGGCGTTGTGATCCGCGCGTGCCGAAAATTCGGGCGCCATTGCCGACGCCACCCCGCGGCGCAACCCTGACATCAGAGCTTCACGCAGCGCCCGGGCTTTGTTCCAGGCCGGAACCGGCTAACCTCCGCCGCCCAAGCCAGCCCAAGCCGCAAAGGCCCCGCCATGCCACCGCTTCACCTTGCCTTCACCCCGCGCTTCATCTGCCTGACGCTGGCCTGCATCGCCGCCGCCATATTGCTGCTGCTGCTGGCGCTGCTGCCGGATGAAGCGGGCTGGATCGCGCCCTTCCTCATCCTCGCCCTCGGCCTGGTCGGCCTCGGCTTCCGCGATCTCTTCAACCCGCATCACGCGGTGCTGCGCAACTACCCCATCGCCGCGCATCTGCGCTTCCTGCTGGAGGAGATCCGGCCGGAGATGCGGCAATACTTCTTCGAGGATGAGAAGACCGGCACCCCGTTCAGCCGCGACAAGCGCGCCGTGGTCTATCAGCGCGCGAAGAAGCAGCTCGACAAGCGCCCCTTCGGCACCCAGTACGATGTCTATGAGCAGGGCTTCGAATGGCTGCAGCACAGCATCGCCGCGAAACGCCCGACGCTGGAGCCCTTCCGCGTCGATATCGCCGGCTACAGCGCCTCCCTGCTGAACATCTCGGCGATGAGCTTCGGCGCGCTCTCGCCCCAGGCGATTCGCGCGCTCAATCTCGGCGCCGCCCGCGGCGGCTTCGCGCATGATACGGGGGAAGGGGGCTACAGCCCGCATCACCGCCAGGGCGGCGACATCATCTGGGAAATCGGCTCCGGCTATTTCGGCGCGCGCAACCCGGATGGCAGCTTCTCGGCGGACCGCTTCGCCGAGACCGCCGCCGACCCGCAGATCAAGATGGTGGAGCTGAAACTCAGCCAGGGCGCCAAGCCGGGCCATGGCGGCGTGCTGCCGGCGGCCAAGGTCTCGCCGGAGATCGCCGCGACGCGCGGCGTGCCGCTCGGCATGGATTGCGTCTCGCCGCCCAACCACTCCGCCTTCTCCACCCCGATCCAGATGATGGAATTCATCGCGGAGATGAAGCGCCTCTCCGGCGGCAAGCCGGCGGGCTTCAAGCTCTGCATCGGCCACCCCTGGGAGTTCCTCGGCATCTGCAAGGCCATGCTGGCAACCGGCATCACGCCGGATTTCATCGTGGTGGATGGGGCGGAGGGCGGCACCGGCGCGGCGCCGCTGGAATTCATGGACCATCTCGGCATGCCGCTGCGGGAAGGCCTCTCCTTCGTCCACAATGCGCTGATCGGCATCGGGCTGCGGGAGCGCATCAGGCTCGGCGCCAGCGGCAAGATCGCCTCCGCCTTCGACATCGCCCGTGCCCTGGCGCTCGGCGCCGATTGGTGCAATTCGGGGCGCGGCTTCATGTTCGCCCTCGGCTGCATCCAGTCGCTCTCCTGCCACACGGATCGCTGCCCGACCGGCGTCGCCACCCAGGATCCGACACGGGCGCGGGCGCTGGTGGTGCCCGACAAGGCGCAGCGCGTCGCGCAATTCCACGCCGCTACCATGGAGGCCCTGGCGGAGCTGGTGGCGGCGGCGGGGTTGGACCACCCCTCGCAGCTCCGGCTGGAGCATTTCCGCCGGCGGGTCTCGCCGCAGCGCGTGGCGAGCTTCGCCGAGCTTTATCCGACGCTGGAGACGGGCGCGCTGCTGGACGGGACGGACGATCCGCGCTTCGCCCGGGCCTGGGCGCTGGCGGATGCGCGCAGCTTCGCCCCCGCCATGGCGATGGGCTGAGGGCGGCCGCGCTGCGGCCGGAAGCGGTTTCGTATGAAACTTTCCCCGTGGTGCGGTGCGGCACCGGGTGGTAACCCTGCCGCATGCCTCAGGTCGCACTGCATCTCATCCTCATCCTGGGGGCCATGTCGGCCTTCGGGCCGCTGGCCACGGATATGTACCTGCCGGCTTTTCCCATGGTCGGGGCGGGGCTCGGCGCCGATGCGGGGCAGGTGCAGCGGACGCTCGCCGCCTTCTTCGCCGGCATGGCCCTGGCGCAGATGGTCTACGGTCCGCTGGCGGACCGCCTCGGCCGCAAGCCGCCGACGCTGGCGGGGCTGGCCATCTTCACCCTCGCCTCGCTGGGCTGCGCGCTGACCCAGGATATCGGCTGGTTCACCTTCTGGCGCTTCGTACAGGGGCTGGGCGGCTGCGCCGGCATGGTGATGGCGCGGGCCATCGTGCGGGACCTGACGGAGGGGCCGGGCTCCGTCCGGCTGATGTCGCAGCTCATGCTGGTGGCGGGCATCGCGCCGATCCTGGCGCCCACCATCGGCAGTGGGCTGCTGGTGCTGGGGCCGTGGCGGCTGATCTTCTGGGTACTGGCGGCCTACAGCGCGGTGCTGGCGCTGGTGGTGCATGCCTTCCTGCCGGAGAGCCTGGCGGCGGAGCGGCGGCGGCGGGACGGGCCGCTCGGCGTGCTGCAGGTCTATCTGCGGCTGCTGGGCAACCGGCATTTCCTCGGCCATGCGCTGGCCTGCGCGCTGCCGGCGGCGGGGATGTTCGCCTATATCGGCGGCTCGCCCTTCGTCTTCATGGAATTGCACGGCGTGGCGCCGGCCACCTACGGGCTGTTCTTCGGGCTGAACGCCTTCGGCATCATGCTGGTCGCCCAGGCGAATGCGCGGCTGGCGCGGCGCGTGGCGGCCGGCACGGCGCTGACCGTGGCGCTGGGCTGGATGAGCGTCGCCGCGGTGCTGCTGGTGCTGGTGGCGGCGACGGGGATCGGCGGCTTCCCGGCGATCGCGGCGCTGCTGTTCTGCTATGTGGCGGGGATCGGCGCGACCATGCCGCTGGGCACGGCGCTGGCCATGGCGCCGCAAGGAAAGGTGGCGGGGAGTGCCTCGGCGCTGATCGGCACGCTGCAATTCGGGCTGGGCGCGGTTTCCGGCTGGCTGGTGGGGGCGCTGCATGACGGCACGGCGGTGCCGATGGCGCTGGGCATCGCGGTGTGCGGGGTGGGCGGGTTGCTGGCGAAGCTGGTGCTGGCGAAGGCTTGAGAGGGGCTTTGCCCCTCTCAAACTCTCCCCACCAAAGGCCGAAGGGCCTTTGGAAACCTTGAGTTTTGCGCCTCGGCCGTCGGGTCCGGACTCAAGGGTTCAAAGGACCTTTCGGCCCTTTGCGGGTGGGGTTGGACGCACTGCGTCCAACGAGGAGGGCAGAGCCCTCCCTCAACGCACCCGCCCCCGCAGCACATGCTTCTGGATCTTCCCCGTACTCGTCCGCGGCAATTCCGCGAACACCACCTGCTTCGGCGCCTTGAACCCCGCCAGATGCTGCCGCACGAAGCCGATCAGCTCCGCCTCCGTCGCCTGCGCTTCCGGCTTCAGCTCCACGAAGGCGCAGGGCACCTCGCCCCATTTCTCGTCCGGCTTCGCCACCACCGCCGCCAGCGCCACGGCCGGGTGCTTGTACAGCGCGTCCTCCACCTCGATGGAGGAGATGTTCTCCCCGCCCGAGATGATGATGTCCTTCGACCGGTCGCGGAGCTGCACATAGCCATCCGGATGCTTCACCGCGAGGTCGCCGGTATGGAACCAGCCGCCGGCGAAGGCCGTCTCGGTCGCGGCGGGGTCCTTCAGATAGCCCTTCATCACCACATTGCCGCGCATCATCACCTCGCCCATGGTCGTGCCATCGGGCGGGACGGGCCGCATGGTCAGCGGGTCCATCACCTCCAGCGCTTCCAGCGCCTGGTAGCGCACGCCCTGGCGGGCCATCAGCTTCGCCCGCCCGGCGGCGGGCAGCGCCGTCCACTCCGCATGCCATTCATTCACCACCGCGGGGCCGTACACCTCCGTCAGCCCGTACACATGCAGCACGGCGAAGCCGGCCGCCTGCATCCGCGCCAGCACCGCCTCCGGCGGCGGCGCGCCGGCCACCACGAATTGCACCTGGCGGGGCAGGGGGCGCTTCTCCGCCTCCGGCGTGTCCAGCAGCGTCGCCATCACCACCGGCGCGCCGCACAGATGCGTCACGCCATGCTCCGCCATCAGCGCCCACATCGCGGCGCCGCGCACCGCGCGCAGGCAGACATGCGTGCCGGCCATGGCGGTGACGGTCCAGGGGAAGCACCAGCCATTGCAATGGAACATCGGCAGGGTCCAGAGATAGACCGGATGCCGCCCCATGCCGGCGGACAGTACATTGCCCGTCGCCAGCAATTGCGCGCCGCGATGGTGATACACCACCCCCTTCGGCCGCCCGGTGGTGCCGGAGGTGTAGTTCAGCGTGATCGCATCCCACTCATCCTGCGGCAGCGCCCAGGCGAAGCCGGGGTCGCCTTCCGCCAGCAGCGCCTCGTAGTCCAGCCCGCCCAGGCTCTCGGCCCGTGCGGCGGGCGGCGCTTCCGCATCCGCCACCTCCACCACCAGCGGCGCGGCGCCGGAGAGCGCCAGGGCGGCGCGCAGCACGGGGAGGTATTCGCGGTCCACGATGACCGCCTTTGCCTCGCCATGCTGCAGGATGTAGCCGATGGTGTCGGCATCCAGCCGGGTATTGATGGTGTTCAGCACGGCGCCGGCCATCGGCACGCCGTAATGGCATTCCAGCATTTCCGGGATGTTCGGCAGCAGCGCCGCCACCGTGTCGCCGCGCCCGATACCGCGCGCCGCCAGCGCCGCGGCCAGCCGCACGCAGCGGTCGCGCAGCGCCCGGTAATTCCGCCGCAGCCCGCCATGCACCACGGCCAGGTGATCGGGGAAGACCTGCGCCGCCCGCTCCAGGAAGAGCAGCGGCGTCAAAGGCTGGTGGTTGGCGGGGCAGCGGCCCAGCCCGGTCTCGTCATCCATCCTTCCCTCCCGGTGTCCCGCCCGCGATGTTCGCCGGGTTGCTGGCTTATGGATTGTAGAGCAGATTCACGCCTCCGGGCGATGCCGCCCTCCGGCGATCTGCTCTAGCGGAGAGGCAGGCCACCGGGCCAGCGTCCCGAACTCCCGCGGCCTTCCGACCCAGGGCGCTGGCCATCGTCCGGCGTGGCCTGCCCCTTCATCGGAAACCCGGCGAGCGGAGCGGGCAGGACACTATCGATGCCGCCATGCCGGGGTGCGCTTCTCCAGGAAGGCGCCGATCCCCTCCGCGGCATCCTCGGCCAGCAGATTCTCCACCATCACCCGCCCGGCGGCGTCATAGGCCGCCGCCAAAGGCAGCCCGGCCTGGGCGTTGAAGCCGCGCTTGCCCAGCCGCAGCGCCACGGCGGAGCGGGCGGCGATGCGCTGCGCCAGCGCCTCGGCTTCGGCCAGCGCCTGGCCGGGCGGCACCACGCGGTTGACGAGGCCCATGCGGTGCGCATCGGCGGCCGGCACCATCTCGCCCAGCAGCAGCATCTCCATCGCCGCCTTGCGCGGCACCGCCCGCGCCAGCGCCACGCCGGGGGTGGAGCAGAACAGCCCGATATCGACGCCCGGGGTGCAGAACCGCGCACTCTCCGCGGCCACCACCAGGTCGCAGCTCGCGGCCAGCTGGCAGCCGGCGGCGGTGGCGACGCCCTCCACCGCCGCGACCATCGGCTGGGGCAGGGTGACCACCGCCTGCATCAGCCCGGCGCATTCCGCCATGACGGCGGTGAAGAAACCGGCGCCGCCATCGGCATCGGCGCGGTGGGCGGTGATCTCCTTCAGATCGTGGCCGGCGGAATAGGCCCGGCCTTCGGCGGCCAGCACCACGCAGCGTATGGCGGGCGCGGCCGCCACCTCCGCCAGCGCGGCGTGCAGCGCGCCGATCATGGCGCGGGAGAGGCTGTTGCGCGTGGCGGGGCGGTTCAGGGTGAGGGTCGCGACGGCGCCCTGGTCCCGCCGCAGCACCGGGGGGGTGTTGTCCAGCATGGGCTTCCTCCTGCCCCTGCCATACCGCCGGGGGGCGGCGGGGAAAAGGCCCGCCGCGGGAACCTTCGCCGGGCTGGCGGGTTGCCGCGCGTGGAGGAGACACGCCATGGCCGAGACGAAGAATGAGGGCGAGGGCAGCCGCACCGCCGCGAAGCAGTACAACGACGCCACCAAGGCCTTCACCGAGAGCGGCAAGGTGAAGCCCGCCGCCGAGGCGGCGAAGCAGGCGGTGAGTGGGCCGGAGGCGGAGGCGCTGCAGCGGGCCGAGGCCGAGGGCAAGCGCCACAGCCATGGCGAGGATCCGCAGGTGAAGCGCTAGAGCAGATCGCCGGAGGGCGGCATCGCCCGGAGGCGTGAAGCTGCTCTACAAGCCATAAGCTAGAGCGGTTTCGCGCTGCACAGTCAGCGTGAAACCGCTAGAGCGGGATCGGTCGAGCTGCGCTCACCCGCCCCGCTCTAGCTCATTGTTCGGTCGCGTGATTCACAGTTTCGGTCGATTCGACCTCGACCGATCACGCTCTGGCGCCGAGCCGGGGGGCCGCCGCCCCCCGGCTTTGCAGGCTATTCGCCCTTGGCGTCGCGGAAATAGGGCTCGACCGTGCCCTGCAGCTTCATGGTCAGCGGGCGGCCATGGCGGTCGCGCGTCTTGCCGACGGAGACGCGCACCCAGCCCTCGCTGACGCAATACTCCTCGACATTGTTCTTCTCGACGCCTTTGAAACGGATCCCGACGCCGCGTTCCAGCAGGGCGGCATCGTGGAAGGGGCTGCTGGGGTCGGCGGAAAGCCGGTCCGGGGGCGTGTCGCTCATGCGGGATGTGGTAGCGCCGATGGGGGGTGGAGGCCAAGCGCCGTGCGGCTTTGCCGAGCAGCGCGGCCATGCCGTGACGGGCTTGTGCGCCGCGGTGGCCTGCGCTTGAGGTGCGTCCGGCGTTGCGTCGAAGACGCGCCCCGGGCGACACCGGGTGCGCGCCGGCCGGGCGGCGGCCTTCCTGGCTACTCCGCGCGCATGCCGGCGGCGCGCACCACCGGCGCCCAGCGGGCGCGATCCTCGGCGAAGTAGCGGGCGAAGGCCTCGGGGCTCTCGCTCGGCTCCACCTCGGCGCCGCCATCCAACAGGCGGCGGCGCACCTCCGGCTCGGCCAGCACCTCGTTCAGCACCGCATGCAGCCGGGCGATCCGCTCCGGCGGCGTGCCGCCTGGGGCCAGCAGGGCGAACCAGGTGCTGGCCTCGATCTGCGGGAAGCCCTGTTCTGCGGTGGTGGGCAGTTCCGGCATCGCCTGGCTGCGGCGACGCCCGGCAATCGCCAGCGCCCGCAGCGCGCCGGACTGGATATGCGGCTGCAGCGGCGCCAGCGCATTGGTGAAGACCGGCACGCGCCCGGCGATCACGTCGTTCAGCGCCGGGCCGGTGCCGCGATAGGGGACGTGATCCATCTCCACCCCCAGCGCCTGGGTGATCATGGCGCCGGCCGCGTGGCCGGTGCTGCCGACGCCGGGCGAGGCGTAGGACATGGGCGGCTTCGCCGCCTTCGCCACCGCCTGCAGCTCCTTCAGGTTGGTCGCCGGCACGGAGGGATGCACGGTGATGACGTTCGGCCCCTGCGCCATCATGCCGATCGGCGCGAAGGCGGTGGCGACGTCATAGGGCACGCGCGCCTGTACCAGCGAGGTGATGGTCAGGCTGCCGCTGCCGCCGAGCAGCAGGGTGTAGCCATCGGGCGCCGCCTTCGCCACCACCTCGGCGCCCAGCATGCCGCCGGCGCCGCCGCGATTCTCGATGACGATGGGCTGGCCGAGCCTGGCTGCCATGCCCTCCGTCACCAGCCGCCCGATGATGTCGTTGGTGCCGCCCGGCGGCCAGGGGATGACGAGGCGCAGCGGACGGTCCGGGAAGGCGCCCTGGGCGCGGGCCAGGGCAGGGGCGGCCAGCGCGGCCAGCAGCAGGCCGCGCCGGGGAAGGGCGCAGGTCGAACGGGTCCCGGCGGGCGGGCTGTCTTGCACGGGGTATCCTCCATCGGGCGCCGCATCGGGGCCGGCGCTTCCCGTTCCGCTGCCGCGGCTTTACCGCGGCAGCCTGTGCGAGGCATGGGAACCGGAGCGGTTCCCCGGGGCCCCCGCGGCGTCGCGCAGCGACGTCGTAGGGAACTAGTAAACCACCACGCTGCGGATGCTCTCGCCCTTCTCCATCAGCTCGAAGCCGTGGTTGATCTGCTCGAGCGGCATGGTGTGGGTGATCAGGCTGTCGATGTCGATCTTCCCCTCCATGTACCAGTCGACGATCTTCGGCACATCGGTCCGCCCGCGCGCGCCGCCGAAGGCGGTGCCCTTCCAGACCCGGCCGGTGACGAGCTGGAAGGGGCGGGTGCTGATCTCCTCCCCGGCGCCGGCGACGCCGATGATGATGCTCTCACCCCAGCCGCGATGCGCGCTTTCCAGCGCCTGGCGCATGACCTTGGTGTTGCCGATGCATTCGAAGGTGAAGTCGGCGCCGCCGCCGGTCAGGTCGATGATCGCCTGCACCACCTTGTCGGCCCCGACCTCGTTCGGGTTGATGAAATGCGTCATGCCGAATGTCTTCGCCATCCCGACGCGGGCGGGGTTCAGGTCGATGCCGATGATCTTGTCCGCGCCCACCATGCGGGCGCCCTGCAGCACGTTCAGCCCGATGCCGCCCAGGCCGAACACCGCGACATTGGCGCCGGGCCAGACCTTCGCCGTGTTGATGACGGCGCCGATGCCCGTCGTCACGCCGCAGCCGATGTAGCAGATCTTGTCGAAGGGCGCGTCCTCCCGCACTTTTGCGAGGGCGATCTCCGGCAGCACCGTGAAGTTGGCGAAGGTGCTGCAGCCCATATAGTGGAACACGGTGCCCTGGTCGCAGGAGAAGCGGCTGGTGCCGTCCGGCATCACCCCCTTGCCCTGCGTCGCGCGGATGGCGGTGCAGAGGTTGCTGCGGCGGGAGAGGCAGGTTTTGCACTGCCGGCACTCCGGCGTGTAGAGCGGGATGACATGGTCACCCGGCTTCAGGCTGGTGACGCCCGCCCCCACCTCCCGCACGATGCCGGCGCCCTCATGGCCGAGGATGGCGGGGAAGATCCCCTCGGGGTCGCGGCCGGAAAGCGTGTACTGGTCGGTGTGGCAGATGCCGGTGGCCTTCACCTCCACCAGCACTTCCCCGGCTTGCGGGCCGCCGATCTCGATGGTCTCGATGGAGAGCGGCTTGCCGGCCGCCCAGGCCACTGCGGCGCGAGTCTTCATCTGTCCACTCCCCTGGGGCGAAGGGGGGCAATCTGGCAACTGGCGCAGCCGTGGTCCAGATGGTTGAGGGAGGGCGCTGCCCTCCCTCAAACTCCCACCTGCCAAAGGCCGAAGGGCCTTTGGAAACCTTGAGTCCTGGACCCGTCAGTCGAAGCGCCGAACTCAAGGGTTCCAAGGGCCCTGCGGCCCTTTGCGGGATCGGACGCACCGCGTCCGATGTGAGAGAGGGGCAGAGCCCCTCTCGACTACTCCGCCGCCGCCCGCGGCATGAAGGCCGGCAACTCCGCCCGCTCCGCCGCCGCCATCGGCTGCGGCCACCAGCGGTCTTCCCACTCGCCGAACAGGTCGCGCAGCTGCGGCATCACCTTCTCGGCGAACAGCCGCGTATTGTACTTGGTGAGCTGCTTCGACATGTTGCCGTATTGCAGCAGCAGCATGAAGTGGCCGACATTCAGCGACTTCGCCACCTCCCGCAACTGCTCCGCCACCTCGTCCGGGCTGCCGATCAGCACATAGCCGCGGTCCACGATGCCCTCTATGTCCTTGGCCGTGCCGGCGAAGCGCTCCTGCGTGCCCTTGCCGAGCGTGGAGGAGGAGGCATCCGCCGCCTTCTTCACCTGGCTCTCCAGCCCCGCGCGCTGCGTCGCTTCCGTCATGTAGCCCGGCGGCGTCGCCCAGCGGCCATCCACATGCAGGCAGCGGCCGTAGAAATACTCGGCGGGGTCCTTGTACAGCTCCATCGCCTGCTCGCGCGTCTCCGCGACGCCGATGAATTGCAGGAAGCCGGCGCGGTAGGGATTCCGGTCCTTGCCCAGCCGGTCCATCTCCGCCCAGAACCCGTCCATGATCGCCTTGCCGGCCTTGTAGCCGTAATAGGACAGGTAGCAGTAGACGTAGTCCATCCTGGCGCACCACTGCCAGGTCTCCACGCTGCCGCCGCCCGGGATCCAGATCGGCGGGTGGGGCTGCTGCACCGGGCGCGGCCAGATGTTCACGTAGCGCTGCTGGTTGTAGCGGCCGTTGAAGGCGAAGGTCTCCTTCTCCGTCCAGGCGCGCAGCACCAGGTCATGCGCTTCCAGGTAGCGGTCGCGCAGCATGGAGGGGTTCTGGCCATAGGCGTAGCAGGTATCCATCGGCGTCCCCACCGGGAAGCCGGCGATCAGCCGGCCGCCGCTGATGACGTCGATCATCGCGAATTCCTCGGCGACGCGCGTCGGCGGGTTGTACAGCGCCAGGCTGTTGCCCATGACGCAGATCGGCGTGCCCTGCGTCCGCCGCGCCAGCGAGGAGGCGATGAGGTTGGGCGAGGGCATCAGCCCATAGCCGTTGGAGTGGTGCTCGTTCACGCAGACCGCGTCGAACCCGACCTCGGCGGCGTATTCCAGCTCATCCATGAAGTCGTTGTACATCAGGTGCGCCCGCTTCGGATCGAACAGGCTGCTGTGCACGTCGACCCAGACCGAGGGGTGCTTCTGCTGGAAATCCTCCGGCAGCTCGGTGTAGGGCATCAGGTGGAACCACATCATCTTCATCAGCGGGTTCTCCCGTCTTGCTGAGATGTCCATGGGGTGGCGCGCAGGGCGCCCGTCCCCTCCCGTTTCGGCGGCGACCCCTCGCTCGGGTCGGCTGGGACGAAGAATAGGGGCAGGGCGGGGGAAACGGGAAGCCATGGCCGCATGGCAATTCGCCATTGGCAGCGCCGGGCCGGGCATGGCGGCGCGGGCGCCTGCGCCGGGCATCCGGGCGTCGGACAGCACAGGCCGGGTCCGTTGCCCGTCCGGTCCGGCTTGGCCCGTCGGCCGCTGGCGCTCCGGCCCGCCGTTTGCCGCGCCTGATCGCGGCTTCGCGCGGAACGCGGCGGAGGGGGTGGCCCTGCGCCCCCGAAGAGGGCATTATCCGGTCAAGCAAGGAAGCGTCATGTCCCCCAGCGCCATCTTCCAGGGCCATCGCCCCATCGATTGCGACCTGCACCCCATGGTGCCGAGCATGCGGGCCCTGACCCCCTACATGGACGAGTTCTGGGCCGACCAGGTGGTGGAGCGGAACATCACCACGCTGGACAGCCAGTCCTGGCCCATCAAGGCGCCCAAGACCATCCGCGCGGATTGGCGTGGCCCGAACGGCCGCGGCGCCGAAACGGTGGAGCAGCTCCGCACCCAGGTGCTGGACCGCTTCGGCATCGAAACCGGCATCCTCAACCCGCTCTACGGCGTGCAGCTCGTGCTGAATGCCGACATGGCCGTGGCCTTCACCAGGGCGCTGAACGATTGGACGCGGGCGGAATGGCTGGACAAGGATGACCGCCTGCGCGCCTCCATCGTCCTGCCGCTGCAATCCATCGAGGCCTCGCTGGAGGAGATCGAGCGCCTCGCCGGCGATCGCCGCTTCGTCCAGGTGCTGGCGCTGGTGATGGGGGATCGCCCCCTCGGCAAGCGCGACTATTGGCCGATCTACGAAGCCTGCGAGCGGCACGGCCTCGCCTTCGGCATCCATGCCGGCAGCGCCTATCGCCACCCGCAGACCTCGGTCGGCTGGACGAGCTGGTACCTGGAGGAATACGCCGCCAACCAGCAGGGTTTCCAAAGCCAGCTCGCCAGCCTCATCACCGAGGGGGCGCTGACCCAGCACCCGAAGCTGAAGGTGGTGCTGCTGGAGAGCGGCGTCACTTGGCTGCCCGGCTTCCTCTGGCGGCTGCAGAAGACCTGGAAGGGCGTCCGCTTCGAAACCCCCTGGGTCACCCGCCCGCCGGCCGAGATCCTGCGCGACCAGATCCGCCTCACCGTCCAGCCGCTCGACGCGCCGGAGACGGAGGTGGAACGCGCCCTCGCCCATCTCCGTTCGGACGACATGTTGCTCTGGGCCTCCGACTGGCCGCATTGGCAATTCGATGGCGACGACGCCATCCCGCCCGGCCTGCCGGAGCGCCTGCTGCCCAAGGTACTGCGCGAGAACGCCCTGGCCACCTACGCCAGGCTGCATGAAGGAGCCCTGGCATGATGAACGTCATCCAGCCCATCGCCGTCCCCGGCAAGCCGGCCGCCGCCACCCAGGGGCTGGTGGATGTGGACATCCACCCCCGGGCCAACAGCCTGGAGGTGTTCAAGCCCTATATGTCGGCGCGCTGGTGGGAGTACCTGACCACCTACGGCATCCGCGCCCGGCACGGCTTCACCGGCGGCCAGCCGCCTTTCCCCAAGGCCCAGCCGCTCGCCTGCCGGCGCGACGCCTGGCCGCCCACCGGCGGCACCCCTGCCTCGGACCTGGACTTCCTCCGCTTCCAGCTCCTCGACAATTACGGCATGGATGTCGGCGTGCTGAACCCGCTGCAGCCGAGCGGGCAGGGGGACCGGAACAACGGCCTCTCCGCCGCCCTGGCGCACGCCAACAACGAATGGCAGCTCGAGGCTTGGCTCAGGAAGGAGCCGCGGCTGCGCGGCAGCGTGGTGGTGCCCTATGAGGACGGCGCCGCCTCCGCCGCCGAGATCCGCAAGCGCGCCGGCGACCCGAATTTCTGCCAGGTGCTGATGATGAGCCGCACCGGCGAGCCGGCCGGCAACCCCCGCTACTGGCCGATCTACGAGGCGGCGGAGGAGGCCGGCCTGCCCGTCGCCTTCCACGCCTTCGGCTATTCCGGCTGGGCCATGACCAATGGCGGCTGGCCGAGCTTCTACACGGAGGAGGTCTCCGAACACGCCACCTCCTGCCAGAATCAGATCATCTCCCTGGTGGTGGAAGGCGTGTTCGAGCGCTTCCCGAAGCTGAAGATCGTGCTGATTGAATGCGGCTTCGCCTGGCTGCCGGCGGTCGGCTGGCGGCTGGACAAGCACTGGAAGCACCTGAAATCCGAGGTGCCGCACCTGAAGCGGGCGCCCTCCGAATATATCCGGGACCATATCTGGGTCTCGACCCAGCCGATGGAGGAGCCGGAGCGGGGGCAGCACCTGCTCGACATCTGCGAGTGGATCGGCTGGGACCACATCCTCTTCGCCTCCGACTACCCGCACTGGGATTTCGACGACCCGCGGCAGGCGCTGCCGGGCACGATCCCGGTGGAGAAGCGGGCGGGAATCTTCGGGGGGAATGCCCGGAAGCTCTACGGGTTCTGACGCGCAAGGGGGGAGGCGGAGAACCTCCTCCCCCCTTGCATCCCCCCGCCACCCTTTTTCTGCGAGTCTGCCTTGGCCAAACATGTCGTCTGCGCGGTCAGCGAAATCCCGCCCGGAGAGCGGAAGCTGCTGGAAACCGACGGCAAAAGGATCGTCGTCTTCAACCTGGGCGGTGAATACTTCGCCCTGTCCGACCGCTGCCCGCATCAGGGGGGCAGCCTCTGCTCGGGGCTGGTTTCGGGGCATGTGGAGAGTCCGAAGCCGGGGGTCTACCACTATTCCCGCAAGGGCGAGATGGTGCGCTGCCCCTGGCATTACTGGGAATTCGACATCCGCACCGGCAAGAGCTGGTTCGACCCGAAGCGGGTGCAGGTGCGGCAATTCCCCGCCCAGGTGGAAAGCGGCGCGGCGCTGGTCGAAGGCCCCTACCAGGCGGAGACCTTCCCGGTACGGGTCGAGGACAGCTACGTCGTTGTCGAGGCCTGACGCCCCCCAGGGGATGGGCAAGGAGGCGGGCAGGGTGGCGCTCCCTCCCGCGAAACGCTAGAAGCCCGGCCCCATGGCGACCGTCCTCCTCATCATCCACCTCTTCGTGACCCTGGCCCTGATCGGGGTGGTGCTGCTGCAGCGCAGCGAGGGCGGCGGCCTCGGCGTCGGCTCCTCCCAGGGCATGGGCGCCTTCATGAGCGGGCGGGGCACCGCCAACCTGCTCACCCGCACCACCGCCATCCTCGGCACTGCCTTCTTCGTGCTGTCCCTGGCGCTGGCGCTGCTCGGCCGCGGCACCGGCCAGCCCCGCTCCATCCTGGACGCGCCGCCCCCGGTGACAGCCCCCTCCGCGCCCGCCACCCCGGCCGCGCCGAGCGTCCCGACCAACTGAGGCACCGCCCGCCGGCGTTCCCGGCTACCGCCTCCGCCGACGGTTCCGCCGCGGAACGCGGCCCTCGGCCGGCCGGCGCCGGAATCCACCCGGTGGGGCTGGAAGGCTCGCATCGCGGCCGATGGGCGGAGCCCCGGCGGCGCCCAATGCGTCGGGGCATGCGCTGAACCGGCCGGGGCGGTCACCACGGCGGCGCTGCCTGGCGAAGCCTTCCCCCTTTGACCGAAGCAGGCGGCGCCGGTGCTGCCGGACGGCACAACCCGGCCGGCCGCCCGGTCAGGCCGCGCACCCCGCCAGCGGCCAGGGCCGGCGCCGCGGCAGGACAGCCGGCCCGGCCCCACCCCGCGTCGGAGATCCTAAGGGGCCTCCCGAGTCGCCGCCCTTCGTTCCGGCCGCGCCCTGGCAACCCGTCGGCAATTCCGCAACGTCCCCAGGCGCATGGCCGCCCCCCTCACGGCGCAGGTAGCGGCGCCGTCGCCGCCGGGCTATGTAGGCCGCCCATGGCGCGGTTCGTATTCATCACCGGCGGCGTGGTCTCCTCCCTCGGCAAGGGCATTGCATCGGCGTCGCTCGGCGCGCTGCTGCAGGCCCGCGGCTACAAGGTGCGGCTCCGCAAGCTGGACCCCTACCTCAACGTCGATCCGGGGACGATGAGCCCCTATCAGCACGGCGAGGTCTATGTCACCGACGATGGCGCGGAGACCGATCTCGACCTCGGCCACTACGAGCGCTTCACCGGCGTGCATGCGGGCAAGGCGGATAACTGGACCACCGGCCGCATCTATTCCGACGTGATCGCGGCGGAGCGGCGCGGCGACTATCTCGGCGGCACCGTGCAGGTGATCCCGCACATCACCGACAAGATCAAGGAAGTGGTCGAGGCAGAGACCGACGGCTACGACTTCGTCCTGGTCGAGGTCGGCGGCACGGTCGGCGACATCGAATCCCTGCCCTTCCTCGAAGCCATCCGCCAGCTCGCCAATGAGCTGGGCCCGACCCGCAGCCTGTTCCTGCATCTCACCCTCGTCCCCTACATCCCTTCCGCCGGCGAGCTGAAGACCAAGCCGACCCAGCACAGCGTGAAGGAGCTGCTGGGCCTCGGCATCCAGCCGCAGATCCTGCTCTGCCGCTGCGACCGGCCGATCCCCGAGGGCGAGCGGCGCAAGATCGCCCTCTTCTGCAATGTCCGGCCGGAGAGCGTCATCCCGGCGCTGGATGCCACCAGCATCTACGGCGTGCCGCTGCAATACCATGCGGAGGGGCTGGACCGCGAAGTGCTGCGGCATTTCGGGCTCTCCATCTATGGCGAGCCGGATATGCGCCGCTGGCAGAACATCATCCGCTCCATCGAGCAGCCGGAAGGCGAGGTGAAGATCGCCGTCGTCGGCAAGTACACCAATTTGCTGGACAGCTATAAGTCGCTGGCCGAGGCGCTGACCCATGGCGGCATCGCCCACAATGTCCGGGTGAAGCTGGATTGGGTGGACTCGGAGGTGTTCGGCAAGGATGACGAGGCGGTGGCGCGCCTCGAAGGCGCCAGCGGCATCCTGGTGCCCGGCGGCTTCGGGGAGCGCGGCACGCCCGGCAAGATCGAGGCGGTGCGCTTCGCCCGCGAGCGCCGCGTGCCTTTCTTCGGCATCTGCTTCGGCATGCAGATGGCGGTGATCGAGGCGGCGCGGAACCTGGTCGGCCTCAAGGGCGCCTCCTCCACCGAATTCGGCCCCTGCGAGCATCCGGTGGTCGGGCTGCTGACCGAATGGCTGCGCGGCAATGCGGTGGAGCGGCGCAACGCCGCCGGCGATCTCGGCGGCACCATGCGCCTCGGCGCCTATCCGGCGCGGCTGGCCGAGGGCTCGCTGGTGCGGGAGGTCTATGGCGGCGAGGCGGAGATCCAGGAACGCCACCGCCACCGCTATGAGGTGAACGTCACCTATCGCGACCGGCTGGAGGAGGTGGGGCTGCGCTTCTCCGGCATGTCCCCGGACGGCGAGCTGCCGGAGATCGTGGAATACCCGGACCACCCCTGGTTCATCGGGGTGCAATTCCATCCGGAGCTGAAGTCGAAGCCCTTCGCGCCGCATCCCCTGTTCCGCGGCTTCATCGGGGCGGCGGTGCGGCAGGCGAGGCTGGTCTGAACGGAGAGGGGCTTCGCCCCCTGTTGGGCACGGCGCGTCCACCCCCCCACCAAGGGCCAAGAGGAAACCTTGAGTCTTGCGCTTCGACCGGCGAGCCCAGGATTCATGGTTTCCAAAGGCCCTTCGGCCTTTGGCGGAGGGAGTTTGAGGGGTTGCGGCACTGCCGCGACGAGCCTCCCTCAACCCGCGCGGCAGGGCGTGAGCAATCCTACACTTGACCCCCGCCGCCCCGCACGCCAACCACCCTGGCCCGCTTCGGGAGACAGCCGCATGCGCCCAGCCCGCCTTGTGTTCCTTCTCGCCCTGCTGGCCCTCGCCGGCTGTGCCCGGACGGGCGGCGGGATGGAGGAGCCCTCCCTGGCCTCCCGGTTCGCCCAGGCCCTGGGCAATGCCGACCCGGTGGTGGAATCGGCGATCGAGCGCATGGACGGGTTCGAGCGGCTGGCGCTGCGCGAGGAGGCCGCCATCGCCTTTGCCTCCGGCGGCCGCTCCGTCCCCGCTTTCGACCCGCAATCGGCCGGGGCGGTGGAGCTGGCGGGGGAGGTGCTGGACCCGGGCTTTGCGGCGCTTTCCGCCTATGCCCGTGCCCTCGGCGATGTGGCGGAGGGCGAGCGGGTGGAGGCGGCGCCCGGCCCGGACGGCGCCGAGCTCTCCCAGGCCATGGCGGTGGCGCTGGATCGGCTGGCGGCCTCCGGCACGGCGGCCGTACCCGCCGCGCAGCGGGAGGCCGGCCTGGCCGGCGTCGCGTCCCTGGCCGAGCTGCCCCGCGCGCTGGTCCGGCGCGGTGGCCGGGCGGAGCTGGGGGCGGTGGTGGCGGAGGCGGACCCCTCGCTGCGGGCGGTGACGGCGCTGCTGCGCGGCGTGCTGGGCGCCGAGGCCGGCAGCGGGGCCCGCGGCGCCATCCGCACGCGGCGGGCGACGCTGGAGGCGCAGCATCGCCGCTTCCTGCAAGCGGTGCAGCGCGATTCCCGTATCAGCGCCGGGGAACGCTATGCCATCTTCCGCAGCGTGGCCGAGCTGCGGGACGAGGATCCGGCAGAGGACACGCTGGCGGCGGTCGTCGCGCTGCTGGATGCGTTGGCAGCGGCGCATGCGGCGCTCGCCGCCGACCAGGGCGGCGCCGCGGCGAAGGTCGGGGCGTTCGAGGCGGCGGTGACCGAGCTGGGCGAGCATGTGGGGGGCAGCCAGCCAGGCGATTGATGTGGGCTCCGCCCTCCTCTCGCGCTGGACGCAGTGCGTCCAACCCCGCCAAAGGCCGGAGGGCCTTTGGCAACCATGAATTTGCGCCTCGCAGGCGCAACCTTTCGGCGCTTTGAGAGGGGCGCAGCACTGCCGCGACGCCCCGCTCAACACCCGTTCAACCGAATGCGCCTATACGCTTCTTCCAGCCGCCGCGTGAACCCCTCGCTGTCACCGATGCTCGCCGCCCAGCGCGCACAGGCGCGCCGCGCTTCCGCCAGCAGCCCCGGCTGCGTGGCGAATTCCACCGCCCGCGCCACATAGCTGTCGAGGTCCGCGGTGATCCCCGCCTCCAGCCCCACCGCCTGCAGCAGGCTGCCCGCCATGCGGGAGGCGAAGGCGCGGCCGGATTGCGTCAGCAGCGGCAGCCCCATGCGCAGCGCGTCGCTGGCGACGGTGCCGGCATTGTAGGGCGTGGTGTCCAGGAACAGGTCGGCCAGGGTGAAGCGCGCCAGGTAGCGCGCCGGCTCCGTCCGCGGGGCAAAGACCAGCCGGGCGGGCTCGATCCCCGCTGCCATGGCGTGGCGCAGCAGGTTGGCCTTGCTGCTTGCCGTATCCTCCACCAGCCACAGCACGGCGCGCGGCACGCGGCGGAGGATCTCCATCCAGCGGCCGAACATCGCCTCGGTGATCTTGTAGTGGTGGGAGAAGCAGCAGAGGACGAAGGCGTGGTCCGGCAGCCCTTCCGCCGCGCGGCTGACCGCGGGCAGGGGCGGCATGCGGCTGTCATTCGCCTGGTACAGCCCGGCCAGCGGCAGCGGCCGCGGCGCGTAGAGATGGGCGAGGCCGGGCGGCACCACATGGGCGTCGCAGATCAGCCAGTCCAGCTCCGGCAGCGGGACGGAGCCGATATAGCCGAGATAGGTGGCCTGCACCGGCGCCGGCTTCCAGCGCAGCGCCCCCAGCCGGGCCCCCTTGGTCAGCCCGTTGAGGTCCACGAGGATGTCGATCTCGTCCGCCCGGATGCGCGCCGCCGCGTCCTCCTCGGAGAGCGCGCCGATCGGCACGTGATGGTCGAAACCGGCGATGACGCGGCGGCGGATCTCGCTGCCATCCTCGGGGGAGGAGCAGTAGCCGAAGACCTCGAATTGGCTCCGGTCATGCCGCTCGAACACCTCGGCCATGAGGAAGCTCAGCGCATGGCGGCAGAAATCGGCGGAGAGATAGCCGAGCCGGATGCGGTCATGCCGGTAGCCGCCTCGCGGGCTCAACCGGCGCGGCGCCGGTGGGGCCTTGCGGGAAAGCCAGGCGGCGGCGCTGCGGCGCTGCAGATCCGGGTCGTCGGTCAGCGCCAGGATGCCGAGCGGGCCGGATTGCAGCGCCAGCTCGGCCAGGGAGCGGCCGGGGATTTCGCCGCGATAGAGCGGCCAGATGCAGGCCTTCTGCCGCAGATGCAGCCAGTGCTGCACCACATCCGGCTGGTCCGGGTCCAGCGCCAGGCTTTCGCGCAGGCAGGTCTCGGCCTCGGCGAAGCGGCGCTCCTCCTCCAGCAGCCGGCCGCGCTGGTTCAGCAGCATGACGCGATGGGGCAGGGGTTGCAGCGCGCATTCCCACGCCGCCATGGCCTCGGCGCGCCGCCCCTGGGCTTCCAGCGCGCTGCCGAGGTTGAGCGATGCGGCATCGAGGCGCGGGTTGAGGCGCAGCACTTCGCGGTAGGCCGCCTCCGCCTCCGCCGGGCGGCCGATCCGGCTCAGCTCCACGCCGAGGTTGAACCAGGCGGCGAAGGCTTGCAGCGCGCCGGGATTGGCGGCGATCCAGGCGCGGTAGAGGGCGATGCCGCCCTCCGGCCCGGCGGTGGGCAGCAGGGGAAAGATCGCCTCCAGCCCTCGGCCGGCGAGGCTGGGGCCGGTGACGTCCGGACCCGCGAGGCCGGGGGCCGCGGGGCCTGGGCCTCCGAGGCTCAGGCCTGTGACGAGGCCTGCGCCGGCGAGGTTCGCACCTGTGACGCTGGGGCCTGCGCGGTCGGAGCCTGCGAGGTCGGAGCCTGCGGGGTCGGGGCCTGTGGGGGCGGGGCCTACGAGGTCGGGGCCTGCGAGGTCGGGGCCTGCGACGTCGGGGCCTGCGAGGTCGGAGCCTGCGGGGGCGGGGCCTACGAGGTCGGGGCCTCCGAGGCTCAGGCCTGTGGCGAGGCCCGCGCCGGCGAGGTTCGCACCTGTGACGCTGGGGCCTGCGCGGTCGGAGCCTGCGAGGTCGGAGCCTGCGGGGTCGGGGCCTGCGCGGTCGGGGCCTGCGGGGTCGGGGCCTGTGAGGTCCGCGCCAGCGCGGTTTGGCCCGGCGAGCCTCGGGCCCGCAATTCCCGGACCGCCGAGGCTGGAGCCGGTGAGGTCTCGCGCCGCCTCCGGCATCGCCTCCGCGGCCAACGCCGCCTCCGCCAGCGCCGCCGACTTCACGCCGCGGCTCCCAGCGCCGCAGCCGCCGCCCCGGGCCAGAGCCGGGAATCCGCCGGCAGCGGGGCGAATTCATGCCGCGCGGCCAGCGCCGCGCGGTAGCGCGCCGCGTAATCCGCCAGGCCAGTGAACTCCACCGCCTCATGGTCCAGTTCGCCGGCGATCTCCAGATAGGTCTCGAGATTGGTGAGGTCCGGCACCGGCAGCTCATCCGCGGCCAGATCGGCGGCGATGCTGCGGAACAGCCCCTCCATGGCGCGGACCAGCCGCGCCGGGTCGAACAGCAGCGCCGTGCCGCGCCCTTCCAGCAGCTTCCGCCGCAGCGCCGCCAGAAGCGACCGGTCCCGTCCCAGGGCGATGGCCGTCGCCAGGTACTCGGCCGCCGAGCCCATCACCAGCTCCGGCAGCCCGGCCGCCGTCACCAGGCTGGCGCAGACGCGGGAGGCGAAGCTGCGCCCCGGCTGGGTCAGCACCGGCACGCCCATCCAGAGGGAATCGGAGGCGGTGGTGTGCGCGCCATAGGGCGTGGTGTCGAGGAAGAGGTCGGCCAGCGCATAGCGCGCGAGATGCGAAGGGTTGTCTGCCAACGGGGCAAACACCAGCCGTCCCGGCGCGATGCCCTCGGCGGCGGCCAGGGATTTCAGGCGGGTATCCACCTCCTCCGCCCCCTTCAGCAGCCAGAGCACGCTGCCCGGCACCTGGCGCAGCACTTCCATCCAGCGGCGGAAGAGGAAAGGGGTGATCTTCTGCGGCCCATTGAAGCAGCAGAACACCGTGGCGTCCTCGGGCAGCCCGGCCTCTTCGCGGCTCGGCACCTGCGCCGCCACCACGCGCTGCGGATCGGTGGGCTGGTAGCAGGGCAGGCGCAGCACCTTCTCGGAATAATAGTGCTCCGACCCTGAAGGGATGATGACCGGATCGGCGATGATGTAGTGGTGAAAGGCGCTGCCCATGGAGCCGGCATAGCCGAGCCAATTGACGATGGCCGGGGCCGGCCGCAGCGAGAGCAGCCGCGTGCGGGCGCTGCGGGTATGGCCATTGATATCGACCAATATGTCGATGCCGTCCTCCCGGATGCGGCGGAAGGCAGCGGCATCGTCCATCTCGGCGATGCTGGTCCAGTGCTCCACCTGGCCGCGGATGCGCTGCTTGATGCCATCCTCCGGCGCGATGCCGCAGTAATAGGCGAAGATCTCGAAAGCCCCGCGGTCATGGTGCCGCAGCATGTCCGCCATCAGATAGCCGATGGCGTGGTTGCGCAGATCGGAGGAGAGGTAGCCGATGCGCAGCCGCCGCTGGCCGAGGCCGCTGGGGCGCGGCGCGGGCGGAAAGGGCAGGGTCTTCGGCTGGCCGCTGTCCAGCCGGCAATGGGCGGCGGCGGCGGCCAGGTGCAGCAGCGGGTCGTCGGCGTAATTCGCCGCGGTCAGCGGCGCCATGGCGGCCAGCAGCGCGGTGCGGTCCAGCGCCCCCACCGGCTCTGCCACCGGCCAGCGGCATTGCCGCTGCCGCAGGCTCAGCCAGTGCTGCACCACGTCGCGCGGCGGCTGGCCCAGCTCGATGATGCCGCGGAGCATCGCTTCCGCCTCGCCCAGGCGCTTGCTGTCCTCCAGCAGCCGGGCGGATTGCTTCAGCGCCGTCGCCTTGTACTGGATGGCGTCGCCGGTGACGGCGGCAAGGCTGTTGGCCACGTGCCCCCAGCAGCCCAGCGCCTGGACGGCGCTGCCCAGCTTCTCATGCAGGGAGCCGAAGGCGAGGAAGGGCGGCAGGAAATCCGGCTTGAGGCGAATCGCCTCCTGAAAGGCGGCGGCCGCTGCCCCGACATCGCCGAGCTGGCTGAGGACCAGCCCGTAATTGAAGCAGACGATATGGCGGAGCGGTGCTTCCGGCGCCTGGCCCAGCCAGTCCCGGTAGAGCGAGGCGGCGAGGCCCGGCCTGCCGCCCTGGACGAAGCCCTGGGCGGTGGTGAGCAGCTCGGCGAGGCTGACATGCGGCATGGGCGCGACCCTTCCCGGCGACCGTCAGGCGACCAGCGCGCCAGGAATGGTCTGGTGGGCGGTCTTGTGGGCGGTGGCCCAGAGGGCGAAGTGCTCGTCCCTCGCCACCCGCACCAGCGGGAAGCCGGCCGCCTCCAGCGCCTGCTGCAGGCTGCTTGCGGTGAAGCCGCCGCGATGGCCCATGAAGTGGTTGCCCTGGGCGAGGGCGGCGCCATGACCGTAGAGCATGTCGAGCGCCGAGATCGGCCCGACGGGGGAGGTGTAGGCGGGCTCCGTCAGCCTGTCCGCGGCGACCAGCGCCGCCACCTGCTGCAGATCCGGCAGGGTGAGCAGCACGAAGCCCTCCGGCTTCAGCACCCGGCGGAATTCCGCCAGCGCCAGCGGCACCTCATGCGGGTAGAGATGTTCCAGGTTATGCGCCGACCAGACGGCCTCGAAGCTGGCCTCCGGCACGGCGCGCATATCGGTGATGGAGGCGATGATGTCGGGCGCGACGGCCGGGTCGATGTCCAGCCGCACCTCCTCCCACGGGCCGGGGGGGAGCCAGCCATGCGGCAGCTTGGCCGGGTGCGGCAGGCCGCAGCCGACATGCAGCAGGCGCCTTGGCGCCGGAGGGGTCGCGTTCATCCTGAACCTCGTCGCCGGCGTCGCGCCGGGCGGGGGGCAGGATGGTCGGGGGAAGGTTAAAGAGTTCTCCACAAAGGCACGGCGCGCCCGAAGCGGCGCGGCTGAAGTGGCGGGTTGGGCCGGGCCTTGGGCGCCCGGCCGCCCTCCGCGCCGCCCGTTGCCCTGCCGAGGCTTTGCCCCGGCAGGCTGTGCGAGGCGCCGATCGCCGGCGATTCCGCGGCCCCCCCCGCGGCGGCACGCAGCGCCGTCGTGGGGATCAGGCCGTCGCGTAGCGCGGCGCCCGCCGGACCCAGCCCCGCACCGGCGCCGGGGTCACCTCCCGCCGCTGCGCCCGGGTCTCCGCCACCGCTTCCGGCGCCGGCTCGAACAGCACATAGCCGCGGCCCCAGACGGTGCGGATGATCTCCGCCGCGCCGGAGGCGGCGAGCTTCCGCCGCAGCTTGCAGACGAAGACGTCGACGATCTTCGAATCCGGCGCCTCCGCCTCGGCATAGAGGCTCGCCATGAAGCGTTCCTTGGTCAGCAGCACGCCCTTGTGGCGCATCAGCGTCTCCAGGAAGTCGTATTCTCTTGCGGTCAGCGGCACCCGGATGCCATCCACCCAGACGGCATGCTGTTCCTGGTCGAGAGTCACATTGCCGCAGGTGAGGGCGGCGGAGGCGAAGCCCCGCGCGCGCCGCGCCATGGCCTGCATCCGCGCCTGCAGCACCGCGAGGTGGATGGGGGGGCGCACCAGGTCGTCCGCGCCGGCATGCAGCATGGCCCGTTCCGACGCCGCATCGGCGCCGCCCTGGGCGAGGACCAGCAGCGGCAGGGTCTGGCCGGCGCGCCGCAGCTCCCGCACCGCCGCCTGGGCGGCGTCGAGCGAGCCGCGGGTGACCATCAGCACCAGCTCATAGGGGCCGCTGAGGGTGATGGCGGAGGCCAGATCGTCGAACCCTTCGGCGCGGTCGGCGAGGACGCCGAGCCGGGCCAGGCCCTGTTCCAGGGCCTCGGTGGCGTCGGTGTCGGCGGCGAGGAGGATCCGCATTTCTGTCTCCCTTGGGCCCGGTCGTCGGCCTCGCTCACAGAATAGTGTTCACCTTATAGAATACAATATAATTTTACCGACCGGATGCGGAACGCCTTTTTCGGGTAACCCCCCGCCGCCCTGGCGCGAAGCATTGGCTTGACGGCACCTGCCGGAAACCCATTGTGCGACCACCCGAGGAGGCCCCCCATGTTCATCCGCAAGCGCCGCGGCTGGGAGATTCCGGAAAGCCGGGTCACGCCGGAGCATCTCGTCTTCGGCCGGCGGGCGGCCCTCGGGGGGCTGGCGCTGGGCGGGGCCATGGCGCTGGCCAACCCTGCCCCGGCCGCGGAAGAGGCCTTCAACCCCGGCCTGCGCAACATGCGCTACCGGCCGGGCCGCGACGTCACTGCGGAGCGCAACGCCACCACCTACAACAACTACTACGAATTCGGCACCGACAAGGGCATCTATCGCGCGGCCGAGCGCCTGCCGCTGCGCCCCTGGACGGTGCAGGTGGACGGGCTGGTGGACCGCCCGCGGGAATACGCCATCGACGATCTCCTCCAGGCCATGCCGATCGAGGAGCGCGTCTACCGGCTGCGCTGCGTCGAGGCCTGGTCCATGGTGGTGCCCTGGTCCGGCTTCCCGCTGAAGGCGCTGCTCGACGCCGTCGGCCCGCAATCCGGCGCGAAATACGTCCGCTTCGAGACCGCGGCGCTGCGCGGCGTGATGCCCGGCCTGCGGCAGAGCTGGTATCCCTGGCCCTATGTGGAGGGCTGCACCCTGGAGGAGGCGGCGAACGACCTCTCCTTCATGGTCGTCGGCGCCTATGGCAAGAAGCTGCTGCCGCAGAACGGCGCGCCGCTGCGCGTCCACCAGCCCTGGAAATACGGCTTCAAGGCCGGGAAATCCCTGGTGCGGATCACCCTGACCGCCGAGCGGCCGAAGAGCTTCTGGGAGGCGATCCAGCCGCAGGAATACGGCTTCTGGGCCAATATCAATCCGGAGGTCTCGCATCCGCGCTGGAGCCAGGCGAGCGAGCGAGTGCTGGGCACCGGGGAGCGGGTGCCGACGCAGCTCTTCAACGGCTATGGCGAGTTCGTCGCCGACCTTTATGCCGGGCTGCAGCAGGAGCGCCTCTGGGCATAATCCCCACGACGTCGCTTCGCGCCGTCGCGGGGGCCCCGGGTTACGCCCCAGGCGGGCGCTGAGGCGCCGCCATGGGGCCCGTTCGGCGGGCCGAAGGGGGCTTGGCAAAGGCTGCCGCGGCAAAGCCGTGGCAGGGCAAGGGGTGGGAGCGGGGGGCTACTCGGCCCGGATGCCGGCCTCGGAGACCAGCGTCGCGTAGCGCTGCACCTCCGCCGCGACGAAGGCGCGGGAGGCGGGGATGTCGAGCGGCGCCAGGGTGAAGCCCAGCTCCGTCGCCTTGCGCACCACCTCCGGCTGCGCCGCCGCCTGGCGGATGGCGGCGGCGAGCCGCTCGGCCAGCGGCGCCGGCAGGCCGGCAGGCGCCTGGATCGCCGTCCAGCTCGTGATGACGAGGCCCGGCAGCCCGGCCTCGGCGGCGGTCGGCACCTCCGGCAGCAAGGGGTGGCGCGCCGGGCCGGTGACGGCCAGCGCCCGCAGCCTTCCGGATTGGATCTGCGGCAGGCATTCCGGCAGGTTGGAGACGAGCAGGTCCAGATTGCCGGCGACCAGATCCGTCACCGAGGGTGCCCCGCCGCGATAGGGCACGTGCTGCAGCCCCGGCCCGGCGCCGGCGGCGCGGCGGAACAGCTCCAGCCCCAGATGCGGCGGGGTGCCGGTGCCGGAGGAGCCACCGTTCAGCGGCTTCTCCCTCGCCGCCGCAGCCAATTCGCCCAGGTTGCGCCAGGGCGCGCCGGCCCGCACCACGACGACCAGGGGCAGGGAGCCCAGTACCGTCAGCGTCGCCAGGTCGCGCTCGAACGCATAGGGCGCGTTGGGGAAGAGCGAGGCATTCACCGCATGCGCCAGGGTAATGGCCAGCAGGCTGTGGCCGTCCGGCGCCGCCTTCGCCACGGCATCGGCACCGATCAGCGCATTGCCGCCCGGCCGGTTCTCCACCACCACCGGCCTGCCCCAGGCCTCCTGCAATTGCTGGGCGATGAGCCGCGCCATGATGTCGGTCTGCCCGGCCGGGGTGAAGGGCACGATGAGATGGACCGTGCGGTCCGGGAAGGCCTGGGCCCGGGCGGCGGCGGGCAGCAGGGCGGCGGCGAGCAGGGCGCGGCGTGAAATCATGCCGACATAGGACGTATGAGATACGTGAATTGTCAATATGACTCGATATGGATCGTGGATATTCGATCCGGTCCGCGCGAAACCTCGGAGCGGGGTGGGTCGAGCTTCGCTCACCCACCCGGCCCAGCCCTTGTTTGAGCGCCTGAGTCGACCTCAGGCGATCGCGCTCCAGGCTGCGCCGCCCTGCGAACAGGCAGCTTCCAGAGCAGGAGCTGCACGCCGACCGCTTTCGGCCGGCGTGCGGCTGCTCTACGGCAGCAGCGCCGTCGCCTCTTCCCACAGCCGGCGCACCAGCGCCGCTGCCGGCTCCGCCCTGCCCAGCGCCACGCCCTGGCCGGCCCAGGCCTGCATCCGGCTGATATCGCCGGCCTTCTCCGCCTCCGCCCGCACCGGCGCCATCAGCGCCCGCTGCACCGGGTAGGGGGCGGGGGCGAGGTCGCCGGCGAAGGCCTGCACCACCGCATTCCGCAAGCCCCGGCCGAGCCGGCCGGAGAAGGCCCGGGTCAGCACCGTGTCCTCGGGGGCCGCCGCCGCCAGGGCCGCGGCCCAGGCCGGGTGGACCGCCGTCTCCGGGCAGCGGAGGAAGGCGGTGCCCAGTTGCACCGCACTGGCCCCGAGCGTCAGCGCCGCGGCGATGCCCCGCCCATCCATGATGCCGCCGGCCGCCACCACGGGGATGCCCACCGCATCCGCCATTTGCGGCAGCAGGGCGAAGAGGCCGGTGCATTGCGCCTCCGCCTGCGCCGCGTCGAAGGCGCCGCGATGCCCTCCCGCCTCCGCCCCTTGCGCGATCACCGCGGCGGCGCCGGCGGCCTCGGCGGCGCGGGCCTCGGCGATGGTGGTGGCGTTGGCGATCCAGAGGATGCCGCGTTCCTTGAGCCGCGCCGCGACCTCCGGCGGGAAGACGCCCATGATGCAGGAGGCGACGGCCGGCCCGGCGGCGATCATCGCCTCCACCTGGGCGGCGAAATCCTGCACGAAGGGCCCTTCGCCCGGCAGCTTCACCTCGAAGCCGGCGAGCCGGCTGAGCCGCCCGGCCACCGCCGCCTCATGCTCCGGGTCGCGCTGCGGGGGCGGGTCGGGGATCCAGAGGTTGATCTGGAAGGCGCCGTTGCTGGCCGCCCGCACCTCCCGCGCCCAGTCGCCGATCGCGGCCGGGCTGCTCATCAGCGCGCCCATCCCGCCCATGCCGCCGGCGGCGGCGACGGCGGCGGCGAGGGCCGGCGGGCAGGCCCCCGCCATGGGCGCCTGCAGGATGGGGATGCGCAGGCCGAAGCGGGCGCAGAAGGCGGCGGCGCGATCTCGGGCGGGGCTCATGGCCGGAGCCTCTCACCGCCGGCGCCGGCCGTCCACCGGGACGCGGAGCCCCAACGCTCACCCCTTCCGGATCACCCGCTTCTCCGCCATCGCCGCGATCTCCGCCTCGCCGAAGCCCAGCTCCCCCAGCAGCTCGGCCGTATGCTCGCCAAGCCGCGGCGCGTGGCGGCGAATATTGGCCGGCGTCCTCTCGAACCGGGTCGGCGGCCGGGCGATGCGCACCTGGCCCTCGGTCGGGTGCGCATGCAGGCCGAACATCTCCACCGCTTCCAGATGCGGGTGCCGCGGCAAATCCCCGATCCGGGTGAAGGCCGTGGCCGGCACATCCTGCTCCTCGCACAATTGCAGCCACTCCGCCGTGGTCCGCTCCAGCGCCACGCGCCGCAGCGCCGCATAGACCTTGTCGATATTGGCATTCCGCGCCACCGGGTCGCGCAGATGCAGCTCCTCGATCAGCTCGGCATGGCCGGCGGCGGTGAAGAAGGCCACCCAATTGGCCGAGGAATAGGGCAGCAGGGTGATCCAGCCATCCTTGGTCTTCGCCGGCTTGCGGTGCCGCAGCCGCTTGTAGCCGGGCTCGCCGATCGGCGGGTCGAAGGCCATGCCGCCCAGATGCTCGACGCTGACGAAGGCGGTCAGCGTCTCCAGCATCGGCACTTCGACAAGCTGGCCCTCGCCGGTGCGCTCCCGGTGGAACAGGGCGCCGAGCACGGCGGAAAGCAGCGCCATGCCGGTGATCTTGTCGGCGACGAGGGAGGGGACGAAGCGCGGCTCGCCCTCCGCCTCGCCGACGATGTCGGCAAGGCCGGAGGCGGCCTGGATGATCTCGTCGAAGGCCGGGCGGGCGCGGTGCGGCCCGTCCTGGCCGAAGCCGGTGGCGACGGCGAAGACCAGCTTCGGATTCAGCTTGCGGCACTCCTCCGGCCCGAAGCCGAGTCGCTTCATGCCGGCGGGGCGGATATTGGTCACCAGCACGTCCACGGTCGGGATCAGCCGGCGCAGCACCTCCTTGCCCTCATCCGACTTCAGGTCCACGGCCAGCGACCGCTTGTTGCGGTTGAGGCCCATGAAGACCGAGGCCATGCCGCGATGGCGGAACAGGCCGGAAGCGCGGACGATGTCGCCGGTCGGCGGCTCGATCTTGACGATTTCGGCGCCCCAATCGCCCAGCGTCTGGGTACAGAAGGGGCCGAGCACGACCGCCGTCATGTCGAGGACCCGGATGCCCTTCAACGGGCCGGTCGCCTCGGGGCCGGTGGTCGCGTTCATGGACATTCCTCCGTGGTTGCCGTGGGGGCAGGATGCGGCGAAGCGGCGGGGTGGGCAAATCCTGCTGGGGGCATCGGTCCGAAACCTCCAGGCAGGGGGCGCTGCCCCCTGCACCCCCGCCGGGGGGTGGACCACCCCCCGGACCCCGGTGTGAGTCGGCGGGTTCAATCATTGGCTCTGAAACTCAGGCCGGGGAGGCGGTTGGCGGCGGTGCCGCCAACCCCGGCGGGGGCGCCCGGCCCTCCCGCCGGATTTGCCCCGGCCGCGGCTTCGCGCGAAACTGCCCCACCGGCCCACCGGGCCGCTGGGGAGAGGAGCGCAAGTCAGCGCATGAGCATCAATGGCAAGGCCTATATCGTCGGGGCCTATGAGCACCCGACGCGGCTGGCGAAGGACAAATCCGTCGCCCAGCTCCACGCGGAATGCGCCCATGGCGCGCTGGCCGATGCCGGGCTGAGCATCAAGGACGTGGACGGCTATTTCTGCGCCGGGGACGCGCCCGGGCTCGGGCCGCTGGCCATGGCCGACTACCTGAACCTGACGCTGAAGCACCTGGACAGCACCGATATGGGCGGCTGCTCCTACATCGCCCATGTCGCGCACGCCGCGGAAGCCATTGCGATGGGCAAGTGCAAGGTGGCGCTGATCACGCTCGCCGGCCGGCCGCGCAGCGAGGGCCATTCCGGCGCGGTGCCCCGCATCCGCGGCGCCGATGCGCCGGACACGCAATGGGAATTCCCGCTCGGCGTCGCCACGGTGAATGCCTATGCCATGTGCGCCGCGCGCCACATGCACCAGTACGGCACCACCGCCGAGCAGCTCGCCTGGGTGAAGGTCGCCGCCAGCCACCATGCGCAGCACAACCCGCACGCCATGCTGCGGGACGTGGTGACGGTGGAGCAGGTGGTCGGCTCGCCGCTGATCGCGACGCCGCTGCACCGGCTGGATTGCTGCGTCGTCTCCGATGGCGGCGGCGCGCTGGTGGTGGTGGCGCCGGAGATCGCCAGATCCCTGAAGCGCCCGCTGGTCAAGGTGAAGGGCGCCGGCGAGAGCATGAAGGGCCAGATGGCCGGCGCCGTCGACCTGACCTATTCCGCCGGCGTGCGCAGCGGCCCCGCCGCCTTCGCCGAGGCGGGGGTGAAGCCGGCCGACATCAAATACGCCTCGGTCTATGACAGCTTCACCATCACCGTGGTGATCCAGCTCGAGGATATCGGCTTCTGCGAGAAGGGCCAGGGCGGCAAATTCGTCGCCGACGGCAACCTGATCTCGGGCGTCGGCAAGCTGCCCTGGAACACCGATGGCGGCGGACTCTGCAACAACCATCCGGCCAATCGCGGCGGCATCACCAAGGTGATCGAGGCGGTGCGGCAGCTCCGCGGCGAGGCGCATCCCAAGGTACAGGTGAAGAATTGCGACCTGGCGCTGGCGCATGGCACGGGCGGGCTGCTCGGCAGCCGCCACGGCGCCGCGACGCTGATCATGGAACGGGAGTGAAAGGCATGGCAGCGAAAGAGCGCGCGATTCCGGCGCCGATGACCAATCCGGAGACCGAGCCCTTCTGGGAGGCGGCGAAACAGGGGAAATTCCTGCTGCCCTGGTGCGTGGAGACCAACAAGGCCTTCTGGTACCCGCGCGCCGTTTCCCCCTTCGCCCTGAACGGCAAGGTGGAGTGGCGGGAGGCCTCCGGCCGCGGCACGATCTACAGCGTCAGCGTGATGAAGCGCGCGCCGGAGGTCTACGCCATCGCCTATGTCACCGTGGAGGAAGGCCCGACGATGATGACCAACATCGTCGAATGCGATTTCGACAAGGTGGCGATCGGCGACAAGGTCCAGCTCACCTGGCGCCCGACCGAGGACGGCCCGCCCTACCCGGTCTTCAAGCCGGCAGCCTGAACCCGCTCGTCCCGGACTCAAGGGTTCCAAAGGCCTTTCGGCCTTTGGTCGGGGGAGCCCGAGGGGGACGAAGTCCCCCTCGGTGCATCGGCTGTCACATCTTCAACCTCACCGCCCAGGCCCGCATGATGGCCGCGCAGAGCGCCAATTCCTGCGTCGCCGCCCGGCTGGTTTCCGTCGGCCGCGCCGGGCGCCAGCAGGAGCCGAGGTTGCGGCCGGCGAAGGTCAGCACCTCCGCCTCATGCCCCGGCGGCAGCAGCAGCTTCGCCGCCGAGCGATCCGTGGTGTAGGGGGCGGGGCTGCCCCGCCGCTCCAGCGCCCGATGGATCGCGACATCCGCCGCCGGGCTGCCCGCGGCCTCCCGTTCAAGCTGGTCGGCGATCCGGTTGATCAGGTTGGGGTCGAGCAAGGCAGCGCCTCCGTCGCGGGCCAGGCCCGGCGGGGCGACCTTGCCTTTGCCTGTCCGCCTGTCCGCCCTAGGCCAGATGGGTGAATCAACCCCTATCGCCGACGCATCATATGTCAGGCCAATGACCCCTCCGGCAGGGCCAGCACATGGTCCAGGATGCCGCCGGCGGTGGTGATCCACACCTCCCCGCGCCGTGCCGCGATGGCGGCCAGCGCCCCGCGCAGCGCCCGCAGCCGGTAGGGCTGGCCGATGATGTAGGGGTGCAGCGCGATTCCCATCACCTGCGGGATGCCGTCCCGCCCCACCTGCTCCAGCCTTTCGGCGAAATCCGCCAGGATCAGCTCGGCGAATTGCGCCGCCCCGTCCTTGCGGGCGACGATCGCCGGGATGTCGTTCGCTTCCTGCGGGTAGGGGATGCTGAGCAGGCGGCCGGCGCTGGTGCGTAGCCAGACCGGCTGGTCGTCCATGCACCAGTTCAGCGTGTAGCGGTAGCCGGCCTCGGCCAGCAGGTCCGGCGTCGCGCGGCTTTCGGCGATCCAGGGGGAGAGCCAGCCGCGCGGCGCCATGCCCTCATGCCGCCGGATGGCCAGGGTGCAGTCGGCGATCAGCCTGCGCTCCTCCGCCTCCGCCAGCAGGCTCTGTCGTTCGGAATTGCTGCGGCCATGGCCGGCGATCTCGTCGCCGCGGGCCCGGTGCGCGGCGACGAGCTGCGGCGCGTGCTCGTACATGGCGCTGTTCAGCAGCACCGTGGCGGGCAGGGAGAGCTGGTCCAGCAATTCCAGCAGCCGCCAGCCGCCGACGCGGTTGCCGTAGTCCCGCCAGGCGAAGTTCAGCACGTCGGGCTGTGGGCCGCCGGGGGCGAGCTCCGCGCCCAGCCCTTCGCCGAAGGCGAAATGCTCCAGGTTCACGCCGAGATAGACCGCGAGCTTCGCCCCGCCCGGCCAGGCGAAGCGGGGCCGTTCGGGCCAGGGGGCATAGGCGTAGCGGCCATGGCTGGGCAGCATGCGGGGCTCCTTGGAGGGGTGGGCGGATGGCCGCCATCGTTGGCCGCGGGGCCAGCATGAATCGTGCCGGGAGGCTGCGCTCAGGGAATGAGCGGCTTCGTCCGCGCCTGCGCCGGCGGGGCCGCGCAGGAGTGCATCGACGGACCTCGAACCCCTGGGCGGCTTCGTCCAAGCCCCGCCCGGGGGGCCGCGCAGGAGTGCATCGACGGACCTCGAACCCCTGGGCGGCTTCGTCCAAGCCCCGCCCCGGGGGGCCGCGCAGGAGTGCATCGACGGACCTCGAACCCCTGGGCGGCTTCGCCCAAGCCCCGCCCGGGGGGGGCCGCACAGGACTGCATCGAGCGGGCCTCGAGCCCCGGGCGGCTTCGCCCGCACCTGTGGCGGGGGCCTGCACGACGGCCCCGAGCGGACGTCCCTCCCCGGACAACCTGGTCGGCGCCCGCGCCGGTGGCGTGCCACGGCCACGGCCGGCCGCCCTCTCGCGGGAGCCCTCCGGCCCGGCCCGCCGGCCGGCCGCCCCCCGCCACCCGGCGACCCGCGCCCCTGGCCTGAACATGTCCTGAAGCTTGCGCCATGAAGCTTGCGCCATGCGGCGCTGCCGCCCGGCCATCCGCCCGGCGCCACCCCGTCAGGCGGGTGACGCCACCCCGGAACCGGGCCTATACCACCGCCATGGAAGGACCCCGAGGCGGCGCGGCGGCCGCGTTGTTGCGCCAGGAAAGCAGGGCGCTGCGGGCGCAGGTGCTGTCGCCCGTGCTGTGCGGCCTGGCGGCGGGCCTCGCCGGGCTGGCCGGCGCCTGGCTGGTGGCGCGCCTCGTCGCCGCGCTGCTCGGCCATGGCAGCGCCGGCTGGGCGGAGCTGGCGGCGGCCGCGGCGCTGGCCCTGCTGGTCGCCGCCCTCGGCCTGGCGCAGGAGGGCACGCAGCTCGCCGCCGGAGAGGCGGCGCGGGCCCGGCTCCGCGCTGCCGCCTTCGCCCGGCTGCTCGCCCTCGGCCCCGCCGATCCGCGCGGCGTCGGCGAGCGCGCCTCCCTGGTGATCGACAGGGTGGAGGCGCTGGACGGCTATTTCGCCCGCTGGCTGCCGGCCACGGCCCTGGCCATGCTGATGCCGCCGCTGGTCTTCCTCGCCGTGCTCTGGGCGGATTGGCATGCGGCGCTGGTGCTGGGCGTCGCGGGGCTGCTCTACCCGGTGGCGATGGCGCTGACCGGCATCGGCGCCGCCGCCGCCAGCCGCAAGCAATTCGAGGCGCTGGAGCGCCTCTCCGGCCGCTTCCTGGACCGGCTGCGCGGCCTCGCCACCCTGGTGCTGTTCAACCGGCAGGCGGCGGAGGCGGCGGCGCTGGCGGAGTCCGCCGAGGAGCTGCGCCGGCGCACCATGCGGGTGCTGCGCATCGCCTTCCTCTCCGGCACCGCCATGGAGCTGCTGGCGGCGGGCGCCATTGCCTGCATCGCCTGGCGCCAAGGGGGCGGGGGCGGCGACCCCACCGCGGGGATCTTCGCCCTGCTGGCGGTGCCGGCCTTCTTCGCCCCGCTGCGCGCCTTCGCCGCCGCCTATCATGAGCGCCTGGCCGCCCAGGGCGCCGCCGCCGCCCTGGCCCCGCTGCTGCTGGCGCCGGAGGAGCCGGGGCTGGTGCTGGAGGCGATGCCGCCGCGCGTCGTCGTCACCTTCAGCGAGGTCCGGCTGAGCTACGACCCGGCCCGGCCGCCGGCGCTGGACGGCCTCTCCTTCCGGGTGAATGCGGGGGAGACGCTGGTGCTCGCCGGCCCCTCTGGCGCCGGGAAATCCAGCGTGCTGCGGCTGCTGATGGGCTTCGTGCGGCCGGAGGCGGGGCGGATCGCGATCAATGCCCAGGATGCGCTGTCCCTGAAGCCGGAGGAGCTGCGGCGGCTCTCCTCCTATGTCGGGCAGCGGCCGCATCTCTTCCGCGGCTCCATCCGCGACAATATCCGCTACGCCAGGCCCGAGGCCACGGCGGAGCAGGTGGAGGCGGCCGCCGCGGCGGCGCGCGTCACGGCATTCGCCGCCGAGCTGCCGCAGGGGCTGGACACCGAAGTGGGCGAGGGGGGCTGGGGCCTCTCCGGCGGGCAGGCGCAGCGCGTGGCGCTGGCCCGGGCCTTCCTGCGCGACACGCCGCTGGTGCTGCTGGATGAACCCACCGCCCATCTGGACCCGGGGACGGAGGCGGAGGTGATGGAAAGCCTGCAACTTCTCTGCCTGGGGCGCACAGCGATCATCGCCAGCCATAGCGGGATGCGGGGCCGGCTGGGGCGGGTGCTGGAGATGGAGGCCGGCCGAGCCATAGGGCCCGGGCGGCAGGCGCAGGCATGAGGATGCTCCGCATGGGCGGGGGGCTCTGCCCCCATCGAACGCATGCGTTCGATCCCCGCCGGGGAGGGGACCCCGGGGTGAGTCGGCAGGCTGAACCGTCGGGTCCAAAACTCACACCGGGGTCCGGGGGGTGGTCCACCCCCCGGCGGGGGTTCGGGGGCAGCGCCCCCGAGGGCCACCCACATGCTCTCTGACCTTCTGCGCATCCTCCGCCTCTGGCGCCGCCGCGCGCCCTGGCTTCTCGCCGGCATCGCCGCCGCCGTACTCACCACCCTGCTCGGCCTCGCCCTGCTCAGCCTCGCCGGCGGCCGCGTCACCGCGCTGGCCGGCGGCACCGCACTGATCCTCGCTCTGGTCGCCCTCCGCCCTGCCGCCCGCTGGGGCGAGCGCATGGTCACCCATGCCGCCACCTTCCGCGCCCTGGCCGATCTCCGCGTCTGGTTCTTCCGCCGCCTCGCGGCGCGCATGCCGGCCGGCATCGGCCTGCACCGCTCCGGCGACCTGCTCGGCCGGCTGGTGGCGGATGTGGAGGCGCTGGACCGCCTCTACCTCAACGCCATCGTCCCCGCCTGTGCCGTGCTGGCCGTGGTGGTCGTGGCCCTCGCTTTGCTCGGCGGCGCCCCCCTGCTGGCCGCGGCGGTGGCGCTGCCCCTGGCGCTGGCGCTCGCCCTGCCGCTGCTGCTGGCCCCCGGCGCCGCCCGCGCCGCTGCTGCTGCCGCCGCCGCCCAGGGCCGCCTCCGCGCCGCCGCGGTGGATCCGCTGGCCGGCATCGAGGACACCCTCGCCGCCAATGCCGAGCCCCGCGCCGGCGCCGCCCTGGCCGCCGAGGGCGCCGCCCTGGCCGCCGCGCAGCGCCGCCTCGCCTGGCGCGGCGCCTGGGCGGGGGCGGCGGGCGGGCTGCTGGTGCAGGCGGCGCTGCTCGGCGCCCTGGCCTGGGCGCTGGCCGGCGGCGCGCAGGGGCTGGCCCTGGCCGTGCTGGCCGTCTTCCTCGCCGTCGCCGCGGCGGAGGCGGTGGGGGCGCTGCCCCGCGCCGGCACCTCCCTCGCCATGGCCGCCGCCGCCGCCCGCCGGCTGTTCGAGGCCGCCGACACGCCGGTCCCGGTCGCCGAGCCCGCGGCGCCGGCGGCGCTGCCCGCCGGCACGGGCATTCGCATCAAGGGGCTGCGCTTCGCCTGGGGCCCGGACCGCCCGCCGGTCTTCCGGGATCTGGAGCTGGAGATCCCGGAAGGCGCGCGGCTCGCCCTGCTCGGCCCTTCCGGCGCCGGGAAATCCAGCCTCGCCGCGTTGCTGCTGAAGCTGGCGGCGCCGCAGGCGGGGCGCATCACCCTGGGCGGGGTCGATCTCGCTGCCCTGCCGGCGGAGGAGGTGCGGCGCCGCATCACCTGCCTCACCCAGGATGCAAGGCTGTTCGACGACAGCATCGCCGCCAATCTCCGCCTCGCCGCCCCCGGCGCGCCCGATGCGGCGCTGTGGCGGGCGCTGGACCGTGCCGGCATCGGCGAACTGGTGCGGGCCCTGCCGGAAGGGCTGGCGACGCGCTGCGGCGAGGCCGGGGCGCGTTTTTCCGGCGGCCAGGCGCGGCGCCTGGCCCTGGCCCGGGTGCTGCTCTCCGCCGCCCCGGTGCTGATCCTGGACGAGCCCACCGCCGGGCTGGACGCCGAGACCGAGCGCGCCTTCCTGGAGACGCTGGAAAGCGTGACCGCGGGGCGAACGGTGATCCTGATCGCGCATCGGCTGGTGGGGGTGGAGCGCCCGACCCGCATCCTGCGCCTCGCCGGGGGCCGGGCGCTGCCGGCGGCGGGCTAGTGCCCTGATTCCGAAGTCCTGCGGACCGCGGAATCGGGACACTAGCTTTTGTTTTCAGTGGTCTGCTCGTCCGCTGCCTTCGCTGGAAATCCAGCGAAACTCGCGGACAGGACTTAGAGCGGATTCACCTCGCCTGTGCTTGGCAAACCCGCTCTGGCTTTTCGTTCTGCCACGTTTTCCGGGGCGTCCGGCGATGCCGCCGGACTTGAAAATGCTCTAACCCCCGGGCGCTGCTGGCACGATGCCACGGGGGCGGAGGCCGTCCCTGTGCCCGGACCGCACGGCCAGCCATGGCAGGGCAGGGGCCACGGGGTGGACATTGCCGGCACCGGCAATGCGGCGGCGAATACCCTGCTCGGCAATGCGGGGGCCAACCTCTTTCGCCGCGGTGCGGGCAACGACACCATCCTGGCCGGCGCGGGCAACGACCTCGCCTTTGGCGAGGCCGGGGATGACAGCCTCGGCGGCGGCGAGGGCGCGGACCAGCTCAGCGGCGGCGAAGGGGCCGATCGGCTCGCCGGCGGGGCCGGTGACGACCTGCCGCAGGGCGAGGCCGGGGAGGACGCGCTCGATGGCGGCGAGGGCGTCCATAGGCTGTTCGGCGGGGAGGGCGCGGACACGCTCGCCGCCGGGGCGGGGCCGGATGCGCTCCGTGGCGAGGATGGCGATGACCGCCTCTCCGGCGGACCGGATATTGCTTTCGACCTGCTGCTGGGCGGCGCGGGGAATGACACGCCGGACGGGGCCGGCGGCCTCGGCGAGGCCGGGGCCGATATTTTCCTCTTCCGGCCCGGCAGCGGCACGGTGGTCGGCGATTTCCTCCCCGGCCCGGACCGGCTCTGCCTGGCCGGCTTCGGCCTGGCCTTCCCGGTGCTGCAGGCGCGTTGGGTCGTGGCGGAGGGCGGCCTCGCCGTCGATCTCGGCGAGGGCGATCCGGTGGTGCTGAGCGGCGTCGCCGGCCTGTCCCCGGGGGATGTTCTCTTCGCCTGAGCCGCGCTACAGCCCGGGGCGCCGGCCGGGGCGGCGCATGGGCGGCAGGACGCAGCAGGGAGGATCGGGGGATGGGCATTCGGCGGATCGGCGAGGAAGCGCGGCTTTCCGGCGCGGTGGTGCAGGGCGGGCTGGTGTACCTGGCCGGCCAGGTGGCGGATGACGCGACGCTGGATACGGAGGGCCAGACCGCCGACATCCTTGCCCAGATCGATGCCCTGCTGGCCGAGGCCGGCACCGACAAGACCCGGCTGCTGAGCGTGACCGTGGTGCTGCGGGACATCGCCGAGGCGCCCGCCATGAACCGCGCCTGGGACCGCTGGCTGGACCCGCGCGCCAAGCCCGCCCGCATGACCATCCAGGCGCCGCTGGTGGATCCTGCCTGGCGGGTGGAGATCACGGGGGTTGCGGCCTTGCCGGAGGCCGCGGCGGGGTGACCGGGCAGCGCCCGCACCGCCCGCCGGCGGGCTTCGCCGCGGCCACAGGGCCGATGCCGTCGGTGGCGGGCGGCGATGGCAGCTTCCCCCTGGTGGGGCTCGGCGGCGCTGCCGCTGCGGCGGGGGCACTCTGCCGGCCGTTCCCGCATGGGCCGCAATTCGCCTTCGGCGCCGCCAATGGCCCGGCGGCCAGGGAATGAGGCGGCCGGCGCCGGGGTGCGAAGCGTGAGGGCCGCTCCCGCCGCGCCGGCGCCGCAATGGCGCCGGGCTTCCCATCTTTCCACCAGGCCATGGGCGCGGTTCCGCCGCAATCCGGGGCGAGGATCGGTGTCCTGCCACTCCCGGCGCTGGTTTTGCCGCAACGGGAGCGGGCAGCTAGAGCGGTTTCCTCGCCTGCGCCCGGCGAACCCGCTCTGGCCCTTTGTCTGGTCGCATTTTCCGGGTCGTCCGGCGATGCCCCCGGATCTGAGAATGCTCCAGGCCACTGAAAACCAGGATGCGGGCAGGCCCGCGAGGCAGAAGAGGCTGTGATGACCGAGGCTGAACGGGCCGCCTTCTGGCGGGGCAAGCGGGTGCTGGTGACGGGCGGGGCCGGGTTCCTCGGCAGCGCCCTCTGCCACGCCCTGGCCGCGCTCGGCGCCCGCACCACCGCGCTGGACGTGATGAACCCGGATGGCGGCGCCAATATCGCCAATCTGGAAGGCGCCTCCGTCCTGCTGGTGCGCGGCGATATCCGCGACGTGGAGCTGCATTCGCTCTGCCAGGAAGTGGACGTGCTGTTCAACATGGCGGCGCAGACCAGCCATATGGGCGGGCAGAAGGACCCGGTGGCGGACATCGCCATCAATGCCGTCGCCCAGGTGCGGCTGATCGGCGTGATGCGGGAGGCGGCGCCGCAGGCGACCGTGGTGCATGCCTCTACGCGGCAGTTCTATGGCCGGCCCATCTCCCTGCCCGTCGATGAATTCCACCCGGTGAACCCGCCGGATGCCAATGGCGTCTCCAAATGGGCCGGCGAGCAGTACTGGCTGCTGGAGCAGCGGGTGCTGAAGCGCCCCGTCGTCTCCCTCCGCCTGACGAACTGCTATGGTCCGCGCCTGCGCATCCGCGATGCCCGCCAGACCTTCCTCGGCATCTGGATCCGCCAGGTGCTGAAGGACGAGCCCTTCGAGGTCTGGGGCGGCGAGCAGCTCCGCGACCTGACCTATGTGGACGACGTGGTGCGCGCCTTCCTGCTGGCCGCCGAGGCCGCGCCGCAGCCGGGGGTGGCGGGGCGCGTCTTCAACCTCGGCGGGTCCCCGCCCGCCTCGCTGCTGGACCTCGCGCAGCGGCTGATCGCGGCCAATGACGGCCAGGGTCACTACAGCGTGAAGGAATTCCCGGCCGATCGCGCGCCGATCGACATCGGCAGCTACCATGCCGATGACCACGCCTTCCGCGCCGCCACCGGCTGGGCGCCGCTGGTCGGGCTGGATGAGGGGCTGCGCCGCTCGCTCGACTGGTACCGCACCCGCCTGGCCGATTACACGTGAGGGGATGATGGACCCGCTTCCGCTGATTCCGCAGGCCAATCCCGGCGCCGGCTACCAGGCGCAGAAGGCCGAGATCGACGCCGCCATCGCCCGGGCCCTCGGCTCCGGCTGGTACATCCTGGGCAAGGAGGGCGAGGCCTTCGAGCGGGAATTCGCCGCCTGGCTCGGCACCACCCGCGCGGTGGGCTGCGCCAACGGCACGGATGCGCTGGCGCTGATCCTGCGCGGCATGGGCATCGGCGAGGGCTCGACGGTCGCCACCGTCTCCCACACCGCGGTCGCGACCGTGGCGGCCATCGAAATGGCCGGGGCGACGCCGCTGCTGCTGGACATCGACCCCGACACCTACACCATGGACCCGGACGAGCTGGCCGCGGTGCTGGAGGACCCGCCGCCCGGCCTGCCGCCGGTCCGTGCCGCCATCGCCGTGCATCTCTACGGCCAGGCCTGCGACCTGGGCCCGATGCTGGAAGCCTGCAGCCGCGCCGGCGTCGCCCTCATCGAGGATTGCGCCCAGGCGCATGGCGCGACGCTGCACGGCCGCAAGCTCGGCACGCTGGGCGCAGCGGCCGCCTTCTCGCTCTACCCCACCAAGAATCTCGGCGCGCTGGGCGATGGCGGCGTGCTGGCGACGGAGGATTTCGAGCTGGCGGACCGCATCGCCGCCATCCGCCAGTACGGGTGGAAGGAGCGCTACATCTCCGCCATGGTCGGGGTGAATTCCCGGCTGGATGAGGTGCAGGCGGCGATCCTCAGGGTGAAGCTGACGGCGCTGGATGCCGGCAATGCGAAACGGCGGGAGATCGCTGCGCGCTACGATGCGGCGCTGGCGGGCGGGCCCGTCGCGCCGCCGGAACGCCGGGCCGGGGCGGAGCATGTGTTTCACCAATACGTGCTGCGCAGCCCGGAACGCGCGGCGCTGATGGCGGCGCTGAAGGCGCAGGGCATCGGCACCGGCATCCACTACCCGGCGCCGGTGCATCTGCAGCCCGCCTATGAAGGCCGCGTCGCGCTCGGGCCGGCAGGCTGCGCGGAGACGGCGCGGGCGGCGCAGGAGGTGTTCAGCCTGCCGATGTATCCGGAGCTGACGGAGGAACAGATCGAGCGGGTTTGCGCGGCTCTTGCAACGCTCGGGCGGTGACGGGGGCTCTGGTTGCGGCAGTGCCGCAACCCCGAAGCCCCTACTCGCCAGGCCCCATCGCTCACGGAGGAAGGAGAGTGGGAGGTATGGGGGCGAGAATTCTCTCTCTCCCCCCGGGAGCTCAGCTCCGCACCAACGGGCATCCGCCAGCGCTCATCGGCCGGAAGGCTTCCTCCGGCGGCACCGTCGCCAGCAGCTTCAGCACGTCGTATTTGCCGCTGCTCTCGCCCGGCGCCTTCACCTGCATCAGGTAGGCGGGGTGCAGCTTGCGGCCGTCCTCGCGGATGCGGCCCGGGCCGAAGCAGTCGTCATCGGTCGGGATTGCCTTCATGCGCGCGATGGTCGCCGCGCCATCCGCCTTCGCCGCCGCGACGCCCAGCTCTGCGACCGCCTTCAGGTAGTGCAGCGTCTGGGCGTAGATCCCGGCATTGGCCATGTTCGGCCAGAACTCCGGCGTCTTCGGCCGTACCCTGGCGTTGAAGGCACGCGTGCGGTCGTTCAGGTCCCAGTAATAGGCCTGGGTGGTCATCAGCCCCTGCGCGATCGGCAGGCCCAGCATCCGCACATCGGTGTCGTAGGTCAGCAGGCTGACGATGGTCATGCTGCGGTTCAGCCCGAATTCGCGCGCCTGCTTGATGCAGTTCTGCAAATCGGCCCCGGCATTGCCCAGCGCCAGCACCTTGGCGCCCGAGGCCTGGGCGCGCAGCAGCAGCGAGGAGAAGTCGGTCGTGGTCGGGAAGGGGTAGTAGGTGGTGCCGAGCACCTTGCCGCCATTCGCCTCGACGACCCCGGCGGCATCCTTCACCAGCTGCTGGCCGAAGGAATAATCGGCCGCAACGAAGAACCAGGTGGTGCCGCCGCGCTTGACCACGGCCGATCCGCTGGAACTCGCCAGCATGTAGGTGTCCCAGGACCAGTGGACGTGGTTGGGCGAGCATTGCCGGCCGGTCAGCTCCGTGGTGCCGGGGCCGGACAGCAGCAGCGCCTTGTTCTTCTCCCGCGCGACCGAGGCGACCGCGAGCGAGGTGGCCGAGGTGTTGACGTCGAGCAGCGCGTCCACGCCCTCCCGGTCGAACCATTGCCGGGCGATGGTGACGGCATTGTCCGCCTTGTCGAAATGCTGGGCGAACAGGATCTCCACATCCCAGCCGCGGCCGGCGACGTCGAAATCCTCCAGCGCCTGCTGGGCGCAGGGCAGGGTGGGCCGGTTCAGGTCGGCATAGGGGCCGGCGAGGTCGGAAATGATGCCGAGCTTCAGCTTCGGGCGGGAGTTGCCGCCACCGGCCTGGGCGTAGGCCCGTCCGATGCTGCCGCCCGCCGCTGCACCGACGGCGGCTGACAGGGAAGCAGCGAGGGCCTGGCGCCTGGTGAGGGCCATGGATGTTTCCTCCGGAGTTATTGATTAGCCAGGCAATTACACCGGCAGAACAGGCTGCGGCAAGCCGTGGCGCGTATCCGGTCGCGGCGTCCCGCCGGCCGGCAGGTCCATGCCGGGGCAACGCCGCAACGGTCGGCGGGCCGCGCCGATACCCGGACGCGCTTCGTACCGCCTGCCCGGAAGCCGATGGCGCGCATCGCCACGCCGGTTAGCCAGCCGGCGGCGAGCAGGCCGGTCGGATATTGCTCTGGCATCTCCGCGGCAAGCCGGGCCAAAATCCGGAACCCGGAGGAAACCCCAATGACCCTTGCAATTAACCCCATCAACCCCGCACGCCCGGACTTCGTCGGAGAGGTCTCCGGCGTCGATCTGCGCCAGGGCATCACCGCCGCCGAGGCCGTGGCGATCGAGGCGGGCATGGACCGCTTCGGCGTGCTGGTCTTCCACGACCAGGACATCGACGACCAGCAGCAGCTCGCCTTCAGCCGGCATTTCGGCCCGCTGGAAACCGCCACCGGCGATATCGTGCAGGGCGAGGCACGCCGCCTCCCCGTGGAGGTGAACGACATCTCCAACCTGGAGCGCAGCGGCAAGGTGATGGCGCGCGACGACCGCAAGCGGCTGTTCAGCCTGGGCAACATGCTCTGGCATTCCGACAGCAGCTTCAAGCCGACGCCGGCGAAGTATTCCCTGCTCTCCGCGCGCGTCGTCCCCGGCAGCGGCGGCAACACCGAATTTGCCGATATGCGCGCCGCCTGGGACGCGCTGGACGCCGAGACCAAGGCGCTGGTGCGCGACCTGGTCACGGAACACAGCCAGCTCTTCTCCCGCGGCATCCTCGGCTTCACCGATTTCACCCCGGAAGAGGTGGCGAAATGGCAGCCCGTGCCGCAGCGCCTGGTGCGGCGGCATCCGCGCACCGGGCGGCTGTCGCTCTTCCTCTCCGCCCATGCCGGCGCGATTCAGGGCTGGCCGGTGCCGGAAGCCCGCGCCCTGCTGCGCGACCTGACGGAGCATGCGACGCAGCGCGAATTCGTCCATGCGCATGTCTGGCGGCCGCATGACCTGGTGGTGTGGGACAACCGCGTCACCATGCACCGCGCCCGCCGCTACGACGCGACCCAGGTGCGCGACCTGCACCGCACGACCGTCGCGGACGTCGCGCCGACGCTGGAGCAGGCGGCCTGATCGCAGGTGGTCGCCGGGGCGCAGCTCCGCCGCGGCGCGCTGCTGCCGGGCCATGCAACCTGCGCCGCGCCATCTGCGGCGGATGGCGCGCCGCAGCCGGGGCGTGCGTGCGGGCGCGGCCTGCCGCGGACGCCGCCGCCGCTGATGCCGGCCGCATGGTGGCAGCGGGGGTTGCAGCCGGGCCTGCCCCGCTGCGCCACGGCTTCGCCACGCCACCGGAGGCGAATGCCGCGCCGAAACCGTGCAGCCCGCACGGCAACCGACGTTCCGTCCGGGCGCGCCTCCAGCGCGCTCGACACCGTCGAGCGCACCTCAGGCCCACGCCGTGGTGCCGTTTGCGAGTCGAGGGTGCGGCTTCGCCGCACCGCGCGAAGCGCGGCTACTACGCCCCTGACTCGCAAACGGCACCATGGCCCAGGCGATAGATCGCCTCGACGCCGTCGAAGGCACGGAATTGCACCTTCTTCCACCGGCACCTGCTCAGTGGATCGAGTATCCGCCGTCGATCAGCAGGTCATGCCCCTGGATGAAGCCGGTCTCGCAGGTGGCCAGGAAGGCAACCGCCTCGGCCACCTCCTCCGGCTGTCCGAACCGCCCCGCCGGCACGCGGGCGGTCATCAGCTCCGTCCGCCCCGGCACCCGGCCATAGCTCTCGATATTGTACTGCGTGGCGATCGGGCCGGGGCTGACGGAGTTCACCACGATCCCCTCCTTCGCCAGCTCGAAGGCCATGTTGCGCGTCAGTTGCAGCAGCGCCGCCTTGGCCGCGCCATAGAGCGCGTTCTCCTCCGCCGCCACCCGCCCCATCTGGCTGGCGATATGGATGATGCGCCCGCCGCCCTGCCGCCGCATCGCCGGCAGCGCTGCCTGGCTGGCGAAGAAGGCGGCTTCCAGGTCGACGGCCATCAGCATGCGGAACTCGCCCCTGGTGAAGCTGCCGAAGGGCTTGCGGCAACGGATGCCGGCATTGTTCACCAGCACGTCCAGCCGGCCGAAGCGCGCCAGCGCCGCCGCCACCATCGCCTCCGCCGCGCCTTCCTTCGCCAGGTCGAAGATCGCCTCCGCCGCGTCCGGCGCGCCGGCGGTGCGGCAGGCGGTGGCGGCCTCGGCCAGCTCCTCCGCCGTGCCCTCCGCCGCCAGGAACAGTGCGAAGCCGCGCACCGCCAGCGCCAGCGCGATGGCATGGCCGATGCCACGCGAGGCGCCGGTGACGAGCGCGACCTTCAGGGCAGTGGACTCGGACATGGTGGCAGCCTCCATCGGAAGGCCGCCAGTCTAGGCGGAATGCAGCCGGCCCCGTCGAACCGTCGCGCGCGAAACTCGGACCGGGGTCCGGGGACCGGTCCGGTCCCCGGTGGGGATCGAACGCATGCGTTCGATGGGGCAAAGCCCCCGATCGTCACTCCGCCGCCTTCGCCGGCGCCGCCGCTGCTTCCATCGCCCGTCGCAGCCGCACCGCCTCCGCCGCCTCGTCCAGCGCCACATCGGCGTAGGAGAGGATGGCCCCTGCCTTCACCGCCCGCTTCAGCGTCACGCCATGCGCCAGCCCGATGGGCAGCGCGCCCAGCGCCAGGGACCGCGCGGCGGGGATGCATTTGCCCCACACCATGGCCCCGCCCTCGCCGTCCAGCACCTCGCCCGGCGCCAGGTCCCGCTTCGCCGTCGCCGCCACGTCGCCGCGCCAGCTCTCGGCGCAGCCCGTCGGCTCCTGCCGCAGCGCCGCGCTGGCCACGGAAATCCCCAGCTCCAGCCCGATGAAGTGGTAGGGCCGCCACAGCGCGGCATAGCGGCCGGAGGGATCGGTCGCGACGCCGTATTCGGCGAAGCAGCGGCGGACGTAGTCGGTCTCGCCCTCGAACACCGCATAGACGCCCCAGCGCAGGTCGCCGACCACCGGCCTGCCGTCCCGCTCCAGCGAGGAGATCACCTCCACCCTTCCCGTGCTGCCGGCGAACACCCGCGGCAGGTCCTGCACCCCGCAGGGTGGGAAGGCCAGCCCGTCCTCCGGCGGCGCCAGCCCCGTGGCATTGGCGATCGCCGCCATCTCGATCGCCGATTTCGTGCCGTCGAGGAAGGAGTTGAACATCTGCGGGTTCATCCCGCCGAGCCGCGCCTGCTCCTCCGTCAGCCCGTAATGGCCCCAGACGGTGGCCGGCGTGCTGGCATGGTATTCCGGCAGGTACTTGGTGCCCTTGCCGGCCGCGACCACGGTGAAGCCCTCGGCCCGCAGCGTATCCACCATCTCGCAGACCAGGGCCGGCTGGTCGCCATAGGCCATGGAATACACCACGCCGGCGGCGCGCGCCTTCTCCGCCAGCAGCGGCCCGGCCAGCACATCCGCCTCCACATTCACCATGACGATGTGCTTGCCGGCCGCGATCGCCGTCAGCGCATGGCGGAGGCCGGCGGCGGGATGGCCGGTGCACTCCACCACCACCTCGATGCGCGGGTCGAGGATCAGCGCAGCGCTGTCCTCCGTCAGCCAGGTGCCGCGGGCGGTGAAGGCGGCGTCCAGGCTGGCGGCGCCGTAGCGTTCCGCCGGCCAGCCCACGCGTTCCAGCGCCGCCCGGGCGCGGGGCAAAGCGAGGTCGGCGATGCACGCCACGTGCAGCCCCGGGCTGCGCGCCGCCATGGCCAGGAACATGGAGCCGAATTTGCCGGCGCCGATGACGCCGACGGTCACGGGCCGCCCTGCCGCCGCGCGGGCGGCCAGCATCCGATGCAGGTTCATGGATGTTCCTCCTGACCGCAGCATAGCCGGGCGGCACCGGCCGCGTCGCCCCTCGCGCAGGGGCGGGGGTGTTGTGCCCCCTTCCGCGCCCTCCGTGGCGAGGGCCGGGTCCCCTCCGGCGCAGCGCAGGCGGGTTGCGCGTTCCCTCCGGCCATTGCGGGAGGGGCCTTGCATCCTCTCCCGCCTGCCGCGGGGCAGGGCACCGCATCCCTCCCCCGCCTCGCGGGGGAGGGTTAGGGTGGGGGTGCATGCGCCACGCGGCGGCGGCAGGGCAGGGGGCCACCCCCACCCCGGCCCTCCCCCGCAGGGCGGGGGAGGGAGCATCGGATGCAGGTCGCGGTCATCGGTCTCGGCAGCATGGGCATGGGCGCCGCCCTGAACCTGGTGAAGGCGGAGGGCCTCTCCGTCGCCGGTGTGGATCTGCGCGATGCCGCCCGCGCCGAATTCGCCGCCGCCGGCGGCCTGCCCGCCGCCAGCGGGGCGGAGCTGCCGCCCGGCGCCGAGGCCGTCCTCGTGCTGGTGGTGAACGCCGCCCAGGCGCGGGAGGCGCTGTTCGGCCCGCTCGGCGCCGCGCCGCGCCTCGCCCCCGGCGCGGTGCTCATCGTCTCCTCCACCATGTCCCCGGCCGATGCCCGCGCCCTGGCGGCGGAAGCGGAAGCCCGGCAATTCCTCTACCTCGACGCCCCCGTCTCCGGCGGCGCCGCCGGCGCCCGGGCCGGGGCGATGACCGTCATGGCCGCCGGCAGCGCCGCCGCCAAGGCGAAGGCCGCGCCCGTCCTGCAGGCGATCGCGAAGAAGGTCTGGGACCTCGGCGAGGAGCCCGGCCTCGGCGCCACCATGAAGGTGGTGCACCAGCTCCTCGCCGGCGTGCACATCGCCGCGGCGGCGGAGGCCATGGCGCTCGGCATCAAGGCCGGCCTCGACCCGGAGACGCTCTACGGCGTCGTCACCGGCGCCGCCGGCAATTCCTGGATGTTCGAGAACCGCATGCGCCATGTGCTGAACGGCGACGAGACGCCGCGCTCGGCCGTCGACATCTTCGTCAAGGATCTCGGCCTGGTGACGGAGCTGGCGCGGGCAGAGGGCTTCCCGGCGCTGCTCGCCGCCCAGGCGCAGCAGCTCTTCACCGCGGCCAGCGCGCTGGGCCATGGCGGCAAGGATGATGGCTTCGTCATCCGCGCCTATCAGGCGCTGAGCGGCATCAGGCTGCCGAAGGATTAGGGCCGGCCTGCCGGCGGGCAGCGCCGCCTTGCCCACCGTGAACAAATGACGCACATTAACCCTTGCGCAAGGGTTCGGTTTTGTTCTAGTCGGGGCATGTCGAACCGCAGCCTCTCGGCACATGCCCATCTCGTCATCCCGATGCCGCCCTTGCGGCCGCGGCGGGCCGTCCGCGGCACGGGTCTCGGCCCCGTGCAGGAGGCATCGCTGGTCGGCATGCTCTCCCTGGCCGGGTTCTGGGGGTTGGCGGAGCTGGCCTTTCTGGTTTTCGGCTGAGCCGGAGCCGGAGCCGGAGCCGGAGCCGGAGCCGGCCGGATGGCTGGCGGTGCGGCGGCCGCCGGGCCAGCGGCGGCGGCCGCCTTGCCGGGTGGCCGGTCCGGGTACGCGGCCGCGTGGCGCCGATGCATGCCCGCGGGCTGCGTTGCGCCGCCGCCGGACGGGTGCCGTGGCGGGAGGCTGCCGCCGTCGCGCGCCCCGCGGCGGGATGTTCAGGAACGCCCCGGTGCCCGGGCGATGATCCGTCCTGCGGCCGGGCGGATCGCCGGGCCGGGGGTGCCGGGGCGCCGCCTGGCTGCGGCGCGGCGGCGTGTGATTTGGCCGCCACTTTAACCTCCCTTTCACCCCAACCCGTCAGACTTGCGGGTGGTCCCGGACGACCTGGGACCGTGCATCGGAGGAAAACCCGATATGCCCTTGAACTCGGTCAACACGAATATCGGCGCCAAGGTGGCGCTGCAGTCGCTCAACCGCACGACCACCGAATTGGAAGCCACGCAGAAGCGCATCTCCACCGGCTACCGCGTGGCCGATGCGCAGGATGACGGCGCGGCCTTCGCGGTGGCGGAGCGCGTCCGCGGCGACATCGCCGGCACCATCTCGGCGAATGAACAGCTCGGCGGCGCGAAAGGCCTGCTCGACGTCACCAACGCGGCGCTCGAGAACGTCTCCACCTCGCTGCAATCGCTGAAGACGCTGACGGTGAAGCTCGCCGACGGCACCCTCACTGATGAGCAGCGCACGCAGTATCAGGCCTCGGTGAAGGAAATCACCAACAACATCAAATCCTTCATCAACGATGCCAACTATAACGGCATGAATGTCGCGGACGGCACCAATGCGGCGGTCGATGTCATCACCAATGCCGAGGGCGACCGCTACACCATCACCGGCTTCGACGGGCTGACCAGCATCTTCAACGCCATCTCGACCTTCAATACCTACACCGCGGGCAGCGCCGCGGCGGCGCTGACGACGACCGGCGTGCTGACCAGCACGATCGCCACGACGCTGACGCAGCTCAACAATTTCGGCAGCTACTCCAACTACATCACCACCAAGATCGACTACAACAAGGCGAAGATCGACGCCCAGGAAGGCGGCCTCGGCGCCCTGGTGGACGCCGACCTGGCGAAGGAATCGGCGAAGCTGCAGGCGCTGCAGATCCGCCAGCAGCTCGGCACCCAGGCGCTGAGCATCGCCAACCAGGCGCCGCAGACCCTGTTGAACCTGTTCCGCTAGAGCGGGCCCGGTTGAGCCTCGCTCACCCGTCCCGCTCCGGCTCATCGTTGGGTCGCGTGACTCACGGTTCCGGTCGAATCGACCGCAGCCGATCACGCTCCAGGCAGGCCGCGCGACGGGCAGCGCCGCAGGCGTCCCGGCCACGGCAGCAGGCGAGGTCGGCAGGAGGCCGGCCGGTGCCCCGCCCCGCAAGGCTCCCGATCCCCGGTCGAGCCGCCGGCGGCAGGGATACCGAACCCCAGGAAGGACCGCACCGCATGTCCAATGTCATCGACACCTCCGCCTTCTTCGGCGCCGTCACTTCCGCCCAGCCCGGTTCCTCGGGCGCCGCCGCCTATCGCCGCCGCCTCTCCTCCAAGCAGATGGAGGCCGAGGTCTTCGCCCGCGCCACCCGCTCGATCCGCGAGCTGGAAGCGGGCCCCGGCCCGCTCGCCCGCGCCCGCGCCGCCGCCGACAATCGCCGCCTCTGGACCGCCGTCCACCGCGCCGTGCTGGATCCCACCAACTCCCTGCCGCCGGAGCTGCGCGCCCAGATCGCCAGCGTCGCCCTGGTGGTGATCCGGGAATGCGAGGGCGAGGCGCCGGACTTCGCCTTCATCGCCGAGATGAACGACCATTTCGCCGCGGCCCTCTGGCGCTGAGCCCCGCCATGCCGAGCGACAGCCTCACCCCGGAGCCCATGCCCGAACCCTTGGCCGGCCGCCTCGCCGGCCGCGCCCGCACCCTGCTCCGCCAGCGCCGCCCGGAAGAGGCGCTGCCGCTGCTGGACCGGCTGGAACGCCTGCCGGGCGAGGAAGCCGGCGCCGCCCTGCTGCGGGCCGAGGCGCTGCTCGGCCTGCGCCGTGCCGTGGCGGCGGAGCAGGCGGCGGACACCGCCCTCGCCTTGCTGGCCGGGCCGGCGCCGCCCGCCACCCCGCCCGCCACCCCGCCCGCCGCCGCCGCGCCCGCCCTGCTGCTCCGCGCCCATGCCCGCCAGGCCTGCGGCCGGCTGGACCAGGCGATCGACGATGCCGCCGCGGCGGTGATGGCGGTGCCGGCCGATCCCGGCGCCAAGCTCGCCCTCGGCAATATCCTCGCCGAGCGCGGCCGCTTCGACGAGGCGATCTTCTTCCTCGGCGCGGCCTTCCAGGCGCGGCCGGAGGACCCGCTGGTGCAGCTCCGCCTCGGCCATGCCTTCATGCTGGCGAAGCGGCATGAGGCGGCGGCGGAACTGCTCGGCCATTGCGTCGCCCGTCACCCGGATCTGCCGGGCGCGGCCGCGCTGGAGGCGCAGAACCGCCTGGTCGCCGGCGACCCGCCCGGCGCCATCGCCCTGGCCCGCGCGGCGCTCGCCCGCGGCCTTTCGGAAGCCGCGCTGCACAGCGTCCTCGCCCATGCGCTGATCGCCGAGGCGGATACCGCGGGCGCCGCCCGCCACCTGCAGGCCGCCGCCCGGCTGGCGCCGGAGAATCCCTACCTCGCCCATCTCGCCGCCGCCCTGGGCGGGGAGGCGGCGGTGGTGCCGGAACGCGCCGCGGACGCCTATATCCGCACCCTCTTCGACGGCTACGCCCCGCGCTTCGAGGCCTCGCTGATCGAGCTGGGCTACCGCGTGCCGGGGCTGATGCGGCGGCAGGTGGAAAGGCTGCTGCCGGCGGTGGCGGCAGGCACCGCTCGGCTCGGCCCGGCGCTTGATCTCGGCTGCGGCACCGGGCTGGTCGGCGCCGCCCTCTGCGACCTGATCGGGGAGGCGCTGACCGGCGTGGACCTCTCCCGCCGCATGCTGGACGAAGCCGCCGCCAAGGGCGTCTACAGCAGGCTGGAGGAGGCGGAGCTGGGTGCCGCCCTGGCCCGGCCCCGGCCGCCCCAGGCGCTGATCACCGCCGCCGATGTCCTCTGCTATTTCGGCAGCCTGGAGAGGCTGCTCGCCGCCTGCCGCGCCTGCCTCGCCCCGGACGGGCTGCTGCTGTTCAACGTGGAGGCGGCGCCGCCCGGCGCGCAATGGCAGCTCGGGCAGAATGGTCGCTTCCGCCACGCCCCGGACTACCTCGCCGCTGCCCTGGCCACTGCCGGGCTGGAGGTGGTGGAATGGCAGGAAGAAGCGCTGCGGCGCGAGGCGGATGGGGTGGTGGAAGGTCTGCTGGTGGCGGCCCGTGTCGCTCGCCATTGAGGCCGGCGCCGCCGAGGCCCTGAGGGTGGGCGTGGCCGCGGGCAGTGTCACCGAGGCTGATGCCGTCGAAGCCGGCGCTATGGCGGCGGGCATGGCTGCGACCGGTGTCACCGGGGCTGATGCCGCCGAGGCCGGTGCCCTGAGGGCGGGCGTGGCCGCGGCCAGTGTCGCCGGGACTGGCACCGCCGAGGCCGGCATCGCGGGGCCTGGCGCCGATGGCCCCGCCGGGCGGCTGGGGTCGCGCGCCGGGCTATCCCGGCTTCTGCCAGGTTCCGCCCAGCCCGTGGCAGGGTCCGGCCCCGCCACGGGCCGGGCAGCCGATGACCCGAAGGCGGCCGAGGCGCCGCGCTACCGCGCCGCCCTGCTCGCCCTGGCGCGCGGCACGCCCGAAGCCGCCCTGCCGCTGCTGGAAGCCGCCGAGGCGGCCGGGGAGGGGGGCGGCTATGCCGCGCTCAACCGCGGCCTGGCGCTGATGCAGCTCGGCCGGCTGGGCGAGGCCGCCGCCGCGCTGGAACGCGCCGCCACCGCCCTGCCGGGCCATCCGGAGCCGCTCTTCCGCCTCGGCACCATCGCCGGGCTGCGCGGCGAGACGGGCCGGGCGGAGGCGCTCTTCCTCGCCACGCTGAGCCGCGACCCGGCCCATGTCACCGCCCTCGCCGCCCTGGCGGCGCTGGAGGAAGCGGGCGGGCGCCATGGCGCCGCCGCCGGGCTGATCGCCCGGGCCCGCCAGGCCGATCCGGCGGAGCCGGAGCTGGAGCTTGCCGCCGCCCGCATCGCCCTGGCGCTCGGCCAGGCGGAGGCGGCCGCTGCCGGCGCCGCCGCCGTGCTGGCCCAGCGCCCCGCCCATGCCGTCGCCGCCCGCCTTTATGCGGAGGCGCTGCTGGCCCGCCTGCCGATGGAGGCAGCGCTGGCCGAGATCGCGGCGCGCGCCGCCGCCGACCCTTTCGCCGCCGGCTGGCCGCTCGCTGCCGCGAGGCTGCACGGCCTGGCTGGCCAGCCGGCCGCTGCCCTGGCCGAGTTGCAGACGGCGGAACTGCTGGCGCCGGACCAGCCGGAGATCCTCGCCCTGCTCGGCGGCGCCTTGGCCGAGGTGGGACGGCGACAGGAAGCGGAGCCGATGCTGCGCGCCGCCATCGCCGCCCGTCCCACCGATGCCGAGCTGCGCAACCGCCTGGCGACGCTCTATTGGCGGGACGGGAAGAGCGCCCGGATGCTGCGCGTGCTGGAGGACGCCGTCAGCGAATTCGGCCCTCAGCCCGCCCTGATGATGAACCGCGCCCTGGCGCTGAACGCCGTCGGCCGGCAGGAGGAGGCGCTGGCCTCCGCCGACGCGGCGGTGCCGGAGGGCGGGGTGCTGGCGCTGGTCAACCGCATCGCCGTGCTGCCCTACCATCCGCGGGAAGGGCATGCCGCGTCGCTGCTGGCGTGTGGCCGGGCGATTGCGGCGAAGCTCGGCGGCCCAGCCCCCTTGGCCGCCCCCAGGGCCGCCCCCTTGGCGACGCCGCGCCCGGCGCGGAACCGCGACCCGGGCCGGCGGCTGCGTGTCGGGCTGCTCTCCGGCGGCTTCGGCCGGCATCCGGTGGGGTGGCTGACCATCGGCGGGGTGGAGAACCTGCCGCCCGAGGAATTCGCCCTTTACGGCTACGCGCTGAAGCCGCGGGAGGACATGCTCTCCGCCCGCTTCCGCGCCTGCTGCGCCGGCTGGCGGGATGTGCAGCATGCCGGCGATGCCGAGATCGCCGCCACCATCGCCGCCGATGCCATCGACATCCTGATCGATCTCGGCGGCTATGGCGAAAGCGGCCGCATCTTCGTGCTGAACCACCGTCCCGCGCCGGTGCAGGTGAAATGGGTGGGGGCGCAATTCTCCACCACCGGCCTGCCCTGCGTCGATTGGATGCTGACCGATCGCTGGGAGACGCCGGAAGGCTTCGAGCGCTTCTACTCCGAACGGTTGCTCCGCCTGCCGGATGGCTATGTCTGCTACGCCCCGCCGCCCTATGCGCCGGCGGTGACGCCCTTGCCGGCAGCCAGCGGGCAGGGGGTGACCTTCGGCTGCTTCAACAACCTGGCCAAGGTGACGCCGGCGGTGCTGCGCTGCTGGGCGCGCATCCTGGCGGCGCTGCCGGAGGCGCGGCTGGAATTGCGCACCCATGTGCTGGGCGATGCCGCGGCGCGGGAGGCGCTGTTCGCCCGCATGGCGGAAGCCGGGCTGCCGCCGGACCGCGTGCGGGCGGCGGGCGGCGTGCCGCATCGCGAGCTGCTCGCCGCCTATGGCGGCATCGACATCGCCCTGGACCCTTTCCCCTATACCGGCGGGCTGACGGCCTGCGAGGCGCTGTGGATGGGCGTGCCGGTGCTGACCCTGGTGGGGGACAGCTTCGCCGGCCGGCATGCCTTCAGCCACCTCTCCAATATCGGCCTGGAAGGCTGGGCGGCCTTTTCCGAGGAGGACTACGTGGCCCTGGCCATCGCCCGGGCGCGGGATGTGGCGGCGCTGGCGGCCCTGCGGGCGGGGCTGCGGGGGAAGGTGGCGGCCTCGCCGCTGGCGGATGCGCCGCGCTTCGGGCGCAGCCTGGGGCAGGGGCTGCGACGGGCCTGGGGAGAGTATTGCGCAAAGGGGTGATCGGGACTCGGCGCCGTTGGCGCAGTACCGCCAACCCCACCAGGGCACTGCCGTCGGACACGCCCCGCCGGGACCCCGCTAAGTCGGCCGGTTCAAAGACTCGGGCCGGGGCCAGGTCCTGGCCCCGGCGAGGTTGGCGGCACCGCCGCCAAGGAGGCAGCGCCCTCTGCCGGGGGCTGGCGGGCGGAGCCCTCCAAAAATGCCCGGCGCAATGCAACACTCTTCCCGCTCCCGGCCTTCCCCATCAAAGGCGTGGGAGGAGAAGCCCGGGTGGCAGGCGGCGCTTGGTCCGGCATGCGGGCCGATGGAGGGGAAGGCCGGGACGCCCTGCCGCGGCCCTTCCCATCCGCCTGCCGCGGCTGCGGTACGCCGATCCGGGCCGGGCTGCTCGATCTCGGCCTTCAGCCCCTTGCCACCGCCCCGCTGCCGGCCGCCGTCGCGGCCGGGCCTGTCGCCACCATCGGCCTGGAACTCCTGCAATGCGAGGCCTGCGGCCTGCTGCAGCCGGCGCATCGCCACGGCCTGCCCGCCGCCCCCGTCCCGGTCACGGAACGCGGCCTCGCCACGCTGATCTCCCGGCTGCAGCTCCATCCCAGCCTGCCGGTGACGGTGCTGGAGGAGGCCGGGCCGGGCTGGCTGCCCATGTTGCGCCGCTTCGGCTTCGACCCCAGCCTCGCCCCTTCCGGCGCCGCCGCGGCCCTGGCCTGGCGGGAGGCGCACCCGCCCCCCGTGCTGCTCCTCGCCGGGGAGGTTTTCGGCCAGCTTGCCTCCCGCCCGGACAGCCTGCGGGCGATCCGTGAGCTGCTGGCCCCCGGCGGCATCGCGGTGCTGGACCTGCCCGACCTGCTCGCCCTGGTGCAGGGGCTGCGCTTCGACCTGATGGAGCCGGAGCCGGAGGCCTGGCCCTCCCTGCTCGTCGCCGAATTGCTGCTCTACCGCCTTGGCCTGACCGTGTTCGGCCTGCAGCGCGGCTCGGGAAGGCTGCGGCTGCTGGCCTGCCACCAGGAGGATCGCGGCAAGCCGGAGGGGCCGGAAGTCGCGGCGCGGCGGGAGGCGGAGCGGGAGGCCGGCTTCGACTCCGGCCAGGCTTTCGCCGGCTTCGCGGCCGCGGCGCGGGAAGCCCGGGCGGCGCTGTTCGAGCTGCTGCTGGGAATGCGGCGGGAAGGACGGCTGGCGCTCGGCCTTGGCGCGGGGCCGGCGGCAGTGCGGCTGCTGGCGGCCGGCGGCATCGGGTCGGATTTGCTGCCGGCCATCCTGCAGCCCGGCCTGGCCGGGCCGGGGCAGGTGCTGCCCGGCAGCCGGGTGCCGCTGCTGCCCCTGGAGATGCTGGCCGAGGCCAGCCCCGACCTGGTGGTGGTGCTGGATGGCCGCCCCGCGGCGGAGGCGCGGGCGGCGCTCTGCGGTGGCGCGGCGCCAGGGGTGCGCCTGGCCCTGCCGCTGCCCCGGCTGCGCATCCTGCCGCTGGGGGGCTGAGCCTGATCGGGCGGACGCAGGTTGGGGGCTTCGTCTCCAAGCCTCGGCCGGCAATCGTCGCGGGCAGTGCCCGCAGCCCTGCATCTCCGCCGGGGCCGGGACCTGGCTCCGACCCCCGTCTGAAGCTTGTGTCTGAAGCTTGTGTCTGAGGCTTGGGCCGATGCTTCGACCGGCCCGGCCCGGCCCTCCATCCCGGGGCTTGGCATTTGCCGCGGCGCGCCGATTTTCCTCTCGACCGGTCGGGCCCGCCGTAACCTCCGCAGGTCGCGCGCCGTAGGCTGCAACCACCGGCACTGACCGGCTTTGCAGGCCAAACAATTCAGAAGGGGACAGGCCAGGCATGCAATGGAACGACCCAGCCGGGGCCGCCCCGGGCCCGGCCCTGGCCGCGCGCTACGCCTCGGTCCGCGACCGCACCGAGGCGCTGGCCGCGCCGCTTTCACCAGAGGATCAATGTATTCAGTCCATGCCGGATGCCAGCCCGGCGAAATGGCACCGGGCCCATACCACCTGGTTCTTCGAGACCTTCCTGCTGCTGCCCTACCTGCCAGGCCACCGGCGGCTGAAGGAGGATTACGCCTTCCTGTTCAACTCCTATTACGAGGCGGCCGGCCCCCGCCACGCCCGGCCGAAGCGGGGCATGCTGACCCGGCCCTCGGCCGCCGAGGTGGGCGAGTACCGCGCCCATGTGGATGCCGCCATGGCGCGGCTGCTGGCCGACCCGCCGGCGGAGGCCGTGCCGCTGGTGGAGCTCGGCCTGCAGCATGAGGAGCAGCACCAGGAGCTGCTGCTGACCGACATCCTGCACGCCCTGGCCCAGAACCCGCTGCGCCCGGCCTATGACCCCGCATGGCGGGAGCCGGCCGCGCCTTCCGGCCCGGCCCGGTTCCTGGTCGGCGCCGAGGGGCTGGTGGAGATCGGCCATGCCGGCCCTGGCTTCGCCTTCGACAGCGAGACCCCGCGGCATCGATGTTGGCTGGAGGGCTACCGCATCGCCGACCGGCTGGTGAGCAATGGCGAATGGCTCGCCTTCATGGAGGATGGCGGCTACCGCACCCCGACCCTCTGGATGAGCGCCGGCTGGGCCACCGCCAGCGCCGAGGGCTGGGAGGCGCCGCTCTATTGGGAGCGGCGCGACGGCGAGTGGCGGCAATTCACCCTGGGCGGGCTGCGCCCCGTCGACCCCGCCGCGCCGGTCCGCCACATCTCCTGGTATGAGGCGGAGGCCTATGCCCGCTGGGCCGGAAGCCGCCTGCCGACCGAGGCGGAATGGGAAGCGGCTGCGGTGCTGCCGGGCTTCGCCGCCGCCACCGGGATCGCCTGGCAATGGACCGGCAGCGCCTATCGCCCCTATCCCGGCTTCCGCCCCTGGGAGGGCGCGGTCGGCGAGTACAACGGCAAATTCATGGCGCAGCAGATGGTGCTGCGCGGCGGCTCCCTGGCGACGCCGCCCGGCCATGCCCGGCTGCCCTACCGCAATTTCTTCCCCCCTGAATCACGCTGGCAATTCAGCACGCTGCGCCTGGCGGAGGATCTGGCATGAGCACCGCCCTGGCCCGTGACGCCGCCGCCGCCCAGCGTGGCGCCCTGCTGGCCGATGCCCTGGCCGGGCTCTCCGCCCCGCGCAAGACCCTGCCCTGCAAATGGCTCTACGACGCCGAGGGGGCGCGGCTCTTCGAGGCCATCACCCGCCTGCCGGAATACTACCCGACCCGGACGGAGATGCAGATCCTGGCGGAGAGCGGCGCCGAGATGTCCCGCGCCATCGGCCCCGATGCGGCGGTGGTGGAATTCGGCCCGGGCGACGGGGTGAAGGCGGTGCAATTGCTGCGCGCCCTGGAACGGCCGGTGGCTTACCTGCCGGTGGACATCGCGCCGGAATGGCTGGAGGCGGCCGCCGCCCGCGTGGCCGCCGCCTTCCCCGGCCTGCCGGTGCGGCCGGTGGTGGCGGATTTCACCCGGGCCTTCGCGCTTGCCGGAAGGGCAGAGGGCAGCGCCACCCATCTCGGCTTCTTCCCCGGTTCCACCATCGGCAATTTCACCCCGGAGGAGGCGGTGACCTTCCTGCGGCGGGCCCGGGCGAGCCTGGGGGAGGGGGCGCTGATGCTGCTCGGCGCCGATCTGGTGAAGGAGAAATCGGTGCTGGAGGCGGCCTATGACGATGCCGCCGGGGTGACCGCCGCCTTCAACCTGAACCTTCTGGCCCGGCTGAACCGGGAGGCGGGGGCGGATTTCGCGCTGGACGGCTTCCGCCACCGCGCGGTGTGGAACCCGGCGGCGGAGCGGGTGGAGATGCACCTGGCTTCCCGGCGGGCGCAGAGCGTGCGGCTGGGCGGGCGGGTGTTCCGCTTCGCCGCGGGCGAGACCATCCATACCGAGAACAGCCACAAATACCGGCCGGAGCGGCTGCGCGAACTGGCGGCCGCCGGCGGCTGGCGGGAGAAGGCGATGTGGACGGATGCGGCGGGGCTGTTCTCCGTCTGGCTGCTGGCGGCGTGACGGGGCCGGCGGGGCGCCCCGGGGGCACGACCGCCTGAGCCGGGCGCGGCCGCGCAGCGGGTGACGCGGCCGGCCGGCGGGCCGGGGCGTGATGCGGGGCCGAAGCGGGGGCATCATGGCCCGGGGCGCCGCCGCGGCGTGCCGCTGCGGTGCGCCCGGGCCGGGGCATCCCGACCCCGCCGCCATCCGTTATAGGGACGCCATGCCCCAGACCCAGATCGCCAGCCATCGCGGCGGCGCCTTCCTCTGGCCGGAAAACAGCCTGCTGGCCTTCCGCCAGGCCCTGGCCCTGCCGGCCGAGCAGCTTGAGCTCGACGTGCATCTTTCGGCCGATGGCGTGCCGATGGTGCACCACGACGCGCTGCTGGACCGCACCACGGACCACCATGGCCGGCTGCATGCGCTGGACCGCGCGGCGCTGCGCCAGGTGCGGGTGAAGGGCACGGGGGGCGAAAGCCTGCCGAGCCTGGAGCAGGTGGTGGCGCTGCTGCGCGCCACCGACCGGGTGCTGCGGCTGGAGATCAAGCCGGATGCCGAGGGCCGGCCCTATCCCGGTGTGGTGCCCGCCTGCCTGCCGGTGCTGGACGCCGCCCTGCTGCGCCCGCGCACCGTGTTGATGAGCTTCCAGCCCCAGACCGTGGCGGAGGCCGCCGACGCCGGCGGCTTCGCCGGTCTGGTGCTGCTGATCGAGGCGCGGCCCTGGCGCGGCATGGGCGCGGCGGGCGCCATCGCCCTGGCGCGGCGCTGCGGCGCCACCGAGATCGGCCTGCCGATCGGCGAACTGGACGGGGTGGCGATGCGGGAATTCCGCGAGGCGGGGCTGGGCGTCGGCGCCTGGGCGGCGAATGACCGGGAGACGATCTGCGCCGGCTTTGCCCTGGGCCTGGACGTCATCGCCACCGATGACCCGGTGCTGGCGCTGCGCCTGCGGGAGGAGGTGGCGGAGGCGACGGGGTAGGGCTGGGGGCGCTGCCCCCGTTGGCGGCAGTGCCGCCAACCCCCGCCGGGGCCAGGATCTGGCGCCGCACCCCGGTGTGAGTTTCGGGCCCGCGCGTTGAGCCGTCAGGCTCGCCCCGGCCGGGATGGGCCAGCCCGTGGGCGCTACGCCTGGCCCAGCGTTGCCGGCAGGACCGTGGTGTCGCACTCGAACGCCGCGGCGGACACCCCGTTCAAGGCCAGCTCCAGATGCTGCGCCACGATCTCCTCAGGGCTCAGCCTGCCGCCGGGCCGGTACCAAGTGCATACGCCCGTCAGCATCGCCAGCAGCGCATAGGCGGCGATGCGCGTATCCGCCACCTGCAGCTTCCCCGCCCGCGCGCCTTCTTCCAGCAGCCCGATCAGCCGGTTCTCATAGGCGCGGCGCATGGCGAGGATGGGCTCGGCATTGGCCTTCTCCAGCGCCCGCAACTCGAAGTTGGCGATATAGACCTCCTGCTTCCGCTCCAGATGGTAGAGCACGTGCTGGGCGAGGAAGGCGCGGAGCTGCGCCATGGGCTCGGCCGGCGCCGCGGCCAGGGCCGCTTCCATGGCCGAGAGCAGGTCCTGCATATGCTCCTGCATCAGCTCGAAGAGCAGGCCCTGCTTGGTCTGGATATGGTTGTAGAGGGAGCCGGGCTGGATGCCGACCTCGGCCGCCAGCTCCCGCAGATTCATGGCGGCGAAGCCCTGGCGGTGGATCAGCCGGATGGCGGCCTGGCGGATGGCCTCCGCCGTGCGCTCGCCATTCGATCCGGTGATCCGTGCCATGGTCGCTCCGCAAAGCGCGATCGCTGGAGGTGGCCTCACCGGAGGCGTGAATCGCGCACCCAAACGAATGCCTGGAGCGCGGCCGGCAGGCCTTGGCGAACCGGCCGCGCTCCAGGCGGGAAACTGGCCGTGCTTGGTGCTTGCGGTCAACCGGAAAACAAACGTATGTTCGTTTAGCCGTGATGGCCGGAAAGGCCGCGCGGAAGGGGAGGGAAGGTGCAGGTCCGAGCGCCGCATGCCGACAATCCACGCCATGGCTGAGACCGCGCCCATCCTGGAAGCGCGGAACGTTTCCTTGCGCTTCGGCGGGGTGCGGGCGCTGACGGAGGTCTCCTTCGCCATCCGCCAGGGCGAGGTCTTCTCCATCATCGGCCCGAACGGCGCCGGCAAGACCTCCATGGTCAATTGCATCTCCGGCCGCTACCGCCCGACCGAGGGCGGCATCTGGTTCGACGGCAGCGAGATCACCCGGGTGCCGGTGCGCAGGCGCGCCGCCCTAGGGATTGGCCGGACGTTTCAGAACCTGGCGCTGTTCGGCCATATGAGCGTGCTCGACAACATCATGGTCGGCCGCCATCACCTGCTGCGGCGCGGCTTCCTGCCCGGCATGGTCTGGTGGCTGGGCGGCGCGCAGCGCGAGGAGATCGCGCATCGGCGCGAGGTCGAGGAGATCATCGACTTCCTCGAAATCCAGCATGTGCGGAAGGCCCCCGCCGGCACGCTGAGCTACGGGCTGCGCAAGCGGGTGGAGCTGGCCCGCGCCGTCGCGCTGCGCCCCAAGCTGATCCTGCTGGACGAGCCGATGGCCGGGATGAACCTCGAGGAAAAGGAGGACATGGCCCGCTTCATCCTCGACCTGAACGAGGAATGGGGCATGACCGTGCTGATGATCGAGCACGACATGGGCGTGGTGATGGACATCTCCCACCGCGTCATGGTGCTGGATTTCGGCCGCAAGATCGCCGAGGGGGCGCCGGATGCCGTCCTGGCGGACCCGCATGTGAAGCGCGCCTATCTGGGCGAGGCCGATGAGGTGGTGCGCGACGTGGATGAGCCGGTGACGGCATGACCCGGTCCGATGGTCGCAGCGCCGAAGGGCGCGGAGAGCTGAATCGGACCGGCAATGCTGCGCCCGACACCCTGCCGAAGTTGCTGCGGCGCAACGCCGCCGAGCATGGCGCGGAGATCGCCTATCGCGAGAAGGAATACGGCATCTGGCGCAGCCTCACCTGGGCCGAGGCGGAGGCGCGGACGCGGGCTATTGCGCTCGGGCTGCGCGGACTTGGCCTCGGCGCCGGCGATGTGGTGGGGCTGATCGGCGACAACCGGCCGGACTGGGTGATGGGCGAGATCGCGGCGCATGCCATCCGCGCCCGCAGCCTCGGCATCTACCGCGACGCGCTGGAGGAGGAGGTAGCCTATCTCCTCAGCTTCAGCGGCACGAAGGCGGTGATCGCCGAGGATGAGGAGCAGGTGGACAAGCTGCTGGCGATGGGCGAGCGCGCCCCGTCCCTGTCCCACATCATCTATTGCGACCCGCGCGGCATGCGCAAGCACGAGGACCCCCGCCTGCTGCCGCTGAGCGAGCTGCTGGCCCGCGGCGAGGCGGCGCAGGCGGCCGAGCCCGGCGCCTGGGCGACGATGGTGGCGGCGACGCGGGGCGAGGAGGTGGCGATCCTCTGCACCACCTCCGGCACCACGGCGCGGCCGAAGCTCGCCATGCTGACCGGCGGCGCGCTGATCCGGCATTGCGAGGCCTATCTGCTTGCCGACCCCAAGAGCGCGGCGGATGAATATGTCTCCGTCCTGCCGCTGCCCTGGATCATGGAGCAGATCTACGTCCTCGGCTGGGGCCTCATCGCCCGGATGAAGGTGAACTTCGTCGAGGAGCCGGAGACGATGATGGCCGATTTCCGCGAGATCGGCCCGAGCTTCGTGCTGTTTGCCCCGCGCGTCTGGGAGGCGATCGCCGCCGAGGTGCGCGCCAGGGTGATGGATGCCAGCCCGCTGAAGCGCCGCCTCTATGACCTCGGCATGCAGTGGGGGCTGGCGGCGCTGGAGAAGGGGCAGCGCTCCGCCCGCGCCGATGCGCTGCTGTTCCGCGCGCTGCGCGACCGGCTCGGCTTCACCAATCTCCGCTCCGCGGCCACTGGTGGCGCGGCGCTGGGGCCGGACACCTTCCGCTTCTTCCAGGCCATGGGCGTGCCGCTGCGGCAGATCTACGGCCAGACCGAGACGCTCGGCGCCTACACCGTGCATCGCGCCGATGACGTGAACCAGGACACGGTCGGCGTCGCCTTCACGGACGAGATCGAGACCCGCATCGACAACCCGGACCAGAACGGCCTCGGAGAGATCGTCACCCGCCACCCCAACATGTTCAGCGGCTATTTCGGCGTGTCGGAGACCGGCGACCTGCGCGATGGCTGGCTGCATACCGGCGATGCCGGCTATTTCGATGCGCGCGGCCATCTGGTGGTGATCGACCGCATCAAGGACATCGCCACCACCAGCGGCGGCGACCGCTTCAGCCCGCAATACATCGAGAACAAGCTGAAATTCAGCCCTTACGTCGCGGAAGCCGTGGTGCTGGGCGATGGCCGCCCGCACCTCGCCGCCATGCTCTGCATCCGCTTCCCCATCGTCAGCAAATGGGCGGAGCGCAACCGCATCGCCTTCACCACCTACACCGATCTTTCGGCGCGGGAGCAGGTGCTGGCCCTGCTGCGGGCGGAGGTGGAGAAGGTGAACGCCTCCCTGCCGCCCCCCCAGCGCATCCGCGACTTCCTGCTGCTGTACAAGGAGCTGGACGCGGATGACGAGGAGCTGACCCGCACCCGCAAGATCCGTCGCGGCGTCATCAACGCCAAGTACGGCGACATCATCGAGGCGATCTATCGCGGCGAGTCCGCCATCCCGGTGGACACCACCATCGCCTTCCAGGACGGCACGAAGCAGCGCATCCGGACCACGCTGCGGGTGGTCTCGCTGCGCGAACCCATGGCGATGGCGGCGGAGTAGATCGGATGGACAGCGCCCTGCTGCTGCAGCTCACCCTCAACGGCCTGATCGTCGGCGCCCTCTACGGCGTGGTCGCGATGAGCTTCGTGCTGATCTACAAGGCCAGCCAGGTGGTAAACTTCGCCCAAGGGGAGTTCCTGCTGGTCGGCGCCTGGGTCTGCTGGTGGCTGCTGACCGACTGGCAGCTTCCCTTCTGGCTCGGCTTCCTCGTCACCCTCGCCTTCATGACCGCCTTCGGCATGATCCTGCAGGTGGTGGTGCTGCGGCCACTGATCGGGGAGCCGGTGATCAGCGTCATCATGGCGACGATCGGCCTCGGCATCTTCTTCCAGGCGCTGATGAAGTGGATTTTTGGAGTTTTCGCCAAGCCCTTTCCGCCGATCTTCCATGCGGAGCAGGTGAGCGTCCTCGGGCTGCAGGTGCAGAGCGTCTATCTGCTCAGCCTCGGCATCTCCCTCCTCATCATGCTGGGCTTCGCCTGGTTCTTCACCCTGTCCAAGCACGGCCTCGCCATGCGGGCCACGGCCTTCGACCAGCAGGTCGCGCAATCGCTCGGCATTTCCGTCCCGCGTGTCTTCGCCATGTCCTGGGCGATTTCCGCCATGGTCTCGGCGCTGGCCGGCGTGGTGGTGGGGGTGGTGAACGGCGTCTCCTCCGCGCTCTCCTTCTACGGCATCAAGGTCTTCCCGGCGGTCATCCTCGGCGGGCTGGACAGCGTGGTGGGGGCGGTGCTGGGCGGCCTCATCGTCGGGCTGCTGGAGAATTGGGCGCAGTATCTCGACGCCAATTGGCTGAACTGGGGCAACATGTATGGCGTCGCGCCCTTCTACGCCCTCATCCTCATCCTGCTGATCAAGCCCTACGGGTTGTTCGGCACAAAAAATATCGAGCGCGTCTGATGGCCACGCTGACGCCCGCGGGGGATTTCCGTACCTCCTACCGTGCCGACATGACCATCTTCCCGACGCGGGGCAGCCGCCTCGCGCTCTGGCTCGGCCTGGCGCTGGTGGCGGCCGCGCCGCTTGCCCTCGGCCGCTATGAGCTCGGCCTGCTGATCAATATCGGCATCATGGGCATCGCCGCCTTGGGGCTGAACATCCTGGTCGGCTTCACCGGACAGATCAGCATCGGCCATGCCGCCTTCTTCGGCTTCGGCGCCTTCGCCAGCGCCTATGCGCATGAGGCCTGGCACATCCCCGTGGCTCTCTGCATTCCGTTGGCGGGCATCGCCACCGCGCTCATCGGCCTGGTCTTCGGCGCCCCGGCGGCACGGCTGAAGGGCCTCTACCTCGCCATCGCGACGCTCGCCGCGCAATTCATCCTGGAGGATTTCTTCGCCCGGGCGCAGTGGTTCACCGGCGGCGTCGCCGGCCGCATCACCGAGCCCTTCGCCCTCTTCGGCTGGGTCGCGGACCGCGAGGAGAGTTTTCTTTATGTCGTCCTCGCCTGGATCATCCTCATGTATCTCGGCGCCGCCAATTTGCTGCGCACGCGGGATGGCCGCGCGCTGATCGCCGTGCGAGACCACTACCTCAGCGCCGAGATGATGGGCATCAACCTCGCCTATTACCGCACCCTCTCCTTCGGCATTGCCAGCTTCTATGCTGGCATCGCCGGCGCCCTCTACGCCCACTACCTGCTCTTCGTCAGCGTCGAGGCGTTCAACATCCTCTTCTCCATCCAATTCCTCGGCATGGTCATCATCGGCGGCCTCGGCAGCGTGATGGGCAGTCTGATGGGTGCCGCCTTCATGGTGCTGCTGCCGGAGGTGGTGCAGGCCGGCGCCGATGCGCTGGCCGGTGGCGCCATCGACCGTGCGCTGAAGCTCGGCGCCTCCATCTCCTTTCTGCGGGAAATGGCGGTCGGCGCCGCCATCATCCTCTTCCTGATCTTCGAGCCGGACGGCCTCGCCCATCGCTGGCGGTTGATCAAGGCGTATTGGAAGCTCTATCCGTTCTCGCACTGAAACACCCCGGAGGAACCTAAGAATGTCGCTGCGTCGCATCCTCTACGGCCTGGCCGCCATGGCGGGCCTCGCGCTGCCGGCGGCGGCGCAGCCCATCCCGATGGGCCATCTCATGGATCTCTCCGGCGCCACCAGCGATGTCGGCACGCCCTTCGCCCAGGGCGTCAACGACACCTTCGCCTGGGTGAACCGCACCCGCAACGGCATCTCCGGCCGGCAGGTGAATGTCCTGGCTTTCGATTACGGCTACCAGGCGCCGCGCTCCGTCAGCCAGTACCAGGCCTGGAGCCGCGACCGCGTCGTCGGCATCATGGGCTGGGGCACGGCGGATACGGAAGCGCTGGTGCGCTTCGTGACGCGCGACCGCATCCCCTATGTGTCCGGCTCCTATTCCGCCGCGCTGACCGATGCCGCCGGCAAGTCCGGCCGCCCGGGCGTCGAGGCCACCGGCTACAATTTCTTCTACGGCCCATCCTATTCGGATGCGCTGCGCGCCATGCTGCAATGGGCCGCCGAGGACTGGAAGGCGAAGGGCCGCCCCGGCCGGCCGAAATACGTCCATATGGGCGGCAACCACCCCTATCCGAACTCGCCCAAGGCGGCCGGCGAGGCGCTGGCCGCCGAGCTGGGCTTCGAGGTGCTGCCGGCCATCGTCTTCGCCCTGACGCCGGGCGACTACACCGCGCAATGCCTGACCTTGAAGAATCAGGGCGCCAATTACGCCTATCTCGGCAACACCGCCGGCTCCAACATCTCCGTTCTGCGCGCCTGCCAGACGGCGGGCGTCGATGTGCAGTTCCTCGGCAATGTCTGGGGCATGGATGAGAATGCCATGAAGGCCGCCGGCGCCGCGGCGAATGGCGTGGTCTTCCCCGTGCGTACCGCCGCCGTCTGGGGCGCGAACGCGCCTGGCATGACGCTGGCGCAGGCGATCAGCCGCATCTCGGACAGCGCCGGCACCGCCTATCGCCCCGTGCACTACCTCGCCGGCATCTGCTCCGCCATGCTGATGGTGGAGGCGATGCAGACCGCCTCCGAAGGCGGGCAGATCACCGGCGAGCGCATCCGCAACGGCTTCTACGCCCGGAAGGACTGGGTGCCGCAGGGCTTCGACGGGCTCTGCTCCCCCTCCAACTTCACCGCGGAGGATCATCGTGGCCAGCTCAGCGTCGCGCTCTACCGCGCCCGCGTCACCGGCGACACCAGCCAGGGCAGCGTCACCGAGCTGATGCAGGCCGGCACGATGAAGCTGGAGCCGGTGACGACCATTACCCTGCCGCGCCGGCCGGACTGGCTCGGCTGGTGAGTGCGACCGAAGGCGCGTCCGATGGCTGGAGGGCCGAAGGGCCCGGAAGCCTGAATCGGCCGCGCCAGACATTGGAAAACGCGTCCGATGACCGGAGGAGCGATAGCCCCGAAGGTCTGCATCGGCCGCACGCGGGCGTCGGCCCGCCACTGCTTGAGGTGAAGAACATCGAGGTCGTCTACAACGACGTCATCCTGGTGCTGCGCGGCCTGTCGCTCGCCGTGCCGCAGGGCAAGATCGTCGCCCTGCTCGGCGCCAATGGCGCCGGCAAGTCCACCACGCTGAAAGCGATCTCCGGCCTCCTCAAGACCGAGGAAGGCGAGGTGACGCGCGGCGAGATCACCTTCGACGGCGAACGCATCGACGGCATCGACCCGCACCTCATCGTCCGCCGCGGCATCTTCCAGGTGATGGAGGGACGGCGGATCATCGCCGACATGACCTGCCTGGAGAATCTCCGCCTCGGCGCCTTCATCCGCCGCGACGCCGAGGTCAGGCGCGACATCGAGATGGTCTATGAGTATTTCCCACGGCTGAAGGAACGCACCGGCCTCGCCGGCTATCTCTCGGGCGGGGAGCAGCAGATGCTGGCGATCGGCCGCGCGCTGATGGCGCGGCCGAAGCTGATCCTGATGGACGAGCCCTCCATGGGCCTTTCGCCGCTGCTGGTGAAGGAGGTGTTCGGCATCATCCGCCGCCTCAACGAGGAACTCGGCATTACCATCCTGCTGGTGGAGCAGAATGCGCGCATGGCGCTCTCCGTGGCCTCCCATGCCTATGTGATGGAGCAGGGGAAGGTGGTGCTGGACGGCAGCGCGGCGGCGCTGGCGGAGAATGAGGATGTGAAGGAATTCTATCTCGGCGGGCACGGGACGGAGCGGAAGAGCTTCCGGAATTTAAAGAGCTATAAGCGGCGAAAGAGGTGGCTGTGATTGGGGAAGGGCTCTGCCCTTCCCCAAACCCCAACCCGCAAAGGGCCGAAAGGCCCTTTGAACCCTTGAGTCTGCTGTTCGAACCGTCGCGCCCAAACTCATGGTTTCCAAAGGCCCTTCGGCCTTTGGCGGGGTGAGCCCGAGAGGGGCAGAGCCCCTCTCGGAGGGAGGCTGTCATGGGTGAGTATTTCGACGCCCTGGAAACCCGTAGCGCCGACGAGCGCGACTCCGCCCTGGCCGCCGCGCTGCCGCGCCAGGTCGCGCATGCCAAGGCCCATGCCCCGCACTATGCACGCCTGCTGGCGGATGCCGATCCGACCACGCCGCTCGCCATGCTGCCGGTCACCCACAAATCCGCCCTCATCGCCCAGCAGGCCGAGCAGCCCCCCTTCGGCGGCGTCGTCGCCGCGCCCTTCGCCTCGCTCGCCCGCGTCTTCGCCTCCCCCGGCCCGCTGCACGAACCGGAAGGCGTCACGCCAGATTACTGGCGCTATGCCCGCGCCCTCTTCGCCACCGGCCTCCGCGCCGGAGAGCTGCTGCACAATTGCTTCGCCTATCACTTCACCCCCGCCGGCAGCATGCTGGAAGGCGGCGCCCGCGCCCTCGGCTGTCCCGTCTTCCCCGCCGGCACCGGCAACACGGAAGCCCAGGCCCGCGCCGCCGCCCAGCTTCGCCCGCGCTGCTACAGCGGCACGCCGGATTTCCTGAAGACCATCCTGGAAAAGGGCGAGGAGCTCGGCCTCGACCTCGCCTCCCTCAAGCTCGGCCATGTCACCGGCGGCGCCTACCTGCCCAGCCTCCGGGAATGGTACGCCGCCCGCGGCCTCACCGTCCTGCAAAGCTACGGCACCGCCGATCTCGGCCTCATCGCCTATGAGAGCGAGGCGCGCGAGGGCCTCATCCTCGACGAAGGAATCATCGTCGAGATCGTCCGTCCTGGCACCGGCGAGCCTTTGCCGGATGGCGAGGTGGGGGAGGTGCTCGTCACCACCCTCAACCCCGTCCATCCGCTGATCCGCTTCGCCACCGGCGACCTCTCCGCCATCCTGCCCGGCGTCTCGCCCTGCGGCCGCACCAACCGCCGCATCCGCGGCTGGATGGGCCGCGCCGACCAGGCGGCCAAGGTCCGCGGCATGTTCGTCCGCCCGGAACAGGTGGCGGAGCTGCTGCGCGCCGTCCCCGGCATCGCCAAGGCCCGCCTCGTCATCGCCCTGGAGGGCGAGCGCGACAGCATGACCCTCCGCGCCGAAACCGCCATGGCGGATGAGGCGCTGGTGGAACGCCTCGGCATCGCCCTGCAATCCGCCACCCGGCTCCGCGGGGTGGTGGAGCTGGTGCCGCCCGGCAGCCTGCCGAATGACGGCAAGGTCATCGACGACACCCGCCCGGTCTCCGCCTGATGCTGCCCCCCGGCGATACCTATGACGCGGTCCGCGCCGCCTTCCGCTGGCAGATCCCGCCGCGCTTCAACATCGGCGTGGCCTGCTGCGACGCCTGGGCGGATGGCAGCAACCGCCTCGCTTTGCTGCATCTCCGCACGGATGGCCGGACCGAGCATCTCAGCTTCGATGCGCTGAAAGCGGCCTCCAACCGCCTGGCCAATGCGCTCCGCGCCCAGGGCATCGCCCGCGGCGACCGCATCGGCGTGCTTCTGCCGCAGGTGCCGGAAGCCGCGATTGCGCATCTCGCCGCCTACAAGCTCGGCGCCATCGCCGTGCCGCTCTTCCAGCTCTTCGGCGAGGATGCGCTGGAATACCGGCTGCGGGATTGCGGCGCCGCGGCGCTCGTCACCGATGCTGTCGGCCTCGCCAAGCTGGCCGCCATCCGCGCCCGCCTGCCGGCGCTGCGCCGCATCCTTTCCGCCGATGGCGCGGCGGAGGGCGCGCTGGACCTGCACGATCAGATGGCCCGCGCCAGCGATGCCTTCACGCCCGTGGACACCACCGCCGACGACCTGGCGCTCATCATCTATACCTCCGGCACCACCGGCGCGCCGAAGGGCGCGCTGCATGCGCATCGCGTGCTGCTCGGCCACCTGCCCGGGGTGGAGATGCCGCAGGAGCTGTTTCCGAAGCCCGGCGACCTCTTCTGGACCCCCGCCGACTGGGCCTGGATCGGCGGGTTGCTGGATGTGCTGCTGCCCAGCCTCTTCCATGGCGTGCCGGTGCTCGCCCATCGCATGGCGAAATTCGACCCCGATTTCGCCTTCCACCTGATGGCGGCGCAGGGCGTGCGCAACGCCTTCCTGCCGCCCACCGCGCTGAAGCTGCTGCGCGGCGCCCGCCCCGCGCCAGGGCTGCGCCTCCGCAGCCTCGGCAGCGGCGGGGAGACGCTGGGGGCGGAGCTGCTGGACTGGGGGCGGGCGACCTTCGGCTGCGCCATCAACGAATTCTACGGCCAGACGGAATGCAACCTGGTCGTCAGCAATTGCTCCTCGCTGATGCCCATCCGTCCCGGCTGCATGGGCCGCCCCGTGCCGGGGCATGCGGTGGCGGTGCTGGACGCCGCCGGCCACCCCCTGCCGCCGGGCGAGGCCGGCACCATCGCCATCCGCCGCCCGGACCCGGTGATGTTCCTCGGCTACTGGAACAACGAGGCAGCCACCGCGGCGAAGTTCATCGGCGACTGGCTCCTCACCGGCGACCAGGCGGTGCAGGAGGAGGACGGGTATCTCCGCTTCCTCGGCCGCGACGATGATGTGATCACCTCTGCCGGCTACCGCATCGGCCCGGGCGAGATCGAGGATTGCCTGGCGGCCCACCCTGCCGTGGCGATGGCGGCCGTGATCGGCCTGCCGGATGCGCTGCGGACCGAGATCGTCACGGCGGTCATCGTGCCGAGGCCCGGCGTCACGGCCGATGCCGGCCTGGCGGCCGAATTGCAGGCGCATGTGCGGCAGCGCGTCGCCGCCCATGCCTATCCGCGACGGGTGGAATTCGTGGAGGCGCTGCCCCTGACCGCCACGGGCAAGATCATGCGGGGGGCGCTGCGGCGGCGCTTTTCAGGGGGCGCTGCCCCCTGAAACCCCCGCCGGGGACCGGACCGGTCCCCGGACCCCGGTCTGAGTCTGGACCCGACGGTTCAACCTGCCGACTCAGGGCGGGGTCCGGGGGGAAGCCTTCCCCCCGGCGGAGGTGCAGGAGGCAGCGCCTCCTGCCGGGGGTCCCCGGGGGCGGAGCCCCCGGATTCGCGCCGCCCGCCAATCGGTGCAGAATGCGGAAAACCACGGGAGGACGCAGCATGGCCGAGACGGAGTCATCTTCCCTGCTGGCCGCTGCCAGGCGCCTTTCCCCCCTGGCCCGCGCCGCCGCGCCCGAGGCCGAGCGCCTCCGCCGCTGCCCGCCCGCCTTGGCCGCGGCCCTGACCGAAGCCGGGCTTTTCCAGCTTTACCTCCCCCGCGCCCTGGGCGGCCCCGAACTCGCCCCGCTCGAGGCCTTCGAGGTGGTGGAGGAGATTTCCCGCGCCGATGGCTCGGTCGGCTGGTGCCTGATGCTCGCCGCGGCCATGTCCATGAATGTCGCCCGCCTGCCGCTGGAGGCCGGGCGCGAACTGGCCGGCACGCCCGCCGATTACCGCGCCGCCGGCTCCGCCCGCTCCGGCGGCCGCGCCGTGCCGGTGCCGGGTGGCTTCCGCGTCACCGGCCGCTGGAATTTCGCCAGCGGCATCGACCATGCGCGCTGGCTCTACGCCACCTGCACGGAGATGGCAGGCGACAAGCCCCGCCTGACCGCCGCCGGCAAGCCGCAGCTTCGCGCCTTCTGGATTCCGAAGGCGCAGGTCACGGTGATCGACACCTGGCAGGTGATGGGCATGCGCGGCACCGGCAGCCAGGATTTCGCGGTGGAGGATGTCTTCGTCCCGGCGCATCTCAGCGCCCCGTCGGATGCGCCGCCGGCGCTGCCGGGGCCGCTCTACCATCCGCGCGCCTGGCAATGCGTCACCTGGACCGTCTCCGCCGCCAATGCCCTCGGCATCGCCCGTGGCGCCATCGAGGCGCTGATGGAGCTGGCCAACAGCGAGGCCTCCACCATGAACACCCAGCTCCTGCGCGACCGACCGGCGGTGCAGGCGCGGCTGGGGGAGGCGGAGGCGATCGTGCAGGCGGCGCGCGCCTATGTCTTTGCCGCCATCGGCCGGCTCTGGGCGGTGGTGAGCGCCGGGCAGGACCCGGGCGATGCCGAGATCGCCCAGGCGCGGCTCGCCATCACCCATGCCATGCATGAGTCGGTGCGGGCGGTGGATAGGCTGTTCCACGCCGCCGGCACCAACGCCATCTATGCCAGCCTGCCGCTGGAGCGCGCCTTCCGCGACCTGCATGTGGTGGTGCAGCACGGCGCCGCGCTGCCGCAGTATTTCGAGAGTGCGGGCAAGGTGCTGCTCGGCCTCCGGCCCAGCGATCCGGGGTGGTAGGGCGTCCGGGCGTGGCGCTGCCTGAACCGGCTCGCCACTGGCGCGATTCAGTCGCGCCATTCGGCGGGGCATGGCGTGGCGCTTCCGCCTGCCGCGCCTGCGCAGCGCGGATGGTGGGCGTGATGCCGGATGCGCCGGCCCGCCGCCCGCCCGCGTCAGTCGCGCTGTTCGGTGGGGCATGGCGTGGCGCTTCCGCCTGCCGCGCCTGCGCAGCGCGGATGGTGGGCGTGATGCCGGATGCGCCGGCCCGCCGCCCGCCCGCGTCAGTCGCGCTGTTCGGTGGGTACGGCGCGGGCGCTCGCGCTTTCTGCCCCCGCCTGCCGTGCCCGCGCAGCGCGGGTGGCGGGCACGGTGCCGGGCGCGCCGGCCGGCCGTCCGGCCGCATCAGCCGCGCCGTTCAACGGGCACTCGCGCCTTACGCCCCCTTCTGCCACTCCAGCACGGCGCGGATCGGCCAGAGCAGCAGCAGCACGTTCAGCGTCAGATTGTCGCGGATCGCCGCCAGGGCCAGCAGCTCCAGCCCCAGGCCCAGCGCCACCGCGGCCCAGACCGGCAGCCGCGCCGCCAGGGCAAAGCCCAGCAGGGTGAAGAGCATGTCGAAGACGGAGTTCAGCACGCTGTCGCCCGTATAGCCCTGGGCCATGGTCGCCGTGCGGTAGCGCTCGATGACCCAGGGGCTGTTCTCCAGCACTTCCCAGGCGATCTCCACGCCGAGGGCGATCAGCGCTCTGGCGCCGAGGGAAAGCCGCGGCGCCAGCCAGGCCAGCGCGGCGTAGAAGAGCAGCCCATGGACGATGTGGGAGGGCGTGTACCAATCCGCGATGTGCTGGGAATTCTCCGGCCCCAGCGCATCGCCTTCCCACAGCTTCACCGTGCCGCAGCGGCAGATGGCCGGCCGCCCCATCGCCCGTTCCAGCCGCGCTGCGGCGCCCAGCAGCAGCAGGCCGAAGAAGAGGTAGCGCAGCCGGTGCCGCAGGACGGCCGCGGGGCCTCGCCAGCGCCTCACGCCGCGCGCAGCACCCGGCCGGCCACCGCATCCAGCTTGTGCAGCAGCGCCGGGTCGCGCTGCGCCGGCGCGGTGATGATGGCGTGGTCCAGCGCCCGGTCGCAGCCGGCGGGGCAGGGGCCGCGCGGCCTGCCGAGCGCCGGCACCACCGCCTTCACCAGCGCCTTCGCCTTGTCGGCATTGCCGAGCAGCACCTTCACCACCTGGTCCACCGTCACATGGTCATGGTCCGGGTGCCAGCAATCGAAATCCGTCACCATGGCGACCGTCGCGTAGCAAAGCTCCGCCTCCCGGGCGAGCTTCGCCTCCGGCATGTTGGTCATGCCGATGACGCTGCAGCCCCATTGCCGGTACAGCTCGCTCTCCGCCTTGGTGGAGAATTGCGGCCCTTCCATCACCAGATAGGTCCCGCCCCGCGTCACCGGCAGGCCGAGCTCCTTCGCCGCCCCCTCCAGCGCATCGCCGAGGCGCGGGCAGACCGGGTGCGCCACCGAGACATGCGCGACGCAGCCGGTGCCGAAGAAGCTCTTCTCCCGGGCGAAGGTGCGGTCGATGAACTGGTCCACGATGACGAAATGCCCCGGCGGCAGGTCCTCCCGCAGCGAGCCGACGGCGGAGAGGGAGAGGATTTCGGTGACGCCGGCGCGCTTCAGCGCGTCGATATTGGCGCGGTAGTTCAGGGCGGAGGGGGGCGTCGGGTGGCCGCGGCCATGGCGCGGCAGGAAGACGCAGCGCACCCCGGCAAGCCGGCCGAACAGCAGCTCGTCCGAGGGCTCGCCCCAGGGGGTGAAGACGCGGCGCCATTCCCGGTCCTCGAGGCCGTCGATGTCGTAGAGGCCGGAGCCGCCGATCAGGCCGATGACGGGTTCGATAAGCTCTGGCATGGCATGCTCCTGCGCAGGGTCGGCGGGCTTCCAGAGCAGCAGCCGGGCGGATGGGCCACGACGTGGTCCGTCTGCTCGGATATAAGCTGCTCTGGACGTTATATTTTCTAGAGCAAGAAAGCCGATCGGGCGATTCCGCGTGATCGGCCATTGCTCTAGAACGAATCCCCGCCGGGCGGAAACCGCCAGGGCCGGAATTCGGGTGACCGGCGCAACCGGAGGGGGTGCGGGTGCCGCCTGTCAGCGTGCTGATGACGAGTTGGAACGGCGCCGCCAGCATCGGCGCCAGCATCGCCAGCATCCTCGGCCAGAGTTTTTCCGGGTTCGAGCTGGTGGTGGTGGATGACGGGTCCACCGATGGCACGGCGGAAATCCTGGCGGGGATCGGCGATCCAAGGCTGCGCGTGCTGCGCCCGGGGTGGAATCTCGGCATCGTCGGGGCGCGGAATTACGGCTTCGCCGCCTGCCGGGGGGAGTACCTGGCGGTGCTGGACCATGACGACCTGGCGCATCCCGAGCGCCTGGCGCAGCAGGTGGCGGCGCTGGCGGCGCGGCCGGAGATGGCGTTCCTCGGCACCGGGGTCGCGATCGAGCAGTCGGGGCGGCGGCGCGGGACGGACCATCCGCCGGGGCTGACGCCCCTGCGGCTGCGCTGGGGGCTGCTGGTGGACAACCCCTTCACCTGGTCCTCGATGATGTTCCGCATGGCGGCGCTGCGGCGCCTGCCGGTCTTCCTGCGGCCGGAGGCGGAATATGCGGATGATTTCGACCTCTATCACCGGCTGCTGGCGGTGGGGGAGCCGGGGCGGCTGGAGGCGGTGCTGACCACCTATCGCTGGCACCAGGCGAACACCACCCATGCCGCTGCGGCCCTGCTGACGGCGCGGGCGGAGGCGGTGCTGGCCACGGCCTATCGGCCCTTCCTGGGGGAGGGGGCGGAGGCCGCGGCGAAGCTGGCGGTACGCCATCTCTCCGACCGGCAGCCAGTGCGGGAGGCGGCGGTGCTGCCGGCGCTGGGGGAGGTGCTGCGGCGGCTGCTCGCCGGCTTCTCCGCCGGGCTGGCGCCGGCCGAACGGGCGGTGGTGGCGGCCGATGCGGGGCGGTTGTGGTGGCGGGTGGCGCGGGCGGCGGCGCGGTCCGGCCAGCCTTGGCTGCTGCGCCACTGGCGGGCGGAGCCGGGGCTGGCGGCGGGGTTTCGGCCGGGGGTGGGGGATGTGGCGGCCTCGGCCGCCATCGGCCTGCTGCGGGCAGCGCGGCGCCTGGCCTGACCAGCCGCGGCCCTGGCGGCGGCCGCGCGAGGCAGGGGATGCCGGGACCTGGGAGGGCCGGGATGGGCCCGTCGAGGCCCCGCCTGACCGCAGCGCGCAGGCGCTGCACAGCGCCTTCGGCACCATCGAAGGCGACCTGCGCGAAGGCCGTGAGACTGTTTTCCGGTCAAGGACGAAGCCGCCCGAGGCGCGGTGCCGCTGCGTGGCGGCCTTCACCTGAAAACGGTCTCGTGGCTCGGGTCTGGGGTGCGCTCGACGGTGTCGAGCGCGCCTTTGCGCGCCCGGGCCGAACAGGTCCCCGGGACCGGTGCAGGGTGGCGGCAGCGGCGGCGGCGAGGCATGCTGGCGGCGAAGACGGAGTCGGGATGCCCCATGCGCCTTGCCCTCTGCCTGGTGCTTCTGGGCATCACCCTGGCCGGCTGCGGAGCCGGCGGCCCGGCCCCGGCCGGGGACCGCATCCAACGCGGCACCGCCCTGCCGCCACCCGGCTTGGACGCGTCGCCCCGCCCCTGAACCCTTCTCCCTCAAAATGAAACGGCCGCCCAAGGGGCGGCCGTTTCCAGGGGGTCCAAGGGGGGGTGATTGCCCCCCTTTCGCGCGGGCGAATAAGGCTGGTGTGGCGGCTATTCGCCCGCGCGACAAGAATCAATGCACATCGGCCCAGACCTTGCGCTTCACGCTGTAGGCGAGGAAGCCGAGGACGACCAGGAAGACGACGATCTTCACGCCCATCGCCTTGCGCTGCTCCATTTCCGGCTCGGCGGCCCAGGCGAGGAACTGCACCACGTCATTCACCATCTGCTCGACGGTGGCCTTGGTGCCGTCATGGAATTCGACCTGACCCTCGCTGTTCAGCGGCGGCGCCATGCCGATCTGATGGCCGGGGAAGTACTTGTTGTAGTTCATCCCCGGCATCAGGGTGACGCCGGCCGGCGGGTCCTCATAGCCGGTCAGCAGGGCGTGGATGTAGTCCGCGCCATTCTCCCGCGCCTTGACGATGACCGAGAGGTCCGGCGGCAGCGCGCCGTTATTCGCCGCCCGCGCTGCCTGCGCATTGGGGAAGGGGCTGCGGAAGCGGTCGGAGGGACGCCCCGCCCGCTCGAACATCTGGCCCTCGTCATTCGGGCCGTCCTGCACCTGCACCGTGGCCGCGATGGCCCGCACCTCGGCCTCGGACAGGCCGAGCTCCCGCAGGTGGCGGTAGGAGAGCAGATGCATGGAATGGCAGTTGGCGCAGACCTCCTTGTAGACCTGGAAGCCGCGCTGCGCCGAGGCACGGTCGAAATGGCCGAAGATCCCGTCGAAGGAGAAGCGGGTATTCGGCAGCTCCACCCCTTCCCCGGCGGCGAGCGCCGGGCCGGCGGCCAGCAGGCCGGCGGCGAGGAGGAGGCCCTTCAGGCTGGTCAGGCGGCGCATCTCAGGCCTTCTCCATCGGCTTGCTCACGGCCCCGGCCGGCAGCGGCCCGCCGCCGCGCAGCACGGGAAGGGCGATGCTCTCCGGCAGCGGCAGCGGCCGCTCCAGCCGCCCGAGCAGCGGCAGGATCACCAGGAAGTAGGCGAAGTAGTAGAGGGTGGCGATCCGGGCGATCGTCACATAGGGCTCGTCCGGCGGCTTGCCGCCGCAGTAGAGCAGCACCAGGAAGGAGACCAGCCAGACCAGCAGCGCGATGCGCGCCAGCGGCCGGAAGCGCATGGACCGCACCGGGGAGGTGTCGAGCCAGGGCAGGATGAACAGCACCGCGATGGAGCCGAACATCATCAGCACGCCGCCGAGCTTGCTCGGGACCGCGCGCAGGATGGCGTAGAAGGGCAGGAAGTACCATTCCGGCACGATGTGCGGCGGCGTCACCAGCGGGTCGGCCGGAATGTAATTGTCCGGGTGGCCCAGCAGGTTCGGGAAGAAGAACACCAGCACCGCGAAGACGATGAAATAGACCACCAGGCCGACGCTGTCCTTCGCCGTGTAGTAGGGGTGGAACGGCAGGGTGTCCTGCGGCCCCTTCGGGTCGATGCCGAGCGGGTTGTTGGAGCCGGTGATGTGCAGCGCGGCCACGTGCAGGAAGACCACGCCGAAGATCACGAAGGGCAGCAGGTAGTGCAGGCTGAAGAAGCGGTTCAGCGTGGGATTGTCGACGCTGAACCCGCCCCAGAGCCAGGTGACGATATGCTCGCCCACCAGCGGGAAGGCGCTGAAGAGGTTGGTGATGACCGTGGCGCCCCAGAAGGACATCTGGCCCCAGGGCAGCACGTAGCCCATGAAGGCGGTGGCCATCATCAGCAGGAAGATCACCACGCCGAGAATCCAGAGCAGCTCCCGCGGCGCCTTGTAGGAGCCGTAGTAGAGGCCGCGCCAGATATGGACATAGACCACGATGAAGAACATCGAGGCGCCGTTGGCGTGGACGTAGCGCAGCAGCCAGCCGAAATTCACGTCCCGCATGATGCGTTCCACGCTGTCGAAGGCGTAGTTCACATGCGGGGTGTAGCTCATGGCGAGGAAGATGCCGGTCGCGATCATGATCAGCAGATTGACCATCGCGAGGGCGCCGAAATTCCAGAAGTAGTTGAAATTCCGGGGAGTCGGGAAGGTCCCGTACTCCTTCTGCAGCATGGTGATGACGGGGAGGCGGGCGTCGATCCAGCGCAGGACCGGATTGGCGACGTCGCTCTTGTGCAGGCCGCTTGCCATGGGGTGCTCCTCAGCCGACCCGGATCTGGGTGTCGGAGGTGAAGGTGTAGTCGGGCACCAGCAGGTTGGCCGGCGCCGGCCCCCTCCGAATGCGGCCGGAGGTGTCGTAATGGCTGCCATGGCACGGGCAGAACCAGCCGCCGTAATCGCCGCGCGGATCGGTCGGCTTCTGGCCCAGCGGCACGCAGCCCAGATGGGTGCAGACGCCGACCAGGATCAGCCAATTGTCCTTCTTCACCCGGGACTGGTCGGTCGCCGGGTCGCGCAGCTCGGCGAGCGGGACCTCGCGGGCCTCCTTGATCTCCTCCGCGGTGCGGTTGCGGACGAAGACCGGCTTGCCGCGCCACATGACGGTGACGGCGGAGCCGGTGGCGATGGGCGTCAGATCGACCTCGGTGGTCGAGAGCGCCAGCACGTCCCGTGCCGGGTTCATCGAGCTGATGAAGGGCCAGACCACCGCGCCGACCCCGACGGCGGCGAAGGCGCCGGTCACCAGCTGCAGGAAATCCCTGCGGGTCTCGCCGTCCTGCGGCGCCGTTTGCGCCATACTTTCGGCCATGCCTCATCGTCCCTGGGTCGCGGCCGGCGCCTGGACCCTTGCGGGGGCCCGGGCAAGGCCGAAGGTGGTGCGGCGGCGGGATGGCAGGGGGCATGCGCTGCCCCGCGCCATCCCGCGGCGCCGCGGCGCATATAAAGCCACGCTCCGCGGGGTGGCAATCCGCCCACCGTGCAATCAGGATCGGCGGAGCAGGAGGATGGCGTGCCGGACACCATTGACGACCCCGCGGGCGCCGCTGGCGGCACCCCGCATGACGCCCCCCAGGGCACCCCCGAGGGCACTTCCCTGGGCACTCCCCTGGGCACTCCCGAGGGCACCTCCCAAGCCGCCCCGTGGGATCACCCCTTCGCCGCCCCCGCCCGGGCCTGGTTCGAGGCGCTGCGCGACCGCATCTGCGCCGCCTTCGAGGCGATCGAGGATGCGCTCGATTCGGGCCCGCATGCGGCGCTGCCGCCCGGGCGGTTCCAGCGCACGCCCTGGAGCCGGCCGCAAGGCGGCGGCGGCGTCATGGGGCTGATGCGCGGCCGGGTGTTCGAGAAGGTGGGGGTGAGCGTCTCCACCGTGCAGGGCGAATTCGCCCCGGATTTCCGCCGCCAGATCCCGGGGGCGGAGGCGGATCCGCGCTTCTTCGCCACCGGCATCTCGCTGGTGGCGCATCTGCGCAGCCCGCGCGTGCCGGCGGCGCATTTCAACACCCGCTTCCTGGCGACGACGCGGCCCTGGTTCGGCGGCGGCGGCGACATCACGCCGATGGCGCTGGAGGCCCCCGAGTCGCTGGAAGATGCCGCCCGCTTCCACGCCGCCTTCCAGGCCGCCTGCGACCGCCATGATCCCGGCTACTACCCGCGCTTCAAGGCCTGGTGCGACGAGTACTTCTTCCTGCCGCACCGGGGCGAGGCGCGCGGCCTTGGCGGCATCTTCTTCGACTGGCTGGGGGATCGCACGCCGGGGCAGGGGATCGCGCGGGATTTCGAGTTTGTAAAGGATGTCGGCCGGGCTTTCCTCGAGGTCTATCCGGCGATCATCCGCGATCGGATGCGGGAGCCCTGGACCGCGGCGGAGCGGGAGCACCAGCTCATCCGCCGCGGCCGCTATGTGGAGTTCAACCTGCTGCATGACCGCGGCACGCTGTTCGGCCTGAAGACCGGCGGCAATGTAGAGGCCATCCTGATGTCCATGCCGCCGGAGGCCAAATGGCCCTGATCTGATCCCCGCGAAGCCGCTGCGCGGCTTCGCGGGGGCCCCGAGGTCGCCGGATTCCGCGGGCTTCGCACAGCCTGCCCCGGCAAAGCCGTGGCAGGGCACCGGGCGGCGCGGGGTGCGGCCGGTGCGCCCGGGCACTGACAGCGCGCCCGCCCGCCGCTGCCGCTGAGGCTTCATTTGACCCGCTTGCCCCGTCCCGCCGAGGCTGCCGCCGCAAGGAGGCGCCCATGCCGGATTACCGCGCCAAGGCGCGCCAGCGCCTGGCCCAGGAGGCCCCGGAGCTCGACCGCGTCCGTCGGCTGATCGAGGCGGGGCGGTGGTGGGAGGCGGATCCGGACCTCGCCCGCCGCGCCGCCTATGCCGGCGCCAAGGTGGCGAAGCTCGGCCTGCGCGGGGCGGAATCCTTCGCCGGCGAGTTCCTCGACGCCATCGGCGCCACCTTCCTGGCGACGGGCGCGGCGCGCCGCCGTGCCGTCGCCATGGTGGAGGTGAGCCTGCCCTTCGGTGCCCGCACCGGCACCGGCTTCCTGGTCGGCGCCGGGCTGTTCCTCACCAACGCCCATGTCATCGGCGACGCGGAGGAAGCGCTCGCCGCCCAGGCCGTCTTCGACCGGGAGGCGGATGAGCGCGGCCGGCCCCGCCCCACCACCATCTTCCGCCTGGCGCCGGAGCGCTTCGCCCTGTTCTCCCCGCCGGAGGCGCTGGACTACGCGCTGGTCGCCCTCGGCGAAAGGCTGAGCGGCAGCGCGACCGAGGCGGAACTGGGTTTCTGCATTCTCTCCAACCGGCCGGACAAGCATCTGCTCGGCATGCCGGTGAACGTCATCCAGCATCCGCGCGGCCTGCCGAAGCTGATCGCGATGCGGAAGAACCATCTGCTCGGCCGCACCGAGACCGCGCTGCTCTATGAGACCGACACGGATGAGGGCTCCTCCGGCGCGCCGGTCTTCAACGACACCTGGGAGGTGGTGGCCCTGCACCATTGGGGCGAGCCGCATCTGGCAACCGCCGCAACGGAGGCGCCGCTGCCGGCGCAGGTGCCGGCGCAGATGAATGAGGGGGTGCGGATCAGCGCGATCTACACCGATCTGCAGCGCCGCCTGGGCGAGCTGGCGGAAGCGCCAGGAGCGCTGCTGGCGGCGGTGCTGGCCCTCGATGCCGGCAGCGCCGGCGCGCCGGGGGAGAAGCTGCTCTCGCCGCCCCGCCAGGTGGCCGCGCCGGCGCCCGGCCGGTCACCGCCTGGCCAGGCCGGGTCCGGCCGGTCGCCCGGCCAGGGCGGGCCCGGCCTGCGCGGCGCCCAGGCGGGGCTGTCTCCGGGGCTATCCCCGGCGCCGTCGCCAGGCGCCCCGACGCCCATCCCCCGAAGCGGAGCCGCCCCGATGCCGCAGGATCCCGACGCGACCCTTCCGAGCCACCCCGCCGCGCCGGCCGCCGCAGCGGCGCCTGCTCCGGCGGCGTCGGGCCTTGCCACGGCCGCGCCCGCCCCGGACCTGGCCGGTGGCGGCGTGGCCGCCAGCCCGCCGACCGCACCGGGCGAAATCCGGTTCAGCATCCCGCTGGAGATCACTCTCCGCCTCGGCGCCGCGCTGCCGGCTGCCGCCGCCCCGGTGCTGCCGGCGGCCCCGGCCTTGCCGCTGGCCGCCCCGCCGGCGCTGAAGACGCTGCGGCGGGGCGCCGAGGCGGCGAAAATCGACCCCGATTACAGTAACCGCAAGGGCTACAGCCCCAAATTCATCCCGGGCTTCAGCCTGCCCCTGCCCGGCCTCTCCGCCAGCCTGGCCGCCGCCGTCGCGCCGCTCCGCCTCGGCGAGAAGCGGCCGGAGGAGGGCGAGCTGCGCTACACCCATTTCAGCATCAAGCTGCACCGCACCCGGCGCCTGGCGATCTTCACCGCCACCAATATCGACGGCCCGACCTATCTGGCGGTCAACCGCGATACCGGCCGCGTCGTCAACACTGAAGAGGGCGACACCTGGTTCAACGACCCGCGCGTCACCGCCAGCCAGGTGCTGGGCCAGGAATTCTACAAGGAATGGTCGCACCTGTTCGACCGCGGCCATCTCACCCGCCGCTCCGATCCCACCTGGGGCGACAAGGCGGAGGCGGAGCGGGCCAATGCCGACACCTTCCACTTCACCAATTGCTCGCCGCAGCATTTCCGCTTCAACCAATCCGCCACCTACTGGCAGGGGGCGGAGCGCTACGTGCTGGAGAACGGGGTGCTGGCGGAGGAGAGCGGCAAGCGCATCTCGGTCTTCCAGGGACCGGTCTTCGACGACGCCCTCGACCTCTGGGCGGAGGACGTCCAGATCCCCTCCGCCTTCTTCAAGGTGGTGGTCTGGCCGGCCGCCCAGGGGCTGAAGGCGGTGGCGCTGGTGGTGGACCAGAAGCCGCTGCTGGGCGAGACCCGCCGCTTCCTCGGCACGCCGCAGGATCTGCCGCAGGTGGATGTGCAGCATTGGCGGGTGGCGGTGACGGCGATCGAGCGCAGCACCGGCCTCGATTTCGGGGACGAGATCCGCGCCGCCGACACCTTCAAGGCGAAGGCCCAGCCGGAGGTCGGCGCCGAGGCCGCCCGCCGCCTGCTGGTGCGGCGGATGGAGGATCTGCTCGCCGAATAGAGCATGACCGCCGGAGGCGTGAATCATGCTCTCAAATCAATGGGCTGGAGCATGACGCGTGAGCGAAGGCGAACGCTTCATGCTCCAGTCGGGCTTTGACAGGGGCCCGCAACCATGGCGCCATGCCGGCAACGGCATTGGGGCAGGCGGCATGGTGGACAGGCGGATCAATTGGCCGAATGGCGCGCGCTGCGCCGTCATGCTGACATTCGATTTCGATGCCGAGACGCTCTGGACCTCGCGCGATCCGGCCAATGCCCGTCGCCCCGGCGTGCTCAGCCAGGGCCGCTACGGCGCCAAGGTGGGCGTGCCGAAGATTCTGGAAACGCTGGAGGAAGCCGGCCTCAAGGCCACCTTCTTCATCCCCGGCTGGACCGCCGAGAACCACCCGGCGCCCTGCGAGGCGATCCTCAAGGCCGGGCATGAGATCGGTCACCACTCCTACTCGCATCGCTGGGTCTCGGACAGCCCGGAGCATGAGATCGAGGAGATGGAGAAGGGGCTGGCGGCGCTGCAGCGCTGCCTCGGCGTGAAGCCGAGGGGCTACCGGTCGCCCGCCGGCGAGGTCAGCGAGAACCTCTTCCGCCTGCTGACGCAGCACGGCTTCCTCTACGACAGCTCCCTGCTGGACGACGTCAACCCCTATCGCCACACCCTGGCGAACGGCGCGCGCGGCCCTATCGAGCTGCCCTGGCACTGGAGCCTGGACGACGCGCCCTACGCCCTTTTCTCCGTCGCCAGCCCGCGGCCGATCTTCCCCAATTCCCACCTGCTGGAGGTCTGGCAGGAGGAGTTCCGCGAGATCTATCGCTGGGGCGGGCTGTTCGACATCGTCTTCCACCCGCAGGTCTCCGGCCGGCCCAGCCGCATCGCCCTGCTGCGCCAATTGATCGCCTGGATCCGGACCTTCCCTGGCGTATGGTTCGCCACCGGGGCGGAGGTGGCCGAGGCCTGGTCCGCAGCGCATGAGGTGACGGCATGAGCGGCAGCTACGATCCCGCGGGCTTCCGCCCGCTGACCTTCCACGATGCGGTCCCCGGCTTCCGCGAGGGCACGGACACGCCGCGCGCCTATCTGGAACGCTGCCTTGGCGTCATCGAGGCACGCGAGCCCGTGGTCCGCGCCTGGGTGACGCTGAACATCGAGGGCGCGCGGCAGGCCGCCGACGCCGCCACCGCCCGTTACAAGGCCGGCCAGCCGCTCTCGCCCATCGACGGCATGCCGATCGGCATCAAGGATCTGATCCTGACGCGCGACATGCCGACGGAGATGGGCAGCCCGCTCTACAAGGGCTTCAACCCGAAGCAGGACAGCGCCGCCGTGCAAGCGCTGCGCGCGGCCGGCGCGATCATCCTGGGCAAGACGGTGACGACCGAATTCGGCATGTCCCACCCCGGCCCGACCACCAACCCCTTCAACCCGGCGCATACGCCGGGCGGCTCCTCCTCCGGCTCCGCCGCCGTCATCGGCGCGGGCATGGTGCCGGCGGCGATCGGCACCCAGGTGGTGGGCTCCGTCATCCGCCCGGCCGGCTTCTGCGCCAACCACGCCATCAAGCCGACCTATGGCGCGCTGAACCGCGGCGAGCGCCAGGGGTTCTCCCAGAGCCATTTCGGCGTCCATGCCGGCAGCCAGCGCGACATGTGGCAGGTGGCCTGGGAGATCGCCCAGCGCGCCGGCGGCGATCCCGGCCATCCCGGCCTCTATGGCGAGCCGGAGCCGCGGCCGGCGGTCAAGCCGCGGCGCCTGGTGGTGATGGAATCCGAAGGTTGGCCGCTGCTCGACGGCGCCACCCTTGACGGCTTCGAGGCGCTGCTGGGCCGGCTGCGCGATGCGGGAATAGACATCCTCCGCCGCAGCGACAGCCCGCTGATCGAGGCTTTCGAGGAGGGCATCGGCGACTCGCTGGAAATCTGCCGCGATGTCTGCGGCTTCGAACAGCGCTGGTCGCTGGAGAACATGGCGGCGCTGCACCGCGAGGGGCTGAGCGACAGCATCTATTCCCGCCTGGTCCTGGCCCGCGAGATGACGCTGGACGATTACCGCGCCGTGCTGCTGCGGCGGGAGGTAGCGCGGCGCAGCTTCGCCGCCATCGGCGGGCTGGCGGATGCGGTCATCAGCCTGTCCTCGGTCGGCCCCGCGCCGCGCGCCGACAACCAGGCGAAGGATAGCGGCATCACCCACACCACCGGCCTGCCGGCCTTCAACGCGCCCAGCTCGGTGCTCGGCGCGCCGGCCATCACCGTGCCGCTGATGGCGGTGGGCGGGCTGCCGGTGGGCGTGCAGGTGATGGGGCAGCAACACATGGACGCGCCCCTGCTCGCCATCGCCGCCTGGCTGGCGGAGAACATCCCCCCGGTGGTGGTGGCGTGAGCCGGCTGCTGGGCGGCGGCAATCGCCTCAAGCTCGGCATCTTCGGCACCAATGGCAAGGGCGGCGCCCAGACGCTGGTGCCGGAAGCCTATCGCCCCAACTGGCCGGCGGCGGTGGCGACGGCGCAGATGGCGGATGCCGCCGGCTTCGAGGCCATCGTCGCCTATGCCCGCTGGAAGGGTTACGGGAACCTGCCGCCGGACCATCCGAGCGGCGTGGTGCTGGACCCCTTCACCTTCGCCGCCGGCATCGCCCAGGCCACCCGCCACGCCGCCATCTTCGCCACCTCCCATGCGCCGACCATCCATCCCATCGTCGCGGCGAAGATGGGGGCGACCATCGACATCATCTCCGGCGGCCGCTTCGGGCTGAACGTCGTCGGCGGCTGGAACCGGCCGGAGCTGGAGATGTTCGGCGCCCCCCTGCGCGAGCATGACGAGCGCTACGACCATCTGGAGGAATGGCTGACCCTGGTGGAGCGGCTGTGGCGGGAGGAAGCCGAGTTCGACTTCGCCGGCCGCTTCTTCCAGGTGATCCGCGGCGCCTCCATGCCGAAGCCGCTGCAGCGGCCGCGCCCACCCATCATGAATGCCGGCGGCTCCGGCCGTGGCATGCGCTTCGCCGCGCAGCACGCCGATATGTGCTTCATCATCCTGAAGTCGGACCGCCCGGAGGAGAGCGCGCCGCAGATCGCCGAATACAAGCGCCTGGCGCGGGAGGAATACGGGCGGGAGGTGCAGGTCTGGACCTACGCCCCCGTGGTGCAGCGGGCGACGCGCGCCGAGGCCGAGGCCTATCTCCACCGCTACGCGGTGGAGTTCGAGGACACCGCCTGCCTCGACCAATGGACGGCGGGCCTGGCGGCCGAGACGCGCATCCTCGACCCCGAAAAGGCCAGGGAATTCCGCATGCGCTTCGCCGCCGGCGCCGGCGGCTCCATCCTGCTCGGCACGGCGGCGGAGATCGCAGCGCAGCTTCAGGGCTATGCCGAGGCGGGGCTGGACGGCGCGCTGCTGACCTGGGTGGATTTCGCGGACGGGCTGCGCCGTTTCACGGCGGAGGTGATGCCGCTGCTGGAAGCGCGCGGGCTGCGGCAGGCGTTCAAGGGGGGTTCATGATGGCGGGACGGGTGGCGATTCTCTCCGGCGCGGCCGGGGAGCTGGGACGGGCGCTGGTGGCGGAGCTGCTGCGCCAGAATTATTCGGTGCTGGCGACCGACACCAACGAGAAGGCGCTGGAGGCGCTGGAAACGGCGCATCCGGAGGCCGGCGCGCGGCTGGTGGTGCGGGTGACGGACGCCACCGACCAGGCGCAGGTGGAAGCGGCGGTGGCGGAGGCGCTCTCGCGCTTCGGCCGTATCGACGCCCTGGCCAATGTCGCCGGCGGCGCCGGCCCGGTGCGGGCACGACACGCGGACGAGATCGACCTGGAAGCCTGGACGCATGTCATCGACCTGAACCTGAAGAGCGCCTTCCTCTTCTCCCGCTCCGTGCTGCCGGCGATGCGGCGGCAGAAGCATGGGCGGATCGTGAACTTCTCCTCCAGCTCGGCGCGCGGCACCAAGGGGCCGCTGACCACGGTGACGGGGCGGCTGCCCTACGCCACCTCCAAGGCGGCGCTGATCGGCATGACGGCGCAGATGGCCAAGGACCTGGCGGAGGAGGGGATCACGGTGAATGCGGTGATGCCGGGCCTCATCCTCGGCGCCCAGGGCACCCGCATCCGCACGCGGTTCGAGGCGATGACCGAGCCGGAACAGCAGCGCATGATCGGCGGCATCCCGATGGGCCGCGCCGGCGTGCCGGAGGAGGTGGCGGCGGTGGTGGCGTTCCTGTTCTCGGAAGCAGCCAGCTATGTGTCGGGGGTGGCGTTGCCGATCGATGGGGCGGCGGCTTGAGAGGGGCTCTGCCCCTCTCAAACTCTCCCCGCCAAAGGCCGAAGGGCCTTTGGAAACCATAAGTCTTAGACGCGACGGTCGAGCCGCAAAACTCAAGGGTTCCAAGGGCCTTTCGGCCCTTGGCAGGGGGAGTTTGAGGAGGACAGCGTCCCCCTCAATTCACCTGACGGCGCCTGCGAACCCCGGCGCCTTCTTCAGCGCATCCGTCGTGTCGAAGTCCCGCAGCACGGCGTCATCGGCCATCTCCACCTCCGCCACCCGGTCGGCATGCTTGCCCACCAGGTGTCTGGCGCCGACATCGCCGGTGATCGTCATCATCTCCGGCAGGAATTCCCGTGCCCAGAGCATCGGGTTGCCCTGCTTGCCGCGGAAGGTCGGCATGACGATGGCGCGGCCTTCCTCCGGGTCGAAGGCGGCCAGCAGCCGGTCGACCATCGGCCCCGCCACCAGCGGCATGTCGCCGAGGCAGATCACCACCCCCTCCGCCTCCTTCGGCAGCGCCGCCAGCCCGGCCTTCAGGCTGGCGGAGAGCCCCTCCGCATAGTCATCCGCATGGGCGAAGATCACGCCGCGCCCGGTGAGCGCCTCCTCCACCCGCTCGCGCTCATAGCCGGTGACGACCACCACCGGCCGGGCGCGGGAGGCCAGCACGTTGTCCACCACCCGCGTCACCATCGGCACCCCGGTATCGTCCGTGACCAGCAGCTTGTTCAGCGGCGCCATGCGCCGGCTGCGCCCGGCCGCCAGCACCAGCGCCGCCACCTGCCGCCCGCGCCGTGGCGCGACGGCCGGTGCGGGCGCATTCGCCGCCTCGGCCCGGGGCAGGGGGCGCAGCTCGATCTCCTTCAGCAGCCCGCCGACGCCCATCCCCATCACATCCTGCGGCGTCACCGCCAGCCCGGCGAAGAGGCGCTGCAGCACCCAGTCGATGCCGTTCATCTTCGGCGATTTGGCGCAGCCCGGCAGCACCAGCGCCGGGATGTCCTCGATATGGCCGAGGCAGATCAGGTTCCCCGGATCCACCGGCATGCCGAAATGGTCGATCGCCCCGCCCGCCCGCACGATGGCGGCCGGCCCGACATCCCGCCGGTCCACCACGGCGGAGGCGCCGGCGACCAGCAGCACCTGCGCCCCCTGGCGGCGCAGCCGGGCCAGCGCATCGGCGATGGCGGGCGTCTCGTGCCGCACCCGCTCGGCGGGCAGCAGCGTGCCGCAGAGGGATTCCACGCGGCCGCGCGTCACCTCCACCGCGCCTTCCATGACGCTTTCCTTCACACCCGGCAGCTCGGTCAGCACCAGCCCGACCTTCAGCGGGCGGAAGGGGCGCACGGCGAGCACCGGCCCGCCGAGCTGCGCCGCCTGGCGCGCCTGGCCCTCCGCCACCTGCAGCACGGCACCGGGCACGGCGAAGGGGATGACCTTGATGGTCGCCACCATCTCCTTCGCCGTCACCGGCACGTAATTCGGCAGGGTGGCGATGGTCAGGCTTTCGTCCAGCGCGTTGATCCGGTCGATGGCCGCCGGGTTCACCACCAGCAGCCCGGCGGCATCCGCCAGCAGATTCACCCGCCCGGTCGAGGCGCGGCTGCGCGCCAGCAGCGGGCCCATCAGCGCATTGGCGAGGCGGTCGGCCGCCTCGTCCTCCGGCACGTCGCCCGGCTCCAGCCGCGCGGCGATGACGCTGCCATGGCCGCCGGCCTGCAGCGCCGCCACCGCGGCCTCGTCCAGCACCGTGCCCTTCTTCAGCACGCGGCCGGTGAGGCGCACGGTATGCGCCAGCACGGCGCCGCGCGCCTCCGCCAGCGGGGTGGGGCCGAAGATCATGCCGCCGCCGCCGCTGCCGGCGCCCGCCGGCCGAGCGCCGCACCGCGCCGCACCGCAACGATCTCCGCCATGATGGAGAGCGCGATCTCGGGGGCCGTCACCGCCTCGATATTCAGCCCGACCGGGGCGTGGATGCGGGCGATGGAATCGGCCGAATGCCCCATCTCCGTCAGCCGCGCCACGCGCTTCGCATGGGTCCGCCGGCTGCCCAGCGCGCCGATATAGAAGCAGTCCGACTTCAGCGCCGCATCCAGCCCGGGATCATCCAGCTTCGGGTCATGCGTCAGCGTCACCACCGCCGTCCGCACATCCGGCGCCAGGGCGGCCACGGCGTCGTCGGTCCATTCATGGATCAGGGTGATGCCCGGGAAGCGCTCGGCCGTCGCCCAGGCGCGGCGCGGATCCACCACCGTCACCGCATAGCCTGTCGCCTGGGCGATCGGCACCAGCGCCTGGGCGATGTGCACCGCGCCGACGATGACGATGCGCAGCGGCGGGTTGTGCGGGTGGATGAACCAGGCCTCGCCCTCCAGCGTCAGGTTCCCGGCTTCGTCCTCCCGCAGCGCCGCCGCTGCAGCCTCGGCCAGCGGTGCCGGCACCGCGCTGTCCGGCCACAGCAATTGATGCCCGTCGGAGAGCCGCGTCAGCAGCGCCACCGGCCGCTTCTCCGCCTGCGCCTCCTGCAGCGCGGCGAGCAGTTCCGGCGTCACGCCAGCTTCTCCACGAAAACCTTCAGCTTACCGCCGCAGGCGAGGCCGACTTCCCAGGCCCGCTCATCGGAAATGCCGAAATCCAGCAGCTGCGGCGTGCCGGAGGCCATCGTCTTCTTCGCGGCGTCGGCCACCGCCCCCTCGATGCAGCCGCCCGAGACGCTGCCGGCCAGCTTGCCGGAAGCGCTGACGGCCAGCCGCGACCCGGCCGGGCGGGGCGAGGAGCCCCAGGTCTCCACCACCGTCGCGAGCGCCACGTTTTCCCCGGCGGCCCGCCAGCCCGCGGCCGTCGCCAGCACGTCTTCGGAATCGCTCATGCGGCCATCCTCCTTGGCAGCGGGGGGGCGCCGCTCAGCGCCGCCACCAATTCCCGCAAGCTTGCCAGATTATGCACCGGGCGGAACTCGTCCACATGGGGCAACATCGCCCGGATGCCCTGGGATCTGGGTTCGAAGCCGGAAAACCGCAACAGCGGGTTCAGCCAGATCAGCCGGCGGCAGGAGCGGCGCAGCCGGTCCGTCGCCTCCGCCAAGCCCTTCGCCCCCTCCCGGTCCAGCCCATCGGTGATCAGCAGCACGACCGCGCCCTGGCCCAGCACCCGGCGGGACCACTGCTTGTTGAACAGCGCCAGGCTTTCCCCGATCCGGGTGCCGCCGGACCAGTCGGGGACGATGTGGCTCACCATCTCGAAGGCCACCTCGGCATCCCGGGCGCGGAGCTGCCGCGTGACGTTCGTCAGCCGCGTGCCGAAGAGGAAGGAATGCACCCGGTCGCGGTCATTGGTGACGGCGTGCAGGAAATGCAGCAGAACCTGGGCATAGCGCGCCATGCTGCCGGAAATGTCGCACAACGCGACCAGCGGCGGCGGCCGCTCCACCCGCCGCCGGCGCTCCAGGGTCAGCAGCTCGCCCCCCTGGTGCAGGCTGGCCCGGATCGTCGCCCGCAGATCAATCGAAGGCCCTTCCGGGTCCGGCCGGAAGCGCCGGGTCGGCCGCGCGTCCAGGGGCAGCACCAGCTTGCGGATCTCGGCCTTGGCGGCGGCGATCTCGGCCGCCGACATCGCCTCGAAATCCATGGTCTGCAGGCGCTCCCGCTCGCTGACCGTCATCGCCACCTCGACCGGCGGCCGCTCCTCCGGCGGCTCCAGGGGCGGGTTCGGCCGCTGCTGCGGCGCCAAAGCCTCCGAGACCCGCCGGCTGGCCGGGGGCGGCTTGGCCTGATCCTTGGCACCCTCCATCAGCGCCATGGCGGCGGCGTTCTTCCCGCCCTCCGGATCGCGCCAGAACAGCAGGAAGGCCTGGTCGAACACCTCGAAATGCTCGCGCCGATGCACCATCACGCCACGCAGCGCCGCATGCACCTGCCGCCGGTCGCCGATATCGACCTGCCCCAGCGCCTCCATGGCGGCCAGCCCCTCCGCCGGCCCCACCGGCACCCCCGCCCGCCGCAACAAGCGCCCGAACGCCAACACATTCGCCGCCAAGGCCCGCCCCGGCTCCGGCACGGAAACGAGCCCGGCCATGGCCGCGAAATCGTTCATGCCGGGCGGTCGCCGCAGGGGGCTCTGCCCCCTGCACCCCCGCCGGGGACCGGACCGGTCCCCGGACCCCGGTGTAAGTTTAATCGCCAGGAGAAGGCCCCCCGCCGGGGGGCCTTCTCCTGGCGATAACTCATGGGTTCCAAGGGCCCTTCGGCCCTTGGCGGGTGGGTGCAGGGAGGGCAGAGCCCTCCCTGCCACGCCGCCGGGCAGGACGACATCACGCCGGGGCCGGCTTGGTTTCGGCGACGAGGCGGGCTGCTTCGGCGCCGCGGAGCTTGGCGATGTCGTCCTGGTATTTCAGCAGCACGCCGAGGGTGTCGTCCACGGCGGTGGGTTCCAGTTCGCGGGCGTCGAGCGCCGTCAGGGCGGCGGCCCAGTCGATGGTTTCGGCGACGCCCGGCAGCTTGAAGTAGTCCCCGCCGCGCAGCTTCTGCACGAAGGCGACCACCTGGGCGGAGAGGGCTTCCGGCACCTGCGGCGCCCGGATCGCCAGGATGGCGCGTTCCCGCGCCGCGTCCGGGTAGTCCACCCAATGGTAGAGGCAGCGGCGGCGGATGGCGTCATGCACCTCGCGGGTGCGGTTGGAGGTGATGATCACCACGGGGGGCGTCGCCGCGCGCAGGGTGCCGAGCTCCGGGACGGTGAGCTGGAAATCTGCCAGCACTTCCAGCAGGAAGGCCTCGAAAGGCTCGTCCGCCCGGTCCAGCTCGTCGATCAGGAGCACCGCCGGGTCGCCGGTCAGCGCCTGCAGCAGCGGCCGCTCCTGCAGGAAGCTCCGGTCGTAGATGCCGCGTTCCAGCGCCGCGCGGTCCTGCGCCTCGCCGCTCGCCTCCGCCAGGCGGATGGCCATGAGCTGCTTGGCGTGGTTCCACTCATAGGCCGCGGCGGAGAGGTCCAGCCCGTCATAGCATTGCAGCCGCACCAGGCGGCGCGGGAGCTGCGCCGCCAGCACCTTGGCGATCTCCGTCTTGCCGGTGCCCGGCTCGCCTTCCAGGAAGAGCGGCCGGCCCATCTTCAGCGCCAGATGCACCGTGGTGGCCAGCGCCCGGTCGGCGACATAGCCGCCGGCCGCCAGCAGGCGCTGGGTCGCTTCGACGCTCTCGGGCAGGCTCACGGGGACAGGCTCACAGGGAGCAGGCTCACAGGAACATCAGCGCCAGGATGATCAGCAGGATGACGCTGCCGCCCCAGAATTGCAGCGGCAGGCCGAAGGGCTCGATCTGCAGCAGCAGCCGCATCGGCGTCAGCGCCTCCGGCGCCACGGGCCGCGGGTTGGGCCGGTAGACCGGCTTGCCGCCGCCGGCGCTCGGGCCTTCCGCGCCATGCTGGGTGAGGGGGCCCGGCCCGCCGGCATCCGCCAGGTATTCCGTATCCGTGCCGGCCGCGATGCCGCCCTGGCGCGCGGTCTCCACCCGGGCGGCGGTCGCCGCCGCATTGGCCGGGCTGCGCGTCGCCGCCATGGCGGCGGCGTTGGCGGCGTCCTCGGGCGCCGAGGCCGGCGTCTCGGTCAGCCCGGCATCGCCCCGCGCCGGCGTCGCGGCGCTCGCCTCGGCGGGGGCGGCCGCCGCCTCGGCCGTGGTCGGCACCGGCGTCAGGTTCGCCGCGAAGCGGTCGAAGAACTGGTCCGCCATCTGCTTCGCCGTGCTGTCGATCAGCCGGGCGCCGAGCTGCGCCATCTTGCCGCCGACCTGCGCCTTCACCTGGTATTTCAGCAGCGTCTCGGCGGCGGAGACCTCTTCCAGCGCCACATCGGCGCCGCCCTTGGCGAAGCCCATCGCGCCGCCATTGCCTTCGCCGGTGATGGTGTAGCTCACCGGGGCGTTGATGTTCTCCAGCTTCACCTTGCCGCCGAACTTGGCCGACATCGGCCCCAGCTTCACCGCCACGCGCGCCTGGAACTGGTCCTCCGCGGTGCGCTCGACGGATTCGCAGCCGGGGATGGCGGCGCGCAGCGCCTCGGGGTCGTTGAGGGCTTCCCAGACTTGCTGGCGCGGCGCGGGGATGCGCCGCTCGCCGGTCATTTCCATGCTCTGCTCCCGCGTTTGGCCCGGACCTTAGGCGCCGGCCCGCGGGAGGAAAACCCCCGGGACCGGCCGCCGGTTTTGCTTGCGCCGGGCCTCCGGCCAGGACATTTGGGGGCATGCTCGGGAATCTCCACCGCCTGGCCCTGCCGGCGGCGCCGCTCCTGCTCGTCCCCATGCCGGCGCTGGCGGCGCCGGAACAACCCATCGGCCTGGCCTGGGGCCTGCCCTTTGCCGGGCTGCTGCTGTCCATCGCGCTGTTCCCGCTGCTGGCGGACCGGCTGTGGCACCGGCGCATGGGGTTGATCGCGGCGCTCTGGGCGCTGGCGCTGCTGCTGCCCTGGGCGGCGCGCTTCGGCCCGGGCGACGCCCTTGGCCTCGCCTGGCACGCCATATTGCTGGAGTACCTGCCTTTCGTGGCGCTGATCTTCGCCCTGTTCACGGTCGGTGGCGGCATCGTGGTGCAGGGCGGGCCCTGGGGCACGCCCGCGGGGAATACCCTGCTGCTGGCGATCGGCACCCTGCTCGCCAGCCTGATGGGCACCACCGGCGCCGCCATGGTGCTGATCCACCCGCTGCTGCGGGCCAATGCGCACCGGGTGCGGAAGGTGCACCTGGCGGTCTTCTTCATCCTGCTGGTCGGCAATGTCGGCGGCAGCCTGACGCCGCTCGGCGATCCGCCGCTCTTCCTCGGCTTCCTGCGTGGCGTGCCCTTCTTCTGGCCGGCCCTGCATCTGCTGCCGCCGATGGCGGTGGTGGCCGGGCTGCTGCTGCTGGCCTTCTTCGTGCTGGACAGCGTTCTGGCGCGGCGGGACCCGCCGCCGCCGGAGACGCGGCCTCTTCGCCTCCGGGGCGCGGCCAACATCGCCCTGCTCGTCCTGGTGATCCTCGCCGTGCTCATGCAGGGCGTCTGGCGGCCCGGGGAGGTGGTGCTGTTCGGCGAGGCGATCGGCGGGGAGCGGCTGGCCGGCATGGTGCTGATGCTCGGCATCGGCCTGCTTTCGCTGCGGCTGACGCCGCTTTCCAGCCATGAGGCCAACATGTTCTCCTGGGCGCCCTTCGCGGAGGTGGCGAAGCTCTTCGCCGCCATCTTCATCTGCATGGCGCCGATGATCGCGATCCTGCATGCCGGCGAATCGGGCCCGCTGGGCGGGCTGCTGGCGCTGACCACGGGGGCGGCGGGGCAGCCCCTGCCGGCCGCCTATTTCTGGCTGACGGGCGGGCTTTCCGCCTTCCTCGACAACGCGCCGACCTATGTCGTCTTCTTCGAGCTGGCGGGCGGCGACCCGGCGCGGATGACCGGGGAGAGGGCGCCGGTGCTGCTGGCCATTTCCTGCGGCGCGGTCTTCATGGGGGCGCTCACCTATATCGGCAATGCGCCGAATTTCATGGTGCGGGCCATCGCCTCCCGCCGCGGGGTGCATATGCCGGGCTTCCTCGGCTTCATGGGCTGGAGCCTGGTGCTGATGCTGCCGCCGCTCGCTCTCGTGACCTGGCTGTTCTTCCTGTAGAGCGGGGGAAACGGCCGGGGGGCGGGGCGTTGCGGGGAATCTTGCCGGGGATTGGGATGCTGGTCCTGCTGCCAGGGCCGGCGGCGGCGGCGGTGGAGGGGGCGGCGATGGGCCTCGGCTGGGGCCTGCCCTTTGCCGGGCTGCTGCTCTCCATCGCCCTGCTGCCGCTGCTGGCCGGGCGGCTCTGGCATCATCACTATGGCAAGATCGCCGCCCTCTGGGTGCTGGCGCTCTTCCTGCCCTTCGCCATCCGCTTCGGGCCGGAGGCGACGCTGGCCACCTTCCGCCATGTGCTGCTGCAGGAGTACCTGCCCTTCATCGCCCTGCTGCTGGCGCTCTACACCACCGGGGGCGGGGTGCTGCTGCGCGGCCGGCTGGTCGGCACACCGGGGACCAACACCGCGCTGCTGGCCACCGGCACCGCCATCGCCTCGCTGATGGGCACCACCGGTGCGGCCATGCTGCTGGTCCGGCCGCTGCTCCGCGCCAATGCCTTCCGCCGGCGCAAGACCCACAGCTTCGTCTTCTTCATCTTCCTGGTCGCCAATATCGGCGGCGGGCTGACCCCGCTGGGCGATCCGCCGCTCTATCTCGGCTTCCTCAAGGGGGTGGGGTTCTTCTGGACGGCGGAGCATCTCTTCGCCGAGGTGCTGTTCTGCGCCCTGCTGCTGCTCGCGCTGTACTGGCTGCTGGACAGTTGGGCCTGGGCGCGGGAGAAGCCGGTGCCGCCCGCGCTGCCGCCCGGGGTGCCGCCCGAGAGGCTGGGGGTGGAGGGGCGGGTGAACCTCGCTTTGATCGGCGGTATCGTCGCCCTGGTGCTGCTGCAGGGCGTCTGGCAGCCGGGGGAGGTGGCGCTGCTCGGCGAGCCTGTCGGCCTCGAGCGGCTGCTGGCCATGGCCGGCTTCCTCGGCATCACCGCCCTTTCCCTGAAGCTGACGCCGGCGGCGCTGCGCGAGGCGAATGGCTTCGCCTGGGGGGCGATGGCGGAGGTGGCGAAGCTCTTCGCCGCCATCTTCCTCTGCATGGCGCCGGTGCTGGAGATCCTGAAGGCCGGGCCGGCGGGGGCGGCTTCCGGGCTGGTGGCGCTCACCTCCGATGCGGGTGGGGAGCCGATCCCCGCCGTCTATTTCTGGCTGACCGGGGGGCTCTCCTCTTTTCTCGATAACGCACCGACTTACCTGGTGTTCTTCAACCTGGCTGGCGGCAATGCGGCAGAGCTGATGGGGGAGGGGGCGCTGATCCTTGCGGCCATTTCCTGCGGCGCGGTCTTCATGGGGGCCAACAGCTATATCGGCAACGCGCCTAATTTCATGGTGAAAGCCATTGCCGAGGAAGGCGGCGTCCGGATGCCGAGCTTCTTCGGCTACTGCGCCTGGGCCGCCGCGGTGCTGCTGCCGCTCTTCCTGCTGGTAACCTGCATTTTCTTCCGCTGAGGCGGGGCGGAGGGGGCCGGGCGGGGCGTGCCCCTCTGGACAGGAAGAAGTTATGTTATAACATAACTAATCGATCTTGTCGGATTGCCTGCCATGTCGGGATTGGTGCTCGAATGCTTCAGCGCGGCCTCCCTCCTGCCGCCGCCCCACCCTGGCGCCCCCACCCGCTACCAGGGCGCCTGCGTCTCCGGCGCGTCGCCGGAGGTGCTGGCCGACATCCTGCGGCCGGAATGCAACCTCGCGATCTGGCACCGTACCCTGCCGCGCCGCCTCCGTACCGGGCTGCGGCCGCTGCTCGCCGCCGCGCCCTTCTCGGTCAGCGCGGAGGGCGAGCTGGAGGCGGCCCTGACCGTCCTGACCGAAGCCCTGCCGGCGCCCCCCGGCTTCGAACTGCTGCAGGACATCGCCCAGCTTGCCCTGTTCTTCGCCGCCCTGGCGGAGACCGGGGAGGCGGTCCGGCTCCGGCTGGAGGGCATCACCGGCCCGGCCTGCCATCGCTGGCATGCCGATGCGGTGGGGCTCCGGCTGCTCTGCACCTATTGCGGCCCGGGGACGGAATTTCTGCCCCTGGCCGGCGGCGCGGAAGCGGCGCGCGCCCTGGACCCCGCGGCGCTGCCCTGCCCGGCGGGCCGGGTCGCCACCGGCGCCGCCGCCCTGCTCAAGGGCGAGGCGTATCCCGGCAATGCCGGCTTCGGCTGCCTGCACCGCTCGCCCCCCGCCGGCGCCGGCCCCCGCGCCCGGCTGCTGCTCTGCCTCGATGAGCCTGGAAGGATCCCGCCCGAATGACGCCAGATCCCCGCCTGCCGGTTACCGTCCTTTCCGGCTTCCTCGGCGCCGGCAAGACGACGCTGCTGAACCACCTCCTCGCCAACCGCGAGGGCCGCCGCGTCGCGGTCATCGTGAACGACATGAGCGAGGTGAACATCGACGCCGCCCTGGTCGGCCATGCCGGCACCCTCTCCCGCACCGAGGAGAAGCTGGTCGAGCTCTCCAATGGCTGCATCTGCTGCACCCTGCGCGACGACCTGCTGCGGGAGGTGGCGCGGCTGGCGCGGGAGGGCCGCTTCGACGCCCTGCTGATCGAGAGCACCGGCATCAGCGAGCCGATGCCGGTCGCCGCCACCTTCGAGTTCCGCGCCGAGGACGGGTTCAGCCTCGCCGACCTGGCCCGGCTGGACACCATGGTGACGGTGGTGGATGCCAGGGCCTGGCTGGAGGATTACGCCTCCGCCGACAGCCTCGCCGCCCGTGGCGAGACGGCGGGGGAGGGGGATGGCCGGCTGCTCGTCGACCTGCTGGTCGAGCAGGTGGAGTTCGCCGACGTCATCCTGCTGAACAAGGCGGATCTGGTGAGCGAGGCGGAGCTCGGCCGCCTCGCCGGGCTGATCGCCACCTTCAACCCGGGGGCGGAAATCATCGCCTGCACGCGGGGCCAGGTGCCGCTGGGGCGGGTCCTCGGCACCGGGCGGTTCGACTTCGCCCGGGCGCAGCAGGCCGCCGGCTGGGCCCAGGCGCTGGCCGGGGGGCACCTGCCGGAGAGCGAGGAATTCGGCATCCGCTCCTTCGTCTGGCGGGCGCGGCGGCCGCTGCACCCGGCCCGGTTCAAGGCGCTGATCGAGGGCGAGCTGCCCGGCGTGGTCCGCGCCAAGGGTTTCTTCTGGCTGGCGACGCGCCTGCCCTGGGCCGGGTCCTGGCAGCTTGCCGGGCGCATCGGCCGGCATGAGGCGGCGGGGTTCTGGTGGGCCGCCCAGCCGGAGGGGCGCTGGCCGGAGGACCCGAAATGGCGCCAGGGGGTGCTGGCGAACTGGCAGGAGCCCTGGGGCGACCGGCGGCAGGAGATCGTCCTCATCGGCATCGGGATGGAGGAGGCGGCGCTGCGCCGGGCGCTCGACGCCTGCCTGCTGACCCCGGCGGAGATGCGCGGCGGCCCCCGCGCCTGGGCCCGGCTGCCCGACCCCTTCCCGGAGTGGCGCGCGGGGTGACGCGGGGCGGGGAGGGGGCTTCGCCCGTTGGCGGCAGCGCCGCCAACCGCCCCCCCCGACCCCGGTCCGAGTTTCAGACCCGACGGTTCAACCTGCCGACTCAGGGCGGGGTCCGGGGCCAAGCCTTGGCCCCGGCGGGGTCCAGGGGCAGAGCCCCTGGTGGAGGCTAGGGGGCGAAGCCCCCGTTCTTCCCGGCGATCCGCCCGGCCTATCGCCGCCTTCGCCTCTCCGGAATTGACAGCGCCCGCGTCCCGCCGCCTTCTGCCGCCACGCCAGAAGGAGATGCACCATGCCCTATGTGATCGGCGCCGACGTGCCGGACGAGCCCGCCGGCCTCCGCTTCCGCCGCCTGCTGGACCGGCCGGAGATCCTGCGCATGCCCGGCGCCCATCTCGGCATCTCCGCCCTGCTCGCCAAGCAGCAGGGGTTCGAGGCGCTCTACCTCTCCGGCGCCGCCATGACCGCCACCATGGGCCTGCCCGATCTCGGCATGATCACGGTGGACGAGGTCTGCTTCTACATCCGCCAGGTGGCCCGCGCCGCCGGCCTGCCCATGCTGGTGGATGGCGATACCGGCTATGGCGAGGCGCTGAACGTCATGCACATGGTCCGCGCCTTCGAGGAGGCGGGGGCCGGGGCGGTGCATCTGGAGGACCAGCTCCTGCCGAAGAAATGCGGCCATCTGAACGACAAGAAGCTGGCCGACGCCCATGACATGGCGGCCAAGATCGCCGCCGCCCGCAAGGCCCGCAAGCACCTCTATATCATCGCCCGCACCGATGCCGCCGCCAGCGAGGGCATGGACGGCGCCGTGGCCCGCGCCAGGCTCTACCTGGAGGCCGGGGCCGACGCGATCTTCCCCGAGGCGCTGAACACCGCCGAGATGTTCACCGAGTTTGCCAAGCGCATGCCTGGGGTGAAGCTGCTGGCCAACATGACCGAATTCGGTCGCACGCCCTTCTTCACCGCCGAGGAATTCCAGGCCATGGGCTATGCCATGGTGATCTGGCCGGTTTCCCATCTGCGGGTCGCGGCCAAGGCGATGGAGGAGCTCTACGTCTCCATCAAGGCCAATGGCGGCACCCATAAGATGGTGGACCGCATGCAGACCCGCGCCGAGCTCTACGCCACCATCGGCTATCACGACTATGAGGCGCTGGACGCGACCCTGGTGAAGACCGTCATCCCGACGGCCATGCCCCAGCGCGGCTGACCCGCGCCACGGCCGGGTCAGGCCCGGCGCCGCGGTTGCCCCCGCGCCGCCTGCCGCCCTGCCGCGGCAAGTCGCGCGCGTGCCGGACGTCGAGCGGTCCGGAGCCCCCAGGAAGGCGCGCCGCAAGGCGCGCAGCGGCTTCCCGGGGAGGAGCTATTGCTGCCCCGGCGAAGGCTGCTGCGACATCATGCCGACCCGGCCGATATTGCCGAACAGCGCCTGCATCAGCGTGCGCTCCGTGCCCGGGGTCGGGGTCTCGCGGGAGACCATGGTGACGTTCTGGCCATCCTCCGCCCCCAGCACCTTCACCTCCCGCACCACGCCGCTGGCGTCGAACAGCACGGCGACGGTGCGCTGGTCGCTCACCGCCAGCTCCCGCCCCGGCCGGGCCCGGGTATTGGAACTGATATAGTACCAGGCGCCGTCATTGAAGGTGCTGGACTGGGTGGGGGAGCCGAGCAGGGATTGCACGTCCCGCCGGGTCGCGACGCCCGGGGTGATCTGGGCAAGCTGCTCATCCGAGACCCGGTTGCCACGCATGATGACCGGCGAATCGAAGAAGCTGCAGCCGGCGAGCAGGAGCAGGGCAGCGGCCGCCATCGGGCGAAGCAGCTTGCCGGCCGGCCGGCGCACAGCCCGGCCCGGGGACTGGCCCCGGCCCCAGGCGGCACGTGCCGCGTTGACCGTTCGGGTGAGGCGATCCATCTCTCGTTCCAACTGGCCGGCCGGACTCCCCGGCTGCCGCCAGATGGCATCACGCCACGCCAGGGTCAACAGCGCCCTGGAACGAGGTGCACCTCCTCCGGTTGCGCATTCCGTTCCGGCGCCTTGCCTGATGGCGTGAGTCACGCTTTCGGTTGCGGCAACCTCAAGCGGTCACGCGCTGTTCGGATCGCGTGCAGCACGCTTTCGGTTGAGGCAATCTCCAGCGATCACGCCCTGCCTGAAGGACCGCCGCCCATGGGCCTCTTCGCCCTGTTCCGCCGCAAGCCGCATGAGCGGGCCGGCTTCGAGCTTTACGGCACCGCCGTCGCGGCCGCGCGCCAGCCCTGGTTCTTTGCCACGCTCGGCGTGCCGGACACGCTGGATGGCCGCTTCGACCTGGTCGGGCTGCATGTCGCCCTGCTCATCCGCCGGCTGCACCGGGACCCGGACCGGCGCGGCCCGGCCTTGGCCCAGGCGGTGTTCGACGCCATGTTCGCCGATATGGACCTGAATTTGCGGGAAATGGGGGTGGGGGACCTGGTCGTCGGCAAGCGGGTGAAGCGGATGTGGGAGGCGTTCCACGGCCGCGCCCAGGCCTATGAGGCGGCGATCGCCGCCGGGGATGCCGCCGCCATGGCCGCCGCGCTGCGCCGCAATGTCTGGCGGGCCGAGGATGCCGGCCCGCCCCCGGCGGCGGCGCTGGCGCTGGCCGGCTACGCCCTTGCCGCCGCCGCGGCGCTGGAAGGGCAGGGGATGCCGGCGCTGCTGGCCGGCGAGGCGCATTTTCCCCCGGCCGGGGCCGTCGCCGATGCCGCCTGAATTCTCCCGCCGCCTGCCGCTTGGTCTGGTGGGGCCGGGCGGCCGCCGCGAATCCCTGGTGGCGACGCCGGAGGAATGCGCCGCGCTGGCGGCCCGCTTCGACCTCCTCGGCATCGACTCGCTCAGTGCCGAGCTGCACCTCCGGCCGGATGCGGATGGCGCGGTGCTGGCGGCGGGGGAGCTGCGGGCCGAGGTGATCCAGGCCTGCGTGGTGACGCTGGAGTCGGTGCCGCAACGCGTTGAGGAGCGCCTGGCCTTTCGCCTGCTGCCGCCGGGGCAGGCGGAGTCGGACGGGCCGGAGGATCTGGACGAGATCGCCTGCCCCGATGGCGTGGCCGATCTGGGGGAGGCGGTGGCGGAGCAGCTTGCCCTGGCGCTGGACCCCTATCCGCGGGCGCCAGGGGCCGAATTGCCGCCGGAAGCGCAGGATGCTTCGGGGGGCGCCTTCGCGGCCCTCGACCGGCTGAAGAGATCGAATTAGGAATTTCGCGTAAATAACAGAAAATAAAAGAAGGACCGCGGCGCTGCCCCTGAGCCTCCGCCGGGGACCGGACCGCTCCCCCGGACCCCGGTCCGAGTTGCGAACCGGACGGTCGGACCTGCCGGCTCACGCCGGGGTCCGGGGCGCGGAGCCCCCGCAGCTTGCACGCCAGGGGCCCGGGTGCTACAGCCCCGCGCTCCCGACGAATCTCATTACGTCTGTATGAAGGAAGGCTCGGCGCCATGGCCGTTCCGAAGAAGAAGGTTTCGCCCTCCCGCCGCGGCATGCGCCGGTCGCACGAGGCCCTGTCCCGCGAGAACCACGCGGAATGCCCGAATTGCGGCGAGCTGAAGCGCCCGCACCATGTCTGCAGCTCCTGCGGCTATTATGATGGGCGTGAAGTCGTCCCGGCCGAATCAGTGAAGGGCGTGGTCCGCAGCTGACGGAACCGGGGCAGCTCGGCGGAGGTCCGGAACCCGTGCCGCACTCCTTCTCCCTGGCCATCGACGCCATGGGGGGCGACCATGCACCCGATATCGTGCTGGACGGGCTGGAGCTGGCGGCCGAACGCCACCCCGAAGCCCGGTTCCTGCTGGTCGGGGATGAGGCGCGGATCGGCGCCATGCTCGCCCGCCGGCCGCGCGCCGCGAAGCTCTGCCGGCTGCGCCACGCGCCGGGCGTGATCTCCGCCGAGATGAAGCCGACGGCGGCGCTGCGCCAGGGGCGGAACAGCTCCATGCGGCTCGCCATCGACGCCGTCGCATCCGGCGAGGCGGAGGGCGTCGTCTCCGCCGGCAATACCGGCGCGCTGATGGCGCTGGCGAAGATCGTGGTGAAGACCCTGCCGGAGATCGACCGGCCGGCGCTCGCCGCCATCGCGCCTTCCGCGCGCGGCGACGTGGTGATGCTCGACCTCGGCGCCAATGTGCAGTGCGACAGCCGCAACCTGGTCGAATTCGCCGTCATGGGCGATGCCTTCGCCCGCGCCGTGCTCGGCCTCACCGCGCCCTCCCTCGGCCTGCTCAATGTCGGCTCGGAGGAGCTGAAGGGCGATGACCGGGTGCGCCAGGCGGCGGAAGTGCTGCGGGAAAGCCATATCGCGCCGCATTTCCATGGCTTCGTCGAAGGCCATGACATCGCCGCCGGGACGGTGGATGTGGTGGTGACGGATGGCTTCACCGGCAATGTCGCGCTGAAGACGGCGGAGGGCACGCTGAAGCTGATGCGCGACCTGCTGCGCCAGGTCTTCACCAGCAGCGTTCCCGCCCGGCTGGGCTATCTGCTCGCCCGCCCGGCGCTCGACCGGTTGCGGGAGTGGATGGACCCGCGCAGCTACAACGGCGCCATCCTGCTCGGCCTCAACGGCGTCGTCGTGAAGTCGCATGGCGGCACGGATGCGACGGGCTTCGCCCATGCCATCGACGTGGCGATGGACATGGTGACGCATCGCTTCAATGATCGAATCCGCGAGGGGTTGACCCGGCTCGCCGCCCCCGCACCGGTGGCGGCGGCGACGCCCCGCTGAGGAATCGGGGAGACGGCATGACCCTGGGTTCGCTGATCGCCGGCTGCGGCGGCTACCTGCCGGAGAAGGTGCTGCGCAACGACGATCTCGCTGCCGAATACGGCATCGAAACCTCCGATGCCTGGATCGTCGAGCGCACTGGCATCCGCCAGCGGCATATCGCGGCGAAGGGGGAGACCGCCTCCTCCATGGGCGCGGCGGCGGCGCGGCGGGCGCTGGAGCGCGCGGGGCTGCCGGCCGAGGCGGTGGATTGCGTCATCGTCGCGACCTCGACGCCGGACAGCGCCTTCCCGGCGACCGCCGTGCGCATCCAGGCCGCGCTCGGCTGCGGCCCGGGCTTCGCCTTCGATCTCTCCGCGGCCTGCACCGGCTTCATCTACGCCCTCGGCATGGCGGATGCGCTGCTGCGCACCGGCCAGGCGCGCTGTGCCCTGGTGATCGGGACGGAGACCTATTCCCGCATCCTGGACTGGACGGATCGCGGCACCTGCGTGCTGTTCGGCGACGGCGCCGGCGCGGTGGTGCTGACGGCCACGGAAGGGCAGGGGCGCGCCGCGGATCGCGGCATCCTCTCCACCCATCTGCATTCCGATGGCCGTTACGCCGACATCCTGCATATCGAGGGCGGCGCCGGCAGCGATGGCGGCACCGGCCTGCTGCGCATGGCGGGGCGGGAGGTGTTCCGCCACGCCGTCGGCAAGCTCGCCGCGGTGGTGGACGAAGCCCTGGCGGCGCATGGGCTCGGCCATGGCGATGTGCGCTGGCTGGTGCCGCACCAGGCGAATCTGCGCATCATCGACGCCATGGGCAGGAAGCTGGGCCTGCCGCGGGAGCGGGTGGTGGTCACGGTGGATCGCCATGCCAACACCTCCGCCGCCTCCATCCCGCTGGCGCTGGCCGATGCCGATGGCCGCGGCGCCATCGAGCGCGGCGACCTGGTGCTGATGGAGGCGATCGGCGGCGGCCTCACCTGGGGCGCGGCGCTGGTCCGGTTCTGAGGGCTCCTCCCGTCAAAGGCCGAAGGGCCTTTGGAAACCATGAATTCGGTAGCGACGGTCGAGGCGCAAAACGCAAGGGTCCAAAGGGCCCTTCGGCCCTTTGCGGGTGGGAGGTCGAGGGAGGGCGACGCCGTAAGGCGCGCCTCATGTCAAGGCGCGACGCCTTCCCTCAACACGGTTGACGCCCGAGGCCGATACCGGTTTTCTAGCCCCCAGAACGGCTTGCAGGACCGGGCTCAGAGCATGAACACCTTGACGCGGGCCAATCTCGCGGAAGCGATCTACACCCAGGTCGGCCTCTCGCGGAACGAATCGGCTGCCCTGCTGGAGACGGTGCTGGAGCGGATCGCCGCGACGCTGGAAGCCGGCGAGGCGGTGAAGATTTCCGCCTTCGGCACTTTCCTCGTCCGCCAGAAGGGCCAGCGCGTCGGCCGCAACCCGAAGACGGGCGTGGAGGTGCCGATCCTGCCCCGCAAGGTTCTCTCCTTCCGTCCCTCCCAGGTGCTGAAGGCGCGCATCAACGGCCAGCCCCTGCCGCGCGGCGGCCAGGAGTGAGCGAGGCTGGCTCCGAGGGCCGCGGCCGCGGCCAGAAGGCGCCGACCGCCTTCCGCACCATTTCCGAAGTCGCCGACGACCTTCGCATTCCACAGCATGTGCTGCGCTTCTGGGAGACCAAATTCCCCCAGCTCAAGCCGCTGAAGCGCGGCGGCGGGCGGCGCTATTACCGGCCGGAGGATATCGCCCTGCTGCGGCGCATCTCCGACCTGCTCTACACCCAGGGCTACACCATCAAGGGCGTGCAGCGCCTGCTGCGGGAGGGTGGGCTGGAAGAGGCCGAACTGCCCTTGCCCGAGCCGCCCGAGACCGCCGCCGGCACCCTGCGCGAGGTGCTGGAGGAGCTGGAGGACATCGCCGGCGAGCTGCACGCTTTGGCAGGCCGCTGACGTTTCCCTCCCCCGCCTTGCGGGGGAGGGCTGGGGTGGGGGTGCCTGCGAGCTGGTGGGGGTGCCTGCGAGGTTGTGGGGGGTGCCCGCGAGCTGGCGGGGGTGCTGCGAGACCTCGCCGCCCACCACCCCCACCCTGACCCTCCCCCGCCAGCGGGGGAGGGAACGACCTATCCCATGCTGATCGGCGTCAGGTCCTGGATCCAATTCTGCGCCTGCACGAAGCCCTTCACCTTGGGCGACATGGCGCGCGGGTTCAGGTCGTGCACCACGAACAGCCAGGTCGCATCCTCGACCATCTTCGCATGCAGCTCGGCGATCAGCGCCGTCTGCTTCTCCGCGTCGAACTCCGCCCGGATCGCGGCGCAGAGCCGGTCGAATTCCGGCAGCTTCACATTGCACCAATTATTCCCCCGCGGCGCGATGCGGTCGCTCGCCAGCGTGCTGGTGAAGCCGAAATCCGGATCCACCCAGGACCAGGAATTGTTCAGCCCGCTGATTCCCGCCTGCTCCGGCGATTGCGCGCCCTGGGCGCGCCGCTGCGTCATGGTGGACCAGTCGATCACCTCGAAGCTGACCTCGACGTTCACCGCCCGCAGCATCTCCTGCATCGCCTCGTTCATGAGCTGCGGCTGCATCTGGCCGGAGCCGCTGGCGCTGATCGTCACCCGCAGCCTCAGCGGGTTGCGCGGCCCGTAGCCGGCCTCCGCCAGCAGCTTCTTCGCCTCCTCCGGATCGTAGCGGATGCGCCAGCTCGGGGTCCCGAACCAGGGATGCCCCGGCGGCACATTGCCCACCGCCGGCGCGCCGAAGCCCTGCAGCAGCCCCGCGATCCCCTCCCGGTCGATCGCCAGGTTCAGCGCCCGCCGCACCCTGAGATCGGTGGTCGGCGCCCCATCCACGCGGGAGAGGAACCAGGGCCAGATATGCTGGTAGGCATTGGTGACGATCTGCATCCCCGCCGCCTTCAGCCGCGCCGTCGCATCCGGCGGCGGCGCCTCGATGAAGTCGCACTGGCCGGAGAGCAGCGCCGCCGTCCGCGTATTCGCATCCGGGATCGGCAGCAACACCAGCCTGTCCGTCTTCGGCACCCGCGCCGGGTTCCAGTATTCCGTGTTCTTCACCAGCTCCAGCCGCTGCCGTGGCACCAGCCGGTCGAATTTCCACGGCCCGATGCCGGCCGGGTTGCGCAGATAGGCGTCCCAGCTCCGCCCCAGCTTCTCCCACTGGCCGGGGGAGGACATCATGATCCGCCCGAAATACCATGGCACCATCGCATCCGGCGCCTTGGTGACGATGCGGACGGCATGCGCCTCCGCCTTCTCCACCCGGTCGATCAGATTCATCCGCCCGTAGGTCTGGGCATTCTGTCGTGCGTCGTATTGCGGCGCCTGCGGGTCCATCAGCTTCCGCATGTTCCAGACGACGGCATCCGCGTCGAAGGGGCTGCCATCGTGGAAGCGCACCCCCTCCCGCAGCCGGAAGGTCCAGATGCGGCGGTCGCCCGGATCGGCCTCCCACCCCGTGGCGAGGCCGGGGATCAGCGTGCTCGGCTTGTCCCGCTGCGTCAGGTCCCAGCCGACCAGGCTGTCGTAGAGCGTCACGCCGACGAAGCGCCACCCCTCGCCGCCCTGGTCCGGCTGGCCGCCGAGATAGGGAATGTCGGAGAGCGTCATCGCGACGCGCAGCACCGTCTCGCCCTGGGCCTGGGCCGGGACGGCCGCAGCGGCGGCCAGCGCGCCGAGCGCACGACGGGTGAGACTCACCGCGCCGGCACCGCAAACGCTGCCGCGGGCTCAAGCCCCGCGGGCAAATCCCTGGGCTGGCGAGCCAGGCTGCCACGCATCGGGCCGGAGGCCGCCACCAGACGCGCCACCAGCGCCGGGTCCGGCATCTCGATGCCGGCGCGCAGGAGATGGCCGATCGCTTCGGCCTCGGTCATCGTGTCCATGTCCCACCTCCTCGCATTGAGGAGGGCTCTGCCCTCCTCGAACTCCTCCCGCCAAAGGCCGAAGGGCCTTTGGAAACCATGAGTCCGCCGCTCAGGCGCAGGGCAGCTTCCGCCAGAAGCCCGTCGCTTCCTCGAAGGCATGGGCGACGCGCAGCAGCGTCGCTTCCTCCAGATGCCGCGAGACCAATTGCAGCGAGAGCGGCAGGCCGGCGCTGTCGAAGCCGGCACAGATGCTGGACGCCGGATGGCCGGAGACATTCAGCACGCAGGTCGCGCTGGCCATCATGAACTCGCGGAAGCGGGCCTCGCCCTCCGCCCAGCGCGGCACCCGCGTCATCACGCAGGGCATCAGCACGGCATCGCAGGGACGCACGACCGCATCCATCGCTTCGGCCATCTGCCGGCGCCAGCGCTGCGCCGTGACGTACTCCGCGCCCGTCACCGCCATGGCGCCGAGGAACTTGCCCTGCAGCGCGCTGCCCATCAGCGCGAAGCGCTCCCGCACATCCGGCCCGTGGATGGACAGCGCCTCGGCCGAGGAGATCGGCCGCATGCAATCCCGCCACTCCTGCACGGCCCAGGGGACATCCACCTCCACCAGCCGGGCGCCGAGGTCGCGCAGCACCATCACCGCATTCTCGAAGGCGCCCACTACCTCCGGATCGGCGGCGTAGTCTCGCTCATGGAAGCGGCGCAGCACGCCGATGGTCAGGCCCACCACGCCGTCCTCGATCCTGGCGGCGAAATCCGGCACCGGCGCATCCAGGCTCGTCGGGTCCAGCGGATCGCGCCCCGCCAGCACATTCATCGCCAGCGCCGCGTCCTTCGCCCGCCGCGTCAGCGGCCCGGCCACGTCCAGCGTATAGGCGTTGGGCAGGATGCCGGCCCGCGAGAGCCTTCCATAGGTCGGCTTCAGCCCATGCAGCCCATGCACCGCCGCCGGCACCCGCACCGAGCCGCCAGTGTCCGAGCCCAGCCCCAGCGCGCAGAACCCCGCCGCCACCGCCACCCCCGTGCCGTTGGAGGAGCCCGCCGTGTAGTAGTCCGGGTTCCAGGCATTGCGCGGCGGCGGCACCGGCAAATCCTCCTGTAACTCGCCCATGCCGGTGCCGTATTCCCAGGTATTGTGCTTGCCGATGAGGATGCCGCCCGCCGCCTGCAGCCGCGCATGCAGGGTCGCATCCGTCGCCGGCACATGCGCCCACCGCGCGCGGGAGGCGGCGGTGGTCCGGATCCCCGCGGTCGCGTAATTATCCTTCAGCCCATAGGGGATGCCGTGCAGCGGGCTGCGCGGCCCCCCCGCCATGATCGCCGCCTCGGCCGCCCGGGCCGCCACCAGCGCCGGCTCTTCCAGCACCGTGATATGGGCGTGCAGCGCCCCGTCCCGCGCCGCGATGCGGGCCAGCACGGCCCGCACCAGCTCCACCGGCGAGAGGGCGCGCCGGGCGATCAGCGCGCTCGCCTCGGCCAGGCTCAGCGCGGCGGGGTCGGTGGCCCGGGTCATGGGCAGGGCCCGGGGCGGCGGGGAAGGGCGGTCGCGGAATCGGGCATGGGCACGGCGTCCAGGAAGGGCCGGCCATGTGCTTCGCGTTGCTCCCGCCGGGATGATCGGCTGGGGCGGGCCGAGGGGCAAGGGGGACGGGGGCTGCCGCTTGCCGCCGCGCCTTCCAGGGTGCAGAGAACCTCGATCCGCCAGCCGAGGGAGCGCCATGACCGCCAGCCGCACCGTGCTCAGCCTGATCGCCGCCGGCGAGCCCTCCCGCCCCGCCATCCGGGCCCCCGAGCGCCCCGCCTTGACCTATGCGGGCCTGCTGGGCCTCGCCGAGCGGACCATGGCGGCGCTGAACGGCATCGGCATCGGCCGCGGCGACCGGGTGGCGATCGTCCTGCCCAACGGGCCGGAGATGGCGGCGAGCTTCCTCGCCATCGCCTGCGCCGCCACCACCGCGCCGCTGAACCCCGCCTACAAGGATGAGGAGTTCGAATTCTACCTGACCGACCTCAAGGCCAGGGCGCTGGTGGTGCTGCAGGGGGCGGAGACCCCCGCCCGCGCCGTCGCCGCCCGCCTGGGCGTGCCGGTGCTGGAACTGATCCCGGGCGAGGCGGCCGGGGATTTCACCCTTTCCGGCGGCACGCCCGGCGCGGCGGCGCGGCCCGGGCCGGCGGAGGCCGAGGACGTTGCCCTGGTGCTGCACACCTCTGGCACCACGGCGCGGCCGAAGATCGTGCCGCTGACCCATACCAACGTCACCGCCTCGGCCGGCAACATCGCGCGCACCCTGCGGCTGACTGCCGAGGATGCCTGCCTCAACGTCATGCCGCTCTTCCACATCCATGGGCTGATCGCGGCGACCCTGGCCTCGCTGGCCGGCGGCGGCGCCGTCATCTGCACCCCGGGCTTCAACGCGCTGCGCTTCTTCGCCCTGCTCGATGCCGAGCGGCCGAGCTGGTACACCGCCGTGCCCACCATGCACCAGGCGATCCTGCAGCGCGCCGAGCGCAACAAGGAGATCATCGCCCGCGCCCCGCTGCGCTTCATCCGCAGCTCCTCGGCCTCCCTGCCGGCCCAGGCGATGAAGGACCTGGCCGCCGCCTTCTCCGCCCCGGTCATCGAGAGCTACGGCATGACCGAGGCCAGCCACCAGATGTGCAGCAACCCGCTGCCCCCCGGCGCGCAGAAGCCCGGCATCGTCGGCCTGCCGGCCGGGCCGGAGGTCGCCATCATGGATGATGACGGCAACCTCCTGCCCCAGGGCGCGATCGGCGAAGTGGTGATCCGCGGCCCCAACGTCACCAAGGGCTACGAAGCCAATCCGGAGGCCAATGCCAAGGCCTTCACCAAGGGCTGGTTCCGCACCGGCGACCAGGGGATGTTCGACAGGGACGGCTATCTGCTGCTGACCGGCCGCCTGAAGGAACTCATCAAGCGCGGCGGCGAGCAGGTCTCCCCGCTGGAGGTCGATGGCGTCCTCTCCGAGCATCCTGCCGTTGCCCAGGCCCTGACCTTCTCCATCCCGCATCCGATGCTGGGCGAGGAGGTGGGCTGCGCCGTGGTGCTGCGCGAGGGCATGGAATGCTCCGAGCGCGAGCTGCGCGACCACGCGGCGAAGCACCTGGCCGACTTCAAGGTGCCGCGGAAGGTGGTGTTCCTGCCGGAGATCCCGAAGGGCGCCACCGGCAAGCTGATGCGCATCGGCCTTGCCGAGAAGCTCGGCATCACGGCGTAACTCCCTCCCCCGCGGCGCGGGGGAGGGTTGGGGTGGGGGTACCCCCGCCAGCACATGATCGTCCCGCCGGGGCGGCGCCAGGGAGCAGGGGGCGCGCAGCCACCCCCACCCCGGCCCTCCCCCGTAAAGCGGGGGAGGGGTGAGATCCATGAAGCTCTGTATCTTCGGCGCCGGCGCGATCGGCGGCCTCATGGCGGCGAAGCTGGTCCAGAAGGGCGAGGTGGACGTCACCGTCATCGCCCGCGGCCCGCATCTCAAGGCGATGCAGGAGAAGGGCCTCGTGCTCCGCTCCGAGGGGCAGGAGACCGTCACCCGCCCCCGTTGCGTCGCCAGCGCCGCCGAGGCCGGGGTGCAGGACTACGTCCTCATCACCCTCAAGGCCCCCGCCCTGCCGGGCGCGGCGCAGCAGATGCAGCCGCTGATCGGCCCCGGCACCACCATCGTCGCCGCGGTGAACGGCATCCCCTGGTGGTACTTCCACAAGCTCGCCGGCCCGCATGAGGGCCGTCGCGTCGAGAGCGTCGATCCGGGCGGCGCCGTCTCCGCCCTGCTGCCACCCGAAAAAGTTCTCGGCTGCATCATCTACCCCGCCGCCGAGGTGCCGGAGCCTGGTGTCATCGAGCACACCTATGGCGACCGCTTCAGCCTGGGCGAGCCGGATGGCAGCCGCTCCGAGCGCGCCGAGGCGCTGTCCAAGGCGCTGGTCGCCGCCGGCTTCAAGGCGCCCGTCCGGCCGCGGATCCGCGACGAGCTCTGGGTGAAGCTCTGGGGTAACATGGCCTTCAACCCGCTCTCGGCGCTGACCACCGCGACGCTCGACGTCATCACCGGGGAGCCGGAGCTGCGCGCCGTCTGCCGCGCCATGATGCTGGAGGGCCAGGCGGTGGCGGAGAAGCTCGGCATCCGCTTCGCCATCGATGTCGACAAGCGCATCGCCGGCGGCGCCGAGGTCGGCGCGCACAAGACCTCCATGCTGCAGGATCTGGAGCGCGGCCGGCCGATGGAGATCGACGCCCTGCTCGGCAGCGTGGTGGAGCTGGCGGAGCTGGTGGAGGTGCCGGCCCCCACCTGCCGCACCGTCCTGGCCCTGCTGCGCGCGCGGGGGCGGCTGGCGGGGTGCTACTGACGCGCCGGCTCCTCGCCCGATGGCTGGCCCCTTGGGCAGCGCTGCTGCCCCTGGCCGCCTGCGACGAGGGCTGGCAGGCGGAGCCCCCGGTGCGCCTGCCCCCCGGCCTGCCGCCCGGCGCCACCGAGCCGCGGCGCTGGGCGCTGGAGGAGGTCGCCGCCCGCCTGCTGGACCGCCCCGCCGCGCTGCGCCAGGCGCCAGAGGAGCTGCCCCGGGTCGCGGCGCTGGTGGAATACCTCGCCACCGCCTTCCAGGACGGCTTCCTGCCGGAGGGTCGTCACCTGACGCGGCTGCTGCGCGAGGGCCGCACGGCCATGCGCCTCTGCCTCGGCATCGCCGCCGATGCGCCGCCCCAGGCGACGGCGGATGCGCTCTTCGCCGGGGCCCGGCCAGTGGCCGGCGTCGATCCCGAGGATGCGCGACTCGCGCCGCTACGGCGGGCGCTGCGGGCGACGCGGGAGGCGCTGGCGGCGCAGCTTCAGCCGCGGTGACCGGGCCTTGCCCGCCTCGCGCCCGACCGGCCCCGAAGGTCCCTGGAACCACGGGGCGCAGCATCGCCTTTCGGCCTCCGGCGGAAAGCCTCTCGCGGCATCACCAGCCAAGGTTACGTAACTCCGCATGACTCAGCGCTCATCCGCCAGGCAATTGCCGAAGCGTGATGCCGAGGTCATGCTGACCTCGACACGCCGCCTCGTCCGGGAGCCAATCATGCCTCGTGCCCTGCTGCCCCTCGCCGCCCTGCTCGCGCTCGGCGCCTGTGGTGCGCTGCCGCCCTCGCCGCCCTCGGCCCAGCTCCCCCATGACGCCACCGTCGGCGCCGGCGACCCGGTCCGCGCCGCCGCCGCCAACGCCTCCTACGCCTTCACCCATCAGGGGGAGCTGGCCGGCCAGCCGGCCAATGCGGCCCGGGCCCTGGCGCAGATGGAATTCCTCGCCGCCGACCTGCCCACCAACCCCCGCTTCACCGCCCTGCCGCCGGAGCTGCCGGCCCAGCTCGCCGGGGCGCGGGAGGAATGGCGTCAGGCCCTCAGCGTGCCGCGCGGCCTGCCGCCCCAGCGGGTGATCGATTCGCTCTACGCCGCGGCGCGCGCCCTGAATGCCGGCCAGACCGCCGCCGCCGCCGCTTCCCTGCCGCCGGACGTCTTCCCCCAGGGCGGGCAGGCGGCGCTGACCCGCCTCGCCGCCCTGCCGCCCCTGCCGCGGACGAGCCTCGCCGCCAACGGCACCGCCACCGTGCTGCAGCGCAGCCTGGATGGCGACCGCCGCGGCCGCTTCTGATGCGCCCGCCGGTGCCGCGCCGCGCGCTGCCGCTTGCCGCGCTGCTGCTCGGCCTCGGCGCCTGCGCGGAGATGCGCCGGCCCGCCACCCTGCCGCCCGCCGCGCCGCTCGGCACGGTGACGGTCGACCCGGTGCGGGTGGCGGTCGCCAATGCCGCCCGGGCCTTTGCCGACCGCGGCAGCGCGCTGGCCGGCCAGCCCGCCGCCGCGGCGGAGGCCCTGGCGCAGCTTGAATTCCTCACCGCCGAGCTCAGCCGCAACCCCCGCTATGCCAGCCTGCCGGAGGAGCTGCGGCGGGAGCTGGGCTTTGCCCGGGTGGAGACGCGCGACGCCGCCGGCATCGCCGAGGGTGCGACGGAGGCGGCGGTGACGCCCGCCTTGCTGGATGCCGCCCGGGCGCTGCGGGCCGGCGACCGGGCCCGTGCCGCCGCCGCCATGCCGGCGCCGCTCTTCCGCCCCGGCGGGGCGCGCTCCGTCGCCCGGCTGGCGGAGCTGGGGCCGTTGCCGCAGACCAATTTGGCGACCGGCCTGCTGGCGCAGGAGATGGCGCAGCGCGATGCCGCCGGCGCCTGGCTGCCCGCCGCGGCGACGGAGGCGCCCCTGGGCGGCGTCACCTTCGGCCAGGGCGGCGGCATCACGGCGGGCTATTGAACTCCCCCACGAAGCCGCTGCGCGGCTCCGCGGGGGCCTCGGATTCGCCGGCTTCCCGCGGCCTCGCACAGCCTGCCGCGGCGAAGCCACGGCAGGGCACCGGGCGGCGCTGGTCCGGCAGCGGGCCGGCGCGGTGGGATGCTTCGGCGCCCCCGGCCGGGGGCGCACCCCGCGCCGCCTGTCTCAATCGAGGCGGATATTGTTCTCCTCGATCACCTTGCGGAATTCCTCGCGATGGCTCGCCATGAAGGCGGCGAAGTCGGCGGCGCCTTTCGGCAGGGGCTGCATGCCGATGCCGGCCAGGCCGCGCTGCGCCTCGGGTGTCCCCAGGGCCTTCGCGGAGTCCGCTGCCAGCTTCTCGACCACCGGGGCCGGCGTGCCGGCCGGCACCATATAGCCGCCGAAGGCGCCGACATCGTAGCCCGCCATGCCGGGCAGCCGGGCCAGCGGCACCAGCTCCGGCGCCAACTCCGTGCCGCCTTCCAGCGTCACCCCCAGCGCCCGCACGCTGCCCTGGCGGAACAGCGGCCCGGTCGCCGCCAGGGTGTCGATGGCGAAATCCACCTGCCCGGCCATCACCGCCGTCAGCGCCGGGCCGCTGCCCTGGAAGGGCACATGCACCGTGTCCAGCTTCGCGCGGCTGAGGAACATGAGGGTGATGAGATGCGCCGCCGCCCCGGTGCCGGAGGTGGCATAGGTGTACTTGCCCGGCTCCGCCCGCACCTTGGCGAGGAACTCCTCCGCGCTCTGCGCCGGGAAGGAGTTGCCCACCACCAGCACATAGGGGGAGATGCCGATCATCGCGACCGGGATGAAGTCCTTCTGCGGGTCGTAGGGCGTGCGCTGCACCAGCGGCGCGGTGGTGATGGGCCCGGTCGAGGCGGCCAGCACCGTGTAGCCGTCGGCCGGCGCCTTGGCGACGAAATCCGTGCCGATCATCCCGCCCGCCCCGGCCCGGTTCTCCGGCACCATGGGCTGGCCCCAAAGCTCGCTGACCTTCTGCGCGACGACGCGGGCCATGAGGTCCGTCGCCTGGCCCGGCGGCCAGGGAATCACCAGCCGCACCGGCCGGTTGGGATAGGCCGGCTGCGCGCGGCCTGAGGACGGGGTGAGGGCAGGGGCGGCGAGCATCGCCGCCGCGGACAACAGCAGGGGCCTGCGGCGCATCAGGGGCTCTTTCTCGGACGGCGGTGGTTCGTGGTTGCCGCCCAGAGGTAGGCGAGGGCGAGACGATTGCCAAGCGCGCGCCGCGCGAGTGACGCGATCTCGACCTCCATCGGCCGGCGGGATCGCCCCTCGCCTCGCCATGCGGTGGCCTGCCCGCCCTGCCAGGCACCGGCCGGGCCCGTGATGGCGAGGGGCGGCACAGCCATCGCCGGTCAGCCCTGGCGCGGGATGTTGAGGCGCTGCAGCAGCGCCGCCTGCTCGTCGCGGAAGCGCCTGGCCCAGGCGGTGGCCTCGGCCGGGCCCAGATAGGCGGGGCGCTGGTTCATCCGGTCGAGCAGCGCCAGATGGTCCGGGTCGTCCATCGCGGCGCGGATGACGGCGGCGATCCGCTCGGTCAGCGCCGGGGCCATGCCGGCGGGGCCGGCGACGCCATAGGGCACCTCGCAGACGGAGGCCGTGCCCTGCTCGATCAGCGTCGGCACCTCGGGGTAGCCGGGCAGGCGGTCGGCGCTCATCAGCCCCAGCAGCCGCACCTCGCCGCGCTTCGCCAGCTCGCCGATCGCGGTGCTGGTCACGGCGAAGTCGAGATCGCCGGAGAGCAGCGTCGTCACCGCCTCCACATCGCCGCGGAAGGGGACGTTCTCCCAGGTCACGCCCTTCTCCTGGCCGACGCGGATCAGCTCCACATGCATCAGGCTGTACTGGCCCGGGGAGCCGAAGCGGATGCGGCCGGGACTGGCCCTGGCCTCCGCCAGCAGCGCCGGCCAGTCCTGCCACCGCGCATCCGGCCGCACCACGATGAAGTGGCGCAGCGCGGAGACCATGGAGATCCAGGTGAAATCCTGGATGCCGTCGAAATTCATCGGCTGCATCAGCGGCAGGCGGATGGCGCCGGTGGTGATGGTGGAGAGGGTATGGCCGTCCGGCGCAGCGAATTTCAGGCGGGTGGACAGCGCCACCGTGCCGTTGCCGCCCGGGCGGTTGTCCACGACGATCGGCTGGTCGATCCGCTTGCCCATGGCGGCGGCGAGGGCGCGGGTGACGATGTCGGTGGCGCCGCCGGCGCCGAAGGGCACCATCAGCGTCACCGGCCGGCCGGGCCAGGTTTCCGCGCGGCCGGCCTTCGCCAGGACCGTGCCCGCCAGCAGCCCCGCGCCGAGGGCCAGAAGCTCTCTCCGCCGCATCCGCCACCCCTGTGGGTTTTCGTGCGGCGCGACGATAGGGCAAAGGGGCCGGCTGTCCAGCATTGCGAAAGCGCGGTTCCCGGGGCAGCTTTCGCAGCGCAGCAAGGGATTTCCGACATGAAGTTGATCGACACCGCCCGCTTCCTGAAGGACCTGAACGAGCTGCGGCAGATCGGCCAGTACAAGACCGGCGTGCACCGCCCGACCTACTCGCCGCAGGACATGGAAAGCCGCCGCTGGCTGGTGGCGCGGCTGGAGGAATGCGGGCTGGAGGCGGAGATCGACGGCATCGGCAATGTCTTCGGCCGGCATAAGGGCAGCGGGCCGCATCTGCTGGCGGGCAGCCATATCGAGAGCCAGAATTACGCAGGCTGGCTGGATGGCGCGCTGGGGGTGATGGCGGGGGTGGCGCTGGCGCGGGCGGGGCTGCCGGTGGATGTCGCCGCCTTCGCCGATGAGGAGGGGCATTTCGAGGGCGGATTCCTCGGCTCGAAGTCGCTCATCGGCATCCTTTCCGAGGAGGAGATCGACCGCAGCCGCAGCCGCAATGACGGCCAGCCCCTGCGCGAGGCGCTGGCGGCGGCGGGGCTGGCGGGGAAGCCCCGGCTGCAGCTCGACCCCTCGCGCTACAAGGGGTTCTTCGAGATGCATATCGAGCAGGGCACGCAGCTTGAGAATGCCGGGCTGCGGGCGGGGGTGGTGACGGGGATCGTGGCGATCTGGCAGTGGCGCATCACCATCGAGGGCATGCAGGACCATGCCGGCGGCACCACCATGGCCGAGCGGCGCGACGCCGGGCTGACGGCGGTAAGGCTGCTGGCGATGATCGACCAGGAGATGCCCAAGGCCTGCGGCCCGCGCAGCGTGTGGACCACCGGGCGTATCGTGCTCGACCCGGGGGCGCCGAGCATCATCCCGGGCGGGGCCGACATCCTCTTCCAGTTCCGCGACATCGACGTGCCAACGCTGGAGCGGATGGAGGACTGCCTGCGCCGCTGCGTGCAGGAGATGAACCGGCGCGAACGCTGCACGGTGACGCTGCATAACGTGAGCAAGTCGCTGCCGGCGCTGTGCGAGCCGAAGATGATGGCGGCGCTGGACGCGGCGGCGGAGAAGCTGGCGCCGGGGAAGTGGCAAAGGATGCCAAGCGGGGCAGGGCACGACGCGCAGTACATCGCCAGGGTGATGCCCGTCGCGATGCTGTTCACGCCGAGCATCAAAGGGATCAGCCACCACTGGGCGGAGGACACCAAGGAAGAGGACCTGGCGCTGTGCTGCGAGATCCTGGGGGAGGCGGCGAAGAGCTACCTGGAAGGTTGAGGAAGGGCTCTGCCTTTCCTCAAACTCCATCCCGCCAAAGGCCGAAGGGCCTTTGGAAACCATGAGTTTCAGAACCGGGGGCGGCATCTTACGCGGGCTCCGCCCAGCGGGGGATGCGGGAACGGCCGCCGGCAATGCTGAGCATCTTGCGCATCAGGCGGAAGATCCAGGCGGGCGGGCGCCAGGGGCGTTCGACGATCGCCAACAAAATCCGCCGAATGACCTCCTGGTAGAGTTCGGACAAATCCACATCGGGGAGCCAGGTGGAGGGGCCAGGGAGCGCCGAGGGCATGCGCAGGCGCTTGGCGAGCATGATGCCGGCGAGGCCCAGCAGGCGAATGGCGCGGCGGAAGGCGCAGCAGATGCGATAGGCGAGGCCGTCCCAGACCGGGGCGCGATCCCGGCGCGCGACGGCAATCAGCAGCATGGCCCAGAGCCCGGCCTTGCCCCAGCGGCGGTGCGAGCGGGAGGCGGTGTCGGGCTTGCCGAATTCCGGCGGCAGGTCGGACCAGGGCGCGCGGAGGCCGCTGCGCTTCAGGGTGCAGGCGCGGAAGATGGCATCCAGCCGGGCACGCGGGCTGTCCCGCATCGGGCGGCCGGGGCCATCGGCCTGGGCGCATTTGGCCGCGGCGAAGATCGGGGCGATGGCGGCCCATTCCTCCTCAGTCAGCGGGGCCCAGGGGGTGGGTGGGGTGAGGCGCAGGATGGGGTCAAGTACCAGGCGGCGAGTGAGGAATTCGCGGGGGAGGAGGCTGGCGGGGAAGAGGTTCGAGGGGATGGGGCGGCGAGGGCGCATGGGATGAGGACCGCTGGGGAATTCTGAAACGTATCAGGAACTATGATCTGCTTTCAAGGAAAATAATCTTATCTACTGTGGTGGCCGCGACGGCGCTGGCGCGTCCGGATGGCGTGCCGGAGTTCGTGCGGTCGGCAGTGGCGAGCGGTGTCGTGGAGCGCGGTTGGTTCAACCCTCGGTCTAAAACTCAGACCGGGGTCCGGGGCCAGGTTCTGGCCCCGGCGGGGGTGCAGGGGGCAGAGCCCCCTGCCGGGGGTTTTCGGGGGCGGAGCCCCCGCCTTTCACTCCGGCATCAGCGAGACATGCGCCGCGACGATCCGCCACCCTTCCTCCGGAAACCGCACCCAGCTCTGGCTTTGCCGCCCGCGCCGTCCGCTGCGGAGGAATTCGGTGTTCGCCGTGGCGAAGTCGCGGCCGTAGGTGGTGATGATGGTGTTCTCCAGCGTCCGCGCCAGGCCGACCGGCGAGCGCCCGGCGCGGAAGGCGGCGATCGCGTCCCAGCCATAGAGGTTCTCGGCCGGGCCGTAGCGCAGGGTGCGGGGGTCCTTGCGGAACAGGCGTTGCAGCGTCTCGACGTCGTTGGCGATGAGGGCGCGTTCGTATTCGGCGAAGGCGGCGCGCATCTCCGTCATGGGTTCGGGGAGGTCGATCTCCATCAGGCCTGGTCCTTCGCTGCGAGATAGGCGCGCCAGCCGCCATGGGCGGAGATGTCCGGCGCATCGGAGAGGGAGGCGCCCTCGGCGAGGAAGCCGAGGGGCGTGCTGCCATCCGCGAGGGTGACGCGGCCGAAGCCGAGGGGTGGCGGGATTTCGGCCAGGAAGGGTCCGATGCTGGCGGCGGGCAGGGCCCAGAGCTCGGCGGCGATGGCGGTGCCGCCGGCGGCCACGCGCGCCATGCCGGGGCGGTTGCCGAGGTCGTGCAGCCGGTAGTGCGGGGCGGTGGTGGCGGCGCGGAGGAAGCGGCCGCCATGGCGGAGCATCTGCGGGTTCAGCGGCAGGCCGGACATGTGGGCGCCGATGGCGAGCAGGGGGAGTTCGTCGGCGGCGAGGTCCGGTGGCGTGGGCGGTGGCGGGGTGGGGGTGCCGAGGGCGCCGAGGGGGAGGCCCGCTGTCGCGTGCAGCGCGGCGCCTAATCCGGCGAGGCGGGGTTCGGAGAAGGCGGGGCCGATGAGGGTGAGGCCGGCGGGGAAGCCCTCGGCGGTGAAGCCCGCGGGGATGGCGAGGGCGGCCAGGTCGCAGATGTTGACGAAGTTGGTGTAGGTGCCGAGGCGGCTGTTGGCGGCGATGGGCTCGGCGGCGAGGGCGGCGAGGCTAGGCAGGCCGGGGGCGGTGGGCAGCAGCAGCGCGTCGGCGGTGGCGAAGAGGGCGCGGGCGAGGCGGCGGGCCTCGGCGGCTTCGTGGAAATCGTCCCAGGCGTCGGTGGTGCGCTTGGCGAGGCCGGCTTCGAGGATGGTGCGGGTGACGGGGTGGACGCTCTCCGGGTGGGTGGCGAGGAATGCGCGGAGGGCGGCGGTGCGCTCGGCGACCCAGGCGCCGTCATAGAGGCGGCGGGCGATGGCGAGGAAGGGGGCGATGTCGACGCGGGTGAGGGCGGCGCCGAGGGATTGGGCGCGGGCGAGGGCGGACTCGTAGAGGGCGGCGTCGGCCTGGGTGTCGAAGGTGAGCTGTTCGGGCAGGGGCGCGGCGAGGCGCCAGGCGGGCTGCGGCGCGGGGGTGGCGCGCCAGAAGGGCGGGGCGGGGCGGGAGTAGGGGTCGGCGGCGTCGGGGCCGGCGGCGACGGAGAGCACGGTGGCGGCGTCGGCGACCGTCAGGGCGAAGAGGGAAATGGTGTCGAGCGAGCGGCAGGCGGGGACCATGCCGCGGCTCGGGATCAGGCCGAGGCTCGGCTTGAGGCCGACGATGTTGTTGGCCATGGCGGGCACGCGGCCGGAGCCGGCGGTGTCCGTGCCGAGGGAAAACGCCGCGATGCCGGCGGCGACGGCGGTGGCGGAGCCGGAGGAGGAGCCGCCGGGGATATGCCCCGGCAGCAGGGCGTTGCGCGGCGTGCCGTAGGGGCTGCGGGTGCCGTTCAGCCCTGTGGCGAATTGGTCGAGATTGACCTTGCCGAGGAGGATGGCGCCGGCGGCGAGGAGGCGGGCGACGGCGGGGGCGTCCTCGGCGGGGGTGTAGGCGTAGTCGGGGCAGCCGGCGGTGGTGGGCAGGCCGGCGCAGTCGATGTTGTCCTTCACCACGAAGGGGACGCCGTAGAGGGGGCGGTTCTGCGGGCCCTCGGCGGCCAGCGTCGCGGCGCGGGCGCGCACGGCATGGGGATCGACGCGGGTGATGAAAAGGGCGGGGTCGGCCCAGGCGGCGATGCGGGCGAGCGCGGCATCGGCGACGGCGACGGGGCTGCCGCCGGCCGCGTGGAAGGCGGCCAGGGCGGGGAGGGTGAAGGTCTCGGGCGGCTGCATCAGGGGTGCAGCAGGTCCAGCGCGGCGCGCATCAGTTCGCCCTCAGGGGCTTCGAGCGATTGCAGGATGCGGAAATGGTCGGCGTTCACCACGGGAATGAGGTGGCCAGGGCAGTGCGCGGCGGCGCGGGCGGCGTGGAAGTCGCGGGAGTGGCGGATCAGCTCGCGGGTTTCCTTCGTGCCGTAGGCGATGGCGAGCGGCTTCGGCACCATGGGCAGGCGCATGGGGGAGAGGGCAGCGAGCTCCGTCTCCGTCAGGTGCAGCTTCTCGTTCAGATAGGTCTCGCGGATCGGGGCGAGCTCGTAGATGCCGGAGAGGGCGAGGCCGGCACTGACCAGCGGGTGGCCGAGCGCCATGGCGGCGAGATGGCCGCCGGCGGACCAGCCGGAGAGAACGACCTTGCCGGCGATGCCGTGATTCGGCCCGTTCTCCTGGAGCCAGTCGAGGGCGGCGGTGATCTCGGCGACGATCTGGGTCAGGGTGGCGTCGGGGGCGAGGGAATAGCCGGGCAGGGCGGTGGACCAGCCATGGGCGCGGGCGCCGGCCATGAAGGCGCAGAAATCCTCGCGCCGGTTGCGCTGCCAGTAGCCGCCATGGATGAAGACGAGGCAGGGGGCGTCGGCGCGCTCGGCGGGGAAGAGGTCCCAGGCGTTGCGTTCGTGCGGGCCGTAGGCGAGGTCGAGATGGTCGGCATGGGCGGCACGGAAGGTGGCGGCGGCGGCGTTGCGGGCCTCGATGAGGGCGGGGCTGTCGGGGACGGCGCGGTTGTTGTCGTAGCAGGCGTCGCGCTCATCCTGGGAGGCGGTGGCCCAGAAGCCGGGCAGGGGGGCGTAGGACATGGCGGTGTTCCGATGCGGTGGCGCGGTGCGTGAGGCTTGGCGGTCTATCTTACATGGCGCTGCCGGATGACCTATCGCGGCTTCGCGGCGGCCGGCCGCGCGGGGCGCCGCCACGCATGCGGCATGCGTCGCAGCGGACGGCCATCGCAACGGCGTTGTCGCCTCGAGGCGCCCTTTCGCGGGCGCTCGACGTCGCGCCGGAGGCGCGCCTCCGGCGCGACCGAGCGCCCCTCAAGCCTCGGCCATGGGGCGGTTTTCCTGTCAAGGACGAAGCCGCGCGAAGCGCGGTGCCGCTTCGCGGCATCCGTGACAGGAAAACCGCCCCATGGCGTTCGCGAAGGATCGCCTTCGACGGTGTCGAAGGCGCATGAAAGCGCCTTCGCTCGACGCTCTGAAGAGCCGCGTGGCAACGGCATCTAGTGATGCCCGCCGAGCATGGCGGCGAAGCGGCGGCGCAGCGCGTTGAACTCGAGCGAGGTCGGGTCGCGCGGGCGGGGCAGCGCCACGCGCTCATCGGCGATGATGCGGCCGGGGCCGGGGGACATCACCACGATGCGGTCGGAGAGGAAGATGGCCTCCTCGATGGCGTGGGTGACGAAGAGGACCGTCAGCTTCGCCCGGGCCCAGACCTCCAGCAGCTCCTCCTGCAAGCGCTCGCGGGTCATCGCATCCAGCGCGCCGAAGGGCTCGTCCATTAGCACCACTTCCGCATCATTCGCCAGCACGCGGGCGATGGCGACGCGCTGCTTCATGCCGCCGGACAATTGGTGCGGATAGGCGTCGGCGAAGCGCGTCAGGCCGACCAGGTCCACGAAGCGCTTCGCCGTCGCCGTGACCTCCGCCTTCGGGCGGCCGCGGGCGGCGGGGCCGAAGCCGACATTCTGCACCACCGTCAGCCAGGGGAAGAGGCCGTAATCCTGGAACACCATGCCGCGGTCCGGGCCAGGACCGGCAATCGGCTTGCCCCACATCAGCAGGCTGCCGGTGCTCGCCGTCTCGAAGCCGGCGACCATGCGGAGCAGGGTGGATTTGCCGCAGCCGGAGGGGCCGATGAGGCAGATGAACTCGCCCTTCGCGATGCGCAGGGAAGCGTCGGAGAGCGCGGTGATCTGCTCCGCGCCGAAGGCGAAGCGTTTGGTCACGCGCTGGATGTCGAGGATGGGGAGGGGCGCCGCGCCACCCCTACCCCTTCCCTCCGCCGCAGGGCGGGGGAGGGAGGTGGCGTCATCCATGCTGGGGGCTCCAGCGCAGCAGGCGGCGGCCAAGCCACTGCACGAGCTGGTCGGAGAGGAAGCCGAGCACGCCGATCGTCACCATGCCGCTGATGACGATCTCGGTGCGGGAAAGCTGCCGTGCCTCCATGATGATGGCGCCGAGGCCGGTCTGCACGCCGGTCATCTCGCCGACCACGATCACCACCCAGGCGAAGCCGAGGCCGAGGCGGAGCCCGGTGAAGATGGAGGGCAGGGAGGCGGGCAGCACCACCTTCCAGAACACCGCCTGCGGGCTGACGCCGAGCATCGCCGCGGCCTCGAACAGCCGGCCTTCCACGTTCTTCACGCCGAAGATGGTGTTCAGCAGGATCGGGTAGAAGGCGCCGAGGAAGACGAGGAAGAAGGCGCTGCGCGGGCCGATGCCGAAGACGATCATGGCGAGCGGCAGCCAGGCGGTGACGGGGATCGGCCGCAGGATCTGCAGCGTCGGGTCCAGCAGGTCGCGCACCACCGCGACGCGGCCGATCAGCATGCCCATCGGCAGCGCCACCAGCGCCGCCAGCGCGAAGCCGCCATAGACGCGGGAGAGGCTGGCGAAGGTGTGGGCCAGCAGCGTCCCGGAATAGAGGTCGTCCCAGATTCCGCCGAAGGCGAGGTCCCACCACTGCACCGCCACGTCGTAAGGCGAGGGGATGAGGCTGTAGGCCTGGCCCTGCGTCGCCAGGTGCCAGGCGAGCACGCCCAGCACCGGCGCCGCCAGGGCCAGCACCACCTGGCGCGTGGAGAGCCCCTGCGGGGTCATGGCTGGCGCGGCCGGATGCCGCCCGCGGGCAGGTGCCCCGCGGCGTGCGGGATGCGCGGCGGCCGCCTCGCCTCTCCGGATGCAGGCCCTCCGGCGATCGGGCGCATGCGCTAGGCCGCCGACTTGGCCAGCTCGTCGGAGAATTTCGTCTCGAAGAAGGTGGCGTAGTCGGGCAGGGCGCGGATCTGGCGCAGCGCCAGCATGTGGTCCGCATAGGTCTTCGACCGGGCCAGCATCTCCGGCGTCATCTGCCAGTTCAGCTCGACATTCGGCAGGCTCAGCTCCAGCGCATCCCGCCGCATGCCGAGGCGGGCGATCGCCGTCTCGATGGTCACGTCGCGGTTGGCCATGCCGAATTCGCTGGCCTGGCGATGCACCTTCAGCATCTGCCGCACCAGGTCCGGGCGCTGCGTCACCGTCTCCGCATGGCAGGCGAAGATCATGTTCAGCGAGCCCATGGGCGTGGAATAGGGGTACTCCACGACCTTGCCGATGCCGGCGGCGAGCGAGACGCCGGGGCCCGGCTCGGCGCCTACATAGGCGTCGATGTCGCCGCGGGCGAGGGCGATGGGCATTTCGCTGAAGGAGACGCGGATGGACTGGATGTCGCGCACCGTCATCCCCTCCATCTTCAGGCGTTCGAGGATGAAGACCTCCTGGGTCGAGCCGGGCCAGATGCCGACCTTGCGGCCACGGAGATCGGCGAGCTTCTCGATGGGCAGGTCCTTCCGCGCCACCACCGCCATGCCGCGGTCGCAGCAGGAGCCGATGACCGTCACCGGCTCCCGCGCCGCCGCGCCAAGGATGCCGGCGGCGATGCCGAAGGCGCCGAAATCGACGGACTTCGTGACCACGGCGTTCTTGCCCTCGGTCGGGCTCTCGAAGGGGATGACCTCGATCTTCAGGCCGGCAGGCTGGAAGCGCTCATAGAGAAAGGGGGCGATGGAGTGGATGAGGCGCAGCGCGCCCATCTTCACCGTCACGTCCTGGGCGCGCAGGGCAGGGGCGGCCAGCGGCAGGGCGGCGGCGGCAAGCAGGGCGCGGCGGGTGAGGGCCATGGCGGCGGAATCTCCCGAGGAATCGTTCGGGAGGGGCGATGCAACGAATGTGCCGGGGAGGGGACCCCTCCCCGGACCCCGGTGCGAGTCGGCAGGCTGAACCGTCGGGTCCGAAACTCGGACCGGGGTCCGGGGCCAGATCCTGGCCCCGGCGGGAGTGCAGAGGGCAGAGCCCTCTGCCGGGGGCATGGAGGCGGAGCCCCCATTCTTCCGCTCACCCCCGCGCCAGCCCTGCCTAGTCGGCGCGCAATTCGCGGATGGGCGCCCCGGCCAGGAAGGCCTCCACCGCCTCCACTGCGCCCTGGAAATAGGCGCGGTAATTCTCCTCCGTCACATAGCCCAGATGCGGCGTCAGCACGGTGTTCGGCGCCGAGAGGATGGGGTGGCCCGCCGGCAGCGGCTCCTGGTCATACACATCCAGCCCGGCGCCGGCGATCCGGCCCTCCTGCAGCGCGGCGATCAGCGCCGCCTGGTCGATCAGCGGCCCGCGGCTGGTGTTCACGATGATGGCGCTGCGCTTCATCAGCGCCAGCTCGGCAGCGCCGATCATGCCGCGGGAGCGGTCGGAGAGCACGACATGCAGCGTCACCACGTCGGACTGCTCCAGCAGCGCATCCTTCGTCGCCAGGCTGGCGCCGGCGGCCGCGGCCTTCTCCGCCGTCAGGTTCTGGCTCCAGCCCAGCACCTTCATGCCGAAGGCCGCCCCCACCTTGGCCACCCGGCTGCCGAGATTGCCGAGGCCGATGACGCCGAGCGTCTTGCCCTCGAGCCCGGTGCCGAGCTTCACCTGCCAGCGTCCGGCGCGCAGCGCGGCCTCCTGCTCCGGGATGTGGCGCAGCACGGAGAGGATCAGCCCCCAGGTGATGTCCACCGTCGAATTGCCCACCCCCGGCGTGCCGCAGACGGTAATGCCGCGCGCCGTGGCCGCCGCCAGATCGACGGAGCGGTTGCGGGCGCCGGTGGTGATCAGCAGCTTGAGGTTGGGCAGCCGGTCGAGCAGCGCCTTCGGGAAGGGCGTGCGTTCCCGCATGATCAGCAGCGCATCGAAGGGGGCGAGGCGGGCGACCAGCGCCTCCAGGTCGGTGATGGTGTCGCGGAACACCTCGATGGCGAGGCCCTTGGGCAGCCTGTCCCAGGGGCCGAGGGTCAGGGCGACGCCCTGGTAGTCGTCGAGGATCGCGAGGCGGCTGAGGCTTGGCATGGGGGTTTCCTCCGGTCGGGGCGCGTAGCGTTGGCGCAACCGCGCAGGCTGCGCAATCGGGGGCTCAGCCTGCCGGGGGCAGAAGCTTCCGCATGGCCGCCTCGCGCAGCTTCGCCGGCAGCGGCACGGTCCGCCCCTGCTCCGCCCTGGCGACATAGACATGGACGAAATGCGCCTCGGCGCTCGCCTGCTCCTCCGCATTGCGGAACAGGCCGATCTCGTAGCGGATGGAGGAGGTGCCGAGCCGGCCGCAGCGCAGCCCGCAGGTGAGGCGGTCCGGGAAGGTGATGGGCGCGAAGTAGCGGCACTGCGTCTCCACCACCAGCCCCACCTCCGTGCTGGTGGCGAGGTCCAGCACCCCGTTCTCCAGCAGGAAGAGCGCCACCGCGGTGTCGATGAAGCTGTAGTACTGCACGTTGTTCACATGGCCGTAGATGTCGTTGTCCATCCAGCGCGTCGGCATCTCGGTGAACCAGAGGAAATCCGCGCGGGTGGCGATGGGGGGGCGGCTCATGCGGACAGCGCCTCCCGGACGATGGCGTTGTCCACGCAGGCCTCGAAGGGCGGGACATGGCGCATGGCGCCGGCGGCGACCATGGCGCGACCGAGCCTTGCCAGCGCCTCCTCCGGGAAGAGCGGGCCGGCGCCCCAGAGGTCGAGGCCCTGGTAGCGGGCGATGCCGCGCCGGAGGTGGTCCGGCGGCATATCGGCGAAGCGGGGGGCGAGGAGGGCGGCCACCTCGGCCGCCGGGGCGGCGCGGAGGAAGCGCAGCGATTCGTCCATGGCGCGGATCATCGCCATGAGCTCGGGGCGGCGGGCGGCGATGCCGGCCTCGGTGGCGTAGAAGGCGGTGTAGGCGGTCAGGCCGCGGCTGGCCTGGGCGTGCAGCACCGCGCCGCCTTCATCCTCCACGCGGCAGGCGAAGGGCTCGAACATCTGGGCGACGTCCAGCCGGCCGGCGGCTAGGGCGGCGGCATTCTCCGCCATGGAAGGGCCGGCGGGCGGGGGCAGGGGGGGCAGCCCGGCCTCGGCCAGGTCGCCGGCCAGGCACCAGACCGGGGTCGGCACCTCGGACACCAGCCCGACCCGCAGGCCGGCGAGATCGGCCAGCGAAAAGCCGGGGCGCGGGGCGGGGCCGAGGAGCAGGAAAGGATCGCGCATCACCACGGCGCAGAAGCTGCGCAGGGTGCAGCCGGGGTCGCGGCTGCGCAGCAGCATGGGGCGCATGGGGCCGGACCAGGCCACATCCGCCTCGCCCGCCAGCAGCTTCGCGCAGGCGGCATCCGTGCCGCCGGCCTCCACCAGCCGCACCTCCACGCCCTGGCGGGCGAAGGCGCCGCGGAGCTCGGCCAGGTAGAAGGGGGCGTAGAACAGGGCCCGGAAGGGCTCCAGCAGGGTCATCGGCCGCATCAAAGGCTCCTCGGCTGTCGCCGCATTAGAGCGCCGATCGGAACCGGGCGCATCCCGGGGGCCTTGCCCTGGACCCCGCCGCGAAGGAGACCCTTCCCGGACCCCGCCTGAGTTTGCCGGCGCAACCGATTCGCCCCGGGGGCCTGGCCCGGGCATCCCTGCCGGCCGAAGCCCCGGCCGTGCCGAATCCCGTGGATAACCGCGCTCCGGGGCTTCGCCCGCGAAGATCGCATGGCTATAGACCGGAGCCTGCCCCGCCCTTCATGCTGCCCCGCACGCTTCCGCCCCAGCCGAGTCCCTGAATTGAGCCAGACGCTGCCCGAAACCTTCCGATTGCGCGCCGGCAATTTCAACCTGCTGGTGCTGCGGCTGCTGGACCCGCGGCCGGAGGCGGTGCTGCCCGCCCTGGGCGACCAATTCCGCCGGGCGCCCGGCTTCCTCCGCTTCGCCCCCATCGTCATCGGCCTCGGCGACCTCGAAGCCTCCCCGGAAGAGGTGGATTTCCGCGCCCTGATCGAAGGGCTGCACGCGCTGGAGATCGTGCCCATCGGCACCAGCGGCGGCCAGCCGGCGATGCGCCAGGCGGCCCAGGCCGCCGGCCTGCCCCCCCTGCGCGCCATGGGCGGGCGGGATGCCGAGGAGCTGCCGGGCCCCGCCGCGGCGCCGGAGCCCGCCGCCGCCCCCTTGCCGCCGCCCGCCGAGTCCGGCCGGCCGAGCCTGGTGGTGACGGAGCCGGTGCGCTCCGGCCAGCGGATCTATGCCGCCGGCGCCGACCTCGTCGTCACCGCCACGGTCAATCCGGGGGCGGAGGTGATCGCCGACGGGCATGTGCATGTCTATGGCGCGCTGCGCGGCCGGGCCGTCGCCGGCGCGCGGGACAATCCGGAAGCGCGGGTCTTCGCGCTGAATTTCGACCCCGAGCTGATCGCCATCGCCGGCTTCTATGCGGTGCGGGAACAGCTCGGGGATGCCGCCTCCGGCCGGCCGACCCAGGTCTGGCTGGAGGGCGAGGAATTGCGTTTCGGGCCGCTGGGCTGAGCGGCGGATGAACGGGGTGGGAGCAGGCGAGGGCGTTTTCCTGCCGGCAAGGCTTGCGGCGCCGCCGCAACCGGCGTGGAAAGGGCCCGCTGGACCCAGGGGATTCGAGAAGGGAATGCGTTCATGGCGCAGGTGATCGTCGTCACTTCGGGCAAGGGCGGTGTGGGCAAGACGACGACGAGCGCGGCCCTCGCGACCGGCCTCGCGCAGCGCGGCAAGAAGACCGTGGTGATCGACTTCGATGTCGGGCTGCGCAACCTGGATTTGATTATGGGTGTCGAACGCCGCGTGGTGTTCGACATCGTCAACGTCATCCAGGGCGAGGCGCGGCTGAGCCAGGCGCTGATCCGCGACAAGCGGGTGGAGAACCTCTCCATCCTCCCCGCCTCCCAGACCCGCGACAAGGACGCGCTGACCAAGGAAGGCGTCGCCGAGATCATCGAGGAGCTGGGCAAGGATTTCGACTACATCCTCTGCGACAGCCCGGCGGGGATCGAGAAGGGGGCGCTGCTGGCGCTCTACTTCGCCGACCAGGCGATCATCGTCACCAACCCGGAAGTCTCCTCGGTCCGCGACTCGGACCGCATCCTCGGCGTGCTGCAGAGCAAGTCGAAGCGGGCGGAGGAGAAAAGGGAGAAAGTGAAGGAACACCTCCTCGTCACCCGCTACGACGCCGGGCGGGTGGAGCGGGGGGAGATGCTGAAGCTCGAGGATGTGCGGGAGATCCTCGCCATCCCGCTGCTCGGCGTGATCCCGGAAAGCGAGAGCGTGCTGAAGGCCTCCAACACCGGCACGCCGGTGATCATGGATGCCGAGAGCGTGGCGGGGCAGGCCTACAAGGATGCGGTGGGGCGCTTCCTCGGGGATGAGCTGCCGCATCGCTTCCTCGACCCGGAGAAGAAGCCGGGCATCCTGAAGCGCCTGTTCGGGGGGAGGGCGGCCTGATGAGCTGGCTTGATTTCTTCCGCAGCACCCGCAAGCCGGAACCGGCCGCCGCCAGCGCCAGCGCGGCGAAGGAGCGGCTGCAGATCGTGCTGGCGCATGAGCGCATCGGCCGGACGCGGGAGGATTTCCTGCCGCGGCTGCAGCAGGAGCTGGTGGCGGTGGTGGCGCGCTACGTGGCGATCGACCCGGGGAAGGTGAACGTCAACCTCGACCGGGGCGGGGATCTGTCCACCCTGGCGATTGAGATCGAGCTGCCGGGGCCGAAGGCGGCGGTGCGGACGCCGGCCGCGGCGCGGTAGGCGCTGCCCGGTATCCTGCAGGGGCGCTGCCCCCATCGAATGCATGCGTTCGATCCCCGCCGGAGGGTGGACCATCCCCCGGACCCCGGTGGGAGTTTGGGATCCGACCGGCCGGAGCAAACTCCGATCAGGTGGAAGCACCTGATCGGAGCAATTTGCTCGCTTGAACAAAGATCTAGAGCATGATCGGTTGAGGTCGAGTCGACTGAAACCGTGAATCACGCGACCGAACAATGAGCTAAAGCGGGGCGGGTGAGCGCAGCTCAACCGATCACGCTCTAGGCCGCCGCGGCCGCCGGCTGCGACAGTTCCGGGGCGATCAGCCCCAGCAGCACCCAGGGCTGGGTTTCCGAATTGGTCTCCCCGGCCGTCGGGCTCGTCAGGTGCTCGATGCCGTCCGGGGTGGGGCGGGCGGTCATCGCCAGGCGCTCCTGGCATAGCCGGGTCAGCATCGCGAGCCGGTCCCATTCCTCGGGCAGCCAGGCCAGCACGCCCTCCGCCCGGCGGGCCCGCACCAGCTTCAGGGCGCGCAGCAGCAGCCCGGCCTTGTAGGTCCAGAAGGCGCCTTCCTCGTACCAGTCGCCATCCGGCTTGCGGCTGCGCAGGGTGATGGTGTCGAAGGGCAGGGTGACGCCGTCGCGCTGCATGGTGACGGTGCCGAGCCGCAGCGCATGCAGGGCGCGGCGCAGCGCCTGGGGCAGGCGGGGGTCGCCATCCCGCCGCGCCAGCCGGGCCAGGGCCAGGATGGCGGCGGCGTGGCAGTCCAGATGCGCGACGATGCCGCCGGAATCCACGAACAGCCCGTCATTCGCGCCGTCCTTCTGCGCCTGCAGCAGCATGTCGAGCGCCGCGTCCCGCGCCAGCCGATAGCGCGCCTCGCCGCTGGCCTGGAGCATGGTGTCGAGGGCGAGGAGGACGAAGGAGATGCCGCGGACGAACACCGCCGGGCCGGCATGCCCGGCCGGGGTGGCGAAGGCGAAGAACCCGTCCAGATGGCGGTCGAACCAGGATTTCAGCATCGCCAGCCGGGCCGGGGCGACCGGGTGCCGGTAGCTGCCGAGCGTCGCATGCGCCCAATAGGTGGCGACCGCGTTCAGCTCCGCGCCGTAATCATAGCTGGCGCTCGGGTCGATGCAGGCATGGCCGGCGGGGTCGCGCAGCGGCGCCTCCACCCCTGGCGTCGGCACCGGCGTGCCGCCGGTCACCAGCAGCCGGTTCTCGCTGATGGCGAATTCGCCGCCCGGCGGCACCGAGTCGGCGGCGTAACGGGTGAGGCACCAATGCAGCTGCCCCTCCCCGGCGACCGTCGCGCTGACGGTCTTCACCGCCTCCGGCTGCTGCGGCTGGATGTGCAGCGCATGGGCGTAATTGCCCAGCCCGGCTTCCTGCAGGACAAGCTGGCGGAAGGGGCCGGTATGGATATAGGCCTGCCCCTCGGCCGGCAGGCCGGGCGTGACATAGCCGGCCGCGGTGCCGATGCGGCAATGCCGGGTGCGTTCCGAGAGGTTGTCGCAGGCCGTGGTGATGCGCACCGCCTTCAGCGTCACCCCGGCTTCCGCCCGCAGCCGGACCTTGAGCTGGATCACCGGGCTGTCCGCCCGGATGATGTATTCGTAGCGCAGCGTGCCGACCCGTTCCGGGCGGTTGTTGAAGCGGCTGTTCGGCGCCATCAGCACGCTTTCATGGAACAGCACCACCGCTTCCGGCGTGCGGAGCATGCCATGCTCGGCGATGCTGTCCTCGACATCGATGCAATGCGTCCGGCCTTGCAGGCGGAACTCGACCAGGTTGCCGGTATGCGCCGCCGCCTCCCGGTCGCGGCCATCGTTGAACCGGCCGCCCTGCAGCACCATGCCGCGGGAGAGGTCGCCCCAGAAGCGGTGGAAGGGGTTGACGACCTCGAACACCTGCGGCGCCGGTTGCGAGGCCTGCAATTGCGGCTCCGCCAGCCGGCGCCAGATCAGGTCGCTGGCGGACATGCCGAGGACGAAGTCGAGGATCTGGTCGGTGAAGCCTGGATCGGCGTCGCGGATCGCCGGCTGGGCCAGCAGCTCCAGCGCCTTGGCGTTGTCGTCCGTCCAGTACCAGCGGCTGTTGTTGAAGGGCTGGGCGGTTTCCGCCAGCGCCAGGGTCCGGCCGCCCTGGAAGCTCACCGGCTTGGCCAATTGCGCCTTGAGGAAGGCGAGGCCGGCGGCGATGGGGTCGGCGGGCGGCGGCGGGGCGGAGATGCTCATTCTGGGCGATGCTTCCGTCTGGCGGGCAGGGTCTTCCGGCCGGGACGCAGCTAAGGCCGGGACGTCTGAAGGGAGTCTTACAGCAGGAGGCGGCCAGTTTGCCACGCGGCCGGGCAGGCCGCATCCTGGGCGGCATGACCTTGCCGCCGATTCCGGAGCCCGTACCGGGCTTCGACCCCGCCGCGCTGCAGGCTGCCGTGGAATTCGCGGCAGCGCATGAGACGCCCTGGCCGCGCGACCTGAAGGCCCATATCGAGGCCGGCTATTTCGAGGGGCCGCCGGACAACGCCATTCTCGGCCGCACCGCGCCACGCGGGGCGCCGAACGGGCTGGTGCTGCGGCATGGCCGGCTGGCGGCGCGCTGGGGCGATACGCGCCAGGTGGACATGACCTTCAGCGTGGCGAAGAGCTACCTGGCGATCCTGGCCGGGCTGGCGGTGGGGGACGGGCTGATCCCGGACCTCGATGCCCCGGTGCGGACGCTGGTGGCGGATGGCGGCTTCGAGGGGGCGCAGAACGGCGCCATCACCTGGCGGCATTTGCTGCAGAACACCTCGGAATGGGAGGGGGAGCTCTTCGGCAAGTCCGACGTGATCGACCGCGGGCGGAGCCTGGCGGTGGAGGGGCGGGGGCGGAAGGGCCTGCCACGGCCCTTGCAGCCGCCCGGAAGCTATTGGGAATACAATGACGTGCGGGTGAACCGGCTGTCCCTGGCGCTGCTCCGGGTATTCGGCCGGGCGCTGCCGGAGGTGTTCGCCGAGCGGATCATGCGGCCGATCGGGGCGTCCGATGACTGGCGGTGGGAGGGGTATGAGACCTCCTGGGTCGAGATCGGCGGGCGGCGCGTGCAGAGCGTGTCCGGCGGCGGGCATTGGGGCGGCGGCGTCTTCATCCATGCCGAGGACCAGGCGCGGATCGGCCAGCTCTGCCTGCAGGACGGGGTGTGGGAGAGGCGACGGCTGCTGCCGGCGGGCTGGGTGGCGCAATGCCGCACCCCGTGCGCCCTGAACCCGCATTACGGGCTGCTGTGGTGGCTGAACACCGGACGGACGCGCTGGCCGGCGGCGAGCGCGGCGAGCTTCTGCTTCTCCGGCGCAGGGGGGAACATCACCTGGGTGGAGCCGGAGGGCGGGGTGGTGGCGGTGCTGCGCTGGGTGGACCCCACGGCGCTGAACGGCTTCATGGAGAGGGTGGGGGCGGCCCTGGCCTGAGACTCAAGGGGTCCAGGGGCCTTTCGGCCCTTGGCGGGGTGGGTCAGGGAGGGGCGGCGCCCCTCGCTGGCTGGGTGGCGTCCAGCGCGGATTGCAGCATCCAGGCCGCCGCCGCCCGGTCCACCACTTCGGCGCGTTTGGCCCGGCTGAGATCGGCCTCCTGCACCAGCATCCGGTTCACCGCGGCGGAGGAGAGCCGTTCGTCCCAGAGGGCGACGGGAAGCTGGGTGGCCGTGGCGATGGCCATCCCCCAATCCTTCGCCGCCTGGGCGGCCGGGCCGAAGCTGCCATCCATGCCGAGCGGCAGGCCGACCACCAGCCCGCCCGCCCCTTCCTTGCGCGCAATGGCCGCCACCTCCGCCGCATTGGCCGCCAGCTTGCCCCGCTTCAGCACCGCATAGGGGCTGGCGAGTAGCAGCGAGACGTCGGACAGCGCCACGCCGATCTGCTTCGCCCCAGGGTCGAGGCCGATCAGCCTTTGTCCGCGCGGCAGGGCGGCCCGGAGGTCCCTCAGGTTGAAGAGCGCCATGCCGGGCCTTATAGCCCCCCTATCGCTTGCAACGGGAACCCCCATGTCGCTCGATACCGCCACCATCCGGCGCATCGCCTCGCTGGCCCGCATCCGGCTGGAAGACGAGGAGGTCGGCCGCATGCAGGCGGAGCTGAACGGCATCCTCGGCTGGATCGAGCAATTGCAGGCGGTGGACACCGAGGGGGTGGAGCCGATGGCGGGCGGCGGCGCCGTCGCCCTGCGCATGCGGGAGGATGTCGTCACCGATGGCGGCATTCCGGACCAGGTGCTGGCCAATGCGCCGGACCGCCAGGGCGAATATTTCGGCGTGCCGAAGGTGGTCGAGTAATGCATCCCACGGATTTCACCCTGCGCGGCGCCATCGAGGCGCTGAACGAGGGCCTCGTCACCAGCGTCGAGCTGACCGAGGCGCATCTGCGCGCCATCGAGGCGCTGAACCCGCGGATCAACGCCTTCACCACAGTGACGGGGGAGCAGGCGCTGGCCCAGGCGCGCGCCAGCGATGCGCGGCGGAAGGAGGGGATCGCCGGGCCGCTGGAAGGCGTGCCGCTGGCGATCAAGGATCTGTTCTGCACCGCCGGCGTGCGGACCACGGCGGGCAGCCGGATCCTGGGCAATTTCATCCCGCCCTATGAGAGCACGGTGAGTGCCAACCTGCTGCGGGACGGCGCGGTGTTCCTCGGCAAGGTGAACATGGACGAGTTCGCCATGGGCTCCTCCAACACCACCTCCGCCTTCGGGCCGGTGGAGAATCCCTGGAGCCGGGCGAACGACCCGGATACGCGGCTGGTGCCGGGCGGCTCCTCCGGCGGCTCGGCGGCGGCGGTCGCGGCGCGGCTGGCGCTGGGGGCGACGGCGACGGATACGGGCGGTTCCATCCGGCAGCCGGCGGCCTTCTGCGGCATCGCCGGCATCAAGCCGACCTACGGGCGGTGCAGCCGCTACGGCATCGTGGCCTTCGCCTCCTCACTGGACCAGGCGGGGCCGGTGGCGCGGACGGTGGAGGATTGCGCCATCCTGCTGCGGAGCATGGCCGGCTTCGACCCGAAGGACAGCACCAGCGCGGATGTGCCGGTGCCCGACTTCGCCGCCGCCTGCGCCCGCGGGGTGAAGGGCTTGCGCATCGGCGTGCCGCAGGAATACCGGCTGGACGGCATGGCGCCGGAGATCGAGGCGCTGTGGCAGCAGGGGCTGGACTGGCTGCGGGCCGAGGGTGCCGAGACGGTCGAGATCAGCCTGCCGCACACCAAATACGCGCTGCCGACCTACTACATCGTGGCGCCGGCCGAGGCGTCCTCGAACCTCGCCCGCTATGACGGCGTGCGCTTCGGGCTGCGGGTGGCGGAGAAGGGCAGCGACCTGAAGGACCTCTACGAACGCACCCGCGCGGCGGGGTTCGGGGCGGAGGTCAGGCGACGCATCATGATCGGCACCTATGTGCTGAGCGCCGGCTATTACGACGCCTACTACCTGAAGGCGCAGAAGGTCCGCACGCTGATCAAGCGGGACTTCGACGCAGCCTTCGCGGGGGTGGACGCCATCGTGACGCCGGCGACCCCGAGCGCTGCCTTCGGCATGGACGAGAAGCAGGACGACCCGGTGACGATGTACCTGAACGACGTCTTCACCGTGCCGGCGAACCTGGCAGGGCTGCCGGGGCTGGCGGTGCCGGCGGGGCTGGACGGGCAGGGGCTGCCGCTGGGGCTGCAGGTGATCGGGCGCGCCTTCGACGAGGAAACGGTGTTCGCGGTGGGTACTGCCATCGAAAAGGCGGCAGGGTTCGACGCGCTGCCCCGGCTGCGGGCGGGGGCGGTGTGAGCATCGCCTCCCCGGCACTGCGAGGATGGCAGGACGGCATCGCCGGCCTCAAGGACGCTGCGCGCCGGCTGCGCCGGTCGCCTGCGGCGATCCTTGACCCCGGCGATGCCGCCCCGCCCTACAAAACTGTGGCCGGGACGGAGGAGCAGGCGCTTCAACCGAACATAGGAACATTGGATCTGGCGCGGAGCTTCGCGGCGATCCGGGCGGCAGCGGAAGCGCGGCGGTTTTTGAGCTATGGCGATGTCGCTGAGGCATCCGGGGTGCCGTGGAACGCGGCGCGGCGGCGGATGGATCCGCATCTCTTCCATCTCTGCCGCCGGGCGACGGAACATGGGTGGCCGCTGCTCTCGGCCATCGTGGTGGACAAGCGCAGCGTGCCGCACGGCGCCATGCGCGGACGGCCGCTGATCGGCTTCGCCCGGGCCGCGGAGCGCTGCGGCCGCATCATCCCGGACGGCGACGCCGTCGCCTTCCTCGCGGCGGAACAGCGCCGCGTCTTCGAATGGGCCGAGAAGGAACGAGGCCATGTCCTACACGCTTGAAGGCCGCACCGGCCCCTGGGAAATCGTCGTGGGCCTGGAAGTCCACGCCCAGGTCACGTCGCTGGCAAAACTGTTCTCCGGCGCCGCCACCGAATTCGGCGCCGCGCCGAACAGCCAGGTGAGCCTGGTCGATGCCGGCTTCCCCGGCATGCTGCCGGTCATCAACCGCGAATGCGTGGCGCAGGCCGTCCGCACCGGCCTCGGGCTGAAGGCGCAGGTGAACCTCTGGTCGCGCTTCGACCGGAAGAACTACTTCTACGCCGACCTGCCGCAGGGCTACCAGATCAGCCAGTACGCCCACCCGATCATCGGCACCGGCGCCATCGAGATCGAACTCGGCGACGGCACGGTGAAGACCATCGGCATCACCCGCCTGCACCTGGAACAGGATGCGGGAAAGAGCCTGCACGACCAGCACCCGACCAAGAGCTTCATCGACCTCAACCGCTCCGGCGTCGCGCTGATGGAGATCGTCTCCGAGCCCGACATGCGCTCGCCGGAGGAGGCCGGGGCCTATCTCTCGAAGCTCAGGCAGATCCTCCGCTACCTCGGCACCTGCGACGGCAACATGGACGAGGGCTCGATGCGGGCCGACGTCAATGTCTCCGTCCGCAAGGCCGGGGAGGGCTACCGCACCCGCTGCGAGGTGAAGAACGTCAACTCCATCCGCTTCGTCATGCAGGCGGTGGAGGCCGAGGCGCGCCGCCAGATCGAGGTGTGGGAGGAGGGCGGCACGGTCGAGCAGGAAACCCGGCTGTTCGACACCGGCCGCGGCGTCACGCGCTCCATGCGCTCCAAGGAGGATGCGCATGACTACCGCTACTTCCCGGACCCTGATCTGCCGCCGCTGGTGATCGAGCAATCCTGGGTGGAGCGGCTCAAGGCCTCCCTGCCGGAGCTGCCGGATGAGCGGCGCGCGCGCTACGTCGCCATGGGGCTGACGCCCTATGACGCGCATGTGCTGACGCTGGAGAAGGAGACCGCTGCCTATTTCGAGACGGTAGCCAAGGGGCGCGATGCCAAGGTTGCGGCGAATTGGGTGACGGGCGACCTCTTCGCCGCCATCAACCGCCTCAAGACCAGCATCGCGGAGCCGCCGGTGCCGGCTGAGCATCTCGGCCAGTTGCTGGATCTGCTGGCGGACAAGACCCTGTCGGGCACCCTGGCCAAGGCGGTGTTCGAGGCGATGATCGAGACCGGCAAGTCGCCCGGCGCCATCGTGCAGGAGCGCGGACTGCGCCAGGTGACGGATACCGGCGCCATCGACCGCATGGTGGCGCAGGTGCTGGAGGCGAATGCCGACAAGGTCGCCGAGTACAAATCCGGCAAGGAGAAGCTGTTCGGCTTCTTCGTCGGCCAGGTGATGAAGGCGATGCAGGGCAAGGGCAACCCGGCCCTGGTGAATGAGGCGGTGAAGCGGGCGCTGGGCTGACCACCCGGCCCCACCCGCCCAGGAATTGCCGACCGCCCGGATAATTTACCGGCCGGAAAATCGCCTCTGCGTGACTATACTGGTGCCATGTCCAGATTGGACCCGATTCCTGCGCTCTCCCGCCTGACCCTCCAGCTCGCCGAGGCCGATCAGGTGGAGGCGGGCTACCTGGCCCTTGGCGCCGCGGCAGAGGAGATGTTCTCGCCCCTGCTCTTCTCCATCATGCTGCATGATGCCGAGGCCGGGTGGAATCTGCGGGTCCATTCCAGCCAGCCGGAGATCTACCCGCCCGGCGGGCGCAAGCCGGTGCAGGACACGCCCTGGACCCGGCGGCTGTTCCAGCAGGGCAAGCCCTGGCTGTCCGTGGATGTGGCGGCCATCCGCGCCACCTTCGCCGACCATGTGCTGATCGAGGCGCTGGGCTGCGGCTGTGCCATGAACCTGCCGGTGCGCTGGCGCGGCCGTACCCTCGGCACGCTGAACGTCCTGGCGGAGGAGGGGCGCTACACCCCGGGTGATCTCGCCCCCGGCCGGGTGCTGGCGGCCCTCGCCCTGCCGGTGCTGCAGGAGGCGCGGCGGCAGCACGGCTGAGCCCGGCCGCCCACCCCAGCCCGCGCGGCGCCCCAGCCCGCGCAGCGCTATGGAATTCCGGCGAGCGGAGCGGCAAGGCAGGCCACTGCCAGGGCTGGCATCACGGGCCGCTGCCCCGCGGAGCCGGGGCGCTGGCGGCCGGGCTTCCCGGCGCCGCACCGCCGTCGCCGGCTCAATCCACCCGGATATTCGCTGTCTGAGCGACGCGGCGCCACACCTCGGATTCCTGCAGGATGCGGGCGCGGAAGGCCTCCGGCGTGGTCCAGCTTGCCTGGGCGCCCTGGGCGGCCAGGCCGTCCTTCACCTCCGGCGCCTCGCTGGCGATCTTGGCCACCTCCGAGAGCTTCGCCAGGATCGGCGCCGGCAGCCGGGCGGGGCCGAGCAGGCTGTACCAATTATCCGCCAGCAGCTCCGGGTAGCCGTATTCGGCGGTGATGGGCAGGTCCGGCAGGCTGGGGCTGCGCTGGCGGCTGGCCAGGGCCAGGGGCAGCAGCGCCCCGCTGCGGAGATGCGGCATCACCACCGGCAGATCGGCGAAGAGGAGCTGGACGGAGCCGCCGAGCAGATCCGTCACGGCCGGCGCGGCGCCGCGATAGGGCACCACGGTGATGTCGGTCTCGGTCTGGATGCGCAGCAGCTCGGCGGCGAATTGGGAAATGCCGGCGGCGCCGGCGGTGCCGATATTGATCTTCCCCGGCTGGCGCTTCGCCAGGGCGATCAGCTCCGGCAGCGTCTTCACCCCCAGCGAGGGCGGCGCCACCAGCGCTTCCGGCACCAGGGTGACGATGCTGATGGGCGTCAGGTCGTCCGGCACCTTGTAGGGCAGGGTGCCGGTATGCGGGTTGATGACGAGGGAGCCGGAGGAGGTGATGACCAGCGTATAGCCATCCGGCGCTGCCTTGGCGGTGGCGTCCACGCCGATGCCGCCGCCGGCGCCGGCGCGGTTCTCGACGACGATGGGCTGCTTCAGCAGCGTCATCATGGGCTGGGCGTAGAGCCGGGCGATGATGTCGTTCGGCCCGCCGGGCGGGAAGGGGACGATGAGGCGGATGGGGCGGTTCGGCCAATCTCCCGTGCCCTGGGCGAGGGCCGGGGCGGGCAGGGCGAGGGCTGCGGCGGCAAGCAGGTGGCGGCGGCGCATGGCGTTTCCCGAAGGCTGGTTGGGCGGGATGATGCCTTCGTTCCGGCGTGGAGGCCAGGGGAGGAAGGGGCAGCATCCGCATGCCGGCCGGCCTGGAAAAGGAAGCCGAAGAATGGGCAAGAGCGGGCTTGCCGCCTGGCACCCGCCGGATGACGGGGCGCTGCCTGCGGAGTTCGATGAGCCGGCGGGTTCGCCCCTCGGCTCCGAAGCTCTCACCGGGGGTCCGGGGAGTGGTCCGCCCTCCGGCGGCGGCATGGGGCGGCGTCCCCATTTCCGCTTTATCCGATACGGCGGCCCTGCCTCAGTAGCCCTGTGCCCCGTATCCCGGGTAGGGCGCGCCGTAGCCATAGCCCTGCGGCGCATAGCCCGGCTGCGGCGGCTGGGTATAGGGCGGGGACGGGGCGTAGCCATAGCCCTGCGGCGGCGGCTCCACATAGGTCGGCGGCGCGGGCGGCGGCCGCTGCTCGGCCTCCGCCGCATGGCCCAGCAGCCCGCCCACCAGCGCCCCGGCCGCGGCGCCGCCGATGATGCCCGCCCCGCGGTCGTGGCGGCTGGAGAGCAGCCCGCCCAGCAGCCCGCCCGCCGCTGCGCCGGTGACGGCGCCCGCCGCGGTGGGGGAGCCGACGGCCGGCGCCGGCGCGGCGTAGTAGGGCGTGGGCTGCACCTGCACGCAGCCGGGCAGCAGCGCCAGCGCCGCGCCGGCGCAAAGCCATCGGGTCCCGATCATCGCCTGCCGGCGCTCCGCAACATGGGCCCGTAACCTGGCGCCAGGCTGTGGCCGCTTCAGGGCAGGCTCGACAGCCTGCCGGCTTTGCCGGACAACAGATGCGTGATCGGCGGGGGCGGCGTGGCGCAACAGGCAAGGCCCAATGAGGCGAGGCCCAATGAGGCAAAGCCCAGGGGGATGGCGGCCGGGGAGGCGGGGCTCGGCGAGATCCTGCGGGTCTTCGTCACCCTGGGCATGCTCAGCTTCGGCGGCGGCCTTTCCGGCTGGATCCATCGGGAAGTGGTGGTGAAGCGCCGCTGGATGGGCGACGAGGCCTTCCTCGCCGGCATCGCCCTCTGCCAGGTGCTGCCCGGGCCGAACGCGGTCAACCTCGCGCTCTATATCGGCCAGCAATTGCGCGGGCTGCCGGGCGCGGCCATGGCCTTTCTCGGCATTCTCGGCCCGCCCTTCCTGTTCATCCTGGGTCTTGCCCTGGCCTATGGCTGGGGCGCCGGCATGGCCGGCTTCGGCGTGGTGCTGGGCGGCCTGGCGGTGGCGGGGCTGGCGAATTCCCTCACCGTCGCGGCCCGGGCAGGGCGGCGGCTGCGCGGTGTGCGCGCCTGGGGCATCGTGGTGCTGGTCTGCGTCGCGGTCGGCGTGCTGCGCTGGCCCATGCTCCCGGTGGTGGCCGTGGCCATCCCGCTCTCCCTCGCTTTGTCCTGGCATGAGCATGTTTGAGCGGCTGCTGGCGCTGATCCTGGTCTTTGCGCCGCTGTCCCTCGTCTCGCTCGGCGGCGGCACCTCGATCTTCGCCGAGATGCAGCGCCAGGCGGTGGAGGTGCATGGCTGGATGACGGCGCGGACCTTCAATGAGCTCTTCGCCATCTCCCGCGCCGCGCCGGGGCCGGGCTCGCTGATCTCCGCCCTGGTGGGGTGGGAGGCGGCAGGGTTCCTCGGCGCCACGGCCGCGGCGCTGTCGCTCTACCTGCCCTCTTCCGCGCTGCTGCTGGCGGTGGGCGGCTGGTGGCGGCGGCGCGGGGACAGCCCGGTGCGGCGCCGGATCGAGCGCGGCCTGGCGCCGGTGGCGGTGGGGCTGATCCTGGCCGGCGTGCTGACATTGATGCGCGCGGATGGGGCAGGATGGCTGGACTATTTGCTGCTGCTTTCCTGCACCGCGGCGCTGCTGGGCGGGGCCAGCCCCTATCTGGTGATGCTGGCGGTGGCGTTGCTTTATATCGGGCTGCTGCGCGGCGGCTGGCCGTAGGGCGGCTTGCCGAAAAGCGTGAATCGCGCCGCAAGCTACGTAGAATGCGCGGCGCTGGCGAAGCTGGCGGCGTCGCGCCCAGGCCCCCGCCGCGGTTGACGCGCCTGTTTCACCGGCCGAAAATAGTTAGCTAGCTTGCTGACAAGAACCCCAAGGGATGGAGAGGACCGGCGCCATGGCCGAGGAGCCCCGATACGTCGAGCACGCCTTCGATGGCGATGTTCACATCCTGCGGATTGCCAATGCCCCGGTGAACACGCTGCGCACGGAAGTGCGGGCGGGGCTGCTGCAGGGGCTGCAGAACGCGGCGAAGCAGGGCGCGCGGGCCATCGTGCTGATCGGCACCGGCCGGGGCTTTTCCGCCGGCGCGGAGATGACGGAATTCGGCAAGCCGCGGAAGCCGCCTTCCCTCAACGAGGTGTTCGACGCCATCGAGAATTCCCGGGCGCCGGTGATCGCCGCCATCCATGGCAATGCGCTGGGCGGCGGGCTGGAGCTCGCCCTGGCCTGCCATGCGCGCGTCGCCGCGCCGGGCGCGCAGCTTGGCCTGCCGGAGGTGAAGCGGGGCTTCGTGCCGGGCGCCGGCGGCACCCAGCGCCTGCCGCGGCTGATCGGGCTGGAGGCGCTGCGGCTGATCGTCACCGGCGATCCGGTGAGCCCGGCGGAGGCGTTGAAGCTCGGCTTCATCGACGCGGTGCTGGAGGGCGAGCTGGAGCACGCGGCGGTGGCCTGGGCGCGGCAGCATGCGGGCGACAAATTCGTGCTGGCGAAGAACCGCACGGACAGGATCGCCGGCTATGACGCGGCGGCGTTCGACGAGGCGGCAAAGAAGCTGACGGCGCGGAGCCGCGGCCAGGAGAGCCCGAAGGGCTGCGTCACCGCCGTGCGGGCCGCCTTCACCATGCCCTTCGAGGACGGGCTGAATGTGGAGCGGGAGCAATTCCAGACGCTGGTCGCCGGCGAGCAGAGCCAGGCGCTGCGCCACATCTTCTTCGGCGAGCGCGAGGCGGTACGCATCCCGGACCTGCCGGCGGATGCGAAGCCGTTGCCGGTGAACAAGCTGGTCGTCATCGGCGGCGGCACCATGGGCGGCGGCATCGCGATGTCGGCGGCGAATTTCGGCCTGCCGGTGACCATCGTGGAGACCAGCGAGGAGGCGCTGCAGAAGGGCCTGAAGCGCTGCGAGGCGAATTGGGAGCGCACGGTGAAGAGCGGCCGGCTCTCCCAGGCGGAGTACGAGAAGCGCCGCGCCCTGCTCTCCGGCACCACCGCGTTCGAGAAGGCGGTGGGCGAGGCGGACCTCGTCATCGAGGCGGTGTTCGAGAACATGGAGGTGAAGAAGGAGGTCTTCGCGCGGCTCGACAAGGCGGCGCGGCCCGGCATCGTGCTGGCCTCCAACACCTCGACGCTCTCCATCGACGAGATCGCCAGCGCGACCAAGCGGCCGGAGCTGGTGATCGGGATGCATTTCTTCAGCCCGGCCAATGTCATGCGCCTGCTGGAGAATGTGAAGGGGACGAAGACCAGCCCGGTCGCGATCGCCACCGCGACCGAGGTGGGCAAGCGGATCGGCAAGCTGCCGGTGCTGGTGGGGAATTGCGACGGCTTCGTCGGCAACCGGATGACCGGCAAGCGCGGCCCGCAGATCGAGAAGCTGCTGCTGGAAGGCTGCCTGCCGCAGGATGTCGACCGGGTGATGGAAGGCTACGGCATGGCCATGGGGCCGCTCGCCACCGGCGACCTGGCGGGGCTCGATATCGGCGCCGCGGTGCGCAAGGCGCGCGGCACGGTGGCGCCGGTTGCCGATGCGGTGGTGGCGGCCGGGCGGCTCGGGCAGAAGACCTCCAAGGGCTATTACGACTACGACGAGAACCGCAAGCGCATGCCCTCCAAGGAGGTCGAGCGGATCATCCTCGACCTGGCGGAAAAGATGCAGGTGCGGCGGCGGAAGATCGAGGACCAGGAGATCCTGGAGCGGGTGCTGCTGCCGATGGTGAATGAGGGCGCGCGTATCCTGGAGGAAGGCATCGCCTACCGGCCGATCGATATCGACGTGATCTTCATCAACGGCTTCGGCTGGCCGGCCTTCCGCGGCGGGCCGATGTTCTTCGCCGACCGGCTGGGGCTGAAGGCGGTGCGGGACAAGCTGGCGCATTACGCCGAGGCGACGGGCGACCCCAATCTCAGGCCCGCCGCGCTGATCGAGAAGCTGGCCGCCGAGGGCGGCAGCTTCGCCACGCTGAAATCCGCCAAGGCCGCCTGAGGGAGAGGAACCATGGATCTCCGCTTCACCGAAGAGGAAATCGCCTTCCGCCGGGAGGTGCGCGATTTCATCGCCAGGGAGCTGCCGGCGGCGACGCGGGAGCGCATGATCGCCGGCAAATCCCCCACCAAGGAGATGGTGGTGGAATGGCAGCGCAAGCTGAACGCCCGCGGCTGGGCCGCGCCGGAATGGCCGAAGGAGGCCGGCGGCCCGGGCTGGAGCCTGGCGCAGCGCTACATCTTCCGCGAGGAGCTGCAGCAGGCGCCGGCGCCCTCGCCGCTCGGCTTCAACATCAACATGTGCGGGCCGGTCATCATCGAATTCGGCACCGAGGCGCAGAAGCAGCGCTTCCTGCCGCGCATGCTGAACCTCGACGATTGGTGGTGCCAGGGCTTCTCCGAGCCCGGGGCCGGCTCCGACCTCGCCAGCCTGAAGACGCGGGCGGTGCGGGAGGGCGACCACTACGTCGTCAACGGCCAGAAGACCTGGACCACCCTGGCGCAGCATGCCGACTGGATCTTCCTGCTGGTCCGCACCGATCCGACTGCGAAGAAGCAGGAGGGGATTTCCTTCCTGCTGGTGGACATGAAGACGCCGGGGATCACGGTGCGCCCGATCATCACCATTGAGGGCGGCCACGAGGTCAACGAGGTGTTCTTCGACGATGTGAAGGTGCCGGTCGAGAACCTGGTCGGCGAGGAGAACCGCGGCTGGGATTGCGCCAAGTTCCTGCTGGGCAATGAGCGCTTCGGCCAGGCCCGGGTCGGCGCCAGCCGGGAGCGGATCCGCCGGCTGAAGGTCATCGCCCAGGAAAGCATGGATGGCGGCCGGCCGCTGATGGAGGACCCGGATTTCCGCCGCAAGGTGACGGAGATCGAGGTCGAGCTGAAGGCCCTCGAGATGACCGTCATGCGCGTCATCGCCACCGAGACCAAGCGGAAGGACAAGAAGCCCGATCCCGCGACCTCCGTCCTCAAGATCAAGGGCACCGAGATCCAGCAGATGTGCGCCGAGCTGCTGATGAAGGCGGCCGGCCCCTATGCCTGGGTGGATGGCGACCCGGAGGGCGAGGATGACGGCAACGAGGTGGATGTGGCGCCGGACTGGGCGCTCGGCCTGGCCGGCATCTACTTCAACTGGCGCAAGCAGAGCATCTATGGCGGGTCCAACGAGATCCAGCGCAACATCATGGCCAAAGCGTTTCTGGGGTTGTAACGCATCATGGATTTCGACCTGAGCGAGGAGCAGCGGCTGCTCCAGGACAGCCTGGCCAAGCTGCTGGCGGACAAGTACGGCTTCGAGCAGCGCAAGGCCTATCTGAAGTCGAAGGCAGGCTGGAGCACGGAGGTCTGGGGGCAGTTCGCCGAGCTCGGCCTGCTCGGCCTGCCCTTTGCCGAGGATGAGGGCGGCTTCGGCGGCGGCGCGGTGGAGACCATGCTGGTGGCCGAGCAGCTCGGCCGCGCCATCGCGCTGGAGCCCTGGCTGACCACGGTGGTGATCGGCGGCAGCTTCCTGCGCAACGGCGCCTCCGCCGAGCTGCGCGGGGAGCTGGTGCCAAAGATCGCCGCCGGCGAGCTCAAGCTCGCCTTCGCCCAGGTGGAGCGGCAGTCGCGCTACGATCTGTTCGACGTGCTGACCAGCGCGCGGAAGGATGGCAGCGGCTACGTGCTGAATGGCCGCAAGGGGTATGTGGTGCATGGCGATTCGGCGGAGAAGCTGATCGTCACCGCCCGCACCGCCGGCGGGCAGCGCGACCTGAAGGGCATCGGCGTCTTCCTGGTGGATGCCAATGCGCCCGGCGTGCAGCGCCGCGGCTACCGCACCGTGGACGGCCAGCGGGCGGCGGAAATCGAGCTCTCCGACGTGCGGGCCGAGGCGGTGCTGGGCAACCCGGAGAACGGCCTGCCCCTGGTGGACCAGGTGGTGGATGAGGCGATCGCCGCCCTGGCGGGGGAGGCGGTGGGTGCCATGCAGGTCGCCCATGACATGACCGTGGACTACATGAAGACCCGCCAGCAATTCGGCCGCCCCATCGGCAGCTTCCAGGCGCTGCAGCACCGCGCCGCGGACATGCTGGTGGCGCTGGAGCAGGCGCGGTCCATGTCGCTCTTCGCCGCCATGGCGGTGGCGGAGCGGGACCCGGCGGAACGGCGCAAATCCATGGCGGCGGTGAAGGTGCAGATCGGCCGCTCCGCCCGCTTCGTCGGGCAGCAGAGCATCCAGCTCCATGGCGGCATCGCCATGACCATCGAGTATGCCTGCGGCCACTACTTCAAGCGGCTGACGGTGAATGACGCGATGTTCGGGGATGCGGACCACTATGTCCGCTACCTGTCGGACACCGGCGGGCTGGTGCAGGCGGCCTAGGGGTTGGCGCTGGGAACCGGCGGGTAAGGTTGGGGGCTCTGCCCATTGGCGGCAGCGCCCCCAAACCCCCCCCCCGGCCCTCGGTGTGAGTCGGCAGGTTCAACCCACGGGTCCGAAACTCGGACCGGGGTCCGGGGAGGAGTATCCTCCCCGGCGGGGGTTTGGGGGCGGAGCCCCCAACCTTGCTCGCCGCAGCATCCACCGTCGAAAACCGTTTGCACAATAACGGATGTTGCGGTTCCATAGCGGCGCTTCGCAGCTGCAGCGAAACCGGGGGCTGACATGGGTGAATGGTCTGTTGCGCGCCGCCTTCTCCTGGGGGGAGCCGCCGCGACCCTGGCGTTGCCGCGCCTCGGCCGCGCCCAGGGGGGGGGCGCCGGGGGGCCGATCCGCATCGGCGAGATCAACTCCTACTCCTCCCAGCCCGCCTTCCTGCAGCCCTACCGCAATGCCTGGACCCTGGCGGCGGAGCAGGTGAATGCCGCGGGCGGCATCAAGGGCCGGCCGCTGGAGACGCTGCACCGCGACGATGCCGGCAAGCCGGAGGACGCCGTGCGCCTGGCGGGCGAGCTGGTGAATGCCGAGCGGGTGGCGCTGCTCTCCGGCGGGTTCCTCTCCAATGTCGGCCTCGCCATCGCGGATTTCGCCAACCAGAACAAGCGGCTCTTCGTGGCGTCGGAGCCGCTGACGGATGCCATCGTCTGGGGTCGCGGCAACGCCTATACCTTCCGGCTGCGCGCCAGCACCTACATGCAATCCGCCATGCTGGTGGAGGAGGCGGCGAAGCTGCCGGCGAAGCGCTGGGCGACGGTCGCGCCGAATTACGAATACGGCCAATCCGCCGTGCGCTGGTTCAAGGAGCTGCTGACGCGGGCGAAGCCGGATGTGCAATTCGTCGCGGAGCAATTCCCGGCGCTCGGCCGCATCGATGCCGGTGCCACAGTGCAGGCGCTGGCGGCGGCGAATCCGGAAGCGATCTTCAACGTCACCTTCGGCGCCGACCTGACCAATTTCGTCCGCCAAGGCGCGACGCGCGGGCTGTTCGAGCGGCGGAGCGTCGTCTCCCTGCTGACCGGCGAGCCGGAATATCTCGACCCGCTGCAGGATGAGGCGCCGGAGGGCTGGATCGTCACCGGCTACCCCTGGGAGCAGATCAACACGCCGGAACACGCCGCCTTCCGCGAGGCCTATCGGCGCCGGTTCAACGACTACCCGCGGCTCGGCAGCGTGGTGGGCTACGACACGGTGATGGCGATCGCCGCCATGCTGAAGAAGGCGAGCGCGGTGGAGACCGAGCCGATGGTGGCGGCGATGAAGGGGCTGCAATTCCAATCGGTGTTCGGCCCGGTGGAATTCCGCGCCGTCGACCACCAATCCACCATGGGCGCCTTCGTCGGCCGCACCGTGCTGCGCAACGGCAAGGGCACCATGGCGGAGTGGCGCTACGCCGACGGCAAGAACTACCTACCGTCGGATGAGGTGGTGCGGACGCTGCGGCCCCAAGGCTGATCGAGGCCACTCTGCTCGAGAATCTGATCCTCCAGGCGCTGAGCGGCCTGGCAAGCGCGTCCTCGCTCTTCCTGGTGGCGTCGGGGCTGACGGTGATCTTCGGCGTCAGCCGGATCGTCAATTTCGCGCATGGCTCCTTCTACATGCTGGGCGCCTACCTGGCCTGGACGCTGGTGACCAGCCTGCCGCGCGGGCATCTCGGCTTCTGGGGCGGGGTGCTGGGTGCCGCGCTGCTGGTGGGCGTCATCGGGCTGGTGGTGGAGATGCTGCTGCTGCGACGCATCTACCGGGCGCCGGAGCTGTTCCAGCTGCTCGCCACCTTCGGGGTGGTGCTGGTGGTGCAGGATGTGGCGCTGCTCACCTGGGGGGCGCAGGATCTGCTGGGGCCGCGGGCACCGGGATTGCGGGGCAGCACGGAGATCCTGGGGCTGCGCTTCCCGCTCTATGAGCTGTTCCTGATCGTGGTCGGGCCGGTGGTGCTGGGGCTGCTGCTGCTGCTGTTCCACCGCACCCGCTGGGGCACGCTGGTGCGGGCGGCGACGCAAGACCGGGAAATGGTGGGGGCGCTGGGGGTGAACCAGCGGATGCTGTTCACCTCGGTGTTCTTCCTCGGCTCCGTGCTGGCGGGGCTGGGCGGGGCGCTGCAGCTGCCGCGGGAGAGCGTGAACCTGCACATGGACCTCGCCATCATCACCGAGGCCTTCGTGGTGGTGGTGGTGGGCGGGCTCGGCAGCCTTTCCGGCGCGGCGCTGGCGGCGCTGCTGATCGGGGAGCTGCATGCCTTCGGCATCCTGGTCTTCCCGAAGATCACCCTGGTGCTGGTCTTCCTGGTGATGGCGGTGGTGCTGGTGGTGCGGCCGCATGGGCTGCGCGGCAAGCCGCAGCCCGCGGCGCACGGGGTGGCGGCGGCGGAACCGATGATCGGCGCGGCGCCGCGCGCGCTGAAGCTGGCGGGGGCGGTGGGGCTGGCGCTGGCGGTGGCGCTGCCGCCCTTCCTCGGCGATTACGCGCTGACGGTGCTGACGGAGATCGCCATCTGCATCCTGTTCGCCGCCTCGCTGCACCTCATCATGGGGCCGGGGGGCATGGCGAGCTTCGGCCATGCCGCCTATTTCGGCCTCGGCGCCTATGGTGCTGCGCTGGCGGCGACCTGGCTGGGCGTGCCGATGCTGGGGGGGATGCTGCTGGCGCCGGTGCTGGCGGGCATCTTCGGCGTGGTGTTCGGCTGGTTCTGCGTGCGGCTCTCCGGCGTCTATTCCGCCATGCTGACCCTGGCCTTCGCGCAGATCGCCTGGTCCGTCGCCTTCCAATGGGTGGAGGTGACGGGGGGCGACAACGGCATTCTTGGAGTTTGGCCGGATGCCTGGGCGGCGGGGAAGCTGACCTATTACTACCTGGCGCTGGCGCTGTGCCTGGGTGGCACCTTGCTGCTGCGGCGGGTGGTACACGCGCCTTTCGGCTATGCGCTGCGGGCGCAAAGGGACAGTGCGCTGCGGGCGGAGGCGATCGGGATCGACGCCTTCCGCATCCGCTGGTGGGGATTCACTTTGGCGGCCGTCGCGGCGGGGGTGGCAGGCGGGCTGTTCGCCTATGGCAAGGGCAGCGTCTTTCCCACCTACCTCGCCATTCCGCGCAGCGTGGATGCCCTGCTGATGGTGCTGCTGGGCGGGGTGCAGACGCTGACGGGGCCGATCATCGGCGCCATCGCCTATACCGGGTTGCAGGAACAGCTCATGCGGCTGCTGGAGTATTGGCGGCTGGTGCTGGGGGCGGTGATCATCCTGCTGGTGCTGTTCTTCCCCCAGGGGCTGGCCGGCGCGGCGCGCGCGATGTGGGAGCGGCGCCATGGCGACGCTTGAGGTGGAGGGCATCCAGAAAAGCTTCGGCGGCGTGCAGGCGGTGCGGGGCGTCTCCTTCGCCGTCGAGCCCGGCGAGATGCTGGCGCTGATCGGGCCGAACGGCGCCGGCAAATCCACCTGCTTCAACATGCTGAACGGGCAACTGCAGCCGGATGCCGGGCGGGTGCGGCTGAAGGGGCGGGACATCACCGGGCTGAAGCCGCGGCAGGTCTGGCGCCTCGGCGTGGGGCGGACCTTCCAGGTCACCGCCACCTTCGGCTCCATGACGGTGCGGGAGAATGTGCAGATGGCGCTGCTCTCCCACCATCATCGCCTCGGCCAGCTCTGGCGGCCGGTGGCGCGGATGGATGCGGCGGAGGCGGAGGCGCTGCTGGCGCGGCTCGGCATGGCGGGGCAGGCGGGGCGGCCCTGCGGGATTCTCGCCTATGGCGATTTGAAGCGGGTGGAGCTGGCGATCGCGCTGGCCAACCAGCCCGCCCTGCTGCTGATGGATGAGCCGACGGCGGGGATGGCGCCGCAGGAGCGGGTCTCGCTGATGGCGCTGACGGCGGAGATCGCGCGGGAGAGGGGGATCGCCGTGCTGTTCACCGAGCACGACATGGATGTGGTGTTCAGCCATGCCGACCGCATCCTGGTGCTGGACCGCGGCGCGCTGATCGCCGAGGGCGCGCCGCAGGCGGTGCGCAACGATCCGCGGGTGCGGGAGGTCTATCTCGGCTCCGGCGCCACCTCGGGGCACTGACGATGCTGCGCGTTTCTGGCCTCTCCGCCCATTACGGCCGCGCCCATATCCTGGAGGATGTGGCGCTGGAAGTGGCGGCGGGAGAGGTGGTGGTGCTGCTCGGCCGCAACGGCGCGGGCAAGAGCACGACGATGAAGGCGATCATGGGTCTGGTGCCGTCCAGCGCCGGGCGGGTGGAATTCGACGGGGCGGAAATCACCGGGCGGGAGCCGTTCGAGATCGCGCGGCGCGGCCTGGGCTATGTGCCAGAGGAACGGCGCATCTTCACCGAGCTGACGGTGCTGGAGAATCTGGAGGTGGGACGACGGCCAGCGATGGCGGGCCAGGCGCCCTGGACGCCGGCGCGGCTGTTCGAGCTGTTCCCGAGCCTTGGCCGGATGCAGGACCGGGCCGGCGGGCGGATGAGCGGCGGCGAGCAGCAGATGCTGACCATCGCCCGCACCCTGATGGGCAACCCCCGCCTGATCCTGCTGGACGAGCCGAGCGAGGGGCTGGCGCCGGTGGTGGTGGAGCGGATGGCGGAGGCGATCGTCACGCTGAAGGCGAGCGGGCTGGGCATCCTGCTCTCGGAGCAGAACCTCCATTTCGCGCGCGGGGTAAGCGACCGGGCGACGATCATCGAAAAGGGACGGATCCGGTGGAGCGGAACGATCCCGGCGCTGCTGGAGGCGGAGGAGGTGCGGGAGCAATACCTTTCGGTGTGAGGGGCTTTGTTCCCCTCAAGCTCCCCCGTCGGGGTTCGCATCGACGATGCACGGCATCGTCGGTGGGTCGTCCGCCGCGTCCCTGGATCAGGCCGGTGCCTGGCAAGGCCCTGGCCGCACAAGGGCCAGGGAGGCCCGGCGCCGGGAGGCGAGTCCCATGCCCCTCGGGCATGCTCGATCTTCGGTCGATTGGCGACAGCGATTCAGCGGGCATCGGTCACCGGAGCATTCCCGGTTCGCCTGCGCTCACCGGAGATGTTCCAGGCTGCCGTTCATGCCGCCCGGGGCGATCCGCCCCAGCGCAGGATCGGTTGAGCTTCGCTCATCCACGCCGCTCCGGCATTGTCCGGTTGCGCGATCACGGTTGCGATCGATTCGCCCGCAACCGACCATGGTTCGGAAAATGTGACGTCTGGAGCAGCTTATCTCCGATAGGAGGCTGCTCTGGCGCGGTCTCGCGCTGGCTGTGCAGCGTGAAACCGCTCCAGCTCATTGGTTGCAGGGCAGATTGAGGCCTCCGGGGGTTCCGCCCTCCGGCGATCTGCTTTAGCGGCGGCGTGCCTTGCGGGCGGCGTAGCGAGCATCGCGGGCGGCCTTCTGCTCGGCCGCCAGGGCAAGGGCGCGTGCCTTCTTTTCGGCGTCCAGGATCTCCGCACGGGTGCGGTGTTCGGCTTCCAGGGCTGCCTGGCGCGCTGCTTCCTCGGCCTCGCGGGCCAGCTTGGCGGCCTGCTCGGCGGCGAGTCGTTCCGCTTCGGCGGCACGGGCGGCCTTGCGCTCGGCGGCGCGGGCCTCGCGGGCGATGGCGACCGCCTTGCGGGCCGCCTGCTGTTCGAGAACCGCAGGGTCATCGGCCGCCGGCCGGGCCCGGAACTTTTCCAATATCGCTTGCTTGGCGGCCGCCGCAGCCTTCAGGCGGGCGTTGAAATGGTCTTTTTCGTAAGAAAGCATGGGCGCTGCTTACCAGCAGATACGCCGGATGTACAGAGGCACAGCCAAACTCAAGGGTTCCAAGGGCCTTTCGGCCCTTGGCGGGGAGAGTTTGAGAGGGGCAGCGCCCCTCTCAAGACCTCGCCGACGACTCGCACCTCCTCCCCGATGGCGAGCATCGCCGCCACGATCAGCCCGCGCTGCACCAGGCGTTCGGCCATCGCCTCGCCGGAGTCCAGCGCCGCGGCCACGACGTCTTCGGGCAGCGCGCCGACCTCCACCGTCACCGGCAGCTCGCCCAAATCGCTGTCCGGGTCCAGGCTCACCGCCGGGGCGCGGCGGATGGCGGGGTGTTCGGCATTCACCGCGTTGGCGATCACCGTCGCCGCCGCATCGGCCTGCGCCGCCTGCGCCGCCAGCACCGCCACCGCATCGGCGATGCCGAGCGAGAAGCTCCGTCCCGGCCAGCCGCTGGTGGCGATGCCGCGCACCGGGTCCGCGGCGGTGAGGCGCACCAAGCCGCCCGGCACCGCCTCCTCCAGCCGGCGCACCAGGCCGACGCGCAGGGTCTCGCCGGGCGCGAGGAAGACCGCGATGTCGCCGCCATTGTTCACATGCGCGGTGGCGAGGCCCGGTACCGTGGTGATGGCGGCCAGCACCTCCTCCGCCACCGCGCCCGCCACCGCCGCCATGGGGGTGATGAAGCCGGTGCGGTAGGGCCAGCAGGCTTCCAGCATCCGTCGTGCCACGCGGCCACGCAGCGGCGGCGGATCGGCGCCGAGCGGTGTGCGGAGCAGGGGCAGCTCCGCCACCAGCCCGGCGAGCAACCCGTCGAAGGCCCGGGCGGCGCGGCGGTGCGCCTCGGCCATGGCGGCGCGGGTGCCTTCCACGCCGATCACCAGGTCGATCGGGCCCTCCTGCAGATGCAGGCGGCCATCGGGGAGGAAGGCGCTTACGGCACCGGCCACTGGTTCTCCGCCTGCCAGGGTTCGTGCCGGGCGGTGGCGCCATAGGCGGCCAGCACCTCGCGCAGCGGCAGCGCATGGGCGACATGGCCGCCGAGCCTGGCGTAGCGCTCGGCATCGAGGGTGAATTCGATGGGCGCGACCAGCGCCGGGGTCGGGACGTAGCCGAAGGCGCCTTCGGGCACCTTCAGGACATCCGCCATGATGGTGATGCCGCCGCCGGGCCAGAGCGTCGCGGGCGCGCCGCCGATGGTGACGCGGACCAGCGATTGCTGCACGGCGCGCGTCAGCAATATGGGGTTCTCGGTGACGCCGGCGCGGAGGCTGCCGCCGGCGCCGGCCATGAAGAGGATGGAGGTCAGCGCCGGCTCGCAATTCTCGCCGATGCGCTCGACGGTTTGCAGCACCTCGGGCGGGGTCGGCGCCGGCACCGGGCGGAGATTCTCGTCGAGTTCCAGGTACAGATGGTCCTCGCCCGTGGTGCTGGTGAGCAGGAGGCGGAGACCGGGCCAGGCAGTCTTCCGGTCGATGCTCTCGATGATGGCGAGCGGGTCGGTGATATCCGTCCCGCCCCAGCCGGTGCCGGGATGCGCCACCTGGAAGTAGCGGCCGGGCGTGGAGCGGCGGCCGCGCACGCGGATGCCGGCGGGCTGGATGTTCAGGCATTTGCCGGCCTGGTGCTCCGACAGCACGCCGGTGATGTGGTCGTCCACCACGATCACCTCATCCACATGGCCGTGCCATTGCTGGGCGAAGATGCCGATGGTGGCGCTGCCGCAGCCGACGCGCATCCGCGCCTCCGGCACGCCGTTCACGATGGGGGCGGCGCCGGCCTGCAGCACGAGTTTCGCGCCGCCGTCGATGGTGACCTCGACGGGCTGCTTCTCGCACAGCGCCAGCATGGCGGCGCAGGTGACGTTGCCTTCCTTCTTGCTGCCGCCGGTGAGGTGGCGGACGCCGCCGAGGGAGAGCATCTGGCTGCCATACTCGGCGGTGGTGACATGGCCGATCTGCTCGCCATCGACGCGCACGGCGGCGGTCTCGGCGCCGAGATGGCGGTCGGTGTCGATCTTCACCTTCAGCCCGCAATAGCTGAAGATGCCCTCGGTCACGACGGTGACGGTATCGACGCCGTCATGCCGGCTGCTGACGATGAAGGGCGCCGGCTTGTAGTCCGGATAGGTGGTGCCGGCGCCGATGGCGGTGACGAAGGTGTCGCGCTCGGCGAGGAAGGGGACGGTCTGGCCGCCTTCCTCCAGCGTGCGTTCCAGCAGCACCAGGGGATCGACGCGGATGAGCGCGCCCTCCTGGTTCGCGTAGCGGCTGCAGGCGCCGCTGCGGCCGGGGCGGATGCGGCAGAGGACGGGGCAGGCATCGCAGCGGACGATGCCCTCATTGCCCTCGCGGGCGCCGAAGATGGTCGTGCGGTCCTGTGCGGCGGAGGTGGCCATGCGGTTGCTGCTGGCGGCATCCGCCATGCGGTCCGGCGTCGTGGCCTCATCCATGGCGCGGGGTACGCCGGCATTCGACTCGCGGTCCATGCTCATCGCCGCGCCTCCCGGATCGCCGCCAGCACGCGGTGGGGCAGGGCAGGCGCCCGGGTGATCCAGGCGCCGGTCGCGTGGTTGATGGCGGAGAAGATGGCCGGCGCGGTCGGCACCAGGGCCGGCTCGCCGATGCCCTTGGCACCGAAGGGGCCGAGCGGCTCGCGGTCCTCGATCAGCAGGCACTCGATCGCCGGCACGTCGCCCACCGTCGGGATCAGGTAGTCGTGCAGATTCTCGGTGCGGCCGGGGAGGTATTCCTCCATCAGGGCAAGGCCGATGCCCTGGGCGATGCCGCCATGGATCTGCCCCTCCACCATGGTGGGGTTGATGGTGCGGCCGACATCATGGGCGGCGACAATGCGTTCCAGATGCACGGTGCCGAGCTCCATATCGACCGAGAGCGCGGCGAGTTGCGCGGCGAAGCCATAGGTGGCGTAGGGCACGCCCTGGCCATCGGCGTCGAGCGGCACGGTCGGCGGGTCGAAGCGGCCGATGCCTTCCAGCGGCGCCTCCAGCGGCAGGGGGCGGCCATCCACATGCAGGATGCCGTCGCGGAGGTCCAGCTTCGCATCCTCGCCGGCATTGGCGCGCAGCAGGATCTGCCGGCGCAGCGCCAGCGCGGCGTCCTGCGCGGCGCGGCCGCTGACGAAGGTCTGGCGGCTGGCGCTGGTCTTGCCGGCGTCGAAGGTCAGGTCGGTGTCGTAGAGGACGAGGTGGATGTCTCTGGGCGGCAGGCCCAGCGCCTCCGCCAAGATCTGCAGCAGGATGGTGGTGCTGCCCTGGCCGATATCGACGGCGCCATTGTGGAAGGTGACGCCCTCCGGACCCAGCGTGACCCGCATGGTGGAGGGGTTGGACATGCCGGTATTGCCGATGCCGTACCACATGCAGGCGATCCCGACGCCATGCCGGCGCGAGCCGCCACCGGCGTTGCGGGAAGCGGCCGCGTCGCGCAGGGCGTGCCAGCGGGGGCGCAGCGCCTCCAGGCAGGCGACCAGCCCGACCGAATGGGTCAGCACCTGGCCGCTCGCCGTGGCATCCCCGGCGCGCAGCGCGTTGCGGAGGCGGAATTCCAGCCGGTCGAGTCCGGCGGCATCGGCGAGGCGGTCCCAGAGCGCTTCCTGGGCGATGGCGGCCTGGGGCACGCCGAAGCCGCGGAAGGCGCCCGAGGGCGGCTGGTGGGTGAGGATGGCGCGCGCCCGGGTGGCGACGGCCGGCACGCGATAGGGGCCCATGGCCTGCACCGGCACGCGGCCGGCGACGGTCGGGCCCCAACTCGCATAGGCGCCGGTGTCGTAGAGCCCCTCGAAGGCGAAACCGGTCAGGCGCCCCTCGGCGTCGCAGCCGGCGCGGGCGGCGATGCGGGCGGGGTGGCGCTTGGTGCTGCTGGCCATGCTTTCCGGGCGCGACCAGACGGCGCGCACCGGCCGGCGCAACAGCCAGGCGGCCACCGCCAGCATGGGCTGCACCGAGACATCCAGCTTGCCGCCGAAGCCGCCGCCACAGGCGGAGGGGATGATGCGCACGCGGTCCTGCGGGATGCCCAGTACCCCGGCGACCTCGTCCAGGTCCATATAGGGGGCCTGGGTGGTGGCGAAGACCTCGATCCTGTCCGATGCCTCGGGCCCGCCGCCCTCCGGGCGGACCATCTGCGCCCAGCCGGCTTCCGGCTCGATATAGGCGTGCTCGACGAAGCTGGTCTCGTACTCGCCCGCGGCGGTGAAGGCGCTGGCGGCCAGCGCCGCCTCGGCATCCCCGGCGCGGAGGCGGCCGGTGGCGAGGACATTCTCCGCCCAGCGGTCATGCAGCAGCGGGCCGGCGAGGGCGGCCGAAGGGTCGGTGAGGGCGGGCAGCACCTCCCAGGTGAGGGGCAGCTCCTCGAACCGCACCGCCTCCACCGCTTCGCGGCTGCCGACCAGGGCGGCGATGCAGTCGCCGCGATAGCGGACCAGGCCGTCGCAGAAGACCGGCTGGTCCTTGATGTCCGGATAGACGCCGAAGCCGTTGCGGCCGGGGATGTCGGCGGCGGTCAGCACCCGCTCCAGCCCGGGGTGGCGGGCGAGCAGGGGGGCGCAATCGCCGAGGGTGAAGCGGGCATGGGCGTGCGGGCTGCGGATCGGCTTCAGCCAGAGCGCATCGGAAGGCGCCGCATCCGCGCCGAAGAGGGCGGTGCCGGTGACGCGGGCGGGGCCGTCCACCCGCGGCAGGCGCTCGCCCACCGCACCGGCGGAGGACGGCGCCTCGGCCTCGCGGAAGAGATGCGCGGCCTGGATCGCCTCCAGGATCTTGCGGTAGCCGGTGCAGCGGCAGAGCACGCCGCCGATGGCGTCCATGGCCGCGCCTTCATCGGGCTGCGGCGAGGCGCGCAGCAGGGGCAGGGCGGCCATCAGCATGCCGGGGGTGCAGATGCCGCATTGCGCCGCGCCATGCGCCAGGAAGGCGCGCTGCAGCGCGGCGCCCCAGGGGTCGGCGGCCAGGCCTTCCACCGTCTCCACCGCCTGGCCGGCGGCCTGGGCCAGCGGGACGAGGCAGGCGCAGGCGGGCGCCCCGGCGAGCAGCACGGTGCAGGCGCCGCAATCGCCGGCATCGCAGCCGACCTTGGTGCCGGTGAGGCCAAGCTCCTCCCGCAGCACGGCGGTGAGGCGCTGGTCCGGCGGCGCCACCACCGCATGGGGGGCGCCGTTGACCGTCAGGGCGAAGGGCGGGGCGCTCATGCCGCTTGGCTCCCCCCTTGGGCCTGCGGGGCGGCGAGGCCGGCCAGCAGCCGGCGCAGCAGCACCAGGGCGGCGTGGCGGCGGTACTCGGCGGTGGCGCGGACGTCGTCGATGGGGGAGAGGGGGGCGAGGTGCTCGGGGGCGGCCAGAGCGGCGGCCTCCTCCGGCCTGGCGCCGATGAGCGCGGCCTCCAGCTCCGGCAGGCGCTGCGCCACGGGCGAGCAGGCGCCGATGGCGAGGCGGGCGGCGGCGATGCGGCCCGAGTCGATCTCCAGCAGCCCGGCGACCATGGCGATGGAAATGACGAGGTAGGACCGCGCGCCAAGCTTGAGGAAGGCGCTGCGCGTCTCGCCTGCAGGTTTCGGCACCAGGATCGCGGTGGCGATCTCATCCGGCGCCAGGGCGGTGCGGCGGTTGCCGAGGATGAACGCCCCGAGCGGCAGGCGCCGCGTGCCGCGCCGGCTGGCCAGCTCCACCTCGGCCTCCAGGGTGAGCAGCGGCGGCACGCCATCCGCGGCCGGGGAGGCGTTGCAGAGATTGCCTAGCACTGTCCCCCGCGCCTGCACCTGCACCCCGCCGACCTGTCGCGCCGCCTGGCGCAGCCCGTCGAACCAGGGGGGCAGGGGGGCGTCGCGCAGCGCCGCCCAGGTCACGCCGGCGCCGATGCGGTGGTGGTCGCCCCGGTCCTCGATGCCGGCGAGGCCGAGGCCGGACAGGTCCAGCACCGGGCGCGGCGCGTAGCGTCCCCAGGCCTCCGCCACGGCGCGGGCGGGATAGACATCCGTTCCCCCGGCCAGCAGCAGCGGCGCTTCCGGCGCGCCGGCCAGCAGGGACAAGGCCTCAGCGAGACTTGCGGGTTTGCGGTCGCCGCTCATGGCTCCTGCCAATCGTTTGCAGGATAACGAGCTTAGCCAGCCCTGGTTTGCGGCTCAACCGAAATCAGGTGAGATCGCGCAACAAGCGTGCCAGCCGCGCCGCATCGGAAGGCGAGAGCGGCGCCAGGGTGGCGGCGGTGATGGCCTTGGCCTTGGCCACCCAGCCGGGCAGCGCCGCCTCCGCCGCCGGCGTCAGCGCCACCAGCAGCAGGCGGGCATCGCCGGGGTCCTTCTGCCGCACCACCAGGCCGCGGGCCATCAGCCGGGTGACCACCCCTTTCACGGTGGGCGGGTCCATGGCCAGCATGCGGCCGAGCAGATTCTGCGAGAGCGGGCCGCGCTGCGACAGGGTGACGAGGGTGGCGAATTGCATGGAGGTCGGCCCATCCTCCCCCATGATGCCCTGGAACAGCGCGAGATGCCGCTGATAGGCGCGGCGGAGCAGATGCCCCACCTGCGCCTCCAACGCGTAATCGCTCGGGTCCCCGTCGCTCATTCGCCATTTCTAGGCTTATGATCCGGGCTGGGCTAGGCTGGTGGTGATACCGGCGCCCGCAGGGCCGGCCGGTATCGCGCGCAGGCGCGCCCTCTGCCGTGGCTTCGCCTTGGATGGGCCGCGGAGTGGCGCGCGCGTGAGACCTGTATGGGGAGAGATGACGCGATGGCGTTGGAGGCGGCGACGGGGCCCGCGAAGGGCCGCACCCTGGTGCGCAATATCGGCCTGCTGCTCTCCGGCGACCTGGCCGCGCCGGTGCTGGCGGCGGAGGCGATCCTGGTCGAGGACGGGAAGATCGCCGCCCTCGGCAGCGTCGCGGAGCTGAAGGACCGCGGCCCCTTCACCGGGGAGATCGACGCGCATGGCTGCGCCGTCTCGCCCGGGCTGGTGGACAGCCATGTGCATCCGGTGGTGGGCGACTGGACGCCGCGGCAGAACCAGATCGGCTGGGTGGAGAGTTTTCTCAATGGCGGCGTGACCACCATGATCTCGGCCGGCGAGGTGCATTCGCCGGGGCGGCCGCGCGACATCACCGGGCTGAAGGCGCATGCCATCTTCGCCCAGCGCAGTTTTTTCAACATGCGCCCCGCGGGGGTGAAGGTGCTGGCGGGGGCGCCGGTGCTGGAGAAGGGCATGGTCGAATCGGACTTTTCCGAATTGGCCGCGGCCGGCGTGACCTTGCTGGGCGAGATCGGGCTCGGCTCGGTCAAGGCGGGCTACGAGGCGCGGGAGATGGTCGCCTGGGCCCGCAAGCATGGCATCCAGAGCACCATCCATACCGGCGGGCCCTCGGTGCCCGGCAGCGGCTATATCGACAAGGACACGGTGCTGGAGGCCGACGCCGACATCATCGGCCATATCAATGGCGGCCATACCAGCCTGCCGGAAGGCCATGTCTGCGAACTCTGCGAGCGGTCGAGCCGCGCCATCGAGATCGTCCATAACGGCAATGAGCGGGTGGCGATCGCGGCGGTGCAGGCGGCGCGGGACCTGGGCCAGCTTCACCGCGTCATCCTGGGCACGGACAGCCCGGCCGGCTCCGGCGTGCAGCCGCTGGGCATATTGCGGCTGATCTCGCTGCTTTCTGCGCTCGGCGGCATTCCGGCGGCGCAGGCCATCGCGCTGGCCACCGGCAACACCGCCCGCATCCGCAAGCTGGAGGCCGGGCTGATCGAGGTGGGACGGTCGGCGGACCTGGTCTTCCTCGACCGGGCGCAGCATACGGCGGGGCGCGACCTGTTGCAGAGCATCGAGCTGGGCGACATCCCGGGCATCGGCGGGGTGATGATCGACGGCGCCATGCGCTGCTTCCGCAGCCGCAACACGCCGCCGGCGGAGCGGGTGCCCGAGGTGCTGGGGCACTGAGTCTTCCCCACGACACCGCTGCGCGGCGTCGCGGGGACCCCGGGGAGATCGCAAGCCTGAAGTGGCGGCGCTGCTTCGGGCCACCAGGAGAGGGCAGGGTTTGACAGGCGCACCGAGCATCCCCGCCCCCATCGCCCGCGCCCCCTGGTGGCGCCGCGGCATCCGCAACGGGCTGCTGCTCGGCGCGCTGGTGCTGCTGGCGGCGCTGGCCCTCAATTACGATGATTTGCCGGCGCTGCGGCGCATGCTGGCGGAGGCGCCCTTCGGCATTGCCATCTCGCTCGCGGTGCATATTCCGCAGATCGGCATCACCGCCCTCGCCTGGCGGTCCCTGCTGCCGCCGGCGGAGCGGCCGCCCATCCTGGTCATGGCCAGGCTGCGCTGGTTCCGCGAATCGGCCAATGCGCTGCTGCCGGCCGGCGCCCTGGTGGGGCAGGCGGCGGCGGCCAGGCTGCTGGCGCGGCGGGGCATCGCCGGCGATAGGGCGGGGGCGACGGCGACGGTGGACCTCACCCTGGAGGCCGTCTCCCAGCTTTTCTTCACCCTGGCCGGGGTCGCCCTGCTGCTGGGGGGCGGGGAGGGGGAGGGGCTGCTGCGCTTCGCCCTGGCCGGCTTCGGCATCGCCCTGGGTGGTGCCGCCGCCATGGTGCTGCTGCAGCGCCGCCTGCCGCTGGCCCTGCTGGAACGCGGGCTGGCGCGCCTCGCCCGGCGCTGGCCGGCGATCCAGCCCGGGGCGATCCGCGACTTCCAGGCGGCGATCCTCGCCCTGCATGCCGATTGGCCGCGGCTGGTGGCCGCCTGCCTCTGGCACAGCCTGGCCTGGCTGCTGGGGGCGGTGGAGGTGGCCGGGCTGCTCTGGCTCATGGGGCAGGACGTCACCCTGGCGGAGGCGCTGGTGATCGAAAGCCTGGCCCAGGCGTTGCGCAATGCCGGCTTCATGCTGCCGGGGGCGCTGGCGGTGCAGGAAGGCGCCATCATCGGCGCCGCCGCCCTGGTGGGGGTGCCGCCGGGCGCCGCCCTGGCCGTAGCCCTCACCCGCCGGGCGCGGGAGGTGGTGCTGAGCCTGCCCGGGCTTCTGGCTTGGCAAAGGGCGGAAATCCGGGCTACAGCGGCGGCCGATCAGCCTGCCGCGCGGACGCCGCTATAGTTTTTCGTTGTGTCGCATTCCCCGCAATCGCCCGGCGCCGCCGGCGGGCCCGGGAATGCTCCGGGCGGTCGGGATTGGCAGGGGGCCGGTGATGGCGAGTTTCTCAGGCGCGATGGATCTGCTGCGGCTGGTGCCGAAGGGGGGACCCGCGATCTGCAACGTTTCCGTGACCAACCTGTGCAACGCGACCTGCGATTTCTGCAATTTCGCGCATGACAAGGGCTTCGTCACCGATCGCCGCAGCCTGGATGCCAGCCGCTTTGCCGCGGGGCTGGCGCGGCTGAAGGAGCAGGCGGGGGTCCGCTTCGTCACCTTCATGGGCGGCGAGCCGCTGCTGCACAAGAACATCGTGGACATGGTCCGCACCGCGACCGAGATGGGCGTGCAGCCCACCCTGGTGACCAATGGCTGGCTGCTGCCGCCCAAGGTGGACGCCCTGGCGGATGCGGGCATCACCACCCTCTTCATCTCCATCGACGCCCCGACCGCCGAGGTGCATGAGAAGAATCGCGGGCTGCGCGGCGTCTGCGAGCGCATCCGCGAGGCCAATGCGAGGCTGACGGCGCGGGGCGTCACCGTCATCGCCTCGGTTGCGATGACGCGCCTCGTCACGGATTACGCGGCGCTGGCGCGCTTCGTGAAGTCGCTCGGCTTCTCCGCCATCACCTTCTCCTATCCGCGCAAGGCGCAGCTCGGCTCCTCCTCCCTGGTCTGGTCGGAAGACAGCGACCTGGTGGACATGTCCCCGGCGGAGATCCTGGCGGCCTTCGACGCGGCGGAGGGCGCGCGAGAGATCATCCCGGTGCACAATCCGCGCGCCGGGCTGGCCGATATGCGCCGCCGGCTGACCGGCCAGGGCGAGCGCTTCGTCTGCCATGCCGGCTACAAGTATTTCTACCTGGACTGGAATTACGACCTGTGGCGTTGCGAGGACTGGGATAAGCCGCTCGCCTCGCTGTGGGATTTCACCGCCCGGGACATGGTGCGGGATGGCTGCCAGGCCTGCACCACGGACTGCTATCGCGATGCCAGCATCATGCTGCATTTCGCCATCGCCATCGGCGACGCCTTCGCCCGGGTGAAGGAAGGCCGGCCGGTGGCCGCCTTCAAGGCCCTGGCGGATCGCCGCAATGCCGGCTCCATCGGCGCCGTCATCGGCCATGGCACGCGGCTGAGCCGGCTGGCCGGCGCCGGCTGAGCGCGCCCAAAGGGGGGGAGAAAGAGAGACGATGCCCGCCGTCATCCGCAAGCTGGTGACCCTTCTGGACGAGACGCGGCGGGAGATGGGCCGCGACATCCCGCCCATCCGCCGCGCCATTGCCTGCGCCGTCATCGCGAACCCCTTCGCCGGCCGCTATGTCGAGGACCTCTCGGAGCTGATCGCCCAGGGCGAGGAGCTGGGGGCGCTACTCGCCGCCCGCGCCATCGCCGCCCTCGGCATCCCCGGCGAGCAGGTGCAGAGCTTCGGCAAGGCCGCGGTGGTGGGGGAGGCGGGGGAGCTGGAACACGCCGCCGCGCTGCTGCACCCGAAGATGGGCGCGCCGGTGCGCGCGGCGCTGGGCAGGGGGCCGGCGCTGATCCCCTCCGCCAAGAAATCCGGCGGGCCGGGCACGCCGGTGGATGTGCCGCTGGGGCACAAGGATGCCGCCTTCGTGCGCAGCCACTTCGACGCGATCGAGGCACGCGTGACGGATGCGCCGCGTGCCGGGGAGATCCTGCTCTGCCTGGCGCTGACCACGGGCGGGCGGCCATTGCCGCGCATCGGCGGCCTCACCGTCGCGGAGATCGAGGGCAAGGACGGGTTGCGCTGACGCGGCGCCACGGGGCAGGGCGCCGGGCAGTCGGCTTCGGCTAGGCCGGGCGCCGCGCCCTCGCGTCGCCGTGTTGGCTGCAGGCCGTCGCGGCGTGTCGCGGTTTCGCAAAGCGGCACCCGCTATCCACCGCGTGAAAAGCGTGGAATTCACCGCCAACACCCTTGCATCCCGTCCCCATCCCCGGCATACCTTGCTGAAATACATGGCCATTCAGGCTAGCTTCAGCGGGGAGTAGCGTCCGGGTGCAAGACACCATTCTGGAAACCGAAGGGCTGACCAAGGAGTTCCGGGGCTTCGTCGCGGTCAGCGACGTGTCCCTGAAGATCCGCCGCGGCAGCATCCATGGGCTGATCGGGCCGAACGGCGCCGGCAAGACCACCTGCTTCAACCTGCTGACGAAATTCCTGCAGCCGACGCGCGGCAGCATTCGCTATGACGGGCGCGACATCACCGGGATGAAGCCGGCGGAAGTCGCCCGGCTCGGCCTGGTGCGCAGCTTCCAGATCTCCGCCGTCTTCCCGCATCTCTCGGTGCTGGAGAATGTGCGCGTCGCGCTGCAGCGGGACCGCGGTGGCAGCTTCGATTTCTGGCGCTCCGATTCCCTGCTGCGGAAATATGACGACCGGGCGATGGCGCTGCTCGAGGATGTCGGCCTCACCGGCTATGCCGGCCTGACGGCGGGCGAGCTGCCCTATGGCCGCAAGCGGGCGCTGGAGATCGCGACGACGCTGGCCCTCGACCCCGTCATGCTGCTGCTGGACGAGCCGACGGCCGGCATGACGCATGAGGATGTGGACCGCATCGTGGCGCTGGTGAAGCGCGTTTCCTCCGGGCGTACCGTGCTGCTGGTGGAGCACAATTTGAAGGTGGTCTCCGGCCTCTGCGACACCATCACCGTGCTGGCGCGCGGCAGCGTGCTCGCGGAAGGCGATTATGCGAGCGTCGCCCGCAACCCGGATGTCATCGCCGCCTATCTCGGCTCCGAAGCCCATACCGCGACCGAGGGAGTGGCCGTCCATGGCTGAGACCACTGTGGCAGACACCCCGGCCATGGCGCGGCCGGCCGTTGCCGGCGAGGCGCTGCTCACCATCAACGGGCTCCAGGCCTGGTATGGCGAGAGCCATATCCTGCACGGCGTCTCGCTGGAGATCCGCGAGGGCGAGGTGGTCACCCTGCTCGGCCGCAACGGCGCGGGCAAGACCACCACGCTGCGCGCCATCATGGGGCTGGTCGGCCGCCGCGCCGGCAGCATCCGCTTCGCCGGGCGGGAGACGATCGGCGAGCGCTCCGACAAGATCGCGCGCGCCGGCATCGCCTATTGCCCGGAGGAGCGCGGCATCTTCGCCAGCCTGAGCGTGACGGAGAATTTGCTGCTGCCGCCGGTGGTGCAGCCGGGCGGGCTGGACATCCCGACCATCTACCAGCTCTTCCCGAACCTCAAGGAACGGGCAAGCAGCCAGGGCACCAAGCTCTCGGGCGGCGAGCAGCAGATGCTGGCCATCGCCCGCATCCTCCGCACCGGCGCCAAGCTGCTGCTGCTGGACGAGCCCTCGGAAGGCCTCGCCCCCGTCATCGTGCAGCAGATTGGCCGCACCATCCGGGAGCTGAAGGCGCGCGGCTTCACCGTGCTGCTGGTGGAGCAGAATTTCCGCTTCGCCCAGACCGTCGCGGACCGGCACTACGTCATGGAGCATGGCCGCGTGGTGGACATGGTGCCGAATGCCGAGCTTGCCGCATCCATGGGCCGGCTGCACGAATATCTGGGCGTCTGAGAAGAACGACCGACCGCGCGAAGACGCGGCGGCGATGGAGGGCTCTGGGATGACGATGATCGAGAGGAGGAGTCTGCTCGCCGGCGCCGCCGCGGCGCCGGTGCTGGCAGGCTGGACCAGGCGAAGGGCGAAGGCGCAGGCGGCGAACACCATCAGGGTGGCGCTGCTCTGCGACTTCTCCGGCACCTACCGCGACGTGACCGGGCCGACCGAGCTCGCCTGCATTCGCCAGGCGGCGGCGGAGTTCAACGCCACTGGCATGAATGTCGAGGTGGTTTTCGCCGACAACCAGAACCGGCCCGATGTCGGTTCCAACGTCACCCGCACCTGGATCGACCGGGACGGCGTGGATGCGGTGGTGGATGGCGGCGCCTCCTCCGTCGCCCTCGCCGTGAACGACATCGTGCGGGAGAAGAACAAGGTCTTCCTCAACACCTCCTCCGCCACCTCCGATCTCACCGGCCGCGCCTGCTCGCCCAACACGGTGCACTGGACCTACGACACCTGGATGCTGGCGCGCAGCACCGGCGGCGCGACGGTGAAGGCGGGCGGCGACGCCTGGTTCTTCATCACCGCCGACTACGCCTTCGGCCATGCGCTGGAACGCGACACCGCGAATTTCGTGAAGGCGCAGGGCGGCCGCGTGCTGGGCCAGGTGCGCACCCCCTTCCCCGGCACCACGGATTTCAGCAGCTTCCTGGTGCAGGCCGTGGCCGCCAGGCCGAAGGTGATCGGCCTGGCCAATGCCGGCTCCGACACCGTGAACTGCATCAAGCAGGCCTCGGAATTCGGCCTCGGGCGGCGCGGCATCCGCCTCGCCTCCCTGCTGATGTTCCTGCCGGACGTGCATGCCATCGGCCTCTCCACCGCGCAGGGGCTGATCTGCACCGAGACCTTCTACTGGGACCTGAATGACCGCACCCGCGCCTTCAAGGCGAAGATGCGGCCGCAGGTCAGCGTGCCGCTCTGCATGAACCATGCCGGCGGCTATGCCGCGGTGCTGCACTACCTGAAGGCCGCCGCCGATATGGGCGTGGCCGCGGCCAAGGCCAGCGGCGCCGAGACGGTGGCGCGGATGAAGGCCATGCCCTGCGACGATGACTGCTTCGGCCCGGGCCGCATCCGCGAGGATGGCCGCAAGCTGCACCCCGCCTATCTTTTCCAGGTGAAGTCGCCGGAGGAAAGCCGGGGCGAGTGGGATTACTACAAGCTGCTGCAGACCACGCCGGGGGAGGACGCCTTCCGGCCGATGAGCGAAGGCGGCTGCGCCTTCGTGCGGAGCTGAGGATGGAAGGGCCGGGCAGCAAGCACCGGCCCCCGATAATTGGGGGACAGTTCGAGATGACACCGACGAGACGCGGCCTGCTGGCCGCAGGGGCCGTGACGACATTGGCGCCTTCCCTGCCGCGCCTTTCGCGCGCGCAGGCGGCCAACACCTATCGCATCGGCGTGCTGACCGACATGTCCGGCACCTACCGCGACAATACCGGCCCCACCTCGGTCATCTGCGTCCGCCAGGCGGTCGCGGAATTCGCCGCCCAGGGCTTCAATGTCGAGGTGATCGAGGCAGACCACCAGAACCGGCCCGATCTCGGCGTCAGCCTGGCGCGGCAATGGTACGACCAGGGCATCGACCTGATCGCCGACGTGCCGACCAGCTCGGTCGGCCTCGCCGTGCAGCAGGTGGCGCGGGAGAAGAACAAGGCGGTGCTGCAGGTCGGCTCCGCCACCGCCGACCTCACCGGGGCGCAATGCAGCCCGAATTCCGTGCACTGGGCCTACGACACCTACATGCTGGCCAAATCCACCGGCGCCGCCATGGTGAAGGCGGGCGGCGACAGCTGGTACTTCATCACCGCGGACTATGCCTTCGGCCATGCGCTGGAGCGCGACACTTCCGCCCTGGTGCGGGCCAGCGGCGGCCGGGTGCTGGGCAGCGTGCGCACGCCCTTCCCGGGCACCACGGATTTCAGCAGCTTCCTGGTGCAGGCGGTGGCGACGCGGCCGAAGGTCATCGGCCTCGCCAATGCCGGCCTCGACACCATCAATTGCGTGAAGCAGGCGGCGGAATTCGGCGTCACGCGGCGGGGCGTGAAGCTGGCCTGCATGCTGCTCTTCATCACCGATGTCCATTCCATCGGGCTGGAGCAGGGCGCCGGGCTGGTGCTGACCGAAAGCTTCTACTGGGACCTGAACGATCGCAGCCGCGCCTTCCTCAACCGGGTGAAGCCGCGGCTGGCCAATGTCTACCCGAACTGCATCCATGCCGGGAATTACTCCGCCGTGCTGCATGCGCTGAAGGCGGTGGCCGATATGGGCGTGCCCGCCGCGCGGGCCAGCGGGACGGAGCTGGTCAACCGCATGAAGGCGATGCCCTGCGACGATGACTGCTTCGGCCCCGGCCAGATCCGCGCCGATGGCCGCAAGATCCACCCCTCCTTCCTGTTCGAGGTGAAGGCGCGGGCGGAGAGCAAAGCCCCCTGGGATTACCTGAAATTGCTGCAGACCACGCCGGCGGAGGAGGCCTTCCGGCCAATCACCGAAGGCGGCTGTCCGTTGGTCCGCAGCTGAGACTGCGAGAGGAAAGCCTCATGACCGCCACTCGACGTAGCCTGCTTGCCGCTTCCGTTGGTGCCACGCTGGTGCCCGCCCTGCCGCGCCTGACCCGCGCCCAGGCGGCCAACACCATCCGCATTGGCGTGCTGAACGACCAGTCCGGCACCTACCGGGATATCTCCGGCCCCTATGGCGTGGAATGCGCCCGCCAGGCGGTGCAGGAATTCGGCAACAAGGGCTTCGCCGTCGAGGTCACCTTCGCCGACCACCAGAACAAGCCCGATGTCGGCGCCAACATCGCCCGGCAATGGTACGACCAGGGCGTCGATCTCATCATCGACGTCCCCACCAGCTCGGTCGGCCTCGCGGTGAACCAGGTGGCGCGGGAAAAGAACAAGGCCTACATCAATTGCGGCGCCGCCACCTCGGACCTCACCGGCAGCCAGTGCAGCCCGAACACCGTGCACTGGATGTACGACACCTACATGCTGGCGAAATCCACCGGCGGCGCCATGGTGAAGGCGGGCGGCGACAGCTGGTACTTCATCACCGCCGACTACGCCTTCGGCCACGCGCTGGAACGCGACACCACCGCCTTCATCAACGCCGCCGGCGGCAAGGTGCTGGGCAGCGTGAAATACCCCTTCCCGGCGACCACCGATTTCTCCTCCTTCCTGTTGCAGGCGCAGTCCTCCCGCGCCAAGGTCATCGGCCTGGCCAATGCCGGCGCGGACACCATCAACAGCATCAAGCAGGCGGCGGAATTCGGGCTGATGCGGCGCGGGGTGAAGCTCGCGGCGCTGCTGATGTTCCTGCCGGACGTCCATGCCCTCGGCCTGCAGACCGCGCAGGGGCTGGTGCTGACCGAGAGCTTCTACTGGGACCTGAACGACCGCACCCGCGCCATCACCCAGCGCTTGCAGCCGCGGCTGAGGGACCAGAAGCCGAACATGTCCTCCATCGCCGATTATTCGGCGACGCTGCATTTCCTCAAGGCGGTGGCGGATATGGGCGTGCCGGCCGCCAAGGCCTCCGGCATCGAGCTGGTGAACCGCATGAAGGCGATGCCCTGCGATGACGACGCCTTCGGCCCCGGCCGCATCCGCGAGGATGGCCGCAAGCTCTGCCCCAGCTACCTGTTCGAGGTGAAGAAGCCGGAAGAAAGCCGTGCGCCCTGGGACTACTACAAGCTCGTCCAGACCACCCCGGCCGAGGAAGCCTACCGCCCGCTGAATGAAGGCGGCTGCCCGCTCGTCCGGAGCTGAGCCGGGAAGGGCCCCGGGGCGCGCCCCGGGGCCTGGCTCCCGGCCCCCAACAAAGAGGAAGGGAGAGAAACGGATGGTCCTGCAGAGAAGAGACTTGCTCGGCACCGCCGTAGCCGCGGCGGCCGGCACGGCCTGGCCCCGGCGGCGCGCCCGGGCTCAGGCGCAGACCATCCGCATCGGCGTGATGAACGACATGTCGGGTCCCTATCGCGACGGCTCCGGCCCGGGCAGCGTGGTGCTGACCCAGCAGGCGGTGCAGGATTTCGGCAGCCGCGGCTTCAACGTGGAAGTGCTGCAGGCCGATCACCAGAACAAGCCGGATGTCGGCGCCAATATCGCACGGCAGTGGCTCGACCAGGGCGTGGATGTGGTGGCGGATCTGCCCACCTCCTCCGTGGCCCTCGCGGTCAATCAGATCGCGCGGGAGAAGAACAAGGTCCATCTGAATTCCGGCGCCGCCACCAGCGACCTGACCGGCGCGATCTGCAGCCCGAACACGGTGCATTGGACCTACGACACCTACATGCTGGCGAAATCCACCGGCGCCGCCATCGTGAAGGCGGGCGGGGATAGCTGGTTCTTCATCACCGCCGACTACGCCTTCGGCCATGCGCTGGAACGCGACACGGGCAATTTCGTGAAGGCCCAGGGCGGCACGGTGCTGGGCAATGTCCGCTTCCCCTTCCCGGCGACGACGGATTTCTCCGCCTTCGTGGTGCAGGCCCGGGCCAGCCGCGCCAAGGTGCTGGGCCTTGCCACCGCCTCCACCGATACGGTGAACGCCATCAAGGGCGCGCGGGAATTCGGCCTGCAGCGCTCGATGAAGATCGCCGCCCTGCTGATCGGCCTGCCGGATGTGAAGGCGCTGGGCCTGGAGAGCGGCCAGGGGCTGCTGCTGACCGAGCCCTTCTACTGGGACATGAACGATCGCACCCGGGCGCTGACCCAGCGGGTGAAGGCGAAGAACCAGGACCGCCCGCCGGCCATGGAGCCGGCCGGCTGCTACGGCATGGTGCTGCATTACCTGAAGGCGGTGGCCGATATGGGCGTGGCCGCCGCCAAGGCCAGCGGCGCGGATGCCGTGGCGCGGATGAAGGCCATGCCCACGGATGACGACGCCTTCGGCCCCGGCCTGATCCGCGCCGATGGCCGCAAGATCCATCCCAGCTACCTGTTCCAGGTCAAGACGCCGGCGGAATCCCGCAACCCCTGGGACCTCTACAAGCTGGTGGCCACCACGCCGGCGGAGGAGGCCTTCCGCCCCCTCTCCGAGGGCAATTGCCCGCTGGTACGGAGCTAGGACCTCATGTTCACCGCGAAGGATCGGGACGACCTGCATGGATGACATCTTCGGCATACCCGCGCCGCTGCTCTTCGGGCAGTTGCTGCTCGGCCTGATCAACGGCGCTTTCTACGCCATGCTCTCGCTCGGCCTCGCGGTGATCTTCGGCCTGCTCAACATCGTCAACATGGCGCATGGCGCGCAGTTCATGATGGGCGCCTTCGCCGCCTGGATGCTGCTCGCCTGGTTCGGCATCGGCTATTGGTGGGCGCTGCTGCTCGCGCCCATCATCATCGCCATCACCGGCATCATCCTGGAGCGATTGCTCATCTCCAGGCTCTACAAGCTGGACCACCTGTATGGCCTGCTGCTGACCTTCGGCCTGGCGCTGATCATCGAGGGCGTGTTCCGCAACGAATTCGGCTCCTCCGGCCTGCCCTACCGGATTCCGGACGCGCTCAGCGGCGCCTGGGATCTCGGCTTCATGTTCATGCCGGTCTATCGCGGCTGGGTGGTGATCGCGGCCCTGGTGCTCTGCCTCGCCACCTGGCTGATCATCGAGAAGACGCGGCTCGGCGCCTATCTCCGCGCCGCGACGGAAAATGCCGCGCTGGTCCAGGCCTTCGGGGTGAACGTGCCGCGCATGGTCACGCTCACCTACGGCTTCGGCGTGGCGCTCGCCGCCGTCGGCGGCGTGCTGGCGGCGCCGATCTATTCGGTGAATCCGCAGATGGGCTCCAACCTCATCATCGTGGTCTTCGCCACCGTCGTCATCGGCGGGATGGGCTCGATCCTCGGCGCCATCCTCACCGGCTTCACCCTGGGCGTGGTGGAGGGGCTGACCAAGGTCTTCTGGCCCGAAGCCTCCGCCACCGTCATCTTCGTCATCATGGCGATCGTGCTGCTGGCACGTCCCGCCGGCCTGTTCGGGAGGGCCTGAGCCATGGCGTCCGATACCACCATCACCGCCGGCGCGCTGGCCGCCTCGGAAAAGCCGGGGGAGGGGGTGTGGGGCTTCTCCCGCGCCCAGATCATCGCGCTCGGGGCGCTGGTCGTCTTCCTCGCGGTGGCGCCCTTCGTGCTCTACCCGGTCTTCCTGATGAAGCTGCTCTGCTTCGCCTTGTTCGCCTGCGCCTTCAACCTGCTGATCGGCTATGTCGGGCTGCTGAGCTTCGGCCACGCCGCCTATTTCGGCATGGGCGGTTACCTGGCGGGCCATGCCGCGAAGGTCTGGGGGCTGACGCCGGAGCTCTCCATCATCGTCGGCGGGGCGACGGCGGCGGCGCTCGGCGCGGTGGCCGGGTGGATCGCCATCCGCCGCCAGGGCATCTACTTCGCCATGATCACCCTGGCGCTGGCGCAGATGGTCTATTTCTTCTGCGTCCAGGCCCCCTTCACCGGCGGCGAGGACGGCATCCAGGCCATCCCGCGCGGCAACCTCCTCGGCGTGCTGCCGCTGGACCGGGACATGAACATGTACTGGGTGGTGGTGGCGGTCTTCCTGGGCGGCTTCCTGCTGATCCACCGCATCATCCACTCGCCCTACGGCCAGGTGCTGAAGAGCATCCGGGAGAATGAGCCGCGCGCCACCTCCCTTGGCTACCGGACGGATGACTACAAGCTGATGGCCTTCATCCTTTCCGCGACGCTGGCCGGCGTGGCGGGGGCGACGAAGTCGCTGGTCTTCGGCATCGCGACGCTGACGGATGTGCACTGGGCGATGTCGGGCGAGGTGGTGCTGATGACGCTGGTCGGCGGGCTCGGCACGGTGTTCGGGCCGCTGGTCGGCGCCGCGGTCATCGTGACGATGCAGAATTACCTGGCGGAGATGGGTGCCTGGGTGACGGTCATCCAGGGCGTGATCTTCGTCGCCTGCGTGATCGCCTTCCGCCGCGGCATCGTAGGGGAGATCGCCAGGCTGCTGAAGGTGAAGCTCTGATGTATTCCTCATGGCGTTGCTGCGCAACGCCAAGGGGGGCCCAGGGCGGCGCCGGGCGATCGGCGCCGCGCACCGCCTGAAGCGGCAGGGCCGCTTCAGGGCAAGGGGCGGGGGCGCAGGGCGAGGAAGCCTGACGTGATCGCAATGCCGGCTTCGCGCCTCCCCGGCCGGTCTCCTACATTTTGATGCAAACCGCGGGGCGGGCCTTCACCTCTCCGTAGCTTCTTCCCGCCTAATCCTGCCTCAGCGCCGGCCGCCAGGATCGCGGGTGGCTTGCCGCCCTGTGCGCGCTGCCACGCCCATCTCCCGGCACCTATCGCCCTTGCCCGGACATTCCGGCGGGGCCGGCCGGGGGCGCAGCGCGCGCATGAGGATCATCCGCCATTTCCGTCCGGCCGGCCTTTGGCTCGGCCTGCTTCTGCTGCTGGGTGCCTGCGGCGGGCTGCCGCCCATGGAACCGCTGCCGCCTGCCGAGGGCGAGATCGGCGTCGAGCGCGACCTGCGCTATGGCGAGGGGGAGCGGCAGGTGCTGGACATCTACCGTCCGCTTGGCGCCGAGGGTCCGGCGCCGGTGGTGATGTATTTCCATCACGGCGCCTTCTACATCGGCGACAAGGCGGAGCTGTCCAACCGCACCCTGGCCCGTGCCCTGGCGCGCCGCGGCTTCCTGGTGGCGGTGCCGAACTACCGGCTGTACCCGGAGGGGCGCTTCCCCGCCTTCCTCGAGGATGCGGCCGCGGCCACCGCCTGGATGCGGCGGGAAGCGGCGCAGTTCGGCGGCGACCCGGAGAGGGTGGTGCTCACCGGGCATTCCGCCGGCGGCTATATGGCGGTGATGCTGACGCTGGACGGGCAATGGCTGCGCCAGGCGGGGGTGCCGGCGCGGGCGGTACGGGCGGGCATCGGCCTGGCCGGGCCCTATGTGGACCATTTCACCGCCAACCCCTTCCTGATGCAGGGCATCTTCGGCCGGGTGACGGACCAGGAGAGGCTGATGCCGGAGAATTTCGCCCGTCCCGGCGCGCCGCCCTTGCTGCTGCTGGCCGGCAGCTTCGACATTGTCGGCGGGCAGTACCACGCCTGGCAGCTCGGCCGGCGGGTGCGGGCGGCGGGGGGCGAGGCGGCGTGGAAGATCTATTTCGGCCTTGGCCATATCGGCCTGCTGATGTCGCTGCCCGGCCTGCCCAGCCTGGCGCCGGTGGCGGATGACATGGCGGGGTTCATCCGCCGGCATGCAGGGGAGGCGCAGCGCGTGGCGCTGCGGTGAGCCGGGGCTTCGGCGGGGCGCGCTGCCTCCTGCACCCCCCGGACCCCGTGTGAGTTTGCGGTTCGACCGTCGGGTCTGAAACTCAGACCGGGGTCCGGGGCTAGAGCGTGATCGGCTGAGGTCGAATCGACCGAAACGGTGAATCACGCGACCGAACAATGAGCTAGAGCGGGGCGGGTGAGCGTAGCTCAACCGATCCCGCTCTAGTGTCCCGATTCCGAAGCCCTGCGGACTTCGTTCTCGGGCCACCAGCTTGTGTTTTCGGTGGCCTGCTTGTCTGCTGCGTTCGCTGGAAGTCCAGCGACCTTCGCGGGCAGGACACCAGGTCCTGGCCCCGGCGGGCGGGGCCCGGGGGCAGAGCCCCTGGTGGGGCATGGGGGCGGAGCCCCCATTTCTTCCCCTTTCGATAGCCTGCTAACCTCCCGCCAAAGGCAGCGAGGACGCCCGCCATGGCGCAGCCAGGCTATGAGGCCATCATCATCGGCGCCGGCATTGCCGGCATGTACCAGCTCCACCGGCTGCGGGAGCTCGGCATGCGCGCGCGGGTCTTCGAGGCCGGCAGCGATGTCGGCGGCACCTGGTACTGGAACCGCTATCCCGGCGCCCGCTTCGATTCCGAAAGCTGGTCCTATGGCTATTCCTTCAGCCAGGAGCTGCTGCAGGAATGGGAATGGCCGGAGCATTTCGCCGCCCAGCCGGACACGCTCCGCTACCTGAACCATGTCGCCGACAAATTCGATTTGCGGCGGGACATGCAATTCCACAGCCGCGTCACCGCCGCCACCTGGGACGAGGCGGCGACGCGCTGGACCATCACGCTGGAAAGTGGCGAGGAGGCGAGCGCGCCCCTGCTCATCACCGCGCTCGGGCCGCTGTCCGCCTATACCCTGCCGAACATCCCGGGGCGCGACGATTTCGCCGGCCCCGCCTTCCACACCGCCCGCTGGCCGCGGGAGGGGGTGGATCTCCGGGGCAAGCGCGTCGGCATCATCGGCACTGGCGCGACGGCGATCCAGACCATCCAGACCATCGCCAAGGAAGTCGGGCACCTCACGGTGTTCCAGCGCACGCCGAATTGGGCAGCGCCGCTGCACAACCGGCGGATCACGCCGGAGGAGCAGGCGCAGATCAAGGCGAGCTATGCCGAGATCTTCGAGCGCTGCCGCCAGACCGATACCTGCTTCATCCATCAGGCCGATCCGCGCCGCGCGCTGGATGTCTCGCCCGAGGAGCGCGAGGCCTTCTGGGAGAAGCTCTATGCCGAGCCGGGCTTCGGCATCTGGGTCGGCAATTTCCGCGACGTGCTGGTGGACCCGGCGGCGAACGCCCTCATGACGGAATGGGCGAAGAAGAAGATCCGGGAACGGGTGAAGGACCCCGTCACGGCGGAGAAGCTGATCCCGAAGAATCACGGCTTCGGCACCCGCCGCCTGCCGCTGGAGAGCGGCTATTACGAGGTGTACAACCAGCCGAACGTCGCGCTGGTTGACATCAACGAGACGCCGATCGAGCGCATCACCCCGCGCGGCATCCTGACCAGCGCGCGGGAGCATGCATTCGACATCCTGATCTACGCCACCGGCTTCGACGGCGTGACCGGCCCCTATGACCGCATGGCCATCACCGGCCCGGGCGGGCGCAGCCTCAGGGAGGATTGGCAGGGCACGCCGCGTACCTTCCTCGGCATGCTGGCGGAGGGGTTCCCGAACATGCTGATGGTCCTCGGGCCCCACACCGCGCGCGGCAATATCCCGCGCAATATCGAGGAGATCGTCGATTGGCTGACCGGCCTCGTCCGCTACATGCGCGAGCATGGCCACCGGCGGGTGGAGGCGCGGGAGGACGCGGTGGAGTACTGGGCGCGGCATGTGGAGGCGGCGGCCTCCGGCCTGCTGTTCAGCCAGGTGGCCTCCTGGCAGACCGGGGTGAACCGCAATGTCGCGGGGCGGGAGGAGGTGCGGCGCACCCTCGGCTACTACGGCGGGGCGGTGAAATACCGGCGCATCGCCGAGCGCGTGGCGGCGGCGGGCTACCGGGAGCTGCGCTTCGCGTGATGGCCAGGGCGCGCGGGGCCGACTAGCCTGGGGGCCAGCGATTGCGGAGCAGAGTCTCGCCTCCGGCCCTGCGGCCCTCCGGCGAACTGCCCCGAGCAAAGGGAGGACAGGCCATGGCCCGCCGCTTCATCGACATCTCCGTGCCCCTGAAGGCCGGGATCAGATCCGACCCGCCGGGGATGGAGCCGAAGATCGAGTATATCGACCACCACCAATCCGCGCCGCGCATGGCGGACTATATGGGCGTGAAGGTCTCCGACCTGCCGGAGGGCGAGTATGCGGCGGTGGAGCGGGCGGATATCTCCACCCATAACGGCACCCATCTGGACGCGCCCTACCACTATTTCTCCCGCATGAACGAGCGTCTCAAGCCGGGGGGCGAGCCCTCCTGGCGGATCGACGAGGTGCCGCTGGAATGGTGCCACCAGCCGGGGGTGAAGCTGGATTTCCGGCATTTCGAGGATGGCTACGTGGTGCAGCCGGCGGATGTGGAGGCGGAGCTGCAGCGCATCGGCCATACGCTGAAGCCGCTGGAGATCGTGGTGGTGAACACCGCCGCCGGCGCGCGCTACGGCGAGGATGACTACATCGACCGCGGCTGCGGCATGGGCAAGGCGGCGACGCTCTGGCTGCTGGAGCGCGGGGTGCGGCTGGTGGGGACGGATGGCTGGTCCTGGGACGCGCCCTTCAGCCATACCCGCCGCCGCATCGCCGAAGGCGGCAGCCCGGACCTGATCTGGGAAGGGCACCGGGCGGGCAGGGATATCGGCTACTCGCATCTGGAGAAGCTGCACAATCTGGAAGTGCTGCCGGCGGATGGCTTTCAGGTGGTGTGCTTCCCGGTGAAGGTGCATCGGGGCTCGGCGGGGTGGACGCGGGCCGTCGCCATTATCGACGATTAGAGCGTGATCGGTTGAGGTCGAATCACCGAAACCGTGAATCACGCGATCGAACAATGAGCTAGAGCGGGGCGGGTGAGCGCAGCTCAACCGATCCCGCTCTAGAGCAGACCGCCGGAGGGCGGCATCGCCCGGAGGCGTGAAGCTGCTCTACCATCCATGAGCTAGAGCGGTTTCGCGCTGCACAGTCAGCGTGAAACCGCTCTAGCAGCGGCTCCGCCCCTCTCGAACTCTTCCCGCAAAGGGCCGGTCGGACGCAGTGCATCCAACCCCGTTCGAACCCTTGAGCTTGGCGTTCGCCAACGGGTCCGAGACTCATGGTTGCCAAAGGCCCTGCGGCCTTTGGCGGGATCGGACGCGCTGCGTCCGATGCCCGGAAGAGAGGGGCAGAGCCCCCTCTCGGCACCGTTGACCCAAGCCCTGCGCTACCGCATCGTCCCGGCAACGACATTCGGGGAAACTCCCATATGCTGCCCACCCGTCGCAGCCTACTGCTTGCTGCCCTCGCCACGCCCGCTTTGGCCCAGGCCCCCTGGCGCCCCAACCGCCCGGTGCGCGTCGTCGTGCCCTTCCCCCCGGGCGGCGCCACGGACATGCTGGCGCGCCTCATCTCCCAGCGCCTCGGCGACCGGCTGGGCCAGCCTTTGGTGGTGGAGAACCGGCCGGGCGGCGTCGGCGTCGTCGCCAGCCAGAACATCCTGGCCTCGCCGGCGGATGGCCATGCGCTGATCCTCGCCACCTGCGACACCCATACGGTGATGCCGGCCGCCAACCCCAGGCTGCCCTTCAGGGCGGCGGACTTCGTCCCCGTCACCGGCATCGCCAATGTGGTGATGGCGCTGATCGCGCGGCCCGGCCTCGGCACCACCAATCTTCAGCAATTCCTGGAAAAGGCGCGTGGCGCGCAGCCGGCGCTCACCTATGGCTCCTACGGCGTCGCGACCGTCTCCCATGCGGCAGGGGAGATGGTGAAGCAGGCGGCCGGGCTGGACCTGACGCACATCCCCTATGGCGGAGCGGGGCCGGCCATGCTCGCCGCCACGGCGGACCAGGTGGATGTCACCGTGGTGCCGGTCGCCGTGGGCCAGCCGCAGCGCGCCCGTTCCACCATGCTGGCCGTGCTCTCGGCCGAGCGCTTCCCGCTGGTGCCGGAAGTGCCGACCATGGCGGAGGCCGGCATGCCCGTGGTCGCCGATGCCTGGATCGGCCTGCTCGCCGCCCCCGGCACCCCGCGCCCGGTGGCGGAAGCGCTGCATGCCGCCGTGGCCGAGGTGCTGGCCACCGCCGATTTCGCCGAGACGCTGAAGACCAACGGCTTCAGCCAGCTCGGCTACGGCCCCGCCCGCTATGCGGACTACCTGAAGGCGGAAGCCGAGCGCTGGGGCAAGGTCGTCCACGACGCCCACATCACCCTGGAGGGTTAACTCAGGGCGGGGTCCGGGGGGCAGGAGCAGAGCCCCGGATCACGCCAAGGCCGGCCGCGCCGCCCTGGTCGCCCGCACCCCCAGCAGCACGAACCCCGCCAGCGCCGCAAGCTGCGCCACCGCGAAGGCCGGCTCGGAACCGGTCGGCGCCAGGGCGTGCAGCGCCGGGATCTTCTGGAAAGCCTGGGCGATCCCGACGAAGACCAGCAGATAGAGGCTCGCCACCATCCCCGCCGCGAAGACCCGCCTGGCCGGCGCGGAAGGCCCTGCGCTGCGCGCCGCGATCAGCGTCGCCGCCAGGATCAGCAGCGCCACCACGCCGGTGATGACCGCCGGCGTCACGCTGAGATCGGGAAACATGAACCCCGTCACGCTGGTCAGCCCGGCGGTCCAGAGGAAGGCGCTGCGCGCCGCCGGCGCCCCGCCCGGGCGGAACAGCCCGGCCACGGCCGGTACCCCGACCAGGATGGCGACCAGGCTCAGCGCCGTATGCACCAGAGTGATGGCAGACAGATAGGTCATGGCGGTGGCTCTCCCTCCGGCCCGGCCCGGGCCCGGGGATGCTACCTTTGCAGTCCCTCACCGTTGCGGTCTTGTAGAAAGTTGCCGCCCGCCCGGGGCGTGGCGATCGCGCCCCGGCCCCGCCGCCGCCCCGGGCCGGCAGCCTAGGGGTCCGCCCCGCGACAGGGCGCCCTTTCGCCGTCGGCACACGGCGATTTGGATAAGGCAGGAAGCTTCAATTCGTGCGAACATCCTGCAAGGCCGGATGCGGCCGAGGCCCGACCTTGCCCGGCGGGACACCAGCCCGCCGGCGGCCGCGCACCGCCGAGCCGGGGGAGCAGGCAGCAAGAACCGACCGGCCGGCGGGCCGCTTCCGGCCCGGCCTGGCACGGCACAGCCGGGGAACAGGGCATGACGACGAGCGTCGACCGCATATCGCCGCCCACCGCGTCGCCCAGGCAGGACAGCCTGGGCTGCACCCTGGCCGGCTTTGCCGAGAACCGGGAATTCGCCGTCCCCGGCCTTACCCTCTACCGCAAGCGGCATAGCGGGACGGAGCTCGGCCGGGTGGCGACGCCGCCCAGCGACCGCGGGCTGCTGATCGGCGTGGCGCTGGAAGGCGGGCACCGCCGGCGGATCTTCCGCGCCAGGGCCTCCACCCTGCACGGCTTCGCCGCGGACAGCATCTACATCCGCAGCTTCGGCGATTCCTATGCGGCCGATATGGAGAACGGCTTCGACTTCCTGCTGCTGGAGATCAGCGAAGCGGCGATGCAGCAGGGCTGTGCCGAGACCGGCCTGGCGCGCAGCGAGGGGCTTGCCTGCACCCCGGGCGAGCGCGACCCGGTGCTGCCGCATCTGGCCCGCGCGCTGCTGCCGGTGCTGGCGGCACCTGCCGAAGGCTGCGCGCTCTTCGTCGACCAGGTGGCGCTGGCGATCCAGAGCCATATCGCCAGGCGCTACCATGGCGGCACGCCGCGGCCCAGCCGGATTCGCGGCCTCTCCCGCGCCCAGGAAGCGCTGGCGAAGGAGCTGCTGGTGGCGCAGCTCGACGGCGGCGTGCTGATCGGCGACGTCGCCGCCGCCTGCCGCCTCTCCCGCAGCCATTTCATCCGCGCCTTCCGCCAGACCACGGGGCAGACGCCCTATCAATGGCTGCTGGCGCAGCGGGTGGAGCGGGCGCGGCAGTTGCTGCGCGACCCGCGCATGCCGTTGGCCGAGGTGGCGGTGGCCTGCGGCTTCGCCGACCAGAGCCACTTCACCCGCATCTTCAGCCGCCAGATGGGCATGGCCCCTGGAAGCTGGCGGCGCCGGCAATAGCGCGGCGCCGCGCGCCGGCGGCGGGGATGGCGCCGCCGGTGCACCACCTCTCCATCCTTCAACCACCGCGCCTTTCGAACAAGACGCGGCAGGGGCGATGCGGGGAAGGTCCCGCCGCCTGAGGCCACACACCGCCGGAGAGACAGCCATGCCGAAAGCATCCGCCAAGCCGGGCGCCAAGCTGCTGAAGCCCGATGACCACATCCTCGTCATGATCGATTTCCAGTCGCAGATGTCCTTCGCGACCAAGTCGATCGACGCCGTCACGCTGCGCAACAACGCCGCGCTGGTGGCGCATGCGGCCGCCGGCTTCGGCGTCTCCACCATCCTGACGACCGTAGCCGAGAAGAGCTTCTCCGGCCCGATGTTCACCGAGATCACGGCGGCCTTCCCGGAGGAGACGTTGCTCGACCGCACCTCCATGAACACCTGGGAGGACGAGGCGGTGATTGCTCGGGTGAACGAGATCGGCAAGGGGCGCATCGTGCTGTCCGGTCTCTGGACCTCGGTCTGCATCGTCGGGCCGGCGCTGTCGGCGCTGGACCAGGGCTTCGAGGTCTATGTCATCGCCGATGCCTGCGGCGATGTCTCGGAGGAAGCGCATGAGCGCGCCATGGAGCGCATGGTGCAGGCGGGGGCGCGGCCGATGACCTCGCTGCAATATCTGCTGGAGCTGCAGCGCGACTGGGCGCGCACCGGCACCTACGAGCTGACGACCGGGATCGCGAAGCTCTATGGCGGCGCCTATGGCCTCGGCATCATCTACGCCAAGACCATGTTCGGCGCTTCGGAAGCACACTAGATCCCCACGAAGTCGCTTCGCGCCTTCGCGGGGGCCCCGGGTTTCGCCCCAGGCGGGCGCTGGCGCGCCGCCATGGGGCCCATGCAAGCCCCGTGGCCCACGCCTCGCACAGCCTTCCGCGGCAAAGCCGCGGAAGGACAACAGGCAGCGCTGATGGCGGCATCCGTCCGGTGCCGGCGTGCAGTGCATGCCCGAGCTTTCAGGACATCCGGAATGCAGACCTATCTGACGGCCATCGGGGCCGGGGTGCTGGTGGGGGTGATCTACAGCCTGCTCGGCGTGCGCTCGCCGGCGCCGCCGGTGGTGGCGCTGCTCGGGCTGCTCGGCATGCTGGCCGGGGAGCAGATCGTGCCCATCGCGAAGCGCATGCTCGGTGGCGAGCAGCTCAGCCTCTCCTGGCTGAAGCGCGAATGCGGCGAGCATGTCTTCGGCGCCCTGCCGGGCCGGCCTGCCCCCGGCGCCGACAAGGACGCCACCTGATGCGCCCGGCGCGCCGCCAGGCCGCGCTCGGCGGCAGCGCCGCCGCCTTCGTCCGCCTCCTCGGCGGCCCCGCCGCCGCCCGGACCTCCGGCCAGGGAAACCGCCCATGCAAGCAGAACTCCTTCTGACCAATGGCCGCTTCACCACGCTGGACCGCGCCAACCCGGCGCCGGAAGCGGTGGCGATCGCCGGCGGCCGCATCCTCGGCGTCGGCACGGCGGCGGAGATGCAGGCGCTCGCCAGCCCGGCGACGCAGATCCTCGACCTCGGCGGGCGGCGGGTGATCCCGGGGCTGATCGACAGCCACATGCACATCATCCGCGGCGGGCTGAACTACAATATGGAGCTGCGCTGGGACGGGGTGCGCAGCCTGGCCCAGGCGATGGAGATGCTGAAGCGCCAGGTGGAAGTCACGCCGCCGCCGCAATGGGTGCGCGTGGTCGGCGGCTTCACCGAATACCAATTCGCGGAACGCCGCCTGCCGACGCTGGACGAGCTGAACGCGGTGGCGCCGGACACCCCGGTCTTCATCCTCCACCTCTATGACCGTGCCTTGCTGAACGCCGCCGCGCTGCGCGCCGTGGGCTACACCAGGGACACGCCGGAATTCCCCGGCGGCGAGATCCAGCGCGACGCCGCCGGCAACCCCACCGGCCTGCTGCTGGCCAAGCCCAACGCCACCATCCTCTATGCGACCCTGGCCAAGGGGCCGAAGCTGCCGCCGGAGTACCAGCTCAACTCCACCCGCCACTTCATGCGGGAGATGAATCGCCTCGGCGTCACCACCATCATCGATGCCGGCGGCGGCTACCAGAACTACCCGGACGACTACGCCATCATCGAGAAGCTGCACGAAGATGGCGAGATGACGCTGCGCATCGCCTACAACCTCTTCACCCAGAAGCCGAAGCAGGAGCTGGCGGACTTCGCCGGCTGGGTGAAGCAGGTGAAGCCGGGCCAGGGCGACGATCTCTACCGCCACAACGGCGCCGGCGAGATGCTGGTCTACACCGCCGCCGATTTCGAGGATTTCCGCGTGGAGCGGCCGGACATGCCGCCGGGCATGGAAGCCGACCTCGAACCCGTCGTGCGGCTGCTGGCGGAGAGTCGCTGGCCCTGGCGGCTGCACGCGACCTACAACGAGACCATCTCCCGCGCCCTCGACGTGTTCGAGAAGGTGCACCGCGACGTGCCGCTGACCGGCCTGCACTGGTTCTTCGACCATTGCGAGACCATCACCGACCGCAATATCGACCGCATCGCCGCGCTCGGCGGCGGCATCGCCGTGCAGCACCGCATGATGTACCAGGGCGAGGATTTCGTCGCCCGCTACGGCGCCCAGGCCGCGGAGCGCACGCCGCCCATCGCCCGGATGCTGTCCGCCGGGGTGCCGGTCGGTGCCGGCACGGATGCGACCCGTGTTGCCAGCTACAACCCCTGGGTCTCGCTCGCCTGGCTGGTGACGGGGCGGACGCTGGGCGGGTTCCGCCTCTATCCGCCGCAGAACCGGCTGGACAGGGAGACGGCGCTGCGGCTCTGGACCGAGGCGAATACCTGGTTCTCCACGGAGCAGGGCAAGAAGGGCCGCATCGCCGCCGGCGAGCTGGCCGATCTGGTGGTGCTGGACCGCGACTATTTCGCGGTGCCGGAGGCGGAGATCCAGGACATCGAAAGCGTGCTGACCCTGCTGGGCGGCAAGCCGGTGCATGGCGCGGGCGATTTCGCCGGGCTGGCGCCGCCTTTGCCGCCGGCCATGCCGGACTGGTCGCCGGTGCGCAGCTTCGGCGGCTACCAGCGGCGCGCGGCGGCGGCCAGCACGCAGCCCTTCAGCGTGGCCTGCGGCTGCGCCAGCCCCTGCGGGGTGCATGGCCATGCCCATGCGCGGGCCCTGGCGGCCGACATACCGGTGCGGGACGAGGCCGGGTTCTGGGGCGCCCTCGGCTGCTCCTGCTGGGCCTTCTGACCCATGGCCAGCCCAGCCGACCGCATCGCCGCCCTGCTGGACCAGCCCTGGTTCGGCTTCCTCGCCAGGCTGGCGGTGGCCTTGCCCTTCCTGCTCAGCGGCCTCGCCAAGCTGGCGGATTTCGCCGGCGCCATGGCGGAGGTGCGCGCCCTGGCGGGGCTGGAGCCGGCCTGGCTCTTCGCCGCCCTCGTCATCCTGACGCAGCTCGGCGGCGCCGCCCTGCTGCTCTTCGGCGGCCGCCGGGCCTGGCTCGGCGCCGCGCTGCTGGCGGGCTTCACCGCCGTCGCCACGCTGCTGGCGCATGCCTTCTGGACGAAGCCCGCGGCGGAGCGATTCCTGCACCAGAACATCTTCTTCGAGCATGTCTCGATCATCGGCGGGCTGCTGGCGGCGGCCATCCTGGCGCAGCGCGCCAGCGCCCGGGCGGCGGCCTGATGGCGGCGGAGCCCCAGGCGCACCGCCCGGCGGAGGGCGGCGGGCGCTCCGCCTTCTCGCCGCTGAAGCGGCCGGCCTTCGCCGTGCTCTGGGTGGCGACCATCCTCGGCAATACCGGCACCTTCATGCGGGACGTCGCCAGCGGCTGGCTGGTGACGGAGCTCTCCGCCGCCCCCTCCGCCGTCGCGATGATCCAGGTGGCGGGCACCCTGCCGGTCTTCCTGCTGGCCATCCCGGCCGGCGTGCTGACGGATATCGTCGATCGCCGCCGCCTGCTGGTCGGGGTGCAGATCCTGCTCGGCGGCGTCAGCGCCGCGCTCATGTTCTGCGCGCTGACCGGGGCGCTGACGGTCGGGCTGCTGATCGGCCTCACCTTCCTCGGCGGCATCGGCGCGGCGCTGATGGGGCCGGCCTGGCAATCCATCGTGCCGGAGCTCGTGCCGAAGCCGGATCTGCGCAATGCGGTGGCGCTGAACTCGCTGGGCTTCAACATCGCCCGCGCCATCGGCCCGGCGGTGGGCGGGGCACTGCTGGTGGCCTTCGGCGCCGCCACCACCTATGGCGCCGATGTGGCGAGCTATGCGGTGGTGATCGCCGCCCTGTTGTGGTGGCGCCGGCCGGCGGCGGCCGAGGACGGGCTGCGCGAGGAATTCGGCGGCGCCTTCCGCGCCGGCCTGCGCTATGCCCGGGCCAGCGCGGAGCTGCGGCTGGTGCTGCTGCGCGCGGCGCTGTTCTTCCTCTGCGCCAGCGTGGTCTGGGCGCTGCTGCCGCTGGTGGCGCGGCAGCTCCTCGGCGGCGATGCCGGCTTCTACGGGCTGCTGCTGGCGGCGGTCGGGGCAGGGGCCATCCTCGGCGCGGTGCTGCTGCCGCGGCTGCGCAAGAAGCTGGATACGGACGGGGTGATGCTCTGCGCCGCGCTCGGCGCCGCAGCCGTCACCGCGCTGCTGGCGGCGGGGCCGCCGCAGGCGCTGGCGGTGGTCCTGCTGCTGGCGCTCGGCGCCGCCTGGATCGCGGCGCTGACCACGCTGAACGGCACCGCCCAGGCCATCCTGCCCAATTGGGTGCGGGGGCGGGGGCTGGCGATCTACCTGATGGTGTTCAACGGCGCCTCCGCCCTGGGCAGCCTGGCCTGGGGGCTGGTGGCGGAGCTGGCAGGGCTGCGCGGCACGCTGCTGATCGGCGCGGCGATGCTGGCGGCGGTGGCGCTGCTGGCGCGGCGCCTGGCGCTGCCGGCAGGGGAGGCGGACCTCACCCCCTCCTCCCACTGGCCGGAGCCGGCGCTGGCGGAGCCGGTGGCGCATGACCGCGGGCCGGTGACCGTCACCATCGAATACCGGGTGCGGGCGGCGGACCGCGCCGCCTTCCTGGCGGCGATCGGCAGGCTGGCGCCGGAGCGGCGGCGGGACGGCGCCTTCTTCTGGGTGGTCAGCGAGGATGCGGCGGACCCGGAGCGGCTGGTGGAGATCTTCATGGTGGAAAGCTGGGCGGAGCATCTGCGCCAGCACCGCCGCGTCTCGCAGGCCGATGCCGATCTGCAGGCGGAGGTGGTGCGGTTCCATGCCGGGCCGGAGAAGCCGGTGGTGACGCATCTGCTGGGGGTGTGAGAAAGGGGGGCGCCGGGCCCAAACCCCCAGGCAGGGGGCGCTGCCCCCTGCACCCTCGCCGGGGAGGGGACCCCTCCCCGGACCCCGGTGGGAGTTTGCGGTTCAACCTGCCGACTTTGCCGGGGGGCGGGGGCGCGAAGCGCCCTACACCGGCAGCCGGAACCTGGCCCGCAGCCCGCCCAGCGGGCTCTCCTCCAGCGCAATCTCCCCCCCATGCGCCCGCACGATGTCCCGCGCGATGGCCAGGCCCAGCCCCGTCCCCCCCGGCGCGCCGGAGGCGAAGGGCCGGAACGCCGCCTCCCGCGCCTCCGCCGGAATGCCCGGCCCATCGTCATCCACCGTCACTTGCGCCCAGAGCGTGCCCTCCCCGCGCGCCGCGGTTTCCACCGTCACCCGGATCCGCGTCGCGTGCCGCCTGGCATTGTCCAGCAGATTGCCGAGGCAGCGCCGCACCGCATCGGCCCGCAGCTTCATCTCCAGCCGCTCCGGCGCCGTCACCTCCACCTCGGCGCCGGAGCGCCGGGCATTCGCCGCCACCTCCTGCACCAGCGCCACCAGATCGGCCGGCGCCGCCTGTTCCGTGCCCTCGCCGCGGGCGAAGGCCAGATAGGCGGCGACCATCCGCTCCATCTCCTCCACATCCGCGGTCAGGGCGGCGAGATCCTCCTCCACCTCGGCCGGCCGCGGCAGCATGGCCAGGGTCAGCCGCATGCGGGTCAGCGGGGTGCGGAGATCGTGGCTGATGCCCGCCAGCATGTCCGTGCGCTGGCCGACGAAGCGGCGGATGCGGTCCTGCATGCGGTTGAAGGCGAGCGCCGCCTGCCGCACCTCGGCCGCGCCCTCCGGCTTGATGCTGCCGATGTCGCGGCCGAGGCCGAAGGCCTCCGCCGCCACCGCCAGGCGGTGGATGGCGCGCACCTGGTTCTTCATGAACACCACCGCCACCGCCGAGAGTAGCAAGGCGGAGCCGACCAGCCAGATGACGAAAAGATAGAGCGTGGCGGTGAAGAGGCGCTTGCGCGGCGCCTCCACATGCAGGACGCCTTCCGGCGTCTGCACCCGGATGATGACGCTGCGCGGATCGCTCTGCCAATCCGTGTCGAAGGGACGCTGCACGCGTTCCATCAGCGCGTGGTTCAGGTCTTCCTCCAGCGGCAGCAGCGGCATGCTGGCGCGGCGCTCCACCGGCGCCAGCCGCGCGCCCGGCTCGAAGGCCAGGGAGAGGTCGAGGCGCCAGGCGGCCTCGCGGAAGATCCAGACGCGGTCCTCCGGCGGCTCGCGCCGCAGCAGCTCCACGATCATCGCCACGTCGCCGGCGACGCCGCCGGCGAGGCGGCGGGAGATGACGTCCAGATGCCCGCCGTAGAAGAGCTGCAGCGCGACGAGCTGCAGCACGATGATGGGGCCGAGAATGATGAGGACGGAGCGGCCGAGCAGGCCGCGCGGCATCAGCTCCCGCAGCCAGCGCGGCGGGCTGGCCCGCTTGGCCGGGGCGGCGGGCGCTTCGGCCGCATCGTCCGCCTGCCGTCCCTGGAGCCGGCCGCCCCACCAGGCCCAGACGCGGCCGCTCATGGTCCTGGCCTTGACATACATGCCGGGCGCGTGCCGGTCCCGTCGCCCGCCAGCGCCGCCGCCCTGGCACTGCGCGCCGTCGCATCCCGGGGCCGCGAAGCAGGGGCGGGGCGCCGGTGCTTGGCCGCGCCGCCGACACTTTGTGCCAGCGCCCTGGCACTGCGCGCCGTCGCATCCCGGGGCCGCGAAGCAGGGGCTGGGCGCCGGTGCCTGGCCGCGCCGCCGGCACCTTGTGCCAGCGCCGTGGCGCTGTGCGTCGTCGCGCCCCTGGGCCGCGAAGCAGGGGCTGGGCGCCGGCGCCTGGCCGCGCCGAAGACACTTTGTGCCAGGACTGTGGCGCTGTGCGTCGTCGCGCCCCTGGGCCGCCAAGCAGGGGCCGGGTGCCGGCGCGTGGCTGCGCCGCCGACACTTTGTGCCAGCACCGTGGCGCTGCGCGCCGTCGTGTCGCCGGGCCACGAAGCAGGGGCTGGGCGCCGGTGCGTGGCTGCGCCGCCGGCCCCGTGCGCCAGCACCGTGGCGATGCGCGCCGTCGCTGCCCATCGGGTCAGGCCTCGGCGCAGGGCCGCTCCGCCACTCCCCTGGGACGGCGCCCCGGCCAGGCGCGGCCTCACGGTCCTGGCCTCAGCACATAGCCGCGGTGGCGGACGGTATGGAGGAAGCGCGGCTCGCGCGGGTCGGGCTCGATCTTGCGGCGCAGCCGCGTCACCTGCACGTCCACCGCGCGTTCGCCGGCTTCCGGCGTGCCGAGGGCGGCGGCGATCTCCTCGCGGCTCAGCACCTCCCCGGCGCGGCGGGCGAGGGCGATGAGCAGCGCCGCCTCGCCGCCGGTCAGCCGCACCGTGCCCTCCGGGCCGCGCAGCTCGCTGCGCTCCGCGTCGAACCAGCGCATACCGAGCTGGACGGGGGCGGTGGGCAGGGCCTGCGGCGCCGGGGCGACGCGGCGCAGGATGGTGCGGATGCGCAGCGCCAGCTCGCGCGGGTCGAAGGGCTTCGGCAGGTAGTCATCGGCGCCGAGCTCGAAGCCGGCGACGCGGTCATCCGGCCCGCCGCGCGCAGTCAGCATCAGCACCGGCACGTCATTGCCCTCCCGCCGCAGGGATTCGACGAGCTGCAGGCCGCTTTCCCCCGGCATCATCACGTCCAGCACCACCAGGTCGAAGGCGACGGCGGCGAGGGCGGCGCGGGCGGCCGCGGCATCGGCGGCGGTGGTGACGCGGAAGCCCTGTTCCGCCAGGAAGCGTTGCAGCAGCGCGCGCAGCCTGGCGTCGTCATCGACGACGAGCAGATGCGCGCTGTCCACCAAGGTTTCGCCGGCCATGGCGCCGATACCCCCCAGAGAATGCGACCATTGCGCCAAGGCCGTACCGACTCGGCGCAGTTGGCGGGCGGCCCTCGGTCGCTCACAGGAAAGCTAGTGATCCTTGCCCGGGGGGCAAAGAGGCGACAGGCGCAACGGCAAACTCAGGGTGGGGTCCGGGGGGTCAAGGCACGGCCTTCGACGACCCCGCCCGGCGGGCTGGCGGCACTGCCGCCAATGGGCAGCGCCCCTGGCGGGGGCGCGGGGACGACGCCCCGCCTTACCCCTTCGGCCTCTCCAGCCATTCCAACTGCGCCCGCGCCTCCGGCCCCATCAGCCCGTGCATCACCCGGCGGAAGCCTTCCACCGCCGTCGGCCCGGCTTCCCGGTAGGCCCGCATCACCCATTCCCTTTGCCGCTCGAACAGCCGGCGCTCCAGCGCCTGGCCCTTCGGCGTCAGGGAGAGCAGGCGCTGGCGGCGGTCGCTGCGGCCTGTCGCCTGGTGGACGTACTCCTCCTCCACCAGCGGGGTCAGCACCCGGGCCAGCGACTGCTTGGTGATGCCGAGGATGCCGAGCAGCGCCCCCACCGTGATGCCCGGCCGCCTGCCGACGAAATGCAGCACCCGGTGATGCGCCCGCCCCATGCCGAGCTCCGCCAGGATCTGGTCCGCCCCGGCGGTGAAGTCGCGATAGCCGAAGAAGAGCAGGTCCTGCGCCAGACGCAGCTCCTCCTCGCGCAGGAAGAGCAGGTTGCGGCCGGCGGCGACGGGGGCGCCGGTGGCGGCGGGTTCGGCGGTGGGGGCGTCGGTGCGTTCAGGCATGGCTGGCATGCTGCCCTTTCAAGCCTGGTTTGGTCAGCGTCATTGACACATTTTTCCGATCCATTCTAGCTTACGGCTCAGGACGAAAGGAAATTGCGAGGAAGCGGATCAAGACGCTGCTTCATTGCATCTTCCCGGCCGGCCCGCTAGGCCAGAGGCGCGCGACCCTGCCGCCCCCGCGCCATGGCGCGGTCCGCCGCCGTCCCGCAGGTGTCCTGCCCCTTCCGGCCCCGGCCCGGCCCCGGCCCGGCTCGGAGCCGGAAGGGGCAGGACACCGAGACCAAAGATTGTTGCCCCGGGCCAGCGTCGGGAGGACGCTGGCACGGGGCACCGGATCACCCGAAGGACACGCCCAGATGGCCAGCTTCCCCACCACCCGCACCACCACGCCGAAACAGAAGCCGGCGGATGACGCCCTGGCCTTCGGCCGGGTGCTGACCGACCACATGTTCCTGATGGACTACACGGACGGGGAGGGCTGGCATTCGCCGCGCATCCTCCCCCATGGCCCGCTCAGCCTGGACCCGGCCACCACCGTGCTGCATTACGGCCAGGCGATCTTCGACGGGCTGAAGGCCTTCCGCGGCGCCGATGGCCAGATCCGGCTGTTCCGCGCCGACCGCCATGCGCAGCGCTTCAACCGCTCGGCAAAGCTGATGTGCATGCCGGAGCTGCCGGTGGACGTCATCCGCCAGAGCTTCGACGCGCTGGTCGGGCTGGATGCGGATTGGGTGCCGCGCAAGCCCGGCACCTCGCTCTATCTGCGGCCGACCATCATCGCCACGGATGTGATGCTCGGCGTGCATCCCTCGCACAGCTATCTCTACTTCCTGATCCTCTCGCCGGTGGGCAGCTACTACAGGGAGGGGGTGAAGCCGGTGCGGATCCTGGCGACCGACAGCCATGTGCGGGCGGTGAAGGGCGGCACGGGCGAGGCGAAGACGGCGGCGAATTACGCGCAATCCCTGGCCGGCCAGCGCGATGCGGAGGCGGCGGGCTACACCCAGGTGCTCTACCTGGACGGCGTGCACCGGAAATACCTGGATGAGGTCGGCACCATGAACATCATGGTGAAGATCGGCGATGAGGTGATCACCCCGCCGCTGGCCGGCACCATCCTGGATGGCGTGACGCGCGCCTCCGCGCTGGAACTGATGCGCGACTGGGGGCTGAAGGTGACGGAGCGGCCGATCACCATCGATGAGGTGATGCAGGCCGGCCGCGACGGCTCGCTGCAGGAGATGTGGGGCACGGGCACTGCGGCCGTGGTCTCCCCGGTGGGGACGCTGGGCTACCAGGGCGAGGACGTCACCATCAATGGCGGGCAGACGGGCGCGCTGACCCAGAAGCTCTACGACGCCATCACGGCCATCCAGTACGGGCGCAGCAACGACCCGCATGGCTGGACCAGCGTCGTGCCGGAGGTGCGCGGGTAGCTGGGTGCCGGTGGCGCGCGGGTGGCCTGGATGCCGGAAGTTCGTGGGTAGCTGGGTGCCGGCGGTGCGTGCGTGGCAGGTGCCGGTGGTGCACGGGTAGCTGGGTGCCGGCGGTGCGTGCGTGGCCAGGTGCCGGTGGTGCACGGGTAGCTGGGTACTGACGGTGCGTGCGTGGCCAGGTGCCGGTGGTGCACGGGTAGCTGGGTACTGGCGGTGCACGGGGAGCTGCGAGCCGACGGCGGGCCACTCGGTGCCAGCGGTGCGTGGTTACCGGTGCCGGCGGCGTGCGGCTGGCTGAACGCCGGCGGTGCGCGCGTCGCCGGGTGCCGGCGGCGCACCGGTAGCCGGGAGCCGCGGCGCATAAGGAGCCATGCCGGCGGCCGGCTGAACTCAAATTCCCCGGCCCGGGCGGCCCGCCCCGGCCGAGACAGATCTCCCTTCCCGCGGACCGGGCGCGCCACCCTCCCCGAGGCGGCGGCGGGCCGCGCCTGCCCTGCAAGGAGAACGCTCATGGACGCCGCCTGGGACGCCGCCTGGCTGGCTGCTGCCGCCGGCTTCGCCATCGCCATGTCGGCGACGCCGGGGCCGAACAACGCCATGGTCGCCGCCTCCGGCGCCCGCTTCGGGCTGCGCCGGACCTTGCCGCATATGCTCGGCGTCTCGCTGGGCTTTCCGGTGATGCTGGTGCTGGTGGCGCTGGGCGCGGCGGAGCTGCTGCAGCGCAGCACCGCGCTGCAGGCGGCGCTGCGCTGGGTGGGCGCGGCCTGGATGCTGTGGCTCGCCTGGGGCCTGTTCACCGCGGCCCCCGCCGCGCCGGAGGCAGCAGCGGCGCCGCCGGGTGGGGCGCGGCCGATGCGGCTGTGGCAGGCGGCGCTGTTCCAATGGGTGAACCCCAAGGCCTGGATCATCGCCGCCGGCGCCATCGCCACCTATACCGGCAGCAGCGCCGGCGTGCTGCCGGATGCGCTGGCCCTGGCGGCGATCTTCATCCCGGCCGCCTTCCTCTCCCTGCTGGTCTGGGCGGCGATGGGGCGCGGGGTGGCCCGGCTGCTCTCCCCTGCCGGGCTCCGCTGGTTCAACCGGGCGATGGCGGTGCTGCTGCTGCTTTCCCTGGTGCCGCTGCTGCGCGGGTGAGGCGAGGCGAGCCTCCGGGGCTTGCGGCCCGGCCCCTGCCATTCCCACCTCCTCCGGCGGACGGCGCGGGAGGTGGCGATGCGGATCCGGTTTTGCCTGGCGATGGGGGCGGCCCTGCCCCTGCTGGTGGCCTGCACGGCCGGCCCCACCACCTCCGCCCCCGTGGCGGCCGCCGCGGCCGGCACGCAATTCGACGGGCGCTATGCCGGCCCTGGCATGCTGACCGCGGCCCGCGGCCAGAGCTGCGGCCCGATGGCCTATAATTACCTCGTCACCGTGCAGAACGGCACGGCGGAGGTGATCTACGACCGGCCGCGGATCTTCGGCGCCAAGGGCCCGGTGCGGGGGGATGGCAGCTTCACCCTGCAGCCGACCATCGGCGACACCGACCTGGTCTTCAGCGGCCGCATCGCCGACGGGAAGATGACCGGCGAGGCGCGCGACCAGAATTGCTCCCGCAGCCTCACCCTGCAGAAGCAGGGCTGAGTTCCGCTATCGCCGCGATCCGCGCTTCGGATTGGACGCGGCGGGCGCCGGCGGGGCAGGGTGGTGGCATGACGACAACGCCAAGCCTTGCGCCGGACCGGATGCTGCTGCGGCAATTCCTCGCCTGGGTGGCGGCGGAGCCGCGGCCCTATGCGGTGGCGATGGAGGCTTGGTGCACCTCCTGCCCCCGGCTCTCGATCTGGGAGGATGCGCTGGCGGAAGGGCTGGTGCGGATCCGGCCGGGCGGGGAAGGCGGGATGGCGGCGGCCAGGATCGTGGTGACGGAGGCGGGGCGGGCGCTGCTTTGAACGTAGTGCCGAGAGGGGCTTTGCCCCCCTCGGGCTCCCCCCACCAAAGGCCGAAGGGCCTTTGGAAACCATGAGTCCTGGACCCGTCGGTCGAAGCGCCAAACTCAAGGGTTCTAAAGGGCCTTTCGGCCCTTTGCGGGTGGGGGTTTGGGGGAGGGCAGAGCCCTCCCTCAACGGTCCCCGTAGCCCTGCGGACGCGCGCTATGCCACGCCCAGGCGGTGCGCACGATGTCGTCCAGCGCCCCGAAGCGCGGCGCCCACCCGGTCTCCGCCTTCAGCCGTTCCGAGGACGCCACCAGCACCGCCGGGTCCCCCGCCCGCCGCGGCCCCAGGCTGTGCGGCACGGGCCGGCCGCCGATGCGCTCCACCGCCTCGATCACCTGCTTCACCGAATAGCCAGTGCCGCTGCCGACATTGTAGCGGACGCTGCCCTGCTCCAGCCGCTCCAGCACCCGCAGATGCGCATCGGCCAGGTCCGTCACATGCACATAGTCGCGGATGCAGGTGCCGTCCGGCGTCGGGTAATCGGTGCCGAACACCGTCAATGGCTGGCGGGTGCCGAGGGCGGCGCCGATGGCCAGCGGCACCAGATGCGTCTCCGGCTCATGGTCCTCGCCGATCCGCCCCTGCGGATCCGCCCCGGCGGCGTTGAAATAGCGCAGGCAGGCGAAGCGCAGCCCATGCACCCGGTCCGCCCAGGCCAGCCCCTTCTCCACCATCAGCTTGCTTTCGCCATAGGCGTTGGTGGGGGCCAGCTTCGCCTCCTCGGGGATCGGCACCGCCTCCGGGTCCCCGAACAGGGCGGCGGTGGAGGACAGGACGAAGCGCATCACCCCCGCCTTCACCGCGGCATCGGCAAGGCCGAGGCTGTTGGAGAGGTTCTCGATGCAGTAGCGCAGCGGGTCCCGCATGCTCTCCCCCACCAGGGAGAGGGCGGCGAAATGAAACACCGCCTCGAATTTCCAGCCGGCGAAGATCTCGGCCAGGCTCCGGCGGTCGGCGAGGTCGAGCTGGATCAGCTCCACCCCCGCCGGCACCGCGGCGCGATGCCCCTGGCGGAGATCATCCACCACCACGACCGTATCGCCGCGGTCGGCCAGCGCCCGGACCAGGTGGCTGCCGACATAGCCGGCGCCGCCAGTGACCAGAAAATTGCCCATGGACTCGAGACTCCTCTCCTCCGTCCCGGCCGGGGGGAAGGGGTCGCCGCCGCAGCGCCCACCCTGCCGCTCCGGCCCCGACCCGGCCTATCGCGGTGCAGCATGGCACGCAAGAACAACAGCGCCTGATGCACGGCTTGGTGCGCCGGCGGGCTCAACGGGCGGGTGAAATCCGCCCCATCCGCAAACAACGGCGTGATGCGCCGCCCGCGCAAGGAAACGCGAATGTGCGTCGGCGGCGCGCTCTGGCAGAGGGTAGGGGCACCGGCGCGGATGCGCCCACGGCCCGGAAAGGAACGCCATACGATGCTTCATCGCCGCCCCTTCTGCCTGCTGGGACTGGCCACGCTCGCCGCCTGCGCGACCCCTGGCAGCGACCTGCCCCCCCTGCCGGAGACGGCGGTCAGCGCCTACCGGCTGGGCCCGGAGGACCAGCTGCGCATCACCGTCTTCAACGACCCGCAGCTCAATGGCGAGTTCCGCGTCTCCGCCGGCGGCAACATCGCCGTGCCGCTGGTCGGCTCGGTGCGCGCCGCCGGGCGCACGACGGAGGAGCTGGAGCGGGCGATCGCCGCCGAGATGCGGCGGCAGAGCCTCTACCGCGACCCGTCCGTCTCTGTGCAGGTGCTGACCTACCGGCCGATCTTCGTCCTCGGCATGGTGGAGCGGGGCGGGCAATTCCCCTACCAGCCGGCGATGACGGCGCTGACCGCGGTGGCGCTGGCCGGCGGGTTCAATTACCGCGCCGTCCGCGACTACGTCTCCGTCACGCGGGTCGGGCCGGAAGGGCGGCCGATCGAGTATCGCGCGCCGCGCGAGGCGCTGCTGCAGCCCGGCGACACCGTCACCGTCTTCGAGCGCCGGTTCTGATTGTTCTCCTAGTGTCCTGCCCGCGAAGTTCGCTGGATTTCCAGCGAACGCAGCGGACAAGCAGGCCGCTGAAAACAAAAGCTGGTGGCCCGAGAACGAAGTCCGCAGGACTTCGGAATCGGGCCACTAGAGCAAACTCCGATCAGGTGGAATCACCTGCCCGGAGCAATTTGCTCGCTTGAACAATAACCTGGAGCATTCTCCATGCACCTTGGTGCATGGAGAATGCTCCAGGGCGTTGCGGCGCAAGGCCGTGGGGCGCCTTTTCTCCCGGGAAGCTGCTGGCGCAGCTTCGCGAAGGAGCCCTGGATGGCGCTGCGCAGGATCCAATGCCCGCGCGCCGGCGTCGCGCAGCGCAGGCTCGGCCGGCGATGGGCGACTCGCGCAGCCGGTCGTGGCAAAGCCGCGGCCGGCAACGGCGTCCGGTTCGCGGCCGGGAGGCAGGGGTCCCGCCGCTACAGCGTGATCGGTTGGGGTCGGGCCGACCGAAGCCGTACATCACGCGACCAGACAACATGCGACCAGACAAAGAGCTGGAGCAGGATCGGGTGAGCAAAGCTCGACCGATCCTGCTCCGGTGCGGCCCAGCGGGCGCCGCGGCTCAGCGGGTATTATGGCCCGGTTGGGCCTGCTAGGCTCGGGGCATGCTCCGTGCCCTGTCCGTCCTGGTCTGGCTGCTGGCGATGCCGGGGCCGGCGGCGGCGCAGCGCAGCGAGGCCGCCGCCTGGGCGGCCGTGCGGACACCCAGCGCCGGGCCGCCGCAGATCATCGGCAGCACCGGGCTGGGTTGCCTCGGCGGCGCAGTGGCCCTGCCGGCGGAGGGGCCGGGCTGGCAGGTGGTGCGGCTCTCCCGCAACCGTTTCTGGGGCCATCCGGCGCTGATCGACTGGGTGCGGGGCTTTGCCGCCGAGGCCCAGGCGCGAGGCTTCCAGCCCCTGTGGATCGGCGACCTCTCCCAGCCGCGGGGCGGGCCGATGCCCTGGGGCCATGCCAGCCACCAGGCGGGGCTGGATGCCGATATCTGGCTGGAACTGTCCCCCAAGCCCGCCACGCAAGCGGCGGCGCGGGAGCATATCGAGGTGCCCTCCCTGGTCCTGCCGGATGAAAGCGGGGTGGACCGGGCGCGCTGGCGCCCGCAGCACGCGGCGCTGATCCGGCTGGCGGCGGAACGCCCGGGGGTGGACCGGGTGCTGGTGAACCATGCCATCAAGCGAGAGCTCTGCCGCACGGATCGCGGCGGCGCCTGGCTGCGGCGCGTCCGGCCCTGGCGCGGGCATGACAGCCATATGCATGTCCGGCTGCGCTGCCCGCCGGACCAGCCGGGCTGCCAGGGCCTGCCGCCACCCCCGCCGGGGGATGGCTGCGACGCCACCCTGGATTGGTGGCTGAGCGAGGAGGCGCGGCACCCGCCACCGCGCCCGCGCGGGCCACCGCCCCGCCTGCCCGCCGCCTGCGCCGGGGTGCTGACGGCGCGTTAGGGCGTTCGCCATGCACCCTGGTGCATGGCGAACGCCCTAGTGTCCTGCCCGCGAAGTTCGCCCGATTCCGAAGTCCGCAGGACTTCGGAATCGGGACACTAGAGCGGTTTCACGCTGACTGTGCAGCGCGAAACCGCTCTAGCTTATGGATGGTAGAGCAGATTCACGCCTCCGGGCGATGCCGCCCTCCGGCGATCTGCTCTAGCTCTTTGTTCATGCGAGCGAATTACGCCGATCAGGTGCTTCCACCCGGTCGGCGTAATTTGTTCTAAGGGGCGCGACCGAGGAAGGGGCGGCGACCCTTCGGGACAGGGCGCGCCAGGCGACGCCCGCGAGCGCATAGGGTGCGCGCCCGGACGGGGCGGTGCCCTTGGCCGGGACAGCCGGAGCGTGATGCCCATGCCCCGCGGCCCATGCCTGCATCCGGCCGCGGGCGCCTACCCTTCCGGCGCTCACGCGCCGGCCCTTGCGGCCTATTTCCGCTCCACCCCCCAGAAGACCGGGAAGGCGAAGGGCACCACCCCCTGGAGATTGGCCCGCCACGCCGCCGGGCCGCCGAATTGCCCGGCAATGGCGAAGGTGACGTGCCGATGCGCCGCCGCCTGCAGCTTGTCCGCCAGCTCCCGCCGCGAATCGGGCGTCGCCGCCTCGGAATACTTCGCCAGCAGGTCGGTGATCTCCGGGTCGCAGTACCAGCCGGGCTGCACCGGCGAGCAATTGTAGGAAATCAGCGGGTTGTTCAGCGGATTCGCCAGGTCGATGCCGTTCAGCACGATGGGCGCCACGCTCCAGCCGCCCTGCGCCACCGGCGCGCGGCTGAGGCGGTGCTGCGCCACCGTCGCGTAATCCGTGCTGCGCAGATCCACGTTGAAGCCGGCGCGCCGCATCTGGTCGGAGACGACCAGGCCGATCGGGTTCAGCAGCGCCGAGGCCTGGGCGTGCAGGAACACCACCGGCTCATTGTTGTAGCCGCTGGCCCGCAGGAGCTGCCGCGCGCGTTCGGTGCCGGCCTGCTGCAGCGGCTCGCTGCCCGCCTCCGTGCTGCCGGGGGCGTTGCACATGTAAATGGAGGCGCAGGTGGAGACGATGAGGTCCTCCGGCAGGCCCATCGCCGCCATCACCTCCGGCTGCAGGATGGCGGCCTGCAGCGCCCGGCGGATCTCCGGCTTGTCGAAGGGCGGGACCGCGTGGTTGATGTTCACCACGGCCAGGAACTGGTCGATGCCGCGCGGCTTGCCGACGACGACGTTGCGGTTGCGGCGGAGCCGCTCGACGAAATCGAGCGGGGCGATCTCCAGGAAATCCAGCTCGCCGGCCATCAGCGCCGCGGCGCGGGTCGCCTGGTCGGTGATGCTGACCAGCTCGATCCGCTCCATCTTCGGCACCTTGCCGCCGGCCAGCGCCGAGGGCGGCTCGCTGCGCGGACGGTAGGCGGGGTTGCGGACGAAGCTGGCGCGCTCGCCCGGGCGCCATTCGGCGTGGCGGAACAGGTAGGGGCCGGAGCCGACGATCTCCGTCACCGCCTTGTGCGGATCGCCGGCGGCGAAGCGGGCCGGCATCATCACCGGGATGGTGTGGCCGGATTTGCCCAGCGCCTCGACGACGAAGGCGAAGGGGCGGTTCAGCACGATCTCGAAGCGCCTGGCGTCGAGCACGCGGATCTCCCGCGTTGCCGCCATGAGCTGGCCGCCCAGCGCCTCGCGCTGCGCCCAGCGGCGGATGGAGGCGACGCAATCCTCGGCGGTGACGGCGTTGCCGTCGCTCCAGGCGAGGCCGTCCCGCAGGGTGAAGGTCCAGGTCAGCCGGTCCTGGCTGACCTGCCAGCCTTCCAGCATCTGCGGCTGGTAATTGCCGTTCTCATCGGCGCCGACCAGCGTGTCGAACACCAGATAGGCGAAGACCCGCGTGGCGTTGATGGTGGTGACCAGCGGGTCGAGGATCTGCAGCTCGGTGTTCAGCGAAACGCGCAGGGTGTTGCGGTCCTGCGCCGCCGCCGGCTGGGCGGCGAGCGCAAGGCCGAGCATCCCGGCGGCGATGGTCTTCTTCATCGGTCCACTCCGTTTGTGGGTGGCCGTGCCCGGCGTTGCGAGGGGGGCGTCGCGCCACAAGGCGCGCCCTCCCGAGTGTCCCCCCTTCGCGCTCCCCCTGCCAAAGGCCGCAGGGCCTTTGGAACCATGAGTTAGAGCGCGTGCCCTTGAGGCGCGTCGCCCCGGACATGATGCCGGGAATGCGGCGCTTCCCGGACGGCCCGCAAAGCCGCGAAGCGGCCCTATGGGAGAGTTCTCACTCAGCGGCCGCTTGCGGCTGCTTGCGGAAGTGATCGTAATTCTGGCCGCGGAACCACGCCATGTACTCGCCCACGGTCTGCGCCGGGAAGCGCGGCGGGTTGTCCGCGCTGGTGCAGGTGGGCAGGCACTCCACCAGGGTCTCCTCCTTCGGATGGAAGAAGAAGGGAATCGCGTAGCGCGCCGTCTTCATGGTGTTGAAGGCGCGGTGCGGGGTGGAGATGAAGCGGCCATTGGTCCAGCGGTTCAGGATGTCGCCGGTGTTGACCACGAAGGCTTCCGGGATCACCGGCGCGTCGATCCACTCGCCCGCCTGGGTGCGGATCTGCAGCCCCGGCACCGGGTTCTGCGCCAGCAGGGTGATGAAGGTGGAATCGGTGTGCGGCGCGATGCCGTATTCGTCCGAGCCGTATTCCACCGGCGGGTAATGCGTCAGCCGCAGGGTGGAGAAGCTGTCCTCGCAGGGCTTGTCGAAATAGTCGGGCGGCAGGTCCAGCGCCACGGCGTAGAGCGGCAGCATGCGGTGGGCGAGGTCGTCCAGCGCGGCGAAGTAGCGCAGCGTCGCCTCGGCGAAGCCCGGCACGCCCTCCGGCCAGCGGTTCACCGGCGTCGGCCCGCGCTCCGGCTTCACGAAGAAGGCCTCGTTCTCGTTCGGCTTGCGCACGGCGACCAGGCCATTGGCGCGGGTGGTGCTGGATTTGTAGGGCAGGTAGCCCTGCATCCCGTCATCCAGCTTCACCTTCATCTTCTCTTCCATGGGCTGGGCGTGGAAGCGGGCGGCGAGGGCGAAGGTCTCCTCCACCATCTTCCAGTCCACGCCATGGTTGGTGATGTAGAGGAAGCCCACCGTCTCGTTGATGCGGCGCAGCTCGGCGGCGGTGCGCTCCAGCGCGCCGGGCTCGCCGGCCAGGAAGGGGCCGAGGTCGAGGAGGGGAAGGGCGGTGGGCTGGTCCATCGGGCGGGTCCCTGGCTGGGGCGTGCTCGCCGGGGGTGACCCCCGTTCAGCGCACGCGAGGAGATGATGGGCCGGGGCATGCGGCCGGCGCAGGCCCTGGCGGCGCGGCGCAGGATCGGCCGGGTCCGCCCTGGGGTCAAACGGGTTTTTGCGATCGGCATCCCGGAAAGACCCGCGGCGCTGGACCGCGCTGCCGGAGCCGCTTATTGCCGAAGGGGCGAGGAGGCTGCCCGGCATGTCCATGCAACCGCGCGAGCGCGTTCCCTATTCCGGCGGGTGAGGGCTGGGGCGGGGGTGGCGCGCCGGGCGTTTCGGGGTTGGGAGACACCCCCACCCCGACCCTCCCCCGCAAGGCGGGGGAGGGAGCGGCCTGTCAGGCCAGGATATCCGCCGGGGCGTCGCGGCGGAGGGCGAGGCCCAATTCGCGGCCCAGCGCCTCGCCATCCGTGGCCAGGCCCTCCGCCGAGCGCTGCAGCAGGAAGCTGCCATCCGGCCGGGCGATCAGCGCTGTCAGGGCCAGCCGTCCGCCCGGAAGCAGCGCCGCATGGGCGCCGATCGGGGTGCGACAGGACCCGTCCAGGGCCCCCAGCACGGCGCGTTCCGCCGTGGCGGTCAGGCGGGATGCGGCGTCCTCGATCGCCGCCAGCACCGCCGCCAGCGCCGTATCCCCGGCCCGGATGGTGATGCCGATGATACCCTGGCCGGCGGCAGGCAGCATCACCTCGGGCGGCAGCACGGCGGCCGCCTCGGCCTCCATCCCCATGCGCTTCAGCCCGGCGATTGCCAGGAAGGAGGCGGCGAAATCCCCCGCCCGCACCCGGCCCAGCCGGGTCTGCACATTGCCGCGGATCACCTCGCAGCGCAGATCCGGCCGCCGGTGCAGCAATTGCGCCTGGCGGCGGACGGAAGCGGTGCCGATGACCGCACCCGGCGGCAGGCAGGCGAGCGGGTCTTCCGGCGCCGGCACGCCGCAGGCGGCGTTCACCACCAGCGCGTCGCGGCAATCCTCGCGCGGCAGCAGGCAGGCCAGGGCGAGGCCGGGGGGCAGCTCCGTCTCGAGATCCTTCAGGCTGTGCACGGCGCAGTCGATCCGGCCGTCCAGCAGTGCCTCGTGGATTTCCTTGGCAAAGAGGCCCTTGCCGCCGATTTCCGCCAGGCGCCGGTCCTGCACCTTGTCCCCGGCAGTGGCGATGACGGTCTCCTCCGCCGCGATCCCCGGCGCCTGGGCCCGGAGGCGGGCGAGGAAATCCCGCGCCTGCCACAGCGCCAGGGGCGAGCCGCGAGTGCCGGCGCGGAGCGGCCGGGGCGGCCCGGCGCCGGGCGAGGGGGGAGCGGGGTCGGCCTGGCTCATCGGCCGGAGGCCGCCGGTGGGGGAGGGGGAGTCTGCTGCATGTCGCTGTCCGGGCCTGGGCATTCGCCGAATCGACGCATAGCAGAAATATGCGGCGGGCGCCGAGGCAGGCCGCAGGCGCCGGTGCGCCAGGGGCGGATGGCGAGGCGGTTCCGCCGCGGTTCTGCTGCGAGGTGCGCCGGGAGGGTACGCCGCGGGACGTGCCCCAGGGGGTGGCCAGGTATCGGCCTGGCCCCGCCGCAAGGTGCGGGGAGCCGCAATCAATTGGGCAGGCCGCGGCACGGCCCGCCGCCCCGCCAAAGGGTCCGGCGGCGCCTGAAGCCGCCGCCTCCCGGACCTACGCCACGCAGCTCCGGTACAGGTGCCAGGTGGCGTGGCCGAGCACCGGCATGACGATCGCCAGGCCGATGAAGGCCGGCAGGGTGCCGAGCAGCAGCAGCACCGCCACTGTCACGCCCCAGACCGCCATCGGGCCGGGGTTGGCGGCGCAGACGCGCAGCGAGGTGGACATCGCCTCGGCCATGGGGACGTTGCGGTCCAGCAGCATCGGCACCGACACCACGGTCAGCGCCAGGACGACAAGCGCGAACAGCGCGCCGACGCCATTGCCGAGCAGGATCAGCCGATGCCCTTCCGGCGTGGTGAAGGCGATGCGCAGCAGATCGCCCAGCCCCGCCGGCGCGGCGCCGATGGTCGAGGCATAGACCGCCCGGGCGGCGAAGAGCCAGGCGACGAAGACGATGGCAAGCAGCAGGCCGAGCCCGGCGATCGAGGGCAGGGCAGGGGAGCGCAGCACGTCGAAGGCGTTCAGCCAGCTTGCCGGCAGCCCCCGCTCCCGGCGGCGGCTGATCTCGTAAAGCCCGACCGCCGCGACCGGCCCGACCAGGGACAGCCCGGCGACCAGCGGCCAGAGCAGCGGCAGCAGCGCCCCGCCCGACATCGCCCGCGCCGCCACCAGGCCGACCAGCGGGTAGAGGATGCAGAGGAAGACGAGCTGGGTGGGGGTCGCCAGGAAATCCTCGATGCCGGCGGCGAGGGCGTCCCGCAATTCGCTCAGGCCGATCCGGCGGATCATGGGCGGTGCCGCCTCCTCGGCAGCGTCAAGGCGCAGGGCGTGGGCCATGGTCGCTTCTCCTCCGTGGCGGCCCTGATGCGGCCGGGCCGCTGGACCTTTCATCTGGGGATGGAGAGAGCCCGGAGCACGCTCACCTTGGCGCGAGGTCCGATGGGTCGGCACGCCCGAGGTTGGGGGACTGTGCCCCCCGGCGGCAACGGGGCCAAGCCAAGATTCCGTGGGCAGTCCCGCAGGCCGGGCGCCGCCCTCGTCCGGTCGGAGCCGGCCGATCGAGCCCGCGGGCCGAAACTCACGCGGGGGGCCGGGGGCCGGTCCGGTCGCCGGCGGCGGGGCACCCCCCGCCGGGGACCGGGGAACCCCGATCTACCGCCGCCGCCAGCGCTGCGTCGCCCGGTCCACCACCCCTGCCGTGGCAAGCTGCAGCAGCTTCGCCACCACCGTCACGCCGAGGATCGCCACCGCCATGGCGGCCGCCGCGCTGGCCTGCCCCGCCTCATCCATATGCACCACGGCGACGGAGGCCGGCCTGGTGTCCGGGCCGTAGAGGAAGATCACCGCGCTCACCGTCGTCATGGCGTTGACGAAGATATAGACGGCGAGGTCGAGGATGGCGGGCAGGCAGATCGGCACCGTCACGCGCCGGAAGGTCACCAGCGCCGGCACGCGCAGCGAGGCGCCGGCCGCCTCGATCTCCGGGTCGAGCTGGCGGATGGCGGTGACGGCGGCGAGGTGCGGCACGGTATAGAAATGCACCAGGCTGTTCAGCACCAGGATCGCCAGGGTGCCGTAGAGGAAACCCAGCGGATTGGCGGGGTGGTTGAAGAACAGGATATAGGCGAGGCCGAGCACCAGCCCCGGCACGGCCAGGGGCAGCGTGGCGAGGAGGCGTACCAGCGGGGCGATCCGCGCCTCCCGCGCGCCGCGTTCCAGCAGCCAGGCGGTGCCGAACACCATCGCCGTGCCGAACAGCGCCGCCAGCGCCGCCATGCGGATGGAATTGCCCAGCGCGGCCCAGCCCGTCGCGTCGAAGCGGGCGAAGGCGTAGTTGTCGAGGGTCAGCGAGAGGTCGTAGGGCCAGAAGCGGACCAGCGAGCTCCAGGCGGCGGTGCCGACCACGCCGAGCAGCGCGCCGGCGACCAGCAGGCAGAGCAGGAAGAGCGGCCAGTCCCGTGCCCGGCGAGGCCTCGGCCGGTAGGGCAGGGCACGGCCGGAGAGCATTCCGGCGCGCCGCCCGTCCAGCTCCCCCCGGGCCCGGCGGTCCAGCAGGAAGGCGCCGACCGCCGGCAGCAGCAGCACCAGCCCCACCACCGCGCCCATGTTGAAATTCTGCAGCCCGACGACCTGCTTGTAGACATCCGTCGCCAGCACCGGGAAGGACCCGCCGATCACTTTGGGAATGCCGAAATCCGTCAGCACCAGGGTGAAGGTGACGACGGCGGCGGAGACCAGCCCGTAGCGCGCCGCGGGCAGGGTGACGGTGGCGAAGATGCGGGCGTGGCCGGCCCGCAGCACCGTCGCGGCCTCGTACAGCCTTGCATCGGCGGTGCCGAGGGCGACGGCAAGGATCAGCGCCGCATGCGGGAAGCAGTAGAAGCTCTGCGCCGCGACGATGCCGGCCGGGCCGTAGATGCTGCCGCCGCCCAGCATGCCGCGCAGCAGGCCCTGATTGCCGAACAGGGTGATCAGCGCCAGGGCCGGCAGCAGGGAGGGGGCCAGCACCGGCAGCAGCATCACGGCGCGGAAGAAGGGCCTGGCCGGGATGCAGGCGCGGGTCAGCGCATAGGCGTAGAAGAAGGCCAGCGGCAGCATCAGCAGGGTGGTGAGGCCCGCCGTCCAGATACTGTTCCAGGCGGCGGCGAGCAGCGACGGCGTCGCCGCATAGGCGGCGAAGTTGGCGAGGCCGGCGAAGCCGCCCGCCGGCGTCTCGAAGGCGCGGAGCAGCAGGAGCAGCAGCGGCAGCGCCAGCAGCAGGGTGAGCAGCAGCAGCGAAAGACCGAGCAGCCCGCGCAGCAGCAGCGCATCGCCCGGTCCGCGCCGCCGTGGCACGGCGCCGAGCGCCGACTCACTCATCGGCGGGGAAGACCATCAGCCGCTCCGCCGGGAGGGCGCAGGGCAGGGCGGCGCCGGGCAGGGCGCCGAGCGCGGCCACGGCATCCGGCGGTGCATCCGCTTCCAGCCGCAGATGCCCGGCCTCGAGGGACAGGCGGCAGATGGGGCCGAGGAATTCCAGATGCGTCACCTCGGCCGGGAAATGCCCGGGCAGCGCTGCGGCGGCCGGGCCCAGCCGCACATCCTCCGGCCGGATGAAGACCGCGAGCCGGGTGCCATACAGCAGCTTCCGCGCCGCGGCGCAGGGCAGGCGGCGGCCATCGGCCAGGATCTCGCCCGGCACCGCCTCCACCAGCGCCGCGAAATGCGCGGAGCGGCCGACGAAGCCGGCGACGAAGGCGGAGGCGGGGCTCCGATAGATCTCCTCCGGCGTGCCGATCTGCTCGATCCGACCACGCGACATGACCACGACGCGGTCGGAGACGCTCATTGCCTCCTCCTGGTCATGAGTCACCATGATGGTGGTGACGCCGAGGCGGCGCTGCAGGTCGCGGATCTCCCCCCGCAGATGCTGGCGGACGATGGCGTCCAGCGCCGAGAGCGGCTCGTCCAGCAGCAGCAGGCCGGGCTCGTTCGCCAGGGCACGAGCCAGGGCGACGCGCTGCTGCTGGCCGCCGGAAAGCTGCGCCGGGTATTTCGCGGCGTGGTCCGTCAGGCCGACCAGCGCCAGCAGCTCCGCCACCCGCTCTACCCGGCGCGGCTTCGGCCAGGCGGGGCCGCGCAACCCGTAGCCGATGTTCTCGGTGACATTCAGATTGGGAAACAGCGCGTAGGATTGGAAGACGATGCCGAAATCCCGCGCCGCCGGCGGCAGATGGGTGATGTCCTGCCCCGCCTGGGTGATGCGGCCGCCGGTCGCGGGATCCAGCCCCGCGATCGCCCGCAGCAGCGTGGTCTTGCCGCAGCCGGAGGGGCCGAGGAAGGAGACGAATTCCCCCGCCGCGACCGCCAGGCTCACCCGTTCCAGCGCCCGGAAGGTGCCGAAGCTCTTCGAGACCTGGTCCACCACCAGATAGGGCGCCGTGTCCGGCTGCCGCTGGCCGGCGCTGGGGCGGGCGAGGGCGGTGCTCATCGCGGCGTCAATTCCGCGGCGCCGATTTGCCGTCGAAGCGGGTTGCCCAGTCGCGCAGGATGGCGTCGCGGCGCGCGGCCACGGCGCGGAAATCCTGCTTCACCAGGCGCTGCTCGAATTCCGGCGGGTAGCCGCGGATGGCGGGCTGCACACCGGGCATCGCGAGCACCGCGTACCAGCGGCCATAGAGTTCGTTGGCGGCGCGGGTCACGGCCCAGTCGGCCAGCTTCTTCGCCGCTTCCAGGTTGCGGGCACCGCGGTGGATGGCGGTGCCTTCCAGGTCGAAGCCGACGCCGTCCGTGGGGACGATGATCTCGATGGGCGCGCCCTGGTTCTTCAGGGTGACGGCGCGCATGTCGAGCGAGATGCCCAAGCCGTACTCGCCGCGCGCCGCGTTGCTGCAGGGGGCGCTGCCGGAATGGGTGTAGAGCTGCATGTTCGCATGCAGCTTCGCCATGTAGTCCCAGGCCGGGCCTTCGCCCATGGCCGCGATCCAGCCGGCGATGGTGAGGAAGCCGGTGCCGGAGGAAGCGGGGTTCGGCATCACCACCTGGCCGCGGAAGGCGGGGTTCAGCAGATCCGCCCAGGTGGCGGGCCGCGGCAGGCCACGCTGCTGGGCGATGATCGTGTTGTAGCAGATGGCGGCGACGAAGGCGTCCATGCCCGCCCAGGTCATGGGCGAGCGGTCGCTGCGGAAATTCGGCCGCAGCGCTTCGGCGCCCCGCGGGGTGTAGGGCTCCAGCATCTCCAGCCCTTCCATCTGCAGCAGGGAGAAGACGGAGACGCCCCAGACGATATCGGCGCGGGGGTTCTGCCGCTCGGCGATCAGCCGGGCGGTGATGATGCCGGTGGAATCGCGGACCCAGGCGATCTCGATGTCGCGGATCGCGGCCTCCGCCGCCTGCTTCAGGGGCTGGAGCTGCTCGTTCTCCAGCGCGGTGTAGACGGTGAGGCGGGTGCGGGGCTGGGCCTCCGCCGCGGGGGCCGCCGCGAGGACGGCAAGGGCACAAAGCGAGGCGAACGCGGCGGCAAGCGCGCGGCGGACCATGGGCGTCTCCTGCGTCCCTGGCGCGTGTGGTAGCCGGCTTCCCTCGGGCTTTATGTTACCATTTCGTGACAGGGCGGAACAAGCATGGCCTGTCTCCCTCCCCCGCTCGGCGGGGAAGGGCCGGGGTAGGGGCGTGGCCGGGCCAGTGTCCTGCCCGCTCCGCTCGCTGGACTTCCAGCGGAACGAAGCGGGCAGGCAGGCCGTTCCGAAGTCCTGCCGACTTCGGAATCAGGATACCGGCTGCGGTCGACGGGAGTGTGCACCCGCATTCTCCAACGCCCTTTGGGCGCGGGCCCTCTTCTCCCCCGCGACGCGGGGAGGGGTCAGCCGGGCTGCTGCCCCGCTGCCAGCCTTGCCTCGATCTCCGCCACCGCCTGCGGCAGTTCCGCAATGCTGTCGATGACGAGATGGGCGCCGGCTTCCTTCAGCTCCGCCGTGGCGCGGGCGCGGGCGGCGGCGCGCTCGGCCTCCGGCACCCGTGCCAGCTCCTCGGCGGACCAGCCGGCGATGTTGCCGGTCAGCGCCACGCCCACCGCCCAGCAGCCGGCGGCGCGGGCCTCGCCGATCCCCGGCGGCGTGTCGTCCAGCTTCGCCACCGCGGCGGCAGGCCAGATGCCCATCATCGCCATGGCGTACCACATCTGCAGCGGGGCGGGGCGGCCGGCGGCGAGATCGCCGGCGCAGACCATCACCTCCGGCGCGAACCCTTGCGCGGCGGCGAGCGGCGCCAGCGCCGCCATGATCGGCCTGGTATAGCCGGTGGTGCTGCCGAGGCGGAGGCCGCGCCCCCTCGCCCAGCCCAGCGCCGGCTTCGCGCCCGGGATCAGCGCCGCGTGGTCGCGGATGGCGGCGATGTTCATCGGCTCGAACACCTGGAAGATCGCCTGGACGTCCTGCTCCTCGAAGTCGCGGCCATGCCTGGCGCGCCAGGCGGCGTTGGCGGCGCGGCCGACCAGGCGGATATGGTCGGCCTTGGCCATGCCCATGGGGCCACGGGCATCGGCGATGGAGATGGCGATGCCGAATTCGGCGAAGGCGCGGACGAAGGCGCCCATGGGGGCGCGGCTGCCATGGTCCACCACCGTGCCGGCCCAATCCAGGATCACCGCCTTCAGGGGGCCGGCATAGGGCGTGCGCCGGTCCTCCTGGCGCGGCGGGCTCAGCTCTCCGCGCCCTTCGGCGCTCCGATCATCCGACGCGCTCATCTCGTGCTCTCCCAGGCGGCGAAGACATCCTCGGCGAGGCCGAAACCGGTGGAGGCGCCGGTGCCGCTGGTGACGGAGACCAGCATCACCCCGGGCAGGGGGCTTTCGAAGAAGGCGGTATCGGGGCCGGAGGGGTAAAGGCCGATCCAGCGCTCCGTGACCTCCGGCCGGGGCAGGTCCAGCACGGCGGAGAATTCGCGGAGGATGAGGTCGTCCACCGCGGCGGGCTGGAAGGGGTCTGGGCTGCCGCCGTAATGGTGGCTGTCCCCCACCACCAGGGAGCCATCCTCGCCCTGCACCACGATGAGGTGGATGCCATGGCCGAGCTCCGCCGCCTGTTCGGCGCGCAGCCGGGCGGCGAGGCGGGGAAGGGAGGGGCAATCCCGGTAGCCCAGATAGCGGACCAGGCCGAGATCGCTCATCACCGCGCCGGGCAGGCACCAGCCGGGGGCGGCGAGGCGTAGCATGTGCAGCTTGCAGAGGGTGACCTGGCGGCGGGCAAACACCGCCGGGAACAGGGTCCTGAGATCGGGGCCGGGGCAGACGAGGATGCGCCCGGCGGCGATCGGGCCGGCGGTGGTGTGCAGGCGGCCGGTCTCCACGCCGGTGACGGCGGTGAGGCGGCGGAATTCCACCCCCTGCGCCTCCAGCCAGGCCGCCAGGCGGGGGATGGCGTCGCGGCTTTCGACGCGCAGCTCATGCGGGCTCCAGAGCGCGCCCCGGAGGTCCGGGCGCAGGGCGCCGAGGGCGGCGGCCTCCGCCGCGCTCAGCATCCGGCAGCCCTCGCCCATGGGGGAGGCGGCGAATTCCTCCAGCACCGCCAGCGCCTCCGGCCGGCGGGCGGCGAAGGCGAGGCCGTGATGGTGGATGGCGATGCCGGCCCGGGGGGCGATCTCGGCCCAGACATCCCGGGACCGGCGGGCGCGGCGCCAGCAATCCCCCGCCTCCTGCCCCGTCACGGTGACGAAGCCGAAATTGCGGATGGAGGCGCCGATGGCCTGGGCTTCCCGTTCCACCACCAGGGTGCGCAGCCCGGCGCGATGGGCGGCCAGGGCGTGGGCCAGGCCAATGATGCCGGCGCCGATGATGGCGATGTCGTAGCTGCTCCCCAAGCCGGCCTCCCTGCCGGGGCCAGCTTAGAGCAGATCGTGGCCCGGCATGCACGCCTCCGCGCGGGCGGGGCGGGCGTGTCATCGAAGCGTCTTGCCGCAGCCCGCCGGCAAGGTATTCAGACGGGGAGGCTGACAGGACAGGGGCTGGGCGATGGGCAGCGAGCGCAAGATGGCGATGGCCGTGCTGGTGAACCCCACCGGCTATCACAGCGCCTCCTGGCTGCACCCCTCCACCGATGCGGACAGCTCCACCAGCATCGAGTGGTACCGTTCCGTGGCGCAGATGGCGGAGCGGGGCTGCTTCGACCTGTTCTTCATCGCCGACACGCCGGCGGCGCGTACCACCAACCTGGAAGCCTATAGCCGCTTCCCGATGTTCATGAACGTGTTCGAGCCGGTGACGCTGCTCTCGGCGCTGGCCGGCGCCACGCGGCATATCGGGTTGGGCGGCACGGTCAGCACCAGCTTCGCCGAGCCCTACAATGTGGCGCGGATGTTCGCCTCGCTGGATCATATCAGCCACGGGCGGGCGGCGTGGAACGTCGTCACCTCCGCCAATGATTTCGCCGCGCGGAATTTCGGGTTGGACAAGCTGCCGCCGCATGGCGAGCGCTACGACCGGGCCCACGAATTCGTACAGGTGGTGAAGCAGCTCTGGGACAGCTGGGAGGACGGCGCCTTCATCCGCGACCGGGAAGCCGGGCTGACCTTCGACCCGACGAAGCAGCACCCGGTGGAGCATGTCGGCAAATACTTCGCCGTGCGCGGCGCGCTGAACATTGAAAGGCCGCCGCAGGGCCATCCGGTGATCATCCAGGCCGGCGCCTCGGACACCGGCAAGGATTTCGCCGCGGAGACGGCGGAGGTGGTGTTCTCCTCCCACTCCTCCCTGGCAAGCTCCCGCGCTTTCACGGTGGAGCTGAAGGAGCGCATGGCGAAATTCGGCCGCCCGCCCGAGGCGCTGAAGGTGTGTGCCGGCAAGCCGGTGCTGATGGCCGGGAGCAAGCAGGAGGCGGAGGACATGTACCGCACCCTGCAGGAGATGATTCACCCGGTGGTCGGCCGCATGCGCCTCGGCATGGACCTGGAGACCGACCTCTCCGACCTGCCGCTGGACGAGCCGGTGCCGGAGGATCGGATCCCGCGGAACTCCAATTTCCACAAGGCCTATTTCGACCACATCATCGAGCTGATCCGGATGGAGAAGCTGACGCTGCGGCAGCTCTACCAACGCTATGAGCGCGGCAACAAGACCTTCTGCGGCACGCCGCTGCAGGTGGCGGACGAACTGGAGGAATGGTTCGCCGCCGGCGCCTGCGACGGCTTCATGATGCTGTTCAGCCTGCTGCCCACCGGCCTCGCCACCTTCGTCGAGAAGGTGGTGCCGGAGCTGCAAAGGCGCGGGCTGATGAAGCATGAATATGCCGGGCGCACGCTGCGGGAGAATCTCGGGCTGCAGCGGCCGGCGTTCCGTCTCTAGAGCGGTTTCAAACCCGGCGGAATCGCCGGACGACTCCGAAAATGCGACCAAACAAAGGGCTGGGGCGGGTTCGCCGAGCGCAGGCGAGGTGAAACCGCTCCAGTGTCCTGCCCGCGAAGTTCGCTGGATATCCAGCGAACTTCGCGGACAAGCAGGCCACCAGCGCGGGCCTCGACGGGCCGGCGCGTCTCCCTTATCGCTTTACCATACCGATGCGGGAGGGAGCGCCATGCGCCTCAAGGACAAGGTCGCGATCGTCACGGGCGCCGCCCATGGCATGGGGGAGGCGGAGGCCCGCCTCTTCGCCCGGGAAGGCGCCATCGTCATCCTGGCGGATGTGCAGGAGGAGATGGGCGAGGCCGTCGCCGCCGACATCGCCGCCGGCCAGGGCCGCGCCAGCTTCCGCCGCCTGGACGTGACGGCGGAGACGGAATGGCGCGCGCTGCTCGACTGGGTGCTGGCCACCCATGGCCGGCTGGACATAGTGGTGAACAATGCCGGCATCAGCGGCAGCAGCGTCGGCCCCGGCATGACGCTGGAGGGCTGGAACAAGCTGATGGCGGTGAACGCCACGGGCGTCTTCCTCGGCACCAGCCTGGGCGCGGAGGCGATGGCGGCGGCCGGGCGCGGCAGTATCGTCAACGTTTCCTCCATCATGGGGCTGGTCGGCAGCGGGGAGGGGCATCTCGGCTATTCCGCCTCCAAGGGCGCGGTGCGGCTGCTGACCAAATCCGCCGCGGTGCGTTGGGGGCCGCACGGGGTGCGGGTGAACTCCATCCACCCCGGCTACCTGCCGCCCATGCTGGGCGGCACCAATGCGGGAACGCGGGATGCGAAGATTCCGCTCACCCCGCTGCGGCGCATCGGCACGCCGATCGAGGTGGCGCATGGCGCGCTGTTCCTCGCCTCGGACGAGGCCTCCTTCATCACCGGGGCGGAACTTGCCATCGATGGCGGCTTCACCGCGCAATAAGCGACCGATGCGGCAGGCGGTCGCGCCCCGCCGCGCCGGCTGCCGCCTGCCATGCGCGGCCAGCAACCCCGCCTGCGATACCGGCGCCCCAGCGGGCCGCCGGTATCAGGCCGCCAGCATCCGCGCGCCGTTCCGCTCCGCCAGGATCGGCCGCACCCATCTGGCGAAGCGCGTCGCCTCCTCATCGTGCAGATAGCCGGAGAGGCAGAAGGAGTGGCAGCCGATATCGATGAAGCGCTGCAGCACCGCGGCGCATTGCGCCGGGTTGCCCACCACGGCGATGCCGGCGCCCTGGCGCGCCCGCGTCAGCCCGGTCCAGAGATTCGGCGCAATCCAGTCGCCATGCTCCCGCGCCAGCGCCTGCACGCGCTGGTTCGCCACGGAATTCGCCACATTCGCCCGCAGCGCCGCGGTGCGCTCCGCCGGCACGTCGCGCACCAGCTCCTGCGCCGCCGCCAAAGCTTCCGCCTCCGTCTCCCGGCAGAGGATCTGCAGCCGCATGCCGAAGCCGAGCTGGTCGGCGCGGCCATGCTTCGCCGCCATGGCGCGGATCTCCGCCATCTGCAGGGCGATCCCCTCCGGCGTATCGCCCCAGAAGAGATGCACATCGGCATGCTCTGCCGAGATCTCCCAGGCCTCGCGCGAGCCGCCGCCGAGATAGAAGCGCGGATGCGGCTGCTGGAAGGGCGGCGGGATGATGCGGGCGCTGCGCAGGGTGTGGAAGCGGCCCGCATGGTCGATCGGGCCGTCGGCGGTCCAGAGCCGCTTCATGATCCCGACCTCCTCCGCCATCAGGGCGTAGCGGTCCTCCTTCGCGTAGCGGATGCCGTCGGCCGCCGCCTCCTGCTCGCTCTGCCCCGCGATGAGGTTCACGCAGACCCGGCCGCCGGTGAGCTGGTCGAAGGTGGTCACCATCTTCGCCAGCATCACCGGGTTGATGTAGCCGGGCCGCGCCGCGACCAGCATGCGGATGCGGGAGGAGCGGCCGGCCATGAAGGCGGTGGTCACCCAGGCTTCCCAGCAGGGCAGGGCGACGGGGACCAGCATGTATTCGAAGCCCGCCGCCTCGGCCGCCTGCACCACCCGGTCGAACATCGCGGTGCCGGCGGGGATGGCGTCATGCCCCGCGGCATAGGAGGTGGTGTCGCCATTGCTCGGCAGGTACCAGCCGAATTCTAAAGGGCGCATCGCCGTCTCCATCCTGAATCGCCGCCATTCTGCGCCCGGGCGGCGGAGGCTGCCAATGCTTGCGCCGCGGGGGCGACGGCCGCCATGGCGACACCGATTTTGCAACGAGGATGCGACGACGCCAGACCAGGCGACGGGGCGGGGAGCGGCCCGGGTTGCGGCCTGTGCGCCGGTCCCCGGCATGATGTTCGCGGCGGCGAGGAGCGGCCGGGGCGGCGCCCGCCCGGCCCTGTCGGGACGCTTCCTCAGGCCAGCCAGTCCGGCGTCGGCAGGCGCAGATAGGCCTCCCGCAGCGCCGCCGACCAATTCTCCTGCACGTAGCGGAAATACCGGTCCTCCTCGGTGATGCGGCGCCGCAGCCCGACCGCCAGCGCATCCGTGCGATAGACCAGCAGGTCGATCGGCATGCCGACGGTGAGGTTGGAACGCAGCGTGCTGTCCATGCTGACCAGCACCAGCTTCACCCCATCCGGGATCGGCGTGTCGTAGCTCAGCACGCGGTCCAGGATGGGCTTGCCGTATTTGTGCTCGCCGATCTGCAGGAAGGGCGTGTCCACCGTCGCCTCGATGAAATTGCCGGCGGCGTAAACCAGGAACAGCCGCGGCGGCCCGCCGGCGATCTGGCCGCCGAGCAGCAGGGAGCAGTCGAAGCCGATGCCCTGGGCGGAGAGGGTAGGGCCGTCGTCGCGGTACACGTCGCGCACCGCCTGGCCCACCAGTTGCGCGGCATGGAACATGTTCGGCACGCTGCGCAGGGTGTGGCGCTCGCCATTCAGCCAGACGCCTTCCTGCAGCCGGTTCCAGACGGCCTGGGTGATGGCCAGGTTGCCGGCGGTGGCCAGCGCCAGCACGCGGTCGCCCGGCACTTCCTCCACCTGCATCTTGGAGAAGATGGAGATGTTGTCCACGCCGGCATTGGTGCGGGTGTCGGCAAGCAGGACGATGCCCTGGCGGAGATAGAGCCCGACGCAATAGGTCATGTGGCCTGCTTCCTCGGCTGTTGAGGAAGGGCTCTGCCCTTCCTCAAACTCCATGCCGCCACGGGCCGAAGGGCCCTTGGAACCCTCGAGTCCTGGACCCGTCGGTCGAGACGCTAAACTCAAGGTTTCCAGGGTCACGCCGCAAGGCGCGCCTTACGGCGCGACGCCCCCCCACCTACCCCCGGATATAGAACTCCTCGATCTCCCCGCCCAGCTCCGCCGCCCGCGCGATCATGCCGGTGAGGAATTCGTGCAGCCCCTGCGCGAAGATCGCCTCGATCCTGCCGTAGCGGAGCTGCGCATGCATCCCCCCTGCCAGCCTATGGCATTCCCCCCGCCGCCCGCCCTGGCCCACCGCGATCGCCTCCAGCGTGTCGGACACCTCGGCGAGGCAGGAGAGGAGGCTGCGCGGCAGTTCCGGCCGCAGGATCAGCAACTCCGCAATGCGCTGCGGCTGCAGCCGGTCCCGATAGATCCACTGATAGGAGCGCAGCGCGGAGACGGCGCGCAGCACCGCCTGCCACTGCACGTAATCCACCGCCCCCTCGGCTTCCGGCGTCAGCAGCTTGTGCCGCACATCCAGCAGCCGGGCGGAATTGTCGGCGCGCTCCAGCATGGTGCCCAGGCGGACGAAGTGCCAGGCCTCGTCGCGCAGCATGGTCTCATGCGCCGCGCCGTTGAACAGCGTCACCCTCTCCCGCACCCAGCCCAGCAGGTCGGGCAGGTTGTCGCCCTCCGCCGCCTCCGGCTGCAGCTTGCGCAGATGGTTCCAGCCATCGTTCAGCGCTTCCCACATATCCACGGTCAGCGCGGTGCGGACGGCCCGGGCATTGCGCCGCGCCGCCTCGAAGCAGGGGATGATGCCGGAGGGGTTGTCGGGGTCGAAGACCAGCCAGTGGATCACCGCCTCGGCGGTCGGCGCCTCGTATTTGCGGCGGAACCCCGCCTCCCCGCCGGAGGCGGTGAGCAGCGCCCGCCATTCCTCCACCTCGTCGCCCAGCCGGGCGGAGACGGCCGCCATGCGGGAGGCGACGGCGAGGCCGCGGGCGACATTGCCGGCCCGTTCGGTATAGCGCGCCAGCCAGAACAAGCTGTCGGCGGTGCGGCTGAGCATCAGCCCTGCGCCTGGGCTTGCGCCTGGCCCAGCAGCGCCGCCGCCGGCCCCTCATCGTCCAGCACCCAGGTATCCTTGGTGCCGCCGCCCTGGGAGGAGTTCACCACCAGCGAGCCTTCCTTCAGCGCCACCCGGGTCAGGCCGCCCGGGACGATGCGGATCTCCTTCCCCGAAAGGATGAAGGGCCGCAGATCGACATGTCGCGGCGCGATGCCCTGCTCCACCACGGTGGGGCAGGTGGAGAGCGCCAGGGTGGGCTGGGCGATGTAATCCCCCGGCCTGGCCAGGATGCGGGCGTGGAATTCCGCCCGCTGGTCGCGCGTGGCATGCGGGCCGATCAGCATGCCGTAGCCGCCGGAGCCCTTGGCCAGCTTCACCACCAGCTTGTCGAGATTGTCGAGGACGTATTTGCGGTCCTCCTCCCGCTCGCAGAGGAAGGTGGGGACATTGGCCAGCAGCGGCTCCTCGCCCAGGTAGAAGCGGACCATCTCCGGCACATAGGGGTAGATCGCCTTGTCGTCGGCGATGCCGGCGCCCGGGGCATTGGCCAGGGCGACATTGCCGGCGCGGTAGGCCGCCATCAGCCCCGGCACGCCCACCAGGCTGTCCGGCCGGAACACCTCCGGGTCGAGGAACTCGTCATCGATCCGGCGGTAGATCACATCCACCCGCTTCGGCCCGGCGGTGGTGCGCATGAACACCACCTTGTCCTGCACGAAGAGATCGGCGCCCTCCACCACCTCCACGCCCATCTCGTCGGCCAGGAAGCAATGCTCGTAATAGGCGCTGTTGTAAGGGCCGGGGGTGAGGATGACGACGGTGGGGCTGGCGCCGGCGCTGGCCGGGGCCACGGCCTTCAGCGTCTCCAGCAGCTCCTCCGGGTAGCGGCCCACCGGGCAGATCCGGTGCCGGGCGCAGAGGCGGGGGAAGAGGCGCAGCATCGCCTCCCGGTTCTCCAGCATGTAGGAGACGCCGGAGGGGGTGCGGCAATTATCCTCCAGCACGTAGAATTCCGCGGGCGCGGTGCGCACCATGTCGATGCCGGCGACATGGGTGTAGACACCGCCCGGCGGCACCATGCCGACCATCTCCTGCCGGTAGCCCTCATTCTCCAGCACCAGGGGCTTTGGGATCCTGCCGGCCCGCAGGATCTCCTGCCGGCCATAGACATCGGCGAGGAAGGCGTTCAGCGCCCGCACCCGCTGGCGCAGCCCGGCCGAAAGCTTTTCCCATTCGGAGCGGGCGATGATGCGGGGGATGATGTCGAAGGGGATGAGGCGCTCCGGGTCGCCGCCCTCGCCATAGACGGCGAAGGTGATGCCGATGCGGCGGAAGAGGAGCTCGGCCTCCTGCTTCTTGCGGTCCAGATGTTCGCGGGGGGTGGCGCGGAGCCAGCGTTCGATTTCGGCATAGGCGGCGCGGACACCATCCTCGCCGCGCATCTCGTCATAGGCGGAGGTCCTTGGCTGCGACACCGTTGCGCCGTCCCCGACAGAAGAGTGGTCCTGCCAGGCAGCGCAGCACGGAGGCAAGGCGCTTCGCAAGCGGTGACGGGATGATAAATCGGGCGAGCCGGGGCTGCTTGCCCAACAGGGCGCCAAAGCCGGGCGGGCCGGGCCAATTCGGCGGCAGCCCGGCGAGGTGCGTGGGCGGGAACTGCGTCGCGGGCCCGGCCGGGCTGTCGCCGCCGCGACGCGCCGGCCGGGCGCGCCGGGGCGGGCCGCCGCCCGTCTTCCGGCCCGCCCCCGTGCCCTCCCGCCCGCGCGCCGGCGCCGCTATCCTCCACCGCCGATGGAGGAGACGGGCGGATGAAGGGTGCGGACGCAGTCGCGGAGGCCTTGCGGGCGGCAGGGGTGGCACGGCTTTACGGGGTGCCGGGCGGCGGCTCCTCGCTGGACCTGGTGGAGGCGGCGGCGGCGCGCGGCATTCCCTTCATCCTGGCGCGGCAGGAGACCGCCGCCATCATCATGGCGGCGACCGAGGCCGAGCTTTCCCACCGCCCCGGCGCGGTGCTGGTCACCCGCGGCCCCGGGGTCGGCAATGCGGCGAACGGCATGGCGCAGGCGAGCCTGGATCGCGCCCCGGTGCTGCTGCTGGCCGATGGCTTCACCGGCGCGGAGCGGGCCTTCGCCAACCACCAGTATTTCGATCATGCGGCGATGCTGCGGCCGGTGACCAAGGCCGCCGCTCAGGCGGTGGAGCCGGGCGGGGCGCCGGGCGCGATCGCCGCGACGCTGCTGGAGACGGCGCTGGCCGCGCCGCGGGGACCGGTGCTGCTGGAGCTGTCCGGCGCGGTGGCGCGGGCGCCGGCGGCGGGGCTGCCGGTGGCAGCGGTGGCGCCGCCGGCCGCCGCGCCCGCGGGGCCGGCCCTGGCGGAAGCGAAGCGCCTGCTGGCCGAGGCGCGCCGCCCGGTGCTGGTGGCCGGGCTGGAGGCAACCTCGCCCGAGGCGACGGCCGCGCTGCGCGCCCTGGCGGCGGCGCTGGGCTGCCCCGCCCTCGTCACCTACAAGGCGAAGGGCGTGGTGCCGGATGCGGACCCGCTCTTCGCCGGCGTCTTCACCGGCGGCGAGGCGGAAGCGCCGCTCCTGCGCGAGGCCGATCTCATCCTGCTGGCCGGCGCCGACCCGGTGGAGTTCATCCCGCAGCCCTGGCGCTATGCGGCGAAGCTGGTGGATCTCGGCACCGCGCCGCGGCCGCTGCACTACCGGGCGCCGGAGGTGGGGCTGTACGGCGCCCTGGCCCCTTCGCTGGCGGCGCTGGCGGCAGGGGCGGCGCGCAGCGCCTGGGGGGCGGCGGAGATCGCGGCGCACCGCACCGCCTGGGCGGCGCGGCTGGCCAATATCCCGGGCGGCAACCAGGGGCTCTCGCCCCAGGCGGTGGTGGAGATCGCCCAGGCCGCCTGCCGCAAGGCGGGGCGGGACCCGCGGATTTCCGTGGATGCCGGGGCGCATATGTTCCCCTGCACCTCCTTCTGGCAGGCCGCGCGGCCGGGCGATCTGCTGATCTCCAACGGGCTGGCGACCATGGGCTTCGCCCTGCCTGCGGGCATCGCCGCCGCGCTGCACGACCCGGCACGGGGCGCGCTGGCCTTCACCGGGGATGGCGGGCTGCTGATGGCGCTGGGCGAGCTGGCGACGGCGGCGGCGCTCGGGGTGAAGCTGACCGTGGTGGTGTTCAACGACGCCGCCCTCTCGCTGATCGACATCAAGAAGGGCGGGCGGGCGCTGCCGGGCGGGGCGCTGGGCTGGCCGCAGGCGGATTTCGCCGGGGCGATGCGGGCGCTGGGCGGCATCGGCCTCTCGGCCCGGGACGAGGCGGGCTATGCCGCGGCGCTGGCCGAGGCGCTGGCGGCGCCCGGCCCGGCGCTGGTGGATGTGCTGGTGGACCCGGGCAGCTACCCGGCGCAGATCAAGGCGCTGCGCGGCTGAAGGACCGTTCCGCGAGGCTGCGGGGGGCTGGGACCTCGCGCGGCTAGGTAGTCGGCGCGGGCACTGACCTCGGCGGGTTATTGCTGCCCCGGCGGCCTCGGCAGGATCTGCCGCTGCATGCAGCGTCGGCGGCAGCGCGGCGGCCCGGCCGGGACGCAAGGGGCCTCGCCGCTCTGCCACGGGGATGGCGCCGAGCGGGCATGGCGCCAACCCTGCCAGACGGCCGGGGCAGGGGCGGGGGGAGCTGCGACAGGCAGCGGCGGGCGAGTGCTCCGCCTCTCCGCTGCCGGTGCGGAGCGCCGCCACCGGGCCTGGCCGGACCCTCGCCGCGCATCCCGAGGATGGGGCAGGGCCCCTGCCGGCACATCATCGCTTGCGGCAGCGCCCATGGCGGGCGTCAATCGTCCCATCCGGCCCCCGGGCCGCAGCGGCGGCCTCCGTTCCGGCACCGCAGCCAAGCGGGGCAGGCAGGGGAGGACACGAAGAATGGCGAACATCATGCTGATCCACGGCGCCTATCAGGGTGGCTGGATCTGGAAGCGGGTGGCGGCACCGCTGCGCGAAAAGGGGCATCTGGTGCTGGCGCCCAGCCTCGATGGCTGCGCCGAGCGCCAGGCGCAGCTCCGCCCCGGCATCACCACGGAAAGCCAGGCGGAGGAGCTGGCCGCCCTGCTGTTCCACGAGGATCTGACCGAGGTGGTGCTGGTCGGCACCAGCGCCGGCGGCATGGTGCTCTGCCGCCTGGCAGAGCTGGCGCGCGAACGGGTCGGGCGGCTGGTCTTCCTCGACGCGCTGGCGCTGCGCGATGGCGAGGCGCTGCCGGACATCGTCCAGCGCCGCAATGTCCGGCGCACCGAGCTGGCGACCGGGCCGACGCCGGAGGATGCGGCCTGGCGGCTCTTCGCCGATCTCGATCCGGCGACAAGGGACTGGGTGCTCGCGCGCTGCACCCTGCACCCGGTGGCGCCGATGGAGGCGCCGGTCCGGCTGGAGCGGTTCTGGGAGCTGCCCTGGGCGGCGAGCGTCATCTGGTGCCGGCAGAGCGCCAACCCGCCGGAGGCGCATCAGCGCCGCACGGCCGAGGCCCTGGGCGCGGCCTGGCATGAGCTGGAGACGGGGCATTACCCGATGCTGACGGAGGCCGAGGCGGTGGCCCGGCTGATCGAGAGCGGCTGAAGGGGGACGAGGGGCCGGGCCGGCGCTGCGCGGTCCCGGGCCGGGCCGGCGGTGCCGTCCGGCCGGGGCGGGCGGCGTTGTCCCGGGGCGGGAGCCATCCGGGCGGGCCGGCGGCGTCATCCGGGCGGGCGCAGGGCCGTGCCTTGGGGCCGTGCCTCGGGGCCGTGCCTCGGGGCCGCGGCGTTGGCGGCGCCAGGGCTGGCGATGGTGGCTGCCGGGGGGCTGTCCGGCGCAGATCAAGGGCCCTCGGGGTGGCCCATCCCCACCCGGGCCCCCTCGAAGGGTGATCCGGCATTGCCGGGCAAGACAACAAGGTGCTATCTGGACAACATGTTGCCCAACGACCCCCATGCCGTGACAACGCCGGAGGCGCTGGCCGCGCTGTACGAGGCGCCGCATCCCCGCTTCCTGGCCAAGGTGGCGGACCGGCTGGAGCCGCGCTCGCTGGAATTCATCGCCGCCTCGCCCTTCTGCATCCTGGCGACCAGCGGCCCGCAGGGCCCGCACGCCACGCCGCGCGGCGACGCGCCGGGCTTCGTCCGGGCGCTGGACGAGCGGACCCTCGCCTTGCCCGACCGCCGCGGCAACAACCGGCTGGACGGGCTGCGGGACATCCTCGCCGATCCGCAGGTGGCGCTGCTCTTCCTCATCCCCGGCGTGGGGGAGACGCTCAGGGTGCACGGCACTGCCCGCATCACCGCCGACCCCGGGCTGCGGGCGCAATTCGCCGAGCAGGGCAAGCTGCCCGCCACCGTGCTGCTGGTGACGGTGCGGGAGGTCTATGCGCATTGCGCCAAGGCGATCATCCGCTCGAAGCTCTGGGGCGAGCGGCGGCGGCCCCAGGGCGTGCCGACCAATGGCGAGCTGATCGCGGCGCATACCGCCGGCGGCGCCATCGACCCGCAGCAGTATGAGGCGGAGTACCAGGAGAGGCTGCGGACGCAGCTCTACTAGAGCAAACTCCGGCCAGGTGGAACCACCTGGTCGGAGTAATTTGCTCGCTTGAACAAAGACCTGGAGCATTCTCCCTGCACCTTGGTGCAAGGAGAATGCTCCAGTGTCCTGCCCGCGAAGTTCGCTGGATTTCCGGCGAGGGCAGCGGACAAGCAGGCCACTGAAAACAAAAGCCAGTGGCCCGAGAACGAAGTCCGCAGGACTTCGGAAGCGGGACACCAGGCAGCCTCCGGCGAGGGGAAGCGTCTTCATCGCTGTACGGCTTCCATGGCATGGGGCGCAGGATGAGCCGCCATGCCGGACCCCGCCATGACGGCGCGCAAGCCCCCGCAGCCGGACCACCGACTCACACCGGGGTCCGGGGAGGGGATTGCCGGCACGGCCGGCGATCCCCGGCGGGGCCCAGCGGCAGCGTCCCCTGTTCAGGGTCCGGGGGCGGAGCCCCTCAGCCCCGCGCCTCCTCCGGCACCGGCACGTCGAACCCGTTCAGCGTGACGGAGACCAGGGCATAGACCCCGACCAGATTCACCAGCTCCGTCGCCCCGTCCTGGCCGAAGCACTGCACCGCCATGCGCCAGTTCAGCTCCGAAAGCACCCCGCCGCGATTCAGCGCCGAGGCGACGTCATAAGCGCAGGCCTCCTCCAGCGTCAGGTCGCTCGGCCGCTGGCCGGCAACTAGCGTCGCCAGGGTCTCGTCCTTCAGCCCGCGCCGCTCCGCCGCGATCACATGCGCATAGATTTCATAGCTCGCCCGGAAATGCGCGCCGGTGACGAGGATCGCTACCTCCCGCACCCGCCGCGGCAGGGTGGGGTTCAGCGAGACCGCCTTCACCAGCTCCCAGATCGGGCCGCCGAAGCGGGGAGCGTGCAGCCAGGGATTCCAGGGGCCAAGCAGCCGGCCCTGCCCATCGACGGTGGCGAAGCCCTTGAAATTCTCCTCGATGCCCTGGCGCATATCGGCATAGAGGGGTTGCTGGCCCGGGGTGAGCTGGGCGGGGTCGAGCAAAGGGAGGCGCATCGCAGGCTCCTTCTCTGGCTGGTGCCGGGCGGCGGTGCCGGCCTCGCCCCCGGCCTGGCCAGGCGGCAGCGGCGCCGCCCGGCCCGGTGGCGGGAAGCTAGTGTCCTGCCCGCTGCGTTCGCTGGATTTCCAGCGAACGCAGCGGGCAAGCAGGCCACTGAAAACACAAGGCGGTGGCCCGAGAACGAAGTCCGCAGGACTGCGGAAGCGGGACACTAGCCCGTCCCACCCCGCCGGCCTTGTCTCGGCGTGTGAAAGTTTTTCCAGCCGGCTGCGCTGGGCCGCACCGCCGCGCGGGCGGATTGCGGCGCCGGGAACTGGCGCGGCCGGCGAAGCTGCCCCATCTCTCGGCCTGAGGAGGCACGCCATGCCCAAGACCCACACCGAGACCGCCCCCGCGTCCGGCACCCGCACGGAAACCGACAGCCTCGGCAGCATCGACATCCCGGCCGGCCGCTACTGGGGCCCGCAGACCGAACGCGCCCGAAGGCTGTTCCGCATCGGCCAGGAGCATTTCCCGCCGGGGCTGATCCGCGCCGTCGGCCTGCACAAATGGGCCTGCGCCGAGGCCAATGAGCGGCTGGGCGAGCTGGCGCCGGAGCTGGCCGCCGCCATCCGCCAGGCCGCCGAGGAGATCATCGCCGGCGACCGCGACGCGGATTTCCCGCTGCCGGTCTGGCAGACCGGCTCCGGCACCCAGACCAACATGAACGCGAACGAGGTGATCTCGAACCGCGCCAATGAGATCCTCGGCCAGCCTCTCGGCACGCGGAAGCCGGTGCATCCGAACGACCATGTCAATCGTGGCCAGTCCTCCAACGACAACTTTCCCACCATGATGCATATCGCCGCGGTGGAGGCGGTGGAGGGCCGGCTGCTGCCGGCGCTCGGCCGGCTGCATGCGGCGCTGTGGCAGCGGGCCGAGGAATGGTCGGGCATCATCAAGCTCGGCCGCACCCATATGATGGATGCGGTGCCGATGACGCTGGGCCAGGAAGCCGCCGCCTGGGCGCGGCAGGTGGAGCTGGGCCAGGAACGCCTGCGGGCGGTGATGCCGCGGCTGCTGAGCCTGCCGCAGGGCGGCACCGCGGTCGGCACCGGCCTCAACCGCCACCGCGATTTCGACCGGGTGTTCTGCGCCATCCTGGCCGAGCGCAGCGGCCTCGCCTTCACCGCCAACCCGAACAAATTCGAGGGCATGGGGGCGCATGACGCCTTCGTGGAATTGCAGGGGGCGATGAATGTCCTCGCCGTCTCGCTGAACAAGGTGGCGAACGATATCCGCCTGCTCGGCAGCGGCCCGCGCTCCGGCATCTCGGAGCTGGTGATCCCGGCGGATGGGCTTTCCAGCAGCATCATGCCGGGCAAGACCAACCCGACGCAGTCGGAGGCGCTGACCATGGTCTGCGCCCAGGTGATGGGGAACACCACCACCGTGAGCGTGGCCGGCGCCCAGGGGCATCTGGAGCTGAACGTCTTCAAGCCGGTCATCATCCAGGCGGTGCTGCAATCCGCGACCCTGCTGGCCGATGCGGCGGAAAGCTTCGCCGAGCACATGGTGCTGAAGCTGGAGCCGAACCGCGAGCGGATCGCCGAGAACCTGGCGCGGTCGCTGATGCTGGTGACGGCGCTGAACCCGCGCATCGGCTACGACAAGGCTGTCCAGATCGGCAAGAAGGCGCTGGCGGAGAATCTGACGCTGAAGGAGGCGGCGGAACGGCTGGGCCATGTGGCGCCGGCGGATTTCGACCGCTGGGTGCGGCCGGAGGAGATGGTGGAGCCGGGCGCGACGCTGGATGGCGGCGGGTGAGCGAGGCCGCTGAGCGGCACCTGCGGAAGCGCAGCTTTCAGCTCGCTGGCCACCGCACCTCGGTGGCGCTGGAGCCGGAATTCTGGGCGGCGCTGGAAGGGCTGGCGGCGGCGCGAGGGCAGAGCCTGGCGGGGCTGGTGACGGCGGTGGACCGGGAGCGGGCACAGCCTTTGGCGAGCGCGCTGCGGGTGTTTGCGCTGAACGGGGGCGCTGCCCGTTCGGCGCCGCGCGTCCAGCCCCCGCCGGGGATGGGCCACCCGCCGGACCCCGGCCTGTATCCTCAGGTCGAACCCACGGGTCCGAAGCCCGGACCGGGATCCGGCGAGAAATAGCCCTCGAAGGGAAAATGCCCCAGCTGACGGGCGCTGCCTCAGCGCGCCACCGTGGTGGCGCCGGCGCCGAGGCCGGCCCCCGCCGGCGTGCCGCCCCCGCTGCCGCCCGGCAGCAGGACGCCCAGCGCCACGGCCGCGACCGCCGGGGCGATGGCCACCAGCCGGTTCGCCCATTCCCCCACGCTGCGTCCTGCCATGGGCACCGGCCCGTCAGGCGCCTGCCGGGCACGGCCAGGCGAGGGCGCGGCCGCGCCCGGCCGGGCCGGCTGCTCCCCGCCGCGCGGCGCGATCACCACCTGATCCTCGGGACCCACCACCACGGCGCGTTGCGCCGCCGCCGGAAAGGCGAGGCCGCAGGCAAGGAGCAGGATGGGCGCCATGTGGAACATTCCGCCACGGTGCAGGCCCGCAGCCCCGAGTGGCAAGGCTCAACTTTTGGACTCGGTTGAGGGAGTTCGCCCGGACGCCCGACCCCGGTGGCCGCTCAGCCCCGCCGGCCCAGCATCTGCCGCGCGACGATCAGCCGCATCACCTCATTGGTGCCTTCCAGGATGCGGTGCACGCGCAGGTCGCGCACCAGCTTCTCGATCCCGTACTCCGCCAGATAGCCATAGCCGCCGAGCAATTGCAGCGCCTCATCCGCCACGCGGTGGCTGGTATCCGTGACGAAGCGCTTGGCCATGGCGCAGAAGGCGGTGGCGTCCGGCGCCTTGGCATCCAGCTTGGCGCAGGCGCGCCAGAGCAGGCTGCGCGAGGCCTCCAGCTCCGTCCGCATATCGGCGAGGCGGAATTGGGTGTTCTGGAAATCGGCGATCGCGCGGCCGAAGGCCTGCCGCTCCTGGACATAGGCCAGCGCCGTGTCCAGCGCCGCCTGCGCCCCGCCCAGCGCGCAGGCGGCGATGTTCAGCCGCCCGCCATCCAGCCCGGCCATGGCGAAGCGGAAGCCCTCGCCCTCCTCCCCCAGCCGGGCCGAGACGGGCACCCGGGCGCCCTCGAAGATCACCTGCCGGGTGGGCTGGGCGTTCCAGCCCATCTTCCGCTCATTCGGGCCGAAGGAGAGGCCGGGCGTCTCCTTCGGGATCAGCAGGGCCGAGACGCCGGACGGCCCCTCGCCACCGGTGCGCACCATGGTCAGATAGAGATCCGAGGCGCCGGCGCCGGAGATGAATTGCTTGGTCCCGTCCAGCACGTAGTGCTCGCCCTCCCGCCGCGCCCGCGTCCGCAGCGCGGCGGCGTCGGAGCCGGAGCCGGGCTCGGTGAGGGCGTAGCTGGCGATCTTCGCCATGGGGATCAGCGAGGGCAGCCACTCGGCGCGCTGCGCCGCGCTGCCGAAGCGGTCGATCATCCAGGCGACCATGTTGTGGATGGAGAGATAGGCGGCGATGGTCGGGCAGCCGGTGGACAGCGCCTCGAACACCACCGCGGCGTCGAGGCGGGTGAGGCCGGCGCCGCCGCTTTCCTCCCGCACATAGAGCCCGGCCATGCCGAGGGCGGCTGCCTCCCGCATGGCGTCCACCGGGAAATACCGTTCCGCGTCCCAGGCCAGGGCGTGCGGCGCCAGGTGTTCGGCGGCGAAGGCCAGCGCCGTCTCGCGCAGCGCCTCGGTGGCTTCGGGCAGGGCGAAGGCGGGATCGGCGGTCATGGGGTTCCTCCTGCCCGCAGCATATCAGGGGGGCAGGGGCTTGCCACCGGCTGCGCTCGGATGGCGGCGCTGCCGCCCGCCGGGTGGCGTGCCCTGCCCGCCGGCGCTGCGCCGGTGGGCAGGGCGGCTCGGGATGCCGGCCCTGGCCGGGCATCCCGGGCCATCCGATGGCGGCCTGCCGCCGCCGCGCCTGCGGCCCTGGCGGCGATCCGCGATGCCCTTGCCGCCGCGCCTTGCAGCCCGGCAGCGATCCGGCCCGCACCTCCGCGGCCACGGCCTTGGGCCGGCGCAGGGCCGCCCTTGGAGCGTGACCGGTCGAGGTCGAATCGACCGAAACCATGAGCCACGCCACCCAACGACGAGCTGGAGGGGGATGGCTGAGCGAAGCCCGACCGATCCCGCTCCGGCGGCCGGCGTCAGGCCACGTTCGGCGTGCTGCCGGTGGGGTCGTTGGCCGGGGTGCCGGTGAGCTGTTCCTGCTGCGCCCCGCCATCCGGGCGCGGCGGCGCCAGCATCGGCTCGCCGCCCAGCGGCTCGCTCAGCATCGGTTGGAACTGGCCCTTGCCGTCCAGCGAGGCCCCCTCCGTCCAGCGGCCCGCCGGGATCTGCTGGTCCGTCCGGTGGCCGAAATAGGCGTAGGAGAAGCGGGTCGCCTCCATCTCCTGCGGGAAGCTGTTGGGGATGGGCAGCACCTTCTCCATGCCGCCCAGCTCCTCGATCACCGCCAGCCATTGCTGCTGGTGCATGGTGTCCCGCGCGATGAGGAAGGAGAGCATGTCCTTCATGCCCGGGTCGTCCGTCATCCCGTGCAGCCGCACCGCCAGCGCCCGTCCGGTGGCTTCCGCCGTGACATTCGCCAGCATGTCGGCGGCGAGGTTGCCGCTGGCATAGACATGGCTGGCATTGAAGGGCACGCCGTTGCAGTCATCCGCCGTCGCGCCGAGGCCGGTGGAGAGGATGTGCCGCAGATTCATCCCGCCCAGCACGGCGCCGGCGATGCCGTCCTGCGCCATCTCCTCCTGCAGGGAGAGCGGCGCGCCTTCCAGGTTCAGCGCGATGGCGGTCGAGAGCATCTCGATATGGCCGATCTCCTCCGTGCCGGTGTTGATCAGCATGTCGCGGTATTTCTTCGGCCCCCGGCTGCCCCAGCCCTGGAAGAGGTATTGCAGCATGACGCGGATCTCGCCCTCCACGCCGCCCACCGCCTGTTGCAGGGCGCGGGCGAAGAGCGGGTTCGGCGTCTCGACGCGGACGGGGTATTGCAGCTTGCCGTCGGTGTAGAACATCAGAGCCTCCCGGTTGGCGGTGCAGCAGGCAGTTGGCGGTGCAGCAGGCAGTTGGCGGTGCAGCAGGAACCCGTCCGCCCGGGCCGGGTTCGGGTGCGAGGCGGCAACGAGGCGGCAGGCTCGCCGCCCCGTGACGCCGCTGCCGCTCAGGCCGCCGCGCCGCGCTTGCCGCCGCGGCGCTCGGGCGTCGGGTCGTTGGCCGGCTCCCCGCCGCGGCCTTCCTGGATCGCCGCCGGGTTCACCTCGCTCTCGGCGAGCTGGCTCAGCTTCTCATCCGTCTCCTTCTCCTCCGCCAGCGTCTCCGCCAGCAGATCCGCCAGCTCCTGCTGGCCGCAGGCCTTGGCCAAAGCGGTCATGGTGCCGTAGGCGGCGATCTCGTAATGCTCCACGCGCTGCAGCCCGGCGATGATGACCGTATCCATCAGCGGGCCCTTGTCGTGGTCCTCCAGCTCGCCCTGGGCTTCCTCGATGATGCCGCGCATGCCCTCGCAGACCTTGCGGCCCGGGCGGGCGCCGGTCATCTCCAGCGCCTTCTCCAGCCGCTCCACCTGGGTCTCGGTCTGGTCGATATGCATCTGCACGGCGTCGCGCAGGGATTGGCTGCTGGCCTTCTTCTGCAGCCGCGCCATGGCGCGCAGCGCCTGCTTCTCCGCGCTGTAGGCGTCGCGGAGCTGTTCGGTCATGAGCTTGGTGATCTCGTCCATGGGGGGCGTTCCTCGCCGGCGCGGCCGGGATGGCCGCGCGCTGCGCCCCTAAGCAACGGAACCGCCGCGGGTTGCTCGTTCCTGTCGCGGTTACGCGCTGGCGGCGTCCAGCGCCGCCACCTCGGCCGGCGCCAGCTTCAGCGTCACGGCCCTGACCAGCTCGTCGAGCTGGGCGTCGCTGGTGGCGCTGGCGATCGGCGCCGTCACCGCCGGCTTGGCGAGCAGCCAGGCGACGGCGACCTGGGCGGAGGTGGCGCCATGCGCCGCCGCCACCGCGGCCAGCGCGTCCAGCACCTTGTGGCCGCGCGGCGTCAGGTACTTGCCCATGTTGCCGCCGCGCTTGCTCTTGCCGAAATCCGCCTCGGACCGGTATTTGCCCGAAAGGAATCCCGCCGCCAGCGCGTAGTAGTTGATGACGCCGATCTGCTCCTGCTCGCAGAGCGGGCCGAGCCCGGCCTCGAATTCCGCGCGGTCCATCAGGTTATACAGGGGCTGCAGCGTCTCGTAGCGGGGCAGGCCGAGCCTCGCGCTGACCGCCAGGGCCTCGGCAAGGCGGGGGGCGGTGTAGTTGGAGGCGCCGATGGCGCGCACCTTGCCGGCCTTGATGAGCCGGGCGAAGGCGTCCAGCGTCTCCTCCAGCGGCGTGTCCGGGTCGTCCTTATGCGCCTGGTAGAGGTCGACGTAATCGGTCCTGAGGCGCTTCAGGGAGGCGTCGATCTCCTCCTCGATCCAGGCGCGGGAGAGGCCCATGCGGCCATTGCCCATCTTCATCCCGACCTTGGTGAGGATCTTCACCTTGTCGCGGTTGCCGCGGCTGGCGAGCCAGGAGCCGATGATGGTCTCGCTCTCGCCGCCCTGGTGGCCGGGCACCCAGTAGGAATAGACATCGGCCGTGTCGATGGCGTTGAAGCCGATCTCCACCAGCCGGTCGAGCAGGCGGTGGGAGGCGGCTTCGTCCACCGTCCAGCCGAAGATGTTGCCGCCGAAGATGATGGGCGGCACGGCGATGCCGGACCGGCCGAGCTGACGCTGTTCCATCTTGGCTCTCCCGTTCTGATCCGGGAAGCATGGCCGGTTGCGTCGGGGGCGTCGAGGGGCCGGTGTCCTGATTCCGCAGGCCGCAGGATGTCGGACGCAGCCATTGGAGCGTGATCGGTTGAGGTCGAATCGACCGAAACCGTGAATCACACGACCGAACAATGGGCTAGAGCGGGGGTGAGCGTAGCTCAACCGATCCCGCTCTAGAGCAGATCGCCGGAGGGCGGCATCGCCCGGAGGCGTGAATCTGCTCTACCATCCATAAGCTAGAGCGGTTTCGCGCTGCACAGTCAGCGTGAAGCCGCTCTAGCGTTTGAACGACTGCAGCACCTGCCGCAACAGCCCCGGCTCCGGCGCCGGCCGCGCCACCCCCGCCCGGTCCACCTGGAACACCGCCGGCCGCGCCGGCGCCGCCAGGCCGAAGAATTCCGCAATGCCCTGCGTCGCCGGCACGCCGGCATCGAGGATGAAGGGCCCTGCCGCGCCGATGCCGCTGGCGGCGTCGATGGGCGCGCCATGCGCCAGCCCGGCCAGCTCATGCACCTCCACCGCCACCTGGCCGCTGGCGTTCCGCCAGCGCCGCAGGCTGTGCCCCGGCGCCGGCTCCAGCGTCTCCGGCGCTCCGTCCAGCCCGTGCAGCGCCCGCCATTGCGCGGCGATCGCCTCGGCATTGGCCGGGCGCACGGTGGCATCCGCCATGCCCTGCCACACCGCCACCCGCGGCCAGGGCCCGCGATGCGGCGAGGCCGCGCGCACCAGCGCCGCCCATTCCCCGGCCGGGCGGGGCCGGCCGGTCTGCATTGCCTCCAGCGCCTCCGGCAGGGAGGCCGCCGCGCCGTAAGGCAGGCCGGCGAGGATGGCGCCGGCGGCGAAGAGCTCCGGCGCCGTCGCCAGCATCGCGCTCGCCATGGCGCCGCCGGCGGAAAGCCCGGTGACGAAGACGCGGGCGGGGTCCAGCTTCTGTCGCGCGACCAGATGGGCGACCGCCGCGCGGATGCTCTCCGCCTCGCCGCCGCCGCGGCTGGTATCTTCCGGCTCGAACCAGTTGAAGCAGCGATTGGCGTTGTTCGCCGGCCGCTGCTCCGGCAGCAGCAGGGCAAAGCCCAGCCGGGCGGCGAGCAGCGCCCAGCCGGTGCCGGCGGCGAAGCCCGCGGCGTCCTGCAGGCAGCCATGCAGCGCCACCACCAGCGGGGCGCCGGGGGGCAGGTCGTCGGGCAGCGCCAGCCACATCTCCAGCGCCCCGGGATTGGGGCCGAAATTCTGCAGCCGGCGGAGCGGCGCAGCGGCGGGGTGGGCAACCGGCGCCGGCCGCGCCCGGGCGGTGCGCTCCCGGACGAGGTCGGCGAGGCGGCGATGCAGCTTGGCCAAGGGAGGTCCTCTTCCTGCGGGATGGTCGGTGGACGTTCCCGGCGCGGCGCGCTGGCTGGATCCGGCTTCGCTGCACTGCAACATAAGGGTGTTCCCCGGCCCCGGCGCAACGGCAAGCGGTGATGAACGTTTGGCGAACTCACCTCAGGGAGCAGCCAGGCATGGCCAAGCGGCAGGACCACCACCCGGCGGAGAACCCGAAGCTCAACCCGGAGCCGGGCTCCAACACGATCAAGGACCCGGAGGATTGGACGACGGGGGAGGAGGCGATGACCGGCGCCCAGGCCAGCTATCTGAAGACCTTGTCGGAGGAGGCGGGGGAGGAATTCGACCCCGGGCTGACCAAGGCCGAGGCGTCCCGCCGGATCGACGAATTGCAGGCCAGGACGGGGCGGGGGCGTTAGTGTCCTGCCCGCTGCATTCGCCGGATTTCCAGCGAACGCAGCGGGCAAGCGGGCCACTGAAAACGCAAGCTGGTGGCCCGAGGACGAAGTCCGCAAGATTTCGGAATCGGGCCACTGGTGTCCTGCCTGCGAAGTTCGCCGGATTTCCAGCGAACGCAGCGGGCAAGCAGGCCACTGAAAACACGAGCTGGTGGCCCGAGGACGAATTCCGCAGGACTTCGGAAGCGGAACACTGGAGCGGCTTCGCCTCGCCTGCGCTCGGCGAACCCGCTCTGGCCCTTTGTCCGGTCGCATTTTCCGAGGCGTCCGGCGATTCCACGGACCGGAAAATGCTCTGGCTTCCACGAAGCCGCTGCGCGGCTCCGCCGGGCCCGCCGGGCTTTCACACAGCCCGAAGCGGCGAAGACGCTTTAGGGCAGAGGCAGGTCTTGTCGCCCGTCGCCGTCAGCGGGGGCGGCGATTTCGTTACGGTGGGGTGGAATCCGGCGCCAAGCCATGCGTAAGCCGCATGCCGTATCGTGCTTCACCTGCGGAGAATTCTCTTTGCCCGATTGCAAATGAGTGTTTGCATCCCCTCCTGACCGGGATGGAGGAGCCAACGCCATGAGCATCACCCTCGACCGCCCCATCGCTGACCGCACCGTGACCGCCGTGCTGAACTACCTGGCGCCCGTCCAGGGCCGCCCGCGCACCTACACCTTCCCGCCCCCCAACGGCGAGCCCCGCAGCAACGTGCTGCCGGAGCCGCATGAGGTGGTGATCCACGACGCCCGCCGCGCCGGCGAGGAATTCAGCCTGGACCGCCAGGGCTTCGCCTGGATCAACGCCCCCACGGCGGTGGTGGATTTCGGCAACGAGGCGGAGATCCGCGAGACCTACTACCCGGAAAGCGAGGAGATCATCCGCCGCGCCACCGGCGCCGACCGGGTGTTCATCTTCGACCACACGGTCCGCCGTCGCGTCCCGGGCCAGGAAGACTACCGCGATGGCGGGCCGCGCCAGCCGGCGACCCGCGTGCATGTGGACCACACCGCCCGCTCCGGCCCGCAGCGCGTCCGCGACCTGCTGCCGGAGGAGGCGGAGGAGCTGCTCAAGGGCCGCGTGCAGGTGGTCAATCTGTGGCGGCCGATCCGCGGCCCGGTGCTGGACAGCCCGCTGGCCTTCGCCGATGCCCGCAGCTTCCCCTTCGAGGATTACGTGCCGACCGACCTCGTCTACCCGCACCGGGTCGGCGAGACCTACAGCGTCCGCTACAACCCGGCGCATCGCTGGTTCTACGTGCCGGCGCTGCAGCGGGACGAGGCGCTGCTGATCAAATGCTATGACAGCGAGACGGATGGCCGCGCCCGCTTCGTCGCCCATACCGCCTTCGTGGACCCGACCACGCCCGCCGATGCCCCGCCGCGCGAGAGCATCGAGCTGCGCACCCTGGTCTTCCACAAGCCCCGGGCGTGAGGCCAGCCTCCGGCCTGGCGGAGCTGCTGCTCCGCCTGGCGCTGGCCGGCCTGGCGCTGGTCGCGCTGCTGCGGCTGAGCGGCCTGGCCATGCCGTGACTGCCTGGGTGAGTCGCGCGTGACCGCGATTGCGGTGGCGGAGGCAACCGGCTACCCAGCCGCGCCCTTACGCCCCGAGACCATGCCTGATCCCGCCGCCCCCCCGGCCGTCGCCCCTGCGGTCGCGCTGACCGGCCTCCGCAAGCGCTTCGCCGCGGGCGGGGCGGTGGCGCTGGACGAGGTCTCGCTGCGGGTCGAGACGGGGGAGATCTTCGGCATCGTCGGCCGTTCCGGCGCCGGCAAATCCACCCTGATCCGCTGCGTGAACCTGCTGGAACGGCCGGATGCCGGCCAGGTGCAGGTGCTGGGCCAGGATCTGCTGGCGCTGGGGGAGGCCGGGCTGCGCCAGGCGCGGCGCGGCATCGGCATGGTGTTCCAGCATTTCAACCTGCATCACCGCCGGACGGTGGCGGAGAACATCGCCTTCTCGCTGGAGATCGCCGGCGCCACCCGCGCCGAGCGGCGCGCCCGGGTCGCGGAATTGCTGCCCCTGGTCGGGCTGGAGGCGAAGCGGGATGCCTATCCGGCGCAGCTTTCCGGCGGGCAGAAGCAGCGGGTCGGCATTGCCCGGGCGCTGGCTTCCGCCCCGCGCCTGCTGCTCTGCGACGAGGCGACCAGCGCCCTCGATCCCGAGACCACCGCCGAGATCCTGGCGCTGATCCGCGACCTGCGCGACCGGCTGGCGCTGACCGTGCTGCTCATCACCCATGAGATGGGGGTGGTGCAGGCCATCTGCGACCGGGTCGCCGTGATGGAGGCGGGGCGGATCATCGAGCAGGGCCGGGTCTTCGACCTCTTCACCGCGCCGCGGGAGAAGGTGACGCGCCGCTTCGTCTCCGAGGTGATCGGCGATGCGGTGCCGCTGGCGGCGCTGGCCCGGCTGCCCGCGCCCCCGCCCGGACAGCGGCGCGTGCTGCTGCGCGTGCTGTTCCGCGGCCCGCATGCGACGCGGCCGGTGATCGGCGAGGCGGCGGCGCGCTACGGCATTGCGCTGAACATCCTCTCCGGCCGGATCGACGCCATCGCCGGCGAGCCCTTCGGCATCATGGTGCTGGCCGCCGAGGCGCCGCCCGAGGCGCTCGCCGCCTGCCTCGCCTGGATGCGCGGCCTCGGCCTTGCCGTGGAGGAGCTGGCGGCATGAGCTGGCTGACGCCCACCCTGCAGGATCTCCTGCTGGAAGCCTTCTGGGAGACGCTGGCGATGGTCGGCGTCAGCGCGGCGATCGCCGTCGCCATCGGGCTGCCCATCGCCCTGCTGCTGCATGTCACCGGCCGGGGCGGGCTCAGCCCGCTTCCCTGGCTGCACCGGCCGCTCGGCATCCTGGTGAATGCGGTGCGCTCCACCCCCTTCATCATCCTGATGGTGGCGATCATCCCCTTCACCCGGCTGGTCGCCGGCACCTCCATCGGCACGGCGGCGGCCATCGTGCCGCTGGCGCTGGCCGCCACTGCCTTCCTCGCCCGGCTCTTCGAGAATGCGCTGCGCGAGGTGGATGGCGGGGTGGTGGAAGCCGCCCGCGCCATGGGCGCCAGCCGCATGCAGATCGTGTGGAAGGTGCTGGTGCCGGAGGCGCTGCCGGGGCTGATCGCCGCCGTCACCGTCGCGCTGGTGTCGCTCGTCGGCTTCTCCGCCATGGCCGGCGCGGTGGGGGGCGGCGGGCTTGGCGATCTCGGGATCCGCTTCGGCTATCAGCGCTTCATGCCGGAGGTGATGGCGACCGTCGTCCTGCTGCTGATCCTGTTCGTGCAGGGGCTGCAATCCCTGGGGGACTGGCTGGTGCGCCGCCTGTCCCGCCGCTGACCCTCTGGAGACTGCCCATGATCACCCGCCGCCCCCTGCTTCTCCTGCCGGCCCTGCTGCCTGGCCTCGCCGCGGCCCAGGGCGCCGAGCTGGGCACTGCCGCCCGGCCGGTCCGCGTCGGCGTCACCCAGGGCGTGCATGCCGAGACCTTCGAGAAGGTGCGGGAGAGGCTGGGCGCCCAGGGCTTCGCCACCCGTGCCGTGGAATTCGGCGATTTCATCCAGCCCAATGCGGCGCTGCAGGCGGGCGACCTGGACGCCAACGCCTATCAGCATTTGCCCTTCCTGGAGGCGCAGATCGCCCAGCGCCGCTACGATTTCGTCGCGGTGGGCAAGACGGTGCTGACGCTGATGGGCGTCTTCTCCCGCAAGCATGCCAGCATCGCCGCGCTGCCGCAGAATGGCCGCATCGCCATCCCCAACGACCCGACCAATGGCGGCCGCGCCCTGCTGCTGCTGGCCGAGGCCGGCGCCTTCAGGCTGCGCCCCGGCGTCGATCACCGCGCGACCATCGCCGACATCACGGAGAACCCGAAGCGGCTGCGCATCGTGGAGCTGGAGGCGGCCTCCATCGTCCGCGCGCTGGAGGATGTGGACGCCGCCGCCATCACCGGCAATTTCGCCGTGCCGGCCGGGCTGAACCCGCTGCAGGACGCGCTGGCGCGGGAGAATGAGCAGAGCGTCTATACCTGCCTCGTCGTGGTGCGCCGGGCGGATGCGGAAACGCCCTGGGCGAAGCGGCTGGCGGCGGGGTATCGCGACCCGGCGGTGAAGGAATTCGTCATCGCCCGCTTCGGCGGCGCGGTGATTGCGGGGGGGTGAAGGGGCCCTGCCGATGGGGGCTCCGCCCCCAAACCCCCGGCAGAGGGCGCTGCCCTCCGCACGCCCGCCGGGGCCAGGACCTGGCCCCGGACCCCGGTCCGAGTCCTGCACCCGTGGGTCGAGCCTGCCGACCCTGGAGCGGGATCGCTCGCCGCCCTGGCTCATTGTCTGGTCGCGCGATCGACGGGTTCCGTCGCCTCGACCTCGACCGATCCCGCGTCAGGCCGGGCCTGCGGCGAGCTGTTCCGCATATTCGATCGCCTCGATCAGGCTCGTCTCGCTGGCGATGCCCTTGCCGGCGATGTCGAAGGCCGTGCCGTGATCGACCGAGGTGCGGATCACCGGCAGCCCCAGCGTGATGTTCACGCCGGACAGCGCATCCCACTTGCCCGTCTCGGGATTCACCTGGAAGCCGAGCAGCTTCACCGGGATATGCCCCTGGTCGTGATACATCGCCACCACCGCGTCGAACTGGCCGGCGCGCAGCTTGACGAAGACGGTGTCGCCCGGGACCGGACCCGTCACATGCAGGCCGTCCGCCACCGCCCGGGCGATGGTCGGCGCCACCACCTCGCTATCCTGCCGGCCGAACAGCCCGCCCTCGCCGGCATGCGGGTTCAGCGCCGCGACGGCGATATGCGGGCGGGCGATGCCGAGGCGCTTCAGCGCCTCCTGCGTCAAATCCAGCACCAGGCGGATACGCTCCGGCGTCACCCGCTTCGGCACATCCTCCAGCGCCACATGCGTCGTCACATGGCTGACGCGCATATTGCCATGCGCCAGCATCATCACGCTGCCGCGGCGGCCGGTCAGCTCGGCCAGCATCTCGGTATGGCCGGCGTAATGGTAGCCGGCATCGTTCAGCGCCTCCTTGTTCAGCGGCGCCGTCACCAGCGCGGCGACACGGCCGGCCTCGGCCAGGCGCACCCCGCGCTCGATGGCCAGGTAGGCGAAGCGGCCGGCCTCGGGCGAGAGCCGGCCGATGGCGATGGGGGCGCGCTCCTCCCCGGCGGGCAGGAAGGCGAGGCCGGGCCAGTCGCCCTCCGCCGTCACCGCGGGCAGCGCGACCTCGGGCGCGAAACCGGCGCGGGCCGCTTCCAGCGCGCTGCCATGGCCGATGACCAGCAGCTTCAGCGCGCCGCTTTCCAGCCGCGGCGCCAGGGCGCGGCAGGCCTTGACGATGATCTCGGGGCCGATCCCGGCGGGGTCGCCCATGGTGATGGCCAGGTGGCGGGTCATGCCTCGATGCTCCCGGGGAGGTTGGTGGCCAGCAGGTCGCGCCACAGCGCCGCCTCCCCGAAAGCGCCGGATTTGGCGACGACGTCAAGCCCGTCCCAGCGCCCGCCCTGCAGGCGGGAGCGGGGGACGCCCGGCTGCACCAGCCCATGCGCCAGCAGCCCGGCGGCGCCGAGGGCGGCGCAGACGGCCATGAGGGTTTCGCCGCCCGCCACCAGCAGCGTGCCGGGGCGGGGCAGGGCGGGCAGCAGGGCGGCGAAGTCTGTGGCGATGCGGGCGGCGGCGGCGGCCCGGCTTGTGCCGGCGGGCAGTTCCAGGCTGACCAGCGCGGCGCCGCGTCCGGCCAATTGCGCGGCGATGCGCGGGGCGTCTGCGGCGGCGCGGATCGGCGCCCAGGCCGGGCCGCAGGCGGCAAGCTGCCGGGCGGTGGCGGGCTGGTCGGAGCCGAAAAGGCCGAGCACGGGGGCCTGAAGCCGGGTGCAGGGGGCGACCCGCGCCGCCCCCGCCAGGGCCCGGGCCAGCCCGCCGCTGCCGCACCACAGCACCGGGCCGGGGGCGGCGCGGCCCAGCGCCACGATGCGGTCCAGCTCCGCCTCGCTCTCGGCATCGAACCAGAGGAGGCCGGGGGGCAGCGGGGCGTCCAGCCGGCCGGGGAGGAGATCCAGCCCCTCCGCCGCCCAGCCCGGCATGGGGATCGGCGCCCAGCCGCCGTCCGGCGTGCCGGCGAAGACCTGGCCGCTCCGGGCGATGCGGCGCTGCGCCGGGAAGGCGGGGGCGACGATGGCATGGCGCCAGGCGCCGATCGCCCAGCAGGCAGCCAGCTCCGCCGCCACCTGGCCGCGCAGCAGGCTGTCCAGCTTGCGATAGGCGATATCGGCGCCGGCGAGGGACGGGGCCAGGGCGCGCATGGCGGCGATCGCCGCCTCGCGGGAGGCTTCCCTGGTGGCGGAGGAAAGGGCGAGGCTGCCCGCCGGCGCCGCCCCGTCCCAGCGCACCGGCACCGGGCCGCACAGGGCGGAAAGCTCCGCCGCGGTGTCCAGCGCGCCGGTCAGGTCGTCGGCCAGCAGGCGCAGGACGGGGCGGGGAAGGCCGATGGCCGGGGCCGCGCCCTCGATCCCCGGCCCGGCCGGGGCGGATGGCCCGGCCGGCTGCCCGTTCCGCGGCGGCGCTGCGTTGGCCAAAGGCTGCCCCTGGCTCGGCGTGCATCCTCGGATGGCAGCCGGCGCCGCCCGGCCTGCGAGGGTTGCCAGTTGGCGGCCCGCAGCTTGGACCCGCTGGTCCGGAACTTCCATCCGGGGTCCGGGGACCGCGCCAATCCCCATCCTACCGCGCCGTCACCAGCAGCCCCAGCCGCTGCTGCACCGCCGCCGGCCCCTGGGCCGTGATCGCCTGCATCTCCGTCAGCGGCACCGGGCCCGGCGGCCGCAGCACCAGCTCCACCTCCTGCGCCTGGCCGCGCAGGAAGCGCTGCGCCGCCTCGAGCGACGGGGCCAGGGCGCCGCGCCCCTCCGGCCCCAGCGCCTGCGCCGCCATATTGGCGTATTGCTCCCGCAGCCTGGCCTCGGGCACGCGCTGGCGCCGCGCCTGGTCGGCCAGCAGCCTGGCGTAGAGGGACTGGTCCAGATAGCTCAGCCGCGCCCCGAGCAGGCGCAGGCGCTCGGCATTCTCCGCCATCCGCGCCGGATCCGGGTTCACCCCGTCCATCTGCACGGAAAGCCCGAGCCCGCCGATTCCCCGCGCCGCGATGGTGAAGGAGGTGAGGTCCAGCCGCTCCGCCGCCGGCTCCAGCCGCGCCTCCAGGACGATCTCGCCCTGGATCTCGGTGGCGCCGAAGCGGCGCATCCAGGGGGTCATGGCGGGGATCTCGCCCAGGGTGATGTCCCGCAGCGCCAGCCGCCCCGCCTGCACCCCGGCATCCGGCGCATCGGCCGAAAGCCGGAAGCTGCCGAGGCCGCCCAGGCGCTGCCCGCCAAGGGAGACGGCGAGGTCGTCCAGCTCCATCGCCACCGCATTGGCCGGCGTCGGCGGCGGGCGGCGGTCGATCGCCGCCTGCAGGATGGCCGGCAGGTCATAGCCGTCCAGCGCCAGCCGGCCGAGCCGCACCCGGTCCACCACCCCGGCGGTGGGGGTCAGCACGTCGAGGCCGGCAAGGCTGAACCGGCCGGGCCGGCCTTCTGCCCAGCCCTCCAGCCGCAGCTCCTCCAGCGAGACCGGGATTTCCCCCTGCACCGCCAGCGCTTCGAGCACCAGCCGGTCGAGGCCGAGATCGCCCGGGGCGAGGCTGACGCCCGGGGCCGGGCGGCGCAGCCGGAAGCCTTCCAGGGTCAGCCGGCCGAGCATGGCCGGCGGGCTGCCGGCCAGGGTGAGGCCGGTGGCGACCAGCCGGCCGACCCGGTCCTCTGCCACCCCTTCCAGCAGCATCTCCTCCACCTCGACGCGGGCATCGCCGCGGCTGAGGGTGACGCCGGCGAGGCGGGTGGGGCCGCCGGCCTCGGCCGGGGGGATGGCCTCGCGGTAGGTCAGGCTGACCTCCGCCCCGAGCATGGCGTGCAGCCGGCGCACGGCATCCGGCGCATCCGCCGGCAGGGGGGCGGCCGCCCGGGGCGCGGGGGGCTGGGACGCGTCGGGCTGGCGCTTGCCCGTCTGCGGGCCGCCCGGTGCGGTGCCGCCCGCCTGGGGGGCAGGGGGCTGGGACGCGTCGGGCCGAGGCTTGCCTGTCTGCGGCCCGCCCGGTGCGGCGCCGCCGGCCTGGGGGACAGGGGGCTGGGACGCGTCGGGCTGGGGCTTGCCCGTCTGCGGGCCGCCCGGTGTGGCGCCGCCGGCCTGGGGGGCAGGGGGCTGGGACGGGTCGGGCTGGGGCTTGCCCGTCTGCGGCACGCCCGGTGCGGCGCCGCCGGCCTGGGGCGCAGGGGGCTGGGACGCGTCGGGCTGGAGCTTGCCTGCCTCTGGCCCGCCCGGTGCGGTGCCGCCCGCCTGGGGCGCCGGGGCGCTGCCCGGCGGCGGAGCGGCGAATTTATCCGGAACGATGGCCGGCGGCGCCGGGGTAGCCGGCGGCGCGCCGGAGAATTTGTCGGGAAGCGGCGCCGGGGCCGGCGCGCTCGGGGCGGGCTTGCCGCTGCCCGGCGGGGCGGCGGGCGGCCCGACGAGCGGCGATTTGCCCTGCGCCAAAGCGAGGCCGGCGCCCAGGCCGGCCGCGACCAGCCCCGCCGCGGCCACGCCCATCGCCCTACGGGTTACGTCCCGGGTCACGCCTCGCCGCATGCCATCCTCCATGAGCCGGGCATCCTATCAACGAAAGGCGGCGGCCGCAGGCCCTCGATCCGCCCCGCGGCCGATCGCCGCGACGCCGGCCACGATCCGGCCGTGCCGGGCCACGCCGCGCGGTCGGCCGCGCCGAGGCCGCGCCGAGTTTGCTCTGGCGTGGCGGCGGGCGCTTGCCCATCTTGCGGCCATGAGCAACCTGCCCGACCGGCCCGGCCGCTCCGCCGCCGTCGCCGCCTTCCTGCAGCAGGTGGAACGGCTGCCGCAGGTCAAGCCTGCCAGCGGCCGGCGGGGGCGGCTGATCTTCGCCATCGACGCCACCGCCTCCCGCCAACCGAGCTGGGACCGCGCCTGCCAGCTCCAGGGGGAGATGTTCCAGGCGACGCGGGAGCTGGGCGGGCTGGAGGTGCAGCTCGCCTATTACCGCGGCTACCAGGAATTCGCCGCGACCCCCTTCCTCACCGATGCCGCGGAGCTGACGCGGCGGATGGCCGGGGTGCAATGCCTGGGCGGGCAGACCCAGATCCAGCGCGTGCTGGCGCATGCGCTGGCGGAGACGGGCAAGGCGCGGGTGAACGCCCTGGTTTTCGTCGGCGATGCGGTGGAGGAGCCGGTGGACCCGCTCTGCCACGCCGCCGGCCGGCTGGGGCTGAGCGGCACGCCGGTATTCTGCTTCCATGAGGGCGGGGATGCCCGGGCGGGGCAGGCGCTGCGGCAGATCGCCAAGGTCTCGGGCGGCGCCTATGCGGTGTTCGATGCCGGCAGCGCGGAGGCGCTGCGGGCGCTGCTCAGGGCCGTCGCGGTCTATGCCGCGGGCGGGCGGGCAGCGCTGGCGCGGCTGCCGGGGGGCGCGGCCTCCGGCATCGCGGGGCAGTTGCCGGCGCCGAAGGGCCAGGGGTAGGGCGGATGCTCTGGCTGGCCCTCGGGGCGGCGACGCTGCTGGTGCTGCTGCTGCTGGCGCAGGGCCTTGCCCGGGCGCGGGTGGAGACCATCCGGAACGTCGCGCTCGGGGCGGCGGCAGCGCTGGCGCTTGGCCTGGTGGTGCTGGTGCTGCTCAGCGGGCGGGCGACGAGCGTGCTCTGGAGCCTGCTGATGTTCGCCCCGGTGCTGTGGCCGCGGCTGCGCGGCTGGTGGGCGAATTGGCGCTTCCGCCAGCGCCCCGGCGCGGGGGAGGGCGAAAGCCGGGTGGAGACCGCGACGCTGGTGATGCGGGTGATGCTGGCGAGCGGGGAGATGAGCGGCCGGGTGGTCCGCGGGCCGCAGAAGGGGCGGGAGCTGGCGGAGCTGGGCCTGGCGGAGCTGCTGGCGCTGCTGGCCGATTGCCGTGCGGCGGATCCGGAAAGCGTGCCGCTGCTGGAGGCCTGGCTGGACCGGGTGGCGCCGGCGTGGCGGGAGGCGGAGGCCGGCGCGCCGCCGCCCCTGGGCGGGAAGATGACGCGGGCGGAGGCGCTGGAGGTGCTGGGGCTGGCGGAGGGCGCGGGCGAGGCGGAGATCCGCGCGGCGCACCGGCGGCTGATGCGCGGGGCGCATCCGGACCAGGGCGGCAGCGACTGGCTGGCCGCGCGAATCAACCAGGCGCGGGACGTGCTGCTGGGGTAGGGGAAGATCGGCGGCTTTGCCCGTTGCACGCAATGCCTCCAACCGCCGGGAAGATACTCCCCCCGACCCTGGTCTGAGTTCCGACACGATGGTTGAACCTGCCGACTCACACCGGGGTCCGGGGGGTGGTCCACCCCCCGGCGGGGGTGCAGGGGGCAGCGCCCCCTGCCGGGGGCTTACGGGGGGCGAAACCCCCGATCGCTTTCAGCCCAGCAACGCCATCAGCGTCCCGACCCCCGGCGCCGCTTCCAGCGCGCGGATCGCCGCGATCTGCGCCGGCGCCCGCTCGGCGAAGCCGCCGAGGGCGGCGTTGTCCAGGTATTTCGCGTCCAGCGCCGCCTCGCTCAGCGGGTTGGCCTCGCTGCCGCGCGGGTCGGTCACCAGCGTCTCCGCCAGGGTGCCGTCGGCGTAGCGCACCGTCACCCGCGCGGCGCCGCGGGGCAGCTCGGCATCCAGCTTCGCCGTCACCTTGCCGCGGAATTCGGCCAGCACCGGGTCGTCCACCGCCGGCTGCTCGAATTCCGGCACGCCGGCGCGGCCCCGCACCAGGCCGAGCGCCGCGGCGTGGTGGATGCTGACCCGGGCATCGCGGTTGTTGCGCACCACCCGGTCGCCACGCGCCAGCAGCAGCGCATCGCCCGCCACTTCCACCGCCTCGATCGCCTCGGGCGGCGCCGGGCGCGCCTCGCGCAGCGCCAGGCAGGCATCGACCACCGCGTGGAAGACGATGCCGGCGGGGTAGGGCTTGTAGGTGGTGCGGGCGATCTCCCAGCTTTCGCCGAGGCCCTCGGTGATGGAGGCCATGTCCGGCGCGTCGCCCATGGCGCGGGCCCAGCCGAGCGGGCCCTCGATGGCGGCCGGCGCCGCCTCGTACCCCGCCTCCGCCAGCAGGGCGGCGAAGAGGCCGAGCCGCGCCGCATTGCCCACCGAGACGTTCTTCGCCGCGCTCGGCAGGTTCTCCACATTGCCGGCCGATTGGCTGGAGGCGATGCCGAGGGCGTGCCAGCACTGGGTGGCGGAAAGCCCCAGCAGCTTCGCCGCTGCCGCCGCCGCGCCGAAGGCGCCGCAGGTGGAGGTGATGTGCCAGCCCCGCGCGTAATGCCCGGGCGAGACGGCGTTGCCGATGCGGCATTCCACCTCGCCGCCCAGCAGGAAGGCGTGCAGTACCTGGGCGCCGGAAAGGCCGCGCTGCTCGGCCAGCGCCAGGCAGACCGGGGCGACCGGCGCGGCGGGGTGGATGACGGTGTTCAGATGGGTGTCGTCATAGTCCAGCAGATTGCCGGCGATGGCGTTGACGAAGGCGGCGCCCATCGCATCCAGCTTCACTCCCTGGCCATAGACCGTGGCGGCCGGCCGGGCGGAGAGGCCGCGCATGACGCCGAGGGCGGTGAGCACCGCCGGGTCCTTGGCCACGCCCAGGGCGCAGCCGACATGGTTGAGGATGGAGCGCACCCCCTCCTGCCGCAGGGCGGGGGGGATGGCGGCCCAGTCCGAGCCGGCGATGAAGCGGCCGAGCAATTCCCCGGCATAAGGCTGAGCCATGCGAATCCTTCCCCTTGTCCCGGGGCCGCTGATGCCCCGCGCCATTGCTGTTCGGCCGGTTGCGTCCCGGCCGCCTGTCCGGCCGGCCGTGTCCCGCCGCCTGCGGGCCCGGGGGGCGGGCGGTCCCGCCGGTCCCGCCGCGGGAGACTACTGCGCCTTGACGATCAGGCCATCCTTTGCCGCCTGGGCCCAGCGGGCATCCTCGGCGCGCAGCAGGGCGGCGAAGTCGGCGGCGCCGAGCGGGGCGAGATCGGCGCCGGTGGCGGCGAGCTTCGCGCGGATGGCCGGGTCCCGCAGCACGGCGGCCACCGCGTCCTGCATGCGGGTGACGATGGCGGGGGCGATGCCGGCCGGCGCCAGCATGCCGTACCAGCCGGCGAATTCGTAGCCGGCGATGCCGGCCTCGGCCAGGGTCGGCACTTCCGGCAGCATGGCGCTGCGCGTCGCGGTGGTGACGCCGAGCGCCCGGATGCGCCCGGCCTGGAGATGCGGCAGGGCGGCGACGGTGCTGTTCCAGCTCGTCGGCAGATGGCCGGCGATCAGGTCGTTCATCATCGGCCCGGCGCCGCGATAGGCGATTTCCACCATCTCGATGGCCGCCAGCCGGCAGAACAAATTGCCGGCATAGGAGATGGCGGCGTCGGTGGTGCCGAAGCCGATGCTGCGCGGCTGCGCCCTGGCGGCCGCCACCAGCTCCCCGGCGGTCTTCCAGGGCGTGCCGCCATGCACCGCCAGCAGCATGGGGAAGCGGGAGAGGAGGGTGACGGGGGTGAAGTCGCGGTCCGTCCGGTAGGGCAGGGAGGGCATCACATAGGGGTTCAGGCTGTGGCTGCCGGTATCGACCAGGAAGACCTGGCCGTCCGGCTCCGACCGCGCCACGGCTTCCGAGCCGATGGAGCCATTGGCGCCGGCGCGGTTCTCCACCAGCACGGGCTGGCCGAGGAGGGGGCGGAGGCCCTCGGCCAGGGCGCGGGTGAAGACATCCGTGCCGCCGCCGGCGGCGTAGGGGACGAGGAGGCGGACCGGGCGCTGCGGCCAGGAGGGCTGCGCCTGGGATTGCGCGAGCGCCGGGGTCGCAAGGCTGGCGAGCAGCAGGGTACGGCGGGCGAGGGGCATGGGGCGTTTCCGGTTGGGCTTGGCGCGATCATCCGGGATCGGCGCCCCGTGTAAAGGCGGCCGCGGCGAACTCAGGGCGGGGTCCGGGGGAAGCCTTCCCCCCCGGCGGGGTGCAGGGGGCAGAGCCCCCTGCCGGGGGTTCCGGGGGGAAAGCCCCCGTTTGCGGCCCGGGTGGTCCAGGCTAGCCTGCGCGCCATGGATTCCTCCCAGGGCTTGCGCGGCCGCCTCGCGCTCATCACCGGCGCCACGGGCGGCATCGGCCTGGCCTGCGCCGAGGCGCTGGCCGCCGAAGGCTGCGGCATCGAGCTGCACGGGCTGGAGGAGAACGGCCCCGCCCTGGCCGCCGATCTCGCCGCGCGCTTCGGCGTGGCCTGCCGCTACCATCTGCTGGACCTCGCCACCCCGGCGGGGGTGGCGGCGCTGGCCGCGGCGGCGGGCGAGCCCGACATCCTGGTCAACAACGCCGTCACCCGCAGCTTCGGCCCGGTGGAGCGGACCAGCCGGGCTGAATGGGACCGCGACCTGGCGGTGAACCTTTCCGCCGGGTTCCAGCTCATCTCCCTCGCCTTGCCGGCGATGCGGCGGCGGGATTGGGGGCGGATCGTCAACATGTCCTCGATCTATGGCCGCATCGGCACGCCCAACCGGCTCAGCTACGTCACCAGCAAGACCGCGCTGCTCGGCCTGACCCGCGGCGTGGCGCTGGAGACGGCGGGCACCGGCATCACCTGCAACGCGATCATCCCGGGCACCACCCTGACGCCGAACATCGCCGGGCGGCTGCGCGCCGCCGCCGCGGCCTCCGGCCGGGACGAGGCGGAAGAGGCGCGGCATTTCCTCGGCACGCGGCAGCCGACGGGGCGGTTCATCGAGGCTTCGGCCATCGGCGCCATGGTCGCCTTCCTGTGCGGCCCGGCCGGCCGCGACATCACCGGGGCCGAGCTGCCGATGGATGGCGGCTGGTCCATCGCCTGAGGATTGCCTGAAGATGCGCCGCCGTCGCCTGCTTGCCGCCCTGCCCCTGCTGCCGCTGCCGGCCCTGGCGCAGGGATTCCCGTCGCGGCCGCTGCGGCTGATCGTCACCTGGCCGCCGGGCGGCACGGCGGACATCCTGGCGCGGCAGCTCCAGCCGCAGCTCATGGCGAGGCTGGGCCAGCCGGTGGTGGTGGAGAATCGCGGCGGGGCTTCCGGCGCCATCGGCGCGGTGGAGATGGCGCGCGCGCCGGCGGACGGCCACACCTTCGGCATGGTGACGAGCACCGTCATCTCGGCGGCGCTGCTGGGCCGCCAGGCCTATGACCCGGTGCGGGACCTGACGCCCATCCTGAACCTGGCGCGCGTCGCCAACATCCTGGCGGTGAACAAGTCGCTGCCGGTGCGCACGGTGCCGGAGCTGATCGCCTATGCCAGGGCGCGGCCGGGGCAGCTCAGCTTCGGTTCGCCGGGGATCGGCTCGGCGGTGCATATCTCGGGCGAGATGTTCAAGCTGGCCGCCGGGGTGGACATGGTGCACGTGCCCTATCGCGGCGGCGGGCCGGCGCTGGCGGATCTGGTCAGCGGGCATGTGCAGCTCATGTTCGGCAATGCCAGCTCCACCTTGCCGTTCGTGCGGGATGGCTCGCTGCGGGCGGTGGCGGTCACCTCCGCCAATCGCGCGCCCTATCTGCCGGAGCTGCCGACGATCGCGGAGGCGGCGCTGCCGGGCTTCGCGATCGACGAATGGTATGCGGTGCTGGGGCCGGCGGGGATGGCGGAAGGGCCGGTGAGCCGGCTGAACCAGGTGTTCCAGGAGATCATCACGGAGCCCGCCGAGCGTGCGCGGCTGCTGGAGATGGGGGCCGAGGTGGCGGGCGGCAGCGCGGCGGAATTCCGCGCCTTCTACCTGGCGGAGATGGAGAAGATCGGGGCGGTGGTGAAGGCGGCGAAGATCACGATGGAGTAGTTGGGGGAGGGCTCTGCCCTCCCCCAAGCCCCCACCCGCCAAGGGTCGAAAGGCCCTTGGAACCCTTGAGTCCGGCGCCTCGACCGTCGGGTCCAAATTCATGGTTTCCAAAGGCCCTTCGGCCTTTGGCGGAGGGAGTTTGAGGGAGGCAGAGCCTCCCTCAACACCTTCTTCACATTCTGCCCCCAAGCTCCGCCCTGGCTTGCCAGAACGGAGCCCGCCGTGACCTATCTCTCCGCCATCGCGCTGGACCCCGCCGACCGCACCGTCCGCACCGTGAAGCAGGTGCTGGCCGAGGCGATGCGGGCGGAGATCGACCGCAGCCAGGGCATCTACGCCGTGGAGGGCATGTCCGGCGGCCGCTACCGGCATTTCATCAACCACCTCATCCGCGCCCTGCCGCAGCCGCGCTACCTGGAAGTCGGCTCCTGGATGGGCTCCACCCTCTGCGCCGCCATCCACGGCAACAGCGTGCAGGCGCTGGCCATCGACAATTGGAGCCAGTTCGGCGGGCCGAAACAGGCCTTCCTGGCCAATGTCCAGGCCCACCTGACGCCCGAGGCCCAGGTGGGCTTCCTGGAAGGCGATTTCCGCCAGGTGCCCTTCGCCGCCCTGACCTCGCCCTACAATGTCTACCTGTTCGACGGCCCGCATGCGGAAGCCGACCAGTATGACGGGCTGGTCCGCGCCCTGCCGGCGCTGGCCGAGCTCTTCGTCTTCATCTGCGACGACTGGAATTGGGACCAGGTGCGCCGCGGCACCCATCGCGCCATCGTCGATTCCGGGCTGGAGATGCTCTTCGCCGCGGAGATCCGCACCTCGCTGGACAATTCCCATGGCGAGCCGCGCTTCAAGGAAAGCGACTGGCATAACGGCTACTTCATCTCCGTCCTGCGCAAGCCGCCCGCCTTCGCCCTGCCGGGCTGATCGTCACGCCCGCCTTCCAGGCCCGCTGGGGGAGAAGCCGCCGAAGGACTGATGCCGCCTGACCTCGCCCGGCCGGCGGATGCGGCGGCCCGGCCACGGAGGGGAGCCCCGGCCTGGCCGATGGTGGTGCCGGGGTCCGGCCGCTCGGCCTGGCCGGGATCGGGCCTGGGCAATGGTGTCTCGCCTTCGCCCTGCTGGTGGTCGGCGGCGGGGCGCTGTTCGGCAATGCCGGCGGCAGCGGCAGCGGCCTGGACCCGGATTGACATGCGCCAGAGGTGAAGCGGCAGGCGGCGCGCGGCCCCTTGCCGCCGGGCCGGGGGGCGTATAAGCGCGGGGCCTGGGGCGGCCGGCCGGCAGCCCCGGGGCCGGCCGCGCGCGGCTTGCGCCCCATCCCGATCCCCCGGCCCGCACCAGGCGCCGGGCCAGCCATGCCGGAGGCCGCATGTCCGCCATCGTCGACATCATCGCCCGCGAAGTCCTGGACAGCCGCGGCAACCCGACGGTGGAGGCGGAGGTGGTGCTGGAGAGCGGCGCCGTGGGCCATGCCATCGTCCCCTCCGGCGCCTCCACCGGCGCGCATGAGGCGGTGGAGCTGCGCGACGGCAACAAATCCCGCTACGGCGGCAAGGGCGTGCTGAAGGCGGTCGCCAATATCGAGGGCGAGATCTTCGACGCCCTCTCCGGCATGGACGCCACCGAGCAGCTCCGCATCGACGAGACGATGATCGCGCTGGACGGCACGCCGAACAAGGCGCGGCTCGGCGCCAATGCGCTGCTGGCGGTCTCGCTGGCGGTCGCCAAGGCGGCGGCCGCGCATCAGGACCTGCCGCTGTTCCGCTATGTCGGCGGCGCCTTCGCCCGCACCCTGCCGGTGCCTATGATGAACATCATCAATGGCGGCAAGCATGCGGACAACCCGATCGACATCCAGGAATTCATGATCATGCCGGTCGGCGCCGGCACCATGGCGGATGCGGTGCGGATCGGCTCCGAATGCTTCCAGGCCCTGAAGAAGGGGCTGCACGATGCCGGCCACAACACCAATGTCGGCGATGAGGGCGGCTTCGCCCCGAATATCGGCTCGGCCGACGAGGCGCTGGGCTTCATCGCCAAGGCCTGCGAGACGGCCGGGCACCGCGTCGGCGAGGATGTCCTCCTCGCCCTCGACTGCGCCTCCACCGAGTTCTTCCACGATGGCGTCTACAAGCTGGAAGGCGAGGGCAAGACGCTCGACCAGGCCGGGATGGTCGACTACCTCGCCGCGCTCTGCGCCAAATGGCCGATCATCTCCATCGAGGACGGCATGGCCGAGGATGACTGGGCCGGCTGGAAGCTGCTGACGGAGAAGCTCGGGGGGAAGATCCAGCTCGTCGGCGACGACCTCTTCGTGACCAACACGGCAAGGCTGCGGGAGGGGATCGAGAAGGCGACGGCCAATTCCATCCTGGTGAAGGTGAACCAGATCGGCACCCTGTCCGAGACGCTGGAGGCGGTGGAGACCGCGCATCGCGCCAGCTACACGGCGGTGATGAGCCATCGCTCCGGCGAGACGGAGGACGCGACCATCGCCGATCTCGCCGTCGCGACCAATTGCGGGCAGATCAAGACCGGCTCGCTCAGCCGCTCCGACCGGCTGGCGAAGTACAACCAGCTCATCCGCATCGAGCAGAAGCTGGGCACCGCGGCGCGCTATGCCGGGCGGACCATCCTGAAGCGGTAACCGGGCACGGTCGCCATATTATCCGCAGGAAGCATACGATCCCGCTTGCCAAAAACTGCCGCGCCTGATTCTCTGCGGATCAGGTTGGGGTTGGGGATTCAGGGGTTATGTCCTTCGGCCAGGCGCTGAAGCGGAAGGCGCGGGAAGCGCTGCTGCCGCTCGGCTTCGCGGCGCTTTGCGGCTATTTCGCCTGGCACTCCATCCATGGCGAATTCGGCACGCTGGCGCGGGAGCAGCGGCAGAAGGATGTCGCGGCGGCGCGCGAGGTGCTGGCCCGCGCCATGGAGGAGCGGGACCGGATCGAGCGCCGGGTGAACGGGTTGCGCGGGCCGGAGATCGACCGCGACCAGCTCGACGAGCGCGCCCGCACCCTGCTGAACCTGGTCGGCAAGGACGAGCTCGTCATCCCCTACGAGCCGGGGCGGCGGTTGTATTAGTTCCTCACGACGTCGCTGTGCGACGCCGCGGGGACGCCTTCTCCCCACGACGCCGCTGCGCGGCGCCGCGGGGGGGCCGGCTTGGCTGCAAGGCCGAACGCCTCGCACAGCCTGAAGCGGCGAAGCCGCTTCAGGGCAACGGGCGGCGTGGTCGCGCGAGGCCGGCCCGGCGCGCAGGCCGGGCCCGGCCAAGGGCACCTTACTTGCCGTCGCTGAGATGCGCTTCCAGCATCCACAGCTTCTTGTCGATGTCGCGGGACTGGCCGGTCAGCAGGTCGGCGGTATCGGCATCGCCGGCCTCGTCCGTGGTGTCGATGCCGGCGCGCAGCGTCTTCGCCACCGCCGCGTAGCGGTCGGCCAGCGCCGCCACATGGTCCAGCCCGGCATAGAGGTCGGTCGGGTAGGGGGGCAGGCGGGTGCCGCCGGCGATGGTCTGGCTGGTGCCGTTCGCGGTGCCGCCGAGCTGGACGATGCGCTCGGCAATCTCATCCGCCGCCTCGGCCAGGTCGCCGTAGAATTCCTCGAACAGCTTGTGGAGCTGGCCGAAATGCGAGCCCTTCACATTCCAATGCGCCTGCCGCGTGCCGTTGTAGAGGTCCACGGTGTCGTAGAGGCAGCCCTGCAGCACCTCGATCGAGACCTGCTTGGCGTTGCCCGGCACGTCGTTGCGCGTCGGCAGCAGCTCGGCCTTCTTGTCTCCGGATTTCGCCATGGTGTTCTCCTCTTGCTGTCGCCCCAGGATGTAGGGCGATCTCGTTCCAGGGCCAGGGGCCCTTGGTGTTCCGCCGATGCTTGCCATGCGCCAGCGTGGCAGGGCCGCCGCCGCCGCATGACAAAGCCGTGAGAGGCGTCGGCACCTGGCGGGATGCCGGCTGTCCGGCGCATCGCGGGGCCGTTTTCGCGCGCCCGGCTCATCCGGCCCGCAGCGCTTCCATCGCCGCCCCCTTGCCGAACAGGTTCAGCAGAAGCCGTGCCGCCTGGCCCCTCGGCCCGGTCAGGTCGGGGTCTTTCTCCAGCAGCAGGGCGGCGTCGCGATGGGCCATCTGGATCAGCCCGGCCTGCTTCTCCCCCTCCGCCAGGCCAAGGCGGAACGCCTCCGCCCCGCTCTGCCGCGTCCCCAGCGCCTCCCCGCCGCCGCGCAGGCGGAAATCCGCATCGGCGATGGCGAAGCCGTCCTCCGTATCGCGCAGGATCAGCAGCCGTTCCCGGGAGGCAAGGCCCAGCCCCTCATCATACAGAAGCATGCAGTAGCTCTGGCTCGCACCCCGCCCCACCCTGCCGCGCAGCTGGTGGAGCTGGGCGAGGCCGAAGCGGTCGGCATGCTCGACCACCATCACCGTGGCCTCCGGGACATCCACCCCCACCTCGATGACGGTGGTCGCCACCAGCAGCGCCGTGCGGCCGGCGGCGAAGTCGCGCAGCGCCGCCTCCCGGACCTCCGTCTCCTGCCGGCCATGCGCCAGCCCGACCCGGCCGGGGAAATGCGCCTCCAGCTCGGCGAAGCGGGTCTCCACGGCGGCGAGATCGACCAGCTCGCTCTCCGCCACATGCGGGCAGACCCAATAGACGCGGGCGCCGCGCTGCATCGCCCGGGCGATCGCCGCCACCACCTGGTCGAGCTGCCGCAGCCCATGCAGGGTGGTGGTGATCGGCTGCCGCCCGGCCGGCTTCCCGGTCAGCCGGCTGACCGCCATCTCGCCCCATTGGGTCAGCAGCAACGTTCGGGGGATGGGCGTCGCGGTCATCACCAGCATGTCGGCCGGCACATCCTCCCTGGCGCCCTTGTCCGCCAGCAGCAGCCGCTGGGCGACGCCGAAGCGGTGCTGCTCATCCACCACGGCGAGGCCGAGGTCGCGGAAGGCCACGCCTTCCTGGAACAGCGCATGGGTGCCGACGACGATCTGCACCGCGCCGCTGGCGAGGCCCGCCAGCACGCGCTTGCGCTGCGCCCCCTTCACGCTGCCCGCCAGCAGCTCGACGCGCACCCCGGCGGCGGTGCAGAGCCGGTCCAGCGTGCGGATATGCTGCCGCGCCAGGATTTCTGTGGGCGCCATCAGCGCCGCCTGGGCGCCGGATTCCACTGCCCGCAGCATGGCGAGCACCGCGACCAGCGTCTTGCCGGCGCCGACATCGCCCTGCAGCAGCCGCAGCATGCGGTGCGGCGCGGCAAGGTCGGCATCGATCTCCGCCAGGGCCTCGGCCTGGGAGGGGGTGAGGGGATGGCCGAAGGCGGCCAGCGCCTTGTCCCGCAACTCCCCCGTGCCGGCCATGGCCCGGCCTGGCAGCACCCGCGCCCGGCGGCGGACCAGGGCCAGGGCGAGCTGCCCGGCCAGCACCTCGTCATAGGCCAGGCGGGCGCGGCCGCCAGGGGGCGGGGCCTCGCCAGCGGGGGCCTGCACCTCGCGCAGCGCGGCGGCGAAGCCCGGCCAGGACTCCCGCCGCAGCAGCGCGGCATCCAGCCATTCGGCAAAATCCGGCAGCAGCGCCAGCGCCTCCCGCATCGCCCGGGCGACATGGCGGAGGGTCAGCCCCTTCACCAGCGGCCAGACCGGCTCCAGCTCCGGCAGGCCTTCCGGCCCGGTGGCGGAAAGCGGGTTCACCATGGAAAACGCATTGCCCTCCGCGCTGACCTTGCCGGCCAGCAGCCGTTCGGTGCCTTCGGGCAGAAGCTGCCGCAGCCACTCGGCGCGGCCATTGATGTAGCGCAGAAACAGGCGCTTCCCCTCCGACTCGCAGCGGAATTCCACATAGGGCCGGCCGGCGCGGGACCGGGCGAGGCGCATCGGCCCGATCAGGGCGGGCAGGATCACTTCCTGGTCCGGCGGCGCCGCGTCCGGGCCGCGGATGCGCAGCCGCCGTGCATAGCGTTCCGGCAGGTGGAAGAGCAGATCCAGCACGGTCCTGCCGCCCACCGCCTCCGCCAGCCGCTTCGCCGTCACCGGGCCAAGGCCGGGCAGGCTGGCCAGGGGCTCGGCCAGGCGGGCGAGGCCGGGATGGGGCGCCGGGGCAGGGCCCGGGGCGGCCGCCGGGCCGGGCGGGAAGGGCAGCCCCTCCTCCGCCGGGCTCATGGCCACCCCTTGGGCCGCCCCCCGCGCTGCCTCATCGGCGCGAACTTCGGAAGGACGCAGGAACGGCAAAGAGGAAGATCGGGGGCTCTGCCCCCGAACCCCCGCCGGGGACCGGACCGGTCCCCGGACCCCGGTCCGAGTCTTGGACCCGACGTTTGAACCTGCCGACTCACACCGGGGTCCCGGCGGGAGTGCAGAGGGCAGCGCCCCCGATGCCCCCCTCGGGGCCATCCGGGACGGCAACCCGGCGGGGGGCTGCCGCGTCGGGCTGACAGGATTCCCATGGGGGCCTATATGCCATCCCGAACGATGCCCGACACCCCCGACCCCCTCGATCCCCGCCGCCGCCGCCTGCTGTTCCGCGCCCGTCATCGCGGCACCAGGGAGGCCGATCTGATGATCGGCGCCTTCACCGAGCGCCATATCGCCGGCTTCACCGCGGCGGAGCTGGAGGAGCTGGAGGCGGTGCTGGAATTCCCCGATGTGGATCTGGCCGATTGGCTCTCCGGCCGCCGGCCGATCCCGGCCGAATGCCGCACGCCAATGCTGGACCGGATGGCGGTGGAATGCGCCGCGCCGGGGGCGGGGTTGCCAGAGAGCCTGCGCCGCGGATGAGCGAGGTGCTGACCGCGCCGGGCCTGGTCGTCCACGGCGCGCCGGAGGGGTTCGACGCGCTGCTGCTGACGCGGCGCCGGGCGGAGACCGAGGCGCCCGTCCTGCATGTCTGCCGCGACGATGCCCGCACCGCCCGGCTGGCGGAGGCGCTGGGCTTCTTCGCGCCCGGGGTGGAGGTGCTGCGCTTCCCCGCCTGGGACTGCCTGCCCTATGACCGCGTCTCGCCCAACCCGGAGATCGTCGCCGAGCGCGTCGCCACCCTGACCCGGCTGCTGGAGCCGGGCGCGCGGCCGCGCATCCTGCTGACCACGGTGAACGCCCTGGTGCAGAAGGTGCCGCCGCGGGCAGCCTTCGCCGGCGCCACCATGGTGCTGAAGAAGGGCGGGCGGGTCAGGCCGGAGGCGCTGACCGCCTTCCTCGAGACCAATGGCTATGGCCGCACCGGCACGGTGATGGAGCCTGGCGAGTACGCCGTGCGCGGCGGCATCATCGATCTGTTCCCGGCGGGGGAGCACGACCCGATCCGCCTCGACCTGTTCGGCGACGAGATCGAGAGCCTGCGCCGCTTCGACACCGGCACCCAGCGCAGCGGCGAGGCGCTGGAGGAGCTGTGGCTGCGGCCGGTGGGGGAGGTGTTCCTCGACGCCGAGTCGATCGGCCGCTTCCGCAGCGCCTATGTCGATCTGTTCGGCGCGGCGGCGACGGAGGACCCGCTTTACGTCTCGGTCAGCGCCGGGCGGAAGCATCCCGGCATGGAGCACTGGGCCGGGCTGTTCCATGCGGCGATGGAGACGCTGCTGGACTACGTCCCCGGCGCCTCCGTCAGCCTGGACCACCAGGCGGAGGATGTGCTCACCGCGCGGCTGGAGATGATCGCCGACCATTACGAGGCGCGGCGGCATCCGGTGCGGGCGGAGGGGGAGGTGCCCTACCGGCCGGCGCCGCCGGGGCGGCTGTACCTGACCCGGGCGGGCTGGGACCGGATGCTCGCGGGCGGGCCGCTCTTCCGCTTCTCGCCCTTCGCCCAGCCGGAGGGGGCGGAGGGGATCGATGCCGGCGGGCGGCCGGGGCGGCTGTTCACCGAGGCGCGGGCGGCGGGGCAGAACGTCTTCACCGCCTATGCCGAGCATGCCGCGGCGATGGTGGAAAGCGGCCGCCGGCCGGTTCTGGCGGCCTGGACCCGCGGCTCCCGCGAGCGGCTGGCGAACCTGCTGCGAGAGAACCGCGTCGCCGCCCAGCCGGTCGAGAGCTTTTCCGAATTGGCGAAGCTGCCCTCCGGCGTCGTCGGGCTGGCGGTGGTGGGGCTGGAACGCGGCTTTCTGGCGCCGAAGGAAGCCACCGGGGCCGGGTTCGGGCTGTCCGTCGTCGGCGAGCAGGATCTGCTAGGCGAGCGCATCGCCCGGCCGCCGCGGCGGCGCAAGCGCGCCGACCAGTTCATCGCCGATGCCACGGGCATCGAGCAGGGCGACCTGGTGGTGCATGCCGATCACGGCATCGGCCGCTATGACGGGCTCGAGACCATCGAGGTGAATGGCGCGCCGCATGACTGCCTGCGGCTGATCTACGACGGCGGCGACAAGCTGTTCCTGCCGGTCGAGAATATCGAGGTGCTGTCGCGCTTCGGCACCGAGACGGCCGGTGTCGCGCTGGACAAGCTCGGCGGGACGAGCTGGCAGAACCGCAAGGCCAAGGCCAAGCAGCGCATCCAGGACATGGCCGGCCAGCTCATCCGCATCGCTGCCGAGCGGCAATTGCGGGAGGGGCAGACGGCGACGCCGCCGGAAGGCGCCTGGGACGAATTCTGCGCCCGCTTCCCCTTCGCCGAGACCGAGGACCAGCAGCGCGCCATCAGCGACGTGCTGGAAGACCTGGCGAGCGGGCGGCCGATGGACCGCCTGATCTGCGGCGATGTCGGCTTCGGCAAGACGGAGATCGCGCTGCGTGCCGCCTTCGTCGTCGCCATGGCGGGGCTGCAGGTGGCGGTGGTGGTGCCGACGACGCTGCTGGCGCGGCAGCATTTCCGCACCTTCCAGACGCGCTTCGCAGGGCTGCCGGTGAAGATCGGCCAGCTCTCCCGGCTGGTGACGGCGAAGGAGGCGGCGCAGGTCAAGGCCGGGCTCGCCGATGGCTCCATCAACATCGTCGTCGGCACCCATGCGCTGCTGGGCAAGGGGGTGGAGTTCGCCGGGCTCGGCCTCGTCATCGTCGATGAGGAGCAGCATTTCGGCGTGGCGCACAAGGAGAAGCTGAAGGCGCTGAAGACCGATGTGCATGTCCTGACCCTGACCGCGACGCCGATTCCGCGCACCTTGCAACTCGCGCTGACCGGGGTGCGGGAGATGAGCGTGATTGCGACGCCGCCGGTGGACCGGCTGGCGGTGCGCACCTTCATCATGCCCTGGGATGGCGTGGTGCTGCGCGAGGCGATCCAGCGCGAGCGCTTCCGCGGCGGGCAGATCTTCTGCGTGGTGCCGCGGCTGGAAGACATGCCGAAGGTAGCGGAAAGGCTGCGGGAGATCGTGCCGGAGGCGCGGATCGTCGAGGCGCATGGGCAGATGGCGCCGACGCATCTGGAAAAGGTGATGACGGAGTTCGGCGACGGCAAGCATGACGTCCTGCTGGCGACCAACATCGTCGAGAGCGGCCTCGACATGCCGGCGGTGAACACGCTGATCATCCACCGGGCCGACATGTTCGGCCTGGCGCAGCTCTACCAGCTTCGCGGGCGCGTTGGACGGGGCAAGCAGCGGGGCTATGCCTACCTGACCTGGCCGGCGGCGCACCGGCTGAGCGCGGCGGCGCAGAAGCGGCTGGAGGTGATGCAGACGCTGGACAATCTCGGCGCCGGCTTCACCCTCGCCTCGCACGACCTCGATATCCGCGGCGCCGGCAATCTGCTGGGCGACGAGCAGAGCGGGCATATCCGCGAGGTGGGCATCGAGCTGTATCAGCAGATGCTGGAAGACGCGGTGGCCGATCTGCGGGCGGGGCAGGGGCGGAAGAAGAAGAGCGAGGCGGATTACGCCCGCGACTTCACGCCGAACATCAATCTCGGCCTGCCGGTGCTGATCCCGGAGGAGTATGTGCGCGACCTGCCGGTGCGGCTGGGGCTGTACCGGCGGATCGGCGCCCTGGCCAGCGAGGCGGAGATCGAGGCGATGGCGGCAGAACTCGCCGACCGCTTCGGGCCGGTGCCGGAGGAGGTGGAGAACCTGCTGCAGGTGGTGGCTATCAAGGCGCTGTGCCGGGCGGCGGCGGTGGAGAAGCTGGATGCCGGGCCGAAGGGCATCGTGCTGGGCTTCTTCCGCAACCAGCCGCGCAACCCGGGCGCGCTGGTGCAGTGGGTGGCGGCGCAGAAGGGGCTGGTGAAGCTGCGGCCGGACCACAAGCTGGCGCTGCTGAAGGAGATGGAGCTGCCGCAGCGCATCCGCGTGGCGAAGGAGCTGGTGGGGGCGATCGCGAAGCTTTCCGGGGTGGCGAAGGCGGCGTGAACCGACCGTGCCGAGAGGGGCTTTGCCCCTCCGGGTTGGACGCAGGTGCGTCCAACCCCCACCAAAGGCCGAAGGGTCTTTGGAAACCATAGGTTTGGACGCGGGAATTGCCGGCGCAAGGAGCTGGCCGACGCCGCCCGGCGATCGCCGCCAGCCGCCGGCTTCCCGACAGGAAGGACGGTCAGAAACGCCGCCATGTGAAGGTCCGCCGAGACTGCGGTGCCCACGCGCGCGTCTCGGATGGACGGGTGACTTGGCACTCAGGTGCGGCCGGGACATGCAGAAGAGAAAACGGCTGCCGGAGAGTGGCTTGCCGCCATCTCCGGCTTTGCTACCGCGTGCCGAACATCCGGTCGCCGGCATCGCCCAGGCCGGGGACGATGTAGCCGTGCTCGTTCAGCCGCTCATCCACCGCGGCGGTCCAGATCGGCACGTCCGGGTGTACGCCGTGGAAGCGCTCCACGCCTTCCGGCGCGGCCAGCAGGCAGACCAGGCGCAGCTCATGGCAGCCGCGCTCCTTCAGCCGGTCCACCGCGGCGACGGCGCTGTTGGCGGTGGCCAGCATCGGGTCCAGCACGATCACCAGCCGCTCCGCCACATCCGGCGGCGCCTTGAAGTAGTACTCCACCGCCTGCAGCGTTTCCGGGTCCCGGTACAGCCCGATATGCGCGACGCGCGCGCTCGGCACCAGATCCAGCATGCCGTCCAGGAAGCCGACGCCGGCCCGCAGGATGGGCGCGAAAACCAATTTCTTTCCCGCCAGCCGCGGTGCCTTCATCGGCGCCAGCGGCGTTTCGATCTCCACCTCCTCCAGCGGCAGGTCGCGCGTCACCTCATAGGCCAGCAGCATGCCGATCTCGTTCAGCAGCCGGCGGAAGCCCTGGGTCGAGCGTTCCTCCTGCCGCATCAGGGTCAGCTTGTGCTGCACCAACGGGTGCTTCACGACGTGCAATTGCCGCATCTCAGACTCCTGGTTTCCAAAGGCCTTCGGCCTTTGGCGGATAGGGTTTGGGGAAGGCAGAGCCTTCCCCAAAGGGTCTCAGAACAGCGTGCCGTCAGAAATGACCTTCAGCGGCGGCCCGCCATCCTCGCGCTTCCCGGCCGCCAGTTTGCGCCCTGCCCACCAGGTGCCGCCTTCCAGCACCCGCGCCAGCGGGAAGTCCCGCAGCCCGAGGCGTTCGCGGACGAGGGGGGCGATGGCGTCCAGCAGCGCCACGGTCAGCGCCCGCCAGCCGACGATCAACAGATCGCCCGGCTGGTGGTCGCGCATATTGGCTTCCGGGTCTTCCGGCGAGATCACGCCGGCATCCAGGAACAGCCCGCCATTGCGGTACTCGGCCAGCCCCGTCAGCGCGTCCAGCCCCACCACCGCGTGGCCGGCGGCGGCGAGCGGCTCCACCAGGGAATAGGCCAGCCATTGGGAGAGCTTGTGGAAGGGGATCAGCCCCGCCGTCTCGTCGGCGCGATGGATGCCCGGATGGCGCCAGCAATCGCCCAAAGGCACGCCTTCCAACCATTCCCGTCCCGGCCAGATCGGCCCCAGATGCCGCAGCAGCGCGATGAGGATGGCGCGCGCCGGCACCTCGCCGCCGGCGGCCAGCAGGTCGAACAGCCCGCCAGGCCGGGCGCTGTCCGCCCGGGCGAACACCTCCGGCGCGGCCAGCGCCACCTCGCCCAGCCGGCGCAGCAGGGCGGCGCGGCCTTCCAGGCCGATCAGCGGATTGGCCTCGTTCACCTGGAAGCCGAGGGCCAGCTCCGCCTCGGTGATCCGCGCCAGCCGGGCGGCATCGGCGCGGGGCGAGACGCCGTCCTCGGCGAAGAGGCCGGCGGCGAACATGGCGAGGCTCGCCACCGCCAGCCCCTCGGAGCGCGCCAGCACCTGGCCGGTGCCGGTTTCCGTGTAGCGCCAGGCCGCGCCCGCGCCCGCATCCAGCAGCACGGAGATGATCGCCAGATCGAACGCCGACCGCGCCTCGGCGGCAGGGGAGGGGAATTCCGCCAGCGCCCGCAGCGCCGCCCAGCGATCCACGCCCCCCACGGCGAAATGCCGCCAGCGGGCATGGAAGGGCACCTCCAGCGTCGGGTAGCGGCTGCGGATCTCGGCCGCCACCAGCTCGGCGCAGGCCGGCAGCGCCTCCGGATGCACCCGCCAGCCGGGCAGGCGGCCATCCAGCGCCGCGGCGTAGAGCTCCGTGCTCCGTTCCCGCACCGCCTCCGGCGTCAGCAGGCGCCAGGCCAGGGGGCCTTCGAGGGCGCTCACATCTCCCCCAGCGGCCGGCCGGTGGTGGAGAGGTCCACGCTGCCCTCCGGCGCGTAGTAGCCCGCGGCCTTCTTCGCCTCGATCTCTACGCTGGCATCGGGCGGGATGCGGTCCGCGGGGATGGGCACGCGCTCGCCGATCTCGATGCCCTGCTCCACCATCGCGTCATGCTTCATGTTGGACATCGAGACCAGCCGGTGGATCTTGGTGATCCCGAGCCAGTGCAGCACATCCGGCATGAGCTGCTGGAAGCGCGCATCCTGCACGCCGGCGACGCATTCCGTCCGCTCGAAATAGGTGGCGGCCTGGTCGCCGCCCTCCTGCCGCTTGCGGGCGTTGTAGACGAGGAACTTGGTCACCTCGCCCAAAGCGCGGCCTTCCTTGCGGTTATAGACCACGAGGCCGACGCCGCCCTGCTGCGCGGTGCGCACGCATTCCTCGATGCCGTGGATCAGATAGGGCCGGCAGGTGCAGATGTCGGAGCCGAAGACGTCCGAGCCGTTGCACTCGTCATGCACCCGGCAGGTGAGGGGCACGCGGCGGTCGGCCAGGGCCCGCGGCTCGCCGAAGATGTAGACGGAAATGCCGCCGATGGGCGGCAGGAACACTTCAAGGTCAGGCCGCGTCACGAGTTCGGGATACATGCCGCCGGTCTGCTCGAAGAGGGTGCGGCGCAGCTCATGCTCCTTCACCTTGAAGCGCTCCGCGATGCCGGGCAGCCACCAGACGGGGTCCACCGCCGCCTTGGTCACGGAAACGTCGCCGCCGGGGTGCAGCACGCGGCCGTCCGGCGTGAGGCGGCCGGCGGCCATCTCGGCATTCAGCTCGGCCAGGTTCAGCCGCGCCTTGGTGATGGCGATGGAGGGGCGGATATCGATCCCCTCGGCGATCGCCTCGGCGAAGAGCTCCGCCGCCAGATGCCCCCAGGGGTCCAGGGAGACGATCTTCCCCGGCTGCTTCCATTGCGGATAGGGACCGATCTCCGCCACCGGATGGGTATTCGCCAGATCCGGCCGCTGCAGCGGCGAGAGCGTGCCGGAAGACACAGCCAGCGCCCGGTACAGGGAGTAGGACCCGCCATGGGTGCCGATGACGTTGCGGTCGGCCGGCCGGGTGACGGAGCCGATGATCGGCCCGCGCAGCCCGGGCTCGGCCGCGCCCCAGCGGAGCCGCCAGCGCTGGGCCTGGGGCTCGGGGTGGGAGGTGAGGCGGATGTGCCGTGGCGAATTGAGGCTCATGCGTTCCCGCTCGGGTTCCGGCCGCGAAACTCGGCGGAACGGAGCCGGAGATCAAGAGGTTGCCCGCAGGTTGACAGCAGGGGCCGGCAAATGGCCCATGGCGGGGAGAAGGATGGAGGAAGCGGATGTTCTCTCGGCGGGGGATGCTGGGCGTGGGGCTGGGCCTGGCCACCGCGGTGCGGGCCCAGAGGGCGGAGGGGCAAAGGGCGGAGGGGCAGGGGGCGGAGGAATGGCCCGCGCGCAACGTGACCATCATCGTGCCCTTCGCCCCCGGCAGCAGCAGCGACATCATCGCCCGCGCCATGGCGCAGCAGATGCAGACCGCCCTGGGCAGATCCGTGACGGTGGACAACCGCCCGGGCGCCACCGGGGAGATCGGCGCCCGTCAGGTGATCCGCAGCGCGCCGGATGGCTACACGCTGATGCATGCGCCGCTCAGCACCTGGGCCATCAATGTCGCGCTGCGGCCGAACCTGGCCTACGACCCGGTCACCCAGCTCACCCGCATCACCCAGACGGTGCGGACGCCGAACGTGCTGGTGGTGCATCCCGGCGCCATTCCGGCGAGCGACCTGCCGGGGGTGATCGCCTGGCTGAAGGCGAATGCGGGCAAGGCTTCCTACTCCACCAGCGGCGCCGGCTCCTCGGATCATCTCACCATGGAGATGTTCAAGCAGGCGACGGGCACGGAACAGGCGCATGTGCCCTTCACCGGCGGCGGGCCGGCCACCACCGCGCTGCTGGCCGGCACGGTGCAGCTCTCCTTCCAGAATCTCGGCTCCATCGCGCCGCAGATCCGCGATGGCCGGGTGCGGCCCATCCTCGTCACCTCGGAAGCGCGCAACCCGGTGCTGCCGGAGGTGCCGACGGCCGTGGAACTCGGCCTGCAGGATTTCGTCGTCTATTCCTGGCAGGGCTTCGGCGGGCCGCCCGGCATGCCGCCCGCGCTGCTGGCGCGGGTGCATGGCGCGGCGGTGGCGGCGCTGCGCCAGCCGGAGAGCAAGTCGCGGCTGGAGGAATTGGGTTTCGAGGTCGTCGCCAACAGCCCGGAGGATTTCGCCGCCTTCCAGCAGCGGGAGATCGCCCGCTGGAAACGGGTGGTGCAGGCGGGGGGCATCACCGCCGATTGAATCGGCGCGATTGAATCCGCGCGGGCGAGGAGTCATAAGCCCGCGTGATCGGGGGTTGCATACCCCGCCTGCCGTTCCGGCCTTCCCGGGGGCGGCAAGGTCGGCGGGCCGGCGGACACCAGGCCGGTTGTCCCCTGTTTTCAATGGCCTGCCTGTCCGCTGCCTTCGCCGCAATTCCGGCGAACTTCGCAGGCAGGACATTGGGGGCCGAAAAGGCTTAAGGAACGGGACATCAGGGGATGGGACGATCCGGCAGAATCGACAGGGCGCTTGCGGCTTGCCGCCGGCGCGCAGAAGGGGCTGCGTGATTCGTGGACATGATTCCGAAACCCGAAGCGATGCTGCCGCAGGACGCCGCGGCGCTGAGCCAGGCTATCCTGCGCAAGCTGACCTACGATCTGGGCAAGAGCCGGACCGGGGCGCGCGATCGCGACTGGTTCATGGCCACCGCGCTGGCGGTGCGGGACCGCGTCGTCGATCGCTGGCTGGAGCAGCTCCGCGCCGCCTACGACAATGGAGCGAAGCAGGTCTATTACCTCAGCCTGGAATTCCTGGTCGGGCGGCTGCTGCGCGACTGCATCAGCAATATCGGGCTGAATGAGGAGGTCTCCGCCGCCCTCGCCTCGCTCGGCATGGAATTCGAGAAGGTGCGGCTGGCGGAGCCCGACGCGGCGCTCGGCAATGGCGGGCTCGGGCGGCTCGCCGCCTGCTTCATGGAAAGCATGGCGAGCCTCGAAATCCCCGCCTTCGGCTACGGCATCCGCTACGAGCACGGGCTGTTCCGCCAGCTCGTCCGGGATGGCTGGCAGCGGGAATATCCGGAGGATTGGCTGACCTTCGGCAACCCCTGGGAGTATGCCCGGCCGGAGGTAGCGCATGACATCGGCTTCGGCGGCTCGGTGGAGGCCGTGGCGGTCTCCGAGCTGCGGGTGCGGCATGTCTGGCACCCGGCCGAGACGGTGCAGGCCGTGGCCTATGACACGCCGGTGGTGGGCTGGCGCGGCCGGCATGTGAACACGCTGCGGCTGTGGTCGGCGCGTGCCATCGACCCGCTGAAGCTGGACGCCTTCAATTTCGGCGACCATGTCGGCGCGCTGGCCGACCGCATGCGGCAGGAGAGCATCTGCAAGGTGCTCTACCCCTCCGACGAGACGCCGGCAGGGCAGGAGCTGCGGCTGCGGCAGGAGTATTTCTTCGCCTCCGCCGCGCTGCAGGACCTCGTCCGCCGGCATCTCCGGGTCTATGGCGATCTGCGCTCGCTGCCGGAAAAGGTGGCGATCCAGCTCAACGACACGCATCCGGCGATCGCCATCGCCGAGCTGATGCGCATCTGCGTGGACCAGCACGACATCGCCTGGGACGAGGCCTGGGAGATCACCCGAGGCTGCATCAGCTACACCAACCACACCCTGCTGCCGGAGGCGCTGGAGAGCTGGCCGGTGCCGCTGATGGAGCGGCTGCTGCCGCGCCACATGCAGATCATCTACCTGATCAACGCGCATCACCTGGACAGCGTCCGCCAGGCGCATCCGGAGGATGGCCGGCTGCTCTCCTCCGTCTCGCTCATCGAGGAAGGGCATGGCCGGCGGGTGCGCATGGGGCATCTCGCCTTCATCGGCTCGCACAAGGTGAACGGCGTCTCGGCGCTGCATTCGGAGCTGCTGAAGCAGACCGTCTTCGCCGATTTCAACGCCCTGGCGCCGGGGCGGATCGTCAACAAGACCAACGGCATCACCTTCCGCCGCTGGCTGCACCAGTCCAACCCCGGGCTGACCCGGCTGCTGGTGGATGCGGTGGGGCCGGAGGTGCTGGACCGGCCTTCCGTGCTGCCGGCGCTGGTGCCGCAGGCGGAGGATGCCGGCTTCCGCAGCCGCTTCGCCGCGGTGAAGCGGGCGAACAAGGAGGCGCTGGCGACGCTGATCCGCCACAACCTCGACCTGAAGGTGGACCCGGGCGCGCTGTTCGACGTGCAGATCAAGCGCATCCATGAGTACAAGCGGCAGCTTCTGAACATCCTGGAGACGGTGGCGCTGTACGACGCCATCCGCGCCCAGCCGATGCAGGATTGGGTGCCGCGGGTGAAGATCTTCGCGGGCAAGGCGGCGGCGAGCTATCACCGGGCGAAGCTCATCATCAAGCTGGCGCATGACGTGGCGCGGGTGGTGAACAGCGACCCGACGCTGCGCGGCGCGCTGAAGCTGGCCTTCCTGCCGAATTACAACGTCTCCCTGGCGGAGCTGATCGTGCCGGCGGCCGATCTCTCCGAGCAGATCTCGACGGCGGGCATGGAGGCGTCCGGCACCGGCAATATGAAGCTGGCGCTGAACGGGGCGCTGACCATCGGCACGCTGGACGGCGCGAATGTGGAGATCCTCGAGCATGTCGGTGCCGAGAACATCCACATCTTCGGCCTGACGACAGCGGAGGTGGCGGAGCGCCGCGCCGCCGGCACGCGCGGCGAGGCGGCGGTGGCAGCATCCCAGCGGCTGGGCGAGGTACTGGAGGCGATCGAGTCCGGCGTCTTCTCCCCGGATGAGCCGGGGCGGTACCGGGAGCTGGTGGCCGGCCTGCGGGGCGATGACTACTTCATGGTGGCGGCGGATTTCGACCGCTACTGGGCGGCGCAGCGGGAGGTGGATGCGCGCTGGCGCGACCCCGCCGCCTGGCAGCGCGCGGCGGTGCTGAACACGGCGCATATGGGCTGGTTCTCCTCCGACCGCACCATCGCCGAATATGCCGAGGATATCTGGCGCGTGCCCGTGGCGTATCAGGGCTGACGTGCGGCCGGGAGTCGGCTGGTTCAGCCTGTCGGGTGCAAGACTCACACCGGGGTCCGGGGCCAGGTCCTGGCCCCGGCGGGGGTCCGGGGGCAGAGCCCCCGTTCTTCGTCTTTTTCTGTGACTTCCCTCTGGCGCGCCGCCGAAGCTGCGGTGGCGGCGCTGGTGGCGGGCCGCCATGGCGATCCCTTTGCGCTGCTCGGCCCGCATGAACTCGCCGGCCAGCGCGTGCTGCGCGCCTTCCTGCCCGGGGCGGAGGCGCTGGAGGCGCTGACCGCAGCCGGCTCCGTGCCGGTGGCCTTGCGCGACCCCGCCGGCTTCTTCGAGGGGCCCGTTCCTCCCGGCCCCTACCGCCTCCGCGCCCGCCGCGGCGCCGAGAGCTGGGAGCTGGACGACCCCTACGCCTTCGGCCCGACCCTGGGTCCGCTGGATGACCATCTGCTGGTCGAGGGCACGCACACGGAGCTGCCGGACCGCCTCGGCGCCCATCCCTGCCTGCATGAAGGCATTGCCGGCACCCGCTTCGCCGTCTGGGCGCCGCATGCGCGGCGGGTTTCCGTGGTGGGCGACTTCAACGCCTGGGATGGCCGCCGCCACCCCATGCGCAAGCGGATCGACAGCGGGTTGTGGGAGATCTTCCTGCCCGGCATCGGCCCGGGGACGCGCTATAAATACGAGCTGCTTGGCCCGGACGGCGCCCTGCTGCCGCTGAAGGCCGACCCCCATGGCTTCGCCGCCGAATTGCGCCCCGCCACCGCCAGCATCGTCGCCACGCTGGACTTCGCCTGGACCGATGCCGCCTGGATGGCGGCCCGCGCCGAACGCCTTGCCCGGCGCGAGCCGCTCTCGATCTACGAAATCCACGCCGCGTCCTGGCGCCGCCACCCGGATGGCCGCTTCTACGACTGGGACGAGCTGGCGGCCGCCCTCATCCCCTATGTGGCGGAACTCGGCTTCACCCATATGGAGCTGATGCCGGTGATGGAGCATCCGCTGGATGCCTCCTGGGGCTACCAGATCGTCGGGCTGCATGCCGTCACCGCCCGGCTCGGTGGCCCGGCCGGCCTCGCCCGCTTCATCGACGCGGCGCATGCGGCCGGCATCGGCGTGATCCTGGATTGGGTCCCGGCGCATTTCCCGCGCGACGCGCATGGCCTGGCCCGATTCGACGGCACCCCGCTCTATGAGCATCCGGACCCGAAGCGCGGCAGCCATCCCGGCTGGGGCACGCTGGTCTTCGACTATGGCCGGCCGGAGGTCGCCGCTTTCCTCACCGCCAATGCCCTGTTCTGGCTGGAACTCTTCCATGCCGACGGGCTGCGCGTCGATGCCGTCTCCGCCATGATCCATCTGGACCATGCGCGCGCCCCCGGCGAATGGGCGCCCAACCCGGACGGCTCGACCGAGAATCGGGAGGCCACCACCTTCCTCCGCCGCCTCAACGCCCTGGTGCGGGAACGCTGCCCCGGCGCCCTGATGATAGCGGAAGAGGCGACCGCCGCCCCCGACATCACCCGGCCCGAAGGCCTCGGCTTCGCCTTCAAATGGAATATGGGCTGGATGAATGACAGCTTGCGCTACCTGGCCCAGGACCCCATCCATCGGCGCTGGCATCATGGTTTGATGAATTTCGCCCTGATGTATGCCTGGGCGGAAGACTTCATCCTGCCCCTCAGCCATGACGAGGTGGTGCATGGCAAGGGGACGCTGCTGGGGCGGCTGCCCAAGGGGGACAGCCATGATGATTGGCAGCGCTTCGCAACCCTCCGGGCCTATTACGCCTATATGTGGGGTCACCCGGGAAAGAAGCTGCTGTTCATGGGCCAGGAATTCGCCCCTTGGCGGGAATGGTCGGAAGCGCAGGAGCTGGATTGGTGGCTGCTGCAGCACGCCCCGCATCAGGGCATGCGGCGCCTCGTCGCCGACCTCAACCGGCTGCACCGGCAGCTTCCCCCGCTGCACGCAAGGGATGCCGAGCCGGAGGGGTTCCGCTGGATCGAGGCGGATGATGCCGCGCATTCCGTCTTCGCCTGGCTGCGCTTCGACGGGGCAGGGGGGAAGCCCATCGCCGTGATCAGCAATTTCACCCCGGTCCCTCGGCAGGGGATGCGCTTCGGCCTGCCCCTGGCCGGGCGGTGGCGGGAGATTCTTAACACCGATGCCGGCTGCTATGGCGGAACGAATGCGGGTAACCTCGGCGCGGTCATCGCCGAGGCGCAGCCCAGCCACGGCCTGCCCTGCTCCGCCGGGCTGCTGCTGCCGCCGCTCGCGACGCTGTACCTGATGCCGGAGGAGGAGGCGGGGCCGCATGGCTGAGAGACAGGAACGGTCCCTGGCGCCGCTGGCCCGCACCGCCATGGCCTTCGTGCTGGCCGGCGGCCGCGGCAGCCGGCTGATGGAGCTCACCGACCGCCGCGCCAAGCCGGCCGTCTTCTTCGGCGGCAAGTCGCGGATCATCGACTTCGCGCTGTCCAACGCCATCAATTCCGGCATCCGCCGCGTCGCCGTCGCCACCCAGTACAAGGCGCACAGCCTGATCCGGCATCTGCAGCGCGGCTGGAATTTCCTCCGCCCCGAACGCAATGAGAGCTTCGACATCCTGCCGGCCAGCCAGCGCGTCTCGGAACACGCCTGGTACCAGGGCACGGCGGATGCGGTGTTCCAGAACATCGACATCATCGAGGATCTGGCGCCGCGCCACATCGTGCTGCTGGCGGGCGACCACATCTACAAGATGGATTACGAGACGATGCTGCAGCAGCACCTCGCCGCCGGCGCCGAGGTGACGGTGAGCTGCATGACCGTGCCGCGCCTGGAAGCCAGGGGCTTCGGCGTGATGGCGGTGGACGAGGCCGGCCGCATCGTCGATTTCGTCGAGAAGCCGGCCGACCCGCCCTGCATCCCGGGCCATCCCGACCTCGCTTTGGCCAGCATGGGCATCTATGTCTTCGAGACGCGCTTCCTGATCGAGCAGTTGAAGCGCGACGCGGCCGACCCTGCTTCCTCCCGCGATTTCGGCAAGGACATCATCCCCCATCTGGTCACGCGCGGCAGGGCGCTGGCGCATCGCTTCGAGACCTCCTGCGTCCGTTCCTCCATGGAGGCCAGCCCTTATTGGCGGGATGTCGGCACCGTGGACGCCTATTGGGAGGCGAATGTCGACCTGACCGACGTCATCCCCGGCCTCGACCTGTTCGACCGGGACTGGCCGATCTGGACCTATGCCGAGATCACCCCGCCGGCGAAATTCGTGCATGACCTGGAGGGGCGGCGGGGCGAGGCCATCGCCTCCCTGGTCTCCGGCGGTTGCATCGTCTCCGGCGCCACGGCGCGGCGCTCGCTGCTCTTCACCAATGTCCACCTGCATTCCTACGTGGCGCTGGAGGGCGCGGTGCTGCTGCCGGAGGTGGATGTCGGCCGCCGCGCCAGGCTGCGCAACGTGGTGGTGGATCGCGGCGTGCGGATTCCGGAAGGGCTGGTGGTGGGGGAGGATCCGGTGGCGGATGCCGCCAGGTTCCGCCGGACGGAGAAGGGCATCTGCCTCATCACCCAGCCCATGCTGGACCGCCTGGCGTGAGCCGCCCGCAGCTTCGCCTGCTGGCCATCGCCTCGGAATGCTTCCCGCTGGTGAAGACCGGCGGGCTGGCCGATGTGGTCGGCGCGCTGCCCGGGGCGCTGGCGGCGGAGGGCATCGCCACCACCACCCTGCTGCCGGGCTACCCCGCCGTGCTTGCCGCGCTGGCGGGTGCCGCCCCGCGCCGGGTTCTACCGGAGTTGTTCGGCGGCCCGGCCCGGGTGTTGGCGGCGCAGGCGCATGGGCTGGAATTGCTGGTGCTGGAGGCGCCGCATCTCTTCGACCGGCCGGGCAACCCCTATCTGGCGCCGGGGGGTGGCGAGTGGGAGGACAACCCGCTGCGCTTCGCCGCCCTCGGCGCCGCCGGCGCGCTGCTGGCGCGGGAGGCAGGCTTCGACGCCGTCCATGCGCATGACTGGCAGGCGGGGCTGGCGCTGGCCTATCTGAAGCACGGCGCGGGGCGGTCCATGCCCGCGCTCTTCACCATCCACAACCTCGCCTTCCAGGGGCAGTACCCGGTTTCGCTCTTTCCCCGTCTCGGCCTGCCGCCGGAAGCCTTCGCAGTGACGGGGCTGGAGCATTACGGCCGCATCGGCTTCCTCAAATCCGGGCTGTGGTATGCCGACCGCATCACCACCGTCTCCCCCACCTATGCCGCGGAAATCCTGACGCCCGAGGGCGGGATGGGGCTGGACGGGCTGCTGCGCGGCCGGGGCGGGGTGGTGGAGGGCATATTGAACGGCCTCGACACCGCGGAATGGGACCCGGAGAAGGATGCGCGGCTGGCCGCCCGCTTCTCCACCGCCGACCCGGCGCCGCGGGCGGCGAACAAGGCGGCGCTGCAGCGGCGGCTGGGGCTGGCGGAGGATGCTGCCGTGCCGCTCTTCGCCTTCATCGGCCGGCTGGCCTGGCAGAAGGGGGTGGACCTGGTGCTGGAGGCGCTGCCCCGGCTGCTGGGCGGCGGGGCGCAGCTCGCTATCCTGGGCAGCGGGGATTCAGGGCTGGAGGCGCGCTGCCGCGGCGCCGCCGGCGCCCATCCCGGGCGGATCGGCGCCTTCATCGGCTTCGAGGAAGGGTTGGCCCGGCTGCTCTATGGCGGCGTGGATGCGGTGCTGGTGCCGAGCCGCTTCGAGCCCTGCGGCCTGACCCAGCTCTGCGCCCTGCGCTATGGCGCGCCGCCGATCGTGGCGCGGGTGGGCGGGCTGGCGGATACGGTGATCGACGCCAATGAGATGGCGCTGGCGGCGGGCACGGGCACGGGGCTGCAATTCGCCCCGGGCTCGGTGGAGATGCTGGGGGCGGCGATCCAAAGGGCGATCGGGCTGTGGCGGCAGGGGCCGGCCTGGCGGCGGATCCAGGCGAATGCCATGGCCAGCGATGTGTCCTGGCGCCGCTCGGCCGGGCGCTACGCGGCGCTGTTCCGGGAGATGGTGCGGGCGGAGGTGATTGACGCCTGAGGTCGGGGGCTTCGCCCCCGAAGCCCCCAGCAGAGGGCTCTGCCCTCTGCACTCCCGCCGGGGGGAAGAGCTTCCCCCCAGACCCCGCCCTGAGTCTGCTGGTTCAACCTGCCGACTCACAGCAGGGTCCAGGGGCAGCGCTCCTGGCGGGGGTTGGGGGCGAAGCCCCCATCACTCCGCCGGCGCCGCCACCAGCCCGTGCCGCCGCCGCGGCGCCCGGTCCAGCGCCAGGTAGACGACCGGCGTGGTGTAGAGTGTCAGGAGCTGCGAGAGCAGCAGCCCGCCGATGATGGCGATGCCGAGCGGATGCCGCAGCTCCGACCCCGCGCCATGCTCCAGCACCAGCGGCACCGCGCCGAAGATCGCCGCCAGGGTCGTCATCAGGATGGGCCGGAAGCGTTCCCGGCAGGCGGCGAGGATGGCCTCGACGCCGCCGATCCCCTCCGACCGCTCATGCTCCAGCGCGAAATCCACCAGCATGATGGCGTTCTTCTTCACGATGCCCATCAGCAGGATGACGCCGATCAGCGAGATCACGCCGAAGGGCGTGTTGGTCCAGAGCAGCGCCAGCAGCGCGCCGATGCCGGCCGTCGGCAGGGTGGAGATGATGGTGACCGGGTGCAGCAGGTGCTCGTACAGCACGCCGAGCACGATGTAGATCGCGAGCACCGCGGCCAGGATCAGCAGCGGCATGCCGGTGGTGAAGGATTGGAAGGCGCGGGCGTTGCCGGCGAATTCCGTGCGCAGCCCGTCCGGCAGGCCGATCTCCGCCGCGGCGCGTTCCACCAGTGCCGTCGCCTGGCCGATGGCGACGCCTTCCATCAGGTTGAAGGTGATGGTCGCGGCCGGGTAGAGGCCCTGATGCGTCACCGAAAGCGGCGCATGCGTCCGCTCCACCTTCACCAGGGAGGACAGCGGCACCATCGTCCCGTCCGCGGCGGTGAGGTAGATATTGTCCACCTGCTCCGGGTGCTGCGCCTCGCGCGGGTCCACTTCCAGCACCACCCGGTACTGGTTGCGGCTGCGGTAGAGGATGGAGACCTGGCGCTGGGAGAAGGCGCCGTTCAGCGCCGCCGTCACGCCGGAGACGGAAATGCCTAGCCGCGACGCGGCGTCGCGGTCGATGACGACCCGCGTCACCAGCCCGGCGCGCTGCTGGTCCGAATTCACATCCGCGATGCCCTCCACGGTGCGCAGCTTGTCCACCAGCTTTTCCGACCAGGTGGCGAGGTCCTCGAGGTTCGGCGCCAGCAGCACGAATTGGAAGGAGGCATTGCCGGCGCGGCCGCCGATCTGCACGTCCTGCACCGAGCGTAGGAAGGCCTGGACGCCGGGGATGGCGTTCAGCGGCCGGCGCAGCCGATCGATCACCTGCTGGGCGGAGACGCCGCGCTCCGCCAGCGGCTTCAGGCTGATGAACATCCGCCCGGTGGAGGAGGAGCCGCCGAAGCCGCTGGACCCGACGGAGGAGGCGATCGAGGCGATGGCAGGGTCGCGCCGCAGCACCTCCACCACCTTCTCCTGCAATTGCAGCATGGCTTGGAAGGAGGTGTCGGGCGAGGCCCGGGTGGAGCCCATGATGAGGCCGGTATCCTGGTCCGGCACGAAGCCCTTCGGCACCACGGTATAGAGCCAGGCGGTGACGCCGACGAGCGCGACGGTGAAGACCAGCATCAGCCGCCGCACCCGCAGCACATAGCCGAGGCTCCAGAGATAGCCGGCGGTGAGCTTTTCCATGCCCCGGTCCACGGCGCGGCTGAAGCGGCCGGGCGGCGGCGGCGCCTCCCGCGCCAGATGCGCCGCCAGCATGGGCGTGAGGGTGAGGGAGATGACGCCGGAAATGGCGACGGCAATGGCGAGGGTCGCGGAGAATTCCCGGAACATCCGCCCGACCACGCCGCCCATGAAGAGCAGCGGAATGAAGACGGCGATGAGCGAGACGGTGATGGAGACGACGGTGAAGCCGATCTGCCGCGCCCCTTCCAGCGCCGCCTGCATGGGCTTCATGCCGCGCTCCGTCAGCCGCGCCATGTTCTCGATCATCACGATGGCGTCGTCCACGACGAAGCCGACCGAGATGGTCAGCGCCATCAGGGAGAGGTTGTCCAGCGAATAGCCCATCAGCCACATCGCCGCGAAGGTGCCGAGGAGGGAGAGCGGCACCGCCGCGCCTGCCGCCACCACCGCCGAGATGCGCTTCAGGAAGATCGCCACCACCAGGATGACCAGGGCGATGGAGATCAGCAGGGTGAGCTGCACCTCGTCGACGCTCGCCCGGATGGTCTCGGAGCGGTCGCGGATGGTCATGATCTCCACGCCGCCGGGCAGCCAGCGGCGCAGCTCCGGCATCATCGCCTGGATGCCCTCCACCACCTCCAGCACATTGGCGTCGGCCTGCTTGAAGATGGTCATCTGCACGGCGGGGCGGCCATCGACGGAGCCGCCCTGGCGGCGGTCCCGCACATCCAGCGCGACGCGGGCGATGGCGCCGAGCCGCGTCACCGCGCCATCCGCGGTGCGGCGGATGATGAGCTGGGCGTATTCCTCCGGCGTGTTCAGCCGGTCATTCACCGCGATGGCGGCGGCCTGGTCCCGCCCGTCGATCAGCCCGGTGGGCATGGTGACATTGGCGCCGGTGATCGCCTGGCGGATCGCCTCCAGCCCGATATTGGCCGAGGCCGCCGCCGCGGGATTCACCGTGACGCGGATGGCCGGCTGCTCGGCGCCCTGGATGTTCACGGTGGCGACGCCCCGCACCTGGGCGAGGCGCGGCGCGATCAGGCTGTCCGCGACGTCGTAGATGTCGCCGGGCGTCGCGGTCTCCGAGGTCAAAGCGAGGATCAGCACCGGCGCGTCGGCCGGGTTGGCCTTGCGGAAGAAAGGCGGGTTGGGCAGCGGCGGCAGGTCGCTGCCGGCGGCGTTCAGCGCCGCCTGCACGTCGCGCGCGGCGCCCTCCACATCCCGGGAAAGGTCGAATTGCACGATCAGGACGGTGCTGCCGAGGGAGGAGGAGGAGGTCAGCTCCGTCACCCCGGGGATGGCGCCGATGCGCCGTTCCAGCGGCGCCGCGACGGCGGAGGCCATGGTGGAGGGATCCGCCCCCGGCAGGCTGGCGGTGATGAAGATGGTGGGCAAATCCACCCGCGGCAGCGGCGCGATGGGCAGGTGGAAATAAGCGGCGAGGCCTGTGAGGGCGAGGCCGATCGCCAGCAGCGCGGTGGCGATGGGCCGGCGGATGAAGGGCTCGCTGATGGACATGCTATTCTGCCGGCGCCCCGCCCTGGGCTCCCCCTTGGGGCGCCGCCGCCCGCCGCCGCACCAGCCGGCGGGCGGCGCGGCGGAGATCCTCCATCGCCAGGTAGATCACCGGCGTGGTGTAGAGGGTGATCACCTGGCTCAGCAGCAGCCCGCCCACCACGGAGACGCCGAGCGGCCGGCGCAGCTCGGAGCCCGTCCCGGTCTCCAGCATCAGCGGCAGGGCGCCGAGCAGCGCCGCCATCGTCGTCATCATGATCGGGCGGAAGCGCAGCAGCGAGGCCTCAATGATCGCCTCGCGCGGGGCGCGGCCATGGTCGCGCTGCGCTTCCAGCGCGAAGTCGATCATCATGATGGCGTTCTTCTTCACGATGCCCATCAGCAGCACGATGCCGATCAGCCCGACCACGGACAGGTCGAGGCCGAAGGCCAGCAGCGCCAGCAGCGCGCCGATGCCGGCGGAGGGTAGGGTGGAGAGGATGGTGACCGGGTGGATCACGCTCTCATAGAGCACGCCGAGCGTGATGTAGATGACGATGATGGCGGCGAGGATCAGCCAGGGCTCGCCCTGCAGCGAACGCTGGAACTCCGCCGCATCGCCGGCGAAGCTGCCGATGATGGTGTTCGGCATCTCCAGCTCCTGCTCCGCCTGCCTTATGGCCTCCACCGCGGCGCCGAGGGAGGCGCCGGGGGCGAGGTCGAAGCTCAGGGTGATGGCCGGGAATTGCGCCTGCTTCGTCACCGTCAGCGGCCCGGCGGCACGGCCGATGCGGGCGATCTCGGCCAGCGGCACCTGCGCGTTGCCGGAGGCCTGGGTGGTGGCGGTCGTCGTCGTCGTTGCACTGCTCGCCGCGCTGGTCGCCGGCACGCGGAGCTGGCCGATCACGCTCGGGTCGTCGCGGATCTCGGGCGTCGCCTCCAGCACCACGCGGTACTGGTTGTTCTGGGCGTAGATGGTGCTGATCTGGCGCTGGCCGAAGGCGTCGTACAGCGTGTCGTCGATCGCCTGCATGGTCACGCCGAGCCGCCCCGCCGCATCGCGGTCCACCTCCACCGTGACGCGCTGGCCGCCGTCGCGCTGGTCGGAAGCGAGGTCGCGGAACAGCGGCAGGCGCCGCAGATGCGCTTCCAGCTCGCCGGCGAAGCGCGCCAGCTCGGTGCCGTCCGGCGCCATCAGCGTGTACTGGTAGGCGCTGGCGCCGGGGCGGGCGCCGATCTGGATATCCTGCACCGGCGACAGGTGCACCGAAATGCCGGGCAGCGCGTCCAGCGCGGGCTGCATGCGCAGCGCGATCTCCTGCGCCGTCAGCGCCCGCTCCTCCCGCGGCCGCAGCACGGCGGTGATGCGGCCGGTATTGGAGGCCGGGTTGACGATGCCGGCGCCGACCACGGAGGTGACGGCGACCACATCCGGGTCGGCGCCGATCGCCTCCGCCGCCGCGTGCTGCAGGGCGGAGATGCGGGCGAAGGAGGCATCCTCCGGCCCCTCCACCGTGGCGATGATGAGGCCGGTATCCTGCTGCGGCAGGAAGCCCTTCGGCATGAAGACGTAGAGCGCGACGGTCCCGGCGACGGTCGCCGTGGCCAGCAGCAGCATCGCCCCCTCGTGGCGCAGGGTCCAGTGCAGGCTGCGCCCATAGGCCTGGCGCACCGCCTCGAAGCCGCGCTCGAAGACCCTGCCGACCCAGCCGCCGCCCGCCGCCTCATGCCGCAGCAGCTGGCCGCACATCATCGGCGTCAGCGTCAGGGAGACGAACATGGAGACGGTGACGGAGATGGTCAGCACCAGGGCGAATTCCTGGAACAGCCGCCCCACCACCCCCGGCATGAAGAGCAGCGGGATGAACACCGCGACCAGCGAGACGGTGAGCGAGACCACGGTGAAGCCGATCTGCCGCGCGCCCTCATAGGCGGCGTCCAGCGGCTTCTTCCCTTCCTCGATCAGCCGGACGATGTTCTCGATCATCACGATGGCGTCGTCCACGACGAAGCCGGTCGCGATGGTCAGCGCCATCAGCGAGAGGTTGTCCAGCGAATAGCCGCAGAAGGCCATGATCGCGAAGGTGCCGAGCAGCGAAAGTGGCAGGGCGACGCCCGGGATGATGGTGGCGCGCAGGCTGCGCAGGAACAGCCAGATGACGGCGACGACGAGGAACACCGCCAGCACCAGGGTGAATTGCACGTCATGGACCGAGGCGCGGATGGTCTCCGTGCGGTCCGCCACCACATGCAGGCTGGCGCCGGTCGGCAGCGCCCTTTGCAGCATGGCGAGCTGGCCGCGCACCTGCTCCACCGTGCGGACGATATTGGCGCCGGGCTGGCGCTGCACATCGATCAGCACGGCGGGGTGGCCGTCGTACCAGGCGCCGTTCAGCGTGTTCTCCAGGTCCCGCACCGCGCTGCCGACATCGCGCAGCCGCACCGGCGCGTCATTGCGGTAGGCGATGATGAGGTTGGCGAAATCCTCCGGCGCCTGGATCTGGTCATTGGCCATCACCGCGCTGGCCTGGCGCGGCCCGTCCACGCTGCCCTTCGGCGTGTTGACGTTGCCCGCGGTCACCGCGCTGCGGACATCCTCCAGCGAAAGCCCATAGGCCGCCAGCCGCCTGGGATCCGCCTGCAGCCTTATGGCCGGCCGCATGCTGCCCTGCACGACGACGCGGCCGACGCCGCTCACCTGCGCCAGGCGCTGCGCCAGCAGCGTATCCGCGGCGTCGGAAAGCTGGTGGATCGGCAGGGTCTCGCTGGTCAGGGCCAGGGTGATGATGGCCGGGTCCGCCGGGTTCACCTTCGCATAGGTGGGCGGGTAGGGCAGGGTGCTCGGCAGGGTGCCGCGCGCCGCGTTGATCGCCGCCTGTACGTCCTGCGCCGCATCGTCGATGTCGCGGTCGAGCGCGAATTGCAGGGTGATGCGGCTGGTGCCGGGGCCGGAGACGGAGACGATGTCCGTCAGCCCCGAGATCGGCGCGAGCTGGCGTTCCAGCGAGGCGGTGACCAGCAGCGCCACCGTCTCCGGCGAGGCGCCGGGCAGGTTGGTCGTCACCTCGATGGTGGGGAAATCCACCTCCGGCAGGGCGGAGACCGGCAGGCGCTGATAGCCGAGCCCGCCGAGCAGCAGCAGGGCGAGCGCCAGCAGCCAGGTCGCGATGGGCCGGGCGATGAAGGGGGCGGAGATGTTCATGGCCCGGCCGTGCCGCCGCTACCGCGCGTCCGCCGCCTGGCGCGGCCGCATGCGGCGCTGGCCGGGCGCAGGCGGCGCCGCCGGCTGCCCGCCATCCTCGCTGATCGCCACCGTCGTACCCGGGTTGAGCCGCAGCCCGCCGGAGGTCACCACCCGCTCCCCGGCCGCCATGCCGCCCAGCACCACGGCGTCATTCGCCGTGAGCACGCCGAGGCGGAGGCTGCGCTGCTCCACCGTGTTGTCCGGCTTCACCACGAAGGCGAAGCTGCCTTCCGGCCCGCGCTGCACCGCGACCAGCGGAATGGTGGTGACGCGCGGCAGGGTTTCGATCTGTAGCCGCACATTGACGAAGGCGCCGGGCCAGAGCTTGCCATCCTCATTCGGGAAGACCGCCTTCAGCTTGATGGTGCCGGTCTGCGGATCCACCGCATTGTCCAGTGTCAGCAGCCTGCCTTCCGCCGTGCCGCCGGGGCGCAGCGCCGTCACCGGCACCGGGCCCCTGGCCAGCGCATCCAGCACCCGCGCCACCTCCTGCTGCGGCAGGGTGAAGGTGACGGCGATGGGCTGGAGCTGCGAGACGGTGACGATGCCGGTCGCGTCGCCGGAGCGCACGAGGTTGCCCGGGTCCACCAGCCGGAGGCCGACGCGGCCATCGATGGGCGCGCGGATGGTGGTGAAGGAAAGCTGCGTCCGCGCCGCGTCGATCGCCGCCTGATCGGAGGCGACCACCGCCTCATACTGCGCGACGGTCGCCCGCTGCGTGTCCTGCTGCTGGCGGGAAACGCCGGCATTGGCGGCGAGCTGGGCGTAGCGCTGCAGATCCAGCCGGGCATTGGCCAGCAGCGCCTCATCCTGCGCCTTCTTGGCGATGGCCTGGTCCAGCGCCGCCTGGTAGCTGCGCGGGTCGATCCGCGCCAGCACATCGCCCTGCTTCACCGACTGGCCCTCGGTGAAGGCGATCTCGAGGAGCTGGCCGTCCACCTGGGCGCGGACGGTGATGGTGTTGAAGGCCTGCACCGTGCCGATGGCCTCCAGCATGATGGGCAGGTCCTGCACCCGCGCCGCCGCCGCCGTCACCGGCACGGGGATGTTGCCGGGGCCGCCGGGGCGCCGCAGCACGGAGCCGGCGGCGGCGGTCTGCCCCTGGCCCTGCTGGCGCTGCTGCCACCAGTACCAGCCGCCCGCCCCCGCGCCGGCCAGGACGGCCAGGATCAGCAGGGCGAGGAGGGCGCGGCGCAGCGGCCGGCGCCTGGCCTTGCCGCCGGGGGGCGGCGGTCCCTCCCCGAGCGGGGAGGTGGTGGCGGGCGGCACGGGTTGGGTGGATGTCGGGTGATGCGTCATAGGGTCCCCCAGCCCCCGCCCAGGGCGCGGAACAGCCCCACCGCGGCCTGCAGCCTGGCGAGGCGTGCCGCGGTCAAGGTGTTGCGGGCGGAAAACAGCGTCTGTTGCGTGTTCAGCAGCGTGACGAGGTCGATGGTGCCGGCGCGGAGCTGCGCCTCGGAAATGGCGTAGGCGCGTTCGGCCATGCGCACCGCCTCGGCCTGCAGCGTCTCCTGCTCCGTGCTCTGGCGCAGCCCGACCAGGGCGTTCTCGGTATCCACCAGCGCCGCCAGGATGGCGCCGCGATAGGTCGCCAGCAGCTCCGCCGCCCGTGCCTCGTTGTACTGCACCTGGCCGCGCAGCCGCCCGCCCTCGAAGATCGGCTGGGCGATGCCGGCGGTGAGGGTGAAGATGATCGAGGTCGGGCGTAGCAGCGTCTCCAGCGCGAGCGAGGTGTAGCCGCCCGAGCCGGTGAGGGTGACCGAGGGCAGCAGCGCCGCCCGCGCCGCCACCACATTGGCCTGGGCGGCGGCGAGGTCGGATTCGGCGCTCAGCACGTCCGGCCGCCGCGCCAGCACCTCCGTCGGCAGGCCGGGCTGCACGCGCGGCACGGCGATGCGGGTGAAGACATCGGCGGCCAGGGTGATCCCTTCCGGCGCCCGGCCGATCAACGTGGCCAGCGCATTGCGGTTCTGCGCCACCTGCTGCGCCAAAGGCGGGATCGCCGCCTTCTGCTGCGCCACCACGGTTTCCTGCTGCGCGAGGTCGAGCCCGCCGGCGGTGCCGACCGAGAGGCGGTCGGCGATCACCTGCCGCACCCGCTCGGCGATCTCGAGATTCTGCTGCTGCAGCTTGAGCTGCTCGGTATAGGCCAGCAGGGCGAAATAGGTGTTGGCGACCGAGGCCTGGGTGGTGAGCATCACCGTCGCCCAGGCGAAGCGGGCGGATTGCGCCGCCTGTTCCGCGGCTTCCGTCGCCGCCCGGTTCTTGCCCCAGAAATCCACCTCGTAGCTGGCGGACAGCGCGATGCGGTCGGAGGAGGTGACCCGCACCCTGGCGGTACGGGCGCCGGTGACGCTGGCGGTATTGACGCTGCCGCTCTGGCTGCGGCTGGCCTGGCCGGCGAAATCCACCGTCGGCAGCAGCGCCGCGCCGGCGATGCGGAGCTGCGCATCGGCCTGGCGGATCCGCGCCGCGGCGGCGGCCATGTCGTTGTTGGCCTGCATGGCTTCGGCCATCAGCCCGTCCAGCTCCGTCGCACCGAAGCCGCGCCACCAGGCGGGGTCGGGCCAGGCGGCGTCGCCGGCGGCATCGCTGAGCCGCGCCGGCAGGTCGAGGCCGGAGGTGGTGGGGCCGGGGGTCAGCCAGTCGCAGCCGCCGAGCAGCGGCAGGGCGAGCAGCAGCGCCGCCCCGCGAAGAATAGCCAAGCCGCTCACTCCCCGGGCGAGCCCGCCGCCGCCACCCGGGCGCGGCCTTCCGGCGAGATGGCGGCCAGGGCCTGGGACAGGGCCTCGCCGAATTGCATGCTGAACGCCACCCAGCGCTCCGAGGAGCGGGCCATGGCCTGCTGCAGGGCGGCGGGGTCGAAGGGCTGGCGCAGCATCGCCGCATCCACCTCGGCGCGGGAGGCGCGGAGCGCCTGCAGCGCCTCCGCATAGCGCGGCCGTTCCGCCTGCAGCACCTCGCGGAAGCGGGGCCGGTCGGTCTCCGGCAGGGTGGCTTCCAGCCGGCCGATCATCCGCTCGAAGCCGCGGCTGGGGCCGCCATGGCCGCGCCCGGGCTGGGCCAGCAGCACCCCGCCCAGCACCAGGTTCACCACCACGGAGGCGCCGAGCAGCGCCGCCAATATGGTCTGCCGTCCCAGCCTCATAGGAACTCCCCGGCCACGGGCAGGGACAGCAGCGGCCCCAGCGGGTCGATCGGCGCCGTGCTGACGGGGTGCAGGCCGAGCCAGAGGGCGCAGCCCAGCCCGGCCGCCAGTGCCCCCCAGCCGGCAGGCGCCAGCGAGGGCAGCAGGCGCTGCAATTGGCCCATCGGCCCCAGCGGGGCCGGCAGCGGGGCGCGGGCGATGCGCCGCGCCACCGCCGCTTCCAGCCGCGCCACCGCGGCGGCGTCCGGCCGCGGCAGGGCGCGGCGCAGCGCCGCCTCCAGCGCGCCATCCTCCCAGTTTTCGCGGGTCATGACCCTTCCTCCAGATGCCGGCGCAGCGCCAGGCGGGCGCGGTACAGCACCCCTTCCAGCGCGCGTTCCGAAAGCCCGAGCGCCGCCGCCGCCTCGGCGCCGCTCAACCCCTCCTCATAGGCCAGGGCGATCGCCGCCCGGTATTTCGGCGGCAGTTTTCCGAGGGCGGCGCGCAGCCCCGCCTCCTCCTGCGCCGCCACCGCCCGTTCCTCCGGGCCGGGCGCCGGATCGGCCCATTCGGCCAGGGCCTCGGGGCCGGCCCGGAGGCCGGCAGTGGCCTGGCGCCGGGCGCGGTCGATGGCGAGGTTCACCACGATGCGGTGCAGCCAGGTGGTGAAACGTGCCCGCTCCGGGTCGAAGCCGGCTGCCCCCTGCCAGGCGCGCAGCAGGGCTTCCTGCGCCACCTCCTCCGCCTCCGCCTTCTGCCCCAGCACGCGCAGCGCGATGCGCAGGGTGCGTTCGCCATGCCGATGGACCAGATGGCCGAAGGCGGAACGGTCACCCGCCGCCGCCGCCCGCATGAGCGCGGCATCGTCGGCCGAGGGCGGGATCATGCGCCGCGGCGGTGCGGGCGCGTCGCGGCGCCAGGGAGCGGGCGCGTCGGCGAGCGTGCGGGGGAGGGCGAGGGCGTGCGGCATGGCGTGTCGATGGCTGATACGCGCCGCCGGCACGCAACCCACACGGTATTCATGGCGCGGGAAACAACGCCTCCGTCCGGCCCATGAGCCTGTAGGCGAGCAGCCCGACCCACTCCTTCAGCCCCCATTCGAATTCGCCGAGCCGCACCGGGAAGCTGGCATCGTACCAGACGGCCAGGGTGCGGCCGGTGCGGTAGTTGACCGGCCAGGCAGCGATCCCCCGCCACCCGGCGGCGCGGAAGACTCCCATGGAACGCGGCATATGGCTGGCCGAGGTGACCAGCAGCCAGGTTTCTCCAGGCTTTGGCGCCGCCAGGGAGAGGGTGTTGACGGCGTTCTCATGGGTGTTGCGGGCGGCCGTCTCGAAAGCCATGCGGTCGGGCGGCACGCCGAGGGAGAGCCAGAGGCGGCGTGCCACCTCGGCTTCCGTGACGCCGCCGTGCAGGGGGGAGCCCTGGCCGCCGGTGAAGATCAGCCGCGCCTCCGGATGGCGGCGCAGCAGGGCGACGGGCTCGGTCATGCGCTCGGCGGCGCCGTTCAGGGCGGGGAGGCCGCGGGCCTCGGTGAGGTTCTGCTCCACGGCGCCGCCCAGCACCACGATGCCGTCGATATGGGCGGGCTCCTCGGCCGGGCGGGGGAAGCGGTCCTCGAGCGGGAGCTGGACCCATTGGTGCAGGGGCAGGACCAGCAGCGAGAGGTAGAAGCCGAGACCCGCCAGCAAGGGCCAGCGGCCCCAGCGGCGGCCGCGCCACAGGGCGGCCAGACCGATCAGGCCCAGCAGCAGGGCGAAGGTGCCGGGGCGGGCCGGCAGCCAGAACAGCTTGGACAGGACATAGAGCACGTCCTGCATCAGCGCCCCACGAGGGGGCTTTGCCCCCTCGCGCTCCCCCGAGGAGGGCTCCCCTCGACGCTGCGGAGCATCGCCGATGTGGTCCTCATAAGGCGGCAGGGCCTTTGGAAGCCATGCTTAAAGCTCATTGATGCGTCCCGGGGACATGCGGCCGCGCGCGAGATCGGCAAAAGCAAGCATGTTGCCCTTGAAACGGCCCCACCGGTCGGCCCAGGGCTCCGGACACCAGCTCCGCGCCAGATTGAGCGCGCAATGGCGGCCGATGCTGCGCAAGGCATGATCCCAGGGATAGGTGCCCTTGCGCGCCAGATAGATGGAATTGGCCACCTGGGAATAACCCAGGCGCAAACCCGGCGTGCGGCCGACCTTGACGCCGAGATGCACGCCGCGCGCGGCGGCCAGGCGAAGGATGCGGCCATGCCGGCCGAGCGCCCGGGTGAAGTCGATATCCTCGTACCAGGCATAGGCGGGCAGGGCCTCGTCCACATGGACGCCATGCGCCCGCACCGTCGCCAGGCGCACCGCCATGTTGCAGCCATAGCCGTTGAAATGCGGCGCCGCATCCAGCCAGGCGCCGGCATAGGTGTCGCGCGCCAGGACGGCGCGGCCTTCCGCCAGGCTCAGCCCGGGGCCACGGGCGCCATCCGCCAGCACGGTGCCGGTGGTCACCACCACATCCGGCCAGGCCTCGAAGGCGGCCTCCGTCGCGGCGAGGTAGGCGGGGGCGGCGAGGAAATCGTCGTCCAGGAACAGCAGCAGGTCGCAATCCCTGCAGGCGGCCATGATGGCGTTGCGCTGCTTCGGCAGGCCGGCGGGGGCGATGAGGTAGTCCACGCCCGGGCGCTTCTCCCCCACATCCTCCGGCGCCACGTGGCAGACCAGGATGCGGTCCGGCTTGCGGGTCTGGTGCTCCAGCTCCTGCAGCACCTCCGCCAATATGGCGGGGCGGCCGCGGGTGGCGATGCCGATGGCGAGCCTCATCGCGGCGCCTCCTGCAGCGGGGCCAGCACGGCCTGGCTGCGCGGGGCGAGGAAGCCCTGCACCCGCCCGGCCAGGCTCGCCAGGAAATACCGCGCGGCGAGGAAACGCCCGCGCAGTGCGTTCAGCAGCGCCCCGCCGATGGGGCGGATGACGAAAGGCAGCCAGATGCCGGGCGCCAGCCGGTGCCGCCGCATCACATGGCCCAGCCCGCGGCCATAGGCGGCGGCGCGGGCCACCGCCACCGGCGTCAGCCGCTTGTCCGGGTGGATGATGCGTTGGTGTGGCGCGTAGACCGGCTTGTAGCCGGCGGCCAGGGCCCGCAGCACGAGATCATTGCCCTCGGCCGAGCCGAACCAGGTGCCGGGGCCGAGCTTCTCGTCGAAGCCGCCGAGGGCGAGGGCGGCGGGACGGCGGAGGAAGAGGTTGAACTCGATGACGCTGGTCCAGACGGTGCGCGGCGTGATGGGGCCGGCGGCGTCGTGCCAGCGGCCGGAACCGAGCCCGCCCTCCGGCGAGGCGGCCGGGCCGGTGAGGAGGTGCAGGGCAGGGTCGGCGGCGAAGGCCGCGTCCACCTGGTTGAGGAGGCCGTCCGGGTAGAGGCAGTCATCGTCCGGGAAGCCGACGATCTCGCCCCGCGCCAGTTGCAGCCCGAGGTTCCGCGCGTTGTTGGCGTTGTTGATGGTGCTGCGGCGGCGGAGGAGGGGCAGCTTGTCCGCGTAGCCGTTGATGACCGGCGTCAGGCGTTCGTCCCGGTTCTGGTCCACCACGATCACTTCGAGGTCGGTGCGCTGTTGCCGGAGGATGCTGTCGAACAGCTCCGCCAGTTCCTGCGTCCGTCCGAGCGTGGCGACGATGAGGGAGAAGCGCGGGGCGGTCATGCCGGCAAACTCAAGGGTTCCAAGGGGTTGGACATGTATGTCCAACCGGCCCTTGGTGGGGGGAGTTTGAGGGGGGCGAAGCCCCTCTCAAGAGGGTGGCGACGTGGGATTGGATGGCGTTCCGGAAACTCTCCGCGGAGAAGCGCAGGGCGTTTTCCCGGCAGGCTTCGGCGGAGATGGGCGGCGCCGCTTCGAAGGCCTCGACCGCCTGGATGATCGAGTCCGGCGTCTGTTCGGGAAAGAGGATGCCGGTGCCCGGCATGACGATGTCCTTCGCCCCGCCGCGCCCGAAGGCGATGAGCGGTGCGCCGGCCGCCTGGGCTTCCACCATGCCGATGCCGAAATCCTCCTCCGCCGCGAAGACGAAGGCTTTTGCCGTTTGGATGAGCGAGACGAGTTCGCTCTGCGGCACATGCCCACGCCATTCGATGTTGGGCGCACCGGCGGCGGCGGCCTGCACCAGCCCCAGATTCGGCCCGTCCCCGGTGATGACGAGCTTCCGCTGCGGCATGCGGCGGAAGGCCTCCGCGACCAATTCGACGCGCTTATAGGGCACCATGCGGGCGGCGATCAGGTAATGGTCGCCGCGCGGCGCGGTGCCGATGCTGAAGCGCTCCACATCCACCGGCGGGTGGATCACCGCCGCTTCCCGCCGCCACACCTTCAGGATGCGGTCGGCGATGTAGCGGCTGTTGCCGATCAGGCTGTCCACGCCCGCGGCCGAGCTGCGGTCCCAGAGCCGCAGCCGGTGGAACAGCCAACGCGTGGTGAGGCTCTGCAGCCCCCGCTCCATCCCGGCCTGGCGGAGATATTGCGCCTGCATGTCCCAGGCATAGCGCATGGGCGAGTGGATATAGCTGACATGCAGCGTATCCGGCCCGGTCAGCACCCCCTTGGCGACCGCGTGGGAGGAGGAGACGACGAGGTCATAGCCGGAGAGGTCGAATTGCTCGACCGCATAGGGCATCAGGCCGAGATATTTGCGGAAATGCTGCCGCGCCCCGGGCAGGCGCTGGATGAAGCTGGTGCGCACCGGCTTGCCGTTCAGGAAGTGCCGTTCCTTCTCCGGCAGGAAGTCGCAGACGGCGTAAAGATCCGCCTCCGGCCAGAGCTTGATGAATTGCTCGAAGACCCGTTCGGAGCCGGCATAGCTCTCGAGCCATTCATGGACCAGGGCGACCTTCATTCAGGCGGGGCTCCCGGGCAGGAGGGAGAGGAGGGTCCCGGCGGCGCCGCGCCAGGTGAAGCCGGCGGCGCGGCTGCGGCCGGACTCGGCCAGGCGGGCGGCGAGGCCAGGTTCGGTGACGAGCCGTTCCAGCGCATCCACCAGGCGGCGCGGGCCGTCGGGGTCGAAGTACAGCGCCGCCTCGCCGCAGACCTCGGGCAGGGAGGCGGTGGCGGAGGCGATGACCGGGCAGCCGCAACTCATCGCCTCGATGGGCGGCAGGCCGAAGCCTTCGTAGCGGGAGGGGAAGAGCAGGCAGAGGGCGTGGTCGTAGAGCGCCCGCAATTCGGCGTCCGAGACGCGACCGAGGGGGGCGACATGCGCGCCGGCCGGGCCGGCCTCGGCGCGGAACACGGCGGGGTCCACGGCGCCGGCGACGGCCAGCTTCATGCCGTGGCGGCCGAGCAGCCCGGCCACCTCCGCGAGCCCGCCGAGATTCTTGTGCGCCGCGCGGGTGCCGACGACCAGGGCGAAGCGGCCGCGCTCCAGCCCGTGCGTCGCCAGCAGGGCGGGGTCCGGCGTCTCGCGCAGGATGTGCTCGCCGCTTTCGCCGACCAGAGCGAGGCGGGACGGGGCAATGCCCAGGTGATGCGCCAGCCGGCCCCGGGAGAATTCCGAGACGGTGGCGAGGCGGGCGCCGAGCCGCGGCAGGGCGCGGTGCAGAAATTGGTACCAGCCGCGGAAGGCGCGGGAATAGCTCTCCGGCGTGTCGAAGGCGCCGGCATCGTGCAGCACCACGAGCTGGCGCCCGCCCATGCCGAGCGGCGCGGTGTTGCCGAGGCTGAGCAGCACCCGGCCACGCGCCAGCAGGGGCAGTTCGAGCTGCTCGAAGGCCTGGCCGCGCAACCGGCCCTGGATCGGGGCCAGATGCGGGAAGGGCGAGGCGATACCGGCGGGCAGCAGCAGCGCGGCGCCGGGCAGCGCGCCTTCCGCCGCCATGGCATCCAGCGCCGCCGTCACCTCATGGGCGAAGCGCTGCACCCCGGTCATGCGCTGGCTGAGGAAGCGGCCATTGATTGCCAGCATCAGGCGGACCCCAGGCGCAGCAGGCTGCGGGGATGGCGGAGGGCAAGGCGGTCCTCCTCCGGCAGGGCGCGGAAGGCGACGAGGAGGAAGGCCGCCAGCACCGCCGCACCGCCGGCGACCAGCCAGGGCAGGGCGGGCAGCGCCAGCAGCGCGGCGAGGCCGAGCCCTGCCACAGCCAGGGGCGGCGCCAGGGCGCGCGCGGCCTCGGCGGCCGGCGGGTAGAGGCGGGCGGCGAGGAGCAGCTTGGCCAGCGCATCCGTCGCCGCCCGCAGCGCCCAGGCCATGGCCGCGCCCTCGATGCCCAGCAGCGGCAGCAGCAGGGCGGCAAGGGGGAGGAAGATGGCGGCCTCCGCCAGCACCAGCCCCGCCACCGCATCCGGCCGGCCGATCGCCTCCAGCAGCGCGTTGGGGGCGAAGGCGAGGCAGGAGAAAAAGATGCCGACGCCGAGGATCTGCAGCACCCGCGCCCCGCCGGCGGCGAATTCGGCGCCGAGCCAGAGCGTCAGCAGCGGCCCGGCAGCCGCCACCAGCAGCAGCGACGCCGGCAGCACCAGCGCCATGATGGCCAGCGCCCCCCGCCGCAGCAGCGCCGCCGTCACCGGCGGGTCCCGCAGGAAGGTGCCGGCGAAGGCGGGCAGCAGGGTCTGGGCGACGGCCACAGGCAGGATCCAGACGCGCAGGACGAGGTCGAGCGGCGTCGCATAGAAGGCGACGGCGGAGAGCGAGAGCATGGCGCCGATGAGGAAACGGTCGGCATAGAGCAGCGCCTGGGTGGCGAGGCCGGTGAAGGTCATGAAGCCGCCCAGCTTCAGCAGCGGCAGCACCAGCCGCAGCCGGATGCCGCGCCAGGAAAAGCCTGGCAGCAGCGGCCGCACCAGCCAGGTGTAGGAAAGCGTATTGGCCAGCCGGCAGGCGATCAGCGCCAGCATCACCCCCACCAGGCTGTCCCAGACCAGCAGCACCAGCACCGGGCCGAGATAGTAGAAGACGTTCACCGGGATGGTGACGAGGTTGGCGGCGCGGAAGCGCTGCCAGGCCGCCAGCACGCCCCAGAGCGCGGCATTCAGCACCACCAGCGGCGCCGCCAGCGCCATCACCCGGAAGGCGGCGATGGCCTGGGGCTGCAGCGCCTCCGGCACGCTCAGCAGGCGCTGCACCAGCGCCGGCACGGCGAGCCAGAGCCCGGCCGCGGCGAGCAGGGAGATGCCGGCCAGCGTCGCCAGGGCGGCGGCGACCAGGCCGGTGGCTTCCTCCGCCCGGCCGGCGCCGATGCGTTCCGCCACCGCCCGCGTCAGCGCCTGGCCGACGCCGAAATCGAACACGCCGAAGACGCCCACCAGGGCGAGGGCGAGGGTGAACAGCCCCCAGCGCTCCAGCCCGAGCTGATGCACCAGCACCGGCGTCAGCGCCAGCGCCAGCAGCAGCGGCAGGCCGCGGCCGAGCGCATTCCAGAACACGCCGGAAACCATGGCGCGGGCGCCGGCACGGGCGATGGGGTCTGACATAGGGGTCTGGGATTCCGCAGGTCGCGCCGGGCGTCGCACCCCCGGCCATGCCCGGTCAAGCGAAGGGAAGGTTGCGTCGGGCGAAAGACCGGCCGGTGGTCGCTGGCCGGTGGTCCCGGCCTTCGCACCGGACCGCCCGGTGGCCAGCGCGGCTTCGCCGCGATGGCCTGTGCGCGGCGCTGCCCGGAAGATCCTTCCGGGGTCCCCATGAAGCTGCGCCGCAGCTTCATGGGGATTAAGGGGCCCCCGCGGCGCCGCGCAGCAGCTTCGTGGGGAGTAGCCTAGTAGGCGCCGCGGCGGGCGATGACCGCCATCGGGGTGCGCAGCAGGATCTTCACATCCGCCAGCAGGGACGGGTTGACCGCGTAGCGCACATCGAGGGCCACCCGCTCCGCATAGGTGGTGTCGTTGCGGCCGCTGATCTGCCACAGGCCGGTAATGCCCGGGCGGACCGAGAGGTAATGCTCGGCGGCGGCGCCGTAATGGGCATTCAGCTCCGCCTGGATCACCGGGCGGGGGCCCACCAGGCTCATCTCGCCGCGCAGCACGTTGATGAGCTGCGGCAGCTCATCCAGGCTGCTGGCCCGCAGCAGCCGGCCGATCCAGGTGACGCGCGGATCGCGCTTCAGCTTCCGCGTCGCCTCCCACTCGGCCCGGGCCGCCGGGTCGGAGTCCAGCAGCCGCGCCAGGCGCTCGGCCGAATCCACCACCATGGAGCGGAATTTCAGGCAGCCGAAGCGCCTTCCGCCACGGCCGATCCGCTCATGCGCGTAGAAGGCCGGCCCGCCATCCGCCCGCACCGCCAGGGCGATCAGGCCAAACAGCGGCAGGGCCGCCAGCAGCAGCGCCGTGGCACCGGCGATATCCAGGCCCCGCTTCACGGCAGGCTGCACCGCCTGCCAGCGGGAAAGGCCGCGCCGCGCGCCATAGCTGGCGATCGCCTGGCGGGTGGCCTGTTTGGCCAAGGCCGGGGAGAGGCCACGGCCCATGGTCTCAATCGCGTCGACGCCCCACATGGATGCGTTACCTTCCTTCCTTGCTCGCCTGCCCGGAGTGCGGGGTGGCGACCGGCCTGGTGTCCTTGCGGCCTTGGCTTGCGGCCCGGGAGGGCCTCGCCGTCGTCACCTCGCCCGGCATTCGGGCAGGCTCTTTCTCCCCCAATACCCGCGCCGGAATGCGACGGGTCTGCGGCCGGATTGTGGCGGTGCGGCAAAGCGCGGCGGGGTGAGGCGGGATTTTTTGCTGCGCTGCGTGCGGGGGCGTGCCAGTATGCACCTATTACGCGAAAGCTCTTTCTTGGTGACAACTAGCGGGGGAGGGCATGGGCTATTTCCGGTCGCTGACGCGCAAGCCCTTCATATTGCTGCTGGAAGCGCAGGGGGACGCGCTGCGCCCGGCGCGTGGCCTGGTGCTGGCCGTACTGCTTTCCGCGGGATTTTGGCTGCTGGTCGCCCTACTGCTGCGCGTAATCTAGCCCCGGCCCCCTGGCCCCTTGGGCGGCGCGCCTGACAAGGGCGTGAGGGTAGGGGCCGCGCCGGCGCCATGACCCCGGGCTGCGGGCCGCGCCGGCCGCCGCCACCTTGGCGAGAGGCACGGAAAGCGCCGCCCGACCCCGCCTGCTGCCCTCTTCGCCGATCGGCGCCGCTTCCGGCCCGCGTCAGTGCGCCCCGATCCGCACATGGATGCGCGCGCCGCCCTGGCGCGGCCGCGGCACCAGCGCGGTGATACGGCCCTGGCGCCAGGCCGGGTCCTCCGTCAGCAGGTCGGAGAGCAGGGCGGTTTCCGCCGGCGGCAGCCGGCCCAGCCGCGCCCCGCCCGGGCGCCATGCCTCGATTTCCCGCCCGCCATGGGTGATGCGGAACTCCACCGTGTCCCCCACCCGCGGCGCCGGCAGATCCGGCCGTGCATCGGTGCCTTCCAGAAGATAGGTCAGCCACTCAATGTCCTGCACGCCAAGCCCCCATCAGACGTGGCGGCCCAATGCCGCCGTGGGCCGCCGGTCATCCACCATGATTCCGTGACAGGCCGAGCATGGCGATCATGAGGATGAGAGCTTTCGCGTAAGTGAGTGAATTCCACGTAAATTACGCGTGCCGATTGCAGGCGGCGCTATGCCGCCAGCAGCTCCACCGCTTCCTCGGCGAGGGAGAGGGAGGCGGTCAGCCCCGGGCTCTCGATGCCGAACAGGTGCAGCAGGCCGGGAATGCCATGGTCCCGCGGCCCGCTCGGGGTGAAATCCTGCCCCGGCGCGCCGGGCGGGACGATCTTCGGCCTTATGCCCGAATAGCCGGGCGCCAGCGCGCCGTCCTGCAGCCCGGGCCAGTAGCGGCGGATGGCGGCGTAGAAGCTTTCGCCGCGGCGGTGATCCACCTCGTAATCCAGCGTCTCCACCCATTCCACATCGGGGCCGAACCGCGCCTGGCCGCCCAGGTCGATGGTCAGATGGGTGCCGAGGCCGCCCGGCACCGGCACCGGGTAGATGAGGCGGGAGAAGGGGTTCTTCCCCGTCAGGGTGAAGTAATTCCCCTTGGCGAAATAGGCCTCCGGGATCAGTTGGCGCGGCATGCCGGCGATCGCCCGCGCCAGCCGCGGCGCATGCAGCCCGGCGGAGTTCACGAAGATCCGGCAGCGCAGCGCCAGGGGTTCCTCCCCGCCCACCTGGATCTCGATGCCCGAATCGCTCGCCCGCCCCGCCGTCACCGGCGCGTGGAAGACGAAGGTGGCGCCGGCATTCTCCGCATCGCCCTGCAGGGACAGCATGTAGGCGTGGCTGTCGATGATGCCGGTGCTGGGGGAGAGCAGGGCGGCGGTGCAGTGCAAGGCGGGCTCCAGCGCCAGCGCTTCCGTGCGCGAGAGCAGCGCCAGGTCCGGCACGCCATTCGCCGCGGCGCGGGCCTGGATGGAGACCAGCTTGCCGGCCTCCTCCTCATCGGTCGCGACGATCAGCTTGCCGCAATTGGCGTGCGGCAGGCCGCGCTCCGCGCAATAGGCGTAGAGCATCCGCTTGCCAGCCACACAGTGCCGGGCCATGCGGCTGCCGGCGGGGTAGTAGATGCCGGCGTGGATCACTTCGGAATTGCGCGAGGAGGTCTCGGTGCCGATGCCCTCGGCGGCATCGAGGACCAGCACCTCGCGGCCGCGCAGGGCCAGGGCACGGGCGACGGCCAGACCCACCACGCCGGCGCCGGCGACAACGCAATCCACCTCTTCCAATGTCGTCTCCCTGAACTGCGCCGCTCAGGCGCGGCGGCGGCCGAGCAGCCCGGCCAGGTCGGTTGTCACATGCGCCAGCATGAGGGCCGGCAGATCGCCCGACCAGGCGAAGGCGGCGGTCAGCAGCGCGCCCGAAAGCGCCGTCGCCAGCGCCGGCCCGGTGCCCCAGAGCGGCAGATGCGCCAGCGCGAACGCCGCGACCACCGCCAGGCCGGCGAGCCAGGCCGGCAGCGCCTCGGCCAGCCGCGTATAGGCGAAGCCGCGATAGAGCAACTCCTCCACCGCCCCGCCGAGGCAGGCGGCGAGGGCGAGATACCAGCGCGGGTAGCGGTGCAGCCGGGCGATCCCGGCCTCGAAGCCGCCAAACCCGAGCCAGGCCGGCAGGCGCAGCAGCAGCGGGCCGACCACCAGGATGAAGAGGGCGGCGAGGCCGAGGCCGAGGGGCAGGGAATGCGTCAGGAAGGGCGCGCCGAAGCCGAGGGAGTCGAGCCCCCGCCCTTCCCAGACCAGGACCAGGAGGAGGAGGAACAGCGCCAGCAGGAGAAGCGCCGCCTGGCCGAGCAGCGCCGGCCCCAGCCCCGGCGGTCCGGCCCGCCCCAGGGCAGCGATCGCCGGCGGGCCGAGCAGCGCCGCGCCCAGCCCCGTCACGGTCGCGGCCGAGAGCGGCATGGCGGCGTCAATGCCCGCGGAAGACCGGCTTCCGCTTCTCCTGGAAGGCGCGCAGCCCCTCCTTGATGTCCTCGCTGGCCTTGGCCTGGGCGATCCGTTCCTTCAGCGCCGGCACGTCCAGCGCCTGGTGGCCGATCTCGTTGATGGCGCGCTTGGCGCCCTGCACCGCCAGCGGCGCCAGCTCGCCCAGCCGATCGGCGATGGCGTCGATGCGGGCGTCCAGCGCCTCCGGCGCCACCAGATCGGTCAGGTAGCCGATGCGCAGCAGCTCCTCGCTGCTCTGCTCCTCCGCCAGCATGAACAGCCGCTTGGCGTTGTTGAAGCCGAGGCGGGAGACGTAGCGCCTGAGCCCGCTCTCGTAATAATGCACCCCGATCCGCGCGGCGGGCATGAACATCACCGTGCGCGGGGTGACGCCGACGCGGAAATCGCAGGCCAGCGCCAGATCCGTGCTGCCGCCATAGACCCCGCCATGCAGCCGGGCGATGGTCGGAATCCGCAGCATTTCCAGCCGGTTGATCATGTCCTCGAAGGTGGCGCCCGGGGTGTCCCTGATGCCGCCGGCCGCCGCCTGCTGCGCCATGGAGCCGAGATGGGCGCCGGCAGAGAAGGACTTCCCGGTGGAGGCGATGACCAGCGCCCGGATTTCCGGGTTTGCCTCTACCTCTCCCAGCAGGCGGAGGATTTCGACGATGTCCTCCGGCTGGATGCGGTTCATCACTTCCGGCCGGTTCAGCTGCAGGGTGGCGCGGCTGCCCGAAAGGGTCAGGCTAGGCAGGCTGCCTTCGTCGCGGGGCTTCAGGGCGGCGCTCATGACGGGTCCTCCGGATCTTCCCCTGCTTGTGCCGCCCCGGGGCGGCTTCGGCAACTCCCTGGCGCAGCCGGGGCGCCTCGGGGGGCGCCGCCGGATGGCCATCCCGCCGTCATCCACACTGCCATCCCCTGGCGCATGCCGCCCGCCGGGCGCAACATGCCCCGCCTGCAAGAGAAGGGGAGGGGCCCATGGCCGACCTGCCGAACCGCGTCGACATCCATGAGGAAGGCCCGCGCGAGGGCTTCCAGATCGAGCCCGGGCCGATCCCGACCGCGGACAAGATCGCCCTGATCGAGGCCCTGGCCGAAACCGGGCTGCGCCACATCCAGATCTGTTCCTTCGTGAACCCCCGACTGGTCCCCGGCTGGGCCGATGCGGAAGCGGTCGCCGGCGGCTTCCGCCCGAAGCCGGGCGTCGAGTACACCGCCCTCTGGTTCAACGAGAACGGGCTGAACCGGGCGCTGGGTTTCGCCGACCGGCTCACCCTCGGCGGCTCCATTTCGCTGGCCGCCTCCAACGCCTTCTCCATCAAGAACCTGAACCGGCCGCATGCCGAGAACCTGGCGGCGATGCGGAAGCAGACCGCGGTCCACCAGAAGCACGGCATCAAGGTGACGCGGGTCGGAATCATGGCCGCCTTCGGCTGCAACTACCAGGGCGACATCTCGCCGGAGCTGGTGGTGCAGACCGTCGCCGACGGCCTCGCCATCGCCGCCGAGGCGGGCGAGACCATCACCGATATCTCACTCGCCGACACCATGGGCTGGGCCACCCCCATCCGCATCGAGCGCGGCGTGTCCGCCGTGCGGGAGCGCTGGCCCGATCTCCGCATCGGCCTGCATCTGCATGACACGCGCGGGCTGGCGGTGGCCAACGCCCATGCCGGCCTCCGCCTCGGCGTCACGAAATTCGACAGCACCGCGGGCGGCCTCGGCGGCTGCCCCTTCGCCGGCCAGAAGGGCGCCGCCGGCAACATCGCGACGGAGGAGCTGGCGCTGCTCTGCGAGGAGATGGGCATCGACACCGGCATCGACCTCGACGCGCTGATCGAGGTCGGCCGCATGGCGGAGCGCATCGTCGGCCACGCCCTGCCGAGCGAGCTGCTGCGCGCCGGCAGCCTCGACGCCTTCCGCCGGAAGGCGGCATGAGCGCTCCGCTGCCCCTCCAGGGGGTCAAGGTGCTGGAGTTCAGCCACACCATCATGGGCCCCTGCGCGGGGCTGGTGCTGGCCGATCTCGGCGCCGATGTGGTGAAGATCGAGCCTGCCCCCACCGGCGACCACACCCGCCGCCTCCCGGGCTTCGCCGCCGGCTTCTTCGCCACCTTCAACCGCAACAAGCGCTCCCTGGCGCTGGATTTGAAGCAGCCGGAGGGCCGCGCCGCCTGCCACCGGCTGGTGGCCGAGGCCGACGTGCTGCTGGAGAATTACGGCCCCGGCACCATGGAACGGCTCGGCTGCGGCTGGGAGCAGCTTCGCGCGGTCAATCCGCGGCTGGTCTACCTGGCGCTGAAGGGCTTCCTCGCCGGCCCCTACGAGCATCGCCCGGCGCTGGACGAGGTGGTGCAGTTCCAGGCCGGCCTCGCCTACATGACCGGCCCGCCCGGCCGCCCCCTGCGCGCCGGCGCCTCCATCATCGACATCCTCGGCGCCGTCTTCGGCGTGGTCGCCGTGCTCTCCGCGCTGCGGCAGCGGGATGCGACGGGGCCAGGGGGAGGAGAAGGGCAGCGCGTCTGCTCCTCGCTCTTCGAAAGCGCCGTCTTCCTGGTCGGCAGCCACATGGCCGGCGCCGCCGCCACGGGCGAGCCACCGCCGCCCATGCCGGCCCGCCGTGGCGCCTGGGGCATCTACGACGTGTTCGACACGGCGGGGGCCGAGGGGGAGAGCCATCAGCTCTTCATCGGCGTCACCTCCGACCAGCAATGGGTCCGCTTCACCGAGGCGTTCGGCCTGACGGAGATGGCCGCCGACCCGCGCATCGCCACCAACGCCCAGCGCGCCGGTGCCCGTTCCTGGCTGATCCCGGCGCTGCAGGAGGTGTTCCTGCGCTTCGACCAGGCGGAGGTGGCGCGGCGCTGCGAGGCCGCCGGCATTTCCTGGGCGCCGGTCGGCAAGCCGGTGGATCTGTTCGAGGACCCGCATCTCGCCGCCGGGGGCGGGCTGCTGCAGACCGCCATCTCCGCGCTGGGCGGCGGCGCGCTGTTCGGCCTGCCGGCGCTGCCGCTGGAATTCGGCGAGGACCGCGCCCGCGTCACCCTGCGCCGCCAGCCACCGCGCATGGGCGAGCACAATGCGGAAGTGCTGGCCGAGGGCGGCTTCACCGCAGCGGAGATTGCGGCGCTGGAGGCGAAGCGCGTCATCGTCGCCGCATGAGGGCGTAGATCGCGCGGGCCGTACGGCCGAGGCGGAGTGCGTGAGCGGAACGCTCGCGCTCCAGGCACAGGAGGAGGACGAAAGTCGAGGCGCTATCCAGCGCCTTCGACTGCGTCGAAGGCGACTATTCGCGAGGGCGACGGTCCCGTTCCACGTCAAGGGTTTCGCCGCGCGAAGCGCGGTGCGCCTTCGGCACGCCCTTGACGCGGAAACGGGACCGTGGCTGGGGCTTGGGGTGCGCTCGGTCGTGCCGGAGGCGCGCCTCCGGCACGACATCGAGCGCGCAGAGGGCGCGCCCGGACGCGACGGCGTCCTTGTCGCTGCAACGAGGATGGGAAGGACCACACGCATGCCCGGCAGGCTTCAAGGCAAGATCGCCCTCGTCAGCGGCGCCGGCTCGGTCGGCCCCGGCTGGGGCAATGGCCGCGCCACCTCCGTGCTTTTCGCCGAGGAAGGCGCCCAGGTCTTCGGCCTGGACCGCAACCCGGACTCCATGGCGGAAACCGCCGAGCGCATCGCCGCCCTCGGCGGCACCTTCGTCCCCATGCCCTGCGACGCGACCGACAGCGCCGCCGTCGCCGAGGCTGTCGCCGCCTGCAAGGACCGCTTCGGTCGCATCGACATCCTGGTGAACAATGTCGGCGGCTCGGCGGCCGGCGGTCCGGTGGAAATGGCGGAAGAGGTCTGGGACAGCCAGATCGACACCAACCTGAAGAGCGTCTTCCTCTTCTGCAAGCACGTCATCCCGATCATGGAAGCGCAGGGCGGCGGGGCGATCGTCAACCTCGCCTCCACCTCCGGCATCCGCTGGACCGGGGCGGCGCAGGTGGCCTATGCGGCCTCGAAGGCCGGCGTCATCCAGCTCTCCCGCGTCGTCGCCGTGCAGTACGCGGCGAAGGGGATCCGGGTGAACACGGTGATTCCCGGCCAGATGCACACGCCGATGGTGGAAGTCCGCCTCGCCCGCCAGCGCGCCGGCGGCGATGTGGAGAAGCTGCTGGCCCAGCGCCTGGCCCGCATCCCGCTGGGCTTCGCCGGCGACGGGCGGGACACGGCGCGGGCCATCCTCTTCCTCGCCTCGGACGAGGCCCGCTTCGTCACCGGCACGGAGCTGGTGGTGGATGGCGGGATGAGCGTCCGCTGCGGCTGACCTCGCCAGCGGCCAGGGATGGCGGGATGGCTCCTGCCGCGGCCGGCCGCCCCGCTCCCTCCCCGCTCCGCGGAGGAGGATTGGGTGGGGTGCCCGCCCCGGCCGCGGCGCCTGCTGCCACCCCCTACCGCGTCACGACTGCCCCCGGCCGCGCCGGCGCCCGCAGCAGATCGCCCTCGAAGGCCCGCGGCCCCACGGTGAACTCGCCGAGCGGCGTCCGCACCTCCGACCCTACCGGCATGGGCCGCGTCGGCCGCGGCCGACGCCGCGCCACGGAGCATTGCTCGGTGGCGGAGGGGCAATAGACGCAGCCGCTCTTGTTGCAGATGTCGATCTCGCCCTTGTCGTTGACCGACCAGGCGCAGCGGGAGCCGTTCGCCGTGCTGTCGATGCACATGCCGACCGCCGTGCGGCCGTCGACGGCCAGGGCCGGCGTGGCGAAGAACAGGCCGAGGCCGCAGGCCAGCAGCGCCGGCCGGATGAATTTGCTGAAGGACATGCTTCGCTCCCGATTGCTTGCGGCGCCGGGCCTGCCGTGCGGCAGGCCGGCCCGGGCCGCAGCCTGCGCCGGGGCCGCCGGCGCCGGATGTGCGCGGGATCACGTTGCGGAGCCCTGCTGCGGCCGGCCTGAAGGCGTGCCCGCCCGGCCGCCTGAACCGCGTCCCCCCTCGGCAGCGTCGGCTACCTGAGCACACCCCTCCTTCGGCAGCGCTGCCCGGCCTGCGCCGCCCTCACCGCCGCGCCAGCCGCCAGGCCACCAGCATCCCCGCCGCCGGCAGCAGGGCCAGCAGGCCGAAGGACAGCGCATAGGACCCGACGGCGCTGACCAGCGCGCCGATCAGGGACGGCCCCACCACCACGCCGGCGAAGGCCACCGCCAGCACCGCCCCCGTCGCCTCGCCCGCCCGGCCCGGGGCAGCCAGCCGCGCCGCCTCCGCCATCGCCACGCCGTTCCAGGCCGCCGCGGTCCCGCCCAGCAGCAGGAACAGCGCCACCACCGCCGCCCCGGGCCAGGCGGTGGCCAGCGGCAGGGGCAGCGCGCCGCAGAGCGTCAGCACCCCGATCAGCGCCAGCACCGCCATGCCGCCGCGCCAGCGATCCGCCACCCAGCCCCAGAAGACCCGGCCCACCGTGCCCAGCGCCTGGGTGATGGAGGCGACCAGCCCGGCCGCCACCGGGCTCCAGCCGAATTCCTCCACCAGCATGGCCACAGTGTAGGCGCCCAGGGCGAGCTGGAAGCCGGAATAGCAGCCGGAGATCACCGCCAGCCCGCCCAGCCCCTTCTGCTGCCGCAGCACCGCGAAGCCGCCCCCGCCCCGGGCCGTTGCCCCCGCCGCCTGCTCGAAGGCCCAGGGGCGGCGGAACCAGCCGAAGCCCAGCGCCGCCGTCAGCAGCAGCGCCGCCAGGGCCAGCATCACCTGCCGCCAGCCGAAGCCCTGCGCCAGGGAGGGCAGCAGCGCCCCGGCCAGCGCCCCGCCCAGCGGCACCCCGGTCTGCTTCACCGCGAAGACCATGTTGCGCCGGTTGGGGGGCGAGAGCCGGGCCAGTACCTCCGTCGCCGCCGGGTTGGTCAGCCCGTAGCCGAAGCCGATCAGCAGCGAGCCCAGCACCGCCCCCGCCAGCCCCAGCAGCGGCACCGCCAGGCAGGCGAGGCCGGAGGCCGCCAGCGCCAACTGCGTGCAGCGCGCCGAGCCGAAGCGCCGTAGCACCCCGGCCGAGTAGAGCGAGACGCTGCTCGCCACCAGATAGACCAGGGCCACCTGCCAGCCGAGCCAATGCGGCTCCGCGCCGATCTCCCGCGCCATGATCGGTGCCAGCACCGGCAGCAGGAACACCGAGAAGGTGGCGAGCGCCTGGGCGAGGGTGGTGGCGATCAGCGCAGCGGCAAGGCTGGCCGGGGGCGACGCGCCCGGGCCGCGCCCCCCGCTCACGCGCCCCGGCCCGCGGAGCGGCCGGGAATGCCGGGCATCGTCACCACAACACCCAAGGCCGAAGCGGCTGGAACCATGAACCAAAATCCCACAATTCCGATCGACCGCCGCCTGTTGCCCCGCCACGGCCTTGCCGCGGCGGGGGGCTGTGCGAGGCCAGGGGAGCCGAGCGACTCCCGAGGCCCCCGCGGCACCGCGCAGCGGTGTCGTGGGGAAAGCTCAAGGGGTTCCCATGGCACCACGCGGCGATGTCGTGGGGAAAGCTCAAGGGGTCCCCATGGCACCGCGCAGCGGTGTCGTGGGGAAGCTCAAGGGGCTCCCACCACGGCGCCGCGCGACGATGTCGTGGGGAAATCAAGCCGGCGGCAGCCGCAGCGCGCCGTCCAGCCGGATGGTCTCGCCATTCAGCATCGGATTGCCGCAGATCGCCAGCACCAGCCGGGCGTAATCCTCGGCCAGCCCCAGCCGGTGCGGGAACAGCGTCAGCTTCACCAGCGCCTCCCGCGCCGGCTCCGGCAGGCCCGCCAGCATCGGCGTCTCCATCAGCCCGGGCGCGATGGTCACCACGCGGATCCCGGTCTTCGCCAGCTCCCGCGCCGCCGGCAGCGTCAGGCCGATGACCCCCGCCTTGCTGGCGGCATAGGCGCATTGCCCCACCTGCCCCTCATAGCCGGCGATGGAGGCGGTGTTGACGATGACGCCCCGCTCCCCGTCCGGCGCCGTCGCCTCATTCGCCTGCATCCGTTCGGCGGCCAGGCGCATGACGTTGAAGCTGCCGGTCAGGTTGACCCGCAGCACCTTCTCGAACAGCGCCAGATCATGCGGCCCCTGCCGCCCGACCACCCGCGCCGGCGGGGCGATGCCGGCGCAGCTCACCGCCAGCCGCAGCGGGCCAAGCGCGCAGGCCGCATCCAGCGCCGCCGCCACCGCCGCCGCATCGGCCACGTCGCCCGCCGCGGCCACGCCGCCGATGCGCGCCGCCACCGCCTGCGCCGCCGCTTCGTTCAGGTCGAAGACGCAGACCTTGGCCCCCGCCGCCGCCAGCGCCGCCGCCGTCGCCGCGCCGAGGCCGCTGCCGCCCCCCGTGACCAGCGCCGCCGCGCCCGCCATCTCCATCGCTCAGCCCCCCCGCACGCGGCGCAGGAATTCCGGGCCCAATTCGTCCAGCGCATTGATGCCGAGCATCGCCATGTCGCGGTGGATCTCCTCCCAGAGCAAAGTGATGGCGTGGCGCAGCCCCGCCTCGCCCCCCACCGCCGTGGCGAACAGGAAGGGCCGGCCGAGGAAGACGAAATCGGCGCCCAAGGCCAGCGCCTTCAGCACATCCGTCCCGCGCCTTATGCCGCCATCCAGCAGCACCGCCATACCGCCCGCCTCCGCCACGATCTCCGGCAGTACCTCGAGCGGCGCGACGGCGCCGTCGAGCTGCCGCCCGCCATGGTTGGAGACGATGACGCCATCCACCCCATGCTCCCGCGCCAGCGCCGCATCCGCCGCCGAGAGCACGCCCTTGACCAGCAGCCTGCCCTTCCAGCGCTGCCGGATCAGCGCCAGATGCTCCCAGGCGAGCCCGTCCCGCCGTCCCACCTGGCGGATGAGGTTCGGCGAGAGCACCGGCGGGCCGCGATCCGCATCCATGTTCTCGAAATGCGGCATGCCATGATGCCAGAGCGTCCTGAGCGCGGTGTTGAGCAGCCAGCGCGGATGGGAGACCCCTTCCCAGAACAGCCGCGGATTGGGCCGGAGCGGCAGGGAATAGCCGTTGCGGACATTGTTCTCCCGGTTGGAGGAGACCGGTACGTCCACCGTCAGGACGAAGACCTCGTAGCCGGCGGCGGCGACGCGATCGACCAGCGGAATGATCCGCCCCGGCTCGCCCGGCAGATAGGCCTGGTACCAGGCGCCTGGCCCCGCCTCCTGCACCTCCTCCAGCCGGATCAGCGAGGAGGCGGAGAGGATCATTGGAATCCCTGCGGCATGCGCCGTGCGGGCGAAGACGAGGTCGCCGCGATAGGCGGAGAGCGCCGAGGCGCCCATCGGCGCGATGCCGAAGGGCGCGGCATAGCGCCGGCCGAACAGCTCCACCTCGGTGTGCCGCGGCTGTACGTCCACCAGCACGCGCGGCAGGAAGGCCCAGTCCTGGAAGGCGGCGCGGTTGGCGCGCAGCGAGGCATCGGTCTCGACGGCGCCGGAGACGAAGCCGTAGAGCATGCGCGGCAAATGCCGCTTCGCCGCGCGCTCGAAATCCTCGAGGCTGAGGAAACCGGCGAGGTGGCGCGGCACGGCCCGCGCCGGCCGGGCCTCGGCGCGCACCGTGCCCGCCGGCGGCGCCACGCCGCCGATCGGCTGGTGCAATTCCTCGTCGCGCGCGGTGCCGCGCGTATCGCCCTCGGGCGCCATGGTTGCCTCCACGGACTCTGCTGTGCCGCGCCAGGGTCGGGCGAAAGCCCGGCCGGGTCAACGCGCGGCCCGGGGAGGCAACCCTTCGCCCCGGCCGCCGGCGCCTATTCCTCGTAGAGGCCTATTCCTCGTAGAGGAAGGTGACGCGGGACACCGCGATGGAGAGCACCCGCGCATCCTGGCTCAGCCCGTCCCGCGCCGGGCTGCCGCTGCTGCGGCTTTCCAGCCGCAGCATGCTGAAGGCGCGGGGCGGCGTCTCCGGGGTGACGCGCAGCACATAGCCATGGCTGCCATCTGGCATGGCGAGGGAGTGTGCCGGCTGCGTATCCAGCCAGATGTCAAGCTGCGGCTCCGGCGTCTGGTAGAGATGCGGGATATGCAGCAGCACCGCCGTCACCGGGCGTTCGGGGAAGGGGTTCATCACCACCCCGCCCTCGGCCATCCAGCGGAAGCTGCCGCTTTCGGTATCCTCCGGCGCATGCCAGCCGGCGCCGAATTGCGCGGCGTGCGGCCCGACATCCTGGCGCCGCCCGGTCGGCGCCGCTTCCGTCACCACCGGCGCCAGCGTGCCGATCAGGCCGAGGAGGGCGGCGCGCCGGTCCCCCGCGGCGCCGTCCGGCCCGGCGAGGCGGTCCAGCAGCAGGGTCGCCGTCGCCTCGATGAAGGCGTCGATCCGCTCCTGCTGCAGCCCGATACGGCTGCGCAGCGAGGCTTCCAGCGCCGCATGCCCGGCGGTGAGGCTCTGCTCCAGCCGCTCCAGCCGGGCTTCCAGCCGCGCCAGCTCGGCCTCGGTCGTCCCGGCCCCGGCACGGGACCAGGCGTAATGCGCGACCGGCTCCTCCCGCCCCACCAGGTGCAGGTCGATGCGCAGCCCGGCCTCGGTAAGGTCGGTGGGGGCCAGGGCGAGGCCGAAGCGGATGGCGCAGCCGCCTTCCGGCCGCGGCATGGGCGGCTCCGCCGCCACCGCCCGCGCCACGGCCCCATTCACCCGGGCATAGAGCACCGGGTGGAGCAGCCCGTTGGCGCGTTCGATCAGGGTGCCCCGCAGCACGCCATGGTCCAGCCGCAGATCGGCGACGGCCGGCTGCGGCGCGCCGAGCATGGCCACCGCCGCCGCGCTGCTCTCCAGCGTCCAGGGCGCCGCCAGCTCCGGCCCCTCCGCCGAGGCGGCGATGCGGATCTCCGCCGGCAGCGGCACCAGCGGCAGGCGATGCACCGGGATGTCGATCTCGGCATCCGCTTCCAGCACCGGCGGCAGCGCCGTGCCGCCGATCTCCACCCCGGCCAGCAGCAGCCGGACCTCGCCGCCCTCGCAGCGCTGCAGGCAGCGCAGGCTGAGGCCCCGTGGGCCACTGCCCAGCACCAGCAGCTTGTGGGAGGGAAGCGTACCGTGCATGCAGGCTCGCGGCTACCACGTGCCGGAACAAGGTTGCAAGGGGGCCAAAACGCAACCACAACAGGCGCGGAGCGGAGCGCCCTCGCGCCGGCCGGGCAGGCCGGCCGAAGGTGCTCTGGAGCGCATTTCCGCGACCGGGTGAACGCAACGCATGGCCGGCCTGCCTCGCCTCACCAGCTTCACGCCCCTGCCGCCGGAGCGGAACGGCATCGCGGATTACGCCTGGCACCTGCTCGCCGGCCTTGCCCGCCATTACGACTGCGTCACGGCCTGCGAGGACTGGCTGGCCGAGGCGCCCGAGAAGGTGGCGGTGACGGATGCGGCGCTGGCGCATCGCGGCCTCGGGCCCGGGGACCGGGTGCTGCACCAGCTCGGCAACAATGCCGGGCATGGCTTCGTGTTGCGGGCGCTGCGGCGCCTGCCGGGCGTCGTCACCCTGCATGATCTCGGCCTGCTGCACCTGCATGAGGTGACGGGGGAGGGGGAGGCGGCGATCCTCGCCGGCATGGCGCAGGGCGGGCTGCCGGGCCTCGCCGCCAGCTTCGGCCGGCAGTGGCGCGACCATGGCCTTGCGCCCCGCGCCACCCACCTGCTCTTCGATCTGGCGGGGGAGGTGCTGGCCGCCTCGCGCGCCGTCATCGTGCATTCGCAATTCGCCCGGCAAAAGCTGCGGCTGTTCCATGGCGAGGCGGCGACCGCGCATGTCGCCGTGGTGCCCCACCTGCTGCCGCCCGTCGCCATGCCGGACCGCGCGGCGGCGCGCGCCCGGCTGCACCTGGCGCCGGAGGAGGTGGTGGTGCTGACCGCCGGCTTCGCCACGGCGGCGAAGCGCTTCGACTGGCTGATCGTGGCGCTGGACGAGGCGCTGCGGCGCGGCGCGGCGCTGCGCTGGATCCATGCCGGGGCGGAGCGGCCGGAGGAATACGCGCTGTCCCGCCGCATCGCCGCCGCGCCGGAAGTGGCGCCGCGGGCGCGCATCACCGGCTACCTGCCGGAAGCGGCGCTGAACGACCACATCGCCGCCGCCGATGTGCTGGTGAACCTCCGCTTTCCCTCGAATGGCGAGAGTTCCGGCTCCATCGCCCGGGGGCTGGCCGCCGGCACCTGCTGCATGGTCTCCGACAGCGGCGCCTATGCGGAGCTGCCGGGCGACGCGGTGCTGCACATCCCGCTGGCCGAGGCGGTGCCCCGGCTGGCGGAGGCGCTGCTGGCGATCGCCGCTGCGCCGGAGAAGGCCTGGGCGATCGGCGCCGCCGGCCGCCGCCATGCCGAGGCGGAGCTGGCCCTGCCGCGCATCGCCCGCGCCTATGAGGCGGTGATCGAGGCCAGCCGCGAGCACGAGGTGCGGCGGCCGCCGCCGCGGCCGGCGGAGGCGCCGCTGGTCGTCCTGCCGGCCTGGCCGCTGCCGCAGCGCCGCGCGGTGGCGGAGGCGCTGGGCCGGCAGCGCGGGCCCTGCCGGCTGCTGCTCGCCGTGCCGCGGCTGGACGCGCTGGCGGAGCTGACCCTGGAACTGCCCGGCCTGCTCTCCGAATTGCTGCCGCCGGAGGCGCGGCTGCGCGCGCTCCGGGTGCAGGCGGGCGCGGCGCCCGGCCTGCTGCTGGAGCTGGGATGAGCGCCGCGCCGCTGCTCGCCGAGCTGTTCCACCGGCTGGATCCGCCGCCGCGCCTGCTGGATCTCGGCCTGCCGGAAGCGCGGCTGTTCCCCTGGGTGGCGGGGGCGGTGTGCGGCGTGGCCGGGGAGGAGGCCTTGCCGCCGGCCGAGCGCGCCCTGCTCGCCGGCTTCCGCGACGCTGCCCGCCGCCGCCCGCCCTTCGGCTTCGATGCCGCCGCGGATGCGGCGATGTTGGCCCAGGCCCCGGCCGCCTGGGGCGGGGGCGGGGAATGGCTGGTCTGCCTGCCGGGGGCGCCGCCGCTCTCGCTGGCGCCGCTCTGGCGCGGCGGCGCCTGGGCGCTGCTGCGCGCCGCCGGCCAGGCGGGCTGGGTGGGCAGCGACCGGGGGCGGATCATGCTGCTGGCCGGGACCCCGGCGGCGGTGGAGCATTACGACCTGGTGGTGCCGGTGGAGCGGCTGGAGGAGGTGCTGGAACGGCTGCACGAGGCGGCGGCCGCCCTGGCGGCGGAGGGCGCGGGCTGGCGCACCGGCCGCCGGCGCATCTCCGCCCGGCTGGCCAGCCTGACCTTGCTGCGGGAGGCGCCGCAGCGGCCGGGCCTGGCCCTCGCCGCCCCTGCCTTGTGGCATGATGCGGCGGTGGAGCTGGCGGGGGGTGCCCTGCCGCTCACCGGGCTGAAGCGGCTGCGGCTGCTGCTGGGCAGCCTGCCGGCAGGGCCGGCGCGGCTGGTGGTGCTGCTGCGCGGCGGGGTGCCGCCGGTGCTCTTCCTCGGCGGCCGGCGCCTGGCGGCGACGCCCCTGCCGGGCCCTGCCGGCACCACGCGGCTGGAAGCCGCCACCCGGCTGGCCGGCGGCCCGGCGGAGGTGCTGGGCCTCGCCGCCCTGCCGGGCCCGGCGCCTGCGCTGCTGGGGCTGGAGGTGGCGTGGTGAGCGGCGCGGCCGGGCCCGGGCGGCGGGCGCCGCGGCTGCTGGTGGTCTCGCCCATCCCCTCCCACCCCGCGGATCAGGGCAATTCTGCCCGCATCCAGGCGCTGGGCGCGGCGCTGATGCAGCGCGGCGTGGTCTGCGAATTCCTGTACTACGCGACGGAGGGGCTGGTGCCGCCGCAGCGCGCGGCGATGGCGGGCTTCTGGCACGCATTGCATGTGGAGCCGCCGGTGCCGACCGGGCGGATGTCGCATCCCGGGCTCTGGGGCCTTGACGATTGGTGCGCGCCGGCGCTGCTGCGCCGGGTGGCGGAGCTGCAGCGCGCCTGGCGCTACGATGCGGTGCTGGTGAATTACGTCTGGATGTCGGCGGTGCTGGAGGCGGTGCCGGGCTGCTTCCGCATCCTCGACACGCATGACCTGTTCGGCGACCGGCATCTGGCGGCGCGGGCGCTGGGCATCGATCCCTCCTGGTTCTTCACCTCGGCGGCGGAGGAGGGCAGGGGGCTGGACCGCGCCGACCTGGTGCTCGGCATCCAGGCGGAGGAGGCGGAGGTGCTGCGCACCCGCACTGCCCGCCCGGTGGCGGTGGTCGGCCATATGCCGCCGCTGCGCTTCCTGACGGTGCCGGAGAGGGCGGCGCCGCGCCACCGCTTCGGCTATCTGGGCAGCGCCAATCCCTGGAATGCCGCCTCCGTCGCGGCGCTGGAGGCGGGGTTCGGCGGCCGTCCGCTGCCCTGGCTGATCGCCGGGCGCATCCTGCGCCGGCCGGAATTGCTGCTGCCCAGCAACCCGGCGCGGCTGCCGGAGGTGGCGGATGTGGCCGAGTTCTACGATGCGGTGGAATGCGTGCTGAACCCGATGACCGGCGGCACCGGGCTGAAGATCAAGACGGTGGAGGCCCTGGCCCATGGCAGGCCGGTGCTCGGCACGCGGGATGCGTTTGCCGGGCTGCCGGCCGAGCATCCCGGCCATGCCGCGCCGGATGTGGCGGCGATGGTCGGGCTAATGCGGGAGTATCTGGCGAGCCTGGAATTCCGCCATGGGCTGCGCCGCGCCTCCCGCCTGCTGGCGCTGCGCTATGCCGCCGAGGTTGCCGAGGCGCAGGACGCGCTGGCGGCGCGGCTGCAGGAGCTGGTCTAGCCCCCAGACGTCGCTCCGCGACGCTGTGGGGCCCCGGGGGCGCCGGGCGAGCGGCACCTCGCACAGCCTGCCGCGGCAAAGCCGCGCCAGGGCAACGGGGGCCGCGTCTCGCGGCGCGAAGGCAGGGATTGTGCCTTCGACACCGTCCGCACGCTACCATCGCCGAGAGCCGTGCGGCGGCAAGCGTGGCAGGGACTTCGCCGCGCGAAGCGCGGTGCCGCTTCGCCGTATCCATGACACGCTTGCCGCCGCATGGCATTGCTTGCGGTGCGTTCGACGGGCTCGAACGCGGCAGGGGCGCGCCCGTGGGAGAGAGCGATGGAATTCGAATTGCAGGACAGGCTGCCCTTCGCCGGTGGCCAGGAATTCGGCGCCGCCGGCGCCTATGAGCTGCTCCTCGGCCGCCTCCGCTACGCCGTCGATCCGCGCGACAAGCGCAACGCCCCGATCGCCGATCTTCACCTGGCGCCCGCCGGCGCCGATGGCCTGGTGCGTTTCGCCGGGGATCTGCAGATCCTGAAGCCCGTCGACCTCGCCCGCGGCAATCGCCGCCTCTTCTTCGACTGGGGCAATCGCGGCAACAAGCGCTGCCTGCAGTATTTCAACGATGCCGTCGCGTCCAACGCCCCGCTCGCACCGGAGCATGCCGGCAACGGCTTCCTGCTGCGCCGCGGCTACAGCCTGGCCTGGGGCGCCTGGCAGGGCGATCTGCTCGCCGGCAATGGCCGCGTGCTGCTGGAGGTGCCGAAGCTGCCCGCGGTGCGCGGCCTGGCGCGGGCCGAGTTCATCGGCCAGGCGGGCGTCAACACCTTCCCGCTCGGCGTCTATACTTCCACCTACTCCCCGCCCGCGGTCGAAGGCGGCCGCGCCACCCTGACCCGCCGCCGCTACCCCTGGGAGCCCCGCGAGGAAGTGCCGCAAGGCGAATGGTGCTTCGGCCGGTTCGAGGCGGGCATGGGCCTGGAAGTCTTCGGCCGCGATTCCATCATCGCCCCCTCCCGCACCCATCTCCACATGCACGCCGGCTTCCAACCTGGCTGGATCTACGAGCTGGTCTGGGAGGCGGAGGCGCCGCTGGTCCTCGGCCTCGGCCATGCCGCGGTGCGCGATGCGGTGAGCTGGCTGCGTCATGCCGCGACGCCCGCCAACCCGCTGCACGGCGCGGTGGAGAAGGCCTATGGCTTCGGCCGCAGCCAGACCGGCCGGGCGATCCGGGATTTCCTCTACCATGGCTTCAACGAGGACACCGCAGGCCGCCGCGTCTTCGACGGGCTGATGCCGCATGTCGCCGGCGCCGGCCGCCTCTTCGCCGGCCGCTTCGGCAACCTCACCGTCCCCGCCGGCCAGCAGTATGAGGATCACGACAACTCCGCCGATGCCTTCCCCTTCAGCTATGCCGAGACCACCGACCACCTGACCGGCCGCACAGACGCCATCCTGAAGCGCCCGGCGACGGACCCGCTGGTGCTGCACAGCCAATCCGCGACGGAATACTGGCAGCGCCGCGGCAGCCTGGTGCACACCACCACGGACGGGCAGGACCTGCCGCAGCCGGACAACGTCCGCATCTATCACTGGTGCAGCAGCCAGCACGCGGCGAACCCGCGCCTCGGCAGGCCGGCGCGTGGCCCCTTCGCCAATCCGGAGAATGTCGTCGCCACCAGCATGCTCTTCCGCGCGCTGCTGGATGCGCTGGATGCGTGGGCGACGCATGGCACGCCCCCGCCCGAAAGCCGCATGCCCCGCCGCGGCGACGGCACGGCGGTGAGCTTCGAGGCATGGCGCGCCCGCTTCCCTGCCATTCCCGGCGTGGCCCTGCCGCAATCGCCGAGCCGCTTCGAGCTCTTCGACTACGGCATGGACAACGGGGTGATGACGGTACTGCCGCCGCGTCTGGCGGATGCGCAAGGCTACGCCGTGCTGCTGCCCGCCACCGACGCGGACGGCAATGACCTCGGCGGCGTGCGCGCGCCGATGGTGCAAGCGCCGCTCGCCACCTACACCGCCTGGAACCCGCGGTCGCGCGGCCATGGCGCCGGCGCGCTGCATGAATACACTGGCAGCACCATCGCCTTCCCGGATACGGAAGCCGAGCGGCTGGCCACCGGCGACCCACGCCCCTCCGTGCAGTCACGCTATGGCAGCGCGGAAGGCTATGTCGCCGCCATCACCGAGGCTGCGAAGGCGCTGGTGGCGGCGCGGCTGATGCTGGAGGAGGACGTGCCGCGCTGCGCGGCCGCCGCGGCGCAATGGGGCGCACCGCGGCATGAGGTGGGGGTGTAGGGGCCAGGATGGGGGCTTCGCCCCCAAACCCCCAACAGGGGCTCTGCCCGTTGGCGGCAGTGCCGCCAACCCCCCCGGACCCCGGTGTGAGTCTGCGGTTGCAGCGTCCGATCTGAAACTCCGACCGAAGTCCGGGACCCGTGCGGGCCTGGGTGGGGGCCTATTCCGGCTTCAGCCCCGCCCGGTCGGCGCGTTCCCGCCACTGCGCCGTCTCCTGCCGGATGCGCGCCGCGTAGCTCGGCCCGTCGCCGGCGACGACGGTATAGCCCAGCCCCTCCAGCCGGGCGCGCACCGCCGGCTCCTTCGCCGGCTCCAGCAGCAGGGCGCGCAGCCGGGCCTGGAGCGGCGCCGGCACGCCGGCGGGCAGGATGAAGCCCCACCAGCCCACCGTCGCCACCTCCGGCAGCCCCGCCTCCGCCATGGTCGGCACCTCCGGCAGGGCCGGGCTTCGCGCGGTGCCGGTCAGCGCCACCGGGCGCAGCCGGCCGCCCTGGATATGCGTCATCGCCGAGGAGATCGCGACGAAGCCATAGGGCACATCCCCCGCCACCAGCCCGGCAAGCTGCGGCCCGCCGCCGCGATAGCCGACCACGGTCGGCTCCAGCCCGGTCGAGAGCTGGAATTCCACCACGGTCAGATGCGTCGGCGTGCCGATGCCGCCATGCGAAAGCCCGGTCGGGCGGGCCCGCATCTCGTCCAGCACCCCCTTCAGGTCCCGCGCCGGCGCACCGGGATTGGCCAGCAGCACCAGCGGCGCCGTCACGGCGAGGCCGAGCGGCGTCAGATCCTTCTCCACGTCGAAGGGCATGCGTTCCCGGAACAGGCCGGGGTTCACCACCAGCGCATTGTCCGCGGTGCCGAGCGTATAGCCATCCGGCGGCGCCGCGATCACCGCCTGGGTGCCGGGGATGGAGGCGCCGCCGCCGCGATTCTCGACGACGAAGGTCTGGCCGGAGATCTCGGTCGCCCGCTGCGCCAGGATGCGCGCGACGATGTCGCTGGCGCCGCCCGGGCCATAGGGCACGACGATGCGGACATTCCGCGCCGGGAAATCCTGCGCCCGCGCCAGGGCCGGCAGCAGGAGAGGGGCCGCGAGCAGCGCGCGGCGCGGGGCGCTCGAGCCTGCCCCGAAAGGCTCCCGGCGGTGGATGGGCGAGGGATTTTGCGTCCCGGCCGGGACGTGGACGCCGCCGAGGCGGAAAAGACCGGCCAAGGCACGCCGCAGACCGTTCCGGGACAGGCGCTCAACCATCGAGACGGACATTCGCGAGCCTCACCACCTCGCGCCATTGCGCGATCTCCGCCTTCACGAAGGCGGCGAAATTCTCGGGGCTGGTCGGATCGGCGATGGTGCCGAGTTCGACGAAGCGGGCGGCGACGGCCGGGTCGCGCAATATGGCGACGGTATCGGCATTCACCTTGCGCACGATCTCCGGCGCCAGCCCGGCAGGGCCGGCGAGGCCCGACCAGCCGAAGGCGCCATAGCCGGAGGCGACGGTCTCCGCGATGGTCGGCACGTCGGGCAATTGCGGGATGCGCTGCGGCGTGGTCACCGCGATCGGGATCAGCCGCCCGGCCTGGATGTTGTTCAGCGAGCTGGCGACGCTGTCGGTCATCAGCGTGACGTTGCCGGCGACCAGATCCGCCATGCCCGGCCCGCTGCCGCGGTAATGCACCATGTTGAGCTGGATGCCGCAGCGATGCGCGAAGAGCTCCGCCGCCAGGTGCTGGCTGGTGGCGGGGCCGGCCGTCGCCATGTCCACCGCGCCGGGCCGCGCCTTGGCCAGCGCCACCACCTCCTGCGCCGAGCGGCCGGGGAAATTCGGATGCGCCACGATCAGCAGCGGCACCATCGCCACATTGCTGATGGGGGTGAAGTCGCGCTCCGCATCATAGGGCAGGCGCGGCACGACGGAGGGGTTGACGCCGAGCGTGCCCGACGTGCCGGCGACGAGCGTATAGCCGTCCGGCGCCGACCGCGCCGCCATCTCCAGCGCCGGCACGCCGGCGGCACCGCCGCGATTCTCGACGAAGCAGCGCTGCGGCCAGCGTTTCGAAAGCTCGTCGGCCAGCAGCCGGGTGAGGATGTCCGAGGCCTGGCCCGGCGGGAAGGGCACGATGATGCGCACCGGCTTGTCCGGCCAGGGCGCCTGCGCCCGAGCCCGGCCCGGCCCGGCCAGCATCGGCGCCAGGGCCGGTGCGGCCAACAGGCCGTGCCCCACCAGGCTGCGCCGCGAAATCCTCGGCATCGTTTCCTCCTTCCTGCCTTGGCCCGTGTATAGAACGGATCATGCCGAAGCGTGAACGCCCCGGCCGCGGGCGCCTATATCCGGGATGACGGCATCGCCGAGCGCTGCGCCGCCTGCACGCCGGAGCAGCGCGCCATGGCGGCGGCGGCGGATGTGCGGGTGCTGCATCCGGGCGCCGAACTGGGCAAGGCGGCCTCCGTCGCCTGGGGCCGGATGCCCTGGGCCCACGGCGCCTGGGCGGGGTGGAGGCGCGAGCAGCGGGAGCGGGAGTACCGGCTGCTGCGCGCGCCGGAGGGGCCCTACCATTTCCCCGGCGAATGCCTCTCCTGGCTGCCCGGCTGGCAGGAGGGGGCGGTGTTGAGCGCCTGGGAAGCGCTGGCGGGGGTGGCGACGTAGCAGCGGGCCAGGCCCAATCCTGCCCGGCGACCCGCCGGAGCCTCGCCCTGCCGGCTGCTGCCCTCAGCTCCGCCAGCGGCTGATCAGCCGCGCCAGCACCATCAGCGCCACGCCGAGCGCGACCACGCCATAGGTGCCGGGATCGGCGCGGATGGCCTCGACCGCCTGCGCCGGCAGCCAGAGCAGCGTGTCCCAGCCGAAGAGATGCGCCGCGAGGCCAAGTGCGACCAACAGGGTCCCCAGCGACCACAGCCAACCTGCCATGCCATCTCCCCTGAGGGGCGCCACCGCATCCGGCGCCCGATACATGCCGTCACCGCCTGCCCCGATCTGGCTGCAAACCAGCCCCGATTCCGCCGGGCGGCGAGGCCAGCATAACGCTGTCGACCCCTCGGAAGGAGGACACCATGCGTAGCCTTCTCGTTGCCGCCGCCCTCGGCCTGGGTCTGGTTGCGGCGGCCGCGGCGCCCGCCAGCGCCCACCCGCCGGTCACCGGCCCCGGCTGGCACGGCCCGCACCGCCACTACGTGCCGCCGCCGCGGCCGCATTGGCACCGGCCGCTGCCGCCGCGGCACCACTACCTGCCGGGACAGTCCTGGCACCAGCCGCGGTACTGGCGGCCGGGCCCGGGCTGAGGTGCCGCGCTGGGGGCTCCGCCCCCGGGCCGTGCCGCGCTGGGGGCTCTGCCCCCAGGCCCCTGCCGGGGGGGTGGACCACCCCCCCGGACCCCGGTGTGAGTCGGCGGTTGAACCGCCGGGTCTGCAACTCGGACCGGGTCCGGGGAGGAGTATCCTCCCCGGCGGAGGTGCAGGGTCGCGGGCAATGCCCGCGACGTGCCTCCTGCCGGGGTTCGGGGCGGCGCCCCCGATCTTCTCGCTCAGACCCGCCTGATGCCGTAGAACAGCGCCACGCCCTTCAGCATCCCCTCCAGGTCGCCGCGCAGCGCGGTGGGGGAGAAGAACTGCCCCAGCGGCACATAGGGCACTTCCGCGAAGCAGACCCGCTGCATCTCCCGCCCGATCGCCGCCTGCGCCGCCTCGTCCGGCGCGTCGAACCAGGCGTTCCGCAGCTCCTCCAGCTTCGGGACGGTGGGCCAGCCGAAGATGGCGCTGCGGCCATGGCCACGGATCAGGTTGTTCGCCGCCGGGTTCACCTGGGCGCTGCCGGCGGTGTAGCTGACCATCATGTTCCAGCCGCCCTGCGCCACCGGGTCCTGCTTCAGGATGCGCTGCGTCACCGTGCCCCAATCGGTGGAGACGTAGTCCAGGTTGACGCCTGACTTGCGCAGCATGTCGCCACAGACTTCCGCCATGGCGTTGATGACCGGGAAATCGGTCGCCGCCAGCAGGTTCACCCGCTCGTCCTTGTAGCCGGCCTCGGCCAAGGCGCGCTTCGTCGCCGGGCCGTCCAGCGGCGTGCGGAAGGCGTCCAGTCCTTCCTCGCTCGCCATGACGGAGCCGGGGGCGAAGAAGCCATAGGGCACGCGCCAGAAGGTCTTGTCGTCTCCCGCCGCCGCGGTCATCGCATCCGCCTGGTTGGTCCCGCGCAGGATGGCACGGCGGATGGCGGGATTGTCGAAGGGCGGGTTCAGGCAGTTGAAGCGCAGGAAGCCGACCGAGCCGTTCGGATCGAGGATCTCGATCTTCACGCCGCGGGCGCGCTTCAGCGGGGTGACGAGGTCGATCGCCGGCTGCTCCCACCAGTCGATCTCGCCGCGCTGCAGGGCGGCGCTGGCCGTCGCGCCGTCCGGGATGGTCAGCCACTCCACCCGGTCGAAATGCACCACCTTGCCGCCGGAAAGATAGCTCGGCGGCTCCTGCCGCGGCGCGTAGTCCGGGTTGCGCTCATAGACGTTGCGGCTGCCGGGGACCCGCTCGCCCGCCACGTAGCGGAAGGGGCCGCTGCCGATCAGCTCCGGCACCGCCTGGGAGGAGGGGAGGCTCGCATGCCGCTCCGGCATGATGGCGCAGAGATGCGTCCCCACCTTGGCCAGCGCATCCGGCAGCAGCGGGAAAGGCTTTTTCAGCGTGAAGCGGATGGAGCGGTCATCCGGGGCGGAAAGATCCTCGGTGATGGCGATGAGCGCCTGGCCGAAGGCGTCCCGCGTCGCCCAACGCTTGATGGAGGCGACGCAGTCGCGGCCGCGGACCGGCTCGCCATCGTGGAATTTCAGCCCCTCCCGCAGGCGGATGGTGACCGTCCTGCCGTCATTCTCCACCGTATGGCCCTCGGCCATCTGCGGCCGGGCCTTGAGTTCCGCATCCCAGCCATAGAGCGTGTCATAGACCAGCAGCGCATGGTTGCGGGTGACGAAGGCGACGGAATGGATCGGGTCCAGCAGCGCCAGGTCGGCCTGAGGGACGAAGCGCAGCACCCTTCGCCCCGGGGCGTTCTGGGCGGCGGCCAGCCGCGGCGCGGCAAGGAGCGCTGCCCCCGTAGCGAGGAAGGATCGACGCTGCATCCCTGGACCTCCGTTTTGTTCTGCCGGGGGATGCTGCGTTGCAGCAGGTCGGGCGTCAACGCCGGGCTGACCCTCCCGTCCGCCGGAATTTAGGCCGGCGCAAGGGCGGGCGGCCCGGCCGCAGGCTGTGGACAACTTCCCGCTGCAATTTTCCGCCACGGTTACAACCCGCAGCTTCACGGTGGCGCTGCAACCATGCCGCTTCCGCGTTCATGCCTTGACCCCTGGGGCTCGTCCGCGCCGCAACGCCGTGGCGGCGCGGCCCGCCGGGCGGGAAAAACTTCTCCACATATCTGTGGAAAAGCCTGTGGGGAAACCGCTGGACAGAAGCGGCAAGCCCTTGCCCGGTCACGGGACCGTCAGATCGTTGCGCGCGCGGGAGTGTGACCGCCGCCGGGGCTTGACGCCGGCCGCGCATGCCGCTCGTCCGGCGGTGACAGGCCGGTGGCGGCGCCGCCGGCCGCTGGGCGCAGCCCCCCCGGCCGGGCGTGGCGGGCACCCCGGGGGAGGATCGGCGAGGGAAGAAGGCCGGCGGTGCGCCGGCCCCTCTCAGTCGCGGTAGTCAGGCTCCCGCCGGTCGAGAAGCCGCTTCAGCGCCGCGAAATGCCATTCGGCATTGGATTCGTCGCCATAGCGCGGCGCCTTGCCGGCGAATTGCGCCACCGTCTCCTGCACCACATCCTCCGGCAGGAATTTCAGCGGGCGCTGCGTCCACATGGCGTAGAGCTGCACCTGGGCCACCCGCTCCACATAGTAGAGCCGGTCATAGGCCTCGGCGACGGTGCGGCCGATGGTGGCGACGCCATGGCTCGCCATCATCAGCACCGTCTTGTCGCCGAGGATCTCCGCCAGCCGCTCTCCCTCCGCCGGGTCGAAGGCGGGGCCGTGGTAGTCCATGTCATAGGCGGTGTGGATCATGGTGCCGATCTCGGTCTGGCCGATCGGCAGGATGCGCGGATCCTCGAGGCGCGAGAGCGCGCTGGCGAAGGGCATATGGGTGTGGAAGACCGCCGCCGCGCGGGGATTGAGCCGATGGATCGGGGCGTGGATGGCGTAGCAGCTCTGCTCGATATGCCCCTCGCCGGCGAGCAGCGCGCCGTCATAGCCCACCTCCATGAAGGTGGAGGCGCGGACTTCCGACCAATGGGTGCCGAAGGGGATCTGGTAGTAGCGGTCCTCGGTGCCGGGGACGCGCAGCGTCAGGTGGTTGAAGATCCCCTCATGGAAGCCGTGCATCACCGCCAGGCGATGCGCGGCCGCCAGGTCGATGCGGGCCTGCCAGCGCTGGTCGGCGAGGCTGAGATCGGCGGCGGCATGGGTTTCGAGCGGCATGGCACTCCTCCCTTCGGATGGCGCGCCATGCTGGGCCGCTTATCCGACCGGAGCAAGCAGCGGGCCGGACGGACGCCCGACCTTCAGCCTTCGGCGGCGGCCAGGATGCGGTCCACCGCCTCCGTCCGCCCCAGCGCCGCCAGCACCGCATCGATCGGCGGGCTCTGCAGGCTGCCGGTCAGCGCCGCCCGCAGCGGCTGGGCGACGGCGCCGAGCTTGAGGCCCTTCACCTCGGCATAGTCGCGCAGCCAATGCTCCAGCTCCGCCCGCTCCCAGGGCGCGTCGGTGAGGAATTGCGCCAGGTCGCGCAGCCTTTCCTTCGCCTCCGGCGTCAGCGCCGCGGCGGCCTTCTGGTCCATCACCGGCGGGCCTTCCTGGGCGGCGAAGATGGCGGCGCCGGCCAGCTCCTCCAGATCCCTGGCGCGGGCCTTCAGCTCCGGCATCAGCGCCTCCACCCGCTCCGCGCCCCTGGTGCCGAAGCTGATGCCGCGCTTCGCCAGCCGCTCCAGCACCTCCCGCGCCAGGCGCTCATCCGGCGTCGCGCGGAGATAGACGCCGTTGAAATGGGAGAGCTTGGCGTAGTCCATGCGGGAGGCGGCACGGCCGATATCGGCGATGTCGAAGATGCGGATCGCCGCCTCGCGGGAGATGATCTCGGTATCGCCATGCCCCCAGCCGAGGCGCAGCAGGTAATTGCACACCGCCTCCGGCAGGAAGCCCTGCTCGCGGAAATCCAGCGCCCCGACCGCGCCGTGGCGCTTGGAGAGCTTGGCGCCGTCGGCGCCATGGATCAGCGGGATATGGGCGAAATGCGGCCGGTGCCAGCCCATGGCGTCATAGACCATGCATTGGCGGAAGGTGTTGGTCAGGTGGTCGTCGCCGCGGATGACATGGGTGATGGCCATGTCGTGGTCGTCCACCACCACCGCATGCAGATAGGTCGGCGTGCCGTCGGACCGCAGGATGATCATGTCGTCCAGCTCGGCGTTGCCGACGCGCACCTCGCCCTGGACCAGATCCTTCACCACCGTCTCGCCGCCGCGCTCGTCCAGGCGGGGGGCCTTGATGCGGATGGCGGGCGGCGTGCTCGGCGCCTGGGCCGGGTCCAGGCCGATCCAGCGCGAGCCGTCATATTTGAAGGGGCGCTTCGCCGCCTCCGCCGCGGCGCGCATCGCCGCCAGCTCCTCCGGCGTGTCATAGGCGAGGTAGGCGCTGCCCTTGGCCAGCAGCTCCCGCGCCACCTCGGCATGGCGCGGCTCGCGCTGGCTCTGGAAGACCGGCGGCTCGTCGGGCGAGAGGCCGAGCCAGTCCAGGCTTTCGATGATCTGGCGGACCGCTTCCGGGGTGCTGCGCTGCCTGTCCGTATCCTCGATGCGCAGCAGGTACTGGCCGCCATGGCGGCGGGCGAAGAGGAAATTGAACAGGGCGGTGCGCGCCCCGCCGATATGCAGGTAGCCGGTGGGGGAGGGGGCGAAGCGGGTACGGACGGACATGGCAGGCGATCCCCGGGGCGAAGAGCGGGTTCCTAGAGCATCGGCCTGCCCTTGGGGAGGGCGCGGGCGGGCCTCGCAGCACGCCGCGCCGCCGGCGCTTGGGGGCGGGTTCCGTGCTCTGGATATGCGCCGGACGCGGCGGGCGGGCCAGCGGGGCGGCGATGCATCACCGGCGGCGGTGCAGCGCCGGGGCGGCGGGCGGGCTGGCCGGGCGATGGGCCGGCGGGGGCGAGATCCGCGCCTTGGGGTGCCCGGAGGTGGCGGGCGAGGGGGTCCTTACGCCCCGGGTGCGCGCCAGGGAGGAAGTTGCCGCCCCCGATACAGCCATTACGAGAAAATGAGATCGGGTCTCATCCCAGGATTGATCGCCTTAGATCAATGACTTGGCAGAAGGAGTTAATTCTTCGCCACAACGCCGATTCGCAGACCGAGTCAAGCTTGACTCGTTCCGTATTGATTTCGCCGAATCGGGCCGGCAAGCTCGACTCCGATGTCAATCACGCTTGCCCGGCCAGCCCCCCGATGGTTCGGCAAGCCTGTCCCTCAGGCCGCCGCATGGCTCTCCGCCGCCTGGGCGGCCCATTGGGCGGGTGAGCAGGCGCGGCTCGCGCCCTGGCTCGCCGTGGCCCTGGGCGCAGGTGTGCTGACCTATTTCGCCCTTCCGGCGGAACCGCCCGCCCTGGCGGCGTGGCTCGGTGCGCCGCTGCTGCTCGCGGCCTGCCCTGCCCGGCGCCAGGGCGCGCTGCTGGGCTGGGCGCTGGGGCTGCTGGCGGCGGCCGCCCTCGGCTTCGGGCTGGCGGCCGGCCATACCTCGCTGCAGCCGCCCATGCCGGAGCTGCCGCGCAACGCCACCATCCTCTCCGGCCGCATCGCCCAGGTGGAATTGCTGCCGGAAGGCCGGCGCCTGACCATCGAGGCGCCCCGCCTGGATGGCGGCGCTCCGCTGGCGCGGCAGGTGCGGGTGCGGCTGAAGGCGGACGACCCGGCCCGGCCCTCGCCGGGCGACACCATCCGCCTGCGCGCCCTGCTGCGGGCGCCGAGTGCGCCGGCGCATCCCGGCGCCTGGGATTTCCAGCGCGCCGCCTATTTCGCCGGCCTCGCCGGCAGCGGCTTCGCCCTCGGCCGGGCGGAGGTGACCCCCGGCGAGACCGCCCCCGCCTTCGCCGCCCTCCGCGCCGGCATCGAGGCGCGCGTCACTGCCGCCATCCCCGGCCCTGCCGGCGCCGTCGCCGCCGCGCTGCTGACCGGCGGGCAAAGCGCCATCCCGGCCGCCGAGCTGGCGGCCATGCGGGAGTCCGGCCTGGCGCATCTGCTCTCCGTCTCCGGCCTGCATATCGCCATCGTCATGGGCCTCGGCTTCTGGCTGCTGCGGGCGGGGCTGGCGCTGGTGCCGGCCATTGCCCTGCGCCTGCCGGTGAAGCCGGTGGCGGCGCTGGGCGCCCTGGCGCTGGGCGGGGCCTATCTGGCGCTGACCGGCCTGCAGATCCCCATGCTGCGCAGCTTCGCCATGGCGGCGCTGGTGACGCTGGCGCTGCTCGCCGGCCGCCGCGCCCTCAGCCTGCGCGGCTGGGCGCTGGCGGCGGCGCTGGTGCTGGCGGTGAACCCGGCCGCCCTGCTCGGCGCCAGCTTCCAGATGAGCTTCGCCGCGGTGCTTGCCCTGATCGCCGGCTGGGAATGGCTGCGGCCGCGCCTGCCGACGGGGCAGGGGGATGGCTGGCGGCGGCGCCTGCTGCTGGCCGGGTTCGGGCTGGTCGCCACCTCGCTGCTGGCCGGCGCCGCCACCACCCCCTTCGGCCTGCACCATTTCGGCCGGCTGCAGCTCTATGGCGTGGCGGCGAATGCGCTGGCGGTGCCGCTCACCTCCCTGCTGGTCATGCCGGCCGGCCTGGCGGCGGCGGCGCTGATGCCCTTCGGGCTGGACTCCTGGGCCCTGGCGCCGATGGGCTGGGGGGTGGAGGGGATCCTCGCCATCGCCCGCCACGTCGCTGCCTGGCCGGGGGCGAGCCTTGCCGTCCCGCCCATCTCCGCCTGGGGGCTCGGGCTGACCGCCTTCGGCATGCTCTGGCTCTGCCTCTGGCGCAGCGCCTGGCGGGGCTTCGGCCTGCCGCTCATCCTGCTCGGCCTGCTGAGCGGGGGGTGGCAGCGGCCGCCGGACATCCTGGTCTCCGGCGATGGCCGGCTGATCGCCTTCCGGGCGAATGAGGGGATGTTCCTGCAGCGCCTCTCCGGCGCCTCCGCCTTCACAAGGGATGCCTGGCAGCGCCTGTTCGGCGTGGCGGAGGCCCGGGCCCTGCCGCGCGAGGGGGCGGCGGGCAGCGCGGCCTGCGCCCCCGGCGCCTGCACCCTGCGCGCGGCGCCCGGGGCCCCGGCGGTGGTGCTGCTGCGCGGCGCCGCCCCGGCGGAGGGCCAAAGGACAGCCTGCACCCATGCGGCGCTGGTGATCTCGGCCGAGCCGGTGCGGGGGCATTGCGCCGCCCAGGTGATCGACCGCTTCACCGTCTGGCGGCATGGGCCGCATGCGGTGTGGCTGGAACCGGAGGGGGTGCGGGTGGTCAGCGACAGGGGCTGGCGTGGCGACCGGCCCTGGGTGCCGCCCATGCCGGTGCCGCGCGGCACCGCCTCCGCCGATCCGCCGGCGGCGATCGAATAAAGCCAGCGGGCGCCCGATCGAGAATCTGCTCAAGGCGCCTCTGGAGCGGTTTCACGCTGACTGTGCAGCGCGAAACCGCTCTAGCTTATGGACTGTAGAGCAGATCCACGCCTCCGGGCGATGCCGCCCTCCGGCGATCTGCTCTAGCGCGGGATCGGTTGAGCTGCGCTCACCCGCCCCGCTCTAGCTCATTGTTCGGTCGTGTGATTCACGGTTTCGGTCGATTCGACCTCAACCGATCACGCTCTAGCGCTGCCGGCGCGGGCTCGGGCCGGCCGGCGAACCGATTCACCGGTATAATCTCCACGAAACCGCTGCGCGCTTTCATGGGAGCGCCGGATTTGCTCCATTCCCGGGGCCGCGCACGGCCTGCCATGGCAAGGCCGCGACAGGCATCGGGGAGCGTCAGCGGCCAGGGCATCCGAGGGGTATTGCATGCAGGGCTATGCGCTGCGGCCGGTGGCGGCCGGGCTGCGGCTGGAGCTGTTGCCGGGCGAGCGTGCCGTGCCGCCGGCCCTGGAACCGGCGGTGGCGGCTGCCTGGGCAGCGGCCCAGGCGCGCGCCGGCGGGCGGCTGTTCAACGGCCGGGTGTTCTCCGTGGAAAGCGCCTCGGCGGAGCGGCTGACCGGACGGCTGGTGGAATATCGGCAGGTGGTGGCGGGGTTCAGCGACCCGGCCCTGGCGGCGGCGCTGGAGGTCCGGCCGCTTTCCGTCTGCGGCGTGCTGCGGACGGCCGAGGGGGTGGTGTTCGGTCGCCGGAGCAAGGAGGCGACCTATGAGGCCGGCCTCTGGCAAATGCCCCCGGCCGGCAGCGTGGATGCCGGCGCGGTGCGGGACGGCGCCGTGGATGCCGAGGCGGCGCTGCGCGCGGAGCTGGCCGAGGAGCTGGGGCTGGGCTGGGAGGCGGTGACGGCCTGCCGGCCCTTCGCCCTGGTGGAGCATCTCGGCTCCGGGGTGCGCGATCTCGGCTTCCTGCTGGACACGGCGCTGGGCTTCGCCGCGGTGGCGGCCGCCGCCGCCGCGCGCGGCAATGGCGAGTACCAGGAGCTGGTGGCGGTGCCGGAAGCCGAGCTGGCGGGGTGGCTGGCGGCAAGGCCAGGGCGGGTGGTGCCGGCGGCCGGGATGTTCCTCGGCGCGTTGGGGCTGGTCTAGCTGCCCGCTTCCCTCCCCGCTGGCGGGGAGGGTCAGGGTGGGGGCGGTCCGGGCGGGTGGCGGCAGGGTCCGGTCAGTTCGCGGTCGGGGCCGGCACCCCCGCCCCGGTCCCCCGCCGGGTGGGGGAAGACCCGTTCAGCCCTGCGGCCCCTCCACCACCTTGGTCTCGAACTCGCCGGGCGAGGTGATCTCCAGCAATTCCATGTCGTCCGAATGCTCCAGCTCCCGGTGCGCGATGCCCGGGGCCTGCAGCACGCTGTCCCCCGCCTCCAGCCGCACCTCGCCGATATCGGCGTATTCGAAGCGCACCCAGCCGCGCAGGACGAAGACCAATTGGAAGTCCAGCGTGTGCGTGTGCCAGACCGGGTTCGCATGCTTGCCCGGAATGGCGCGGACCACATTGGCCCCGTAGGCCCCGGCGGTGGCGCCGGCGATGCCGAGGTCGCGGTAGCCGAAGAAGGGGCGCAATCCGGTATCGAAATTGGCGCTGGCGGCGTGGGTGACCGTGGTCCGCACCCGGAGGGTCGGGGCTGGGGCATCATCTGGCATGGCGTCCTCCTTCGCATCTTCTGGTTGGGCATGCAGGCACAAGTTTCTATGGCGGGGCGTGTCCTCGCGCGTTTGTGACGTCACCGCCATTCCTGGCTGGCAAGGCCGGATCGGCGGCCCGGACCCTGCCGCAGCCTAGGCGAAAGCCCCGGCGCCAGCACCCCCCGAAGGCCACTTTCCTGCCAAAATTCGGCCACCCGGCCGCCGCCTGCGCGGCCGCCACGGGTCGCCGCACCGCCCCGCGCGGGGCCCGGCGAACCGGCGCGGAGGCGGAAAATTCCGCGCCTTCGCGAGAAACCGAAACGCCCGCCACGGCTTTGAACCTGGCAATGTCCTGGCAGTTCAAGCTCCCTCCGCCGCCCCGCGCCCCGGCACAGGGTCCATTCCCCTTGGGCCCCTTCCACCGGCCGGCCCTCTTCCTCGATTTCGATGGCACCCTGGTCGAAATCGCCGAACGCCCGGATGCGATCCGGGTGCCCGAGGATTTACCGAAGCTGCTGCACCGCCTGGCGGCCGCCCTGGACGGGGCCCTGGCCATCGTCAGCGGCCGGCCGCTCGGCGACCTCATCCATTACCTGCCGGTGCCGCTCCCCCTGGCCGGGGAGCATGGCGCGGCGCTGCGCCCGGTGCCGGAGGAACCACCGCTCCGCCCCGACCTGCCCCAGCCCCCCGCCGCCTGGCGCGCCCGGGCGGATGCGCTGGTCGCCGAATACCCCGGCACCCTGCTGGAGCCGAAGGCGCATGGCTTCGTCCTGCATTACCGCCAGGCGCCGGAGGCCGGCGCCCCGGCCCATGCCCTGATGGCCAGCCTGGTCGCCGAGGATCCGGCGGCCTTCACCCTGCTCGAGGCCCATATGGCCTGGGAGATCCGCCCGCGCGGCCCCTCCAAGGCCTCCGCCGTGCGGGCGCTGATGGCCGCGCCGCCCTTCGCCGGCCGCACGCCGCTCTTCATCGGTGACGACGTCACGGATGAGGAGGGGATGCGCGCCTGCCGCGAGCTGGGCGGCCAGGGCTGGCGGCTGCAGGAGGCCTTCGGCACCCCCGCCGAGCTGCGGCGCTGGCTGGCCCGCGCCCTGAACCCGCATGAGGTCCCGCCATCGCTGGAGGTTACGCCATGAGTCGCCTGGTCCTGGTTGCCAACCGGGTGCCCAACCCCAATGATCGGGGGGCCACCGCCGGCGGCCTGGCCGTGGCGCTGCGCGACGCCGTCAGCCGGCGCGACGCCATGTGGTTCGGCTGGAGCGGCAGCACCGCCGAGGCCACCGCCACCACGCCCCAGATCGAAACCCGCGGCCGCCTGACCTATGCGACGCTGGATCTGGGGAAGGAGGATTACCGCCGCTACTACCAGGGCTTCGCCAATGGCTCGCTCTGGCCCACGCTGCATTACCGGCTCGGCCTCTCGCATTTCGACCGGGCGGATTACGCCGGATACCGCAAGGTGAACAACGCCTTCGCCGTGGCCCTGGCGCCACTGCTGCGGCGGGACGACCTGGTCTGGGTGCATGATTTCCACCTCTTCCCGCTGGGGGCGGAGCTGCGACGGCTGGGTGCCCGCCAGCGCCTGGGCTTCTTCCTGCACGTGCCCTTCCCGCCGCCCGGCCTGTTCTTCGCCATGCCGCGCGGGGCGGAGCTGGTGGCGGACCTGGCCGCCTATGACGTGATCGGGGTGCAGACCGAGGAGGATGCCGGCAATCTCCGCGCCGCGCTGGCCAATATCGGGCAGAAGGCCGCCGCCGCCCGGGTCGCCGCCTTCCCGATCGGCATCGAGGCGGACAGCTTCGCCCGCGCCGCGGCCAAATCCGCCTCCGGCATCGAGACGGCGCGGTTCCGCCAGAGCCTGGTCGGCCGCACCCTGGTGCTGGGGGTGGACCGGCTGGACTACACCAAGGGCCTGCCGCAGCGCTTCGCCGGCTTCGCCCAGCTGCTCAATCAGTTCGAGCAGCACCGCCAGCGCGTGACCTATCTGCAGGTGGCCCCGGTCTCCCGCGGCGATGTGGCGCAGTACCGCAGCCTGCGGCGGGAGCTGGACGAATGGGCCGGCCGGATCAACGGGCAGTACGCCGATCCAGACTGGATGCCGCTGCGCTACATGACGCGGGCGGTGGCGCGGCCGACGCTGGCCGGCTTCATGCGGCTGGCACGGGTCGGGCTGGTGACGCCGCTCAGGGACGGGATGAACCTGGTCGCCAAGGAATATGTGGCGGCGCAGGACCCGGCCGATCCGGGCGTGCTGGTGCTCTCCCGCTTCGCCGGGGCGGTGGCGCAGTTGCCGGGCGCGCTGCTGGTGAACCCGCTGGATCCGGACGAGATCGCCGAGGCGCTGGACACCGCGCTGGAGATGGGGCGGGAGGAGCGGCTGGCGCGCTGGCGGAGCATGGAGGCGGGGGTGCGGGAGCAGGGCGCCCAGGCCTGGTGCCAGGATTTCATGGCGGCGCTGGAGGGCGGCGGGCCGACGGCGATCGCCGCCTGAGGCACATGCCGGCGGCGGCATGATGCGCCACGGGTGCGGACCGCAGGCGTGGCCCCGCGCTGACGGGCCGGCCGGAAGACCGGCTCGCCAGCACGGGACCGCGCTCATGGTTTTTCCACCAAACCGTAGCGATGCTGGCCTGATCGGCGGCATCGGGTCCGGCGGGCAGGCCTTGGGCAAGCGGGCGATCGTGGCGCGCGCCGCGGATATGGGGCGGGCCCGTTACTTCTTCCTCGGCTACCGGGACGATCTGGACCGCTCCTTCCCGCGCTGGACGCAGGACCGCTGCCGCGCCCGCTGGCTGGATGCGGATGAGGCGGAGGTGGAGGCGAAGCTGCTTGCCGCCCGGTGCCGCAGCCATGTGATCTGCGCCGAGCCGCTGGGCGCGCCGAGCCTGGATCAGCTCCCCCGAGACACCGCTGCGCGGCGTCGTGGGGGCCCGGGAGCCGCTGTCCTTCCCGCGCCTCGCACAACTCGCCATGGCAAAGCCGCGGCAGGGCACCAGGGCGGCGCCTTGCCGGGCGGGCGCTCGGGCGAGGGGCGGGTGCGTGCCGGCCATCCGCTGCATCTTGACGCTTTGGTCATCCCCATGGCGGCAGGATGCGGCGGGATGGGGCTGGCCGCAGCCCCGCAGCTTTGCCCGTGAGGACCGCCAGGATGGCAGGACGACCGCATGTGGTGATCGCGACCCCCTGCTATGGCGCGATGGTGCACCAGGGCTACATGCTCTCCGTGCTGCGCCTGCTGCAGGACGGGCTGACGCGCGAGGCGGACTTCACCCTCCAAATGCTCGGGCATGACTCGCTCATCACCCGCAGCCGCAACACGCTGCTGGCGCGCTTCCTGCGGCAGCGGGAGGCCACCCATATCCTGTTCATCGATGCCGATATCAGCTTCGAGCCAGGGCAGATCCGGCGGATGCTGCTGGCGAGGAAGGAGCTGGTCGCCGGGCTCTACCCGCTGAAGCTGCAGCGCTGGGACGCGGCGGCGCGGCGCCAGGCGATGCAGGGGGAAAGCCTGGCGACGGCGCCGCTGCTCTATGTCGGCCAGCCCTGCACGGGGGCGGAGGCGGAGCGGGACGGGGATTTCGTCACCGGCACCTATGCCGGCTCCGGCTTCATGCTGGCGCGGCGGGACATGGTGGAGCGGATGGCGGCGAGCTACCCGGAGACCCGCTACCGCCATATCGACGCCGCCAACCCGGCGGTGCCGGACGGCGCCATCTGCCACGCGCTGTTCGATTGTGCGATCGACCCCGAGAGCGGCACCTATCTCAGCGAGGATTTCACCTTCTGCCGCCGCTGGCGGGCCATCGGCGGCAAAGTGTGGCTGGATACGCGCGGCCGGCTGACCCATACCGGGGCGCATGATTTCGTCGGCGACCCAACGCTGCGGTTCCTGGACGTGCCGGCGCATCCGCTGCGGGAGGCGGTGGGGGCTTAGGGCATTTTGAAGTCCGGCGGAATCGACCGCTCTAGCTTATGGATTGTAGAGCAGATTCACGCCTCCGGGCGATGCCGCCCTCCGGCGATCTGCTCTAGAGCGGTTTCACGCTGACTGTGCAGCGCGAAATCGCTCTAGCTTATGGATTGTAGAGCAGATTCACGCCTTCGGGCGATGCCGCCTTCCGGCGATCTGCTCTAGAGCGGTTTCACGCTGACTGTGCAGCGCGAAATCGCTCTAGCTTATGGATTGTAGAGCAGATTCACGCCTTCGGGCGATGCCGCCCTCCGGCGATCTGCTCTAGCCCTTCCGCCCCAGCACCTCCGCCGTGTGCTCGCCGAGCGTCGGCGCGGGGCGCTCCGACCAGGGGCGCCGGCGGTCGAAGCTGATCGGCAGGCCGAGCACCTTCACGCCGGTCTCCGGCAGGCTCTGCACCATCTCCACCGCGGCGAATTGCTCGGTCGCCGCCACCTCGCCGATATCGTTCACCGGGGCGCAGGGCACGCCCACCGCTTCCAGCGCCGCGATCCAATGGGCGCGGGGCCTGGTCCGCAGGATCTCGGCGATCAGCGGCACCAGCACGGCGCGGTGCTGCACCCGGTGGCGGCCGCGGGCGAAGCGTGGGTCCTCCGCCCATTCCGGATGGCCGAGCACCGCGGCGCAGCGCGCCCAGAGCCGGTCATTGCCGGCGGCGAGGCAGAGCGGGCGGTCCGAGGTCTCGAAGACCTGGTAAGGGACGATGACGGCGGCGCCGGTGCCGTGGCGCTTCGGCACCTCACCGGTCGCCAGGTGCTGGTTGATCTGCCCCTCCACCCAGAAGGTCGCCGTCTCGAACAGCGAGGTGTCGACGAGACAGCCCCGCCCGGTGCGGTCCCGCTGCCGCAACGCCGCCAGCGCACCGATGGTGCAGAACAGCCCCGTCGCCTTGTCGTTGATCGAGGCGCCGCAGAAGGTCGGCGGGTCCTCCGGCCTTCCGGTCATGCTCATCATGCCGCCATAGGCCTGCAGCAGCGGGTCGAAGCCGGGCTTCAGGCGCATCGGCCCCTGGTAGCCGAAGGCCCAGATGGAGCAGTAGACGAGGCGCGGATGCCGCTCCAGCATCGCCTCCGGCCCGATGCCGATCTCATCGACCACGCCGGGGCGGAGGTTCTGGATCAGCACATCGGCCGTCTCGCACAGCCGGTGCAGCCTCTCGACATCGGCCGGGCTCTTCAGGTCCAGCACCACGCTCTTCTTGTTGCGGTTCTGGCTGTGGAAATAGAGGCTGGTCTCGCCATCCGGCCCGAAGGGCGGGCCCCAGAGGCGGGCATCGTCGCCGCCATCCGGCTTTTCGATCTTGATGACCTCGGCGCCCATGTCGGCCAGGATCACGCCCGCCAGCGGCCCGGCCAGGGCCTGCCCAACCTCGATCACAACCAGCCCGTCCAGCGGCCCCGACATGCGCATCCTCCTTCTTCGGCGCGGGCAGCATAGAGCGGATTGCGGGAGAGCGGGAACGCCCTGCCACGCATGACCGTCCGGAGCCGCCCCGGCCATGGCGGGAGCGGCTGGCGCTGCCGGGCGAGACGAGTATCCTGCGCCCCGGGATTGAGGGGAGAGAGACGATGAGCGGCAACAACGCCCATGTCCATTACGTGCCGGTGCGGGAGGAGTGGCTGTCCCGCCGCAAGGAAGAGGCGCTGGAGCCGGCGCTGCCGATCATCGACCCGCACCACCATCTGTGGGACCGGCCGGGCTGGCGCTACCAGCTGGATGAGCTGCTGGCGGATACCAACCAGGGCCACAACATCGTCGCCACGGTCTTCGTGCAGTGCCGCGCCATGCATCGCGCCACGGGGCCGGAGGCCTACAAGCCGGTGGGCGAGACGGAATACGTCACCGGCATCGCGGCGATGAGCGCCTCCGGCGGCTATGGGCCGACGCGGGTGGCGGAGGGCATCGTCGGGCATGTGGACCTGCAGATCGGCGCCGAGGCGCGGGATGTGCTGCAGGCGCATATCGCCGCGGCCGGTGGGCGCTTCCGCGGCATCCGCCACATCACCGCCTGGGATCCGGACCCGGTGATCATGAACCCGGCCTACCAGCCGCCGCAGGACATCCTGTTCCGCGAGGATTTCCGCGCCGGCTTCAAGCAGTTGGCGCCGCTGGGGCTGAGCTTCGATGCCTGGCTGTACCACCCGCAGATCCCCGACCTGACGGCGCTGGCGCGGGCCTTCCCGGAGACGCCGATCGTGCTGGACCATGTCGGCGGGCCGCTCGGCATCCGCGGCTATGCCGGGCAGAAGGAGGAGGTGTTCCGGAGCTGGCGCGCGGCGATGGCGGAGCTGGCGACCTGTCCGAATGTGCATATCAAGCTCGGCGGGCTCGGCATGCGGATCAACGGCATGGGGTTCGAGGAGCAGGCGGAGCCGCCGTCTTCGGATGAACTGGCGGCGGCGTGGAAGCCCTGGATGGAAACCACCATCGAGCTGTTCGGCGCGACGCGCTGCATGTTCGAGAGCAATTTCCCGGTGGACAAGGGCAGCTACAGCTACGGCGTGTTCTGGAATGCCTGCAAGAAGCTGGCGAAGGGCGCCAGCGCGGCGGAAAAGGCGGCGCTGTTCGCGGGGACGGCGCGAAGCTTCTACAAGCTGTCTTGAGAGGGGCTCTGACCCTCTCAAACTCTCCCCGCCAATGGGGTTGGACGCAGTGCGTCCAACCCCATTGGAACCCTTGAGTTTTGCGGTTGGACCGTCGGGTCCGAAATTCATGGTTTCCAAAGGCCCTTTGGCCTTTGGTGGGGTGGGTTCGGGAGGGGCAAAGCCCCTCCTGACCTAGCCTTTCAGCAAGCCGAAGATCTTCCCTTCATCCACCCATGGCGCCCCCGAGATGCCCAGCGCATCCAGGCACCCCCACAGCCCGATCGAGCAGGAATCGACCACCGCGATCCCCAGCTCCGCTTCCAGCTTCGCCACCACCGGCAGCCCCGGCATGTTGGTGCCCCAGATCAGCACCGCTTCCACCTGCGCGTCGCGCGCGCAGCCCCGCACCGCGTCGCTCAGCGTCGCCGGCGAGACCTCCGCTGCCTCGAGGTTCGAGGCCAGCCCCAGCGAGCGCTGCGCCGCCGCCGGGAAGCCCTGCGCCGCGAAGCGCTCGCCGATGAAGGCGGTGCGGTCCGGCTGCCCCTGGGTGATCAGCCCAATGCGCTTCGCACCCAGCCGCCGCAGGATCTCCAGCACGTCCAGCGCCACGGACCGCACCGGGCAGCCCGCGATCGGCGCCAGCTCCGCCGCCAAATCCCGGTCCACCTGGAACCCGTCCAGCGCCCCCTTGGTGCCGTTCCAGGAGAGCGCGCCGATTCCCGCATCCTGCAGCAGGTCCGCCGCCACGCGGCAGGCCGCCACGTCATAGCCGCCCTCCGGCTGCCCGCTGCCATCCGGCCGGTAGGGGATGCGCGCATAGCAGGCGCCGAGTTCCGGCATCCGCCGCAGCAGGTATTCCGTCGTCCGCTCCACCGTGCGGTTGGAGGAGGGGACGAGCTGCCCGATCACCCGGGTCGGCATGGGGGGCATGGTCATCTCGGTCGGGCCTCGCGCCGCACTCTCCCGCCACGCGGGGCAGCGTGGCGCGATACGTCCTCAAGGCCCGGCATCCGGCCCCGGCCCCGCCGCAGGACGCAGCAAGAACCGGGCCGCCGCGCCTCAGGGCAGCTTCTTCAGCGGCTCCTCCACCCCTGGCGGCAGCGGCACCTGCGCCACGTTCAGCGTCATCCCCACCGCCACGTAGTAGCCGCTGACGGCGATGAGATCGATGATGCCCTTCTCCCCGAACCGCGCCTTGGTCTGGGCATAGGTGGCGTCGGAAACGGTGCGCGTCCGGTACAGCTCCGTGCAGAATTCCCAGATGATCCGCTGATCCTCCGTCATCCCGTCCGGCTTCCTGCCCTCGGCGATCGCCGCCGCGATGGCCGGCGGCAGCCCCGCCTTCATCGCCAGGATGTGGTGGGCATACCATTCATACTGCGCCGACCATTCTCGCGCCGTGATCAGAATGGCCATTTCGTTCAGGTCGGGCGGAATGGAGGAATTGAAGCGCAGATATTCGCCGAGAAGTTGAAAGCGCTCCGCCACCACCGGGCTGCGCAGCATGGCGTTGAAGGGGCCGCGGATGCCGCCGCGCGGCCCGCCGGCGATGCCGGCGGCGACCCGCTTCTGCTCCTCCGTCATCTGCTCCGGCGGTAGAGGCGGCAGGCGGCCGCCGCCCTTGCCGGTATCGGCGGGCAGCGCGGTGTCGCTCGGCATGGTATCCTCCCTTTTCGGTGCGTGGGCCGGATCATCGCCGCGGTTCCGCCGCGCGGCAAGCTGCCCAGGCGCGCGGCGTTCTGCCCCCGGGCGAGGCGCCGGCCCGCCCGCCACGGCATTTTCGCCGCGCTTTCGCCCCTGGCAGGCCGTTTACGCCCCGGCGGGATGTGCTCTAGCCTTCGCCGGACAGGGAATGGCTGTCGGGAGAACCGCTTGGCCTATGCGCTGCAGCAGCTGATCAACGGGATCAGCCTGGGGATGATCTACGGCCTGATCGCCGTGGGTTACACCATGGTCTACGGCATCATCGGCATGATCAATTTCGCCCATGGCGACGTGTTCATGGTGGGGGCCTTCATCGCGCTGATCACCGCGCTGCTGCTGACCGCCGGCGGCGTGCTGGCCGGGCCGGCGGGCATATTGGTGATGCTGCTGGCGGCCATGGCCGTCACCGCGCTCTACGGCTGGACGGCGGAGCGGGTGGCCTACCGGCCGCTGCGCGGCAGCTTCCGCCTGGCGCCGCTCATCACCGCCATCGGCCTCTCCATCGTGCTGCAGAATTTCGTCCAGGTCAGCCAGGGCGCCCGGCCGAAGCCGACGGGAACCCTGCTGCCCGGCGGCTGGGAGGTGATGCGGCAGGACGGCTTCGTCGTGCAATTCGCCTACACCCAGATGCTCATCATCGGCATCACCCTGGCGGTGCTGGCGGTGTTCACCGTCCTGGTCACCCGTACCCCGCTCGGCCGCGCCATGCGGGCCTGCGAGCAGGACCGGAAGATGGCGGCGCTGCTCGGCATCGACACGGACCGCACCATCAGCCTCACCTTCGTCATCGGCGCGGCGCTGGCGGCCGTCGCCGGCACCATGTACCTGCTGCGCTACGGCGTGATCGATTTCTACATCGGCTTCCTGGCCGGGGTGAAAGCCTTCACCGCCGCGGTGCTGGGCGGTATCGGCAGCCTGCCGGGCGCGGTGCTGGGCGGCCTGCTCATCGGGCTGATCGAGACCTTCTGGTCGGCCTATTTCAGCGTCCAGTACAAGGACGTCGCCGCCTTCTCCATCCTGGTGCTGACCCTGATCTTCCTCCCCACCGGCCTGCTCGGCCGGCAGGAGGTGGAGAAGGTATGAGCCCCATCCGATCGCCGGAGGGCACGCCTGCGAGCCCCGGAGGCGTGAATCGGACGGGCAAGGCAAGCCCCGCCGCCGCGGTGAAGGACGCAGCGCTGGCCGCGCTTGTCGCCTTCGGCCTCTTCGCCATGATGGTGGGGCTGCGCACCGAGATCGGCCCCGAAGGCGCGCTGGTGCTGCGCCAGCGCTGGGGGGATGTGGCGATCCTCTGCTTGCTGGTGTTCCTCGGCAGGCTGGTGCTGTCGCTCTGGCTGGGCCGCCGGCGCATCGCCGCCTCCACCGCGCCGGGGCGCTGGACGGCGCGGCTGCAGCAGGCAGGGCGGCTCTTCGCCCCGGCCATGCTGGCGGTGGCGCTGACCCTGCCGGCCATCACCCAGGGCGACCGGTATCTGCTCGATCTCGGCATCCTCGTGCTGACCTATGTGATGCTCGGCTGGGGGCTGAACATCGTGGTCGGCCTCGCCGGCCTGCTGGACCTCGGCTATGTCGCCTTCTACGGCATCGGCGCCTATGCCTATGCGCTGCTCGCCACCGAATTCGGCTTCTCCTTCTGGCTCGGCCTGCCGGTGGCCGGCATTCTCGCCGCCTTCTGGGGCGTGCTGCTGGGCTTTCCCGTGCTGCGGCTGCGCGGCGACTACCTGGCCATCGTGACGCTGGCCTTCGGCGAGATCATCCGCGTGGTGCTGCTGAACTGGGTCAGCCTGACCGGCGGGCCGGACGGCATTTCCGGCATCCCGCGCCCCAGCTTCTTCGGCCTGCCCTTCACCATGTCGGGCGGGGAGGGCAGCTTCGCCGGCACCTTCGGGCTGGAGCCCTCGCCAAGCCACCGCGTCATCTTCCTCTACTACCTCATTCTCGGCCTGGCCCTGCTGACCAATTGGGTCACCATACGCCTGCGCCGCCAGCCCCTCGGCCGCGCCTGGGAAGCGCTGCGGGAGGACGAGATCGCCTGCCGGGCGCTGGGCATCAACGTCACGATCACCAAACTGTCCGCCTTCGCCATCGGCGCCATGTTCGGCGGCTTCGCCGGCGCCTTCTTCGCCACGCGGCAGGCCTTCATCAGCCCGGAAAGCTTCACCTTCATCGAGAGCGCCATCATCCTGGCGATCGTCGTGCTCGGCGGCCTCGGCAGCCAGGTGGGCGTCGCCATCGCCGCCCTGGTGATGATCGGCGGCTTCGAGATCTTCCGCGACCTGGGCGAGTACCGGATGCTGGTCTTCGGCGGCGCCATGGTCGTCATCATGGTGCTCAGGCCGCGCGGGCTGGTCGGCACCCGCACCCCCTCCATCGCCCTCGGCCAGAAGCGCGCCATCAGCGGGGAGCTGGTGGGGGAGGGGCATGGCTGATGCCGCTGCAGGTGCTGTTGCAAGTGCAGGACGTGACGATGCGCTTCGGCGGCCTCACCGCCGTCGACCGCGTCTCCTTCGCCGCGGCGCAGGGGCAGATCACCGCGCTGATCGGCCCGAACGGCGCGGGCAAGACCACCCTCTTCAACTGCATCACCGGCTTCTACCGGCCGAGCGAGGGCGCCATCCTGTTGCATCCGCCGCAGCGCGGGCCGGGGGCGGCGCCGGTGGCGCTGCACCGGCTGGCGGGGCATCGCATCGCCCGCGCCGGCGTGGCGCGCACCTTCCAGAATATCCGCCTCTTCCCCGGCATGACGGCGCTGGAGAACCTGCTCGTCGCCCAGCACAACGCGCTGATGGCGACCACCGGCTGGGGCATCGGCGCGGTGCTCGGCCTCTCCCGCTACCCGGCGGCGGAGCGCGCGGCGGTGGAGAAGGCGAAGCAATGGCTGCACGCCACGCAGTTGCTGGAACGCGCCGATGACCCGGCCGGCGCGCTGCCCTATGGCGCGCAAAGGCGGCTGGAGATCGCCCGGGCCATGTGCACCTCTCCGGACGGGCCGGCGCTGCTCTGCCTGGATGAGCCGGCGGCGGGGCTGAACCCGCGGGAATCCGAGGAGCTGGCGCGGCTGCTGCTGGCGATCCGCGAGGCCGGCACCTCCATCCTGCTGATCGAGCACGATATGGGCGTGGTGATGCGCATCAGCGACCGGGTGGTGGTGCTGGACCATGGCCAGCGCATCGCCGATGCCGCGCCGGCCGAGGTGCGCGCCGACCCCAAGGTGATCGCCGCCTATCTGGGCGAGGAGGAGGTGGCGTGAGCGCGCCCGGCGACCGGCGCGGCGCGGGCCATGCAGCTCCGCAGGCGGCCGCGCCGCTCCTCGAAGTGGACGGGCTTTCCGCCGCCTACGGCGCGGTGCAGGCGCTGACCGAGGTTTCCCTGCAGGTCATGCCGGGGGAGATCGTCACGCTGATCGGCGCCAATGGCGCCGGCAAATCGACGCTGCTGATGACCCTCTGCGGCGAGCCCAAGCCGCGCGCCGGCCGGGTGGTGCTGGCGGGCGAGGACATCACCGGCGCCCCGACCCATGCGATCATGCGCCGCGGCGTGGCGCAATCGCCGGAAGGCCGCCGCGTCTTCCCCCGCATGACGGTGCGGGAGAATCTGCTGATGGGCGCCGAGGCGCTGACGCGCGAGGACCCGACGCCGCAGCTCGAACGCGTCTTCGCCCTTTTCCCGCGGTTGAAGGAGCGCCTGGCCCAGCGCGGCGGCACGCTTTCGGGCGGGGAGCAGCAGATGCTGGCCATCGGCCGCGCCCTGATGTCGAAGCCAAGGCTGCTGCTGCTGGACGAGCCCTCGCTCGGCCTCGCCCCGCTGGTGGTGAAGCAGATCTTCGAGGCGATCCGCGCCCTGAATGCCGAGACCGGCCTGACGGTGCTGCTGGTGGAGCAGAACGCCTTCCAGGCGCTGCGGCTGGCGCATCGGGGCTATGTGCTGGTGAACGGCCGCATCACCATGGCCGGCACCAGCCAGGATCTGCTGGCGCGGCCGGAAATCCGGGCGGCGTATCTGGGGGGACATTAGGCGGGTTGGCCGACCGCCACCCCCACCCTCCCACGCCGCTGCGCGGCGCGGGCCCCGTTGGCGGCAGTGCCGCCAACCCCCCGCTGGCGGGGGAGGGTTGGGGTGGGGGTGGGTCGGCGAGAGCTCTCCACGCAACCCGTTGGAACCGCGCAACCCTCTGACGTAAGCTTCGCACCACGCCGCCCGCCGGGCGGAAACCCAGGGAGAGCAAGGATATGCTGACACGCCGTGGCCTCGTCGCCGCCACTGCCGGCCTCGCCATCGCCACCGAGTCCTTCGCCCAAGGCTCCGGCCCCATCCGCATCGCCGTGGCTGGTCCGCTCACCGGCTCCAACGCCGCGGCGGGCGACCAGATGAAGATCGGCGGCCAGCAGGTGGTGGAGGACCTCAACGCCGCCGGCGGCGTCCTCGGCCGCCAGCTCGCGCTGGAACTCGGCGACGACGCCTGCGACCCGCGCCAGGCCGTCTCCGTCGCCAACCAGATGGCCGGGCGGCGGGTCGCCATGGTCGCCGGCCATTACTGTTCCGGCAGCTCCATCCCCGCCAGCAAGGTCTATGCGGAGGAGGGCGTGCTGCAGATCAGCCCGGCCAGCACCAACCCCCGCTACACGGATGAGGGCGCCTGGAACACCTTCCGCACCTGCGGCCGGGACGACCAGCAGGGCCAGATCGCCGGCAAGTACATCGCCGATAATTTCAAGGGCAAGCGCGTCGCCATCCTCCATGACAACCAGGCCTATGGCAAAGGCCTGGCGGAGGAGACGAAGAAGGCGATGAACGCCGCCGGCATGCAGGAGACGCTGTTCGCCGCTTATACGCCCGGGGAGCGCGACTACAACGCCCTCGTCTCCCGCCTCAAGGGCGCGAATGTCGAGGTGATGTATATCGGCGGCTACTACACCGAAGCCGGGCTGATCCTGCGCCAGGCGAAGGAGCAGGGCATGCCGGTGACGCTGATCGGCGGCGACGCGCTGGTGACGCGCGATTTCTGGCAGATCACCGGCGCGGCGGGGGAGGGGGCGCTGATGACCTTCAGCTCCGACCCCCGCACAAGGCCGAGCGCCGCCGAGGTGGTGGCGCGCTTCAAGGCGAAGAACATCGATCCGGAGGGCTACGTCCTCTACACCTATGCCGCGGTGCAGATCTGGGCGGCGGCGGCGGCGAAGATCAACAGCATCGACCCGCGCAAGGTGGCGGACGCCATGAAGGCGCAGGGCCCGTGGCAGACGGTGCTGGGGCCGATCAGCTTCGACCGCAAGGGCGATGTGACGGTGCCGGACTACGTCTTCTACATCTGGCGCAACGGGAGCTACGCGCAGATCTGAGGCGGAAAGGACCAGTGGCTCTGCCCCATAGAAGGGGGCGCCGCCCTCTGCACTCCCGCCGGGGACTGGACCGGACCCCCGGTGTGAGTTGTTCGCCGACCGGCCGGCCGTCTCTGGTCGGCAGGTCGAAACGTCGGATCCAAAACTCGGACCGGGGTCCGGGGAGGAGTATCCTCCCCGGCGGGGGCATGGGGGCAGAGCCCCCATTCTTGCTGCCCATGGGCCGCCCGGCGGCCAGCACCGCCAACGCGGTTCCCGTCCCCCCCGAATCCGGTACTCTTCCCCCAGGCACCGGCCGCGACGCCGGGCCAAGGGAGAGAGACGATGCCGGAATTCGCCCCTTCGCGGCGCCAGGCGCTGCACCTAGCCGCGCTCGCCGCGCCCTTCCTTGCCGCAAGCCCCGGCCGCGCCGCCGGCTTTCCGGACCGGCCCGTCCGGCTCATCATCCCCTGGGCCGCCGGCGGCTCCACCGACGCGCAGATGCGCACCATGTGCGAGATCGCCGCCCGCCATCTCGGCCAGCCCATCGTCATCGAGAACCGCCCCGGCGCGCGGGGCACCTTCGCCGCCAGCATCCTCCACACCCAGGCGAAGCCGGATGGCTACACCATCGGCCAGATCCACCAGGGCGTGCTCAGCCACCCTTTCATGACCCGCTCCGCCACCTGGGATTCGCTGAACGACTTCACCTATATCCTGGCCATCACCGGCTATCTCTCCGGCATCGTGGTGCGGGCGGAGTCGCCGGTGCGCGACTGGCCCGGGCTGATGGCGCATATGCGCGCCAACCCCGGCCAGGTCTCGGTCGGCACCTCGGGCGTCGGCGGCGCCAGCCATCTCGTTATTTCCCAGCTCTTCGAGAAGGAGCAGGTCACCTATCTGCACGTGCCCTATCGCGGTGTCGCCGAGACCACGACCGCGCTGCTCTCCGGCCAGGTGGAGGCGATCGCGGACAGCAGCGGCTGGGCCCCGCATGTCGAGGCGGGGCGGATGCGGCTGTTGGCGGTCTGGGCCAATGAGCGCCCGAAGCGCTTCCCGGACGCACCCTCCATCCGCGAATTCGGCCATGATGTCGGCGGCATCGCGCCCTACGGCCTGGCCGGCCCGAAGGGCATGGACCCGGAGGTGACGGCGCGGCTGCACGACGCCTTCAAGGCCGCGCTGTTCGACCCGCAGCATCTGGCGGTGCTGGAGCGCTACGACATGCCCGTGCTGTACATGACCGGCGAGGAGTACCGCGCCTGGAACGCCACCCGCCTGCCGGTGGAGCGCGAATTGATTCGCCGCCTCGGCATCAGCTTCGAGGGCGGGTGAAGCGCGCTTCGCCGGCGCCATGCCTCGGTGAAGCCCTGCCGGCTCGTGCGGCCGCCCTGTTTTCCGGGCTGCCGGGCATCGTCGCCTCGACCGGCCGGGGGCGCGCCGCTCTCCAGGATCGGCGCCTCGGCGCGCGACAGCCAGGGCCTGCGCAACAGGCGTCGGCGAGGCGCCCTGGCCGCTGCCGCGACGGCGCCGATGATACCGGCAATGCCGTGGTCCTCATGGGACGGCATGCCCGCGCATGACACCAGACCGGAGATGATCTGCCGGGAGGCGCCGCAGAGCCTTTTGCGACTGGCTCCCGGCCAGGCGGGACGGCCGGCCCTGATCGCCGCTGCCGGCCGGCGCACCGCCGCGCCATGCCGGCCAGGCTGCCGGGTCCGGCCGACCGAAGATCGCCGCCCCCGGCTCGGCCCGAGGATCCGCCGGGCCGGCCCGCGGCCCATGCGCCTCAGGCTTCCGCCTGCACCAACCTGTCGCGGAAGGCCGCGACCTTCTCGCGCAGCTCGCGCATCGCCGCGCAGTCCTCGCCGAAGACCTTGCCGACCCATTCATGCTTCAGGCCGCGGGCCGTCTCGCCCAGGGCGCGGCCCCGCTCGGTCAGGCGGATACGCACCTGGCGCTCATCCGCCGTGTCGCGCACCCGCCGCAGGAGGCCCGCTGCCTCCAGCCGCTTCAGCAGCGGGGTTAGCGTATTGCTCTCGAGGAACAGCTTGTCGCCGATCTGGCCGACGGTCAGGTCGTCCTCCGTCCAGAGCACCAGCATCGCCAGGAATTGCGGGTAGGTGAGGCCCAGCTTGTCCAGCACCTTCTTGTTCGCCCGCCCGACCGCCTGGGCGGCGGAATGCAGGGCGAAGCAGAGATAGTCGTCGAGGCGGGGAGGGGCCTGGCTTTGGGACATGGGTCTGGCTCCTTGATGGGGGCGCCCGAAGGGGCTGCCTGCTGTTTGGGCATATAAATCGTGCACGATAAAGACGTGAAGGACATAAACGCATGGCAGCCATGCGGGTTTGTCTATCGTGCACGATCTAATCGCCGAGTATCTAGAGCCCAGCCAACGCGGCGCCCCGGCAAGCCGGCCAGCGCCGAACCGCACGGAGACAACCCGATGATCCGCACCGTTTTTCTTGCTTCCGCCCTGGCCCTGGCCACCCTCGCCGGCGCCCAGGCCGCCGGCCCCCGCCTCGTCGGCGGTGGCGACAATGCCGAGGTGGTCTATGACGCGCCCAGCCGGAACGTGACCGGCGGCGGCGCCGCCACGCTGCTCGGCGGCGGCGACAACAGCCAGGTCGTCTATGGCGGCCCGGTGACGGCCGCGCCCCGCACCGGCCTGGTGGCCCGGCTGCTCGGCGGCGGCGCCGATCGCCAACTCATCTATGAGGCCCCGGCCGGCGATACCCGCTTCATCGCCAACGCCCCGACGGGCGACCGCGGCTGACCCTTCCTTCCAGCCGGCAAGCCAGCCGCGCGAGGGCAGCAGCCCCCGCGCGGTTGGCGTTTGGCGCGCCGTCGCTTTCGGTGGCATCGCCGACAGCGGGAATCGCGCGATCGGGGACCCTGCCCGGCAGCCGCCAGACCGCGGCGGGCAGCGGCCCCGCCCGCCGCAAGCGACAGCGCGCAAGCCCCGGCGCGGCCGGGTTTTTCACCTCGTTCCGCCGGCTTCCGCTTGCGGCGGCCGCCCCGGCTCCCCATTCTCCTCCGCAGTCGTCAACAACCGAAAGGAGGTGATCCAGTGTCTCATTGCCATACGCCGCGTGCCCTGCCTGCGGCCTGGATCATCGTCTCCGCCACTGTGGGGATGGCTTCCTGAGCCGAGCCGGCCGGCAACGGCTGACGCAATGGGAAGGCCCGGGGCGCAAGCCTCGGGCCTTCCGCATGTTCGGGCCTGGAAGAGCCGGTCCGGAAAGATCCTGGCCCCGGGGTGGCCGCCGGGCCGGTGCGCGCCGCTATTCCGCCGCGGCGGCCTTGCCTACCGGGTGGTAGTCCCGCCCGAAATAGATCAGCCCGTGATCGTGCACGCTGCCGGTACGGATGCCCTGCACCTCGCCGAACACCACGAGATGCGTGCCCTTTTCGATGATGTCCACCACCTTGCAGTCGAAGCTGACCACCGCGCCCTGCAGCACCGGCGCGCCGGTGGCGAGCGTCGCCCAGGTGCCGGAATCGAAGCGTTCCAGCATGCTGCACTTGGTGACGCCGGCGAAGACCATGGCGGTGTCCTTCTGCCCCGCCGCCACCACGTTCACGCAGACGGTGCCGTTGGCCTTCAGCGCCGGCGCCGCGGTGGCATTGCGGTTCATGCAGACCAGCAGGGTCGGCGGCTCATCCGTCACGCTGCACACCGCGCTGGCGGTGAAGCCGCCGCGGCCGCCCGGGCCGTCCGTGGTGATGACGTTCACCGCCGCGCCCAACCGCGCCATGGCGTCCCGGAAATCCTGCTTGCTCACCGTCATCTCGGCCTGCCCCCTGCATCGCGCCAAGGTTAAGCGCGGCCCGGGCGCCAGGAAACCCCGGGCGCAGGGACCGGCGCCCCAGGTGTAGAACCCCGGGCTGGGCCCACCCGCCCGGCCTCACACCAGGCGGGAGAGCGGCGGCGCCACCTCCTCCAGCGGCTTGCCTTCCGCCGCGAAGCCCAGCCGCCATTCCGTCGCCGCCGCCAGCAGCATCAGCGCCGCCGCCAGCAGATAGCCCCAGAGAATGTCGCCCCGCGCCCCGCCCTCGATCAGCCAGCCGAACAGCGCCGGCCCCACCACCCCGCCCATGGCGGTGCCGAGGGCGTAGAACAGCGCGATCGCCATGGCCCGCATCTCCAGCGGGAAGCTCTCCCCCACCGTCAGATAGGCCGCCGAGGCCGCGGCCGAGGCGAAGAAGAAGATCACCGTCCAGGCCAGGGTCTGCTCCCAGGCGGAAAGCCAGCCCGCGGCGAAGGCCAGGCCGGTTCCCGCCATCAGCAGCCCGGCCAGCGCATAGGTGGCGGTGATCATCGGCCGGCGCCCGACCGTGTCGAACAGCCGGCCCAGCAGCAGCGGCCCGGCCAGGTTGCCCAGGGCGAAGGGCAGCATGAACCACCCCACCTCATGCGCCGGGATGCCGTAGAATTGGGTCAGCACCAGCGCATAGGTGAAGAAGACGGCATTATAGCAGAAGGCCTGGCAGGACATCAGCACCAGCCCCAGCACCGTCCGCGCCCGGTGCAGCCGCAGCATGGTGTGCCAGACATCGCCGAGGCTGGCATGGCCACGCCGGTGGAAGGTCACCGGCCCATAGCCGGGGGCGGGGAGGGGGCCGTGCCGCGCCGCCACCTCCCGCTCGATCCGCGCCACCACCGCCTCCGCCTCCCCGGCGCGGCCATGCAGCATCAGCCAGCGCGGGCTTTCCGGCAAATGGCGGCGCAGCAGCAGCACCACCAGCGCCAGCGCGCCGCCCACCACGAAGGCGGCGCGCCAGCCGATCTCGGGGTTCACCACCGCCGGGTCCAGCACCACCAGCGCGGCGGCGGCGCCGATCGCCGCGCCGCCCCAGAAGGTGCCGTTCACGCAGAGATCCGTGGTGCCGCGCAGCCGGGCCGGGATCAGCTCCTGGATCGCCGAATTCACCGCCGCGTATTCGCCGCCGATGCCCGCCCCGGTCAGCGCCCGGCAGAGCGCGAAGCTCCAGAAATCCCAGGTGAAGCCGGTGGCGATGCTGGCCGCCATGTAGATCATCAGGGTGATGAAGAAGAGCCGCCGCCGCCCGATCCGGTCCGCCAGCCAGCCGAAATAGAGCGCCCCGCTGACCGCGCCGACGAGATAGGCGGAGGCGCTGAGCCCGATCTGCGTCTCGCTCAGCCCCAGGGACGGGCTCTCATGGATGGCGCCGGCGAGGCTGCCCACCAGCGTCACCTCCAGCCCGTCCAGGATCCAGGTGATGCCGAGGGCGATGACGACCCGCCAATGAAAGCCGCTGAAGGGCAGGCGGTCCAGCCGCCCCGGGATGTCGGTCTCGAACCGTTCCGCTGTGTCCTGCCCTGGCGTGTCCCGCATGCGCCCCTCCCGCCCGGTCAGAACGCCGGGGAATGTGATGGTTGCGGATGGATGGACAGGCCTCGCCGCTTCGCCTAACCGTTGCGCTTCCCGAACCCGCTTTTCCCGTCCTGCGCGAGGAGGCCCCGCCGCGTGACCGGCCCGATTTCCGCCCGCGCGGCCGCGCCGCCGCGCGCCGCCGGGCGATGAGCGCCAGCCCCGCCCAGGCCGCCTGGGTGGCGCGGGTGCTGGGCCTTGGCGGCGCGCCCGGCCCGGCTGAGGGCAAGGCCGCCCCCGGCTGGTCGGCCGCCTTCGCCGGCTGGCGCGCGGCGACGGCGGCGGTGGATGCCCAGATCGCCTCCCTGCAGGCGGCGCTGCGCGCGGCGGGCAGCCCGGTGCTGCAGGAGATCGCGGAATACGGGCTGAACGGCCTGACCGGCAATCACCGTGTCCGGCTGACGGCCGCCTTGCAGGAGCTGGGCGCCGCGCCCGGCCCGAAGCTGGCCCAGGCGGCGCCGAAGCTCGGGACCCTGCTGCAGGAATTCGAGGCCTTCCTCGCCGGGCCGAACCCGAAGCTCGACGTGGTGGAGGACAACCCCTTCGGCGTCCCGGTCGGTATCCGCGCCACGCTGGTGCCGGCGCTGCGCGCCCTGGCCGCCGCCACCGCGGCGGACCCGGGCTGAGCCGGGAGCAGGAGCGGCCATGCCCGTCTCGGTGGATGAATTCGTCGCGGTGCTGACCAACGGGAAGGTCGTGGGGAAGGAGGCGGTGGTCAAGCGCGACGCCGCCATCGCGCGGTCCCTCGCCACCCTTGCCGCCGAGGCCGCCCGGTTGCAGGCGGCCGGGCTGGAGAGCCCGGCGCTGGCGGGGCTGCAGGCGAAGCTGGCGGCGCAGCGCCAGGCGGCGCTGCAGGCGAAGGACAATGCCGCGCGCTACGCCGCGCTGGAGCCGGTGCTGGGCGCGGCGCTGGCCGCCGCCGCCCAGGCCAGGGCGCATGCCGACAAGGCCCTGGCGCAGCAGGCGGCGCGCGACCGGGCGGCGGCGGCGGCGCTCGCCGCCTGCAACGGGCTGGCCGGGACCATCGACGCCATCCGCCCGGCGGCGCTCGCCGCCCCGCTGGGGGCGAAGCTGGCCGATCTGCAGAATGAGCGCGTCACCCATGCGACCGTCACCGCCGTCGGCCGATTGCCGGCAGCCACGTCCGGGCTGGCGGCGCTGCTGGACGCCGCCGCCGCGCTGGCCGCGGAGGTAAAGGCGGTGGCGGAGCTGGCGCGGCAGCGCCAGGCGCTGCTGGACAGGCTGGACCCGCTGCTGGCGGCGGCGCGGGAGGCGGTGGCGAAGGGGCTGGGCAGCGCCGCGCTGCAGCAGGCGCTGGCGGTGCTGGAGGCGCGGCGGCAGGCGCTGGCCGATGCCCCCATGCCGAAGCTGCAATGGCTGCTGGCCGGCGCCGCCGGCCTGCTGCCGGAGCTGAAGGCGCTGACCGAGGCGCTGACCAGGCCCCCGCCGGCAAGGCCGGTGCCGATGCCGCCCGCCGTCGCCGCCACCCCGCCAAGTGGTGCGTCCCCGCCCGGCGCCATGTCGCCCGGTGCCGCCCCGCCCGGTGCCGCCCCGCCCGGTGCCGTCCCAACCGGTGCCGTCCCAACCGGTGCCACCCGACCGGGCGCCACGCAGCCGGTGCCGAAGCCGCCGCCCGCCCCGCTGAAATCGGATGCCCCGCTCCTCGCCCCCACGGCGAAGGAGGAGGCGAAGCTGCTGAAGACGGCGCGCAAGGCCGGCGCGCTGCAGGCCAGGCTGCAGGAGAAGGTGGCGGCCTGCCTCGCCGCCGCCCCGGACGGGCCGGAAGCGCAGATGATCGGGGCGCTGGACCGCAGCGTCTTCGATGCCAGGCTGGAAGACGTCTACACCCAGATGCTGGACAACGGCATCCCGATGGACCTGCTGCGGCCGGGGGAGGCGGTGGCGGTCTTCACCTACACCACCGACGACTATACCAACATGAACAGGCTGAAGCTCGGGATCCCGCTGGCGGACAAGTCGCCGGAAGGCAGGCCGGTGGTGCAGGATGCGGCGAAGCTGCAGCAGATCAACGCGGCCTGCGAGGCGGCGCTGCGCAAGCTGCCGGCCATCCCCGGGATCACCCGGCGCGGCGAGCGCAGCCTCTTCCCCGGCTGGGACACGCAATATGCCTTCCCAGGCGAGTTCACCATGCCGGCCTTCTGGAGCACCTCCACGGCGCAGCCCTTCGACGGGCCGATCACCGTGACGGTGAAGGGCGAGAGCGGCCGCAACATCGCCGATTTCTCGCAATATGCCGATGAGGCGGAGGTGCTCTACCCGCCCGGCACCTGCTTCAAGGTGACCAACCGGGAGGACACGCTGGACGCAACGGGGAAGATCGTGAAGGTGGCGGTGTGGGTGGAGGAGATCTGAGATGAGCGACGCGCCCGAGGACGATTTCCGGCTCGTCGCCGCCAAGCTCGCAGCCTATGCGCATCTGCTGCCGCGGGTCTCGCCCCGGCTGCAGGCGAAGATGGACAGCGCCAATCCCGGCCCGGTGCTGCCGCCGCCGGAGGCAGCGGTGGCGCCGGCGCTGCCCGGGCCGGACTGGCCCGCGCCGGACGAGGACGCCGCGCGCGACCGGGCGCTGGGCTGCCTGCTGGGGCTGGCGGTGGGCGATGCGGTGGGCACCACGCTGGAATTCACCGCCCGCGACAGCCAGCCGCCGCTGACGGACATGGTCGGCGGCGGCCCCTTCGCCCTCGCACCGGGCGAGTGGACGGACGACACCACCATGGCGCTCTGCCTGGCGGAATCGCTGCTGGCCGAGGGCGAGCTGGACCAGGAAGACCTGATGGCCCGCTTCCGCCGCTGGCTGGAGCGGGGCGAGAACACGGTGAAGGGGCATTGCTTCGACATCGGCATCACCACCCGCGCGGCGATCGAGCGCTACATCGCCGGCAGCGACCCGGCGGCGGGCAGCTACGCGCCCGAGGCGGCGGGGAATGGCTCCCTGGTGCGGCTGGCGCCGCTGGCGATCTTCCGCCGTGGCGACCGCCGGCTGGCGGAGCAGGAGGCGGTGAAGCAATCCCGCACCACCCATGCGGCGCCGGAGGTGCTGGATGCCTGCAAGCTCTTCACCTCCATGCTGATCGACGCGCTGACCGGCGCCGACAGATACGGCGCCACGCGGCAGCGGGTGATGGCGCTTTCGCCCAAGGTGCTGTTCATCTCGGCCGGCGAGTACAAGGCGAAGCCGCGGGCGGCGATCCGCGCCACCGGCTATGTGGTGCACACGCTGGAAGCGGCGCTGTGGGCGGTATGGGAGACGGAGAATTTCCGCGACGCGGTGCTGCTGGCGGCGAATCTCGGCGAGGATGCGGACAGCGTGGCGGCGGTGGCGGGGCAATTGGCCGGGGCGCTGTACGGCGCCTCGGGCATTCCGGCGACGTGGCGCGCCAAGCTGGCCCAGGGCGAGCGCATCGCCGCCCTGGCCGAGGCGCTGTTCGAGAAGGGGTAACCCCCTCTTTCCCTCCCGCCAGCGGGGGAGGGAGGCCACCATCTTCCCGTTCTCTCCGCCCGCGCCCTGGAGCGTGATCGGTTGAGGTCGAATCGACCGAAACCGTGAATCACACGACCGAACAATGGGCTAGAGCGGGGGTGAGCGCAGCTCAACCGATCCCGCGCTAGAGCAGATCGCCGGAGGGCGGCATCGCCCGGAGGCGTGAATCTGCTCTACAATCCATAAGCTAGAGCGGTTTCGCGCTGCATAGTCAGCGTGAAGCCGCTCTAACGGCACGGCCCGAAACGGATCGCCTCGACGCGCGCCTCCACCCGGCTTCCCGTATCATCCGCATCCGTGCCGATGACGAGTTCCTGCAGCATCGGCGGCTCGCCGCCGAAGCTCGCGCGCCACAGCGCCGCCAGATCCACCCTTTCCTCGAACCAGCGGCCGCGCGGCGTATCGGCGGGACGCAGCACCCGCACCTGGCCAAGCCCCGCCATATAGGGGCTGGGGAAGGGCGAGGGCTCCCGTCCCGTGCCGCCCCAGACGAAGATCAGCACGCTGCGCGGCAAGGGGTGGCCGCCCGCCGCCGCCTGGGCGAGGGCGTGCTGGCTGCGCTGCCACAAGGTGGCATGCGGCGGCCAGCCGGCGAAGCCGACGCCGACGGACAGCGCCCGGTCATCCCCGCCGCGCCGGGTGAGGTCGGTCGGCGGCGGGCCGTGCTCCACCCGCCAGCGCCAGCTCAGGCATTCCGCCCGCCCCGGCACCCGGCGCCAGATGAAGCTGCCCTGGCCGAGCGCTTCCACCAGCACTCCGCCTTCCGGCAGCGGGCGGAATTGCGCCGATGCCATGCCGTGCCATGCCGCATGGTGCCAGCCCGCGGCTTCCAGCGGCGTCGGCGGCTGCGCGGTGCCGGCGCCTGCAACCAGGCCAGCGGCGATTGTCACGGCGAGGGGCGTGGCAAGCTGGCGCATGGGTGGTTAGATGCGAACGCAGACGCCCAAGGCAAGGAGGGGAATCGCCATGGCCGAGATCATGATCAGCGCGAGTGACGGCAGCGGCAGCTTCGCGGCCTATCTGGCGACGCCGAAGACGAAGCCCGCCGGGGCGGTCGCGCCAGGGGCGCGCGGGGCGGTCGCGCCGGAGGCGCGCGGGGCTGTCGTGATGATCCAGGAAATCTTCGGCGTGAACGCCAATATGCGCGCGCTGAGCGAGTGGGTGGCCGATATGGGCTTCATCGCTCTGAGCCCGGATCTGTTCTGGCGGCAGGAAGCCGGCGTGCAGCTCGACCCCGATGCCGGGCAGGACCAGTGGGACAAGGCCTTCGCGCTGATGAACGGCATGAACCAGGACAAGGCCATCGAGGACATCGCGGCCACCATCGCCACGGCGCGCGGGCTGGAAGGGGCGAATGGCAAGGTGGCGACGATGGGCTTCTGCCTGGGTGGGCGGCTGGTGTTCATGGCCGCGGCGCGCACGGATGCGGATGCGCATGTCAGCTATTACGGCGTCGGGCTGGAAGGGCTGCTGGGCGAGGCGGGCAGCATCAAGGCGCCGACCATCCTGCACATCGCGGAGAAGGACAAATTCGTCCCGCCCGAGGCGCAGGCGAAGATCCTGGAGGGGCTGAAGGGGCACAAGCAGGTGACGGCCTATGTCTATCCGGGCGTGGACCACGCCTTCGCGCGGCTGGGCGGGCATGCCTGGGATGCGCGGGCGGCGACGATCGCCAATGGGCGGACGGCGGAGCTGCTGGCCAAGGTGCTGGGCTGACATCGAGGGGAGCTCCGCTCCCCTCGAGCTCCCCTCGCCGAAGGCCGAAGGGCCTTTGGAAACCATGAGTTTTGCATCTCGAAGGGCCTTTTGGCCCTTTGCGGGGTTGGACGCACTGCGTCCAACGTTTGGGGAAGGGCAGAGCCCTTCCTCAAGCCTATGGAGGAAGAGCGAATGGCCGATCACGACCCGCTGCTGGTCACGCGCGAAGGCCCGGTGGTGCGCGCCACCATGAACCGCCCGGAGCGGCGCAACGCGCTGAGCACGGCGATGGGCGCGGCCTGGGATGCGTTGCTGACGGAGCTGGCGGCCGACACCACCGCCCGCGTGCTGGTCATCGGCGGTGCCGGCGGGCATTTCTGCGCCGGCCTGGACCTGACGGAGGTGGCGAGCGACGAGACACCGGAGCAGAAGCTGGCGCGGCAGACCGTGCGCAACCGCCGCACCGGCCAGCGCTTCCTGGACATCTCCATGCTGCCCCAGGTGGTGATCGCGGCGGTGGAGGGGAGCTGCCATGCCGGGGGCTTAGGCTTCTGCTGCTCCGCCGATATCGCCTTCGCCACCGCCACGGCGCGCTTCGCGGCGCCGGAGGTGCGGCGTGGCCTGGTGCCGGCGCAGATCCTGCCCTGGCTGGCCCGCCGCGCCGGCCGCGCGGCGGTGACGCGGCTGGTGCTGGAAGCGGCGGTGATCGACGCGGCGGAGGCCGGGCGGATCGGGCTGGTGCACCAGGTGGTGCCGGACGCGGCGGCGCTGGAGGCGCAGGTGCAGGCCAGCATCGCCGCGGTGCTGGAAGGCGCGCCGATGGCGCTGGCCGAGACCAAGGGGCTGCTCGCCGCGCTCGGCCCGGTCTCGCCGGAGGGCTATGCCGAGGCGGGCGCCGCCAGCTTTGCCCGCACCGCCTCCAGCCCCGAGGCGGCGGAGGGCATCGCCGCCTTCAAGGCGAAGCGCAAGCCGAGCTGGTCGCCGGGCGCGCGGTAGCCGCCCGCGCCGCCTGCTGCCCTGCCGCGGCCTCGCCGTGGCAGGCTGTGCGATGCCCGGGGAAAAGAGCGACTCCCCGGGGCCCCGGCGGGGCTGCGCAGCAGCTTCGTGGGGATCTACTGGATCTCCGCCGCCCGCCGCAGGCTGCCGAGCATCGAGATCTGCGTCAGATAGGCATGCGCCTTGGCCTTGTCTGCCGCCGCCTCCGCCATGCGGCGGCGGAAATCGGCCTGGGCCTCCGGCGTCGCCGCTTCCAGATTCTGCTTGTTGGCGATGGTCTGGCGCTGGACGTGCTCCACCGTCACGCCACGGCGCTGGCGGTCGTAGCGGTCCAGCAGCGCCGCATCGGCGCCGTGCAGCATCACCTGGCCGAGCTTCTCCGCCAGGTTCACCGCATCATGCACGCCCCCGTTCAGCCCCATGCCGCCGAGCGGGTTGTTGATATGCGCAGCATCGCCGGCCAGCAGGATGCGGCCTTTGCGGAAACTCTCCGCCACGCGCTGGTGCACGCGATACAGCGTCCGGTGGCGGATCTCGAAGCGGTCCGGCCCCACGCCGATGCGGGCCATGCGGGCGGCGGCGAAAGCGTCGGAGGCGATCTCTTCCTCGCTGACCTCCGGCTTCACCGGGAACATGGCGCGCCACAGGCCGGGAACGCGCAGCAGGAAGAACCACTCCTCCGGATCGGCATAGTAAGAGACATCGGCGAGGCCGGGGATGGCGTCGGCGAATTCGTAGGGCGTGGAGAGCACCAGAAAGCGCTCCGGCCAGGTGAAGCCCTGGAAATCGATGCCGGCGGCGCGACGCACCGCGCTATGCGCGCCATCGGCGCCGATCAGCCAGCTCCCCTCCACCGCCTCGCCATTCGAAAGCGTCACACGCACACGGTCGCCGAGATCCTCCGCCCCTTCCACCGCGGCGCCGAGGCGGAGCGTGAAGCCCGGCTGGCCCGCCAGCAGCCGGGCCAGGATGCGCACCAGCTTGTACTGCTCCACCTGCACCCGGAAGGGGTGGCGGGTGAGGTCGGCGATGTCGGTGAAGTCGAACGCCGCGATCAGGGAGTGGTCGCGGTTGCGGTACTGCACATGCGGCGCGACCAGCCCCTCGGCGATCATCGGCTGCGCCGCGCCTAGCTCGTCGAGCATGTCGAGCGTCGGGGCGTGGAAGGTGGAGGCGCGCAGCTCGTCCGGCAGCGCGCCCTCCGCTTCCAGCACCACGACGGGAATGCCCTGGCGGTGCAGCGCGGCGGCGGCAACCAGGCCCACCGGCCCGGCGCCGGCAATGAGGACGGGGAGCGAAGCGGGCATGGGACACGGGTCCGGCATTGTGGCGGCGCAGCATAGGGCGGCGGCGCGTCGCGCGGCCATAGGCGGTTCCCTGCCGGGGAGCAGTAGGCGGGGGTGCACCATGCCGGCCGTCCCCGCCCAGCCTCCCCGCCAGCGGGGGAGGGAGCGCGGCACGCCGTCGCATCCGGGCGTGGCTTGCGCGCTCGCCAGCGTCGGGCGCACCGCAAGCCAGGGCCCTGGTGCCGATCGCACCTCAAGGGCGAAGCCGCGCATCGTGCGGCGGCACCGAGCGCCACATCGCATTCCGCCCCCTGTCGTCTCGACGAAGCCGCGCATCGTGCGATAGCACCCTTCGGCGTCACACGCGGTGCCGTCGCGCGGCATCCCTGGCCTGCACCGGCACCGTGGCTTGCGGGAGGAGCGTCTGCGACGCCGTGGAAGATGCCTGGACGCGCCTCCGCCGGCGCGGTCGGTCGGGCTAGCGCCGCTGCGGCCCGGCCTCGTTCAGCGCCAGGTTCTGCAGGGCCAGATCGGCCGTCGCGCTGTCCGGGGCCAGGCTCACCGCCTTCTCCCAATCCTCCCGCGCCCCGGCCACATCGCCCTTGAGCTGGCGGATGATGCCGCGTTCCAGCAGCGCCTCGGCATTGGCCGGGGCCAGGGTCAGAGCGCGGTCCACATCGCTGGCCGCCTGGTCCACCCGGTCCAGCCGCCGCTGCGCCGCGGCGCGGAACACCCAGGCCTCGGCCCTTCCCGGCGCCAGGGCGATCACCCGGTCCACATCCTCCAGCGCCTCGGCGTAGCGGCCGAGCGTGCCCAGCGCCACGGCGCGGTCCAGCAGCAGGTCCACGTCGCTCGGCGCCAGGGTCAGCCCCATGGTGGCGGCGGCGAAGGCGCGGCCGGCCTCGCCCGCCAGCATCCAGGCCTGCACCGCCTGGGCGAACACCGCGGCCCGCGCGCCGCTGCCGGCCCGGGCGGTACGGGCCAGCCCCTCCAGCCGCTCCGCCGCCCGCGGCGCCTCGCCCATGCCCAGCAGGGCCAGCGCGGCGCAATGCCGGGCGCCATCGCCGCCGCCATTGGCCTCCCAGGCCTCGGCATTGCTCAGGGCTTCTTCGGGGTCGGTGCGCAGCAGGCCGAGGCAGCGCTCATATTCCGGCCCCTGGGCCAGGCGCGGCAGTTCCGGCGGCACGGGGGAGGCCTCATCCGCCGCCTCGGCCGTCGGCCCGCGCCCCAGCAGGAAGGTGGCGCCGGAGGCAAGGGCCAGCAAGGCTGCCAAGGCAGCGCCCAGTAGGACAGGACGAGGTGGAGTCACGCCGGCACTCTAGCCTTCGGTCCAGAGGGATGCCAGATCGGGCAGATGACGAAAAAGTTTGCAGCGGAAACAGGCAGGTTGCTGATCGCCGGGCTGGGCTATAGCGGCCTCGCCGTGGCGCGGCAGGCCGTGGCGGCGGGCTGGCAGGTGGCCGGCACGGTGCGGCAGCCCGGCGTGGCGCCGCCACCCGAGGGCGTCACCCTGCTGCCCTTCGCCGCGGCTGGCCCGGCGATTCGCGCCGCCACCCATCTGCTGGTCACCGCCGCGCCGGGGGAGGCGGGCGACCCGGTCCTCGCCGCCCATGCGGCGGCGATCCGCGCCGCGCCCAGGCTGCGCTGGATTGGCTATCTCTCCACCACCGGCGTCTATGGCGACCGCGGCGGCGCCGTGGTGGACGAGGCGACGCCGCCCGCCCCGGGCCAGGCGCGCAGCCAGCGCCGCCTGGCGGCGGAGGAGGCCTGGCGGGCGGCGGCCGCGGGCAGGGCGCTGGATCTCTTCCGCACCGGCGGCATCTACGGCCCCGGCCGCAGCGTGCTGGACGATCTCCGCGCCGGCACCGTCCGGCAGATCGTGAAGCCCGGCCATGCATTCGGCCGCATCCATCGGGACGATATCGCGCTGGCCGTGCTGGCCGCGCTGCGCCAGGCGGTGCCGCCCGGCGTGCGGGTGCTGCACCTGGTGGATGACGCGCCGGCGGAAAGCGCCGAGGTGATGGCAGGCGCCGCCGCGCTGCTCGGCCTGGCGCCACCGCCGGCTATCCGCTTCGCGGATGCGCTCGCCACCATGTCTCCCATGGCGCGCAGCTTCTGGGCGGAGAATCGGCGGGTGACCAATGGCGCCACCAAGGCGGCGCTTGGCATCGCCTGGCGCTACCCGAGCTGGCGGGAGGGGCTGCGGGCCGTCCTCGCCGAGGAAGGCGGCGGGGCGCCGGCGTAGCAGCGCCACGTGAGCAATGCCGCCGCCGGAGCGACGCCCGCCTTGCTCGTTGCCATCCGAGCCGGCGGGAGGGGCCAAGCGTCGTCCCTGCCGAAGCTCCGGCGCAGCAGCGCCGCGGGAGCAATGCCGCCGCCGGAGCGGCGCCCGCCTTGCCCGATGCCCTCCGAGCCGGCGGGAGGGGCCAAGCGCCGTCCCTGCTGAAGCTCCGGCGCAGCGCCGCGCGAGCAATGCCGCCGCCGGAGGGGCGCCCGCCTTGCCCGGTGCCCTCCGAGCCGGCGGGGAGCGGCTAAGCGTCCTCCCCGCCGAGGAGCGCGGCAAGGGTCCGCCGCAGCAGCGCCAGGTCTTGCGGGCGGGAGAGGCGGTGGTCGCCATCCTTCACCAGCGTCACCTGCGCATCGGCGGTGGTCACCCGGGCAGCGATTTCCAGCGCGAGCTGCCAGGGCACATCCGGATCCTGCTGGCCATGCAGCAGCCGGACCGGCGCCGCGATGGGGATGGGCCCGCCGAGCAGCAGGTGGCTCCGTCCTTCCTCCAGCAGCCGCCGCGTGATGGGGTAGGGGTCGCCATAGGCGCTGGGCCGCCGCCACATCCCCGTGGCGGCCATCTCCGCCCGCGCCGCCTCGGACAGCCCCGCCTCGATGCGGGTGACGAAATCCGGCGCGGCAGCGATGCCGATGAGGCCGGCCACCGGCACCAGCCCGCGCGAGGCCAGCAGCAACGCCATCCAGCCGCCCATGGAGGAGCCGACGAGGATCTGCGGGCCTTCGCTTTGCGCCGCGATCACCGCCGCCGCATCGGCCAGCCAGGTGCCGATGGTGCCGTCCTCGAAGCGTCCGCCGCTCGCCCCATGGCCGGAGTAGTCGAAGCGGAGGAAGGCGCGGCCCCGGGCGGCGCACCAATCCGCCAGCTCGGTGGCCTTGCTGCCCTGCATGTCGCTGTTGAAGCCGGGCAGGAATACCACCCCCGGCGCCTGCCCGGGCAGCCGGCGCCAGGCCAGGTCCACGCCCTCCCGCCGGACAACGCCGCTCTCCTCCCTCCCGCGCTCCGCAGGGAAGGGCTGGGCCGGGGGTGCGCCCGCGCTCATCTCCGCGGCAGCTCCGGCGAGGCCCATGGACCGCGCGGGGCCTGGGATGCGCCCAGGCTCATGTCCGCGGCAGCCCCCGCCGCGCCAGGCTGGCGAACAGCGCGCCGGTGCCGAAATCCCAGGGCGGGCAGGCATCCGTCCGGTCCACCTCATTCGCCAGCGCGCCCAGCCGCGCGGCGGCGATGCGCACCACATCCCCCGGCTTGTGGGTGAAGCCCATGCCCGGCGCGCCGCGATCCTTGCTGGGCGAGAAGGGCGTGCCGAGGAACAGCACCGCGCCATCCGGATAATGATGGTGCGGCCCGATCATCTGCGCCACCACCTCGGTCGGATCGCGGCTGATGTCGCCGATGGCGCCGGTTTCCGCCAGGGTGAAGCCATCCGTGCCGGTGATCGAAAGTGCGATCTCCGCCCGGCGCACATCGTCCAGCGAGAATCCGGAATCGAACAGCCGCAGCACCGGGCCAAGGGCGCAGGAGGCGTTGTTGTCCTTCGCCCGGCCGAGCAGCAGGGCGCTCCGCCCCTCGACATCGCGCAGGTTCACGTCATTGCCCAGCATGGCGCCGAGGATGTCTCCGCGCGCATTCACCGCCAGCACGGCTTCGGGCTCCGGGTTGCTCCATTGGCTGTCCGGATGCACGCCGATTTTCGCCCCCGGCCCGACCGAGGCCATGGGCGGGCATTTGGAAAAGATCTCGGCATCCGGGCCGATGCCGACTTCCAGGTACTGGCTCCACCAGCCCTTCGCCACCAGCGCGGATTTCAGCCGCATCGCCTCGGCGCTGCCCGGCTTCACCGCGGAGAGGTCCTCGCCCCCGGCAGCGCTGCCGCCACCAGCCCCGGCGGCGTTGCCGCCACCAGAAAGAATGCCGCGCACCTCCGCCCGCACCTGCTCGGCTCGCGCCGCATCGCCGCGGCAGCGCTCCTCGATGACGCGCTCCAGCATGGAGCGGACATAGGTGACGCCGCAGGCCTTCACCGCCTGCAGATCGATCGGCGCCAGCAGCCAGGGTTTCGCGGGGTTGCAGGCGCCATGCGCGCTGTTGGCGAGCGCGGCCGGCAGGTCGAAGGCGAGCGGCACGCCCTTGGCGCGGATGGCGGCCACCGGGTCCGGTGCGTTGAACCAAGCGGAAACGGTGCCGAAGGCCGGCGTCATGTCGAAGGCGGCGCCCTGCAGGAAGGCGAGGGCGATCGGTCCCTCCGGCGTCATCGCCCGGGCGGCGAAACTTCCCTGGCGCCAATCCTTGGGCAGCGCATTCGCATCCGGCCGCAGCATTGCCTCTTCCCCCCAATTCGGGCGGGAAGAGTAGCGGGGGGCAGGGGTTTCGCAAACCGCCCCACCGCCTGGCGTGGCCGTGGCGACGGCGCCGCGGGCGAGATAGGCGCGCCGCGGCCGGGCCGGGGTGCCGGCTCCCTGAACTCCGCCGCCGCGCCGGTGTTGCTGCCGCCATGGAGAGGGACAGCATGCGCATGGGCTGGGCCGGGGCGCTGATGGGCTTCGCCTTCGGCGGCTTCCTGGACGGCATCCTGCTGCACCAGATCCTGCAATGGCATCATCTGCTCAGCGGCTGGCGTCCGGGGGGGACCGTGGGGCTGCTGCGCTGGCATGTGCAATGGGATGGCGCCTTCCACGCGGCGCATTACCTAGTGCTGGCCCTTGGCCTTGCCCTGCTCTGGCCGCGGCCAGAGCAGGGCAAGGGGCAGGGAAGGGCGTTCGGCGCCGGTTTCGCCATGGGCTTCGGCGCCTGGCATGTGCTGGATGCGGTGGTGAATCACTGGGCGCTCGGCCTGCATCGCATCCGGCAGGAGGCCGAGCAGCCGATCTGGTGGGATCTGGCCTTTTTCTTCCTCGGCCTTGCCGCCCTGGCGATCGGCCTGCTCTGGCGGCGGCGCGGCCCGGCGCCGCGGCCGGAGGGGCTGGCCATGCTGGTCCTGGCGGCGGGGCTGGGCGCCGCCTGGCCCGCCCCCGGGCCGGCCCTGCTGGCGTTCCAGCTCTCGGATGAGGCGGCGCTTCGCCTGGTCGCCAGTGCCGATGCGACGCCGGTGGCGGTAGAGGGCGGGCTTTGGGTCTTCGCCACGCGGGACCCTGCCGGCCTCGCCCGCCTCGCCGGTGCCAGGCCGCTGTCCGGCGGGCCCGGCGGCTGCCTTTCCCGCATCTGAGCAGCGGCGCGGCCATGTCCCAGCCCTCCCGTCTCCGCCACCCGCCCCCGGCTCTGCCGACGCACTTCTCTTCTTTCCCTCCTGTTTCTCGGTTCGGTTGAAAGGGCCGTTTCTCCGTCCCGGCCGAATTCTTCGGGCGGGTCGCGCACAGCTTCGGTCAGGGCTGGCCGCTTGCGGCCACCGCCGGAGGCGGCGCGGCGGGCGCAGCCCGGAGCGGCCTTGACCGAAGCGAGCACGGCCCGAGGATGGGCTGCCGGGACCGTCTCGCCGCCCATCCCGAGATTGACGCCGCCCCCGCCCCGGGCAAGGAACGCCGCATGCCAGAGCGCTACGCCCCTGCCGCCCTCATCGCCCTTGCCGCCGCGCTGTTCGAGCGTGGGGGGCTGGCCCCGGACCGTGCCGCCGTCGTGGCGGAGACGCTGGTGGAGGGCGATCTCCTGGGCCATGACACCCATGGCCTGGCCTTGCTGGGCCCTTATCTGGACAGCCTGGCCAGCGGCGACATGCGGGCCGCCGGTGAGCCCGAGATTCTCTCCGCCACCCCGGTGGTCGAGACCTGGGATGGCGGCAAGCTGCCCGGCCCCTGGCTGGTGCGCCGCGCCGCCGACCTCGCCAGCGAGCGCGCGGCGGCCTACGGGCTGGCGGCGGTCGCGATCCGCCGCAGCCACCATATCGCCTGCCTGGCCGCCTACCTGCCGCGCGTGGTGGAACGCGGGCAGGTCCTGCTGATCTGGTCCTCCGATCCTGCCACCGCTTCCGTCGCGCCCTGGGGTGGGACGCGGCGGATCATCACCCCCAACCCGGTCGCGGCCGGCTGGCCCGGCGCGGCGGGGCCGGTGATGATCGACGTGTCCATGTCCATCACCACCAATGGCATGACGGCGCGCCGCCGGGCGGAGGGCACAACCTTCCCTTTCGACGCGTTGCTGACCGCAGAGGGCCAGCCCACCGCCGACCCCAACGCCTTCTTCACCGAGCCGGGCGGCACCTTGCTGCCGCTGGGCGGCATGGCGGCGGGGCATAAGGGGTTCGGCCTCGGCCTGCTGGTGGAGGCGCTGACCTCCGGGCTGGCGGGCGGCGGGCGGGTGACGGAACCCACCGGCTGGGGCGCCGCCCTGCTGATCCTGGTGCTGGACCCGGCGCGCTTCGCCGGCGCCGAGGCTTTCCTCGCCGAGTCCGGCTGGATGGCCGAGGTGGTGCGCGGCAACCCGCCCATCCCCGGCGGCCCGGCACCGCGTCTGCCCGGCGCCCGGGCCTGGGCGCGGCGGGCGGAGGCAATGGCCCGGGGCGTGGAACTGCATCCCTCCATCCCGCCGGCGCTCGCTGCCCGCGCCGCTGCCGCCGGCCTGGCCGCCCCGGCGCCGCTTTGAGCCTGACGGTGCTGCAGGTGCTGCCCGCGCTGGTCTCGGGCGGGGTGGAGCGCGGCACGCTGGAGATCGCCGAGGCGGTGGTCGCCGCCGGCGGCCGGGCGCTGGTCGCTTCCGCCGGCGGGCCGCTGGTGGCGGGGCTGGAGGCGCTGGGGGCGCGGCATATGACACTGCCTCTGGCGACGAAGAACCCGGTGCGGATCCTGGCCAATGCCGGGGCGCTGGCGCAGCTGGTGCGGGCGGAGGGGGTGGCGGTCATCCATGCCCGGTCCCGCGCCCCGGCCTGGTCCGCGCTGCTGGCGGCGCGGCGGACGGGGGCGGCGTTCGTCACCACCTATCACGGCACCTACAACGAGGGCTTTCCGGGCAAGCGGCTGTACAATTCCGTCATGGCGCGGGGGGACCGGGTCATCGCCATCAGCCAATTCATCGCGGACCACATCCGCGCCCGGCATGGCGTGGCGGCGGACCGGCTGCGGCTGATCCCCCGCGGGGTCGATCCGCGCGCCTTCAGCCCGGCGGCGGTGACGCCCGAACGCCTCGCCGCGCTGCGCGCCGCCTGGGGCGTGCCGGCGGGGCGCCAGGTGGTGATGCTCCCCGGCCGGCTGACCCGCTGGAAAGGGCAGGGGGTGCTGCTGGAGGCCATGGCGAGGCTGCCGGGCGAGTCCGTGGCGCTGCTGGTGGGGGAGGGGGGGTATCGCGCCGAGCTCGAAGCCCGGATCGCCGCGCTGGGCCTCGGCGAGCGGGTGAAGCTGGTGGGCCATGCCACGGACATGCCCGCGGCGCTGCTGCTGGCCGATGTGGTGGTGCATGCCTCGACCGATGCCGAGGCTTTCGGCCGGACGGTCATCGAGGCCCAGGCCATGGAACGCCCGGTGATCGCCGCCGATCTCGGCGCGCCGCGGGAGACGGTGACGGAAGGCGAGACCGGCTGGCGCGTGCCGGCGGGGGACCCGGCGGCGCTGGCGGCGAGGCTGGCCGCGGTGCTGGCCATGCCGGCGGCGGCGCGCGCCGCGATCGGCGCCCGGGCGCGCGCCGCGGTGCTGGCGCACTACACGACCGCGGCCATGCAGCAGGCGACGCTGGCCGTGTACCGGGAGCTGCTGTGAGCACCGCACCAGGAGCCTGTGCCGCAGGGGTCCCGGCAGCGGATCGGCGGCGGATTTTGCCTCCGGGCCGGGATGCGGGGGCCGCCAGGGCGGAAAAGTTTCGCCGGGACGCGCCGCAGGCCCTTGCGCAACAGGCTCCGACCCTCTCCCCCGCCCCGGGGGGCGGGGCCGGGCTGCGCCGGGTCGCGCATCCCCCCAGCCGGGGCCAGGCGCGCCGGCCACCCCAGGCCGGCATCCCCCCGCAGCCCAACCCTCCGCCGCCGGCGGCGGGGGGAGCAGCCGGATGACCCGCATCCTCGTCATCAAGCTCGCCGCGCTGGGCGATGTGGTGCAGGCCTTCGGGCCCTTCGCCGCCATCCGCGCCCACCACCCGGGCGCCGAGATCACCCTGCTCACCACCCCGCCCTATGCCGCGCTGCTGCGGGGCAGCCCCTGGTTCGACCGCATCTGGGCGGATGGCCGCCCGGCCTGGAGCAACCTGCCCGCCGTGCTCCGCCTGGCCCGCAGGCTGCGCGGCGCCGGCTTCGCCCGGGTCTATGACCTGCAGACCTCCTCCCGCTCCTCCCGCTATCGCTGGTTCGTCGGGCGGCAGGCGGAGTGGTCCGGCATCGCCGGCGGCGCCAGCCACCCGCACGCCAACCCGGCGCGGGACGCGATGCACACCGTGGAACGCCAGCGGGAGCAGTTGGAAATGGCCGGCATCCGGGACTTCCCGGCGCCCGATCTGGAGTGGCTGCAGGCCGACCTCAGCGGCTTTGCCCTGCCGGCGCGGTTCTGCCTGCTGGTCCCCGGCGCCTCGCCCCTCCGCCCCGGCAAGCGCTGGCCGGCGGCGCAATTCGGCGCGCTGGCAGCCGGGCTCGAGCTACCCGCGGTCATCATCGGCGCGGCAGCGGAGGCGCCGCTGGCGGCGACGATCCGGCAAGCGGCGCCCGGTGCCATCGACCTGACGGGCCGCACCAGCTTCGCCGCCATCGGGGCGCTGGCCCGGCGGGCGGAATTCGCGGTGGGGAACGATACCGGACCCAGCCACCTGATCGCCGCCGCCGGCTGCCCGACGCTGACGCTGTTCGGGCCGGACAGCGACCCGGCGCTCTGCGCGCCGCGGGGGCGGGCGGTGGCGGTGCTGCGGCATGCGCCGCTGGCGGGGCTGGACGTGGTGGCGGTGCGGCAGGCGCTGGCGGCGTTGCGGGTGGGGTAGCCGAGGGCTTTGCCCCTTGCTGCCCCGTGGGCACTACCCGGGGAAAAGATCGGGGGCTCTGCCCCCGAACCCCCGCCGGGGCCAGGACCTGGCCCCGGACCCCGGTGCGAGTTTTCAGACCCGAGAGTTCAACCTGCCGACTCAGACCGGAGTGTCCGGGGGGATGGTCACCCCCCGGCGGGAGTGCAGAGGGCGGCGCCCTCTGCTGCAAAGCCCCATCGGTTCGCGCCTATGGGGGCACAGCCCTGACGGAGGGTTAGAGCAGATCGCCGGAGGGCGGCATCGCCCGGAGGCGTGAATCTGCTCTACAATCATAAGCTAGAGCGGTTTCGCGCGCTGCGCAGTCAGCGTGAAACCGCTCTAAGGAGCTCCCTTCCTCATCAGCGCCCCGGCCGCCGCCAGCGCCAGCAATTCCGCCCCCACCCACCATTCCTGCCAGGTGCCGAAGCTCAGCATCCCGGTGACGCTGCCCGCCGCCAGCATCGCCGCCGCCACCGGCGGGGCAGCCGAGCGCGCCGCCGCAACCCCCAGCCACCAGGCCAGCAGCGCCGCCAGCAGCACGCCGGGAATCCCCAGCTCCAGCCGCAATTGCAGCGCGCCGTTATGCGGGTGCAGCGGCAGCAGCTCGGCCCGGTGGATCCAGGTGGCGGCGTGCGACGTAGTCAGGCCGAAGCGTTCCAGCACCTCCGGCGGGGCGCTGTCCCGATGGCCGGGGATGTTGCGGCTCGCCTCCATCCCCCAGCCCAGCAGCGGCTTCTCGGCAATGCGCGTCCCGACAAAATCCCAGATCAGCAGCCGATGCGCCGCGGAGGGCGGCCAGCCCGCCGCCGGGATGCCGTGCGCCAGCACCGGCCCCAGCACATAGGGCGTCAGCAGCAGCACGCCGGCCAGCCCGGCCCCGACCAGCCGCGGCCCCATCCGCGGCGCCACCCAGGCCAAGACGCCTGCCACCGCACCGACCGCCACCGCGATCTTCGCCGATTCCCCCGGCAGCCAGGCCAGCACCGCGCCGCCCGCCAGCAGCCCCACCGCCCGCAGCCAGCGCGGCAGCGGCGCCACCGCCAGCAGCGGCAGCCAGAGGCCCATGGCCGAGGCCGCCGGCTTCAGCCCGAACACCAGCGTCGCCGGCGGCGCCTTCAGCCCGCGGACGAAGCCGCGAATGGCGTGCCCGGTGGCGTAATCCACCCCCGCCGCGGCGATGCCGAGCGCCAGCCCGATACTGGCCGAGAGCAGCAGCCGCTGTCGCGCCGCTTCCTCCTCCGCCGCCAGCGCCCGCGCCGCCGCCGCGCCCAGCGCGACGAAAGCCCCGATCTGCACCGCAGTGAAGGCCGCCAGCCCCGCCACCGGCGCCCAGAGCGCCGTCACCAGCGCCCAGAAGAACAGCCCGAGCGCCGCCGCGGCAGCCACCCCGCCTGGCCAGGGCCAGGCGCCCCGCCGCAGGCGATGCAGCCCCACCGCGCCCAGCAGCCCGAGGAGCGCGATCGGCGCCAACGCCTTGGATTGCAGCACGCCGGCGAGCGGCGCGACGAGCAGCGCCACCCCCAGCGCATCGGCCGGCGCGGCGGGCCGCCACCGCGACCCGCGCCGCGCCGCACCGGGCCGGGCGGCGTTCCCGCCCCCCGCCCCGATATCCTGTCCGGTCACCTGACCCACGCTCTCCGGTGATCCCACCTCAAGCGCTCACGCCCTGGCGCCGCTCAAACCGCCGAAATGCTCTCGCGCCGGACGGTGACGGCGATCTCGTCGATCGACTTCGCCACCCGGTCGAACATCTCGTCCACCTCCGCCTCGGTGATGATGAGGGGCGGGGAGAAGCCGAGCACGTCATTGGTCATGGCGCGCAGGATGACGCCATTCGCCTCGCCGATCTTGGTCAGGCGCGGGCCGACCTTCTTCGCGGGATCGAAATTCTTCTTCGCCGCCTTGTCCTCGACCAGCTCGACGGCGCCGATCAGGCCGGTGCCGCGCACCTCGCCCACCATCGGGTGGTCGGCGAAGCGGGCGCGGAGCTGCGCCTGCATATAGGCGCCCACCTTCTTCACATGCGCGCCGATATCCATCTCGTCATAGATCTTCAGCGTCTCGATCGCGACGGCGGCCGGCACCGGATGGCCGGAATAGGTGAAGCCATGGCCCCAGGTGCCGATGGAGGAGGAGCCCTCCGCTATGCCCTGGAACACCTTCTCGTTCACCATCACGGCGGAGATCGGCAAATAGGAGGCGGAAAGCGCCTTGGCGCAGACCAGGATGTCCGGCTCGATCCCGAAGGTCTGGGTCCCCCAGTAATTGCCGGTGCGCCAGAAGCCGCAGATCACCTCATCCACCACGAAGAGCACGTCGTACTTCTTCAGGACGGCCTGGATCTTCGGGAAGTAGGTCTCGGGCGGCAGGATCACGCCGCCCGCGCCCATGATCGGCTCCGCCCAGAAGGCGGCGACGGTCTCCGGGCCTTCCGCCAGGATCTTCTGCTCCAGCTCCTCGGCGAGGCGGGTGGCGAATTGCTCCTCCGTCTCGCCGGGCTGCGCGTTGTGGTAGTGATGCGGCGTGCCGACATGGTGGAAGCCGGGCAGCGGCAGGTCGAACAGCTTGTGGTTGGCCGGCAGGCCGGTCAGCGAGGCGGCGGCGATGGTGATGCCGTGATAGCCCTTCAGCCGGGCGATGATCTTCTTCTTCTCCGGCCGGCCGATGGCGTTGTTCATGTACCAGATCATCTTGATGGCGCTGTCATTCGCCTCCGATCCGGAATTGGCGAAGAACACCTTGCTCATCGGCACCGGCGCGCGCTCGATCAGCATCTCGGAAAGATCGATCAGCGGCTCATGCGACTTGGCGGTGAAGGAATGGTAGAAGGGCAGCTTGCGCATCTGCGCCGCCGCCGCCTCCACCAGCCGCTCATTGTCGAAGCCGAGGCTGGCGCACCACAGGCCGGCGACGCTTTCGATGTATTCCTTGCCCTGCTCGTCGAAGACGCGCACGCCCTTGCCGCGGCCGATGACCAGCGGGCCGTCCTTCAGATGCGCCTTGTGGTCGGTATAGGGGTGCAGCGCATAGGCGATGTCGCGGGCGACGTTGGAATTGCGGGGCGGGGTCATGGAAGGGCCTTCTTTCCAGTGGGCGTCGCCGGGGAAGGCGCCGCTGCCCCCGTCGCCGGAGCGGCAGGGGGCGGGTCGCCCGGTCAGCGATGGTCGGCGGCCGAAGTGTAAAGCATTTTTTACGCCGGGCGGAAACCATCGCGCCGCGGCCTTTCGCACCGGCAGGAGGGCGCCGTCCCGTGTCCCGCTTGCAGCAGCCATGCCGTTGGGCGGTCCAGGCGGCAGCAGGTGCCGCAGGGCCGGGCCGCGGCCGGCCCCGCCGCATTCCCGGCCGCGCGCAATGGACGCCCCCCGGGCCGCGATGGCAAAAGACCCGATCCGGCGGATGCCATTGCTCAGGGGCTGTTCCGATGACCGAAATCAAGCCGCATGCCGCCCATTGGGGCTATTTCGACGCCGTGGTCGAGGATGGCCGCGTCACCGGCGTGCGTCCCTTCGGCCGCGATCCCTTCCCCGGCTCGCTGATCCAGGCGGTGCCGGATGCGGTGCATTCCGCCGCCCGGATCGACCGGCCGCATGTCCGGAAGGGCTGGCTGGAGGGTAGGCGGCGCGGCCATCCGCGCGGCGGCGACGCCTTCGTGCCGGTCTCCTGGGACCGGGCGACGCGGCTGCTGGCGGAGGAGACGGCGCGGATCCGCGCGGAGCACGGCCCGACCGCCATCTATGGCGGCTCCTATGGCTGGTCCTCGGCCGGGCGCTACCACCACGCGAAGTCGCAACTGCAGCGCTTCCTCGGCCTCGGCGGCGGCTACACCACCTCGGTCAACGCCTATTCCTACGCCACCGGCCAGGCGCTGCTGCCGCATCTGCTTGGCACCAACGAGGTGCTGCTGGGCCGCATCACGGATTGGGCGGCGATCGCGCGGCATGCGCGGCTCATGCTCTGCTTCGGCGGGTTGGCGGCGAAGAACGGCATGGTCACCTCGGGCGGCGCCGGGCAGCACGCCTATCTGCCGCTGATGCGCCAGGCCGCCGCCGCCGGCGTCCGCTTCGTCAATATCAGCCCCTACAAGGGCGATGTGGAGGATGAGCTCGGCGCCGAATGGGTGCCGATCCGCCCGGGCACGGATGCCGCGATGATGCTGGCGATGGCGCATGCCATCCTGGCGGCGGGGCAGGAGGATCGCTTCTACCTGGCGACGCATTGCGTCGGCTGGGAGAAGCTGCGGCCCTACATCACCGGCGAGAGCGACGGCACGCCGAAGACGCCCGAATGGGCGGCCGCCATCACCGGCGTGCCGGCCGCGACCATCACCCGCCTCGCTCTGGAGTGCGCGGCGAAGCCCTGCATGCTGACCGCCGCCTGGTCCCTGCAGCGCGCCGATTACGGCGAGCAGCCCTATTGGATGCTGGTGGCGCTGGCCGCCATGCTGGGGCGCATCGGCAAGCCGGGGCAGGGCGTCGCCTTCGGCTATGGCAGCATCAACGGCATGGGCACGCCGCGGCGGGAGGTGCCGACCGTCGCCACCCCCACCATCCGCAACCCGGTCGGCCTCTACATCCCCGTCGCCCGCGTGACGGAGATGCTGGAACGCCCCGGCGAGGTGCTGCATTTCAACGGCAACGCCATCACCCTGCCGGATATCCGCCTCATCTGGTGGGCCGGTGGCAACCCCTTCCACCACCACCAGGACCTCCCGCGCTTCCTGCGCGCCTGGTCCCGCGCCGAGACCATCGTGGTGCAGGAGCCCTGGTGGACCGCGCTCGCCCGCCATGCCGACATCGTCCTGCCGGCGACCACCACGCTGGAACGCAACGACATCGCCTGCGCCAACCGCGACCGCTTCCTCCGCGCCATGCACCAGGCCATCCCGCCCGTGGCGCAGGCGCGCAACGACGTGGACATGCTGGCCGACATCGCCGAGGCGCTGGGCTACCGCGACCGCTTCACCGAGCAGCGGGACGAGGCCGCCTGGCTGCGCTACCTCTACGAACGCTTCCGCCAGGCCGCCGCCAGGACCGGCTTCGCCGCGCCCGGTTTCGAGGAATTCTGGGCCACCGGCCATGTCGAGGTGCCCGACATCGCGCCCGGCGAGGACTACACCCAATTCGCGGAGTTCGCCGCGGACCCGGAGGCCAACCCGCTCAACACCCCCTCCGGCAAGGTGGAGCTGTTCTCGGAGACCATCGCCGGCTTCAACTATGCCGACTGCCCCGGCCACCCGGTCTGGATCCCGCCGCGGGAATGGCTGGGCGCGGCGGCGGCGAAGACCTACCCGCTGCACCTCCTCTCGTTCCAGCCCGCGACGCGCCTGCACGGCCAGCTCGACACCGGCCGCGTCGCGGCGGCGGACAAGATCCAGGGGCGGGAGCCGATCCTGATGCACCCGCAGGACGCCGCCACGCGCGGCCTCGCCGAGGGCGACATCGTCCGCATCTTCAACGCCCGCGGCGCCTGCCTCGGCGGGGTGCGGCTGAAGCCGGACATCCTGCCCGGCGTCGTCGCCATGGCGACCGGCGCCTGGTACGACCCGCTGGTGCCGGGCGACCCGGACAGTATTTGCGTCCACGGCAACCCCAACGTGCTGACGGCGGATGTGGGGACCTCCACCCTCGGCCAGGGGCCCTCGGCGCAATCCTGCCTGGTGCAGGTGGAGAAATGGCAGGGCGCGCTGCCGCCCGTCACCGTCCACCGGCCGCCGCGCATCGAGGAGCACCCCGCATGATTCCTCGCCGCGCCGCCCTTGCAGCCCCCTTGGCCGCGGCGCTGGCGGCGCCCGCCCCGGCCCGGGCCCAGCCTCGCCAGGCCCCGCGGCAAGGCCCGCGGCAGGCGCCGCTGGGGCCGCTGCCCCTGCCGGTGAAGCAGGACGACAGCATCGCCCCGGGCTGGCAGCGCGACCTGCTGATCCGCTGGGGGGACCGCGTGGCCTTCGATTCCGCCGCCTGGAACCCGGCCGCCGAGGATGCGGAGGGCGCCGCCGGCCAGTTCGGCTGGGATGCCCGCATCCTCGCTTTGGCCACGCCGCGCCTGCCGGCGACGGATGGCGCCCCGCGCGCCGTGCTCGCCGTGGGCCACCCGCATGTGGACCCTGCCATGGCCTTCCCCTCCGGCCGGGACCGGCCGGCCTTGGCGGCGGCGCTGCAAGGCGCCTCCCTGCTGAATCTGGAGCGCCAGGGCGGCCGCTGGGTGCTGGTGGATGGCGGTTTCCAGAGCCGCCGCCTCGGCCTCGCCACCCTCTGCCGGCTGGGCCAGGGCAGCGTGCGCGGGCTGCTGGGCGTCGGCGGCGGCTGCGTCACCCCCTGGGGCACGCTGCTGCTGGCGGAGGGCGATCCCGGCCTCTGGACCCGCCGCATCCCCGGGCTGGATGCCGCCGGCTATGGCTTCGTCGCGGAGATGGACCCCTTCGACCCGCAATCCCTGCCGGCCAAGCGGGCCGCGCTCGGCCGCTTCCCACATGGCGATGTGGCGGCGACCCTGGCGCAGGACGGCCGCGCGGTGGTCTATCAGACGGATCGGCGGGAGGGCGGCTACCTGTTCCGCTTCGTCTCCGCCGGGCCGGCCACCACGGAGGGCGCGCTGGAAAGCGGCACCCTCTTCGTCTGCCGGATGCAGGGGGAGAGCGTGAGCTGGATACCCCTGCCGCCCGGGGCGGAGCCCCTGGGCGCCGCCGCCGCGGCAGGCGGGACCGGCTTCGACACCCCCTGCGGCCTTGGCCTGGACCCCGGCAAGCCGCGGCTGCTGCTGGCCTGCCAGGGCAGCCCGGCCCGGCCCTTCGGCCACGTCATCGAGCTGACGGCGGCAGGGGGCGACGATGCGGCGCCGGGCGCGACGGCCGCCCTGCTCTTCGCCGCCGGGCCGCCGGGCAGCTCGGCCGCCCGCTATGGCGGGCCGGGGCTGCCGCCGGGCAGCGCCTGGCCGGTCAACCCGGATACGGTGACGGTGGACAGCCATGGCCGGGCCTGGGTGGGCACGGATCGCGGCGGGCGGGACACGGAACAGGCGGATGCGCTGTTCGGCGTGGCGCTGGACGGGCCCGGGCGCGGCGTGCCCCTGCCGCTCTACGGCGCGCCACGGGGCGCGGGCGTGGGTGGGGCAGCGGTCTCGCCGGAAGGTGGGACGATCTTCATCGGGGTGCGGCATCCAGGGGCAGGGCCAGGGGCGCGGTTTGCCCGGCCGGGAACGCGCTGGCCGGATTTCCAGCCGGACGTGCCGCCGCGGAGCGCGGTGGTGGGGGTGCGGGGATAGAGAAGGGGCTCCGCCCCCTTGCCCCGACAAGGGCTCTGCCCCCGTACCGCGCCGGGGCCAGGACCTGGACCCTGGTGTAAGTTTTGGACCCGACGGTTGAACCTGCCGACTCACACCGGGATCCGGGGAGGGGGTTGCCGGCGCTGCCGGCAACCTCCGGCGGGGGTGCAGGGGGCGGAGCCCCTGCCCGGGGACAAGGGGGCGAAGTCCCCATCACACCTCCCCGATCTGTCGCCGCAGCGCCTCCACATCCTCCTTCCGCGGCCGCGCCGTGCCTGCCTGCATCACCGCCGCGGCGCCGGTGGCCATGGCCCAGGCGAAGGCCTCCTTCGGGCTCTCGCCACGGGCCAGCGCCACCACCATGCCGGCGAGGAAACTATCCCCCGCGCCCACCGCGCCCTTCACCGGCACCTCCAGGGCGGGCAGGCGGATGATGCCCTCCTGCGTCGCCAGCAGGGCGCCCTGATGGCCCAGCGAGACCGCCACCATCCCCACCTGGCCGCTGCGCACCACCTGCAGCGCCGCCTCGTTCAGCGCCCGCGGCGTGCCGAGGGGGCGGCCGACCAGGGTCTCGAACTCGCCCCGGCTAGGTTTGATGAGGAAGATGCCCTGGCCCATGGCGGCCTTCAGCGGCGCGCCGGAGGTGTCCAGCACCAGCTTCCGCCCCTGGCGCCGGGTGATCTCGGCGCAGCGGACATAGAACTCGTCCGGCACGCCACGGGGCAGGCTGCCGCTGCCGATGACCCAATCGCCCGCCTCCTCCGCCAGCAAATCCAGCATGGCCTGCCATTCCACCGCGCTCAGCACCGGCCCTTCCGGCACGAAGCGGAATTCCTTGCGGGTGGAGAGGTCGTTCACCGTCTGCGCCATGCGGGTCCAGCCGGCGATCGGGACCTTGCGGAAGGGCAGGCCGTCCCGCGTCAGCAGCTCCTCCAGCACCGCGCCGGGCAGGCCGCCGCTGGCGATCAACGCCAGCGTCTCCCCGCCCAGGATGCGCACGACGCGGGAGACATTGATGCCGCCGCCGCCGGGGTCGAAGCGTTCATTCCTGGTGCGCACCTTGCGCACCGCCACCACCGCCTCGGCGTCCGCGGCAATGTCGAGGCTGGGGTTCAGGGTCAGGGTCAGGATGCGGCGGGACAGGATCACCTCCAGTGCTGCAGTGCGCCGAGGCTAGAGCAGATCGCCGGAGGGCGGCATCGCCCGGAGGCGTGAATCTGCTCTACAAGCCATAAGCTAGAGCGGTTTCGCGCTGCACAGTCAGCGTGAAACCGCTCTAGCAGAGCGGCGCTCTCCCTCACATGGATGCGCGAAGCCGCGGCCGGTTTCCGCATCTGGCGAGTACGGCGCTCGGTCCCACCCGGGTACCGGTTCGGACCGGGTCCGGCGCCAGGTCCTGGCCCCGGCGGGGTCGGCGGCACTGCCGCCAACGAGGCAGCGCCCTCTGCCGGGGTGCGGGGCGGCGCCCCGCCTAGTGTCCCGATTCCGAAGTCCGCAGGACTTCGGAATCGGGACACTAGACCATTGTCTGATGGCGTGATTCACGGTTTCCGTCGAGTCGACCTCAACCGATCGCGCCCTACTGCCGCAACACCCCCTCGATCTCCCCCAGGATGGCCGGGTCGTCGATCGTCGGCGGCACGGTGTAGCTCTCCGCATCGGCGATCTTCCGGATCGTCGCCCGCAGGATCTTGCCGCTGCGCGTCTTCGGCAGCCGCGCCACCACCCGCGCATCCTTGAAGGCGGCGACGGGCCCGATCCGCTCCCGCACCAGCGCCACCAGCTCCTTCGCCAGCACCTCTTCCGGCTTCGAGACGCCGGATTTCAGCACCACCAGCCCCAGCGGCACCTGGCCTTTCAGGCTGTCCTTCGCCCCCACCACGGCGCATTCCGCGACATCGGGGTGGGCGGCCAGCACCTCCTCCATGGCCCCCGTGCTCAGCCGGTGGCCGGCGACGTTGATGATGTCGTCGGTGCGGGACATGACGGAGACATAGCCCTCCGCATCCACCACGCCGGCGTCGGAGGTGTTGTACCAGCCGGGGAAGGCGGCGAGGTAGGCGTCGCGGAACCGCTCCTCCGCCTGCCAGAGGGTGGGCAGGCAGGCGGGCGGCAGGGGCAGTTTGATGGCGAGCGTCCCGGTCTCGCCGGGCGGCAGCGGGTGCCCTGCCTCGTCCAGCGCCTTCACCACATAGCCGGGGGAGGGCTTGCCGCCGCTGCCGAAGCGCGGCGGGAACAGGCCGAGGCCGCGGAAATTGCCAGTAATGGCCCAGCCCGTCTCGGTCTGCCACCAATGGTCGATCACCGGCTTCCGCAGCAGCGCGGCCGACCATTCGGCGGTGGGCGGGTCGCAGCGCTCGCCGGCGAGGAAGAGGGCTTCCAGCTTCGAGAGGTCGTAGGCCGCCAGCAGCTTGCCGTCCGGGTCGTCGCGCTTGATGGCGCGGATGGCGGTGGGGGCGGTGAACATCGCCTTCACCCCGTACTCCGCGCAGACCCGCCAGAAGGTGCCGGCATCCGGCGTGCCCACCGGCTTGCCCTCGAACAGCACCGTGGTCGCGCCGGCCAGCAGCGGCGCATAGACGATGTAGCTGTGCCCCACCACCCAGCCGACATCGGAGGCGGTGAACATGACGTCGCCGGCGCCGATCCCGTAGAGCAGCCCCATGGAATGGTGCAGCGCCACGGCATGGCCGCCATTGTCCCGCACGATGCCCTTGGGCTTCCCCGTCGTGCCGCTGGTGTAGAGGATATAGAGCGGATCCGTCGCCGCCACCGGCACGCAGGGATGCGGCGCGGCGGCGGCCTCGGCCTCCAGCAGATCCTGGTCGCGGCCGGGGGTCAGCTCGCAGGCCAGTTCCGGGCGCTGCAGGATGAGGCAGGCGCGGGGCTTGTGCGGCGAAAGCGCGATGGCCGCATCCAGCAGCGGCTTGTACGCCACGACGCGTCCCGGCTCGATGCCGCAGGAGGCGCTGACGATGACCTTCGGCTCGGCATCGGCGATGCGGGCAGCGAGTTCCGCCGCGGCGAAGCCGCCGAAGACGACGGAATGGATGGCGCCGAGCCGGGCGCAGGCGAGCATCGCCACCGGCGCTTCCGGCACCATGGGCAGATAGATCACCACCCGGTCCCCGGCGCCGACGCCGAGCGCGGCCAGCGCACCGGCGAGCTTCGCCACGCGCTGCTGGAGCTGCGCGTAGGTGAGGGTGGCGCGCCGCCCGGTGACGGGGCTGTCATAGAGGATGGCGGGCTGGGCGCCACGGCCGGCGGCCACATGGCGGTCCACGGCGTTGTGGCAGGTGTTCAGGCGGCCATCCGGGAACCAGCGTCCATAGGCGCCGAGGTCGGGGGCGAAGATCGTGCGCGGCGCCACCTCCCAGGCGATGCCCTCGGCAGCCTTGGCCCAGTAGGCGAGGGGGTCCGCCATCGCTGCGGCATAGGCTTCGTCGTAGCGGCTCGGCATGCGGGTCCTCCCTGTATCTGGCCGGCGGGGCAGGCCTTGGCCTGCAGCATGCCACGGCGCGGCCGGATTGGCGCCGGGGTCAACGCCATCCGTGATGTGGCGGGGTCGGAGATGTGCCCGTCCGGCTTTTGCACGGGTCAATGCCATCCGTGATGTGGTGGGGCCGGATGGTGTAGCCCATCCGGCCTGCCGCGGGTCAGGGCCGCCCGGGGCGTGACGGGACCGGAGGGCATGGCCAGCCCGGCTTCGCGCGGGTCATGACGTGACAGGCTGCGGGCAGGGGCGCGCGGCCCCGCCCATCCGCGCCGCCCGTTGTCCCGCCATGGCTTTGCCATGGCGGGCTGTGCGAGGCCCCGATCCCGGAGTGTGAATGGGCCCCATGGCGGCGCGCAGCGCCCCGCCTGGGGCGAACATCGGGGCCCCGCGACGGCGCTGCGCGCCGTCGCGGGGGAGTGCCTAGAGGCTGGCGCTGGCCGGCCGGTCGTGCGGCTTCTCCGCCACGTCCTGGGCGTAGATGTCCACATCCTTGGTCTCGGGCACGAAAAACAGGCCGATCACCACCGTCGCCCCGGCAATGACGATCGGGTACCAGAGGCCGTAATAGACATCGCCCGTCTGGGCGATCATCGCGAAGCTCGTCGCCGGCAGCAGCCCGCCGAACCAGCCATTGCCGATATGGTAGGGCAGGGACATGGAGGTGTAGCGGATGCGGGTCGGGAACAGCTCGACCAGCGCCGCGGCGATCGGGCCGTAGACCATGGTCACGTAGATGACGAGCAGCGTCAGGATGCCGATCAGCACTGCCGGCTGCTCGCGGAAGATGTCGAAGGGGTTCGCCATCTTCACCACGGTCGGGTTGCTGGCGGCCGGATAGCCGGCGGTGGTCAGCGCCGTGGCCAGGTCGGCGGCGAAGCTGGGGCTGTCGGCCGGGATGGGCGTGCCGCCCTGGATGCGCACCGCGGCGATGCTGCCGGGGGGCGCGTCCTCCACCGTGTAGTTCACCGACAGCCGGGCGAGCGCCGCCTTCGCCACGTCGCAGGGCTGGGTGAAGCGGGCGGTGCCGGTTGGGTTGAACTGGAAGGAGCAGCCGCTGCGGTCCGCCAGCACCTGCACCGAGATCTCGCTATGCGCCTTGTGCAGCGCCGGATTGGCCTCCGCGCTCATCAGCTTGAAGAGCGGGATGTAGGTGATGGCGGCGAGCAGGCAGCCGCCGAGGATGATCGGCTTGCGGCCGATCTTGTCCGAGAGCCAGCCGAACAGCACGAAGCCGCCGGAGCCGAGCAGCAGCGCCCAGGCGATCAGCAGGTTGGTGGTGTAGGCATCCACCTTCAGCACGCTGCCCATGAAGAACAGGGCGTAGAACTGGCCAGTGTACCAGACCACCGCCTGCCCCATGACCAGGCCGAGCAGGGCGAGAAGGGCGATCTTCGCATTCTTCCATTGGCCGAAGGCCTCGGTCAGCGGCGCCTTGGAATGGGTGCCTTCCGCCTTCATGCGCTGGAAGGCCGGGCTTTCCTCCATCTGCAGCCGAATCCAGACGGAAATGCCGAGCAGCAGGATGGAGACGAGGAAGGGGATGCGCCAGCCCCAGGCGCGGAAGGCCGCATCGCCCACCGCGAGCTGGGTGAAGAGGATCACCAGCAGGGAGAGGAAGAGGCCGGCCGTCGCGGTGATCTGGATGAAGCTGGTGTAGAAGCCGCGCCGGCCATGCGGCGCATGTTCCGCCACATAGGTCGCGGCGCCGCCATATTCGCCGCCGAGGGCAAGGCCCTGCAGCAGGCGCAGCACGATGAGGATGACCGGCGCGAGGATGCCGATGCTCTCCGAGGTGGGCAGGATGCCGACGATGAAGGTCGAGCTGCCCATGATGAGGATGGTGACGAGGAAGGTGTATTTGCGCCCGACCAGATCGCCCAGCCGGCCGAAGACCAGCGCGCCGAAGGGCCGCACCAGGAAGCCCGCGGCGAAGGCCAGCAGCGCGAAGATGTTGCGCGTGCCTTCCGGATACTGGCTGAAGAAATTCGCGCCGATGACCGCTGCGAGCGAGCCGTACAAATAGAAGTCGTACCATTCGAAGACGGTGCCGAGCGAGGAGGCGACGATGACTTTCCGCTCCTCGCGGGTCATCGGCTTCACCTCGTAGTCGCTGCGCAAGACTGCGGTATGTTCGGACATTCCTCGCCCCTGTCGTTTCCCTTGCCGCCCGCGCCTTCGGACGGCGTGGCAGGTTACCCGGACGGCCCGCATGGGCTGCGCGGCCGGCCTTGCTCGAGGCATAGCAGGCTCCGCCGCGCGCCGCCGCACCGAAGGCGTGGTGCGGCGCGTCAGGGCAAGCCGTTGCCTTCGGGAATAGATGACATATCGGTCATGCAAGTGCGAGGTATACAAATCTTGTGCAGCCGCCCGGCGCGGCAATGCCTGCCGGGCCAGGGGTGGAAAGGGCGAAAAGCCCGCGGTCCCGCCGGCGGGCTTGGCGGGACCGTCGCGGCCGGGGCAAGGCGCCCTTCAGGTCACGAGGCTGCGAGATGAAGAAGTATTCATCTACCCGTTAGCCAGGCGCCGGCTCAGGCCAGCGCGCGGGCGGGCGCGCGAATCGCCCAATTCGCCGCCACCGCCACCGCTCCGACCAGAATCATCACCGGCCAGAAGGCGGTATAGTCGCCGGCGAATTCCAGCAGCAGCGCGCCCGCGGCGGCGCCGAGGAAGCCGCCGATCTGGTGGCTGAAGAAGCACACGCCGTAGAGCGCGCCCAGGTCGGCGACGCCGAATCGCCGGGCGATGGCGGCATTGGTCAGCGGGATGGAGCCGAGCCAGACGAAGCCCATCACCGCGGCGAAGACCACGGTGCCGACCGGCGTCGGCACGGTATAGGCGAAGACCGCGATGGCGACGCTGCGCACCAGGTAGATCCAGCCCAGCGCCAGCTCCGGCCGCATGACATTGCTGACGCGGCCGCACAGCCAGCTTCCGGGGATGTTGAACAGGCCGACCGTCATCAGCGCAGTGGCGCCGAGGCTCGCCGGCAGGCCACAGAGCTGCAGGTGGCTGGGCAGGTGCATCGTCAGGAAGGCGAGCTGGAAGCCGCAGGCGAAGAAGCCGAGGGTGAGCAGGAAATAGCCGCGGTCGGACAGCGCCTGGCGAGCCAGGGCGGGCAGGCCGGCCAGGCCGGTGGCGGCGGCGCCGGGGCGGGCGGGCGGCGGGCGCCACTCGATGGTGCGGGCGATGGGCAGGATGACCAGCATGGTCAGGCCCAGCACGCCGAGGCTGGCGGCGGCACCGACCCAGCCGATGAGGGATTGCGCCAGCGGCACCATGGCCGCCTGGCCGAGCGAGCCGCCGGCGGAGGCGAGGCCGATCAGCTCGCCGCGCCGCTCCGGCGGGGCGGCACGGCCGATGGCGGCGAGCGCCGCGCCGGTGCCGCAGCAGGAGACGCCGATGCCGGTGAAGAGGCCGATGCCGAGCAGCACCGCCCAGGGCACCGGCAGCAGGGCGGGCAGGGCGAGGCCGGCCAGGTAGAAGACCGCGCCGCCGGCGATGACGCGGCCGGCGCCGTAGCGGTCCGCCAGGGCGCCGGTGACGGGCTGGGCCAGGCCCCAGACCAGGTTGTGCAGCGCGACGGCGAGGCCGAGCACGGTGGGGGGCAGCGCGGCTTCCTGCGCCAGGGGCAGCAGGAAGAGACCGAAAGTCTGCCGCACCCCGAGCGCGAGGCTGATGGAGGCAGCAGCGGCGGCGAGGAGGGCGACTGGCATACTGGCATCCGACCAGCGGGAAGGGCCGCGCGGCAAACGCGATCCGCGCCGAGGCTGCCATGCGCAGGGCGCCGGGCTTTCCGAGAGGGGCTTCGCCCCCCTCGGGCTCCCCCTACCAAAGGCCGAAGGGCCTTTGGAAACCATGAGTCCTGGGCCCGAGGGCTTAACCTGCCCTCGAACCGGCCTCTTGGTGGGGAAGAGTCGAGAGGGTCGCGCCGCAAGGCGCGCCCGCGAAGCTTCAGCGCGGCAGCAGCCGCTTCACCTCCTGCGCCATGTCGGCCAGCGCCGCCTCGGGCGTCGCCCGCTGCTCCACCACCCGGGCGAGGTTGTTCACGATGGTGTCCGTGATGCGCACGCCATTGGTGCCGGGGAAGGCATACCAGGGCTGGGAAATGGGAAGCTGCTCCATGGCCGGGCGGAACAGCGGATTCTCCCGGTAGAAGGCGCCGAGATAGCGTTCATCGGTGGGCGCCAGGGTGTTGGAAGGGACATAGCCCGTGCCCTGCGTCATGATGCTCTGGCCGCGCGGGCCGGCGGCGAAAGCGATGAATTTCCACGCCGCCTCCTGGCGCGCCGGATCCTTCGTCAGCATCACCGCGGCATTGCCCCCGGTCGGCAGCCGGCCCTTCTCGGCATCGATGACCGGCATCTTCGTCGTGCGCAGCTCCACCCCCGGGCCGATGCTGCGCAGCATGCTGCCGATATAGGCGGTGGTGCCGGAGAAGATGCCGAGCTTGCCGGCATAGAAGGCCTGCAGCGCGGCATCCACCGTCAGCGGCTGCATCTTGCCTTCCTTCACCATGCGGTCGAGCAGACGCATCGCCGCCTGGCCCTCCGGCCCGTTGAAGGCGATGTCCTTCTCATCCTCCGTCAGCATCCGGCCGCCATAGCCATAGAGCAAAGCGGAGAACATCCAGTCGTCGCCGGCCCAGCGGAAATGCATGCCGCTGATGCCCTCGCCCAGCGCGGCGATGCGGCCGGAGAGCGCCAGCAGATCGTCCCATTTCGTCGGCAGGTTGTCCGGGTCGCCGCCGGCGCGGCGCACCAGGTTCAGATTGTAATAGACCACCGGGTTGGAAGCGGCGAAGGCCAGCCCCGCCTGGATGCCGCCGAAGCGCGCCAGCCCGCGCACCGGCGCCGACCAGCCGCGCGCATCCGGGCCGCCATCCTTCTCCAGCCAGGGGGTGAGATCGACCGGCAGGCGCCGCTCCGTCAGCACGCGCAGCCGGTTGAGGCCCTGGAAGCTGACATCCGGCAGCCCGCCCGCGACGGCCTGACGCAGCACGGTCTGCACGCCTTCCTCGTAATTGGGGGAGGGGGCGGGGTAGCGGATGCGGATGCCGGGATTGGCCTCCTGGAACTCGGTGGCGACCTTCTCCATCACATCCTTGAAGAAGGCGGGCATGGGGTAGTGCACCACCAGCTCCACGCCGGATTGGGCGAGGGCGGGGCGGGCCAGGGCCGCGAGGCCCAGCCCGAGTGTCGTGCGGCGCGTGGTGGACAGCATGGGTGAAATCTCCCCGTGGTGTTGGGTTCAGCCCTTGAGGCCGGCGGTCGCGACGCCCTGAATGAAGCGGCGCTGCGCGGCGAGGAAAAAGGCGACCATCGGCGCGGTGACGACGACGCTGGCGGCCATCAGCGCGCCGACATCGTTGCCCGCCTCCTCGGCGCGGAAGAACAGGACGCCGAGCGCCGGCGTCGCCAGCGCTTCGTGCTGCACCACCACCAGCGGCCAGAACAGGTCGTTCCAATGGGCGACGATGGAGAAGGTGGCGAAGGCCGTGGCGGTGGGCCAGGCATTGGGCAGCACCACGCGCCAGACGATGCTCATCTCCCCCATGCCGTCGATGCGGGCGGCGTGGATCAGCTCCTCCGGCAGGCTGCGGAAGGCCTGGCGGAACATGAAGATGCCGAAGACGGAAATGACGAAGGGCGCGACGAGCGCGGTGTAGCTGTCCAGCAGGCCGGTGGCGGCGAGGCCGGCATAGATCGGCAGGGCTGGCACATGCGCCGGGATCAGCAGCCCCGCCAGCACCAGGGCGAAGATCGTCTCCCGCCCGCGGAAGCGGAGCTTGGCCAGGGCATAGGCGCAGGGCACGGCGAAGAGGAGCTGGAAGAACAGGATCACCGCGCAGACCAGCACGCCGTTCAGCAGGAAGCGCAGCAGCGGCACCTCGCGGAAGGCCTTGGAGAAATTTTCCCAGGCATAGAGGCGCTGCGGCAGCAGGGAGAGGCTATCGCTGAAGATCTCGCTGCCCGGCTTCAACGAGGCGGAGAGCATCCAGAGATAGGGCGCGAGGATGATGACGGCGCCGAGGCCCAGCACCGCCAGGCGCGGCAGATCGGCCAGCAGGCCGGGGTCGCGGCCCGGCCTCATGCGTAGTGGATCCGGCGGTCGAGAATGCGGGTCTGGATCAGCATTAGCGCCAGCACCACGGCCAGGAAGACGGCGGTGATGGCGGCGGAATAGCCGATGCGGAAATAGGTGAAGCCCTCCTTGTACATCACATGCAGCAGCACTTCGGAGGCGTTGTTCGGCCCGCCATCGGTCAGCGCCGCCACCGTGTCGAAGACGCGGAGGCAGCGTATGGCGGTGATGGTGACGACGAAGAGGGTGGTGGGGCCGAGCAAGGGCCAGGTGACGAGGCGGAACCGTGCCCAGGGCGAGCGGGCGCCATCCATCTCCGCCGCGGCGTAGAGCTCGGACGGGATGGCGGTGAGGCCGGCCATGAAGAGCACGACGACATAGCCGAGATTCTCCCAAAGACCGATGGCGCAAAGGGAGAGCAGCACCCAGTCCGAGGAACCGAGCCAGTTGATCGGCGCCACGCCGAACAGCGCGAGCAGCCGGTTCACCGGGCCGATGGTGGGGTGCAGCAGGTATTGCCAGGCGGTCGCCATGGCGACGAGCAGCGAGACCACCGGCAGGAAGTAGATGGCGCGGAAGGTGGCGCGCAGCCGCTTGCCGCCCTCCACCAGCAGGGCGATGAGCAGGCCGAGTCCGATGGAGCTCGGCATCACCAGGGCGACGTAAAGCAGGGTGTTGCGCAGGGCGGCGAGAAAGGTGCGGTCCTCCAGCAGCTCCGCGTAATTGCCGAGGCCGATCCAGGTGAGGCCACCCGCCCCCAGCTCCCAGTCGGTGAAGGAGAGGGCGATGAGGGCCAGGCTCGGCCCGAGCAGCAGCAGGAAGAGCGAGAGCATCGCGGGCGCGGAGAGCAGCCAGGCCGCCGCCGCCTCGGACAGCGCGAAGCGGGCCGGCGGCGGGGCGGCAAAGCGGGGGAGGGGTGCTTCAGGCATGCGCCGCCTCGCGCTGCGGGGCAAGGCGGAGGCGCTTGCCCTCGGCGTCGAACAGGAGGGCGGCGCGCCACTCCACCGCCAGCGCTACCTGGGCGCCGATGGCCAGCCCCGCCGTCTCCGCCTGCGGCAGCCGGGCGATGATCGGCGACTCATCCGCCGCCAGCCTGCCATGCAGCAGCAGCTCGGCGCCGAGGAATTCCAGGTGCTCGACCCGCGCCGCCAGCCCCTCGCCGGCCAGGGCGAAGGCTTCCGGCCGCAGCCCCAGGGTCAGCCGCGTGCCGGGCGCCGCCGCGGCCTGCAAGGGCAGCGTCACCGGACCCAACCGCAACCCATCCGGCGCCGCCGCCACCTTCAGCGTGTTGATGCGCGGGCTGCCGAGGAAAGCGGCGACGCGCAGCTCCGCCGGCTCCTCATACACCTCCCGTGGGGTGCCGAGCTGCAGCACCTCGCCCCCCATCATCACCGCGACCCGGTCGGACATGGTCATCGCCTCGACCTGGTCATGCGTGACATAGACGGTGGTCACCCCCGCGGCGCGATGCAGCTCGACAATCTCCCGCCGGGTGCTGGCGCGCAGCTCGGCATCGAGGTTCGAGAGCGGCTCATCCATCAGGAAGGCGCTGGGCTGGCGCACCAGGGCACGGCCCAGCGCCACGCGCTGCCGCTGACCGCCGGAAAGCTGCACCGGGCGGCGATCCAGCAGATGCCCGATGCGCAGCATCTCCGCCGCCGCCTGCACCCGCGCCGCGATCTCCCGCCGCCGCGCCGCCGTGCCCGGGGCGAGGCGGCCGAGCAAGGGCAGGCGCTGCCAGGGCGTCAGCGCCCGCATCACCAGCGGCACGGCGAGATTCTCGGCGACCGTCAGATGCGGATAGAGCGCGTAATTCTGGAACACCATGGCGATGTCGCGATCCGCCGCCCGCAGCCGCGTCACCTCCCGCCCGGCGATGTGGATGGCGCCGGAATCCGCCGTCTTCAGCCCGGCGATGATGCGCAGCAGCGTGGTCTTGCCGCAGCCGGAGGGGCCGACCAGCGAGAGGAATTCCCCCTGCCGCAATTGCAGCGAGACCGCCTTCAGCACCTGGGTGGCGCCGAAACTCTTGCGGATGCCCTCGATCGCGATGCCGGCCATGCCCGCCTCAGCCGGCCTTGGCCAGCAGCGGGGAGCTGGGATAGGCCTCCTCCCGCACCTCATGGATATGCGGGCGCTCCATGCCTGCCGGCGCCACCAGCTCCGTCTCCACCGCATCCGGGCCGAAGCGGTGCAGCAGCCAGCCGCAGGGGCGCTCGCCGGGCAGGTCCGGCTGCTCCTCCGGCGCCACGATGAAGGCGACGGAGGGGGCCCAGGCCAGCGTCGCGGCGCCCCGCCGCTGCGCATGGTGCAGGTGCAGATGGCCGGAGCCGATCAGGCGCAGCGCCTTATGCTCATAGAGCGGCGCCAGCGCGGCCCGGGCGAAGGGCGGCACCGACCAGTAGTCGAAGATCGGGTCGGCGGGGTCGGCGATGAAGAAGGGCTTGTGCAGGAAAACCGCCAGAAGCCGGTCGCCGAGCGAGTCGAGCTGCGCCGCGATGAAATCGAGCTGTGCCGCTTCCTCCGGCAAGCCGCTGCCCATCACCTGGCTGTTCAGGCCGAGCAGGCGCCAGCCCTCGCGGTCCATCGCCCAGACATCCTCGCCCATGTAATGGCGGAACCGCGCCAGGCGTTCGGCATTCACCGGCTGGCGCGGCGCGCGGTCCGGGTGGTCGCCCACGTCATGGTTGCCGGGCACGCAGAGCACCTTGCCGGGCAGGCGGCGATAGCAGTCCGCGGTGAGGGCGAAATCCGCCTCGCGGTCCGCGCCGTCCAGGGAGACATCGCCGCTCGCCACCAGCACGTCCGGCGGGCTGGTGGCCAGCGCCGCTGCCAGGCGCTCGAAATTCCCGCGGAAGAGCGGGGTCGGGGCGCCGAGATGCGTGTCCGAGAATTGGGCGAGAGTGAACATGCGGGCCCCTGCTATGCGCGATCGGAGCTGGGGATAGGGAAGTTGCATTGCGGTCCGATGACGGATGCGTGGCGCTTGCATGGCAATGCGCCGAGCAGAGTGTCACGCAATGGACGCGATTCCGTCACATAATCTTCGGCAAAAGGCGGCTATCGCGGCCCCGTCCATCAGGGGCGGCATGGCGCATGGGGCAGCGGCGGAATGTTCTGCTGATCGTGGTCGATCAGTGGCGGGCGGATTTCCTGCCCTGGCTGGGCGCGGAATTCCTCCGCCTGCCGAATCTGGCGCGGCTGGCGCGGGAGGGCGTGACCTTCGCCAACCACGTCACCACCACCGTGCCCTGCGGCCCGGCGCGCGCCTCGCTGCTGACGGGGCTTTACCTGATGAACCACCGGGCGGTGCAGAACACCGTGCCGCTGGATGCGCGCCACATGAATCTGGGCAAGGCGCTGCGCCGCATCGGCTATGACCCGGCGCTGATCGGCTACACCACCACCACGCCCGACCCGCGCAGCACCTTCCCGCGCGATCCGCGCTTCACCTCGCTGGGCGATCTGATGGAGGGATTCCGCAGCGTCGGCGCCTTCGAGCCGACGATGGACGGGTATTTCGGCTGGCTGGCGCATTCCGGCTACCCGCTGCCGGCGCGGCGCGAGGATATCTGGCTGCCGGAAGGCGAGGATACGGTGCCGGGCGTGACCAACCGGCCCTGCCGGATTCCGGCCGCGCTGTCCGACACCGCCTACTTCACCGAACGGGCGCTGACCTACCTCAAGGGCGTCGGCGACAAGCCCTGGTTCCTGCATCTCGGCTATTACCGGCCGCACCCGCCCTTCATCGCGCCGGCGCCCTACCACGCCGCCTACAGCCCGGCGGAGATGCCGGCGCCGGTGCGGCAGCCGAGCTGGCAGGCGGAGGCGAAGCAGCATCCGCTGCTGGAGTTCTACCTGCACGGTATCGGCCAGGGCAGTTTCTTCCATGGCGCGGACGGCGCGGCGACGGCGCTGGACGAGGCCTCCATCCGCCAGATGCGCGCCACCTATTGCGGGCTGATGCAGGAGATCGACGACAATCTCGGCCGGGTCTTCGCCTGGCTGGATGAGACAGGGCAGTGGCAGGACACCATGGTGGTGTTCACCTCCGATCATGGCGAACAGCTCGGCGACCATTGGCTGCTCGGCAAGATCGGCTATTTCGACGAAAGCTTCCGCATTCCGCTGGTGGTGAAGGAGGCAGGGGCGCCGGCGCGGGCGGGCGCGGTGGAACGGGCCTTCACCGAGAGCATCGACATCATGCCGACCATCCTGGACTGGCTAGGCGGCGAGATTCCGCGCGCGGTGGATGGGCATTCCCTGCTGCCGCTGGTCCGCGGCGGCGCGCCGCAAGGCTGGCGCGACGCGCTGCATTACGAATACGACTTCCGCGACGTCTTCTACTCGCAGCCCGAGAGCGCGCTGCGGCTGCCGATGGATGCCTGCAGCCTCTGCGTGATCCAGGATGCGCGATACAAATACGTGCATTTCGCCGCGCTGCCGCCGCTGTTCTTCGATCTCGAACGCGACCCCCACCAATTCGAGAACCTGGCCGAAAGCCCGGCCCATGCCGGGCTGGTGAAGGAGTATGCGCAGCGCGCCCTCTCCTGGCGGCTGCGGCATGCCGAACGCACCCTGACCGGCTTCCGCGCGACGCCGGAGGGCCTCGAGGACCGCACCGCCCCCCGGGAAGGAGCCACCGCATGATCAACCGCCGCACCCTGCTGGCCGGCGCCGGCCTCGCCGCCGGCGCCCTGCCACGCTTCGCCATCGGCCAGGCCGACAACCGGCCCTCCATCACCGTCGCGGTGCAGAAGATCAGCAACACCAACACGCTGGAGCCGCTGCGCGAGCAGTCCAATGTGGGGGAGCGGGTGCTGCTGACCTCCATCTGGGAAGGGCTGCTGGGGCGGGACTATTCCCGCCAGCTCCAGACGATTCCGGTGCTCGCCACCGAGGTGAGGCGGATCAGCGACAGCATCGTGGAGGTGAAGCTCCGCGAGGGCGTGCGCTTCCACAATGGCGACGAGCTGACCGCCGAGGATGTCGCCGCCTCCTTCGGCAATGACCGCATGTTCGGCCCGCAGGGCCCGAACAGCAGCGGCACGATCCGCGTCGGCGAGGTGAACCCCGCCCGCGCCGGCCGCGAACTGCCGATCGAGGTGCCGGCCGTCGCCAATCGCAGCTTCCCGGGCTTCGAGCGCATCGAGGTGGTGGACAAGTACACGCTGCGCTGGGTGAACCGCACGCCGGACGTGACGCTGGAAGGCCGCATGGCCCGCTACGGCGCGGAAATCCACAGCCGCCGCGGCTTCGCCGAGGCCGCCACCTGGCTGGATTGGGGGCGCAAGCCCGTCACCACCGGCCCCTACATGGTCGCGGAATTCCGCCCCGACACCTCGCTGACCCTGGTGGCGCATGATTCCTATTGGGCCGGCCGCCCGCCGCTGAAGCAGCTCCGCTTCGTGGAAGTCCCGGAAGTGGCCTCCCGCATCAACGGGCTGCTCTCCGGCGAATACCACTTCGCCTGCGACATCCCGCCCGACCAGATCACCGGCATCGAGCGCAACCGTGCCTTCGAGGTGCAGGGCGGGACGATCCCCAATCACCGGCTGACGGTGTTCGACAAGACCCATGCGGTGCTGCGCAACCCGCTGGTGCGCCGCGCCTTCACCCATGCCATCGACCGCCAGGCGATCGTCGAGAGCCTCTGGGCCGGCCGCACCACCATCCCGCGCGGCCTGCAATGGGAGTTCTACGGCGAGATGTTCCAGGCCGATTGGGAAGTGCCGAAATACGATGTCGCCGAGGCGCGTCGCCTGCTGCGCGAGGCGGGCTACAAGGGCGAACCCATCCCCTACCGCCTGCTGAACAACTACTACACGAATCAGACGCCCACCGCGCAGGTACTTGTAGAAATGTGGCGCGCCGCCGGGCTGAACGTGCAGATCGAGATGAAGGAGAATTGGTCGCAGATCCTGGAGCGCAGCCCGACCCGCGCGGTGCGCGACTGGTCGAACAGCGGCCTCTACAGCGACCCGGTCTCGTCGCTGGTGAATCAGCACGGGCCGAATGGCCAGCAGCAGCAGGTGGGCGAGTACGAGAACGCCGAGTTCAACCAGCTTTCCGTGGAGCTGGAAACCAGCACGGACCGCGCCCGCCGCCGCGCCGTCTTCCGCCGCATGCTGGAAATCGCCGAACGCGAGGACCCCGCCTATACCGTGCTGCACCAGAACGCGACCTTCACGGCGAAGCGCAAGGAGATCCGCTGGAAGGCGGCACCGGCCTTCGCCATGGATTTCCGTGCCAATAACTGGGGCGCCTGAGGTGGCGTTCCGCCGTCGCTCGCTGCTGGGGGCGGCGCTCGCCGCCCCGGCGCTACCGCGCTTCGCCATCGCTCAGGCGGATTCGCGCCCGGTCGTCACCATCGCGGTGCAGAAGATCAGCAACACCAACACGCTGGAGACGCTGCGCGAGCAGTCCAATGTCGGCAGCCGCACCTGGTTCAGCATCGCCGAGACGCTGATCGAGCAGGATTGGTGGGACGACCTGACGCTGCGCCCGGCGCTCGCCACCGCATGGCGCCGCATCGACGAACGCACCCTGGAGCTGACGCTGCGGGAGGGCGTGCGCTTTCACGACGGCCACGTGATGACGGCCGAGGATGTCGCCTTCTCCTTCGGGCCCGAGCGCATGGGCTGGGGGCTGACGCTCGATCAGGCGCGCAACCTCTTCGGCAGCGTGCCCGGCCAGTCCCGCGGCCGCACCCCGCCGCCCGAGGCCCTGGCCGTCGCCCGCCGCACCTATCCGGCGCTGGAGCGGGTCGAGGTCATCGACTCGCGCACCGTGCGCTTCGTCAACCGCACGCCGGACCTCGCCATGGAGGGCCGCATCAGCCGCAACACCGGCATGATCCTCTCCCGCGCCGCGTTCGAGGCCGCGCCGAGCTGGCTCGACTGGTCGCGCCGCCCGATCGGCACCGGCCCCTTCCGCGTCGCCGAATTCCGCCCCGACCAGTCGCTGGTGCTGGAAGCCTTCGACGACTACTGGGGCGGCGCCCCGCCGGTGAAGCGGCTGCGTTTCCTGGAAGTGCCGGAGGTGGCGAGCCGGATCAACGCGCTGCTCTCCGGCGAGGCGGATTTCGCCTGCGACATGCCGCCGGACCAGATCGACGGCATCGCCCGCAGCGCCCGCCATGAGGTAGTCGGCGGCCCGATCATGAACCACCGGCTGACGGTGTTCGACAAGACGCATCCGCAGCTTGCCAACCCGCTGGTGCGCCGCGCCTTCACCCATGCGATCGACCGCGAAGCGATCGTGGCGGCACTCTGGGGCGGCCGCGCGCCGGTGCCGCGCGGGCTGCAATTCGACTTCTACGGCTCGATGCTGCACGCCGACTGGGCGGTGCCGCGCTTCGACCCGAATGAGGCGAAGCGGCTGCTGCGCCAGGCGGGCTACAAGGGCGACCCGATCCCCTACCGGCTGCTCGCCGGCTACTACACCAACCAGCTTCCCACCGCCCAGGTGCTGGTGGAGGGCTGGCGCGCCGTCGGGCTGAACGTCGTGATCGAGATGCGGGAGAATTTCCCGCAGGTGCTCTCGCGGGAGGGGCAGCGCGGCGTCAGGGATTGGTCCAACAGCGCCTCCTTCAACGATCCCGTCTCCTCGCTGACCGCGCAGCACGGGCCGGATGGCCAGCAATGGCAGATCGGCGAGTGGCGCAACGAGGAATTCGGCCGCCTCTCCCAGGTGCTGGAACAGGGCACCGACCCGGCGCAGCGCCGTACCACCTTCCGCCGCATGCTGGAGATCGCGGAGCGGGAGGACCCCGCCTATACCGTGCTGCACCAATCGGTGAATCTCACCGCCAAGCGGCGGGATTTGCGCTGGCGGGCGGGGCAGAGCTTCGTCATGGATTTCCGCCGGCGGAATTGGGCGGGCTGAGGCATGGGGGCGCCGCTCGTCGCCATTCGTGGCCTGACCGTCGCCTTCGCTGGGGCGCCGGCGCTGCGCGGCATCGATCTGGATGTCGCGCCGGGCGAATCCCTCGGCCTGGTGGGGGAGAGCGGCTGCGGCAAATCCGTCACCTGGCTGGCCGCGCTCGGCCTGCTGCCTGGGCAGGCCATGCTGGGCGGCAGCGTGCGGCTGGAGGGGCAGGATATTCTCGGCGCGCCGCCCGCCACGCTGGAAAAAATCCGCGGCCGGCGCATCGCGATGATCTTCCAGGACCCCGCCAGCAGCCTGAACCCGGTGCACCGCATCGGCGCCCAGATCATGGAAGGGCTGGCGCTGCATCAGGGCTTGCGCGGCACCGCAGCGCGGGCGGAGGCCAAGCGGCTGCTGGACCAGGTCGGCATCCCGGATGCGGCGCGGCGGCTGGACGCCTATCCGCATGAGCTTTCCGGCGGGCAGAACCAGCGCGTGATGATCGCCATGGCCCTGGCCGGGCGCCCCGAATTGCTGGTGGCCGACGAGCCCACCACTGCCCTCGACGTGACCATCCAGGCGCAGATCCTCGAATTGCTCGGCCGGCTGCGGCGGGAGATTGGGATGGCCCTGGTGCTGATCTCGCATGATCTCGGCGTGGTGGCGGAGACCTGCGCCCGGGTCGCGGTGATGTATGCCGGGCGCATCGTGGAGACGGCCGCCACCGAGCGCCTCTTCGCCGCGCCCTCCCACCCCTATACGCAGGGCCTGCTCGGCGCCCTGCCGCCCTTCGAGGGCGAGCGCCGCCCGCTGCTCGCCATCCCCGGCGCGGTGCCCGAGCCCTGGGCTATGCCGCAAGGCTGCGCCTTCGCCCCGCGCTGCGCCCAGGCCGGCCCGGATTGCGGCGCCACAACCCCGGCGCCTGTCCCGCTCGCCGAGGGCCATAGCGCCGCCTGCCTGCGCGCCGCCCCCGCCATGGTGCCGGCATGAGGTCCGCCCCCCTGCTGCAGGCGGAGAACCTGGTCCGCCGCTACTGGATGCGCCGCGGGGTGTTCGGCCGCCCGGCCGAGGTGCGGGCTGTCGATGGCGTCTCCCTCACCCTGGAGCGCGGCCGCACCCTCGGCCTGGTCGGCGAAAGCGGCTGCGGCAAATCCACCACCGGCCGGCTGGTGCTGGGGCTGGAGACGCCGGATGCCGGCCAGGTCAGCGTGGATGGCCAGCCCATGCCGCCCCCCGGCAGCCCCGCCTGGCGCGCCATGCGGGCGCGCATGCAGCTGGTCTTCCAGGACCCGCTGGGCGCGCTGGACCGCCGCATGCCGGTCGGCGCCCAGATCACCGAGCCGCTGGAGATCCACCACATCGGCGACCGCCCGGCGAAGCTGGCCTCGCTGCTGCAGGATGTCGGCCTCCGCCCCGACCAGGCGGCGCGCTACCCGCATGAGCTCTCCGGCGGCCAGCGCCAGCGCGCCGTGCTGGCCCGCGCCTTGGCCACCGACCCGGCGCTGCTGGTCTGCGACGAGCCGATCAGCGCCCTCGACGTCTCCATCCAGGCCCAGGTGATGAACCTGCTGGTGGAATTGCAGGCGCGCCACGGCATGGCGGTGCTGTTCATCAGCCACGACCTGCGGGCGGTGCGGCAGGTCAGCCACCGCGTGGCGGTGATGTATCTCGGCCGCATCGTGGAGGAGGGGGAGCCGGATGCGGTGCTGCACGCGCCGGCCCACCCCTATGCGCAGGCGCTGGTCTCCGCCATTCCGCATCCGGGGCGCCGGCAGCAGCGCATCCTGCTGCAGGGCGACCCGCCCAACCCGGCGGACAGGCCCAGCGGCTGCGCCTTCCACCCGCGCTGCGCCCTGGCCATCGCCCGCTGCCAGACGGATGATCCGGTGCTGAAGCCGCGCCTCGCCGATGGCCGCCGCGTCGCCTGCCATGTGGCGCATGGCGAGACGCCCGCCGGCGGTCGGAACCATAATTGGGGGGAGAGCTCCCTCGCCCCGGTCAGGGCGGCCTGAGATGCTGCGCTTCCTCGCCACCCGCCTGCTGCGCGCCGCCGTCACCGTGGTGCTGGTCGTCACCTTCGCCTTCGTGGTGCTGCGCCTCTCCGGCGATCCCGCGCAGATCATCATGGGCGCCGATGCGCCGCCCGAGGCGGTGGAGGCCTTCCGCCGCGCCTGGGGCCTCGATGATCCGATCTGGATGCAGTATCTGCGCTATTTCGGCGCCATCATCGGCGGCGACCTTGGCCGTTCGATGCGGGATGGCCGCGATGCCATCGCACTCGTCGCGGAACGCATCCCGGCAACGCTGGCACTGACCATCCCGGCGCTGCTCATAAAGCTCTGCATCGGCATCCCGGCTGGCATCACCGCGGCCTTGCACCGCAATTCCCCGATCGATCGGGCGGTGATGGTGCTGGCCGTCGCCGGCTTCACCGTGCCCTCTTTCGTGCTCGGCCTGCTGCTGGTGCTGGTCTTCGCCGTGCAGCTCGGCTGGCTGCCCTCGGGCGGGCAGGAGAGTTGGCGGCATGCGGTGCTGCCCATCCTCACCCTCGGCATCGGCGGGGCGGCGGTGCTGGCACGCTTCACCCGCAGCGCGATGCTGGAGGTGCTGGGCCAGCCCTATATCCGGACCGCCTCCGCCAAGGGCGTGCCCTGGCGGGCGGTGGTCTGGGGCCATGCGCTGCCCAACGCCGCCATCCCGACCGTCACCATCATCGGCTTCATGGTCGGCAGCCTGATCGCGGGCGCGGTGGTGGTGGAGAGCGTCTTCTCCTGGCCCGGCGTCGGCCGGCTGCTGGTGGTGGCGGTGGCGAACCGCGACCTCGCCGTGGTGCAATGCGTGCTGCTGCTGGTCGCCGGCACCATGGTGACGGCCAACCTGGTGGTGGATCTGCTGTACGGCGCGCTGGACCCCCGGCTGCGCAGCCAGGCGAGGGGGGCCTGAGCATGTCCGACGCCGCGCTCCCCGCCAGCCTCGCCGGCGCGCCTTCCGCGCCGCGCCGCCGCCTGCCGCTGCTGATCCGCTTCGCCCTGCTCTGGCTGGCGCTGATGCTCGGCACCGCGCTGCTGGCGGATGTCATCGCGCCCTACGCCTATACGGCGCTCGATCTGCGCAACCGCCTGTCGCCACCCATCGGGCTGGGCGGCTCTTTCCTGCACGCGCTGGGCACGGATGAGCTGGGCCGGGACGTGCTTTCCCGCCTGATCTATTCCATCCGGATGAGCCTGCTGATCGCCTTCGGCGCCACCATCATCGGCGCCGTGCTCGGCACCAGCCTCGGCTTCCTCGCGGCGCATTTCCGCGGGCTGGTGGAGCAGGTGGTGCTGGCGCTGGTGGATTTCTCGGCAAGCCTGCCCTTCCTGATCCTGGCGCTCGCCGTGCTGGCCTTCTTCGGCAATTCCCTGCCGCTCTTCGTCGCGCTGCTGGGGCTGCATGCCTGGGAACGCTATGCCCGGATCGCGCGCGGGCTGGCGATCTCGGCCGGGGCGCAGGGCTATGCGGCGGCGGTCAGGCAGCTCGGCGCCTCGCCCTGGCGGATCTACGGGCGGCACGTGCTGCCGAACATTGCCTCGACCCTGATCGTCTCGATGACGCTCGCCTTTCCGGAGATCATCCTGCTGGAAAGCGGGCTGTCCTTCCTCGGGCTGGGGGTGCAGCCGCCGGAGACCTCGCTGGGCTCCATGGTGGGATATGGGCGGGAATACCTGACGCGGGCGCCCTGGATCCTGCTCTCCCCGGCGGCGGTCATCGTGCTGACGACCTTCTCCGTCTCGGCGCTGGGGGACTGGCTGCGGGACCGGCTGGACCCGACATTGAGTCGCTGAGCAGCCAGGGGCGAAGCCCGTTGGCGGCCGTGCCGCCAACCCCTGCCGGGGCCAGGACCTGGCCCCGGACCGCGGTCCGTGCCCGGGACCCGTGGGATGAACCAGCCGCCTCATGCCAGCAGGGGGCGGGGTAGAGCCCCCGACCGGCCTAGAGCGGGATCGGTTGAACTGCGCTCACCCGCCCCGCTCTAGCTCATTGTTCGGTCGCGTGATTCACGGTTTCGGTCGATTCGACCTCAACCGATCACGCTCTAGGACGCCTCCGGCTCGTCCAGCGGCCAGGGGTCCAGCCGCCGGTCCACATGCAGCCTTGCCTCCTCCAATAGCTGCTCCAGGCCGCTCGGCACATGGTTGCGCAGCACCGTCCGCTCGCCGCCGCGCGGCGCGTGGATGGCGACCATCCAGCCATGATGGCCGTCATCCAGCACCTCCAGCCGGTGATGGCGATAGGTCTTCAGGCTGACCCGACGCGGCCTCTCCATGCCTTTCTCCTCGGCGCGCGGCACGAGGCCGGCGCGGTTGCGCCCCACCGGACCTGGCCGGGCGGGGATAGACAAGACGGCACCTTGTCCGTGTCCCAGCGGGCCGTCAATGCCGCCCGCCGCCAGCATTCTGCCTGCCAATCTCGCTCGGGCGCCAGCGCAAGGCGCGGACAGCCAGGCCATTGAAGACCAAGGCTGACGGCCGGCAGAGACGGCCACGGGATTTCGCAATCCGGGATCAGCGCCGCGGGCCCGGCGCCGCCCGAAGCCGCGCCGCCGCGGCGCTCGCCAGCACGATGCCGAGAGCGGTGACGGCCAGCCCCGCCAGCACCATCGGGCCGGTCCCGTCCCCGGACCCGTTCAGCACCGGCGCGCCGGTGTCCGGCAGGCCGAACGGCACTTCCATGGTCAGGCTCCGCCCAGCAGCCCGGCCGCCAAGTGCAGCATCGCCGTCATGGCGTCCGGCGTCTCGACGCGCTCGATGAGCGTCATGGCACCGGCCGGCCGAGGGCGAGGCGGCGCGGGACCGTCATGCGGGGGGCTCCTGCGAGGGCCGGGATTGCAGGGGAGCGCCATCCATCGGCGCACCGGCATCGCCATGGCCGAGGAAGGCGAGGATGGTGGGCGCCAGGTCGATCGGCCGGGCGATGGCGGCATCCCGGCTGCCGGGGGCGAAGCCCGGCCCGTCCGCGACCATCACCGGCGCCTGCTCGGCGGCGCCGAGGCCGCCATGCTGGCCGCAGCCCAGCCGGTCCGGCTTGCCGGCGACCGGCTTCGCCGCCAGGGCCATGCCGGGGATGCCGTACTGGTTCGCCCCGTCATGCCGGCGCATGGCGATGGCGGCGATCAGCCCCTCGGCACCCGGGCGCTGGCCGGCGGCGGCGAGCGCCTCGCCTTCCAGCAGCGTGCCGACCCAGGGGCGGGCACGAAGGAAATCCAGCACCGGCGCCGGATCGCGCGCGGGCGCCAGATGCACCAGCACGGAGGTGCCGTTGGAGGCGGCGACCAGGGTCTCGCCCGGCGCCAGCCCGGCCGCCTCCAGCTCCGCCTCCACGTCGATGACGGCTTCCACCGTCTCATGCCCGTGGTCGGAGCCGGCCAGCAGCAGCACCTCCTGCCCCCGGGCGCGGCGGCGATCGACCTCCGCCATCACCTCGCCAAGCCGGGCATCGGCAGCTTCGATGGCCGCCCAGGCTGCCGGCGAGCCGAGCGGATGGGCGTGCTGCGAGGCATCCGGCTCGCCCAGCCAGAGCAGGCCGAAGGCACCCTCCAGCGCCTCCGCCAGGAAGCGGGCGGTGAGCTTCGCATCGCCCTCGGCATCCAGGGTGATGTCGGTGGCGGCCGGCGCCTCCCGCCCCGGCTCATGGGCGATGACGCGCTGCACCAGCCTGCCGCTGCGGTTCGGGTCATGCGCCAGGGCGGCGCCGGGGGAGACATTGCTGAAGATGGAGACCCCGCCATGCGGCGCCAGCCGGTCCGCCAGGGTCGGCCGATCCAGCGCCGTGCCGCGCAGGGCGCGGCGGGTGGGGAGGAAGGCGGGGTCGCCGGCATCCTGGCGCAGCAACCCGCCATCGGCCCGCAGCAGCGCCAGGGAATTGCCCGCGAGCCCGTGCGAGGCCGGCCAGCACCCCGTCGCGGTGCTGGCGGAGACGATGCGCGTCGCGCTGGGGAACATGGAGCGGTAGCCGGCGAAGCCGGTGCCGCGCGCCAGCAGCCGCCAGAGATTGGGCGTGCGCTCCGGCGAGAGCGCGTCGCGGCGGAGGCCGTCGAGGATGACGAGCAAGGCGAGGCGGTCGGTCATGGCGGGGTTCGCGCTCCGGCGGTGCGGGGTGGGGAGGCGACCATGCCCGAAGGGCGCGGCCCATGGCAGCGCGGCGGCCCGGAGGGGCGGCGGGCAACCCCGCCCGGCACCGCCGCCGCGTGATCCGGAGGCGAGGCGGCCGGCCGCCCTGCCTGGTTCGGCATGGTCTCCACCCCTTGCTGTCCTCGATGCGCGCAGGCTTACCGGCGGGCGCTTGCAGCGCTGCGACAGAAGCGTGACGGCGGGATGACAGGGCGGCGGTCGCGCCTGAGCGTGGCGGATCGGCATCGGACAAGTGCCGGGCTGGTCCGGATGGCGGGGAGGCTGGCCGGTCGAGGCGCGGTCATCTGGCGTGGCATCCCCGAAAGCGTGACCCGCGCGGCCGGATGCAGAGCCGGAGCGCGGGGATGGGCGAGGGCGGAGAGGCTGCGCTCCGACGCGCCGCAAGCCTCGATCCCGCGGCGTGGAATCTGCCGTCGCGCCGCCCGGTCTTTCCCGCCTCCGCGCGTGAATTGCCCAAGCCAGGGGCAGCACTTGCCCAAAGGCCCGGCAGGGTTACTCTCGCCCCCATGAACGGAAACGCCGAAACCCCGCAACGCCTGACCGGGCGGATGCGGCGGAATCTCCTGCTGCTTGCCTGCTGCCAGGCGATCGGCCAGGCGGGGAATACGATGATGGCCTCGGCCACCGCCCTCTCCGTCATCAGCTTCTACGCGAACCGGGACTTGGCGACGCTGCCGGTGACGCTGCAGCATCTGGGCGTCATGCTCTCCGCCTTCCCGGCCGGGCTGCTGATGCAGCGCTTCGGCCGGCGGGCCGGGTTCCGGCTCGGCTCCATCTGCGGGATGGTGGGGGCGGTCACCATCAGCCTCGGCCTCTACCACGCGATGTTCCCGCTGATGTGCCTCGGCGGTCTCATCCTGGGCTATGCGGTGGCCAGCCTGCAGATGTACCGCTTCGCCGCGGTGGAATTGGCGCCGCCGGCCTATCGGGCGAAGACCATCTCCTGGGTCACGGCGGGGGGCGTGGCGGCCGGCATCCTCGGCCCCAGCATCGCGCGGCTGACGCATGACCAGATGGTGCCGCTCTACCTGGCCACCTATGCGTCGATGTTCGTGCTGCACCTGGTCGTCTTCGTGCTGATCTCCTTCATCGAATTCCCCGCGCCGCCGAAGCCGGCCGCCGCCGGCCTCGGGCGGGCGGAGGCGCCGCCGCGGCCGTTGCGGGAAATCGCCGCGCAGCCGCGCTTCATCGTCGCCGTCACCGCGGCGATGATGGCCTATGGCGTGATGTCCTTCCTGATGAGCGCCTCCCCGCTCGCCATCGTCGCCTGCGGCATGCCGCATGCAGAGGCGCATTGGGTGATCTTCCTGCATGTGATGGGGATGTTCATCCCCTCCTTCTTCACCGGCGCGCTCATCACCCGCTATGGCGAGACGCGCATCATGGCGGCGGGCCTCGCCATCCTGCTGGCCGGCGTCGGCCTCGGCCTGGCGGGGCTTTCCGCCTGGCATTTCCGGCTGGGGCTGACGCTGAACGGGGTGGGGTGGAATTTCCTCTTCGTCGGGGCGACGGCGCTGGTGACCACCTGCTACCGGCCGAATGAGCGGGGCAAGACCCAGTCGCTGAACGATTTCCTGATCTTCGGCACCACGGCGACGGCCAGCTTCCTGGCCGGGCTGCTGCAGGAGCATCTCGGCTGGTTCGTGCTGAACTGGTTCTCGCTGGGGCTGCTGGCGGTGGTGGGGGCGGCGATCTTCTGGCTGGCCTTCCGCCAGCCGCGGCGGGTGGCGGCGTGATGCCGGCCGCGCATGATCATGGCCCTTGGGGCTGCGCCTGCTGGGGCCCGCAGGACGAGCTGGGCGCGGCGAACCTGCTGACGCCGGAGAAGCGGCTCGCCGCGCTGAAGGGCATCGAGACGGGGCAGGTCTTCGACCTCTCTCACGCCTTCGGCGCCGATGCGCCCTACATGGCGCCGAACCAGCCGCCCTTCCTGATGATGCTGTGGGCCACCTGGCGGGACTCGATCCGCCGCCGCCGCAAGCTGGGCATGACCAACGACGCCGGCAGCAATGTCGAGCGGATCGAGATGACGGCGCATGTCGGCACGCATATCGACGCGCTCGGCCATGTCTCGAAGGGCGACAGGCTCTACAACGGCTTCGACGCGGCGGAGACGCTGGGGGACTGGGGGCTGGCGCGGCTCGGGGTGGAGAAGATCCCGCCGCTCATCACGCGCGGCCTGCTCTTCGACGTGGCGGGGCTGGATGGCGGGGCGCATCTGGCGCCCGGAAGGGTGGTGACGCCGGCGGAGCTAGAAGCGGCGGCGGAGCAGGCCGGCTTCGCGGTGGAGCCGGGCGATATCGCGCTGATCCGCACCGGCTGGGAGCGCTATTTCGCGGCGGACAATGCGCGGTATCTCGCCGGGGCGCCGGGGATCGACGTGCCGGCGGCGGAGTGGCTGACCCGGCAGGGGGTGGTGGCGATCGGCGCCGACAACATGGCGCTGGAAGTGCTGCCCAACCCGGACCACCACAAGGCCCTGCCGGTGCACCAGCACTGCCTGGCGGAGGCCGGGGTGCATATCATCGAGAACCTGGCACTGGACGAGATCGCCGCGGCCGGGGTGTCGCGCTTCTGCCTCATCATCCTGCCGCCGAAGATGCGCGGGGCGACCGGGGCGCCGGTGCGGCCGGTGGCGCTGGTGTGAATGCGCCGCGTCCGTGCGAATTTCGGAAAACAACGGTAAGATCGAGGGCTTCGCTCCCCAACGCCCGGCGGCAGGTCGTCGCGGGCAGCGCCCGCTGCCCTGCACTCCGCCGGCGCCAGGACCTGGCCCCGGACCCCGGCGGGAGTCTTGGCCTGAGGGTTCAACCCGCAGACTCACGGCGGGGTCCGGGGGGGAAGCCTTCCCCCCGGCGGGGGTTGGCGGCACTGCCGCCAACGGGGGCAGCGCCCCCTGCTAGAGCGGGATCGGTTGAGCTGCGCTCACCCGCCCCGCTCTAGCTCATTGTTCGGTCGCGTGATTCACGGTTTCGGTCGATTCGACCTCAACCGATCACGCTCTAGAGGCATGGGGGCGAAGCCCCCGTCATCCCCGGCGTCAGCCCATGGCCAGCATTGCCGTCACCTCGGCGATGACGGCGCGGATCTCCGGCTCCTGCCGCCCGGCGAGGCGGGCGAGCATGGAGCGACGAAAGGCGGGATTGGCGAGGCGCGCCGCTTCCCGGAACCACTGCGCCGCCTCCTCGATCCGGCCGGCATCCGTCAGCAGGACGCCGAGGTTGAACTGGCCGCGGAAATCGCCGCCCTCGGCGGCGAGGCGGTAGAGCCGCGCCGCGCCGTCCGGGTCGCGCGGCATGTCCCAGCCTTCCTCCATGTAGCGCGCGACCATGTTGATGGATTTCGCATGCCCCTGCGCCGCGGCGGCGCGGTACCAGCGCAGCGCCGCGGCGCGGTCCGGCGCCACGCCGTCGCCGCGCAGCAGCATATTGGCGTAATTGTACTGGCCCCAGTCGAACCCGGCTTCTGCCGAGCGGCGGAAGCACGCGACCGCCGCCGCGTGGTCGACGGGCGTCGCCCGGCCCAGCTCATAGCAGCGGCCGAGCATGTTCATGCCTTCCGGCTCCCCGGCCGCGGCCGCGGATTTGAACCAGAACAGGGCGGCGGCCTCGTCCTGCGGCACGCCGAGCCCGTCCAGCAGCATCTGGCCCCAGCGCGTCTGCGCCCTGGCGATGCCGTAGCGGGCCGCGGCCTCCACCCAGGGGGCGGCTTCCTCCGGCGGGGCGCTGAAGGCGGCCGCCAGGGCCTCTGGCCCCGCGGCGGTGAGTTCGGTGAAGGAGACCTGGCGCCGGGCGGGCGCGCGGCGGGTAGGGCGGGCCATGCGGTGCCCGATAGAGGATTTGCGAATCGCTCGCAAATCTCCTTGCCCAGCGGCGCCGGCGTACGGTCGGACGGGGAGGGAGGCAGAGGCGGTCGCGTCCTGCCCCGCCTGGAGCACCTTCACGCTCGCCGGAAACGGTCGGCAGCTTCCGATCTGCCGGACCGCGCCGTGATCCGGCAGATCGGAGATAAGCTGCTCTAAATACTATATTTTCTAGAGAAATATCCGTCGGATAATTCCATTCTGAACGGCTATTTTTCTGGTGTCCCGCTTCCGAAGCCCTGCGGACTTCGTTCTCGGGCCCTGCTTGTCCGCTGCGTTCGCTGGCAATCCAGCGACTTCGCGGGCAGGACACTAGCAGGGGAACCGCAGCAAGGCCCGCGTCCCCCCCGGGGATTCCAGCCTCAGGCTCGCCCGGGCCTGCCGCGCCAGCAGCGGCACCAGATGCAGCCCCAGGCAGCCGGAAGGCGTGTTCCGCGGCGTCGATTCCGGCAGGCCGATGCCGTCATCCTCCACCAGCAGCTCCGCATGGCCCGGCCCCGCCTGGCGCAGCGCCAGCCGGATGGTGCCGCCCGGCCGGCCAGGGAAGGCATGGCGGGCGGCATTCACCACCAGCTCATTCACGATCAGCGCCAGGGGCTGCACCTGGGCGACGGGCAGGGGCAGGCGCGCTTCCAGCGCCAGCTCCAGCGTCAGCCCCGGCCGGCCGGCCACGTCCAGCGCGGCGCGGGCGGCCGTCGCCAGCTCCTCGCCCAGTTCCAGCCCTGCCGACTCCACCACCCGGAACATCCGGTCCTGCACCAGTGTCGCCAGCATCACCCGCATGGCGGCGCCCCGCAGCGCCTGGGCCACCAGCTTGTCGCTGGCCCGCGCCGCCTGCAGGCTGAGGAAGGAGGTGGTGGCCTGGGCGTTGTTCTTCACCCGGTGATGCAGCTCCGAGAGCAGGGATTCCCGCTCCGCCGCCGCTGCTTCCTGGCCGGCCTGGGCCTCGCGCAGCTCGGTGACGTCGGCGCAGCTCGCGATGTAGCCGCCGAACTCCTCGTCCCGCATCAGGGGCTGGCCATGTTCCCGCAGCCAGCGCCAGGCGCCGTCATGCCGGCGCAGCCGGTATTCCAGGGTGAAGGGCTCGCGCGTCTCGAAGGCCGCGGTGAAGATCGCGAGGCAGGCGGCCGCATCTTCCGGATGCACCAGCTCCAGCCTTCCCTGGCCCCGCTCGCTTTCCATCGGCCGGCCGGTGAATTCCAGCCAGGCGCGGTTGACATAGTCGCATTGCCGGGCTGCGTCGCAGCGCCAGATCATCAGCGGCGCCTGGTCGGCCAGGGCACGGAAGCGAAGCTCGGCTTCGGTCAGGTCGGCTGCGGAGGATGGCTGCAATCCCGCCTCCACCTGTCCCATGCCGCTCTGTCCTCATCCCATCTACCTGTCCGGGTCGGTGGACGCGCCACAAACGGCCAAGTTCCCCCGGCCATGGGTAACCCTTGGCCGAAGCTGACCGGGAGACTCGTCCTGGTTGCGACATACGGGGAGACGCCACGCCTGGGAAGCGCAAGAGGCCGTGGCTGGCGCGGCTTTGATGCAGCGCTGCCGGAGAGCTGGCGGAGAATGCCGGCTTTTCCCTTTTTCCTGCCGCCGCGGCGCCCCAGTTTTCGCAATAGGGCAGGAGGAGCAGGGCATGCACGGATTGTCGGCGCGGTGACGCATCCGGAGAATTGGCTGCGGGTGACGCCGCAGGGGTTGTGCTGCACTCCGGCGGGGATCTTCATCGATCCCACCCGCGCGGTGGAGCGGGCGGTCATCACCCATGGCCATGGCGACCATGCCCGTCCCGGCCACGACGCGGTGCTGGCGACGGCGGAGACTCTGGCCGTCATGCGGGCGCGGCTGGGGGAGGGGGCCGGCCGCCGCCAGCAGGCCCTGGCCTATGGGGAAGAGCTGCGCCTGGGCGAGGTGACGCTGCGCCTGGTGCCGGCCGGGCATGTGCTGGGCTCGGCCCAGGTGGTGCTGGAGTATCAGGGGGCGCGGGCGGTGGTCTCCGGCGATTACAAGCGCCAGCCGGACCCGACCTGCGCGCCTTTCGAGCCGGTGCCTTGCGATTTGTTTGTCACTGAGGCGACATTTGCCCTGCCGGTCTTCCGCCATCCGCCGCCGGCGCAGGAGATCGGCCGGCTGCTGAAGAGCGTGGCGCTGTTCCCGGAGCGGACGCATGTCATCGGCTGCTATGCGCTGGGCAAGGCGCAGCGGCTGATCGCGCTGCTGCGGCAGGCGGGGTGGGCGGCGCCGATCTGGCTGCATGGCGCGCTGATCCCGCTCTGCCGGCTGTATCAGGAGCTGGGGGTGGAGCTGGGCGAGTTGCGGCCGGCCACGGCGGCGACGAAGGCGGCGCTGCGCGGGGCCATCGTGCTGGCGCCGCCCTCGGCCATCGCCGATCGGTGGGCGCGGCGGCTGGAGGATCCGGTGGTGTGCATGGCCTCCGGCTGGATGCGGGTGCGGCAGCGGGCGAAGCAGGGCGGGGTAGAGCTGCCTTTGGTGATCTCGGACCATGCCGATTGGGATGATCTGCTGCGCACGGTGGCGGAGGTGGGGGCGCCGGACGTGTGGGTGACGCATGGGCGCGACGATGCGCTGGTGCATGCGCTGGGGCAGCGCGGGGTGCGGGCCCGGGCGCTGCATCTGGTGGGGCTGGGGGACGAGGAGGAGGCGGATGCGGCGTGAGGGCGCGTCGAGGCGCCCTCGACGGTGTCGAGCGCACACAGGATGCGCCCGGGCGCGACGGCACCCTTTCGGTGGCTCAGCCGAGCCCGCGCTTCCGCCGCCACAGCCAGCGGCCAAGCCGCGACCGCCGCAGATCCAGCTGCGTGCAGGTGGTGCGCATGCCGCGCAACCCCGCCAGCAGCGCCGCGTATTTCGCCTCGAAGGCGGTTTGCGCCGCGTGGAAGCTGGCGTCCTTCCGCCCCGGGCTCAGATGCCGCAGATGGAAGTCGATGACCCAGGCGCTGCGCCCCGCCAGCCGCGCCTGCAGGCAGAGATCGGCCCCGTAGAGATGAAACCCCGCCAGATCCGCCGAAAGCCCGACCGGCGCCGCCCGCCGCAGCACCAGGAAATTCTCGTCCAGGCTCACCGCCCGGGCGGGCAGGCGGCCGCGGCGCTGATCCTCGCCATAGGGGTCGGAAATGCGGATCGCCAGCTCCCCCTCCGGCGTGGCGCCGGCATTGCCGGCCAGGGCCCAGCCGGGATCCAGCCGGTCCAGCTCCGCCAGCCGCGCCAGCAGCACGGCGGCGCCGTCCGAAAGCAGCCGCACATCCTGGTGGCACAGCACCACATAGCGGCCGCGCGCCGCCGCCAGCAGCCGCGGAATGCCCTGGAAGGCGTCGCAGCCCTGCCCCTCCGTGGTGTCCAGGGCGAGGAATTCCGCCAGCTTCGGCCCGAAGCCGCCGGCCTGGAAGCTTGCCACCATGGCGGCGTGCTGCGCCCGGTCATTCACCAGGGTACAGATCGAGAAGGCCAGGGCCGGCTCCACCCCCGTGGCGGGCAGGAAGCGGGCAGCGGGGGCGCGGGCGAGAAGGGCTTCAGGCACGGGACGGGGTTCTGCCCCAAAACCCCCCGTCCGGGCCAAGGAAAAGTGATGCGCGCATGAGCCTGCCCGCCTTCGCCGCCCTGCTGGAGCGGCTGGTCTTCACCCCCGGGCGCCTCGCCAAGCTGGCCCTGTTGCGCGACTGGTACGCCACCCAGCCGGACCCCGACCGTGGGGTGGGGCTGGCGGCGCTGACGGGGGAGCTGGTCTTCACCGCCGCCAAGCCCTCCCTGATCCGGGACATGGTGGCGGCGCGGACCGACCCGGTGCTGCTGGCCCTCAGCCACGACTATGTCGGCGACTTCGCCGAGACGGTGGCGCTGATCTGGCCGGGGCGGGCCAGAGGGGCGGAGGGAATCAACACGCCGGCGCCCGGCCTCGCCGAGGTGGTGGAGGCGCTGGAGCTGACGCCGAAGCCGGCGCTGCCGGAGCTGATCGCGGGCTGGCTGGACGCGGTGGACGCCACCAGCCGGCTGGCGCTGATCAAGCTCATCACCGGGGGCCTGCGTGTCGGCATCTCCGGCCGGCTGGCGCGGGTGGCGCTGGCGGAATGGGCGGGCAAGCCGGTGGAGGAGATCGAGGAGGTCTGGCACGGCGTCGCCCCACCCTACCTGGCGCTGTTCCGCTGGCTGGAAGGCCAGGCCGGGCGTCCCGACCCGCGGGAGGCGCCGGTCTTCCGCCCGCTGATGCTGGCGCATCCGCTGGAGGATGCCGACCTGGCGGCGCTGGACCCGGCGCAGTGGCGGGCGGAGTGGAAATGGGACGGCATCAGGGTGCAGCTCACTGCCGGGCCGGGCGGGCGGCGGCTGTGGAGCCGCGGCGGGGAGGATGTCTCCGGCGCCTTCCCCGAGATCGTCGAGGCGATGGATTTCCACGCCGTGCTGGATGGCGAGCTGCTGGTGATCCGCGACGGTGTGGTCGCGCCCTTCGCCGATCTGCAGCAGCGGCTGAACCGCAAGGTGGTGACGCCGAAGATGCAGCGGGATTTCCCCGTCGGCGTCCGGCTCTACGACCTGCTGTTCGAGACCACCGAGGATCTGCGCCCGCTGCCCTTCGATGCCAGGCGGGCCAGGCTGGAGGAGTGGGCGGCGCGGCACGCCCCGGCGCGGATGGATCTCTCGCCGCAGATCGCCTTCGCCTCCGTCGCCCAGCTCGGCGAGATCCGCGAGGGCGCGCGCGCCGCCTCCATCGAGGGGCTGATGCTGAAGCGCGGCGACAGCGCCTATGTCGCCGGGCGCGTGAAGGGGCTGTGGTGGAAGTGGAAGCGGGCGCCGCTCTCGATCGACGCGGTGCTGATGTACGCCCAGCGCGGCCATGGCAAGCGCAGCAGCTTCTATTCCGACTACACCTTCGGCCTGTGGCGGCCGGACGGGCAGGGGGGCGAGGAGCTGGTGCCGGTGGGCAAGGCCTATTCCGGCTACACGGATGCGGAGCTGGGCTGGCTGGATCGCTGGATCCGCAACCACACCACCGGCCGCTTCGGCCCGGTGCGGGAGGTGGAGAAGGAATTGGTCCTGGAGGTGATCTTCGACGCCGCGCAGCTTTCCACGCGGCACAAATCCGGCGTGGCGCTGCGCTTCCCGCGCATCGCCCGCATCCGCACGGACAAGCCGGCCAGCGAGGCGGACCGGCTGGAAAACCTGATGAGCTACGTGGCGGCGGCGAGGCCGGCGGAGGGCTGATCCTCGGGCAGGCGACCGGCTTGGGTCGAGAGAGGGCGTCGCGCCGCAAGGCGCGCCTTACGGCGCGACCCTCTCTCTCACATCGGACGCAGTGCGTCCGATCCCGCCAAAGGCCGAAGGGCCTTTGGGAACCATGAGTTTTGCGTCTCGACCGTCGGCTCTGCAATTCAAGGGTTCAAAGGGCCCTTCGGCCCTTTGCGGGTGGGGTTGGACGCACTGCGTCCAACGAGGAGGGCAGAGCCCTCCCTCAACATCTCGGCAGGACCTTCCCCGGATTCATCACCCCGCGCGGATCCAGCGCCCGCTTGATCGCCCCCATCACCTCCAGGGCCAGCGGATCCTTCAGCGCCTGCATCGCATGCAGCTTGGAGACGCCGATGCCATGCTCCGCGCTGAAGCTGCCGCCCAGCGCCACGGCGATCTCATTCACCGCCATCTCCGCCGCGCCGGCGCGGCGCACCCACTCCTCCCGCGTCACGCCCGGCGGCGCCTTCAGCCCGACATGGATATTCCCGTCCCCGGCATGGCCAAGCGCCACCATCCGCCCCTCCGGCCAGCGCGCCGCCAGCGCCGCCTCGACCCGCGCCAGGAATGCCGGCACGGCGGAGACGGGCACCGCGGTATCCGTGGCGATCGAAGGGCCGGAGATGCGGGAGAATTCCGGGAAATCCTCGCGGATGCGCCAGAAATCCCGCCGCTGCGCCTCGTTCTCCGCCAGCACCGCGTCGCTGCATTCGCCGGCTTCCAGCGCCTCCTCCAGCGCCGCTTCCAGCATGCGCCGCACCGGCACGTCGCGATGCGTCGCCGCCAGTTCCACCAGGACGAACCAGGGGCTTGCCACCGGCAGGGGCAGGCGCAGATGCGGCCCGTATTCCGCCACCATCTCCAGGCAGACGCGCTGGATCAGCTCGAAGCCGATCACCTCCGCCCCGCTGCCCAGCATGCGGCCCAGCAGGTTCAGCGCCGCCTCCGGCGAGGGCACTGCCAGGAACGCCGTCTCCACCAGCGGCAGGGCCGGCACCAGGCGCAGCGCCGCCGCGGTGATGACGCCGAGCGTCCCCTCAGCGCCGAGGAAGAGGTGCCGCAGCGCATAGCCGCTATTGTCCTTGCGCACGCGGCGGAGGTCGTTCAGCACGCGGCCATCCGGCAGCACCACCTCCAGCCCCAGCACCAGCTCCCGCGCATTGCCCCAGCGCAGCGTGCGGACGCCGCCCGCATTGGTGCTGAGCATGCCGCCGATCTGCGCGCTGCCCTGGGCGCCCCAGGCAATGGGGAAGAGCCGGCCGGCTTCCGCCGCCGCCTCCTGCACGCGCTGCACGACGCAGCCGGCCTCCGCCACCAGGGAGAAGTCGCGCGCATCCACCTCCCGGATGCGGTTCAGCCTTTCCAGGCTGAGCACCACCGCCGGCGGCCCGTTGGACGAGACCACGGCGGCGCCAGCAAGCCCGGTGCGCCCGCCTGCCGGCACCACCGCCAGCCCTGCTGCGGCGCAGCGCGCCACCGCGGCGGCGACCTCCGCCACGCTGCCCGGCTTCAGCACCGCCTGCGGCTGGCCGCGCCAGGCGCCGCGCCAATCCACCGCATAGGGCGCCATCTCCTCCGCCGTGCGCAGGCAATGGGAGGGGCCGAGCAATTCGGCCAGCGCGTCGACGTCGCTCATGCGATGACTCTCCGCTTCGGCGCGACGGGCTGCAAGTCCCAAGCGCCTGCTCCCCATGCGCCGCCCCATGCTCGCCCCCTGGTCCCTGCCGCCGCGATGCGCTTTGCTGCGCGGCCGGTGCCCGGGACTCCCGGATCACCGGTCTTCGTTTCCGGTGGCCCGCGCGGGACGCCGGCCAGGATGGGGGAGAGAATGGCCGAGGTACTGCCGCAAAGCGCGGATTACGTGGTGGTGGGCGCCGGTTCGGCCGGCTGCGCGGTGGCGGCCCGGCTGTCGGAGGACCCTTCGGTGACCGTGGTGCTGCTGGAGGCCGGGGGCCGCGACCGGAACCCTTGGCTGCATGTGCCGATCGGCTACGCCAAGACCATGTACCACCCGACGCTCTCCTGGAATTTGATGACGGAGCCCGAGCCCAATCTCGGCGGCCGCCGGGTGCCCTGGCCGCGCGGGCGGACGCTGGGCGGGTCCTCGGCGATCAACGGGCTGCTCTATGTCCGCGGCCAGCATGCGGATTACGACCATTGGCGCCAGCTCGGCTGCACCGGCTGGGGCTTCGAGGATGTGCTGCCCTATTTCAAACGCAGCGAGGACCAGGAGCGCGGACCGAGCGAGCTGCATGGCGTGGGCGGGCCGCTCGCCGTCTCCGATCTGCGCGACCGCAACAAGCTGGCGGAGAGTTTTATTCAGGCGGCGGTGGAGCTGGGGCTGCCGCGCAACGAGGATTTCAACGGCGCGGAACAGGAAGGGGCGGGGTTCTACCAAACCACCTCCCGCAATGGCTGGCGCTGCAGCGCGGCGACGGCCTATCTGAAGCCGGCGCGCGGGCGGCCCAATCTCACGATCGTCACCGACGCGCACAGCACCGGTCTGCTGCTGGAAGGCCGCCGCGCCGCGGGGGTGAAGCTGGAACGCCACGGCGCGAAGCTGACCGTCAAGGCGGCGCGGGAGGTGATCCTCTGCGGCGGCGCCATCGCCTCGCCGCATCTGCTCATGCTCTCCGGCATCGGGCCGGCCGCGCATCTGCAGGAGATGGGGATCGCGGTGGTGCACGACCTGCCGGCGGTGGGACGGAATCTGCAGGACCATTTCCAGGCGCGGCTGGCCTATCGGGTGAACCAGAAGGCCAGCATCAACACCCGCACCGCGACCTGGTGGGGCAAGGCGCTGATGGGCGCGGAATTCGCCCTGAAGCGCACCGGGCCGCTGACCGTCAGCGCCGGCACGGCGGGGCTGTTCGCGCGCGTGCTGCCGGGCAGCGCGACGCCCGATGTGCAATTCCACTTCCTGCCCTTCAGCACCAGCGCGACCATGCTGGAGCTGCACCCCTTCCCGGGCATGACCATCAGCGCCTGCCAGTTGCGGCCGGAGAGCCGCGGCACCATCACCCTGGCGAGCCCGGACCCGCGCGCGAAGGCGCTGATCCACGCCAACTACCTGGCCACCGAGACGGATCGCCGCTGCATGATCGAAGGGGCGAAGCTCGGCCGCCGGCTGGCGCAGACCGCGGCGATGGCGCGCTGGGTGGAGGAGGAGATCTCGCCCGGCCCCGGCGCCGCGAGCGACGAGGAGTGGCTGGACTGGATCCGCCGCACCGGCGGCACGATCTATCACCCGAGCGGCACCTGCCGCATGGGCGGCGACCCGGAGAGCGTGGTGGACCCCGAGCTGCGGGTGCGCGGGATCGAGGGGCTGCGGGTTGCGGATGCGTCGGTGATGCCGACCGTGGTGTCGGGCAACACCAATGCGCCGGCCATCATGATCGGGGAGAAATGCGCCGACATGGTGAAGGCGGCGGCAAAGCTGCGGCTGGCGGCCTGAAGAGGGGGCTCCGCCCCCACACCCCCGCCAGGGCTCTGCCCCTGGATCCCCGGACCCCCGGTCAGAGTCGGCAGGTTGAGCTGGCAGACTCACACCGGGGTCCGGGGGGTGGTCCACCCCCCGGCGGGGACATGGGGGCAGAGCCCCCATTCTTCCCCTTTGATTTCGTTCTTCTTTTTCAAGGTCGGCGCGTTCCGGGCCGAACGCCCCTGGCCGGTTCTCCCTTCTTCCCCTGCATTTAGCGCCCTCTCTTCAGCCGAATCTTGAGCAACCCGGGCCGCTGGGCGTATCCCTGCGCCAGCGCCCCAGGAGCCCAAGCCGCATGCCCCGCCCGACCCTTCCTTCCCCGGTCGAATCCGAAGCCGCCCCCGCCGGGGCCGGCCGCCGGGCCGTGGTCGTCGCGGCCGCTGCCGCTGCCCTGCCGCTGCCCGCCTTGGCCCAGCCCCGCGGCTCCCGCGCCTCTGCCCCGGCCCAGCGCCCGGCCCCGCCGCCCACCTCGCCCGCCACCACCCCGCTCGGCCCGCTGGACACCCAGGCGAAGCAGGCCCTGCTGATCGATTTCGACACCGATGCGGTGCTGCTGGAGAAGAATGCGGACGAACGCATGCCGCCTTCCTCCATGTCCAAGCTGATGACCATGTACCTGGTCTTCGACCGGCTGAAGCAGGGCCGGCTGACCATGTCCCAGGAACTTCCGGTCAGCGAGCGCGCCTGGCGCATGGGCGGCAGCAAGATGTTCGTCCAGGTGGGCACCTCCGTGCCGGTGGAGGCGCTGATCCGCGGCGTCATCGTGCAATCCGGCAACGACGCCTGCGTGGTGCTGGCCGAGGCCATCAGCGGCAGCGAGCAACAATTCGCCGAGGAGATGAACCGCAAGGCGCGGGAGCTCGGCCTGACCGACAGCACCTTCCGCAACTCGACCGGCTGGCCGGACCCGGAGCAGCGGGTGACCTGCCGCGACCTGGCGCGGCTGGCCAAGCGGCTGATCCTCGACTTCCCCGACTACTACCGCATCTACAACGAACGCAGCTTCCGCTGGAACGACATCACCCAGGAGAACCGCAACCCCACCTTGGCCCGGGTGCCGGGGGCGGACGGGCTGAAGACCGGCCATACCGAGGAAGCCGGCTACGGCCTGACCGCCAGCGTGAAGCGCGGCGAGCGGCGGCTGATCCTGGTGTTCAACGGCCTCGCCTCCATGCGCGCCCGGGCGGAGGAGAGCGAGCGGCTGCTGGAATGGGGCTACCGCGAATTCGAGAATGTCGTGCTGTTCCGTGCCCAGGACGTCATCGAGGAGGTGCCGGTGCATCTGGGCGAGCGCGCCACCGTGCCGCTGGTGGGCGGCCGTGACGTGGTGGTGACCCTGCCGCGGCAATGGCGCCAGCGCCTGCAGGCGCGGCTGCGCTACGACGCGCCGGTGGAGGCGCCGGTGCTGAAGGGGGCGGAGCTGGGACGGCTGGAGGTGACGGGGCAGGGCGTGCCGCCCATGTCCCTGCCGCTGATGGCGGGGGCGGATGTGGACCGGTTGGGGCTGGTGGCCCGCATCCCCGCGGTGATCGGCCGCTGGGTGAGCGGGGGGTAGGCCGCCGCAGCCGCTGGCGCAGCCTCGCAGGCCCCGGAAGCGCTGCGTGCCTGTTGGTCCCGCACAGCCTGAAGCGGCAAGGCCGCTTCGGGGCGTCAGGCGGGGCGGATTGCAGTAAGATGGCCCGATGAACCAGGTGGTGATGGGCGGGACAGTGGATCGCCGAGGCTGCATCGGGTCGGCCGGCGGGAGCGGCGCCGGTGCGACTGCCGTGGCGGCGCCGGCGGGGGCCTTTGGCCTCGCAGTGGCCGCCGGGGTGGCGCATCGCACGCCCGCACCGGCGATGCCTGCCAGGCCGCCATGCCCGGCCGCCGGGGAAACTGCGGCACATCACGCGCCCGCGCCGGTGATGCGATGACCCGCGCCTCCCGCCGCGGCCGCTTCATCACGCTGGAAGGCGGGGAGGGGGCGGGGAAATCCACCCAGGCCCGCCGCCTCGCCGCCGCCCTGGCAGCAGCCGGCCTGCCCGTGCTGCTGACGCGCGAACCGGGCGGGGCGCCGGGGGCGGAGGCGGTGCGGGGGCTGATCCTCTCCCGCGGCTTCGACCCCGTCGCCGAATGCCTGCTGCATTTCGCCGCGCGGCGGGAGCATGTGGCGCGGCTGATCGAGCCCGCCTTGGCCGCCGGCATCTGGGTGGTGTGCGACCGCTTCGCCGATTCCACCCTGGCCTATCAGGTGCACGGCCAGGGCGTGCCGCGGGCGGTGTTCGAGGCCATTGCCGGCGCGGCGCTGGGCGGCTTGCGGCCCGACCTGACGCTGGTGATGGAGATCGAGCCAAGGCTGGGCCTGGAACGGGTGTGGTCCCGCGCCCGCCAGGCCGGTGCGGCGGTGGACGGCCAGCAGCAGCCGGATCGCTACGACCTCATGGGGCTGGAATTCCACCAGCGGATCCACGATGCCTTCCGCCGCATCGCGGCCGAGGAGCCGGCGCGCTGCCAGCGCATCGACGCCAGCGCCGCGCCCGATGCGGTGGCGGCCGCCATCCTCGCCGCGGTCGAGGCCCGGCTGCGGCTGCCCGGGCCGCCGCGATGACGCCGCCGGAACCCCGCGCCAACCCCGATCTGGCCGGCCATGACCTGCCGGCGGCGCTGCTGGAGGAAGCCGCCCGCGCCGGCCGCCTGCACCATGCCTGGCTGATCGCCGGCCCACCCGGGGTGGGCAAGGCGACGCTCGCCTACCGCTTCGCCCGCTGGCTGCTCGCCGGGCTGCCGGAGGCCGTGCCCGGCCAGGCCCCGCTTTACGTGCCGGAGACCCATCCCGCTTTCCGCCGGGTTGCCGCCGGCGCCCATGCGGATCTCTTCGCCATGGCGCCGAATACCGGCGACAAGGGGAAGAAGGAGGTGCTGCGGGCGGAGGATGCCCGCGCCGCCCTCCGCTTCATGGCCCATACCGCGGCGGAGGGCGGCTGGCGCGTGCTGGTGGTGGAGGAGCTGGAGCGCACCGAGCGCGAGGTGGTGCCGAACATCCTCCTGAAGACGCTGGAGGAGCCGCCGCCGCGGACCATCCAGCTTCTCGTCACCAACCAGCCCGGGGCGCTGCTGCCGACCATCCGCAGCCGCTGCCGCCGGCTGGACCTCTACCCGCTGCCGGCCGACGCCATGGCGGGGCTGCTGGGGCGCTGGCTGCCGGAACTCTCGGCGGCCGAGCGCGCCGGGCTGGCGGCGATCGCCGATGGCAGCCCGGGCCGGGCGCTGAGCCTGGCGGAAGGCGAGGGGCTCGCCCTGCAGGCGCTGGTGGAGGAGGTGCTGCGCGGCCTGCCCGCGCTCGACCCGCGCCTCGCCTTCGACGTCGCCGAGAAGGTGGCGGGGCGACGGGATCCGGCGGCGCTCGGCACCTTCTTCGCCCTGCTGCGGCGGGCGCTGGCCGCCGGGCTGCGCGCGGCCGGGCGGGGGGGCGGGGAGGGCGGGGCAACGCCCTGGCTCGCGGGCCGTTCGCTTGCCGACTGGGCGGGGCTGTGGGACAAGCTCGGCCTCCTCGCGGAGGAGACGGAGCGGTTGAACCTCGACCGCAAGCAGGCGGTGCTGACCGGGCTCGGCCAGCTCGCCCTTCGCTGAAAGATGGCGGCGATGGCCAAACCCTATTATGTCACCACCCCGATCTATTACGTGAACGACAAGCCGCATATCGGCCACGCCTATACCTCGCTCGCCACCGACGTTCTGGCGCGGTGGAAGCGGCTGGAAGGGCAGGAGGTGTTCTTCCTGACCGGCACCGACGAGCATGGCCAGAAGGTGGAGAAGGCGGCGCAGGATGCGGGCATGGACCCGCAGGAATTCACCGACCGGGTGAGCCAGAGCTTCCGCGTGCTGGCCGACCGCATGGGCTTCTCCCACGACGATTTCATCCGCACCACGGAGCCGCGCCACAAGGCGGCCTGTCAGGAGCTGTGGCGGCGGCTGGCGGCGCGGGACGAGATCTATCTCGGCGCCTATGAGGGCTGGTACGCGGTGCGCGACGAGGCCTTCTACGGCCCGGACGAGCTGACCGAGCGCGACGGGGTGAAATACGCCCCGAGCGGCGCCCCCGTCGCCTGGGTGAAGGAGCCGAGCTACTTCTTCCGCCTGTCGAAGTGGCAGGACTGGCTGCTGCAATACTACGAGGACAACCGCCGCTTCATCGCGCCGGAAAGCCGGCGGAACGAGGTCATCAGCTTCATCAAGGGCGGGCTGTCGGACCTTTCCATCAGCCGGACCAGCTTCCGCTGGGGCATCCCCGTGCCCGGCGACGCGGCGCATGTGATGTATGTCTGGCTGGATGCGCTGACCAATTACATCACCGCCGCCGGCTTCCCGGATGAGGGGCATCCGCGCTGGAAATTCTGGCCGGCCGATGTGCATTTCGTCGGCAAGGACATCATCCGCTTCCACACCATCTACTGGCCGGCCTTCCTGGAAGCCGCCGGGCTGGCGCCGCCGCGGCGGGTCTTCGCCCATGGCTGGTGGACGAATGAGGGGCAGAAGATTTCCAAGTCGCTGGGCAATGTCATCGACCCGCTGGCGCTGATCGAGGAATACGGGCTGGACCCGGTGCGGTACTTCCTGCTGCGCGAAGTGCCCTTCGGCAATGACGGGGATTTTTCCCGCGCCGCGCTGGCCGGCCGGACGAATGGCGAGCTGGCGGATGCGCTGGGGAATCTGGCGAACCGGACGCTGTCGCTGATCCAGCGGAATTGCGAAGGGAAGCTGCCAGCCCCTCTAGAGAATCCGCACTTGATGCACGACACCACGCTACACAGCGGCATCAGCGATCTCAGAGAAAAAGTTGGCAAAGCGCTAGAGGACCAACAGTTTCACTCCGCCCTTGAGCACATTATGTTCGAGGTGCGCTATGCCAACAGCTACATCACCCAAATGGCGCCCTGGGCGCTAAAGAAGACCGATCCTGTGCTGATGTCGCAGGTTCTGCGTCTGCTTCATGACGCGCTGCGGGTCTTCGGCACCGTCCTCCAGCCCTTCATGCCCACCACCATGGACGCGTTGCTGGACCAGCTCGGCGTGCCGAAGAACCAGCGCCAGTTGGCCGATCTGGCGACGCCGCTGCCGGGCGGCATTCCGCTGCCGCCGCCCAGCCCGCTCTTCCGCAAGATCGAACTCGCCGCCTGATGCCATGCTGATCGACAGCCATTGCCACCTCGACTACTTCGTCGAGGCCGAAATCGACGCGATCCTCGCCCGGGCCAAGGAGGCCGGCGTCGCGCACATGGTCACCATCGGCACGCGCGTCGCGCAGGCCGCTTCGGTGAAGGCGCTGGCCGAGCGTTTCCCCGATACGGTCTGGGGCACGGTCGGCGTGCATCCGCACAATGCCGGGGAGGCGGACGGGCTGCCGACAGTGGAGCAGCTCATCGCGCTCGCCGACCATCCGCGCATCATCGGCCTCGGCGAAAGCGGCCTCGACTATTTCTACGACAAGGCGCCGCGCGACCTGCAACAGGAAGGCTTCCGCCGGCATATCCGCGCCGCGCGCGCCACCGGCCTGCCGCTGGCCATCCATGCCCGCCAGGCGGATGACGACATCATCGGCATCCTCCGCGAGGAGCACGAGGCGGGCGGGGCCTTTCCCTTCCTGCTGCATTGCTTCTCCTCCGGCCCGGACCTGGCGCGGCAGGCGGTGGCGCTGGGCGGCTACATCTCCTTCTCCGGCATCCTGACCTTCCCGAAATCGCCGGAACTCCGGGCGCTCGCGGCCGAGCTGCCGGCGGAGCGGCTGCTGGTGGAGACGGACAGCCCCTACCTCGCCCCCGTGCCCTTGCGGGGCAAGCGCTGCGAGCCGGCCTTCGTCACCCATACCGCGAAGGTGCTGGCGGAAGCCCGCGGCCTGCCGATGGCGGCGCTGGAGGAACTGACCACCGGGAATTTCCTCCGCCTCTATCCGAAGGCGGCCTGAGGGCGATGCTTCGGATCACCCTCCTCGGCTGCGGCGGCTCCGGCGGGGTGCCGCTGCTGGGTGGGGTGGGCGAGGGGGGTGAGTGGGGCGAGTGCGACCCCGCCGAGCCGCGCAACCGCCGCACCCGCACCTCCGCCCTGGTGGAGGGGCCGGAGGGAAAGCGGCTGCTGATCGATGCCGGGCCCGATCTCCGCCAGCAGCTCCTGGCCAACCAGGTGGCGCGGTTCGAGGCGGTGGTCTTCACCCATGCCCATGCCGACCACATCCTCGGCATCGACGACATCCGCCAGATCAACCGCAACACCGGCCGGGTGGTGGATGCCTATGGCACCCGCACCACCTTGCAGAAGCTGGATGATCGTTTCGACTACGCCTTCATCGGCCCGACGCCGCCTTTCTTCTACCGGCCGGCGCTGGAGCCGATCCGGGTGGAATATGGCGAGACCCGCGAGATCGCCGGCCTCCCGGTGCAGGTCTTCCGCCAGGACCATGGGGTGATGGACACGCTCGGCCTCCGGATCGGGCGCTTTGCCTATTCCACCGACGTGGTGGCGCTGCCGGAGGAAAGCCTGGCGGCGCTGGAGGGGCTGGATACCTGGGTGGTGGGCTGCTTCCAGAAGCGGCCGCACAAGGTGCATGCGCATCTGGACCAGGTGTTCGAATGGGTGGCGCGGCTGCGGCCGCGCCGGGTGGTGCTGACCCATATGGGCACCGCCATGGACTACCAGGCGCTGCGGCGGGAGTTGCCGCCGGGCATCGAGCCTGGCTTCGACGGCATGCGGCTGGAGGTGGCGCTGCCCGGCTGAGGCGGGCCGCCCGATGGACGGGGTCAGCCGGCGGCGCGTGCGGGGCTCAGCCGGGCGGAGCGGGCCATTGACCCGTAAGGCGTCACTGGCGAGCTGAAGCCGGCGCCGCAGGCAGGTCCAGCTATGGCGGCGGCGGCCCAGGGCCGTGGTGCCGTCGCCGGGTCCGATCGCCGCGGCGGTCATGTTGGCACTGGCAGGCTGCCGCCAGCCATCCGCCGAGGCGATCTGCGCCGGGTGCGGTGCGGCGACCGGAGCGCCTCGATTCCACGAATGTCGTCCGAAGAGCCGCAGCCGGCTGCCTAGGCCGCGCCAGCCGAGGCGCGACGGCCAAGGCGATTGGTCGGAGACCCCCAGGGGCGAGCTGAACGAAGCGGGATCAAAAGCGGCCCGGCCAGCGCGCAGCCGCGTTTTCCCAGCCTTATCCACCACCAGATATTTTTCCATAATATACCTTATGCGGCAAATACGGGCAGAGGATGGTGCCGGGCCGTATCGGCCGGCGGCGTCGCGGCCCCTTCCCATATTCGCGTCATGTTCCCCTTCCACCCCGCCGGGCTTGGCGGCCCGGCTGCTCTCCCCTAGAGCGTGATCGGTTGAGGTCGAATCGACCGAAACCGTGAATCACGCGACCGAGCAATGAGCTAGAGCGGGGCGGGTGAGCGCAGCTCAACCGATCCCGCTCTAGGGACAGCGCGCGCCCGAAGGAGCCGATGCCCATGCCAGAGACCGCCGAAACCGCGCTGCGCCGGCTGCTCGAGATCATGGCGCGGCTCAGGGCACCGGTCGGCGGCTGCCCTTGGGACCAGGAGCAGAGCTTCGCCACCATCGCCCCCTATACGGTCGAGGAAGGCTATGAGGTGGCCGCCGCCATCGCCGCCGGACCCGATATGCCGGCGCTGCTGGATGAGCTGGGCGATCTGCTCTTCCAGGTCGTCTATCACGCCCGGATGGCGGAGGAGCTCGGCGCGTTCGACTTCGCCGCGGTGGCGGCGGCGATCGCCGACAAGATGATCCGCCGCCACCCGCATGTCTTCGGCGAGGGCGCGACGCCGGGCTGGGAGGCGCTGAAGGCGGAGGAGCGCGCGGCGCGCGCCGAAAGCGGCACCCTGGCCGGGGTGCCGACCGCCCTCCCCGCTTTGACCCGGGCGCTGAAGATCAGCCGGCGCGTCGCCCGGGTGGGCTTCGACTGGCCGGACCCGGAGGCGGTGCTGGAGAAGCTGGCGGAGGAGGTGGCGGAGCTGCAGGCCGAAATCCCCGCCGGCGCACCGGAGCGCCTGACGGATGAGGTGGGCGATCTGCTCTTCGTCGTGGTGAATCTGGCGCGCAAGCTGGGGGTCGATCCGGAGCAGGCGCTGCACGGCGCGAATGCGAAATTCACCCGCCGGTTCAATGCCGTGGAGGCGCGCCTGGCGGCGGAAGGTCTGGCGCCGGCAGATGCCGGCCTCCCGCGCATGGAGGCCGAGTGGCAGGCGGTGAAGCGGGGGGAGAAGGGTTAAGGGGTGTAGACCGCCCCCCGCCCCGGCCCTCTCCCGCGGCGCGGGGGAGGGAGACGGGTGGCTCCACCCCCGCCCGAAACGCGGACCGGGGTCCAGGGTCAGATCCTGGCCCCGGCGGGAGCGCAGCGGGCAGAGCCTTCTGCCGGGGTCCAGGGCGGAGCCCGCTACACCGCGATCAGCGTCGCGTGCAATTCTTCCCAGCCCTCCCGGTTCGGCGCCACGATCAGCCCGCCGGTATGCTCCACCGGGCGGTAGGGCGTTCCGTCGAACCGCGCGGCGTACCCGCCGGCCTCGCGGTGCAGCAGCCAGCCCGGCCCGTGGTCCCAGGGGTAGAGCCGATTATAGACCAGCGCATGGGCGTGGCCCTCGGCCGCCAGCCGGTATTCGTGCGCCGCGCAGCGCAGCCCGACCACCGCCCCCAACCGCGGCAGCCTTGCCGTCACCTGCGCCTTCAGCGCCGGCGCCATATAGCCCCAGGAGACGGCGGCGATCATCCGCCCCACCGGCACCGGCGCCGCCACCTGCAAATCCCGCCGCTTCCCCTCGGCGGTTTCGATCCAGGCCCCCTCCCCGCGCAGCGCCATGGCGGTGTCGTCGCCCACCGGGTCGTGGATCCAGCCGGCGATCACCTCGCCGCGGTGGATGGCGGCGGCCATGCAGCCGAAGAGCGGCAGGCCGGCGGCGAAATTGGCGGTGCCGTCCACCGGGTCGACCACGAAGGCCAGCTCCGCCCCGGCCAGCTTGCCGAGCAGCGCCGGGTCCGCCGCGCACCCCTCCTCTCCCACCACCAGGCAACCGGGGAAGAGGCGCTGCAGCCCGGCCTCGATCACCCGCTCCGCCGCCTCATCGGCATCTGTCACCAGATCCAGCGGGCCGGTCTTGGTCCGCACCGCGGCAGCGTCCAGCCGGCGCCAGCGCGGCAGGATTTCGCCCTGTGCCGCCTGGCGGAGGAGCCCGGCGACCTCACCGGCCCGGGCGGCGGTGATCATGCCGGCTCCTGCTCGAAGCGGGCGCGATCGGCCGGGCTGAGGCGGACGCGGATATGGATGTCGCCCTCCGCCTCGCGCCGCTCCATCACCTCGCCATGGCGGTAGAGCCAGGCGAGGCGGGCGCCGTCGCCGGCGGGGATGGCGTAATCCACCAGCTCCATGCCGGCGGCGAGGCGCGCATCCAGCACCTCCCGCAGATGGTCCAGCCCCTCACCCGTCAGGGCGGAGACGGGGACGCCCTGGGCGGCGTCGCCGCCCGGCAGCGCCGCGGTGCCGCCCAGCAGATCGGCCTTGTTCAGTACCTCGATGACCCGGGACTCCCAGCAAGGGTCGAGGGTCGGGTGCGGTCCCTCCGCCATCTCCCGCAGCACGCGCAGCACATCGGCGCGCTGGGCGGCGCTGTCCGGGTGGGCGACGTCCCGCACATGCAGGATGATGTCGGCTGCCGCCACCTCCTCCAGCGTCGCGCGGAAGGCCTCGACGAGCTGCGTCGGCAGTTCGGAGATGAAGCCGACCGTGTCGGAGAGGATGCCGCGCCGGCCGGACGGCAGGCGGATGCCGCGCATGGTGGGATCGAGCGTCGCGAAGAGCTGGTCCTGGGCATAGACGCCGGCGCCGGTCAGCGCATTGAACAGCGTGGACTTGCCGGCATTGGTGTAGCCGACGAGCGCGATGACCGGATAGGGCACCTTCTCCCGCTGCTTGCGGTGCAGGCCGCGGGTGCGGCGGACCTGGTCCAGCTCCTTCCTGAGCTTCACCATCCGCTCGCCGATCAGGCGGCGGTCGATCTCGATCTGGGATTCGCCCGGGCCGCCGAGGAAGCCGAAGCCGCCGCGCTGCCGTTCGAGGTGGGTCCAGGACCGCACCAGGCGGGTGCGCTGGTAGTCCAGATGGGCGAGCTCCACCTGCAGCGCGCCCTCCCTGGTCCGGGCGCGCTCGCCGAAGATCTCGAGGATCAGCCCGGTGCGGTCGATCACCTTGCAGCGCCATTCGCGCTCCAGGTTGCGCTGCTGCACGGGCGTCAGGGCGGCGTCCACCACCACCAGCGCCACGCGCTGGTCGCTGATCTCCTGCCGCGCCGCCGCCACCTGTCCTTCCCCCAGCAAGGTGCTGGGCCGCTTCTCCCGCAGCGGGAAGATGGCGGTGTGGACGATGGTGACGCCGATGCTGGCCGCCAGCCCCACAGCCTCGGCCAGCCGCGCCTCGGCGGCGCGGGGCGTGCCATCGGCCACCGGGGCCAGCGCCCGCAGCGGACGCTCGAAGGGCAGGATCACCGCGGCGCGGGTCGGTCCGGTGTCGGTGCCGTCCCCGCGGTCATTGGCTGGCGGCGGTAGACCGTGCTCAATCGGTCCCGACAGGATTGACCTCGCGGCTCATGGTGAGGGTGGTCCCCTCGCGCGTCACGGTCGCGGCGCCGCCCTCGCGGGCCGCCGTGGCGTCGAAGAGCTGGATCGGCGCACCCGGCATCACCGTGCTGATCGCGTGCTTGTAGACGAGCTGGGTATGCCCGTCCCGGCGCAGCAGCACCGAGAAATTGTCGAACCAGGTAATGATGCCCTGAAGTTTGACGCCATTGACGAGGAAGATCGTCACCGGCGTCTTGCTCTTGCGAACGTGGTTCAGGAACACGTCCTGCACGTTCTGGGACTTCTCGGCTGCCACGGCTCTGTCCTTCTTTTTCTTGGCGGGCGGCCTGCGGGCGTCCCGCCGCGGCGGGGGCCAACCCGCCAAGGGGTGCCACATTCCCAGAGGGGCGAGGGCAATGCAAGACGTTGCACTGCACCATTTCGCGGCTGGGCGAACACGGATCGTATCAAATGAACGGTTTCGCCGGCTCAGCCGCGCCGGCGTGCGAGAACCAGGTCGTGGTAGCCGCCCATGCCGCCCTCCTGCACCTCCAGGATCTCCAGATGCTGGCCCCAGGCGCGGTGGATCTGCTCCGGCAATTGGCTGGCGAGGAAGGGCCGGCCGGGGGCGGCGGGGCGCAGCACGCGCCAGCCCTCCCGCCGCCAGGCGAGGAATTCCGCGGGGCGGCGGGAGGCGGCGACGAAGCCCATCTTGCCGAGGCTGGTGAGCAGGGCGATGCCGCCGGGCCGCAGCACGCGGGCCAGCTCCGCCAGCCAGGCGGCCTGGGCCGGCTGGTCGAGATGCGGCATGACGCCCAGGGCCAGGACCGCATCCATGGTGGCATCGCGCAGCTCGAGCGGCGGTGCCGGCGGCGAGACGGCGAAGCGCGCCCCGGGCAAGGCGGCGCGGCACCAGGTGATGGCGGCGGAATCGGAATCCAGGCCGAGATAGCGCGGGCCGAGCAGCGGCAGCAGATAGCGCCCCACCCGGGCACAGCCGCAGCCCCAATCCAGCACCCCCTTCGCCCGGGCGAGGCCGCCGGGCAGCACCCGGCCGAGGGCGCGGGCGACCAGCTCCGCGGCGCTGGCGCCGGAGCGGTCGAAGCCGGCGGCATCGCCGATGGGATGGGCGCGCTGGCGCAGCACCTCCGGCGGCTGCGGCACCGCGGCGGCGGGGACCCAGACATCCTGGCCGGGGGCGAGGCTGCGGCCGGCGGCATCGGCGAGGGTGACATGCCAGGGCGGCGCCAGGGGGGCAGCCCTCTTCCCTTTCCCTTGGCCCTCCCCTTGGCCTTCCCCGCCCAGCGCCAGGGAGAAGCGGAAGCGAGGGGAATCGAAGCGGCCGGCAAGGCCCAGCGCATCGACCACCTCCGGCGCCGGGCGGCGCAGCCAGGTCATGCGCGCGGGCCGGCCATTGACCAGCAATTGCAGCTTCTGCGGCTGGGCGCGGGGCGGGATGGCCCAGCCGGCGCCGCTGAGCTGGCCCTTCGCTTCCGCCACGCTCTCCAGCACCCAGAGACCCTGGGACAGCGCCTCCTGCTTCCAGGCGCGCAGCAGCTCCTCCGCCGGCTGCGCCAGGCGGGCCTTCGGGTGGTCGAAGATGAGGCTGCGATCCTCCGCCGCCAGCAGGCGCAGATGGCAGGGGGCGGGGTCGCACAGGGCGGCGGGGATGGCCCAGGCGAAGCCGCCCTTGCCGTCGCCGAGCCCGGCCTTGACCAAGCCGGGCAGCACCAGCTCCGGCACCAGCTCCGCCACCACGGCGCCGTTCACCTCGATGGCGAGGCGGGGCGCGCGGCGCTCCTGCCGGTCCCAGGCCCAGCCCATCAGCCGGCCGCGCGCCACCGCCTCCACCTTGCCGATGAAGCGGCGTTCGGTCACCGGACGGGCGGGTCCCTGAGCCAGGCGGCCAGGGCGGCGGCATCCGGGAAGGCGAGGTCGGGGGCGACATTGGCGACGCCGCCATCATGCGCGGCATCGCCCAGCAGCACGGCGGTGCAGCCGGCGGCGCGGGCGGCCTGCATGTCGAGGGCGGTGTCGCCGATATACCAGGTGGCGGGGCCGGAGGCGGCGCCGAGGGCCGGGAAAGCGAGGCGGAAGGGCGCCGGGTCCGGCTTGTCCGCCGCGGCGTCGCCAGCGCCGAGCAGGATGCGGAAATGCCCCGCCCAGCCGAGATGCGCCGCCTCCGCCCGCAGCAGCGGGCCCTGCTTGTTGCTGATGACGCCCTGGGGCAGGCCGATGGTGGCGACGGCGAGGATCGCGGCCTCGGCCGCGGGCATGGGGGAGAGCACCTGGAGGTGGCAGGCGCGGACGCCGGCATAGAAGATGTCGCGCGCCCGCTCCCACTCCGCGCCGAAGATCTCGGGGAAGCTTTCGCGCAGGCTGCGGCGGACATTGCGCAGCACCGTCCCGCGGTCCCATTCCGGCAAGGCGAATTCGCGGAAGGCGGCGTTCAGCCCGTGCTGGATGGCGGCCCAGCCATCCACCAGGGTGTTGTCCCAATCCCAGAGGATGGCGCTGGGGCGCATGGGGTCAGGCCGCATTCCTGAGATCGCCCTTCACATGCCGGGCGAAGATCTCGAAGAGCCTGCGGACCACCGGGCCGACCTGGCCATCGCCCACCGGGGCGCCGTCGATCTGCGTGATGGGCTTCACGAAGGAGGTGGCGGAGGTGAGGAAGGCCTCGCGGGCCCGGCGCATCTCCGCGAGGGAGAATTCGCGTTCCTGATAGGGGATGCCGGCGGCGGCCAGCTCCGCCAGCAGCGCGGCGCGGGTGCAGCCGGGCAGGATGGCCTGGCTGAGCGGCCGGGCGCGGATGCTGCCCGCCTCGTCCACGATCCAGAAGCTGGTGGCGGCCCCTTCGGTGACCATGTCGGTGGCCGGGTCGTAGAGGATGGCCTCGATGGCGCCGGCCTCGCGAGCCGCCTGGCGGGCGAGGCAATTGGGCAGCAGGTTCACCGTCTTGATGTCGCAGCGGGCCCAGCGGAGGTCGGGCTGGGTGATGGCGGCGGCGCCCCAGCGATCGACATCCGTCGGGTAGGGCGGGATGCGCTTCACCGTGACGACCAGGGCGGGCGGCACCGGGCGCTTCGGGAAGGCATGCTCCCGCGGGGCGACGCCGCGCGTCACCTGCATGTAGAGCAGCCCCTCCGTCACCCGGTTGCGGCGGGCGATTTCGGCCAGCACATGCAGCAGGGCGGCGCGGGACATGGGGCTGGGCAGGCGGATCTCGCGCAGGGAGCGGTCGAGGCGGTCCAGGTGCAGGTCCGCGTCGATGAAGCGGCCCTGGTAGAGATGCACCACCTCATAGATGCCGTCGCCGAATTGATAGCCGCGATCCTCGATATTCACCTCGGCCAGGCGCTGGTCGAGGTAGCGGCCATTCACATAGGCGATGCGCGACATGGAAACCCCGGATTGCGGCGGCCGCGAGGATAGACCGGAACGGGCGGGCATCCGAGAGGGGCTCTGCCCCTCTCGTGCTCGCCCCGCCAAGGGCCGAAGGGCCTTTGGAAACCATGAGTCCGCGGCGAGCAGGTTCGACCGGCAGACTGAAGGCACCTTTCGGGTTTTGGGCGCAGCGCGTCCAAGGAGGAGGGTCGCACCGTCAGAGGCGCCTCACGGTGCGACGCCCTCCCTCAGGCCAGCCCCGCCGCCGGCGGCGCCCGGTCCTCCGCATGCACGCCGAGGAATTTCAGCTTCCGGTGCAGCGCGCTGCGCTCCATGCCGACGAAATTCGCCGTGCGGCTGATATTCCCGCCGAAGCGCAAAAGCTGCGCCTCCAGATACTGCTTCTCGAACAGCTCCCGCGCCTCGCGCAGCGGCAGGGTCATGATCTCGGAGGAGCGGTCCAGCTTCAGCATCGCCGGCGCCGCCGAGCCCACCTCCGGCGGCAGCATCTCCGCCCGGATCGGCTCCCTGGGCTCGCCCGGCGCCATGATCAGCAGCCAGTCGATCAGGTTGCGCAGCTGCCGCACATTGCCCGGCCAGTCATAGGCCTGCAGCGCCGCCAGCGCGTCCTCGGCGATCTCCCGCGGCGCCATGCCGGAGGTCTCGCCGGAGCGGGCCATGAAATGCCGCGCCAGGGAGGGCACATCCTCCCGCCGCTCCCGCAGCGCCGGGATCTTCAGCGGCACCACGGCCAGGCGGTAATAGAGGTCCTCGCGGAACCGCCCCGCCGCGATCTCCGCCTGCAGGTCGCGGTTGGTGGTGGCCAGCACGCGCACATCCACCTTCACCCGCGTGGCGCCGCCGATGCGCTCGAAGCCCTGCTCCTGCAACGCACGCACGATCTTGCCCTGGGTCTCGAGCGGCATGTCCGCCACCTCGTCCAGCAGCAAGGTGCCGCCATGGGCACGTTCCAGCACGCCGGCGCGGCGCGGCTGGGCCAGCGGGTCGGGCCCGGCCTCGACGCCGAACAGCTCCTCCTCGAAGCGCGCCGGGTTCAGCGTGGCGCAGTTCAGCGCGACGAAGGGCCCGTCGGCGCGGCGGGAGCGGGCATGGATCATCCGCGCCGCCACCTCCTTCCCCGAGCCGGCCGGGCCGGTGATCAGCACCCGGCTGCCGGTCGGCGCCACCCGCTCGATGGCGGTGCGGAGCTGGGCGATGGAAGGCGACAACCCCACCAGCTCCGTCTCCGCCCCCGCGCGCAGCCTGAGCTCGGAATTCTCCCGCTTCAGCCGCGCCGCCTCCAGCGCGCGCGCCACGATCAGCAGCAGCCGGTCGGTCTTGAAGGGCTTCTCGATGAAGTCGTAGGCGCCCTGCTGGATGGCCTGCACGGCGGTCTCGATGGTGCCATGGCCGGAGATCATGACGACCGGGACCTGCGGCTCCTCCCGATGCAGCGCCTGCAATATGCCAAGCCCGTCCAGCTTCGACCCCTGCAGCCAGATATCCAGCACCACCATGGAAGGCCGGCGCTGCTTGAAGGCCGCCAGCGCCTGGTCGGAATTGCCCGCCTGCCGCGTCTCGTAGCCCTCGTCGGACAGGATACCCTCGATCTGGGCGCGGATGTCCGGCTCGTCATCGACGATCAGAATCTCATGCGCCATGCGCGCGCCTCATGCTGCCATCGGGACGATCCGCCTCCTGCGCGGCCGGCCTTTCCTGGGCCGGTCTTTCCTGGACCGGGCGCCAGGGCAGGGTGAGCACCGCGCGGGCCCCGCCGGGAGAGTTCGCGTTCCCCCCTGGCCCGCCCGGCCGGTCCTCCAGCCCCAGCCTGCCGCCATGGTCCTCCATGATCTTCTTCACGATGGCAAGACCGAGGCCGGTTCCTTTCGCTTTGTGAGTCACATAGGGCTCAGTCAGACTGTCGCGCTCATCGCCCTGGGGCAGGCCGATCCCGTCATCCTCCACCGCGATCGTCACCCCCTCCTCCTCCGGCTCGATGCGCACGGTGATGTGTCCGCGCAACTCGCCGGGGCGCGGCGGCCCGGACTCCGACTCGGGCGCGGCGCGCATGGCGATGGCGTCCGCTGCATTCTGCAACAGGTTCACCAGCGCCTGGTTCATCAGGCGGCGATCGCAGGGCACCACGGGGGCGGCCTCGGGCTGCTCCAGCCGGTACTCGATCTCGGGATGCGCGTCGCGCTGCAGCACCAGCGCATCGCGCGCCACCTGGGACAGGTCCTCCGGCTTGATCACCGGCTGGGGCATGCGGGCGAAGGCGGAGAACTCATCCACCATGCGGCCGATATCGCCCACCTGGCGCACGATGGTCTCGGTGCAGGCGACGAAGGTCTCGGGATCGGTGGTGATCTGCTTCAGGTAGCGGCGCTTCAGCCGCTCCGCGGAAAGCTGGATGGGGGTCAGCGGATTCTTGATCTCATGCGCGATGCGCCGCGCCACATCCGCCCAGGCGGCCTTGCGCTGGGCGGAGAGCAGCTCGGTGATGTCGTCGAAGGTCAGCACATAGCCGGTGATTTCCTCGCCGCTCGCCGGGCGTTCCACGGCCAGCCGCGCCAGCAGGGTGCGGCGGTGGGAGGAGGGGCCGATGCGGATCTCCGCATCGCGCGGCTTCTCCGGGCCCACCCCCGGCCCGGTGCCCGCCCCCTCCCCCGGCCCTTCCGCCGCCAGCGTCGCCAGCAGCGGGGCGAATTCCGGCACCACCTCGGCAAGCTTCAGCCCGATGGCGGCATCGAGATCACGGCCCAGCAATTCGCTCGCGCGGCGATTCGGCAGGTTGATCCGGCCATCCCGCTCCAGCCCCACCACCCCGGCGGAAACGCCCGCCAGCACCGTTTCGGTGAAGCGGCGGCGATCGTCGATCTGGCGATAGGCCTGCAGCAGTTCCGAACGCTGCGCCGCGAGCTGGTTGGTCATGCGGTTGAAGGCGCGGGCGAGGCTGGCGACCTCCTCATCCGCCGCCCCCTCCTCCACCCGCGTCGCCAGGTCGCCGGCGCGCACCCGCTCCGCCGCCACGATCAGCCGCCCGATGGGGCGGGCCAATTGATTGGCCAGCACGAGGCCGATCAGCACCGCCGCCAGCAGCACCAGCAGGGCGGCGATGGCGAAGATCATGACGAAGGTGATCTGCAACCCGGAGCGGTTGCGGTCCAGCTCGTTATATTCGAAGACCGCCGCCTCCACCGAGCGCTGGTGCAGCAGCACGGTGGTGTCCAGCGGCCTGCCGATCAGCAGCATCCAGCCGCCGGAGCCGATGGGACCGATATCGAGGTTGATCACCGCCCGCACCCGGTCCTCCGCCGGGATCACCGCGACATCGCCGAGGCGGGCGGTGGCGATGGCGTCCTCCGGCGGCGGGTCCAGGGTGAAGCTGGTGGTGTAGCCGGCATGGGCGATGACCTGCAGCGTGGCGGGGTCGAAGACCACCGCCTCGGTCAGGTTGCGCAGCGCGGTATGCGTCGCCATCAGCCGGGCGAAGGCGAGGCCGTTATCCGGCAGCAGGACCCGGGCGCGGGAGAGGTCGGCGGCCATGGCCAGGGCATCGCCGCGGATGGTGTTGCGGTGCTCCTCCAGATAGCCGCGGCTGGCCTGCAGGCTGGCTTCGAGGGCGGTGCGCACCCGGTCGCTGAACCAGGTCTCGATGCCGAGGTTGAAGAACAGGGCGGCGAAGACCGCCACCAGCATGGCCGGCACCACCGAGACCACGCCGAAGAGCAGCACCAGCCGCACATGCAGGCGGGAGCCGGCGGAGCCCCGGCGGCGATCCGCCCAGACCCGCACCAGCCGCCCGGCCAGGGAGCCGAGCAGCAGCAGGATGACGGCGAGGTTGACCAGCACCAGCCCGACCACGGTGCCGGGCTTGGTCGGGCCGAAGGGGCTGCCCTCCGACAGGACGGAGAAGGTGGCGATGCCGAGCAGCAGCGCCCCGACCGCGAGGCCCAGCGTCATGCCGCGGCCGAGCAGCAGATCGGCCATCCGCCGCACCGGGCGGCGGCGTTCCGGGCGCGGCGGCGCCGGCTCGCCCGGCTGCGCCTCCGCCGGCACCTCCGCCGGCGGGCCCGCCTGCCTACCCGGCTGCACGCCCGCCTGCACGCCCTGGGGGGGCGCCCCGCCTTGGCGCTCGGCCGAAGCCGCGGCGCGGGCGGGGAAAAGGCGCATCAGCCCAGCCCGCGCACCACGGGCAGGTCGAGCTCCCGGATCTTCTTCCGCAGGGTGTTGCGGTTGAGGCCGAGCATCGCCGCCGCCTTGATCTGGTTGCCGCGCGTCGCGCCGAGGACGAGGCGCAGCAGCGGCCGCTCCACCTCCGCCAGCACCCGGTCATAGAGGTCGCGCACCGGCAGCCCGTCCTTGTGCGCCGCGACGAAGGCCTTCAGGTGGCGCTCCACCGCCTGTTCCAGCGTCTCCGGCCCACGGGCGCCGGAGTCCGCCGGCGGCTCGGCCTCGGAGAGCTCGGTGCTGACGGCGTCGGCGTCGATCGTCTCCTGCGCGTAGAGGGCGGCGAGCCGGCGCATGAGGTTTTCCAGCTCCCGCGCATTGCCCGGCCAGGCATGCTGCTTGAGGCGCTCCAGCGCCTCCGGGCTGAGCTGCTTGGCAGGCAGGCCGGCATTCCGGGCACGGTCGAGGAAATGGCGGGCGAGCAGCGGAATATCCTCCAGCCTTTCGCGCAGCGGCGGCAGGCGAAGGGGGACGACGTTCAGGCGGTAGAACAGATCCTCCCGGAACAACCCCTGCCGGATGGATTGCCGCAGGTCGCGATGGGTGGCGGCGACGATCCGGACATTGGCCTTGATGGGGGTGCGGCCGCCGACGGTGGTGAACTCGCCCTCCTGCAGCACGCGCAGCAGCCGGGTCTGCGCCTCGGGCGGCATGTCGCCGATCTCGTCGAGGAAGAGGGTGCCGCCCGCCGCCTGCTCGAACCGGCCGACGCCGCGGTTCAGCGCGCCGGTGAAGGCGCCGCGCTCATGGCCGAACAGCTCGCTCTCGATCAGCTCGCGCGGGATGGCGGCCATGTTGATGGCGATGAAGGGGCCGCCGCGGCGGCGGCCGTAATCGTGCAGGGCGCGGGCGACCAGCTCCTTCCCGGTGCCCGACTCGCCGGTGATCATCACCGTCAGGTCGGTGGTCGTGAGCCGGGCGACGGTGCGGTAGATCTCCTGCATCGCCGGGCTGCGGCCGACCAGCGGCAGCCGTTCGCCCGCCTCCTCCTCCTCCGCCTCGGCCGGCGCCTGGGGGGTGGCGAGCGCCCGCTCCACCACCGCCATCAGCTCCTTCAGGTCGAAGGGTTTTGGGAGATATTCGAAGGCGCCCCGCTGCGCCGCCTTCAGCGCCGTCATGAAGGTGGACTGCGCGGACATCACCACCACGCGAAGATCGGGCCGCACCCGCTTGATTCGCGGGACAAGATCGAGCCCGTTCTCATCCGGCATCACCACATCGGTGATGACGAGGTCCCCTTCCCCATCCTCCACCCAGCGCCAGAGGGTGGAGGCGGAGGAGGTGGCGCGCACCTGGTAGCCATTGCGGCCCAGCGCCTGGCTGAGCACGGTGCGGATCGCCCGGTCGTCATCGGCGATCAGGATGGTACGGTTGTCGGTCATCAGCGGTCCCTGAGGCGCGGCAGCCCCGAATTGCCCGTGGTGGCGGATGCGTCGCGCATCCCGGGCGGCGGCATGGCCAAGGAAAGGCGGAACACCGTCCGGCCGGGACGGCTGTCGCATTCGATCAACCCGCCCTGGTCGGCGACGAGCTTCGCCACCAGGGCGAGGCCGAGCCCCTGCCCGCCGCGCTTCGTGGTGACGAAGGGCTCGAACAGCGTGGCGCGGACGGCTTCCGGGATGCCCGGGCCATTGTCCCGCACGCTGACCTGCAGCGGCAGGTGGACGCGGTCCCGGCTGCCCGGCACGGCGATGCGGACGCCATGGTGATAAGCGGTGGAGAGCACGATCTCGCCGCCAACCGGATCAACGGCTTCGGCGGCGTTCTTCACCAGATTTAGCAGGATCTGCACGAGCTGGTCGCGGTTGCCCCAGACCAAAGGCAAGGAGGGGTCGTACTCCTCCACCATCCGCAGATGCGCGGCGAAGCCGGTCTGGGCCACGCGCTTCACATGGTCCAGCACCTGGTGGATGTTCACCGGCGCCAGATCCACCGGCCGGTCGGAGAACATGTCCATCCGGTCCACCAGATGGCGGATGCGGTCGGCCTCATCCTGGATGAGCTGGCACAGCTCGCGATCCGCCGCCTCCGCCCCCTGTTCCAGCAATTGCGCTGCGCCGCGAATGCCGGAGAGCGGGTTCTTCACCTCATGCGCCAGCATTTCCGCCATGGCGGAGGCGCCGCGCGCCGCGCCCATGAAGTTGAGCTGGCGGTTCATCATCTGCGCCGTCGAGCCGTCCTGCAGCGTCAATACCACCCCGCCCGGCATTTCCGGCAGCGGCCCGCCATGGGCGGCGACGCCGCGGCGGTGCAGGCGGGGGCTGTCCAGCGTCAAATCATGGTCGGAGACCGGCGCCTCATGCTGCCGCACCTGGGCGAGCAGGGCGAAGAGCCGGCTATCCTCCGGCAGCAGGTCCGAGAGCCGCATGGCGGCGAGGGTGGCGAAGGAGAGCTGGAAGAACAGCTCCGCCGCCGGGTTGACGTAGCGGAAGCGGTTCTCCGCATCCAGCACCACCGCCGGCATGGGCAGGGCGGCCAGCAGGGTGGCGGCGTCCGGCAGGGGGATTTGCGGCGGGGCGGCGCTGCGGGTGGCGAGTGGCGGGGTCCGCGGCATGGCGGCCGTCCTCACGCCGCCATCCGCTCCGCGGCCTCCCCGGCGGCCTGGGCTTTCGTCTGGAAAGCGGCACGGGCGGCTTCCAGCCCCTGGTCCAGCAGCGGCTGGTAATAGGCGTGGATCAGCGATTCCACTTCAGCTTCGGCATCCACCTGGTTGATCCGGCTGCGGAACTCGGCAGAGCCGGGCAGCCCCTTCGAGTACCAGGCGAGGTGCTTGCGGGCGAGGCGCACGCCGGTCTGGCTGCCATGATGGCTGAGCATGTCCCGGTAATGCTCGAGAAGAATGGCCAATTGTTCGGCCAGGCTCGGCTCCGCTTGCATCTCGCCCGTGGCCAGGTATTCGGCGACCATGCGGGGGAACCAGGGGCGGCCATAGCAGCCACGGCCGATCATCACCCCATCCGCGCCGGACTGCCGCAGCGCCTCCGCCGCATGCTCGGGCGAGAGGATGTCGCCATTCACCAGAACAGGGAGTTGTACCGCTTCCTTTACTTGTCGCACGAAGGCCCAATCCGCCGTGCCGGTATAGAGCTGCTGGCGCGTGCGACCATGGATGGTGACGAGGCGGATGCCGCATTCCTGCGCGATGCGGGCGAGGCGCGGGGCGTTCAGCGAGTTGTGGTCCCAGCCCATGCGCATCTTCAGCGTCACCGGGACGGCGACCGCCTTCACCGTCGCCTCCAGGATGGCGGCAGCCTTCACCTCATCCCGCATCAGCGCGCTGCCGGCCTGCTGGCCGACCGCCACCTTCTTCACCGGGCAGCCGAAATTGATGTCGATGATGGCGGCGCCGCGATCGGCGGCGAGCTTCGCCGCCTCGGCCATCACGGCCGGCTCGCAGCCGGCAAGCTGCACGGCGGAGGGGGCGCCGAACCCGTCCACCTCGGCCATCTTCAGGGTCTGCCGATTCTCCCGCACCATGGCCTGGCTGGCGATCATCTCGCTGACGACCATGCCGGTGCCCTGGGCGCGGGCCAGGCGGCGGAAGGGCAGATCCGTCACGCCCGACATCGGTGCCAGGTAGACCGGCGTTTCGATGCGCACCGCGCCGAGCTGGATCGGCTGCAATCCGGGCTTCGGCGTAAGCGTCGCCTGCGGGGATGTGGCCGGCGGGGCTGTGGCATGAGGGGCGGGCAGGGTCATGCTCATGATTTGGGCAAAATAGGCGAGATCGCGTCCTTCGGCAACGCACCATGGCCCGGCGCCGCCCGGGCTGGTGAAATTTTTGTCGTCGCGTCGCGGAAAGGGGACGGTTCAGGCCCTTGGCAGCTTCGGCGGACTGGTCCCGGCCGGCGCGGCGGCGCCGGGCTGCCTGCGGTGCCGGCAGGGGAATGGCCGCCGGTCGGGTGCCTTCGCGCCCTGGCCGGGGCGCTCTATACCGCCGGCATGACCGTCATCGCCCTTCTCATGGCCGCCGGCAGCGGCCAGCGCTTCGGCGCGGCGCAGCCGAAGCAATACCTGCCCCTGCTGGGCCGCGCCGTGCTGCGGCATGCGGCGGAGGCGCTGCTGGCCGGGGGCGGCGTGGCGGCGATCCAGCCGGTCTGCGCCGCGGGCGAGGAAGCCCGGGTGGCAGCGCTGCTGGAAGGGCTGCCGGCGCTGCCGCCCGTGGTCGGCGGCGCGACGCGGCAAGCGAGCGTCCGGGCGGGGCTGGAAGCCCTGGCGCGGCGCGACGAGCCGCCCGCGGCGGTGCTGGTGCATGACGCCGCGCGGCCGGTGGTGCCGGCCGGCACCATCCCTGCCCTGCTGGCGGCGCTGGCAACCCACCCCGGCGCCATCCCCGCCCAGCCGGTGGCGGATACGCTGAAGCGGGCCGAGGGTGGCGTCATCGGCGGCACCGTGCCGCGCGCCGGGCTGTACCGGGCGCAGACGCCGCAGGCCTTCCGCTTCCCCGCGCTGCTGGCGGCGCATCGCAGCACCACCGCGGAGGCAACGGACGACGCCCAGCTTCTGGAACTGGCCGGCGCCGAGGTGGCGCTGGTGCCGGGCGCCGAGACCAATGTGAAGATCACCTTCCCGGAGGACCTCGCCCGGGTGGAGGCCCTGCTGATGACCCGCCTGATCCCTCGAATCGGCACCGGCTTCGACGTCCACCGCACCGAGCCGGGCCGCCGCATGGTGCTGTGCGGGGTGGAAGTGCCCTGCGAATTCGGCCTGGAGGGGCATTCCGACGCCGATGTCGGCATCCACGCGCTGTGCGACGCCATCTACGGCGCGCTGGCGGAGGGGGATATCGGCCGCTGGTTCCCGCCCTCCGAGATGCGGTGGAAGGATGCGGACAGCGCGCTCTTCCTCCGCCACGCCGCCGGGCGCATCGCGGCGCGCGGGGGGGTGCTGGCGAATGCCGATGTAACGCTGCTCTGCGAGCGGCCGCGCATCGGCCCGCACCGGGAGGCGATGCAGGCGCGGCTGGCGGAGCTGCTGGGGGTGGCGCCCGGCCTCATCGGGGTGAAGGCGACAACCACCGAACGCCTGGGCTTCACCGGGCGCGGCGAGGGCATCGCAGCGCAGGCGGCGGCCATGGTGCTGCTGCCGATGGGCTGAACAGGAGAGAGCGGGGACTCCGCCCGATACGCGCGAAGGTGGGAATGGGGGCTCCGCCCCCATGCCCCCGGCAGAGGGCGCCGCCCTCTGCACTCCCGCCGGGGGGAAGAGCTTCCCCCCGGACCCCGCCATAAGTTTGCCGGTTGAACCCACGGGGGCAAAACTCCCGCCGGGGCCCGTTCCCCGGCCCCCGGTCCGGGGCTTGGACTTGGCGGTTCAGCCGCCCCCGCCCCGCGCCGCCGCCAGCACCGCCTGGCGCACCGCCTCCGGCTGCCGGTCCAGGGCGGCGAGCAGCGCCTTCACCGTGCGGCGGGCGTCGTAAAGCTGGTCGAGCAGGGAGAGGACCAGCGGCATCACCTCCTCCTCCAGCTCCAGGGTGATGCGCAGCTCGGCCAGCAGGCGGCAGCGGGCGACATCCATCTCGGTGAAGGCCCAGCCGCCGCCGGGCGCCGCCTCCGCCAGCAGCCAGCGCCGCTCGACCCACAGCGTGACCTCGGCCGGCGGCACCCCCGGCACCTGGCGGAGCAGGTCGTCCAGCGTGATCATGGCGCGCGCATCCCGGCCCGGGGGTCGCCCCGGTCTTCCGGCGTCCAGTTGCGGAGGAATTCCTCCAGCGCCGGCTCCGGCCCGGCCGGCAGCACGACGTGCAGCACCGCGATCTGGTGGCCGCCGCCGATGCCGCGGCCGCGCAGGCGAAGGCGGGTGCCCTCGCCGGAATGCGGCGGGATGGTCATGGTCACCGGCCCCTCGATCGTCGGCACCTCCACCCGGGCGCCCAGCACCGCCTCCTTCAGCGTCACCGGCAGGTCGAGCAGGATGTCCTGGCCCTCGCGGCGGAAGAAGGGGTGCGGCTCGATTTCGAGGATGGCCAGGGCGTCGCCCGGGGGTGCGCCCTCGCCGCGGCCGGGCATGCCCTGGCCGGGCAGGCGCAGCACCGTGCCCTCCTCCGCCCCCTTCGGGATGGTGACGGAAAGCCGCCGGCCATCCGGCAGGGTCACCTGGCGCACCGCGCCGCGCACCGCATCCAGGAAGGACACGCGGAGGGAAAGCTGCAGATCGGCGCCGCGCCGCGGGCCGCCGCGGCGGGCGGCACCGCCGAAGGCGCGGGCCAGCAGCTCCTCAAAATCCTCCGGGTCCAGCTCGGCGGGATCCGCATCCTCCATGCCGAAGCCGCGGGAGCGGTAGCGGGCGCCCTGCGGCCGCTCCGCCCAATCCCGCCAGCCGCCGGCGCCCGCGCCGCCGGGCGGGGCGTGCTCGGCGCCGGAGGCGTCGATCTCGCCGCGATCGTAGCGGGCGCGCTGCTCCTCGTCGGAGAGCAGGGCATAGGCGGCGCTGACGGATTTGAAGCGGGCTTCCGCCTCCGGCTTGTCCGGGTTGGCGTCCGGGTGCCATTGCTTGGCCAGGCGGCGATAGGCCTTGCGGATCTCCGCCGCGGTGGCGGTTTTCGGCACGCCGAGGACGGCATAGGGATCCTCCATGCCGGCGATCTCTCCCCTCGATCCGGCGGCAGGCTATCGCCCCGGCCCGGCGGCAACAAGCGGCACGGCCAGGGCAGCCCCCCAGGGGGCAGGATGCCTCAGCCGGTCTGCGCGGCGACCCAATCCAGGAATTCGGCATCGCCCATGGCGGCCGGCAGCGCCAGGATGGCGGGCAGGTTGTAGCTGTGCAGGTCGCGGATGCGGGCGCGCAGCGCCTCGAAGCGCGCGCGGGTGGTCTTAGCGAGGAAGGCGGCTTCCGGGCTTTCCTCGATTTCGCCGTCCCAGCGGTAGATGGCCATGTGCCCCGGCAGGATGTTCACGCAGGCCGCGAGCCGCTCCTCCACGAGGACGCGGCCGATCCGCTTGGCTTCGTCCTGGTTGGCGGCGGTCACGTAGACCAGGACGACGTCCGTTGCCATTGGCAGACTCCTGGTTTCCAAAGGCCTTTCGGCCTTTGGCGGGAGGGTCCAGGGAGGGCAGAGCCCTCCCTGGTTACGCGCGTTCGAGGATGGACACGTAATTCGCGACCGCCGCGCCACCCATGTTGAAGATCCCCCCGATCTCGGCTTTCGGCAGTTGCATGGCGCCGGCGGTGCCGGTGAGTTGCATCGCCGTCAGCACATGCATCGAGACGCCGGTGGCCCCGATCGGGTGGCCCTTGGCCTTCAGCCCGCCGGAGCGGTTCACCGGCAGCTTCCCATCCGGCGCCGTCCAGCCTTCCAGCACGGCCTTGGCCCCCTGCCCTTCCGGCACCAGCCCCATCGCCTCGTATTCGATGAGTTCGGCGATGGTGAAGCAGTCATGCGTCTCGACGAAGGAGAGGTCGGTGACGGCGCCGAGCCCCGCCTGGTCGAGCGCCCGGGACCAGGCCTCGCGCGGCCCTTCGAAGCGGGTGATGTCCCGCGCCGCGATGGGCAGCAGGTCGTTCACCTGCACCGCGGCGCGGAAGCGCACGGCCTTGCCGAGGGATTTCGCCGTCTCCGCATCGGTGATGACCAGCGCCGCGGCGCCATCGGAGACGAGCGAGCAATCGGTGCGCTTCAGCGGCGGGGCGACGAAGGGGTTCTTCTCGCTCTCGGCGCGGCAGAAGGCGTAGCCGAGATCCTTCCGCATCTGCGCCCAGGGATTGTCCACGCCGTTCTTGTGGTTCTTGGCGGCGATGGCCGCCAGCGCGTCGGACTGGTCGCCATGGCGCTGGAAATAGGCCTCGGCGATGCGGGCGAAGACGCCGGCGAAGCCGCCGCGGATATCCTGCTCGGTCTTGCGGTAGCTGGCGTTCAGCAGGATCTCGCCGACCTGGGCGCCCGGCGTCGCCGTCATCTTCTCCGCCCCCAGCACCAGGGCGAAGCGGCCGCGCTTCGCCGCCAGGAAGTCCAGCGCGCCAAGGATGGCGGCGCTGCCGGTGGCGCAGGCATTCTCGTAGCGGGTGACGGGCTTGAAGCGCAGCTCCGGCACGGATTGCAGGATCAGCGAGCTCGGAAAGCCCTGGTTGGTGAAGCCTTCGCCGAAGACGCCGAGGAAGCCGGCATCGATCTCGGCCGGGGAGATGCCGGCATCCTCGATGGCGGCGCGGCCGACCCGGGCGAGAAGGGATTCCAGGTCCGGCTCCTCCAGCTTGCCGAAGGGGGTATGGGCCCAGCCCACAATGCAGGCATCCATGACGTTCTCCCGTGTTCCGTGCGGCTGGGGCATGGTCCGCGCAATTCGCCGCGCGGACCATGCCCCGGCCTGTTGCCCGAGCGCGCGATTCACGCCTCCGGGCGTTCCGCCCTGCGGCGATCACGCGCCAGGATAGGCCCGTCCCCCCTGCCCGGCTACCACCCCCGCTACCCCCTTGCGGCCTATCGTGCTTCCCTCGGCCACCTTCGCGCCGGCCGGAAGCGGTCAGCGGGAAGGTGGCCGAGAAAGGTGATCCGGAGCAGCTTATCTCAGCCTGGCTGGAACGATGCCCGTTCCAGCCAGGCTAAGGCTGCCCTGGCCCAAAGCCCGGAGGGAAACGGATGAGCTGGCAGCCCGAACTCGATGAATTGCGCGCGCGCGAGGCCATGGCGAAGGCCATGGGCGGGCCGGACAAGGTGGCGCGGCAGCACCAGGGCGGCAGGCTGACGGTACGGGAGCGGATCGACGCCATGCTCGACCCGCATTCCTTCCATGAGATCGGCGCCATCGCCGGCCGCGCCAGCTATGGGCCGGACGGGGAGCTGAAGGAATTCACCCCGTCGAATTGCGTCATGGGGCGCGGGAGCGTGGCGGGGCGGCCGGTGGTGATCGTCGGCGACGATTTCACCGTGCGCGGCGGTAGCGCCGACGCCACCATCCGGGACAAGCCGATCATGGCGGAACGGATGGCGGCGGAGCTGCGCCTGCCCATCATCCGGATCATCGAGGGTTCGGGCGGCGGCGGCTCGGTGAAGACCATCGAGACCACCGGGCGGGCCAACCTGCCGGGCGGGGTGGGCGGCACCTGGCTGTACCACCATACGGGGGACAACCTCTCCCGCGTGCCGGTGGTGGCGCTGGGGCTTGGCTCCGTCGCGGGGCTGGGGGCGGCGCGGCTGGCGGCCTCGCATTTCTCGGTGATGACGAAGGAGACCGGCGCGATGTTCGTCGCCGGGCCGCCGGTGGTGAATGCGCTGGGGCACAACCTCTCCAAGGCGGAACTCGGGGGGTGGGAGATCCAGTGCAAGGCGGGCGCGGTGGACCATGCGGTGGACACGGAGGAAGAGGCCTTCGCGGCGGCCCGGCGCTTCCTCTCCTACCTCCCCGCCTCGGTCTTCGAGCTGCCGCGGCGCGAGCCCTGCGAGGACGACGCGACGCGGCGGGAGGAAAGCTGGCTGAGCGTCATCCCGCGCGACATCCGGAAGCCCTACCGGGCGCGGACGATCCTGGAAGGGCTGATGGATCGCGGCTCGGTCTTCGAGATGGGGCGGTATTTCGGGCGCTCCATCATCACCGCCTTCGCCCGGCTGGGGGGCATGCCGGTGGCGGTGATCGCCGGCGACCCGATGTTCTATGCCGGCTCCTGGACCGCGGATGCCTGCGCCAAGGTGATCCGCTTCGTGGATCTGGCGGATACCTTCCACCTGCCGGTGGTGCATCTGATGGACTGCCCGGGCTTCATGATCGGGCTGGAGGCGGAGAAGGCGGCCACCATCCGCTGGGGGGTGCGGGCCATGGCGGCGATCAACCAGTGCAGCGTGCCCTGGTGCACGGTGGTGCTGCGCAACGCCTTCGGCGTGGCGGGGGCGATCCACCAGCCGGCGGGGCGCTACACCATACGCTATGCTTGGCCCTCCGGCCGCTGGGGCAGCCTGCCGCTGGAAGGCGGGATCGAGGCGGCCTACCGGGCGGAGATCGACGCGGCGGAGGACAAGGGGGCGAAGCTGGCGGAGATCGAGGCGCGCCTGCAGAAATTGCGCTCGCCGCTGCGGACGGCGGAGGCGTTCTGGGCGGAGGAGATCATCGATCCCAGGGAGACGCGGCGGCTGCTGTGCGAATTCGCCACGCTGGCGCAGCGGGTGCTGGAGCCAGGGCAAAGGGCGCGAGGGGTGCGGCCTTAGAGCGGGATCGGCTGAGCTGCGCCCACCCGCCCCGCTCTAGCTCATTGTTCGGTCGCGTGATTCACGGTTTCGGTCGATTCGACCTCAACCGATCACGCTCTAGGTTCGATCGGGAGCCGCCCCGGACCCCGGTGCGGGTTCCGCCCCGTTGGAGCCGACGGCGCTGCCTGCTGCCCTGCCGCGGCCTCGCCGCGGCAGGCTGCGCGCGGCGCTGGATATGGGCAGCCTTCGGGGACCCCACGAAGCCGCGCAGCAGCTTTGTGGGGAAAGAATCATCGCCGCAGCGCGGGCGCCAGCTCGCGCTCGAAAAGGGCGATGAACCGCTCCTGCTCCGGCCCGATCTGCGTCAGGATGATGTGGTCGAAGCCCGCCTCGACATAGCGGTGGATCGCCTGCAGATGCGCCTCCGCCCGCGGCCCGCAGCTCACCTGCTTGCCGACCATCTCCGGCGTCACCTGCTCGCTCGCGGCGTCGAAGCTGCCGGTATGCGGCAGCTCCGCCATCACCGGCCAGCCGGAGAGCGACCAGCGGAAATAGCGATGCGCCATCTCCTGCCCCGCCGCCTCGCTTTCCGCCACGCAGAGCCCCACCTCCGCATAGCAGGGGCCGCGGCCGCCGGCCTGGCGATAGGCCTCCACCAGCTCCTTCTTCGGCTCGGTGGCGATCATGCCGTGGCTCTTCTTCGCCGCCAGCCGCGCCGCCTCCGGCCCGCCGGCGGCCAGCACCAGCGGCACCGGATGCGCCGGGCGGTCATAGAGCTTCGCATGGTCCAGCCGGTAGTACCGGCCCTCATACTGCGTCATCCCGCCGCCGAGCAGCCCGCCAAGGATATCCAGCGCCTCGGAAAGCCGCGCATGCCGTTCCACCACCCCCGGCCAGCCGGTGCCGATGACATGCTCGTTCAGCCGCTCCCCGGCGCCGAGGCCGAGGGTGAAGCGGTCGCCGCTCAGCAGCGCCACGGTGGCGGCGGCCTGGGCGATGATCGCCGGGTGGTAGCGGAAGAGCGGGCAGGTGACGGCGGTCATCAGCCCGATGCGCGTCGTCGCCTGGGCCATGGCCCCCAGCACGGACCAGGCGAAGGAGGAATGCCCCTGCTCCTCCAGCCAGGGCGAGTAGTGGTCGGAAATGGCGGCGAGGTCGAAGCCCGCCGCTTCCGCCCGCTGCAGGTTGCGGACCAGATCGGCGGGGCCGTGCTCCTCCGCCATCAGCTTGTAGCCGAGCTTCACCATCGCACCCTCGCCTTGCTGCCGGAGCCTGGCTAGAGCGGGATCGGTTGAGCTGCGCTCACCCGCCCCGCTCTAGCTCATTGTTCGGTCGCGTGATTCACGGTTTCGGTCGATTCGACCTCAACCGATCACGCTCTAACGCGGGGCGGCGGCCGGTGTTCGTTCCGGGTGGCGGGGAGGGGTCGACCGCGCCGGCCGGCCAAAGGCGCTTTCAGCCGCCTTGGACACCGCCGAAGGCGACCCCTCGCGGGAGCCATGGTGCCGCTTGCGAGGCAAGGCCGGCGCCGCGCTTCGGGCGGACAGCACGCCTTCGGCGTGACGCGCGATGCGCCTTCGGCGCAGCCTCGGCTCGCAAACGGCACCATGGCGGTGGCCCGAGGTGCGCTGGACGGCGCCGAGCGCAGGCTGGAGCGCGCCTCGCCCGAACAGGGCCAGCGGCAGCGACGCCGCCGGGCGGAGCGCCTTGGCCCGCCCCCTACTCCGCCCGCACGCCGACCGTCTGGATCACGCCGCGCCAGGTGCGGCGGTCATTGGCGATGCGCGTGGCGAGCGCCGCGGCATCCTCGAAGCGGGGCGTCAGCCCGTTCTCCGTCAGGCGCTTGCGCAGCGCCTCCCCCTGCATCGCCTGGCGCAGCGCCGCTTCCCACTGCGCCACCACCGGCTGCGGCATGCCGCGCGGGCCGCAAATGCCGAACCAGCCCGTCACCTCGAAGCCCGGGACGAAGCGCGACAGCGGCGGCACATCGGGGAACAGCGTGGAGCCGCCGTCATCGCCGATCGCCAGCAGCCGCAGCGCGCCGTCCTGCACCTGCCGCGTCATGTCGGCGAGGTTGGTGATCATGAAATCCGTCCGCCCGGCGAGGATGTCCACGATGGCGGGCGTCGCGCCGCGATAGGGCACATGCGTCATCTGCAGCCCGGTCTTCTGCTGCAGCAGCTCGCCCGAGAGGTGCTGCGCGCTGCCGACGCCGGCGCTGCCGAAGGTGACCTGGCCGGGCTTCTTCCGCGCCGCCGCCAGCACCTCCGCCACGCTGCGATAGGGGCCGTTGGCGGCCACGGCGAAGCCGTAGGAGGAAAGGGCGAGGGTGCCGAGCGGCACCAGCGCCTCGCCAGGGTCCAGCGGCAGGGAGATGCCGATGAGGAAGGGCACGATGCCCATGGTGCTCATCGGGCATTGGAAGACGGTGTTGCCGTCCGGCGCGCTGCGCGCCGCCTCCGCCGCGCCGACCACGCCATTGGCGCCGGTGCGGTTCTCCACCACGATGCGCGCCTGCAGCAGCGGCCCGGCGGCCTCGGCGGCGAGGCGGGCGACGAGGTCCGAGGCGCCGCCGGCGGCATAGCCGCTGATCAGGCGGATGGTGCGGTCCTGCGCCGCGGCGGGGGTGGCGAGGAGCAGCGTGGCGAGCGCAAGGCGCAGCACGAGAGGCATGGGCTGGACGTTCCCTGTTGGCCTGGTTGCCGCGAGTGTCCGGTGGGCCTGCGCCGGGCGTCAAGCCGGGGTGGAGCCGCCTTCGGCAGGGGGCTCTGCCCCCTGCACCCCCGCCGGGGACCGGACCGGTCCCCGGACCCCGGTGTGAGTCGGCAGGTTGAACCAGCAAACTCGGACCGGGGTCCGGGGAGGAGTATCCTCCCCGGCGGGGTGCAGGGGCAGCGCCCCTGCCGGGGGTTCGGGGGCAGCGCCCCCGATCCGGGATGGACCCCGCCCCCCACCTGGTCGAGGATGCCCCCGCCAGCACCGACCCATGAAGGGCGCGTCCCGCGAGGAACGGGCCGCCCGCAGCCCGATGAGGCGTCATGCGCCGTCGCCTTCTGCTTGCCTTGCCGTCCCTGCTGGCTGCCCCTGCCCTCGCCCAGCCACGGCCGCCCATCCGCATCCTGGTCGGCTTCGCCCCGGGCGGCACCGCCGACCAGGTGGCCCGGATCGCCGGCGAGGCCATCCAGCGCCGCGGCGGCCCCAACATCGTCGTCGAAATCCGCTCCGGCGCGCTCGGCTTCATCGCCTTGCAGGCGGTGGCGCGCAGCGCGCCGGACGGCACGACCCTCGGCATCGGCATCATGGGTCAGCTCGCCGTTGCGCCGGTGGTGCCGGGCAGCCAGATCCCGCTGGACCTGGACCGCGAGCTGGCGCCGATCGCGGCGCTGGCCACCACCCCCATGGCACTGGTGGTGCGGCCGGATGCGCCCTTCCGCAGCGTCGCGGAGCTGGTGGCCCATGCCAAGGCGCGGCCGGCGGGGGCGCTGACCTATGGCTCCACCGGCAATGGCAGCACCAACCAGTTGGGGGCGGAGGGGTTCGCCGCAGCGGCCGACCTCAAGCTGACCCATGTCGCCTATCGCGGCGGGACGCTGGCGCTGCTGGACCTCGCCGCCGGACGCATCGACCTGTTCTTCGCCAATATCGCGGAGGTGGCGGAGATGGTGCGCGGCGGGCAGGTCCGCGCCCTGGCGCTGGCGGCCGACGCGCCGATCGCCATGTTCCCCGACTTGCCGCTGCTGACCGCGGACTATCCCTCCCTCGCCATGGGCAATTGGCTCGGCCTGGTCGGGCCTGCGGGCCTTCCGGAGGCGCAGCAGGCGGAGCTCGCCGGCCTGTTCCTCGCGGCCCTGGCTGACCCTGTCACCACGCCGGTGCTGGCCTCCCGCGGCCTCTCCGCCCTGGGCGAGGCCGGCCCCGCCTTCGCCGCCCGCATCCGCCGCGACCGCGACCGCTGGGCGCAGGTGGCAAAAGCCGGCAACATCCGCGCCGACTAAGGCGGCGTCACGCCGACTGCGCCGCGTGAAACCGCCCTGGCTTGCTGATTGAAGAGCAGAGTCACGCCTCCGGGCGATTCCGCCCTCCGGCAATCTGCTCCAACGAAGGACCCATGATGGCAGCGCCCTACTCCCTCGGCATCGATATCGGGGGCACCTTCACCGACCTGGTGGTGCTGGACCCGCGCGACGGCAGCGCGGTGATCTGGAAGGAAAGCACCACGCCGGACGACCCGGCCCGCGGCGCCATGGACGGTACGCGCCGTGTGCTGGAGAAGGCCGGCATCGCGCCCGGCGAGATCGGCCGGGTGGTGCATGCGACGACGCTCTTCACCAATGCGCTGATCGAGCGGAGGGGGGCGAAGACCGGGCTGCTGACCACCGCCGGCTTCCGCGACACGCTGGAGATCGGGCGGGAGCGGAAATACGAGCTCTACGACCTGTTCATCGAGATGCCGAAGCCCCTGGTCCCCCGCCCCTGGCGGCGGGAGGCGGTGGAGCGGTTGGCGCCCGATGGCCGCGTGGAGCGGCCGCTCGACCTCGACGGGGCGCTGCGCGAGGTGGAGGCACTGGTGGCGGCGGGGGTGGAGAGCCTCGCCGTGGTCTTCCTGCACTCCTATGCCAACCCGGCGCATGAGCGGGCGGTGGCGGAGGCGGTGGCGCGGCGCTTTCCGGGATTGTCGCTCTCCCTCTCCTCCGACTTCGCGCCGGAGATCCGGGAATACCCGCGCGCCAGCACCACCGTCGCGAACGCCTATGTCCGGCCGCTGGCGGAGACCTATCTGGCGCGACTGGAGGGGGCGCTGCGCGGCGCGGGCATTCCGGGGCGGCTCTTCCTCATGCTCTCCAATGGCGGGCTGACGCATGTGGAGGAGGCGAAGCGCGCCCCGGTGCATCTGCTGGAAAGCGGGCCGGCGGCGGGCGCGCTGGCCGGCGCCTGGTTCGGCCGGCATGCCGGGCTGGACCGGGTGCTGGCCTTCGACATGGGCGGCACCACGGCGAAGCTCGCTTTGGTGGATGATGGCGAGCCGCTGGTCGCCTGGGGCTTCGAGGCGGCGCGGGAGAAGCGGTTCCTGCGCGGCTCCGGCCTGCCCATCCAGATCGCCACGGTGGAGCTGATCGAGATCGGCGCCGGCGGCGGCTCCATCGCCCGGCGCAGCGGGCTCGGCACCTTGCAGGTGGGGCCGGAGAGCAGCGGAGCGCAGCCCGGCCCCGCCTGCTATGGCCGCGGCGGGGTGGAGCCGACGGTGACCGATGCCGATCTCTCGCTGGGCTATCTGAACGCCGAATTCTTCCTCGGCGGCGCTATGAAGATCGACGCGGCGGGTGCCGACGCGGCGCTGGGCCGGCTCGCCGGGGCGCTCGGCGTGCCGGGCGAGCGGGCCGCCTTCGGCGTGCATGACGTGGTGAACGAGAACATGGCGGGCGCGGCGCGCGTCGCCATCGCCGAACGCGGCCGCATCCCGGCGGAATACGCCCTGCTGGCGACCGGCGGCGCGGCGCCGGTGCATGCCTGGCATGTGGCGCGGAAGCTCGGCGTCTCCCGCATCGCCTGCCCGCCGGGGGCGGGCGCGGGCAGCACCATCGGCATGCTGATGGCGCCGGCCCGGGTGGACCGCGTGGCCAGCTTCAACGCGCCGCTGGCGGGCGCCGATTACGCCGTGGCCGAGCGCATCTTCGCCGCGCTGGAGGCGGAGGCGCTGGCGGTGCTGCAGGAGACCGGCGCGGCCGAGGATGGGCGCGTGGCGCGGCGCCTCGCCGACATGCGCTATATCGGCCAGGGCAGCGAAATCACCGTGGCGCTGCCGGAGGCGCTGGCGGAAGCCCCGGTGCGCGCCGCCTTCGAGGCGGCCTACCGGCAGCTCTTCGCCCGCACCCCGCCGGGCGCGGCGGCGCAATTCGTGGCGCTGCGGCTGTCGCTGACCGCGCCCATGCCCGGCGCCGGCGGCACGCTGCGCCTGCCGCAGCGCGCCGGCAGCGCGGCGCGGAAGGGCGAGCGCCCGGTCTTCTTCCCGGATGCCGGCCGGACGCTGCCGACCGCGGTCTATGATCGCTACGCCCTGCCCCTCGGCACGGAGGTGGCGGGGCCGGCGGTGTTCGAGGAGGATGAAAGCACCTTCATCATCGGCCCCGGCGCCCGCGCGCGGGTGCTGGCGGACGGCACCATCCTGGCGGAGATCGCGCCCTCCGCGGGTGGCGGGTCAGCGCAAGAGGAGAAGCGGTAATGCCCCGGACCTTCGACGCGGTCGAACTCGAGCTGCTCTGGCGCCGCCTGATCTCCCTGGTGGATGAGGCGGCGGCGGCGCTGGTGCGCACCAGCTTCTCCACCCTGGTGCGGGAGAGCTATGACTTCTCCTGCATCGTCACCGATGCCGCCGGCCAGTCCCTGGTGCAGGCGACCGAGAGCATCCCGAGCTTCATCGGCACCCTGCCGGAGACGGTGAAGCACTTCCTGAAGGCGTATCCGCCGGAGATGCTCTCGCCGGGCGATGTGCTGATCACCAACGACCTTTGGCTCGGCACCGGCCATCTGCCGGACATCACCGTGGCGAAGCCGATCTTCCTCGACGGCCGCTTGGTGGCGTTCAGCGCCTCCACCGCCCATGCGCCGGATATCGGCGGCAAGATCCGCAGCCCGGAACCGCGCGAGGTGTTTGAGGAAGGCTTGCAGATCCCGCCCCTCAAGCTCATGCGCGGCGGCGCCACGGACGAGACGCTGGTGGCGATGATCCGGAAGAATGTCCGCACGCCCGACCAGACCATGGGCGATCTCTGGGCCCAGGTGGTGGCGCTGGACCTGATGGAGGACCGGCTGCTGGGGCTGATGCGGCAATACGCCCTGCCCGACCTCACCGACCTCGCCGCCGAGATCCAGGGCCGCTGCGAGGCGGCAATGCGCGAGGCGATCCGCGCTTTGCCCGACGGCACCTATCACAGCGCCCTCCAGACGGATGGGCTGCTGGACAAGCCGGTGACCATCCGCATGGCGCTGACCATCGCCGGCGATACCATCAGCATGGATTTCGCCGGCACCGACGCGCAGGTGGATCGCGCCATCAACTGCGCCTATTGCTACACCTACGCCATGTGCATGTATGGGGTGAAGGTCTGCACCAACCCCACCCTGCCGAACAATGAAGGCGCCTGGCGGCCGATCCGCGTCGCCGCGCCGGCGGGCAGCATCGTCAACCCGGTCTTCCCGGCCTCGGGCGGGTCCCGCATGCTCATCGGGCACTACCTGCCGATGCTGGTCTTCGGCTGCCTCGGCCAGGTGGTGCCGGAGCGGGTGATGGCCGCCTGCGGCTCCCCGATGTGGGGCATGAACCAGTCCGGCCTGCGCGACGGCAGGCCCTTCGCCAACATGTTCTTCTTCAATGGCGGCATGGGCGGGAATGTGCGCGGGGATGGGGTGACGACGCTCTCCTGGCCCTCCAACATCTCCTCGACCAGCATCGAGATCAGCGAGCACATCGCGCCGCTGCGCTTCCACCACAAGAAGCTGCGGCCGGACAGTGGCGGGCCGGGGCGGCATCGCGGCGGGCTGGGGCAGGAGATCCATGTGGAGAGCCTGAGCGAGACGCCGATCGCCGTCTCCTTCCTCGCCGAGCGCACCATCTTCCCCGCCTTCGGCATCGAGGGCGGCAAGCCCGGCGCGCCGGGCGAGCTGCTGATCAATGGCGAGCGCACCGACCCGAAGCGGCAATATGTACTGGCGAAGGGCGATACGGTCACGCTGCGCACCCCGGGCGGTGGCGGCCATGGCACGCCGGCCGAGCGGGATCCGGCGGCGCTCGCCCATGACCTGGCGCAGGGCTATGTGACCGATGCCGGGAGCTATCGCTGAACCCTGGCGCTGCGGCCGGCAAGCCGAGGAAAAAACGATGGATGCTGCAAGCCTCCTTCTCTTCGCCGCCGCCTATCTGGCGGTGGTGATCCTGCCCGGGCCGGCGGTGACGGCGCTGGTAGCGCGGGTGCTGGCCCGCGGCCTGGGCGGCGCACCCGCCTTCATCGCCGGCTGCGCGACCGGCTCGCTGCTGTGGTTCGCGGTGGCGGCGGCGGGGCTGGCGGCGCTGGCCGCCAGCTTCGCGCCGCTGTTCCAGGCGGTGCGCTATGCCGGCGCGGCCTATCTGCTGTATCTCGCCTGGAAGCTCTGGCGCTCCGCCGCACAGCCGATGGCAGGGGAGGCGCCGCCGGATGGCGCGGCGCGGCTGTTCCTGACGGGGCTGTCGATCAATCTCGGCAATCCCAAGGCGGTGGTGTTCTTCCTGGCGCTGCTGCCTTCCGTGGTGGACATGGCAGGGCTGACGCTGCTGAGCGCGCTGGAACTGGCCCTGGTGATCGCCGCCACCGTCCTGGCGGTATTTGCCGGCTACGCTCTGGCCGCCTCGCGCACGCGGCGCTTCTTCACCTCGCCCCGCGCCGTGCGGCTGGTGAAGCGCGGCAGCGCCGCCGCCATGGCCGGCGCCGCCACCGCTATCGCCACGCGCTGAGGATCAGGCCCGCCTCTCCCCTCTGGAGCGGCTTTGCGCCGGCCGTGCCGGCGCCGACCGTTTCAGCGCTTTGCCGCGCCGCATTGCCCGGCCCGCCAAGCAAGGTCGCCCGGTCGGGGAGTGCCCTACCCGCCCCTGGCCTGTGCCCGCATCCAGGCATCCTGCGCCGGCGTCGCCGCAGGGTGACGCCAGCGCTGCTCGTAATAGGGCGCCATGCGCTGCCATTCCGCCCAGAGGCGGCGGAGATCGGTGATGGCATCAGCGGAGAGATCGACGCGCAGATCGACCAGCGGATGCGCCTCTGCCTGGTGGACCTTCACCGCAGCAGAGCGCTCCGGCAGCGGCCCCTCCGCCCCCTGCTGGCCGCCGGCACCGCGCGCGCCTTCCAGGGCGCGCAGCAGCCGCTCCGCCAGGGGCTGCCCGGCGGCCGCCAGGAAGCCGGCAACCATGGCCTGCACCACCCTCTCCCCGGCCAGGACATTGCCGCAGGCGACGCAGCCCGGCCCCTCCGCCTGGCCGGCCCAGCCGCGGCAATGCGGGCCGGTATGCCCCATGGCGCGGCCCTTCCCATCCACCAGGCTGATCTGCCGCCAGGCGAAGTCCGGGTCGCTGGCGGCGAGCCGCGCCATCACCTCCGGCGCCGGCAAGCCTTCCTCCAGCAGCCGGATGCCCAGCAGGCTCAGCGGCGGGCTGGCGAAGCCCTGGCTCATGATGGCGCCCCGCCCGGTGGCGGCCCGGGCCCGGGCGCCGCAGGCCAGGGAATAGGTGGCCACGGCGACGCCGACCGCGCCGGTCTCCGGGCAATGTGCGGCGATGCTGAAGGTCATGGCACGGCTCCCCCTTGTCCCCGCATCATCGCCCGGACCGAGAGGGCGGTCAGCCCGCCCCTTCCTCCCGCAGCGCATTCGCCTGGTGCACCGCCACCGCGGTCAGGTTGACGATGCCGCGCGCCGTCACGCTCGGCACCAGCACATGGATCGGCTTGCGCATCCCGAGCAGGATCGGCCCCACCTGCAACCCGTCCGCCGCCGCCTTCAGCAGGTTGAAGCTGATATTGGCGCTGTCCAGGTTGGGGAAGACCAGCAGGTTGGCGGTGTCGTTCAGCATGCTTTCCGGCACCGCCCGGGCCCGGATCGCCGGCACCAGCGCGGCATCCGCATGCATTTCGCCATCCACCTCCAGCCCCGGCGCCCGCTCGCGGATCAGCCCCAGCGCCGCCCGCATGGTGCGCGCCGTCGGCGCATGGGAGGCGCCAAAGGAGGAATGGCTGAGCAGCGCCACCTTGGGCGTGATGCCGAAGGCATGCACCTGCTCGGCCGCCAGCAGCGTCATCTCGGCAATCTGCGCCGCATTCGGCTCCACCAGCAGATGGGTGTCCACGAAGAACAGCGTCCCGGTGGGGATGATGACGGCCGACATGGCATAGACCCGGCCGGCATCCTCGCGCTTGCCGATGACGTCGAAGGCGTAGTGCCACTGCCGCATCCAATTGCCGCTGCCACCGACCAGCGCGGCATCGACCAGCCCGGCCTCCAGCAGGATGGCGGCGGTGACGGCCGCGCGGGTGCCGATGCGCCGCGCCGCGGCTTCCGGCGGCACGCCGCGGCGGGCGACCTTCCGCTGGTACAGGGCAACCAGCGGCTCGAACACCGCGCGATCGAGATTGGGGTCGAGGATCTCGACCGACTGGGAGAAATCCATCCGCAGCCCCATGGCGCGGGCGCGGGATTCGATCACCTCCCGCCGGCCGATCAGCACCGGCTCGGCGATCCCCTCATCCAGCACGGTCTGCACCGCGCGCAGCGTCCGCTCATCCTCGCCCTCGGCATAGGCGACGCGGCGGGGCTGCTGGCGCCCGGCCTCGAACATCGGCCGCATCAGGTAGCCGGAGCGGAAGACGAAGCGCTCCAGCTCCCGCCGGTAGGCGGGGAAATCGGCAATGGGGCGGCGGGCCACGCCGGTTTCCATGGCGGCGCGGGCAACGGCGGGCGCGATTTCCAGGATCAGCCGCGGGTCGAAGGCGCGCGGGATGATGTAGTCCGGGCCGAAGACCGGGGCATGGCCGCCATAGGCAGCGGCTACCACCTCGCTGGCCTCGACGCGGGCCAGCGCCGCGATGGCGTCGGCGGCCGCCACCTTCATCGCCTCGTTGATCGCCGTCGCGCCCACATCCAGGGCGCCGCGGAAGATGAAGGGGAAGCAGAGGACGTTGTTGACCTGGTTCGGGTAGTCGCTGCGGCCGGTGGCGACGATCGCATCCGGCCGCGCCGCGCGCACCGCTTCCGGCAGGATCTCCGGCTCCGGGTTCGCCAGCGCCAGCACCAGCGGCTTCGGCGCCAGCTTGCCCAGCCATTCGGCCTTCAGCACGCGTGGGGCGGAGAGGCCGAGGAAGACATCGGCGCCATCCAGCACCTCCTCCAGCGTCCGCGCCGCCGTTTCCCTGGCGTATTTCGCCTTGTAGGGATCGAGATCGTTGCGTCCGGTATGGACGACGCCGCCGATGTCGCAGACCGTGACGTTCTCCCGCCGCAGCCCCATCTCGCAGAGCAGGTCGAGGCAGGCGAGCGCCGCGGCGCCGCCGCCGGTGTTCACCAGCTTCACCTCCTCGATCCGCTTGCCCTGGAGGACGAGGCCGTTGCGGACGGCGGCGGCGACGATGATGGCGGTGCCGTGCTGGTCGTCATGGAAGACCGGGATCCGCATCCGCTCCCGCAGCACCCGCTCCACCTCGAAGCATTCGGGGGCCTTGATGTCCTCGAGGTTGATGGCGCCAAAGGAGGGTTCGAGGGCGGCGATGACCTCGATGAGCTTCTGGGGGTCGCGCTCCTCCACCTCGATGTCGATGGAATCGATGCCGGCGAATTTCTTGAAGAGGACGGCCTTGCCCTCCATCACCGGCTTGCCGGCCAGCGCGCCGATGGCGCCGAGGCCGAGGACGGCGGTGCCGTTGGAGATGACGGCGACGACATTGCCGCGGGTGGTGTAGTCCCAGGCGGCATCCGGGTTGGCGGCGATCTCCTGGCAGGCGGCGGCCACGCCGGGGGAATAGGCCAGCGCCAGGTCGCGCTGGGTGGCCATGCGCTTGGTCGGCTCGATGGCGAGCTTTCCCGGCCGCGGGAAGCGATGATAGTCGAGCGCGGCGCGGCGGAAATCCTTGTCCATTCAGTCGTCTCCGGCCGGGACCCGGGGCCCTGCCGGCCGGCCGCCGGGCCGGAGCGGCGCGGGCGGCGGGCGGGCGGGGTGCCAGGCGGCAAGGCGTGCGAGGGGTGCGAAGGCCGAAGCGGGCTCGGCCCGCCGAGAGTAGAGCAGGCGCCGCCCGACTGGAACGGGACCTGCCCGTCACCCCGCCCGGCCAGGCGGCCGCGGACGTTATCGAATTTCGAGAAACATGCGTAGCAGAAATCTGCGCCGGCCGAGCCTGAAGCCCTGGCGCACGGCCTTTGCCGCCCCCTACACTCGCCGCGGGAGACGCGGGGACGCATGGCGGTTCGCAGCCGAGGGACGATCCGCGCCCATGCATCGCCGCACCCTGCTCACCGCCTCCGCCGCTGGCCTCGCCGGCCTCGCCGCGCCGCGCACCGGCCGGTCCCAGGCGCAGGAGACGCTGATCTTCAACCCGGGCTCCGATGTGACGATCCTCGACCCGGTCTGGACCACCGCCTTCGGCGCCCGCTACCTGGCGATGCTGAGCTACGACACGCTCTACGGCGTGGACAATGCGCTGAACCCGCAGCCGCAGATGGTCGATGGCCATGTGGTGGAGGATGACGGCAGGCGGTGGCGGCTGACGCTGCGCGAGGGGCTGCGCTTCCACAACAATGAACCGGTGCTGGCGCGGGATGCGGTGGCGAGCATCCGGCGCTGGGGCAGCCGGGACGCCTTCGGTCAGGTGCTGATGGAAGCCGTGACGGAGCTCACCGCGCCTTCCGACAGGGAGATCGTCTTCCGGCTGCGCCAGCCCTTCCCGCTGCTGCCCAACGCCCTGGCGAAGAGCACCAGCTATGTTCCCGTCATCATGCCGGCCTGGCTGATCGCCGCGCCGGAGAAGCAGGTGACGGAGGTGATGGGCAGCGGCCCCTACCGCTACCTCGCCGGGGAGCGGGTGAGCGGCGTCCGCTCCGCCTGGGAGCGCTTCGAGGGCTACGTGCCGCGGCCGGGAGGCGAGGCGGAATTCACCTCCGGCCCCAAGATCCCCCGCCTGAAGCGCGTCGAATTCACCATCATCCCGGATGCGCAGACCGGCATCGGCGCGCTGATGAATGGCGAGATCGACTGGCAGGCGGAGGTGCTGCTGGACCATGTGCCGCAGCTTCGCCGCGCGCCGCAGATCGCCCTCGCCGCGGTGAACCGCACCGGGAATATGGGCATCATGCGGTTCAATCACCTGCATCCGCCCTTCGACAACCCCGCCATCCGCCGCGCCCTGCTGGGCGCCATCGACCAGGCGGAGATGGCGCAGGCGGTGGCGGGCAACGACCCCAGCCTGTGGAACGGCAAGGTGGGCATGTTCTGCCCGCAATCCCCCAACGCCTCCGATGCCGGGATGGAGGTGCTGACCGGCCCGCGCGACTACGCCAGGGTGAAGCGGGACCTGGCGGCCGCCGGCTACCGGGGGGAGAAGGTCATCTACCTCTCCGCCAGCGACAATTACGGCATGTCGCAGCAGGATCTGGTCGGGGCCGACCAGATGCGGCGGGCGGGGATGACCGTCGAGATCGCCGCGGTCGATTTCGGCACCTGGCTGCAACGCCGCGCCAACCGCAACCCGCCGGAGCGCGGCGGCTGGAACGTGACGGACACCTACCTGCCGGGGCTCGAGCTGTGGGACCCGGCGACGCATCTGGCGCTGCGCGGCAATGGCCTCGCCGCCTGGCCCGGCTGGCCGGACAGCCCGGCGCTGGAGAGGCTGCGCGCCGAGTGGTTCACCGCGCCGGATGCCGCCGCGCGGCAGGCGGTGTGCCGGCGCATGCAGCTCCAGGCCTGGCAGGACGTGCCCTACATCCCGACCTGCCAGTGGCAGGCGATCTCCGCCTATCGGCGGAATCTCACCGGCATGCTGCAGGGCATGCCGCTCTTCTACAACCTGGCCAAGGGCTGAGCGGCGCGCCCCTCCCCTGCCCCCTTCCCGAAAGGTCCGCATGCCATGCCGAAGATGCTGCATTTCGCCTGGTTCGGCGCGCCGGGCGCGCATTACTGGAACCTGCCCTCCTCCCGCCTCTACGACTGGAAGCGGGGCGAGCTGTACATGGACATCGCGCGGCTGGCGGAGCGCGCCTTCCTCGACATGGTGCTGTTCGCGGACATCCCGGCCATTCCGGCCACTTATGGCAACAGCAACGACCACTATGTGAAGCACGGGCTGGAGGTGCATCTGGACCCGGCGCCGATCCTCGCCATGATGGGCGGGGCGACGCGGCATATCGGCCTCGGGGCGACGCTCTCCACCAGCCTCTACCCGCCCTTCCTGCTGGCGCGGATGATGGGAACGCTGGACCACCTGACCGGCGGGCGCAGCGCCTGGAACGTCGTCACCTCCGCCAGCCCGACGGCGGCGCAGAATTACGGGCAGGACGATCTGCCGGAGCACGACACGCGCTACGACATCGCCGACGAATATCTCGACCTGGTGCGGAAGCTGTGGAATTCCTGGGCGCCGGATGCGGTGCTGGAAGACCAGGAGAGGAACGTCTTCGCCGATCCGGCCAAGGTCCGGCCGGTGCATTTCGAGGGGAAGTATTTCCGCTCCCGCGGGCCGCTGACCGTGCCGAGCCTGCCGCAGCGGGAGCCGGTGATCATCATGGCCGGCACCTCCCCGCGCGGGCAGCGCTTTGCGGTGACCAATGCGGACATGGTCATCGCACACAAGAACAGCGTCGCCGACATGAAGACCTATTCGACGAAGCTGCGGGCGCAATTGGCGGCGGCGGGGCGGGATCCGCGCAGCGTGAAGATCTTCTTCTCCATCAAGCCGGTGATGGGGGATACCGAGGCGATGGCGAAGGAGCGCTGGGCACTGAACCATGACCAGGCGGATGCGGAATCCGGACTCTCCTACATCTCCGCCATGATCGGCATCGACCTGGCCAAGCTGGACCAGGACAAGCCGCTGCCGCCCGACCTGAAGGTGCAGGGGATGATCGGCAAGCTGCTGCAATATACCGAGGCGAAGAAGGACATGACGCTGCGCGAGATCGCCAAGAACGAGGGCATGCACGAGACCTTCCCGATCTGCGGCACGCCGGAGCAGGTGGCGGACATCATCGAGCAGACGGCGGAGGAAGGCGGGGCGGACGGGTTCCATTTCCGCACCAAGGTGGGGGATATCGCCTATCTGACGGAGATCGCCACCAAGCTGATGCCGGTGCTGCGCAAGCGCGGCCTGGCGCGGGACAGCTATGCCGGGCCGACGCTCAGGGAGAATCTGTTCGCCTTCTGACTATTCCCCACGAAGCCGCTGCGCGCCTCCGCGAGGACACCTTCATGCCCCATGACGTCGCTGCGCGACGCCACGGCGCCTCGAAGTGCCGGGCGATCAGCGCCTCGCACGGCCCGCCGCGGCGAAACCGCGGCAGGGCAGCGGGCGGCGCGGGCTGGAAAGCGGCGCTCGGCGCCAGCCCTGGCGCCGGACCTGGCGGCCACCCATCTCTGGGCCGGCGAATTGCGGGAACCCCGAGGATGGTGCGGTTGAGTGGAGCGAAATCCCACCAGCGCGATGGGTTGGCGGGCGGCATCGCGCCAAATGGAATGGTGCGGTTGAGCGGAGCGGAATCGCCCCGGCGCGACGGCTTGGCAGGCGGCGTCATGCCAAATGAAATGGTGCGGTCGAGAAGAGTCGAACTTCCACGGGGTTTCCCCCACCAGCACCTCAAGCTGGCGCGTCTACCATTCCGCCACGACCGCAGACCGGGTAGGAGGCGGGCGTATAGACGATGACCCTGCTCCGATCAACTGCCCCGACCCCCCTCTGGCGCATCGCCGAGGGGCTGACCCCCTACCCCGAGGCCCTGGCCGCCATGGAAGCGCAGGTGACGGGTATCCGCGCCGGCACGGCGGAGGAGGTGGTCTGGCTGGTGGAACACCCGCCGACCTACACCGCCGGCACCTCCGCCGCGGCGGAGGGGCTGCTGGATCCGCGCTTCCCGGTCTTCCAGGCCGGGCGGGGCGGGCAATGGACCTATCACGGGCCCGGGCAGCGGACGGCCTATGTGATGCTGGACCTGGCCCGGCGCGGGCGGGATGTGCGGGCCTATGTCCATGGGCTGGAGGAATGGGTGATCCGCGCGCTCGACCGCTTCAACGTGAAGGGGGAGCGGCGGGAAGGGCGCGTCGGCATCTGGGTGGCGGATCGCGCCCGGGGGACGGAGGACAAGATCGGCGCCATCGGCGTGCGGGTGACGCGTTGGGTGACCTGGCATGGCATTGCGCTGAATGTGGACCCGGACCTCTCGCATTTCGGCGGCATCGTGCCCTGCGGCATCAGCCAGCATGGGGTGACGTCCCTGCACCGCCTGGGCATTCCGGCGACGATGGAGGAGGCGGATGCGGCGCTGATGGCGGCCTGGAGCGAGGTGTTTGGTTGAGGAAGGGCCGAGCCGCTGGAGCGGGATGGGTTGAGCTTCGTTCACCCACCCCGCTCCAGCCACTCGTTTTGTCGCGTGATTCACGCTTTTCGGTGAGTCCACCTCAGGCGATCGCGCTCTAGTCTCCCGCTTCCGAAGTCCTGCGGACTGCGAAATCGGGACACTAGCCGCGGATGACGCTGCGGATCGCGAAGCTGGACTGGATGCGCGCCACCCCCGGCATGCGGGAGAGCGCCTCCTTGTGGATGCGCTCGTAATCCGCGGCGTCGCGCGCCTCGACCCGCAGCAGGTAATCGGCGATGCCGGTCATCAGGTAGCATTCCCGTACCTCCGGACACCGGCGCACCGCCAGCTCGAAGCGCTTCAGATGCTCATCCGTCTGGCGTTCCAGGGTGATCTGCACGATCACCACCACGCCCTCCCGCGCCGGCGCCTCCTCCAGCACCACGGTATAGCCGCGGATCACCCCCCGGTGCTCCAGCAACCGCAGCCGGCGCAGGCAGGCGGAGGCGGAGAGGCCGACCGCCTCGGCCAGCTTCGCATTGCTCATCCGCGCATCCGCCCGCAGCAGGCGGATCAGGGCGCGGTCGGTGTCGTCCAGGGCGTGCACGCAAGGTCCTGCGAAATCCTCGCATAATATGCGACGAAATCGCGGCTTATGGCAGGGGCTGCGACGCATCGGCGGGAAATTCGCGCCGGGCGTTTGATAGGCTTGTCACCGTTCTAGTGGCCCGATTCCGCAGTCCTGCGGCCTTCGTTCCCGGGCCACCAGCTTTTGGTTTCAATGGCCTGCCTGTCCGCTGCGTTCGCTGGAAATCCAGCGAATTTCGCGGGCAGGACACCAGGGTGGGAAGCGATCCGGCGCGCCCTCCCCCGGCGACCCCGGATCATGGAGGCGGCAATGCGGGTGCTGGTGCTCGGCAGCGGCGTGGTCGGGGTGACCAGCGCCTGGTTCCTGGCCAAGGCGGGGCATGAGGTGACGGTGCTGGACCGCCAGCCGGCCGCCGGCATGGAAACCAGCTTCGCCAATGCCGGCCAGGTCTCGCCCGGCTATTCCGCCCCCTGGGCCGGTCCCGGCATCCCGGTCAAGGCGCTGAAATGGCTGATGATGCGCTACCGGCCGCTGGTCATCTGGCCGCAGCTCGAGCAGGGCCTCTATCGCTGGCTCGGCCAGATGCTGGCGAATTGCACCGCCGCCGCCTATGGGCTGAACAAGGGCCGCATGGTGCGCCTGGCGGAATACAGCCGCGACGTGCTGAAGGATCTGCGGGCCGAGACCGGCATCGCCTATGACCAGCGCATGCAGGGCACGCTGCAGCTCTTCCGCACCCAGAAGCAGCTCGACGCGGTGGGCGAGGACACCGCGGTGCTCGACCAGTTCCAGGTGCCCTATGCGCTGCTGGACCCCGCGGGCTGCATCGGCGCCGAGCCGGCGCTGGCGCGCGTCCCCGGCAAATTCGTCGGCGGGCTGCGCCTGCCGGGGGACGAGACGGGCGATGCGCATGTCTTCACCCAGCGCCTCGCCGCGCTGGCGGCGGCCGCTGGTGTGCAGTTCCATTACGGCGTGACGGTCAGCGGGCTGGAAACCGAGGCGGGCGAGGTGGTGGGCGTCTCCACCGACCAGGGCCGCTTCGCCGCGGACCGCTATGTGGTGGCGATGGGCAGCTACTCGCCGGCGCTGCTGCGGCCGCTGGGCGTGCAGGTGCCGGTCTATCCGGTGAAGGGCTATTCCCTGACGCTGCCCATCACCAATGCCGAGGCGGCGCCGGTCTCCACCGTGATGGACGAAACCTACAAGGTGGCCATCACCCGGCTGGGCGACCGCATCCGCGTCGGCGGCACGGCGGAGCTGGCCGGCTTCTCCCTGAAGCTGCGGCCGCCGCGGCGGGAAACCTTGGCGCATTCCGTCGGCGACCTCTTCCCCGAGGGCGGCGATCTGGCGAAGGCGAGCTTCTGGACCGGCCTCAGGCCGATGACGCCGGATGGCACGCCCGTGGTGGGGCAGACGCGGTACCGCAACCTGTACCTGAACACCGGTCATGGCACGCTGGGCTGGACCATGGCCTGCGGCAGCGGGCGGCTGCTGGCGGATCTGCTGACCGGTAGGGCGCCGGAGATCGCGCATGAGGATCTGGCGCTGACCCGCTACGCCGCCGCCTGAGCGGCAACCGGCGGGCCTCGCGGCGGGCCTCGCGGCGGCCCGCGGCACAGGTTGGCCCGGCAGGGGACGCCGCCCGGGTCGCGCGACCAGATCGGCCGCCCGCAGGAGCGGATCGGGGCAGGGTGGGGCTGCATGGGGCGGGGCGGCAGGCTCCGCCGGTGCAGGCCCCGGGGTGAGGGCGACTGCACCCGCCATGCCGTCATCCCCTTCCGGGCGATGGGAGAACAAGGAGATGCGCCACAGCCGCTTCCTCCGCTGGAGCCGGACGGGCGTGTTCGACTGCATCGCCGCCGCCGCCGCCGCCGTTGCCACCTGCTTCGCATGACGGGTCGCCTGCCCAGGTCGCTTGCCAGTCGCCTGGGGCAGCGCTGAGTATATTTCGTGGCCGGGGCCTATTTCATATCGCCATAGCTACTACATTCGGGCGATTTTAACTAAAACTCGTTGAACCCGATGCCGGCCCGAATATAAGCGCTGCCGATAATATTGACATTATGCACTGTATATTTTTAACGTATACTTAAGACGGCAGTCCTGGCGAATTCATGAACGGACGGTAACCAAGGCTCCAGGTTGGCACGCCGCCTACCGGTTACGGGAGCTTTTGCTGAATGTCCGACACCGCCCCCACCGCGAAGAACGTCATCCTGCTGATCTCTGATGGCGCCGGACAGGGAACCTGGGACGCCGCCAGCTACTACCAGCACGGCAAGCTGGGCGAGCAGGCTTATGACGGCTTCTCCATGAAGGGGTATATGAGCACCTACCCGCTCACCACCTCTTCCACCCCGACGAACACCTCGGAAAGCGAGCTCGGCTACGACTTCACCAAGGTCTGGAACGCCGCCCCCGCGGAAGGCATGTATGGCGACTATCCCGCCGCCTTCGAGGGCTACGAATATCTGCGCAGCGAGGTGACGGACAGCGCCGCCGCCGGCACGGCCTTGTCCACCGGCGTCAAGACCTACAACAACGCAATCAGCTACGACAATTTCGGCAACCCGCTGACGAATATCGGCGACTATGCCGTGGAGAGCGGCCGCGCGCTCGGCGTCGTCACCAGCGTGCAGTGGTCGCACGCGACTCCGGCCGCCTTCGCCGCGCACAACCCCAGCCGCAATGACTACGAAGGCATTTCCAAGGAGATGATCGAGAGCGGCAAGGCCTCGGTCATCATGGGCGCCGGCCACCCCTTCTATGACGAGAATGGCGAGTTCCGCATTCCGACCAGCCCGGACGATTACGACTATGTCGGCGGCGCCGAGACCTTCATGAACCTGCTCTCCGGCAACACCGACTACCGCTTCATCGACAGCGAGGCGCAATTCGAGGCGCTGGCCGATGGCAGCTTCGACCTCGAGGCCGGCGACAAGATCCTCGGCACCTTCCGCAACGGCTCCACGCTGCAGCAGGCACGCGACGGCGAGGGCATGACGCCGCAGCTCGACAACGTGCCGGAGCTGTCGACCATGGCCGAGGGCGCCCTGAACGTCCTCAGCCAGGATGAGGACGGCTTCTTCCTGATGGTCGAGGGCGGGGCGATCGACTGGGCCGCGCATGCGAACGACACCGGCCGTCTCATCGAGGAGCAGATCAGCTTCAACGAGACCGTCGACACGGTGGTGAATTGGGTCGAGACCAACAGCAGCTGGGAGGAGACCCTGGTCGTCGTCACCACCGATCACGGCAATGGCCTGCTGCTCGGCCCGGACGCGGATGTGGTGCCCTTCCAGCCGGTGCAGAACAATGGCGCGGGCGAGCTGCCCGGCGTCAGCTGGCACACCGACAACCACACGAATGAATTGGTGCCGATCTGGGCGCAGGGCGCCGGCGCCGAGCTGCTGGCCGAGGCGGCGAACAAGGTGGATCCGGGCCTGGCGAACTACGCCTATGCCGGCCTCGGCCAGAACTACCTCGACAACACCGCTGTGTTCGACGCGATGTTCGGGGCGATGGGCCTTGGCAGCGAGGGCGGCGAAGCCACCCCGGCCCCGGAGAGCTGCACCTCGTCCTGCTCGGACCTGCTCTGGGCGGCCTGACAGGCAGGGGCGGGGCATCCTGACGGGCGCCTCGCCCCTCCCCCCTTTCGGCCGCATCCGCAAGGCGGGAGCAGGAACGGGATGGCACTCTTCCGTTCCTCGCGGCATTGCGCCCGCAGGCGGCCTCACGGGCAGTTCGCGGCCGCCACCGGGCAGCCGCATGCAGGCCCGATGTCGCAATCGCGGCGCGGCGAATTCGGCCGCGCCCGCACCAGGCAGCCTGCCGCCGCATCGCCGGCACCGCTTGACGCCCACCCCCGCCCGCACCCACCCTTCGCATCCGCAGCATGAAGAGGCTGGCAATGCGGCGAAGGATCGGGGCCGCCGGGCTGGCGCTCGGCGCCATGCTCTCCCGGGCGGCGGGCGCCGCGGCGCAGACCCTGACGATGGGCATGCAGACCGGTTTCGGCATCGACCCGCATGTGCTCTTCCTCGGCCCCAACATGGCCGCCGCCCGGCATGTGTTCGACACGCTGGTGAACCGCGACGCGGACAGCCGCTGGACCCCGGGCCTGACCGAAAGCTGGACCGCCATTGCGGACCGGGTCTGGGAGCTGAAGCTCCGCCAGGGGGTCACCTTCCAGGATGGCAGCCCCTTCACCGCGGAGGATGTCGCCTTCTCCCTGCAGCGCATTCCGAACATCCCGAACAATACCGGCTCCTACGCCACCAATCTCCGCGGCATCACGCGGGTGGAGGTGGTGGACCCGCACGGCATCCGGCTGCACACCGCCGCGCCCAACCCGGTGCTGCCCGGCCAGCTCACCAATGTCTTCATCGTCTCGGCCAAGGCTGCCGCCGGCGCCGGCACCGCGGATTTCTCCCGCGGCCGCGCCGCCGCTCTACACCCAGGTGATCATCACGGCGGCGCGACGCGGCATCCACTACGTGCCGCGGCTTGACGAGCAGCTCGTGGCGATCCACGCCACGCCCGCACCACTATAGGCGCCGGAACGGCCTTCGCTTCGCGCGCTCGCTACAGCCGCTCCAGCTCTTCGCTTGTCGCCGGTTCCGCACCGTCAGGCGCTTCCGCCTGACCTGAAAATGCCTGAGGGAGAACGCCATGGAATACCGCATGCTCGGCCGCAGCGGCGTCAAGGTCAGCCGCTACTGCCTCGGCACCATGATGTTCGGTGGCCCGACCGACGCCGCGGACAGCGCCCGGCTGATCGCCCGCGCGGCGGAGGCCGGGATCAACTTCCTCGACACCGCCGATGGCTACAATGGCGGGAGATCCGAGGAGGTGGTCGGCGCCGCCATCGCCGGCAACCGCCAGGCCTGGGTGCTGGCGACCAAGATCGCCAACCGCGTCGGCAAGGGGCCGAATGAGGGTGGCCTCTCCCGCAAATGGGTGATCCAGGGGGCGGAGGCCTGCCTGAAGCGCCTCGGCACCGATTTCGTCGACGTGCTCTACCTGCACAAGGAAGACCCTGCGACGCCGCTGGAGACCACGGTGCGGGCGCTGGGCGATCTGGTCAGGGCGGGGAAGATCCGGCATTTCGGCGTTTCCAACTACCGGTCCTGGCGCATCGCGGAGATCTGCCGGCTCTGCGACGAGATGGGCATCGACCGGCCGGTGGTCTCCCAGCCCTATTACAACCTGATGAACCGGCAGCCGGAGGTGGAGCAGCTCCCCGCCGCCGCCTATTACGGGCTGGCGGTGTTCCCCTACTCGCCGCTGGCGCGCGGCGTGCTGACGGCGAAATACCGGCCGGGCGAGACGCCTGAGGCCGGCAGCCGCGCGGCGCGGCAGGACAGGCGCATGCTGGAGACGGAGCTGCGGGCGGAATCGCTGGAAATCGCCCAGAAGCTGCGGGCGCATGCGGAGGTGCGGGGGACCAGCGCGGCGCATTTCGCCATCCAATGGGTGCTGGCCAACCGCCACGTCACCGGCGCGGTGCTGGGGCCGCGGACCATGGCGCATCTGGAGGATTATCTGGCGGCGCTGAGCTTCCGCCTCTCGGCGGAAGACGAGGCGCTGGTGGATGGGCTGGTGGCGCCGGGGCACCCGAGCACGCCGGGGTACAATGATCCGCAATACCCGATCGAGGGGCGGTGATCGGGGGCTTCGCCCCCAAACCCCGGGGCTCTGCCCCCGTACCCCCGCCGGGGACCGGACCGGTCCCCGGACCCCGGCGAGAGTTTCGGCCTCGACAGGTTCAACCTGCCGACTCACACCGGGGTCCGGGGAGGAGTATCCTCCCCGGCGGAGGTGCAGGAGGCAGAGCCTCCTGCCGGGGTTCGGGGGCGGAGCCCCCGATCTTCACCCCAGCCTCCACCGCCCCTTCTCCACCGTGGCGAAGAACGAAGCCACCTCCCGGTTGAAGGCCGCCGGCTCCTCCAGGTTGATCGCATGGCCGGTGCGCGGCTGCATCCACAGCCCGGCATTGGGCAGCACCGTCTTGAGCCAGACATTGGTCTCGATGCAGGGCCAGTCCTCGTCGCCCACCACCAGCAGGGTCGGCACCTGCATCTTCCGCAGCTCCGCCTCCCAGTCGAAGATCGAGTCGCGCTCGCCCTGGTAGTGCTTCATCGTCAGCCCGGTGCCGAGGCCGGAATGCTGCGCCAGCCGCTCCATATAGGCGGCCCAGCCGCGCGGGTCCTTCTTCTTGAGCTGAATGCGGGTGGGGGCGTGGCCGGTCTCCTCCGCCAGCTCGCCCGGCCAGCCCTGGGCGATCAGCTTCTCCCCCCGCTCCTGGCAGGCGGCGCGGAAGGCTGCCTGCTCCTGCTTCGGGGAGCCGCTGCCGGCGCCGGCCGGCACCAGCGAAGTCGCCATCCCGGGGTGGCGGATGCCGAAGAGCAGCGTGGCGAAGCCGCCCATGGAAAGGCCGACGATATGCGCCTTGGCGATGCCGAGATGCTGCAGCACCGCCACCGCATCCGCCACCGCGAATTCCTGGCCGTAGAGCTTCGGGTCGGACGGCACCTCGGAAGGCGGATAGCCGCGGGCCGAGTAGGCGATGCAGCGGTATTCGCGGGAGAAGAACCGCATCTGGTCCTCCCATTCCCGGTGATCGGCGCCGAATTCGTGGATGAACAGGATGGGATGGCCGGTGCCGGCCTCCTCGTAATACAGGCGCGCGCCTTCTGCGGGGGCGTAGGGCATGGCGATCCTCCTCCGTTCCGGTGGCCGTCTCCGAAGCGTGGGCCACCAGCCTTCGATGCCGGCGACCCGTCTCCGGCCGCCCTCGGGCCAGGCCGGGGCTCTGCGGCGGCGGGCACCGTTGCCCGATCCTGCCCCGTTTTGCGCTGCGGGACAGCCCCCTCCCATTGCCCCTCGACAGCCGGCCCTGCGCGGGCGAGGCTGCGCCCCAAGCCAGCCATGCCACGCGACGCGGCCGAAGCGCACCGCCACCCCCTTCTTCGCCTCATCGGCAACCCGGATGTCCGCCGCCTCTGGGCGGTGGGGGCGCTGGCGAATGCCATGCGCTGGGTGGAGATCCTGGTCGCCTCCGTCTTCACCTTCGAGGTCACGGGCTCCGCCTTCGCCACCTCGCTGGTGGTCATGGCGCGGTCCCTGCCCATGCTGCTGGCCGGCGCCTTCACCGGCGCCATCGCCGAGGTGCTGGACCGCCGCCGCCTGCTGATGTGCGGCCAGGCGGCGACCGCGTTCAGCACCGCGGCGATCGCCGCCCTGGCCTTCGCCGGCGCGCTGGAGGTGTGGCACCTGGCGCTGGCGGCGCTGCTGGCCGGGCTGGTCTGGACCGGCGAGATGGCCTCCCGCCGCCGCATGCTGACCGAGGCGGCGGGAGAGGCGGATCTGGTCCAGGCCATGGCGCTGGACACCACCACGGCGCACACCACCCGCATGGCGGGGCCGCTGCTGGGCGGCGTGCTGTATCAATGGCTCGGCATCGGGCCGGCCTTTGCCCTGGCGTCCGGCTGCTACGTGCTGACCTTCCTGATGCTGTCCGGCGTGCGTCTGCCCCAGGCGCGGCGGGTGCTGCGGCCGCGCCAGGTGCTGCTGGACGTGGCGGAGGGGGTGGCGCTGGTCCGCCGCCTGCCGGTGCTGCGGGCGGTGGTGGTGGCGACGGTGGCGATGAACGTCTTCGCCTTCAGCTTCGCCAGCGTGCTGCCGGCGCTGGGCACGCTGGCCTATGCGGCGACGCCGGCGCAGATCGGGCTGCTGAGCGCTGGGGAGCCGGCGGGCGCGCTGCTGGGCGGGCTGTTCCTGGCGACGCGGCGCGGAGCCTGGCTTTCGCCGCTGGTGCTGCTGGGGGGCTGCGGCTTCTTCCTGGCGGTGCTGCTGGCGCTGCCGCTGATGCCGGTGCTGGGGCTGGCGGTGGGGCTGCTGATGCTGGGGGGCCTCGGCACGGCGGTGTTCGGCGCATTGCAGACGGCGCTGGCGGTGACGGCGGCGCCGCCCGAGGCGCGATCCCGGGTGCTGGGGCTGGTAACGACCTGCATCGGCACCGGGCCCTTCGGCGTGCTGCTGACGGGGGCGCTGGCGGATGCGCTGGGGCCGCAGGCGGGGATCCCCATCATGGCGGCGCTGGGCCTGGCGCTGGTGCTGGGGGGTGGCGCGGTGGCGCTACGCCGGGGTTGAGAGGGGCGTCGCAGCAGCGCCACGCCCCCCCCCCGCTCACGCTCTCCGCGCCGGGGCCGGGATCTGGCCCGGGCCCCGGTCTGAGTTTCAGACCCGAGGTTTGAACCTGCCGACTCACACTGGGGTCCGGGGAGGGGTTGCCGGCACTGCCGGCAACCACCGGCGGGGGTGCAGGGGGCGGCGCCCTCTGCCGGGTTCGGGGCGGAGCCCCGACGCCATCAGAAGGGAATATCGTCGTCCAGATCGCTGCCGCCGCCTTTCGGCTTGCTGTCCCAGCCACCGCCGCCGCCGGAGCGACCGCCGCCGCCATAGCCGCCGCCGGAGGACCGCCCCCCGCCGCCATAGCCGCCACCGCCCTCGCCCATGTCGCCGCCGCCACCGCCGCGGCCATCCAGCAGGGTCAGCTCCCCGCGGAAGCGGCCGAGCACCACCTCCGTGGTCTCCCGCTCATTGCCGTCCTTGTCGGTGTATTTCCGGCTTTCGAGCTGGCCTTCCAGATACACCTTGCTGCCCTTGCGCAGGTATTTCTCGGCGATCTCCCCGAGCTTCTGGTTGAAGATCGCCACCCGGTGCCACTGGGTCTTCTCCTTGCGCTCGCCGCTGGCGCGATCGTTCCAGCTTTCGCTGGTGGCGACGGAAAAGGTGACGACCCGGTCGCCGGACTGCATGTTGCGGGCCTCGGGGTCACGCCCCAGATTGCCCACCAGGATCACCTTGTTCACGCTGCCGGCCATGCCGTAGATCTCCGAATTGCCGTCCGCCAGGCGGGCGGGTGTGCCGCCTCCCTGCCGGGTGGGCCGCCTTTACGGCGAGTCTGCCTGCCAGCCTAGCGGTGCGGCCCCTGCCCCGCCACAGCATTGCGGCGCGCGCCCGGCCCGGCGCATGACGACCCTTCCCTCGCCGCTGATATAGTGGCATCAACCCAAGAACACAATGCGAACACGGGCGCCGCCCGTTGGAGCCACAGATCGATGGCCAGCCCCCTCCCCTTGCCGGCTTCCGGCTTGATCCGCATCCGCGGCGCCCGCACGCACAACCTGAAGAACCTGGATCTGGACCTGCCGCGCGGCACGCTGACGGTCATCACCGGGCTGTCCGGCAGCGGCAAGTCATCCCTCGCCTTCGACACCATCTATGCCGAGGGCCAGCGGCGCTATGTGGAATCGCTCTCCGCCTATGCCCGGCAATTCCTCCAGCTCATGCAGAAGCCGGATGTGGATTCCATCGAGGGGCTCTCGCCGGCCATCTCCATCGAGCAGAAGACCACCAGCCACAACCCGCGCTCCACCGTCGGCACGGTGACCGAGATCCACGATTATATGCGCCTGCTCTGGGCGCGGGTCGGCGTGCCCTATTCGCCGGCCACCGGATTGCCGATCGAGGCGCAGACCGTCTCCCAGATGGTGGACCGCGTGCTGGCCATGCCGGAGAACACGCGCCTGCTGCTGCTGGCCCCCGTGGTGCGCGGCAAGAAGGGCGAATACCGGAAGGAGCTGGCCGAATGGCAGCGCCGCGGCTTCGAGCGGGTGAAGGTGAACGGCACGCTGCACCTCATCACCGAGGTGCCGGCGCTGAACAAGAAGCTGAAGCACGACATCGAGATCGTGGTGGACCGCATCGTGGTGCGGGACGGCATCGCGCCCCGCCTGGCGGACAGCTTCGAGACCGCCCTCGCCCTCTCCGAGGGCATCGCCTATGCGGAGAACGCGGATACGCAGGAGCGCACCGTCTTCAGCGCCAAATTCGCCTGCCCCGTCTCCGGCTTCACCATCGAGGAGATCGAACCGCGGCTCTTCTCCTTCAACTCCCCGCAGGGCGCCTGCCCGAGCTGCGACGGGCTCGGCACGGAGAGCTTCTTCGACCCGGAGCTGGTGGTGCCGGATGAGCGGCGCAGCCTGGCGGAAGGCGCCGTCGTCCCTTGGTCCGGCAACCAGTCGCCCTATTACGACCAGACGCTGGAAAGCCTCGCCCGCCACTTCAAGGTGAAGACGACGGAGCCCTGGGGCGAGCTGCCGAAGAAGGTGCGGGACGCCATCCTGCACGGCACCGGCGCCGAGGTGGTGACGCTGAAATACAAGGACGGCCTTCGCGCCTATGACGTGAAGAAGCCCTTCGAGGGCGTGCTGCCCAATCTCGAGCGCCGCTACCGCGAGACGGACAATCCCTGGGTGCGGGAGGACCTCACCCGCTACCAGGCGGAACGCCCCTGCCCCGCCTGCAATGGCCACCGGCTGAAGCCCGAGGCGCTGTCCGTGAAGGTCGCCGGCAAGCATATCGGCGAGGCCTCGGAGCTGTCCATCCGCAAGTCGCGCGAATGGTTCTCCACGGTGATGGCGACGCTGACGCCGCAGCGCCAGGAGATCGCCCGCCGCATCCTGCGGGAGATCGAGGAGCGGCTGCAATTCCTGGTGGATGTCGGGCTGGACTACCTCTCCCTCGGCCGCTCCTCCGCCACGCTCTCGGGCGGCGAGAGCCAGCGCATCCGGCTGGCCTCCCAGATCGGCAGCGGCCTCACCGGCGTGCTCTATGTGCTGGACGAGCCGAGCATCGGGCTGCACCAGCGGGACAATGAACGCCTGCTGGCAACGCTGCGCCGGCTGCGCGACATCGGCAATACCGTGCTGGTGGTGGAGCACGATGAGGACGCCATCCGCGCCGCCGACCATCTGGTGGATATCGGCCCGGCGGCCGGCGCCGGCGGCGGGCGGGTGGTGGCGCAGGGCACGCCGGCGGAGGTCGCCGCCAACCCCGTCAGCCTCACCGGCGACTACCTCTCCGGCCGCCGCCGCATCGAGGTGCCGGCCACGCGCCGCAAGATCGACCCGAAGCGCGCGCTGAAGGTGGTGGGCGCGATGGGCAACAACCTCAAACACGTCACCGCCAGCTTTCCCCTCGGCACTTTTACCTGTGTCACCGGCGTGAGCGGCGGCGGCAAGAGCACGCTGGTGATCGAGACACTGTACAAGGCCGCGGCACGCCGCCTGATGGGCGCCGGCACCGTGCCGACGCCGCATGAGCGGATCGAGGGGCTGGAGCTGCTGGACAAGATCATCGATATCGACCAGTCGCCGATCGGCCGCACGCCGCGCAGCAACCCGGCCACCTATACCGGCCTCTTCGCCCCCATCCGCGACTGGTTCAGCGAACTGCCCGAAAGCCGCGCCCGTGGCTACAAGCCCGGGCGCTTCAGCTTCAACGTGAAGGGCGGCCGCTGCGAGGCCTGCCAGGGCGACGGCGTCATCAAGATCGAGATGCACTTCCTGCCCGACGTCTACGTCACCTGCGACGCCTGCAAGGGCAAGCGCTACAACCGCGAGACGCTGGAGGTGAAATTCCGCGGCAAGAGCATCGCCGACGTGCTGGAGATGACGGTGGATGAGGGCGTGGAGTTCTTCTCCGCCGTGCCCGCCATCCACGACAAGCTGAAAGTGCTGCGGGAAGTCGGCCTCGGCTACATTCATCTCGGCCAGCAGGCGACGACGCTCTCGGGCGGCGAGGCGCAGCGCATCAAGCTCTCCAAGGAGCTCTCTCGCCGCGCCACCGGCCGCACCCTCTACATCCTGGACGAGCCCACCACCGGCCTGCATTTCGAGGATGTGCGCAAGCTGCTGGAGGTGCTGCACGCGCTGGTGGAGGCGGGGAATACGGTGGTGGTGATCGAGCACAATCTGGAGGTGATCAAGACCGCAGACTGGATCCTCGATCTCGGCCCCGAAGGCGGCGATGGCGGCGGCCGCATCGTGGCCAGCGGCACGCCGGAGGAGGTGGCGGCGTCGCCGGGAAGCCATACCGGCCGATTCCTCGCCCCGCTGCTGCCCGCCCCGGGAGAGGAAGAAGGGATGGAGCAGGCGGCGCCGGCGAAGAAGCGCAAGCGCGCCTGAAGCGCCGTGCCTGAACCGGCAGGCGAGAGCGGGCCGGCGCCCTTCGCGCGGCGCGGCAGGAAACGCGCCGCCGGCGCCGGCCTCAGCGATTCGTGATCCACCGCTTCATTCGTCGCAGGTCCGGCCACGCGCATCCGCGTTACCTCGCCGCAGCGGCGCGCGGCGCCGATGCGATGGCAGCGGAGGTGATGCTTCATGGCCCAGATCGAATCCGGCAGGCTCGGCGCCGACAGGCTGAGCGCCGGTGCCGAGGCCGCAATCCTGTTCGGCTTCAACGGTGACGACACGCTGAGCGGCGGCGAGTCCAACGACCTGCTGGTGGGCGATGCGGGGGATGACAGCCTCTCCGGCGGCGGCGGCGATGATCTGCTGTATGGCGGCACCGGCAATGACACCATCGAGGCCGGCGCCGGCCAGGACCTGGTGCGCGGCGCCGCAGGGGATGACGTCATCCTCGGCCTCGAGGATGCCGACACGGTCGATGCCGGCGCGGGCGACGACTTCATCACCTGGAACGACAGCGTGGGCGACCTCGTCGCCGGCGGCGCAGGGAATGACACGGTGCTCGGCGGCGACCTGGCGGCGGACACCATCCTCGGCGGGGCGGGCGACGATTTCCTCGCCGCCTTCGCGACGGCGCCGGAAGCGGCGCTGGCGGGGGACAGCATCTCCGGCGGGGCGGGGAACGACCTGATCCTCGGCGGCGCCGGCGCGGACAGCATCGGCGGCGGCATCGGCGACGACACGCTGGGGGGCGGGCTGGGCGCGGATCTCTTCCTCTTCGACCTCAGCGTGCCGAGCGGGGCGGATCTGGTACTCGATTTCGACGCGACGGAGGATGTGCTGCAGCTTCTGGGCGCGGCGCCGGATTTCGACCCGCTGCTGGCGCTGACGGACACCGCCGGCGGGGTGGTGCTGGAGCTGGGGCCGGACAGCAGCATCACCTTCTTCGGCATCACCGCGGCGGAATTCCGCGAGGAGAATTTTCTGCTGCTGTGATGGGGGCTCCGCCCCCAACCCCCGGCAGGGGGCGCTGTCCCCGTTGGCGGCAATGCTGCCAACCCCCGCCGGGGCCAGGATCTGGCCCTGGACCCCGGTGCGAGGTTGCAGGTTGAACCTGCCAGGTCAGGGCCGGGCCCGAGGGAAAGCCTTCCCCAGCGGGTGCAGCGGCAGCGCTCCGGCTGGGGGCATACGGAGCCCCCGTTCACACCGCGCCGCGCATCCCCGCCCAGGCCACCGCCACCCGGTCCCCGAACCCCCGCCCCGCCAGCCCCGGCCGCCCCGCCGCCAGCCGCCGCAGATCCCGCCTGGCCAGCACCAGCGGCAGCGCCGCCGCCACCGCGCCCTGCGGCAGCGCCCGCAGCTCTGCCGCCACCGCCGGCAGCCTGGCCAGCCCGGCCGCCGCCAGCCGTGCCACTGCCCCCCGCACCGCCGCCGAGTCGGGGGCCGCCCGCACCGCCGCCGCATCCAGCCCGGCTTCCGCCAGCGCTTCCTGCGGCAGCAGGCAGCGCCCCTGCCCGGCCAGCAGCGCCGTGCTGCGCAGCACCCCGGCCAGCCCATAGGCCGCACCGGCCGTCTGCAGCGCCGGCAGCAGCGCCGCCGGCGTGCCCAGGCACCGCCCCGCCGCCACCGCCACGCCCCCCGCCGTGCCGCGCAGATAGGCGGCGAAGCCGGCCTCGTCCGGCGGCGCCTCCTCCGCTTCCACCTCGCGTGCCTCCACCATCGCCAGCAATTCCTCGGCGGCGAAGGCGCCCTCGGCGATGGCGGCGTGCAGCGGCCCCGCCACCTCGTGCCGGCGGGGCGGGCGGCCTTCCGCCGCCTGCTCCACCGCCTCCCGCCACCATTGCAGCCGCATCAGCGCGATCAGCGGCGTCCGCGCCGCCTCCCGCGCCCGCGCCAGCTCATGGTTGAAGGCGATCAGCGCGAACAGCGCCTCCCGCCGTGCCGGCGGGGCGAAGAGGGTGCAGAGGAAACGATCGGGATCGTGCCGCCGGGCGAATTCGGCGATCGGCGAAAGCGCGGCCATGGCGCCTTACAGCACCGATCGCCCCTGCCCGCCACGGGGCGGGAACTCCGCCGCCCGTGCCTTGCTTGACGTGCCGCGGCACCCCGCCTAGCTCTTGAACCGGCTCCCGGGCCCTGCGGTGCCGGGCATGTCCGCATCCAACCGACGCGTTCCAAATCGAGGAGAGACAGCCCATGGCCTTCAGCCTGCCGCCGCTGCCCTATTCCACCAATGCCCTGGCCGGCCAGGGCATGTGCCAGGAAACGCTCGAGCTGCACCATGGCAAGCACCACAACGCCTATGTCGTGGCGCTGAACGGGCTGATCGAGAGCAAGGGGCTCCAGGGCAAGAGCCTCGAGACCATCGTCGCCGAAGCCGGCAAGGCCGGCGCGGACGGGTTGCCGGTGCTGAACCAGGCCGGCCAGCACTGGAACCACATCCTGTTCTGGCAGGTGATGTCGCCGAAGGGCGGCGGGGACAAGCTGCCGGGCGGCCTCGCCGCGAAGATCGACCAGGATCTCGGCGGCCTGGCGCAGTTCAAGGAGGCCTTCAAGCAGGCCGGCGTGACGCAGTTTGGCTCCGGCTGGGCCTGGTTGATCATCGCCCCGGACGGCAAGCTGAAGGTGACCAAGACGCCGAACGGCGCCAACCCGATCTCCACCGGCGAGGGCACCCCGATCCTCGGCGTGGATGTGTGGGAGCACGCCTATTATCTGGACTTCCGCAATGTGCGGCCGAACTACCTCGACAACTTCCTGAACAAGCTGGTGGATTGGGAAGTGGTCGAGACCCTGCTGAAGCAGGGCGGGCTGAAGTCCGAGCAGAGCGCCTAAGCCATTTCCCCATGACGCCGCTGCGCGGCGCCACGGGGGCCCCGGTTTCATTCCCCATGAAGCTGCTGGCGCAGCTTCATGGGGGCCCCAGGGTCGCTCCGGGAAGAGCACCCGGCACAGCCTGAAGCGGCAAAGCCGCGCCAGGGCAACGGGCGGCGCAGGCGGCGAGGGACCGCGATGTGACTCACCGAATGGGCGCCCGACCGGGCGCCTTTTTTCATGCCCGCAGGCTGGCGGCGACGATGGCGCCGACCGGCGCGACGATGGCGAAGCGGTCCGCCAGCGCCGCCAGGGCGGCGCGGTGCAGGGCGGCGCCGGTGAAGGGCTCGCCGCCCAGCGGGTCCGGCAGGGCGCGGGTGGCGGCCGCATCCGCCGCCACCGTCACCCGCCAGCCCAGGTCGAGCGCCGCGCGGGCGGTGCTGCTGACGCACATATGGGTCTGGAAGCCGGCGAGGATCAGCTCGCGCCGGCCGGTCGCCGCCAGCGCCTCCTGCAGCCCGGTCTGGGCGAAGGCGTTGGGCAGGGGCTTTTCGATCACCGCCTCCCCGCCCAGCGGCGCGGCTTCGGGCAGGATGGCGCCGCCCGCGGCGTCGCGGTCGAACAGCCCGCCGGCGCGGCCCTTATGGGCGATGTGGATCACCGGGGTACCGGCGGCCCTTGCGGCGTCCAGCAGAGCGGCCAGGCGCGCCAGGGCGGGGCCGATGCCCTCCAGGGGCAGCCTGCCGTCCCGGTACTCGCCCTGGGCGTCGACGACGACCAGGGCCGCCGCTTCCAGCCGGGACGGCGCCAAGGGCGCCCCGGCCAGTTCCAGCAGGGTTTTGGGGGTGGTCATGCCGGCGTCTCCTTCGGGGCGAGGCCGCATCATGCCAGCAATGCCCGCCGCCGCCTCGCGGTCGTTGCGCATGACGCGCCATGCGCCTGGCGCGGAACCGGCACCGTGCGGCGGTGCATGCCCTTGCCGGGATCGCCTTGGCGCTGACCCTACCAGAGCTAGAACGGATTCGCCGGCCGGCTTCAGCTACAGCCCACCGACCTCCAGACCCGACGGCCGCACCGGACGCGAAACCCGGACCGCCACGAGAGGCGGCGCCAACCGGCCCGCCACGCAAAAAAAGAGGGGCATCGCTGCCCCTCCTGCCCTTACCGCGAGTAGAACTCGACGACCAGGTTCGGCTCCATCTGCACCGGGTAGGGCACGTCGGAGAGCTTCGGCACCCGGACCATCCGGCCGCGCATGGCGCGGTGGTCGATCTCGATATATTCCGGCACGTCCCGCTCGCCGCTCTGCGCGGCATCGAGCACGGAGGTGAGCTGCTTCGACTTCTCCTTCACCTCGATCAGGTCGCCGTCCTTGACCTGGTAGGAGGGGATGTTGAGCCGCTTGCCGTTCACCAGCACATGGCCGTGATTGACGAATTGCCGCGCCGCGAAGGGGGTGACCGCCAGCTTCATCCGGTACACCACGGTGTCCAGCCGCCGCTCCAGCAGGCCGATCAGGTTCTCCGAGGTGTCGCCCTTCCGGCGGACCGCTTCCTCGTAGTACTTGCGGAACTGCTTCTCGCCGATATTGCCGTAATAGCCCTTCAGCTTCTGCTTCGCCATGAGCTGCACGCCGAAGTCGGTAGGCTTCTGCTTGCGGCGGGCGCCGTGCTGGCCGGGGATGGTTTCGCGCTTGTTGATCGGGCTCTTGGCCCGGCCCCAGAGATTCACCCCGAGGCGGCGATTGATCTTGTACTTGCTTTCAACGCGCTTGGTCATAGGCCCAGTCTTGCCGCCCGTCGCGCGGGCAGCCCTTCCTTCGCTGTTGTCCCGGTAGTCCCAGGCCCGGAACGGGCAAGGGCGGGCGCATGGCCCGAAGCCATGTCCGCATTCCCAGGAGGAGGCGCGGCCTATAGGGGTGCCCTCCCCCGCTTGTCAAACCCCGGCCCGCCCCCGTAAGCCCCCGCCATGGTGACGCGCGAAGAGATCCTGATCCTCGGCCTGACCGCGGGCGTGGTCGGCAGCCTGGTGGGCGGGCTGATGCTCGGGGTCGGGCTCGGCCTCGCGGTGAATGGCGCGCATATCGGCTGGCTGCTGGTGCTGCCGGCGGCGCCGGTGGCGGGGCTGCTGGGCTATGTGCTGGCGCGGAAGCTGGCGCGGAAGCTGGACGACGGCCGCGCCTGACCTCCCGCCGTCCCGACGCCGCCCTCCAATGTCCCGCCCGCAAAGTGCGCCGGATGTCCGGCGAAGGGGCGGACAAGCAGGCCACCGGCAGTAAGGGCTCGGCCGCCTGGTGCCCGGCTCCGCGGAATCGGGCCAGCAGAGCATTTCGGCGCACATGCCGCCCTCGCCGAAACTGCTCCGGGCCATGGTGCATGGAGCGGATGCGCGCCTTCGGCGATGTCGCCCCACGGCGATCTGCGCTGGCCGATCCGATGCCAGAGCGTGATCGGCTGAGGTCGAATCGACCGCAACCGGGAACACGCGAGCGGACAATGAGCTGGAGCGGGGCGCGTGAGCGAAAGCGGACGCGTCATGCTCTGGCAGGCTGCTGAAAAAGTCCCTCGGCGTCGCAACGGAAGTCCGAAAAGAATCGAGGGAGGGTGCGTCCCGAATCAACCATGCGCATCGGCGGCGTGGCGCGCAGCAAGGTTGCGTCCGTGCCCTCCGATTTTCCCTTTTCGGCAGCCTGCTCGCCGAAGCACGGTGCCAGGCAGCCGCACCTTGGCAGATGCCGGATTCGAAACGCATCATGCGCGCCAAACAAGATGCGGAGGAAATGCCATGCGCGCATTCTGGCTCGCCTTCCTGCTGATGCTGGCCTGCGGCACCCAGGCGCAGGCGCAAGGGGTCCGGCTGGTCGTGCCCTTCGCCGCCGGCGGCGCCGCCGACAACGTCGTCCGGATGGCAGCGCCCGGCATCGCGGTGGAGCTGGGCCAGCCGGTCGTCGTGGATAATCGCGGCGGCGCCGGCGGGGTGATCGGCAGCGAGATCGTGGCGAAGGCGGCACCGGACGGGCAGACCCTGCTGGTGAGCAGCCTCGGCGTGCAGGTGCTGGGGGCCACCCTGCAGCCCCGGCTGCCTTACGACCCGGTCCGCGACTTCGTGCCGGTGGCGATGTTCGGCCGCATGCCCTCGCTGCTGGTGGTCCGGCCGGGCTTGGCGGAGACGCTGGCCGACCTACCGGCGGCGGCCAGGCGGCTTGGCCGGGCGCTGACCTATGGCTCGGCCGGGCCCGGGACCACCATGCACATCGCCGGCGAGATGCTGCGGCTGGCGACGGGGCTGGAGCTCACCCACATCCCCTATCGCGGCGCCGGGCCGGCGGTGGCGGATCTGCTGGCCGGCAATATCGACCTGCTCATCGCCGACACGCCGGTGCTGGTGCCGCAGGTGCAGGCCGGGCGGATGACGGCGGTCGCCGTCCTCGGCACGGCGCGAACGCCGCTGCTGCCGGGGGTTCCGACCTCGGCCGAGCAGGGGCAGCCGGGCCTGGTCATGGAGAATTGGTATGGCGTGCTGGCCCCGTCCGGCCTGCCGCCGGACCGCCTGCAGGCGCTGGAGCGGGCGATCGTCGCCGCCATGGCCAAGCCCGATCTGGCGGAGCGTTTCGTCGCGGCGGGGCTGCAGGGCGGGACCGGCGCCGAGGGATTCCGCGCCCAGCTCGCCAGCGATATCGCGCAGTGGCCGCCGCTGCTGCGCCGGCTGAACATCACGCTGGAATAGGGCGCCAGCGGTAGGAATGGGGCTTCGCCCCCAAACCTCCGGCAGAGGGCGCCGCCCTCCGCACTCCCGCCGGGGAGTCGGCAGGTTCAGCCCTCGAGTCTGAACCTCCTACCGGAGTCCGGGCCTGGTCCGGTCTCCGGCGGGGTTTAGAGCGTGATCGGTTGAGGTCGAATCGACCGAAACCGTCAATCACGCGACCGAACAATGAGCTAGAGCGGGGCGGGTGAGCGGAGCTCAGCCGATCCCGCTCTAGGGGCAGCGCCCATAGGCGCGAATCAAATGCCGTAGATTGGGGGCTCTGCCCCCCGCCGGGGCCGAGGCTTGGCCCCGGGCACCTCTCCTGTGTCGGCTGGTTCAACCTGTCGGGTCCAAAACCTACACCGGGGTCCGGGGAGGGGTCCCCTCCCCGGTGGGGGTTCGGGGGCAAAGCCCCCGATCTATTTCTTGGCTTTATTTGCCATGCCTGAGCTCGCGTCCATGGGGCAGCGCTCCTGCCCAGGGCGGCCTACTCCGGGTCCGGCCGGCCGCGCCGCATCCGGCCGCGGGACAGCTCCGTCACCACCCCGTGCAGGGTGCGCAGCTCCTGTTCCGTCACCTCGCCCCGCTCGAACCAGTGGCGCAGGTTCCGTACCATGCCGGGGCGCTTGTGCTCGGGTTCCAGGAAGCCGCTGGCATCCAGCTCGCTCATCAGCCTTTCGAGGAAGCCCTCGAGCTGGCCCTTGGTCGCCACCTTCGTCGCATGGGTCTGGAGCTGGCGCGGCGGGGTGGGCTCGGCGGCGGTCCACCACTCATAGGCCAGGATCATCACCGCCTGGGCCAGGTTCAGCGACATATGCGCCGGGTTCAGCGGGTAGCGCACCAGCGTGTCGGCGCAGGCGACATCGTCATTCTCCAGCCCCGCCCGCTCCGGCCCGAACAGCACGGCGGCGCGCAGCGCGCGGCCGTTGATCTCCCGCAGATCCTCCGCCGCGGCGCGGGCGGTGCGCAGCGGCACGACGATGTGGCGCGGCCGCGGGCAGGTGGCGAAGACGCGGTGGCAATCGGCGACGGCGCTCGGCACGTCCGGAAACACCTGCGCCGCCTCCAGGATGGCATCGGCGCCGGAGGCGGTGCGCCACGCCCGGTCCTGCGGCCAGCCATCGCGCGGCGCCACCAGCCGCAGATGGAACAGCCCGCCATTCGCCATGGCCCTGGCGACCGTGCCGATATTCTCCGCGAGTTGCGGCCGGACGAGCACGATGATCGGGCTTTCCCCCGGTGGCGGCGCAAGGTCGGCGGCGGGCTTGCCGCCGCGGGTCCAGGCCTCGGGCAGGATGCGGTGGGCGCCGAGGGCGAAGGCCAGCGCCGGGCGCAGCTTCCAGCCGCCTTCCACGGGCTCGGCCAGCAGCGCGAGCGGGTCTGTGGGCGCGTCGCGATCCAGCGCCGCCGCCAGCTCCACTGCCAGCGCCCGGTAGGCGGCGATCCCCTGCCCCGCCGCTGCCGCCAGCGCCGCCTCCCCGGCCACGCAGCCCGGCGCGGCGAGATGCGCCTGGAACCAGGCCCGCTTGGCATCGGTCAGGGCGATGCGCTTGAGGGCATCGATCCAATCCTCGTTGGAGGGTAGCGGCGCACCGCTCATGCCGCGCCGCCCGACGCCCCGGACGAGGCGTCTCGTCCCGCCCCGTCTTGGCCGGGCTTCACCCGGCCATCGAACGCGGCGCGGCAGCGGCCCGCGGATGCAGGGCCCAAGCCCGAACATGCCGCAGGAGAGGCGAAAGCAGGCAGCAAGCACCCCGGCCCGCACGAGGCCATGGCTAGGCCCGCCGCCAGGTCGTGCCCTGCGGCCCATCCTCCAGCAGGATGCCCTTGGCCTTCAGCTCGTCGCGAATGCGGTCGGCTTCAGCGAAGTTCCGCGCCTTGCGGGCGGCCAGCCGGTCGGCGATGGCCTGGTCCACCCAGGCGGTGTCCTCGCCACCCTTCAGCCAGGCCACCGGATCGGCGGCGCAGAGGCCGAGCACCCCCGCCGCCTCGCGGAACGCCGCAGCCGCCAGCCCCGGCACCACCGGCCAGCCCCGCCCGATCCGCCCCAGCACCGCCGTCGCGCTGCCGCCGACGCTCGCCACGTTTTCCAGCGTGCGCAGGTCGCGCAGCCGCGTCAGCGCGAGCGGCGTGTTGATGTCGTCCAGCAGTGGCGCCAGTGCCCAGTCGGCCATCTCCGCCTGCAGCGCCGGCTGCTCCGGCGGCGGCACGGCGCGGGACAACATGCTGTAATGGTCGTCCAGCTCGGCCTTCGCCTCCTCCAGCCCGGCCCAGGTGAAGTCGAGATCGGCGCGGTAATGGGTGCGCAGCATGGCGACGCGCAGCGCCTCCCCGGCCCAGGCGCCGCGCGAGAGCAGCTCCCGCAGCACGATGAAATTGCCGAGCGACTTCGACATCTTCTCGCCCTCGACCCGCAGCATGCCGTTATGCAGCCAGATGCTGGCCATGCGCGGGGTGCCGAAGGCGCAGCGGCTTTGCGCCAGCTCATTCTCGTGGTGCGGGAACATCAGGTCGTGCCCGCCGCCATGGATGTCGAAGACTTCCCCCAGCGCCTGCCAGGACATGGCGGAGCACTCGATATGCCAGCCGGGCCGGCCCTTGCCCCAGGGGCTGTCCCAGGCGGGCACGCCGGGGGGCGAGGGCTTCCACAGCACGAAATCCCCGGCATCCCGCTTGTAGGGCGCGACATCGATGCGGGCGCCGGCCAGCATCTCCTCCGGGCTGCGGCCGGACAGCGCGCCGTACTCGCCGAAGGAGGGGACGGAGAACAGCACATGCCCCTCCGCCACATAGGCATGGCCGCGGGCGATCAGCTTCTCGATAAGGGCGATCATCGGCGCGATGGATTGCGTCGCGCGCGGCTCCGCATCCGGCGGCAGGGCGTTCAGCGCCGCCATGTCGCGGTGGAAATCCGCCGTGGTGCGGGCGGTGATGGCGGCAATGGGCTCGCCGCTCTCGGCCGCCCGCGCATTGATCTTGTCATCCACATCCGTGATGTTCCGGACATAGGTGAGGCGCGGGTAGAGCCGCCGCAGCAGCCGGGCGAGCACGTCGAAGACGATGACCGGGCGGGCATTGCCGATATGCGCCAGGTCATAGACGGTGGGGCCGCAGACATACATCCGCACATGGGCAGGGTCGATCGGCACGAAGCGTTCCTTCGTGCGGGTGAGGCTGTTGTGCAGGTGCAGGTCGGGCGTCATGCGGGGATGCATGGGGCCAAGGCCGGCCGGAAAGCAAGGGCACAGGCACGGCCCGCCCGGGCCGCAGCCGCCCGGGCCACCCTCCGCGTGCTCCGGCGTTGGGCGGTGACGGGCCAGCAGGAGCAACCGGCATGGGAAAATCCATCCTCATCATCGGCGAAGATCCAGCCGAGATCGACTTCGACGCACCGGACGCGCCGAAGAACATGTCCGCGGCCAGGATCATGGACGGGTTGAACGGGTCCCTGGCGCGCCTCGAGGCCGCGGGCCATGCCGCAGCCCTGCTGCTGACCAAGGATGCCGAGACGGTCGAGGCGCAGGTTTCGGCAGCGCTCGCCGGGGCGAGCTACGACGTCATCGTGGTCGGGGCCGGCCTGCGCACCCTCCCGCCCATGGCCCTGCAGTTCGAGCGGCTGATGAATGTCCTGCATGAGCGGGCCCCCCGAGCCAGGTTGGCCTTCAACAGCCAGCCCGGGGATTCCGACGTGGCGGCGATGCGCTGGCTTTGAGCCATCCTGGCTCCTGGCGGGCCTGGCCCTTGCCGCAGCCTTGCGCCTGGGCAAATGTTCCTATATGGTTCTCATTGTCGCCTGCGCTCGGACCGCCTGCCCGGCCCGCACCATTCCCCGCCGGGACGTCCAGGCCGGACGGAAGGCGTCACCCGCCCGAAGCCGGCAGGCCGGCCGCGGGCAGCGCAGCGGGGCTTTTGTCTGAAAGCCGCGGCGCCTTCCCTTCCCCCACCCGCCCCTTCGGCGCAGTCTGGCCGTCTGATCGCAAGGCGCCCTGATGACCATTCCGACCGACCCCGCCCTGATGTCCGCCGAGACCCTGCTCGGCCTCTATGCCCGCCGCGCCCTGTCCCCGGTGGAGGTGCTGCAGGCCGTGCTGCAGCGCGTCGCCCTCTACAACCCCTGGGTCAACGCCTTCGCCGCCATGAACCCGCACGCCCTGCGGGAGGCCGGGGAGAGCGAGGCGCGCTGGATGGCCGGCCGCCCCATGGGGCTGCTGGACGGCGTGCCGAGCACGGTGAAGGACCTGCTGAACCTGGCCGGCTTCCCGACGCGCCGCGGCAGCAAGACCACCCCCACCACCCCGGCCACCGAGGACGCGCCGGCGGTGATGGGGCTGAAACAGGCCGGCGCCGTCATCCTGGGCAAGACCACCACCACGGAATTCGGCTGGAAATCGCCGGGCGACTGCCCGCTGCACGGCATCACCCGCAACCCCTGGAACCGGCAGCGGACGGTGGGCGGCTCCTCCTCCGGCGCCGGCGCCGCGGGGGCGGCCTGCTTCGGGCCGCTGCATATCGGCACGGATGCCGGCGGCTCCGTCCGCATCCCGGCGGCCTTCTGCGGGCTGGTGGGGCTGAAGCCGAGCTTCGGCCGGATTCCGCAGTGGCCGCTCGGCGCCTTCGCCAATGTCGCCTGCGCCGGGCCGATGACGCGCACGGTGCGGGACGCGGCGCTGATGTTCTCCGCCATGGCCAGGCACGACCTCCGCGACCCCTTCTGCCTGCCGGACGAGCCGCGGGACTGGCGCGCCGGCATCGAGGATGGCGTCGCCGGCATGCGGGTGGCGCTGGTCCGCCGCCTGGGCTTCGACCCACCACTGGACGCGGAGGGCGAGGCGGTGCTGCTGGGCGCCGCCAAGCTGCTGGAGGAACAGGGCGCCATCGTGGAGGAGGCGGATCCGGCGCTGCCGGATACCCGCGCCATTTTCGGCCGCGTCTGGGGCGTCGCCCTGGCCCGGCTGGTGGCGACCACGCCCGAGGACAAGCGCCCGCTGCTGGATGCCGGCCTCGCCGAGGTGGCAGCGCAGGAGGGCGGGATGAGCGCCATCGATTTCCTCGGCGCCGAGGCGCTGCGCATCGAGGCGGCGCACGCCATGGCCCGCTTCCACCAGCGCTACGATCTGGTGCTGACCGCCTGCACCCCGACGGCCGCCTTCGCCGCCGACCAGCCGACGATCCGCCCCACCGAGGCGCTGTGGCGCGACTGGGCGCCCTGGACCTTCGCCTTCAACCTCACCCGCCAGCCTGCCATCAGCGTCCCCGTGGCACTGGACGAGCACGGCATGCCCCGCGCCGTGCAGGTCGCGGCGGCGCTGTATCGGGATGATCTGGTCTTCCGTGGCGCGCGAGCGCTGGAACGGGCGGCTGAAGTGCCTTTGGCGACCCCCGGCTAAATTCAAGGTTTCCAAAGGCCTATCGGCCCTTGGCGTGGGGGGTTGGACGCACGGCGTCCAAGGAGGGGAGCAGAGCTTCCCCTCAACGCGGCCGGGCGTGCCCGATCGTCTCCGGCAGCCCCGTCGCGTCGAACCGCATCTCGGATTTGGCCCAGCAGCTATCCAGCGTCTCGACCACCAGGCTGGCCCTTGCCGCCAGCACCGCCGCTTCCGCCCGCCGGTCCAATTGGAGGCTGCGCCCGCCCGGCAGCACCGCCGCCGCGCTCACGGTCAGCAGCGGCCCGTCATCCGCCTGCAGCTTCACCTGCACCGGCCGCTTGGGGTCGGCGCAGATATGCCCGTCGCCATTGGCCAGCACCACCATGTCGGCCAGCACGCGGAGCTGCGCCCGCGCCTGGATCGTGTTGCCCTGTTCGGTGACGAAGGCCGTGGCGGCGGTGGCGATGAAACGCTGCGGCCGGCCGGCGGCATCCGGCTGCTCGCCGCGCTGCCACTGGGCGTGGGCGGCGAGTGCCGGCAGGCAAAGCGCGGCGGCGAGGATCGGCAGGCGCATGGCGAGAGTCCCTTTGCGACTCCGTTACGCCGGCGGGTCCGGTTCCGCAACGCCGCGCCGCATGGCAGGCTGACGCGGCGCAGGCAGGGGGAGGCCGGGATGCCGGATGTGCTGGGCTGGCGGGCGGTGTTCGGCGTGATGGGCCCTTCCACCAACACGGTGGTGCAGCCGGATTTCGAGATTCTGCGGCCGCCCGGAATCACCGCGCAGTACAGCCGGATCTTCACGCCCAACGCCAAGGCGATCAGCAATGAGAGCTTCCGCAGCGGCGTCGCGCTGATCGGCGACAACACGCTGGAGGCGGTGCGCAGCGTGATGACCTGCGAGCCGGACCACCTGATCATGGGCATGAGCGCCGTCACCTTCTTCGACGGCGCCGCCGGGGCGGACCGTTTCATCCGCCAGGTGGAGGAGGCGAGCGGCATCGGCGTCACCATCGGCTCCCATGCCTGCACCGCGGCGCTGCGCGCCTATGGCGGGGTGAAGCGGATCGCGTTCCTGTCGCCCTACTGGCCGGTGATGAATGCGGAGGTGGCGCGCTACTTCACCGATATGGGCTTCAGCGTGGTGCGGGAACGGGCGCTGCAATGCCGCTCCTGGACCGCTATCGCGCGGGTGACGCCGGCGGCGCTGGTGCCGGTGCTCAAGGCGCTGGACGGGGACGATGTGGATGCCATCGTCCAGGTGGGGACGAACCTTTCCATGGTCCGGCTGGCGGCGGCGGCGGAGCTCTTCCTGGGCAAGCCGGTCATCGCCATCAACGCCGCCACCTGGTGGCACGCGCTGCGCGGCCGGGGGATCGCGGACCGCATCTCCGGATTCGGGAAGCTGCTGGAAGAGCATTGAGGGAGGGCTCTGGTTGCGGCAGTGCCGCGTCCCCAAACCTCACCCGCCAGGGCCGAAAGGCCCTTGGAGAGCCCTTGGGGCTGGCGGCCGACCGTCCGACCCCAGTTCACTCCGACTTCAGCGCCCCGAGGAATTCGCGGAAATCCCTCGCCTCGGCGAAATTGCGGTAGACGCTGGCGAAGCGGACATAGGCCACCTCATCCACCCCCTTCAGCGTGTCCATGACGATCTCGCCGATCTGGCGGGAGGTGACCTCGCTCTCCGCCTCGGTCTCCAGCTTGCGCTGGATGCCGTTGACGATGCGCTCGATGCGGTCCTCCTCCACCGGGCGCTTGCGCAGCGCCACGCGGATGGAACGGGCGAGCTTCTCCCGGTCGAAGGGCACCCGGCGGCCATCGGTCTTGACCACGGTGATCTCGCGAAGCTGCACCCGCTCGAAGGTGGTGAAGCGCGCGCCGCAGCCGGGGCAGGAACGGCGGCGGCGGATGGCCGCGCCTTCCTCGGCCGGGCGGCTGTCCTTCACCTGGGTATCGTCGCGGCCGCAGAACGGGCAACGCATGGGGTCGGGTCTCCGTCTCTGCCACAATCTATGGCGGGACGGAGATTGGGGAAATACCAAGCCTTGAGGGGCCGACGGGCGAAATGCCCCCGCCGGCGAACGCACCCCTGTCGCAGCCCTCCCCCGCCAGGGGGAAGGCAGCGATCAGTAGACCGGGAAGCGCTGGCAGAGGGCGAGGACCTTGGCCTTCACCTTCGCCTCCACCGCGGTATTGCCCTCCGGCGCATTGGCCGCGGCCAGGCCGTCCAGCACCTCGCCGATCAGCTTGCCGACCTCGCGGAACTCAGCCTCGCCGAAGCCGCGGGTGGTGGCGGCCGGGCTGCCCAGCCGGACGCCGGAGGTGACCATCGGCTTCTCCGGATCGAAGGGGATGGCGTTCTTGTTGCAGGTCAGGTGGGCGCGGTTCAGCGCGCCCTCCGCCGCCTTGCCGGTGAGCTTCTTCGGGCGGAGGTCCACCAGCAGCAGGTGGTTGTCCGTGCCGCCGGTGACGAGGTCGAGCCCTTGCGCCTTCAGCTCCGCCGCCAGCGCCGCGGCATTGGCGACGACGGCGCGGGAATAGGCGCGGAATTCCGGCTTCAGCGCCTCCCCGAAGGCGACCGCCTTGGCGGCAATCACATGCATCAGCGGCCCGCCCTGCAGGCCGGGGAAGACGGCGCTGTTGAGCTTTTTTGCGAGTGCCTCGTCATTGGTGAGGATCATGCCCCCGCGCGGGCCGCGCAGCGTCTTGTGCGTGGTGGTGGTGGCGATGTGCGCATGCGGGAAGGGGGACGGATGTGCCCCGCCGGCGACGAGGCCGGCGAAATGCGCCATGTCCACCATGAAGTAGGCGCCCACCTCGTCGGCGATGGCGCGAAACTCGGAAAAGTCCCAGTGGCGGGCATAGGCGCTGCCGCCGGCGATGATGAGCTTCGGCTTCGCTTCCAGCGCGATGCGGCGGACCTCCGCCATGTCGATGCGCTGGTCCTCCCGCCGCACGGTATAGGGCACCGGCCTGAACCATTTGCCGGAGAGGTTGGCGAGCGAGCCATGGGTCAGGTGGCCGCCGGCGGCGAGGTCGAGGCCCATGAAGGCATCGCCCGGCTGGAGCAGCGCCAGGAACACCGCCTGGTTGGCCTGGGCGCCGCTATGCGGCTGGACATTGGCGAAGCCGCAGCCGAACAGCTTGCAGGCGCGCTGGATGGCGAGCGTCTCCGCCACGTCCACGAATTCGCAGCCGCCATAGTAGCGGCGGCCGGGATAGCCCTCGGCGTATTTGTTGGTCAGGACCGAGCCCTGGGCCTCCAGCACGGCGCGGGAGACGATGTTCTCGCTGGCGATCAGCTCGATGCCGTCCTGCTGCCGGCCGAGTTCCTGGCCGATGGCGGCGGCGAGCTCCGGATCGGCCTCGGCGACGCCGGCCGTGAAGAAGCGCTCGGGGATGCGGTAGGCGGCGGTTTCGTTCATCTCGGGCGGTCCTGGCGGTCCCTGGGGCGTGTCAGGCGGGCGGCGTCAGCTTGGCGAGGCGGCGGGCATGGCGGCCGCCCTCGAATTCCGTGGCGAGGAAGGCGCGCAGCGCGTCCAGCGCCGGCTCCGTCCCCACCAGCCTTGCGCCGAAGCAGGCGATGTTGGCGTCGTTATGGGCGCGGGTCAGCCGGGCTTCCGTGGTGTTGTGCAGCACGGCGGCGCGGATGCCGGGATGGCGGTTGGCGGCGATGGAGATGCCGATGCCGGTGCCGCAGACCAGCACCCCGAAGCGGGCCGAGCCGGCCGCCACCGCTTCCGCGACCTTGTGCGCGAAATCCGGGTAGTCCACGGAGTCCGGGCTGTTGGTGCCGAAATCCAGCAGGCTGTGCCCGGCCTCGGCCAGGGCGGCCTGGAGGATGGTCTTCAGCGGCAGGCCGGCATGGTCGCCACCGATGGCTATGGTGAGGGCGCTCATGCCCGGGGCCTTAGCACTTCCGGGTGGGGGGCGCGATAGAGGGGGCCGACAGGCGGGGACGGCTCCGGATCAGGCCTCGGCGTCAGCCTCGTCGGGCGAGGCCTCGAAGGGGACGTCCTCGTACAATTCGTCCAGCGGCAGGGAGAGGCCGAGCTCCGGCAGCTCCAGAGTCTCCCCGGCGACCAGGATGCTCACCACCCAGCGGTCGCCCTCCCTGGCATGGATGGTGGCGGCGGGCCGGTCCTGTTCCAGCATGACATAGCGCATGGCGGAGGGGGTATCGCGGTACTCCCGGGCCTTGACGATGCGGTCCATGGCCTGGGTGCTGGGGGAGAGGATCTCGAACAGCACCACCGGGTCATGGATCACCCGGTCATTGGCCGCGGCGGGGGAGCAGGCGACGAAGCCGTCCGGGTAGCGGATCGACCCCGCCACCTGCACCTTCAGCTCCGGCCCGTAGAAGCGGCAGGGCGTGCCTCGCAGCCTGGTGTGCAGCGCCGTCGTCAGGTTCCGCCGGATGACGGCCTGCGCCACCGTCACCCCGACCGTCGCCACCGGGGCGAAGCCGTCATATTCCCATTTCTGCTCCTGCCGTTCCTCCCAGGCGAGGAACTCGGCGAGCCCCATGGGCCGGCGCGGCGCTATGTTCATGGTCACATCCTGCCACGCGCTGCCCGACCCATCCCAGTACCATCGCGCTTCCGTCACAGCCCTGGACATGGCAGGGATAGCGCCGCAAAGGGAGGACCCCATGGTCACCAGCTCCAACCCCGAGACCCTGGCGCTGCATGGCGGCAGCCACCGTGCGGACCCCAGCACCGGCTCCGTCGCCGTGCCGATCCACCAGACCACCAGCTACCAGTTCCAGGATACCGGCCATGCCGCGCGGCTGTTCGGGCTGCAGGAGCTGGGGAACATCTACACCCGCATCATGAACCCGACGCAGGATGCGCTGGAGACGCGCCTCGCCGCGCTGGAGGGCGGGGTGGCGGCGCTGGCGGTGGCCTCCGGCCAGGCGGCGACCAGCTTCTGCGTCCTCAACCTGACCCAGCCCGGGGACAACATCGTCTCCTCCACGGACCTTTACGGCGGCACCTGGAACCTCTTCGCCAACACGCTGAAGGGGATGGGGGTGGAGGTCCGCTTCGTCGATCCGGCCGATCCGGAAGGCTTCGCCCGCGCCACGGATGCTCGGACCCGGGCCTATTACGCCGAAACCCTGCCGAACCCGAAGCTGCAAGTCTTCCCGATCGGCGAGGTGGCGGCGATCGGCCGGCGCCTGGGCGTGCCGCTCATCATGGACAACACGGCGGCGCCCATCCTCTGCAAGCCGTTGCAGCACGGCGCGGCGGTGGTGATGCATTCCACCACCAAATTCATCGGCGGCCATGGCACCAGCATCGGCGGCGTCGTGGTGGATGGCGGCAATTTCGACTGGGAAGCCGGCGGCGACCGCTTCCCCACCCTGAACACACCGGACCCTAGCTACCATGGCGCGGTCTGGACCCAGGCGGTGAAGCCGCTCGGCCCCATCGCCTATATCCTGCGGATGCGCACCTGCCTGCTGCGCGACCTCGGCGCGGCGACGACGCCGATGAACGCCTTCTTCCACCTCCAGGGGCTGGAAACGCTGCCGCTGCGGATGGAACGGCATTGCAGCAACGCGCTGCGCGTCGCCGCCTGGCTGGCGGCGCAGCCGGGCGTGACCCAGGTGATCCATCCCAGCCTGCAGCAGGGGGAGGCAAAGCGGCGGGCAGATACCTATCTGAAGGGTGGCTACGGGTCGCTGATGGGGTTCGAGCTGGCCGGCGGCGCCGCGGCCGGGGCGCGCTTCATCAACGCGCTGAAGATGTTCTACCACGTGGCCAATATCGGCGATGCGCGGTCCCTGGCGATCCACCCCGCCACCACCACGCACAGCCAGCTTTCGGTGGAGGAACAGGCCGCCACCGGCGTGACGCCCGGCTATGTGCGGCTTTCCATCGGCATCGAGCATATCGATGATATCATCGCCGACCTGGACCAGGCGCTGAAGGCAGCACGGACATGAATGCGGATCGCAGGATGGGCATGGGGCGGGCGGAGCCCGCCGCGGAGGCGCCGGCACAGGGCGCCTATCCCGCGGTGCGCCTGCGCCGCAACCGGCGGGATGCCTGGACGCGGCGGCTGGTGGCGGAGAACACCCTCTCGGTCGATGACCTGATCTGGCCGATCTTCGTCATCGAGGGCAGGAACGAGGAGCGGCCCGTCGCCGCCATGCCCGGCCAGGTGCGCGTCACCGTGGACCGGGTGGCGAAGCACGTGGAGCAGGCGGCGACGCTCGGCATCCCGGCCATCGCGATCTTCCCGGCGACGCCCGCCGAGGCTAAGGATGCCGAGGGCAGCGAGGCGCTGAACCCGAACAACCTCATCTGCCGCGCAGCGCGCGAATTGAAGCGCGCCTTCCCGGAAGTCGGACTGATCGGCGACGTGGCGCTCGACCCCTATACCGACCACGGCCATGACGGCGTCTTCCGCGAGACCCGCACCGGCGAGTACATCCACAATGACGACACGGTGGCGGTGCTGGTGCGCCAGGCGCTGAACCAGGCGGAAGCCGGCATCGACGTCATCGCGCCCTCCGACATGATGGATGGCCGCATCGGCGCCATCCGCCAGGCGCTGGATGCGCAGGGGTTCATCGACACCCGCATCATGTCCTATGCCGCCAAATACGCCTCCGCCTTCTACGGCCCGTTCCGCGATGCGCTGGGCAACAGCCGCGCGCTGCGCGGCGACAAGAAGACCTACCAGATGGACCCGGCCAATTCGGACGAGGCGCTGCGCGAGGTGGCGATGGACCTCGCCGAGGGCGCCGACACCGTGATGGTGAAGCCGGGCATGCCCTACCTGGACATCATCCGCCGGGTGAAGGACCGCTTCGGCGTGCCCACCTTCGCCTACCAGGTCAGCGGCGAATACGCGATGATCATGGCCGCGGTGCAGAATGGCTGGCTGGACCATGACCGGACGATGCTGGAGAGCCTGATGGGCTTCAAGCGCGCCGGGGCGAGCGGGGTGCTCAGCTACTTCTCGGTGGCGGCGGCGAAGCTGCTGAAGGGTTGACCCTCCCTCCCCTCCGGGCCTCTCATCGGGGCCCCTGATGGGAGGAAGCACAATGAACACCGATTGGCTCGGCCTCGGCGGCAAGGTGGCCGTGGTGACGGGCGCGGGCGGCGGCATCGGCCGCGCCTGCGCCAAATCCTTTGTCGAGGCGGGCGCCTCGGTGATGCTGCTGGACCTGGATGGGGAAAGGCTGGCGGCGGTCGAGCGCGAATTGCGCGGGGCCGGCGGGCAGGTGGCGGCGCAGGCGTGCGACACCACCTCCGAGGCGGCCGTCAAGGCCGCGGCGGAGGCGGCGCAGACGGCGCTGGGGCCAGCGGATATCCTGGTGAACAATGCCGGCATCCTGCGCCCCGGGCCGCTGGCGTCGCTGACGCTGGCCGAATGGAATGCGCTGCTGGCGGTGAACCTCACCGGCTACCTGCTCTGCGCCCAGGCCTTCCGGCCGCAGCTGCTGGCGCGGCAGGGGGGCGCCATCGTCTCCGTCGCCTCCATCGCCGGCCGCAACCCGCAGCCGCGCTCCGGCGCCTATTCGCCGAGCAAGGCCGGCGTGCTCATGCTGTCCAAGCAGCTTGCCCTGGAATGGGGGCCGGACGGCATCCGCAGCAATGTCGTCTCGCCCGGGCTGGTGCGCACGCCGCTGTCGGAGGCCTTCTACCAGGCCCCCGGCGTGGCGGAGAAGCGTGCCGCCATGGTGCCGCTGCGGCGGGTGGCGGGGCCGCAGGACATGGCGGATGCGGTGCTGTTCCTGGCCAGCCCGCGCGCCAGCTACGTGACCGGCGCCGAGATCCTGGTGGATGGCGGCCTCGACCAGATGGTGATGGAGCTGACGCCGCGGCCCGGCTTCTAGCATTTCCCACGACGTCGCTGCGCGACGCCGCGGGAGCGCTGAGCGACCGGCGCCTCCCAGACCCGTCGCGGCAAAGCCGCGCCGGGGCAACGGGCGGCGCATGCGGCTGCGCTGCGCGCAAGCGAAGGCACGTTCAGTGCCTTCGACGGCGTCGAAGGCAACCATTGCCCTGGGCCATGGGGCCGGAACGCTGTCAAGGACTTCGCCGCGCGGAGCGCAGTGCCGCTGCGCGGCATCCTTGACAGCGTTCCGGCCCCATGGCTGTCGCGAGAGGTCGCCCGATGGTGTCGAGCGCCCCATAAGGGACCTCGCTTAAGGAGAGCAGCGTCGGGCCGCATGAACACCGCCACGCCACCACGCCGCCGGCTGCGGCGCGCGCGCCGGAACGCCGGGTTGTCGATGCGGGTCGCGGCGCTGTCGGTGCGATGGTTGCTGCGGGAGGTGGCGCCGCTGGCGCGGGGCGACACCGGGGCGTGGCTTTTGCGGCGGCCTCCCCGCAGGGCGCGGCGGTGCTGAAGCTGGCGCGCCATCGACCCGCGCGGCGCGATCGGCCACCCTGTCCTCGCCCGCACCGCTCGGCGCCTCGATATCCTGGCGGAGGTCGCCGCTGGGCTGGCCGGGGCTAGGCCGCGTCGCTGCTGGTCGCCGCCTGGGTGGTGGAGGGTGCGGCGGCCCCCTCGCTCGCCGCCGCCAGCGCGCTCTCGCCCGAGGCGCCCTGCGCCAGCCCCTCACAGAAGGCCCCGAGGGCGCGGACGGACAGGCTTTCCCGGTGCCGGTCGTAGAAGCCGCAATGGCCGCCGCCCCGCACCACCAGCTTCAGCACCGCGGGACAGGCGCGCCAATCCACCCCGGCCAGGCTGTCCACCGGCACCAGCGGATCATCCGCCGCCATCAGCAGCAGGGCCGGGCGGCGCAGCCGGGGCAGGGCTGAGGCGGGGCGATTCAGCTCGCAGAACACGGCATAGGAGGGGTAGCCGAAGCGCGGCGCCGTCACCTCCGCCTCGAACTCCGTCAGGCTGCGCGCGGCACGGGCGGCGTGGCGCAATTCCTCCGGCAGGTCCTTCGCCGGCACCGCCAGCACCTCCCGCCGGTACATGGCGAGCAAGGCGCGGCCCAGCAGCCAATTCGCATCGATGCCGGCATGCGCCAGGGCAGGCTCCAGCGGCGGGCAGATGGCGGCGACGCCCAGCAGCGCCGGCATGCCCGGCTCCGCCAGGTGGCGGTCCAGCAGCAGCAGGCTCAGCGCGCCACCCAGCGACCAGCCGGCGACGATCACGCCATGCCGCACCATGGCCGGTGGCAGGGCGCGGAGCGCGGCGGCCAGATCCTCGCTGCGGCCGAGATGGTAATGGCTGGTGCTGCGCGGCTGGGAGAAGGCGCTGCCGCGCAGGTTCAGCCGCAGCACGGGGAAGCCGCGGCGCAGCAGGCCCTGGGCGGCCTCGCGCAGATAGGGGTCGTCCTCCGTGCCGGTCAGGCCGTGCACCAGCACCGCGAGCGGCCGGTGGGCCGCGGCCTCCGGCGCGTGCAGCATGGCGGCCAGCGCGTCGCCGTCGCCGAGGGGCAGCCACAGGCGATGCCCTTCCGGGAGGGCGGCGGCGGTGAGGGTCCGCAGCGCGCGCAGCGTCTGCAGCGTGCCGCCGAGCCAGGGGGGACGGGCGCGAAAGGGGATCATGCCGGGCCGAACGCCGCGCGGCCCGTCAGCGTTGCCCCGACTCATGGTTTCCAAAGGCCTTTCGGCCTTTGGCGGGTGGGGGTTCGGGGGAGGGTCGCGCCGTAAGGCGCGCGTTACGGCGCGACGCCCTTCCCCGATGCCGGCTCAAAGGATGCCTTTTTCCTTCAGCCCGGCGATCTCCGCCTCGCTCATCCCCAGCACCTCGCCCAGCACCTCCTGCGTATGCTGCCCCAGCACCGGCGCGGCGCTGCGGTAGGAGGGCGGGGTGCGGGAGAGCTTCACCGGGTTGGCGATGACCTGCACCGTCTCGCCCGAGGCGTGCGGCATGTCCACCACCATGTTCCGCGCCTGCACATGCGGGTCGGCGAACACGTCCTTCAGCGTGTTGATCGGGCCGCAGCCGATCTTCTGCGCCTCCAGCGCGGTGATCCATTCGGCGGTGGTCTTGGACTTCATGACGGGCGTCAGCGTCTCGGTGACCAGGTCCCGGTTCTGCACCCGCACCGGGTTGGACGCGAAGCGCGGATCGCTCAGCAGGTGTTCCTGGCCGAAGGCCTTGCAGAAGCGCTCGAAGGTCGGGTCGTTGCCGACCGCCAGGATGATGTAGCCGTCTTTGGTCGGGAATTCCTGGTAGGGTGCGATGTTCGGGTGCTGGTTGCCGAGGCGGGGCGGGTTCTCGCCCGTGGCGAGGTAATTCATCCCCTGGTTGGCCAGCCAGGCGACATGGGTGTCCAGCATGCCGATATCGATCTGCTGCCCCTCCCCGGTCGCGTGGCGGTGATTCACCGCGGCGAGGATGCCGATGCAGCCATAAAGGCCGGCGAAGAGGTCCGCCACCGGCACGCCCACCTTCTGCGGGGAGCCCTTGGGCTCGCCGGTCAGGGACATGACACCGCCCATGGCCTGGATCAGCGCATCGTAGCCCGGGCGCGGGGCGTAGGGGCCGGTCTGGCCGAAGCCGGTGATGGAGCAGTAGATCAGGCGGGGAAACTTCGCGGCGAGCTGCTCATACCCGAGGCCGTACTTGGCCAGCGCGCCGACCTTGAAGTTCTCCACCAGGATGTCGCAGCTCTCGAGCAGCTTCAGGATGACCGCCTGGCCCTCGGGCTTGGCGATGTCCAGCGTCACCGATTTCTTGTTGCGGTTCACGCCGACGAAATAGGCGCTTTCCTTGGTCTTCGGCACGAAGGGCGGGGCGAAGCCGCGAGTGTCGTCGCCGGCTTCCGGCCGCTCGATCTTGATCACCTCGGCGCCCAGGTCGCCCAGCATCTGGGTGCAGGTGGGGCCGGCGAGGACCCGGGTGAGGTCGAGGACGCGAAGGCCCGCGAGGGGGCCGGTGGGGTTGGGCATGCTCTTCTCCATCCCGGGGGCGCGAGATGTGTGTCATGCCCCAGATGGGGCGCGGGGGGAAGGTTGGGGGGCGCTGCCCCCAAGCCTCCGCCGGGGCCAGGACCTGGCCCCGGACCCCGGTCTGAGTTTTGGGCCTCGCTGATTCAACCAGCCGACTCACGGCAGGGTCCGGGGCCAAGCCTTGGCCCCGGCGGGGGGTTGGCGGCACTGCCGCCAACGGGCAGAGTCCCCTGCCCGGGGTTTGGGGGCGGAGCCCCCAACCTACCCCGCCCGCGCCGCCGCCTTTTCCTCGCCCCCCAGCAACCGTCCCAGCGCGAAGCGGCTGCTACCCGGCGCCCCGGCCGGCTTGGGCGGCGCCAGCAGCGCCTCCACCGCGGCGGAGCGCACCACCTGGCCGGAATGGATGAAGGCCTCGTGGTTCGCCTCGATCGCCTCGGGGTCATAGAGGTAGTTCACCATTACCCCGTGGCTCTCGCGCAGCCCCCGCTCCGCCCTGTTGCCCAGCCAGTTCACCCGTTCCAGCCGCGCGCCATTGCCCAGATGGAAGCGCGCCACCGGGTCCATCCCGCCCATGCCGGAATTCGGCCGCGTCAGGTAGCTGGCGGCCAGGCGCAGCAGCGCCGGGCGCAGCGCCGCCTCCCGCGCCGCGTCCTCCGGCCAGCCCGGCGCCACCAGGGATTTGAAGGCGGCGACCACATCCTCCTCCCCGGCGGCGGCGACCAGGGCGGCGGCCTCCTCCGGCAGGAAGGGGCTCGCCTCCCCGCCCAGCCTGCGGTCCAGCCAGCGGCGGAAGCCGGGCACGGGGGAGAGCGTCGCGAAGCGGGAAAGCTGCGGCAGCTCCGCCTTCAGCTCCTCCACCACCTGCTTGATGAGGAAATTGCCGAAGGAGATGCCGCGCAGCCCCTCCTGGCAGTTGGAGATGGAATAGAAGATGGCGGTATCCGCCTCCGCCGCCCGGCCGATCTCGCCATCGCGGGACAGCAGCGGCTGCACCGCCGCCGCCATGCCGCGCACCAGCGCGACCTCGACGAAGATCAGCGGCTCCCCGGGCAGCGCCGGGTGGAAGAAGGCGAAGCAGCGGCGATCCGCCTCCAGGCGCCGGCGGAGATCCTCCCAGCCCTGGATCTCATGCACCGCCTCATAGGCGATCAGCTTCTCCAGCACCGCCGCGGGCGTCTGCCAGTCGATCCGGCGCAGCTCCAGGAAGCCGCGGTTGAACCAGGAGGCGAAGAGGTGCCGCAGGTCGGAATCCAGCGGCCGCAGCGTGGGATGCGCCTTCAGCAGGCCGAGCAGCTCCTCCCGCATGCGCACCAGGGTCGCGGTGCCGCCGGGGCTGTGGTTCATGCGGCGGATCAGCTCCTGCCGCGGCGGCTCGGCGGCATCGGCCAGGCGGGCGGCGGCCTCGGCGCCGGGGGCGGCGAGCCAGGCCTCGGCGGCGGCGCGCAGCCTGGCCTCGTCCGGGGCGAAGCCTTCGGCAAGGAAGCGATAGAAGCCGAGGCGGTCTTCCGCCGAGAGGGTGGCGAAGGCATCGCAGAGCGCCCGGGCGACGGCGGCGCCGGAGGCCTCGCCGCGCTCGGACAGCAGGGTCTCGGCCAGGGAGCGGGCACGTTCCAGCGGCGGCAGGGAGGTACTGGGCACGTCGGCGAAGGCCCGGCCCCGCTCGGCGACGGTGGCCCAGAGCCGTTCCAGCCAGCCGCGCGATTCGGGAAGGATGGAGATAGTGGAGGCCATGCCGGCGGATGCTCCTGCGGGGTCGGGGGGAGCCTAGGATAGATGGTGGGGGGCCGGGAACCGGGCTTGGCCGCCGGCGCCGCCGTGGCGGCGCCCCTCACCCACGCTGCGGCGCGGGGCTGGGGGCGGCGTTGGCTGACGATATCTTTTCGATGCCCTGATCGCCCTCGCGGCGAGGCGTGTCGGGTGCGCCTATAACCCTCCCCGTGCCGCCCGAGGCGCGAGCCCTCCCCTAGAGCGTGATCGGTTGAGGTCGAATCGACCGAAACCGTGAATCACGCGACCGAACAATGAGCTAGAGCGGGGCGGGTGAGCGCAGCTCAATCGATCCCGCTCTAGCTCCGCGAGGGAGGATTGGATGGGGCCTCGCGGCTCCGCTCCCACTGCGGGATGCAGCGGCACACCCGGACACCCGCCCCGCTTGCCCTCCGCCCCCTGCCGGCCCATGGTCGCCACCCCCAGAGATCCCCCGGGAGGACCCTCATGCTCGACCGGCCCATGCCGACCCCCGCCGCCCCGCTGCTGGACCCCTTCGCGCTGGCCAAGGCGATGTCCGGCTATCACTTCATCGGGGGCGGCTATGTGCCGGGGCGGAACGGCAAGAATTTCGCCGTGGTGAATCCGGCGACCGGCCAGCAGGTGGCCGAGGCGGCCGAGGGCGACGCGGCGGATGTCGAGGCCGCCGTCCAGAACGCCGCCCGCGCGCAGAAGGAATGGGCGAAGCTGCCGGCGCGGAAGCGCGGCGCGCTGGTCTATCAATGCGCCGCGCTGCTGAAGGAGCACCAGGAGGAACTCGCAAAGCTCATCGCGCTCGAGACCGGCAAGGCGCTGCGCACCGAAAGCCGGGTCGAGGCCGGCGTTGTCGCCGACATCTTCGAGTTCTTCGGCGGCCTCGGCTCCGAGCTGAAGGGCGAATCCGTGCCCTTCGCGCCCAATGTCCTGTCCGTGACGGTGCGGGAGCCGCTCGGCGTGGTCGGCGCCATCATCCCCTGGAACGTGCCGATGCTACTGATGGCGCTGAAGGTGGCGCCGGCGCTGGTGGCGGGCAATGCCGTGGTGGTGAAGAGCGCGGAGGAAGCGCCGCTCGCCGTGCTGCGCATCTGCGAGCTGATGAACCGCATCCTGCCGCCCGGCGTGTTCAACATGCTCTCGGGCTACGGGCCGGAATGCGGCGCGCCGCTGGTGGCGCATCCGCTGGTGAAGAAGCTGACCTTCACCGGCTCGGTGGAGACCGGCAAGATCGTCGCCCGCGCGGCGGCGGAGAAGCTGATCCCGGTGACGCTGGAGCTGGGCGGCAAGTCGCCGATGATCGTCTTCGCCGATTGCGACTTCGAGAAGACGGTCTCCGGCGCGCTGACCTCCATGCGTTTCACCCGGCAGGGGCAGAGCTGCACCGCGGCCAGCCGCATCTATGTCGAGCGCCCGATCTTCGACCGCTTCGTCGCCGCCATGAAGGAGGCGGTGAACAAGATGGTCATGGGCGACCCGCTGGACGAGAAGACCGATATCGGCACCATCGTCTCCGAGGGCCAGCTCCAGAAGGTGAAGGGCTTCATCGAGGAGGGGACGCGGACGCCGGGCGCCACCGCCCATGTCTGCTCCGCCATGCCGAAGGACCCGGCGCTGAAGAAGGGGCTGTTTATCCAGCCGGTGATCTTCACCGGCCTGACGAAGGAAAGCCGGCTGGTGCGGGAGGAAATCTTCGGCCCGGTGACGGTGATCGCGCCCTTCGACGATCCGGAAAGCGTGCTGGCCGAGGCGAATGACAGCGAATACGGGCTGGCCGCCTCGCTCTGGACCAACAACCTCAAGGTCGGGCTGGATCTGGCGCACCGGCTGGAAGCGGGGCTGGTACAGATCAACCAGAACCTCGTCGTGCAGGCCAATCTTTCCTATGGCGGGGTGAAGAGCAGCGGCCTCGGCAAGGAGGCCTCGCTGGAGGCGATGCTGGAACACTTCACCCATAAGAAGACCATCATGGTGAATATGGACTGAGGCAGGCGGGGTAGGTTGGGGGCTTCGCCCCCCCCACGCGCCACCAGGGGCTCCGCCCGTTGGCGGCAGTGCCGCCAACCCCCGCCGGGGGGTGGACCACCCCCCGGACCCCGGTCCTGGTTTGCAGGTTCAATCCTCGGGTCTGGAACTCGGACCAGGGTCCGGGGCCATGCCGGCAACGGGCAAGGCCCCGATCAAGCCCGCCGCTTGCCCCCGGCCGCCCGCCGCGCCGGCTTGGCCGCCGGCGCCTTCTTCGCGGCCGGCTTCGCCCGCCTCTCCTCCTGCCCCAGGCTGCGCTTCAGCGCCGTCATCAGGTCGATGACATTGTCCTCCGGCGCCTCTTCCGCGGGCTCGCTGATCTCCTCGCCTTCCAGCTTCGCCCGGATCACCTCGCGCAGCCGCGCCTCATAGCGGTCCTCCATGTCCTCCAGCATGAATTCGCCGGTCTGGCGGTCGATCAGCTCACGCGCCAGCTTCACCATGGCCGCATCGGGCTTCGCCTTGGGCAGATCGGCGAAGCTCTTCGCCGGGTCGTGCAGCTCCTTCGGGTCGTTCAGCGTGTGCAGCACCAGCCCGCGCCCCAGCGGCATGACCGCCACCGACCGCTCCCGCCGCGACAGCACCAGCCGCGCCAGCCCGATGCGCTTCGCCTCGGCGATCGCCGCCTGCAGCACGGTATAGACGTCCTGCCCCGCCTCCCCATCCGGCAGCAGGTAGTAGCTGGCATCCAGATGAATCGGGTCGATGGCGTCGGCGGTGACGAATTTGTCCAGCGTCAGCAGGGAGGAGCTTTCGATCCGCGCCCGCGCGAAATCCTCCTCGTCCAGCAGGACGAAGCGGTCCTTCTCGAATTCATAGCCCTTGGCCAGCTCGCTCCGCCGCAGCTCCTCGCCGGTCCCGGCATCGAGGGTCAGCATGCGGATGCGGTTGCCGGTGTCCGGGTTGATCATGTGGAAATGCAGCGCCGCCGCCGCATGCCGGGCGCTGTAGAGCGCGACCGGGCAGGAAACCAAGGCGAGGCGCAGATGGCCGCGCCAGATCGGGTGTCCCTCGGGCATCAGGGCAGCTCCTCCGGCAGGGTCTGATCCAGCTTCGCCATGCCCGCCCAGGGATCGGCCTTCTGCCGCGCGAGCCGCGCCGGGATGGTGGCGATGGTGAAGGCAGCGGGGTCGAGCTTCGTCGTCACCTCCCGCCAGGCGAGCGGCGTCGCCACGGTGGCGCCCGGCCGCGCCCGCGGGCAGTAGGAGCAGATGGCGGTCGCCCCCGCCCCGTTGCGCAGCCAGTCCACCAGGATGCGGCCGCGCCGCTTCGCCTTGGGCACGGTGGAGATGAAGCGGTCCGGCGCCTCCTTCTCCAGCGCCCGGGCGAGGCCGCGGGCGAAGCCGCGCACCGTTTCCCACCCCGCCTCCGGCCGCAGCGGCACCACCAGATGCAGCCCCTTGCCGCCGGTGGTGCGGCAGAAGCTTTCCAACCCCATCCCCTGCAGCCGCTGCCGCAGATCGAGCGCCGCCTGCACCACCTCGGCGAAATCCACCCCCTCGCCGGGGTCGAGGTCGAACACCACCCGGTCGGGATGCGCCGGGTCGGCCAGGGTGGCGCCCCAGCCATGCAGCTCGATCGCGCCCATCTGGGCGCAGGCCAGCAGCCCCTCCCGGTCGCGGATCGCGAGGTAGGGCTGGCCCTCCGCCTCGCCCTCCGCGATCTCGCGCGGCATGCCGCGGCCGCCATGCTTCTGGAAGAAATGCTCGCCGGCGATCCCTTCCGGGCAGCGCACCAGGGCCAGCGGCCTGCCGGCGATCTCCGGCAGGGCGCGCGCCGCCACCGCCTCCCAATAGGCGGCAAGGTCCTGCTTGGTGATGCCGGGCCAGAGCTCGCGCTCCGGATGGGTGATCCGCATGCCGCCGACCTCCGCCGTGCCGCGCGCCGGCTTCGGCGCATGGACGATGACCCCGGCGCGCGGCCGCTTCGGCCGCAGCGCGGCCCGGGGCACCTCCGGGTTGGGTACCGGCCGGACCACCTCGGCGGGCTGCTTGTCCTCCCGCAGCCCGAGATAGGTGGAGTGGCGCAGCCGCCCCGCCCCGGTCCAGCCGATATACTGCACCTCCGCGACCAGCTCCGGCCGCACCCAGGCGATGGTGGCGTCGGGCGGGTCGCCGGCCAGCAGCATCCCGGCGGGCGGCGGGGCGGCGAGCTGGCCGAGCCGGCGGCGCAGCGCCACCAGCTCCTCCCCGGTGAAGCCGCTGCCGACGCCGCCGGCGTAATGCAGCCGCCCCGCCTCGTCATGATAGCCGAGATGCAGCGCGCCCAGCCCCTGGCGGCTGCCGGCGGGGGGCGTCCAGCCGAGGACGATGAATTCCTCCCGCCCCTGGCACTTCACCTTCACCCAGTCGCGCCCGCGGATGCCGCGATAGGGCGACTCCGCCCGCTTGCAGATGATGCCCTCCAGCCCCAGGGCACAGGCCTGCCGCCGCACCCGTGGCGTCTGGCCTTCCAGATGCTCGCTGTAGCGCAGCCCGCCGCGCCAGGGGCCGAGCCCTTCCAGCGCCGTCTTGCGGTCGATCAGGCGGCAGGGGCGGAGGTCCCAGCCATCCAGGTAGAGCAGGTCGAAGAGATAGAGGTAGAGCCCCTTGCGCCGCCCGCCCCGGCTGAGCGCCGCCTGCAATTCGGCGAAGGAGGAGAGGCCGTCGGGGCGGAGCGCCACCAGCTCCCCATCCAGCAGGGCGGTTTCGGCCGGCAGGGTGGCGGCGGCGCGGGCGAGGTCCGGCAGGCGGTCGGTCCAGTCCTGGCCGTTGCGGGTGATGAGGCGGATGGTCTTGCCGCGCTTCTCCACCAGCAGGCGGTAGCCGTCGAATTTCACCTCGCTGAGCCAGTCGGCGCCTTCGGGCGGTTCTTCCACGAGGGTGGCCAGGGCAGGCTTCTGATCCTCGGGCAGCTCGCCCGGGATAGCGCCGGGCAGAGGTGGCTCGGCCTTGGCCTGGCGCCTGCGCGGCGTGGTGCGGGCAGCCGGGGCGGGCGCAGGTTCTTCGGTCTCCGGCACCGGAGGGGTCGCCTCGCGGCGGGATGCCAGCCTTGCCACCTCCGAGGCCGGTTCCGGGCGCCCCGCCCGGGGCGCCGGCTGCGCCTCCTCCGCCGCTGCCGACCGGCGGGCTGCGCGCTTTGTCCGGGATGTAGCTTCCGTCTTCTCTGCCGCCGGCGAGGAAACAGCGCGCTTCGTCCGGGATGCAGCTTCCGTCTTCTCTGCCGCTGGCGAGGAAGCAGCGCGCTTCGTCCGGGACGCAGGTTCCGCCTTCCCTGCCGCCGGCGAGGGAGCAGCGCGCTTCGTCCGGGACGCAGGTTCCGCCTTCCCTGCCGCCGGCGAGGGAGCAGCGCGCTTCGTCCGGGATGCAGGTTCCGTCTTCCCTGCCGCCGGCGAGGAAGCAGCGCGCTTCGTCCAGGACGCAGGTTCCGCCCTCGCCGCCGCCGGCAAGGGAGCAGCGCGCTTCGTCCGCGATGCGGGTTCCTCCTTCCCCGCCCCCGGCGGAGGAGCGGCGCGTCCCGTCCGCGATGCGGGCTCCGCCCGCTCCACCGCCGGCGGCGGAGCGAGGCGCGCCGTCCGGGCCGCGGTCCCTGCCCTCCCCGGCGCCAGTCGCGGCGCGGCCGGCTCCGCCTGGCGAAGGGGCACGGGCTTCGCCCGCTGCGGCGCCGGGGGCGCAGCGGCGCGCTCCGCCTCGCGGACGGAGCCGGGCTTCGCCTTCTCCGGCACCGGGCGCGGGGCGGGGCCGGGTGCCGCCTCCAGCGCCGTGGCATCGGCGCCCTGCCGCTCTGCCCCGTCATGCTCCTTGATGAGCAGCCAATTCTCCGCCTTCTCCCGCCCGCGCGGCTTCATCCGCACCAGCGCGAAGCCGCCCGAGAGGCGCTGGCCGGAGAGGCGGAATTTCAGCTCCCCCGCCGCCAGCCCGGCCGCCGGGTCGCCCACCGGCTCCCAGCTTCCCTCATCCCAGATCTCCACCTCCCCGGCGCCGTAATGGCCTTCCGGGATGCGGCCATGGAAATCGGCATAGGCCAGGGGATGGTCCTCCACCCGCACCGCCAGGCGCTTGTCGGCCGGGTCCAGGGAAGGCCCCTTCGGCACCGCCCAGCTCCACAGCACGCCGCCATGCTCCAGCCGGAAATCCCAGTGCAGCCGGCGGGCGGCATGTTTCTGCACGACGAAGCGGCGGCGCTTGCCGGTGGCGCGGCCGCCGGGGGGCGGCTCCGGCGTCGCGGCGAAGTCGCGCTTCGCCCGGTAGGTGGCGATGGAGGTGTCGCGGGGGGTGGCGGCGCGGGAGGCCATGATGTCCCGGCAACGTCACGCCGATGCCGTGGTTGCCGCGCGCCGGCCCGCGGGGTGGCGCGACGCATCGCCAGCCGGCGGTGGGCGGCATGAGCGCCGCCGGAACGAGACGCCGCCGAGGATCGCGACGCCCCTCCCCCGTCCGGCGGCGGCCCTCCCCGGCGAGGAGACCGGTGCGGCCGAAGCCGCCCGGCTCCGGCCGGCCTTTCGGTTAGCGCCCCGCCACCCGGCACGGCCGGGTCAGGGGAGCTGCTCCTTCTCGAACACCTCCAGCTCCGCCCCCAGGACCTTGCCCCTGGTCTCGGGGCCCAGATAGACGCCGATGATGAGGACGATGAGCGAGCCGATGGTCGCGTACATCATCGGCAGGGCGAAGCCCATATTCTGGTTCACCGCGTAGTAGGTGAGGATCGGCGCGACGAAGCCGCCCCAGATCGCCCCCTGGTGATAGACGAAGCCGGCGGCGGAGGCGCGGATCTCGGTCGGGAACCGCTCCGAGAGCCAGCACGGGTTCAGCGTGTCCTTGCCGCCGACGATCAGCGCCTGCAGCAGGAAGCCCAGGGTGAAGATCAGCGGGTCGATCGTCGTCAGGTAGATCGGCGTGATGAAGATCGCGATGGTGCAGGGGATGATGAGCGCCCAGCGCCGCCCGATCCGGTCCGACATGGCGCCCCAGAAGGCCGAGGAGACGAAGACCAGGATGTTGCCCCAGAACAGCGGCACCGCCACCATCGCCGGCGTCCAGCCCAGCTCCTTCTGCAGATAGGTGCCGGGCAGCGCCCAGATGGCGTAGTAGACGCAGAAATTGGCGGCCATCCAGAGGCAGCCGGTCAGGGTGTTCCAGAGGTATTTCCGCTTGAAGATGGCGAAGAGCGGCAGCGTCACCGCCTGCCTCGTGGTCGCCTGGATCTTCTGGTTCTCGGCCCAGACCTCCGGCTCCTTCACATAGGCGCGGATCCAGAGGCAGACGAGGGCCGGCAGCACGCCGAGGATGAGCATGCCGCGCCAGCCATAGCCCTGCCCAAGCGATTCCATCGGCTCGTAGAGCAGGCCGTAGGCGGCCGCCGAGAGGGCGTAGCCGAGGCCCCAGGAGCCCTGCAGCACGCCTGACATCAGGCCGCGGGACCGCGCCGGCCAGGATTCCATGGCCAGCGCCGCGCCCGCCGGCCATTCGGCCCCCATGCCGATGCCGAGCAGCGCCCGGAAGAAGAACAGGAAGGCGAAGTCGGGCGAGAAGCCGGCGAAGAGGTTGCACAGCGAATACCACAGGATGGAGATCATCAGCGGCGCCTTGCGGCCCATCCGGTCGGCCAGCCAGCCCGCCGCCGTGGCGCCGACCAGGCGCAGCCACAGCGTGACGGCGAACACCGCCGTCACGGCGGTGAGCGGCACGTCGAATTCCTGCGCGATCGGCAGCATGATGAGCAGGAAGATGGTGAAGTCGAACGCATCCAGCGTCCAACCGAGCCAGGCTGCCAGATAGGCGTACCACTGGTCCTTGGTGGGTTCCTTCCACCAGGGCACGGCTTTCCCCGCCTTCGGCGCTGCGGACATGTTTGACCTCCCTGTTCTGCCGTTATCGTTTGCTGCGCTTTGCACGCATGCCGCCATGCCTGGCGTTCGGGCGGCACTCATGGGCCGGGCCTGATGATCGGTCCGCCGATGCTGTTCCTGGCCTCAGGGGATGGCCGCGACTCCCGGCGGCCCGCCAGGCCGCAGCCGGCCGGCCATGCCCACCGGCGGGTCTCGGATGGCAGGCCGGTCATTCCGCGGCTGGCCCTGGCCCTGGCAGCAGGGCACCCTGTCCCGGCCCGCCGCGAGGGGCGGCGCCGGCAGGCCGATCCCGGCCCGGCGCGGGTCGCGGCTCAGCGGACGGGACCTTCGCCGGAATGCTCCCGGGAACGCCAACATGGCGGCGGCGCAGGCCATGCGCGGCAGGCCGGCCGTTTCCCGGCACGCCTTGCGATGCGTCTCGGCATCCGGTCCCCTCCCTGACAGGGCAGAGGCGAAGGCGGCATGGCGTCGGGGTATCGGTGGTTGTAGCAATCAGGCGGCCATGAGGACCCCGATCTGTCGCAACGGCTCTAACCCTGGCGCGAGGCTAGTGTCCTGATTCCGAAGTCCTGCGGACTTCGGTCTCGGGCCACCAGCTTTTGGTTTCAGTGGCCTGCTTGTCCGCTGCGTTCGCTGGAAATCCAACGAACTTCGCAGGCAGGACACTAGAGCCCGGCGCGGCGACGGGGCAACAGGCTTCTGCCGCCCTCGCCGGCGGTTGCCGTTCCAGGCTTGTGCGCGGCGGGCGGCATGGGCTGCGGGGGGTGGAGCTGCGGCGCCCTCCTCCGCTCCGGCCGCGCTGCGGATCGCACGCCCGGGCTGGTGCCCCTCGGCTGGTGCCCCATGGCTGGTGCCCCATGGCTGGTGACCGGGCGCACAGCCGGGAAAGGGCGATCAGCGGCATTCGCCGCGGCAAGCCTGCCGCGGAGGAGTCATGGCCCCTTATCGTCCCGCCATCTGCCAGGCCGCCGGATGCACCGGCGCCGCAGGACCGCTTCGCCTCGCGCCGATGGCGACGGGCGCCGACGGGCTCTGGCTTGCCCTCGCCAGCACCTGGCTGCAATCCGCCCCCGCCATGGGCGAGGACCGCACGGCGCCCGGCGCGGCAGCCGCGGCGTCCCGTCCCGAGCCCGGGATGCCGCCGGGCGGCTGACCCTCGATCCGCCGCACGCCCGGAGGGGCCAGGCCAAGGGCGACGACCGCTACATCAGGAACACGCCCTTCCCGGTATTCTGCTGGTCGAACAGCTTGTAGGCCTCCTCCGCCTGGTCGAGCTTCCACTGATCGGTGAAGAGGCTGTCCACGCTCAGCTTCCGGTCGATGATGAAGCGCGCGCATTCCGCCTGGCCGACATTGGAGAAGGTCCAGGAGGCGATGACCGTCGCCTGCCGCCGCAGCATGTCCGGCGAGACGTCGATGGTCACCTCGCCGCCCTCGCCGACGAAGCAGCAGGTGCCCCAGACCTTCAGCGCGCGGATCGCCTGGATGCGCGCCTGCGGCGAGGAGGAGGTGTCGAGCGTCAGATCGGCGCCGAGGCCGTGGGTGAGGTCGCGGATCGCCTCCACCGGGTCGGCGTTGGAGGGGTTGATCGTCTCCGCCGCGCCGAATTCCCGCGCCCGCTCCAGCCGCTGCGGCGAGATGTCGAGGGCGATCACCCGCGCGCCCATGGCGGTGGCGAGCTGCGTCGCGGAGAGCCCCACCGGCCCCTGGCCGAAGATGGCGATGGTGTCGTTGCCGGAGATGTTCATCCGGCGCAGCGCGCCATAGGCGGTGCCGGTGCCGCAGGAGATGGCGGCGCCGGCGGTGAAGCTCAGCGCCTCCGGCAGCGGCACCAGGGTATTGGCCGGCACGCACATGTAGTTGGCATGGCCGCCATGGGAGTTGTTGCCATAGACCTTCACGCTGGTCTGCTGGCAGAGCTGCTGCCAGCCGGTGCGGCAATGGTTGCAGGTGGTGCAGCCCTGGTAGTGATGCACCATCACCCGCTGCCCCACCTGCGCCTGGCGCGGATCGACGCCCGGGCCGATGGCGGCGACGACGCCGCAGGGCTCATGTCCGGCGATGGTCGGGCCCACCGGCGTGGCGAGGCCGTTGTTCTGCCGCACGCCCTTCGGCCGGCGATACTGCTTCAGGTCGCTGCCGCACATGCCGGAGGCCTTCATCTCCAGCACCACCTCGCCGAAGCCCGGGGTGGGGTCGGGGAAGGACATGATCTCGAGCTGCCGGTCGCCGGTGAACACCACGCCACGCATCGCGCTTCCTCCTCGCTTGCTTGGGCGGGATGCTAGAGCAGCTTTGCGCCGAGTGGAAACCGCCGGCGTGATGCGGCGGCAGCGGCCGTCGCCGAGGGCCCGCCCAGGGCGGGAACGTGCTGGCCAAGGCCGCCAAGGGGGGGTGCGCCGCCGCCGGCGGGCCCGACCAGGGCGAGAGCATACCGCCCGAGGCCGCCACCGGCCGGAAGCGCGGCGGCGACGGCGGACCCGACCAGGGCGGAGCATGCCGCCCCGGGGGCCGCCACAGGGCCGGAAGTGCGCCGCCGCCGGCGGACCCGACCAGGGCGGAACGGGCCGGCCGGGACCGCCACAGGGCCGGATGCCCGCCCGCGCGACGCGCCCCGGGCGCGGTGGACGAGCGCCCGGCGCTTCGCGCATGGTGCGCCGCATGGACTCCCGCCTGTCGAGCCCCGGTTCCGCCTCGCGCCGGCGGCGATCGCGGCATTACCGCCGGCCGCCCTCCGCCTGGCGCTGGGCATGGCGTGGCCTGGCCCTGGTGCTGCTGCTGCCCTTGCTGGCGCTGGCGGCCGGGGCCGGCGCGCTGTGGTGGAGCCTGCCGGCGCGGCAGGAGAGCCTCTCCCTCCCCGGCCTCTCCGCCCCGGTGGAGGTGCTGCTGGACAGCCATGGCATCCCCCGCCTGCGCGCGGCGAACGAGCTGGACGCCGCCATGGCGCTCGGCCTGCTGCATGCCCGGGACCGGATGTTCCAGATGGAGCTGATGCGCCGCGGCGCCGCCGGCCGGCTGGCGGAGATCGCCGGCAGCGCCGTGCTGCGCAGCGACCGGCTGGTCCGCACCCTGGGCCTCGCCCGCCGCGCCCGGGAGGATCTCGCCACCCTGCCGGCCGAGACGCGGGCGGTGCTCGAAGCCTATGCCGCCGGGGTGAATGCCTGGATCGCCGCCCGCGGCCGCTTCGCCGCGCCGGAATTCCTGCTGCTCGGCGCACCGGAGCCCTGGGTGCCGGAGCATTCCCTGCTCTGGGGCAAGGTCATGGGCCTCTGGCTCTCCGGCAATTACCGGGAGGAGCTGGACCGCGCCCGGCTGGCCACCATCCTGCCCGCCGCCCGGCTGGCCGAGCTCTGGCCGGAGGATACCAGCCCCGGCCGGCCGGACCGCGTCGTGCCGGACCGCGCCGCCGCCCTGGATGGCGGCCATCTCGCCCGCCTCGCCGCCGCCCTGCCCCGCTTCCCGGAGCCCTTCACCCTGCCCGGCTCGGCCAGCAATGCCTGGGCGGTGACCGGGGCGCACAGCGCCTCCGGCGCGCCGCTGCTGGCCAATGACCCGCATCTCGGCTTCCAGGCGCCCATCCTCTGGTACCTGGCGCGGGTGGAGCTGCCGGGGGGACGGTTCCTGGCGGGCGCCACCGCGCCCGGGGTGCCCTTCATGGTCATCGGCCGCAATGAGAGCCTGGCCTGGGGCTTCACCACCACCACCTCGGACACCCAGGACGTCTTCGTCGAGCGGCTGGCCGGGGAGGACCGCTACGAGGCCCCCGGCGGCCCGCTGCCCTTCGCCGAGCGGATGGAGACGATCCGGCTGCGCGGCGCCGCCCCGGTGCGGCTGCGGGTGCGGGAGACGCGGCACGGCCCGGTCATCTCCGACCTCGATGCCGAGCCGCCGCGCGACACGGTGCTGGCGGTCGCCATGGCCAACCTCGCCCCGGGCGACACCGCCGCCGCCGGCCTGCTGGCGCTGAACCGGGCGCGGACGCTGGAGGAGGCGCAGGCGGCGGCTTCGCTCATCACCAGCCCCCCGCAGAACCTGACCGTCGCCGAGGCGCCCCGGGCCGGCGGCGCGGCGGGCGGGAGGGTCGGGATGTTCCTCACCGGCCGCACCCCGCTGCGCCGGGCGGGGGACGGCACCCTGCCTGCCCCGGGCTGGGATGGCAGCCATGACTGGCTGGGCTGGGTGCCCTTCGCCGAGCTGCCGCATGTGCCGGCGCCGGAAAGCGGGGTGGTGGCCAATGCCAATAACCGCGTGGCGCCGCCGGACCACCCGGTCTTCCTCGGCCAGCACTGGCCGGCGGATTGGCGCTTCCGCCGCATCGGGGAGTTGCTGGCGGCGGTGCCGAAGCAGGATGCGGCAGGCTTTGCCGCCATGCAGCTGGACACCGTCTCGCTCTTCGCCCGGGCGGTGCTGGCGGAAGACGGGAAGCTGCACCGCCTGCCGCGGCCGGAGGGGCTGGCCGGGCGGGCGCTGGACCTGCTGCTCGCCTGGGATGGCGACATCGGCGCCGACCGGCCGGAGCCGCTGATCTTCAACGCCTTCACCCGCCAGCTCGGCCGGCTGGCGCTGGCGGCGGGCGGGGTGCCGCCCGGGCTGGCGGAGGCGCGGAGCGGCTTCCTCCGCCGCCTGCTCGGCCCGGGGGAAGAGGGGGCGGCCTGGTGCCTCGGGGATTGCACCGTGCTGGCCGGGCGGGCGCTGACCGAGGCGGTGGCGGGGCTGGCGGCCCAGCTCGGGCCCAACCCCGGCGCCTGGCGCTGGGGCGCGCTGCACCAGGCGCGCTTCGAGCACCCGCTGCTGCGCGCCATCCCCTGGCTGCGCGACCGGGCGCGGCTGGAGGTGCCGACCGGCGGCGACGAGGCCACCCTCTCCCGCGGCGGGATGGGGCCGGCGAGCTTCGCCCATGTCCATGGGGCGGGGCTGCGGCTGGTGGCGGACCTCGCCTCCTCCGCCGGGGTGCAGGCGATCATCGCCACCGGGCAGTCGGGCCATCCGCTTTCGCCGCATTGGGCGGACCTGCTGCCGCTGTGGCAGGCGGGGGAGACGCTGAGCCTGGGCCCGGCGGCGGTGGCGGAGGGCGGGCGGCTGAGCCTGCGGCCCTAGTGTCCTGCCCGCGAAGTTCGCTGGATTTCCAGCGAACGCAGCGGACAAGCAGGCCACTGAAAACCAAGGCTAGTGGCCCGAGAACGAAGTCCGCAGGACTTCGGAATCGGGACACCGGAGTCCGGGCCGGCCGGCGCAGGCCCCCCCGCCGAGCGCCGGAGGGCAAGCGTGAGGCCGGGCCTCGCCGGCCGGGCGCAGCGTCTCAACGGCGCAACACGCAAGCGAATGGTTGATTTCCTGACCCGCCGCCCCGAGACTGTCCGGGAAATGCTGCAACGCCCACCCCGCCGGCCGCAATTCTTCTACACCACCGCGCCGTTGCCCTGCCCCTACCTGGCCGGACGCACGGAACGGAAAGTCGTCACCGAGCTGACCGGGCCGGAGGCGGAGATGCTGCATGACCGGCTCTCCCGCGCCGGCTTCCGCCGCAGCCACAACATCGCCTATTCGCCGGTCTGCCCCGGCTGCAATGCCTGCATCCCCATCCGCATCCTGGCCCCGGAATTCGAGCCCAACCGGGCGCAGCGGAAGCTGGCGAAGATCAACGCCGATGTCGCCGGCTTCGAGATGCCGGCCCGCGCCACCGCCGAGCAATTCGCGCTCTTCCAGCGCTACCAGCGGGCCCGCCATGGCGAGGGCGACATGGCGGCCATGGGCTTCTACGACTACCGCGCCATGGTCGAGGACACGCCGATCACCACCGGCATGATCGAGTTCCGCGACGGCCATGACGCGCTGCTCGGCGCTTGCCTGACGGATTGGCTGAGCGACGGGCTTTCCGCCGTCTATTCCTTCTACGCGCCAGAGGCGGAGCGGCGCTCGCTCGGCACCTGGGCGATTCTCTGGCTGGTGAAGCGGGCGCAGCAGCTTGGCCTGCCCTTCGTCTATCTGGGCTACTGGGTCCCGGAGAGCCGCAAGATGTCCTACAAGAGCCGCTTCCGCCCGAGCGAAGTGCTGATCGGCGGGAGCTGGCGGATGCTGCAGGAGGCCGAGGCGGCGCCGGAGCCGATCGACTGCCAGGTGAAGGAATCGATCGGCTAGTGTCCTGTCCGCGAAACTCGCTGGATTTCCGGCGAAGGCAGCGGACAAGCAGGCCACTGAAAACACAAGCCACTGGCCCGAGAACGAGGTCCGCAGGACTTCGGATAGGGACACTGGATCGGTTCACCTCGCCTGCGCTCGGCGAACTCGCCTCCAGCCCTTTGTTTGGTCGCATTTTCCGTCCGGCGATTCCGCCGGACTTGAAAGTGCTCCAGGCGGCTACCCCTCCCCCGCTGGCGGATCGGCGGCACTGCCGCCAACGGGTGGGATGCTCCGGCCCCGAGGCAGTACGGCGCTTACCCCCGCCTTGGCGACATCCCCCACCGCATTGCCGCCTCACCCGCGGCGGCGCTCCTCACCGGCCCCGTCACCCCAATCCGCGGCGGCGCCCCGCCACACCCCCACCCTGACCCTCCCCCGCCGAGCGGGGGAAGGGGCAGGCCCGGCGTCGCGCCTGGAAAACAATCCCGCCTTGCCAGTAGCCGGGGCCGGTGGGCGGCGCCACATTGGGGCGATGGCCCCGCAGATCCACCTGGCCGAGGCGCCCGACGGCGCGCTGACCTATGACATCCCCCTGCCGCCCGAAGCCCTGCCCCCCGTCCGGCCGGAGGAGCTGCTGGAGGCCTGGCACCTTGCCCGCCGCGCCGCCGCCCTGCGCCAATGGGGCCCGCGCCGCGTGCTGCTCTTTCCCCGCCCTGGCGGCGAGACCACGGAATTCGCCATCACCGACCGCGATGCCGGCTGCTGGGCGGAGGCGATCGACCGGGCCGCCGGCCTCGAGACCATCGGCGGCCTCGCCCTCTGCCTCCGCCTGCTGGCCTTGGTGGAGCTGCTGACCCGGGCGCCGAGCCTCGCCGCCCTGTTCGAGGTGACGGCCGAGGGAATCGAGCTGCACCCGTCCCTGCTGGCCGCCGCCGCCGCCCTGCCGCTGGACGCCGCGGCCCGGTTCGACGAATCCAGGCTGCGGGGGCTATTGTCCCGTGCGCTGCCGGAGCGCGGCGCGCGGCGCCGCCTGGAGCGGCCTCACGCCGGCCGTGCCGGGGCGAGGCCGCTCTAGTGTCCTGCCCAGGCCGCGGGCCTGCGGAATCAGGACACTGGGCTATTATTCTCTCGCATCTTCCGAGTCGTCAGGCGATTCCGCCCGGCTTGGACATGCACCAGCCTGAAAGTTCCCCCGATGATCCGCGACCGTTTCCTGCTCCCCTGCCTGCTGGCCACCGGGCTGCTCGCCGGCTGCGCCAGCGGCCCCGATCCGGCCGTGTCGCCCGTCGCCACCCCGCGCACCCCGCAGGGCAGCCAGGCCGAGCAGACCGCCATCGCCACCGCCTGCCGGCAGGAGGCGGACCGTATCGTCGCCACCCGCGACCGCGGCCAGTTGATGCGGGAGGATGAGCGGGACAGCCGGGTCGGCAGCCAGTCCTCCATCTTCTCCCAGCGCGCCGAGACCGACCGGCTGGGCCGGATCTTCGAGCGGGACCGCATCGCCAATGACTGCATCGCGCAGAACGCCCGCAGCGCCCCGCAGCGGTGAAGCCCGGCGGATTCGGCGCCAGCCTCGGCCCGCTGGGCCGGGCGCTGGCGCAGCGTGACGCAAGGCTGTTCTTCACCGCCTCGGTGGTGTCCTGGACCGGGCTCTGGGTGCATCGCATCGCCGTTGCCTGGCTGGCCTGGGAGCTGACGCGGAGCGCCTTCTGGGTCGGCCTGGTCGCCTTCTGCGACCTGGCGCCGGCGGTGGTGTTCAGCCCCATCGCCGGGGCGATCGCCGACCGGGTGGACCGGGTGAAGCTGACCATGCTGTCCCAGGCCGTCATCGCGGTGGAGGCGGCGACGGTGGCCGCCACCCTCGCCACCGGCTCGCTCACCATCGGCCTGTTGCTGCTGCTGGAGATGACCTCCGGCACCGCCGCCTCCTTCGCCCAGCCGGCGCGGCAGAGCCTGATGCCGGCGCTGGTGCCGCGGGCCGAGCTGCCGGCGGCGGTCGCCTGCAATTCCCTGTGCTTCAGCGTGGCGCGGCTGGTCGGGCCGGCCATTGCCGGGCCGCTGATCGCCTGGGGCGGGGTGGCGCCGGCGGTGGCGCTGAATGCCTGCGCCTATGTCTTCGCCAGCGTGACCATGCTGGGGCTGCGGGTGGACCCCGCCGAGCGCCGCGGCCATGCGCCGGAGGGCAGCATGCTGAACGAGGTGCTGGCCGGCTTCCGCTATGTGGCTCGCCACCCCGGCATCCGCCCGCTGCTGATCTTTGCCGCCACGGCCAGCGTGCTGATGCGCGGGGTGCAGGAGATCCTGCCGCCCTATGTGGAAAGGCTGTTCCATCGCGGGCCGGACGGGCTGGCGATGCTGACGGCGGCGATCGGCGTCGGCGCCCTGTTCGCCGGGCTGTGGGTGGCCAATCGCGGGCGGCTGGGCGGGGCGACGGCGCTTTCCGTGGGCGCGGTGGCGGTGCAGGCGGTGGCGACCATCGGCTTCGTCGCGACCGGCTTCTTCCCCTTCGCCCTGCTCTGCGCCGCGGTGCTGGGGGCGGCGGCCTCGGTGCATGGCATCTCCACCCAGACGCTGATGCAGAGCGCGGCGGACCACGCCATGCGCGGGCGGGTGCTGAGTCTCTGGGGGATGATCACAAGGGCCTGCCCGGCCAGCGGGGCGCTGGCGCTGGGCGCGGCGGGGGAGGTGTTCGGGCTGCGGGCGCCGACGATCGTCGCCATGCTGCTGGCGCTGGGGGTGGCCGCCTGGGGGGCGGGGCGGATGCCGGTGATGGTGCGGGAGCTGGAAAGCGCGGGCTGAAGATGGCGGCCTTGCCCTGACCGACCGGCACATGGTCCGCCGGGCACTCGTAGGGCGCGATCCGCTCCGGCCAGCGCCGTGCCGAGGGGGAGGCGACAGCCCCGCCGGCCCGCTCTAAGCTCCCCCTCGCCCGAGGAGGACGTCCGATGCCTGAAAGCCCGATCGACCCGAAGCTGATGACGGAAACCCGGCTCCCGCTCGCCGGGCTGCGCGTGCTGGATCTCACTTTGGCCCGCGCCGGCCCCACCTGCGTCCGTCATCTGGCCGATTGGGGCGCCGACATCATCCGGGTGGAGCCGCCGGCGGCGGGCGATGGCCTTGGCGGCGCGCGCGACGGCTTCGATCAGGTGAACCTCCACCGCAACAAGCGCGGCCTCTCCCTCGACCTCAAGAACCCGGCCGGCCACGCCGCCTTTCTCCGCCTCGCCGCGACGGCCGACATCCTGGTCGAGAACATGCGGATGCAGGTGAAGCACCGGCTGAAGATCGCCTATGACGACCTGAAGGCGCTGAATCCCCGGCTGATCTACGCCTCCATCTCCGGCTTCGGCCAGACCGGCCCCTATTCCACCCGCGGCGGCGTGGACCAGATCGCCCAGGGCATGGGCGGCCTCATGACCATCACCGGCGAGCCCGGCCGCGGGCCGATGCGGGTCGGCATCCCGATCAACGACCTCACCGCCGGCAATCTCCTGGCGATGGGCATCATGATGAAGCTCTATGACCGAGAGCGCACGGGCAAGGGCGGCTATGTCCATACCTCGCTGCTCGAAGCCCAGGTCTTCATGCTGGATTTCCAGGCCAGCCGCTTCCTGATGGATGGCGAGGTGGCCGGGCAGGCGGGCAATGACCACCCTGTGAACATCCCGATGGGCGTCTTCCCCACCACCGACAAGCCGATCAACATCGCCGCCTCCTCCCCCAAGCTCTGGACCAGTTTCTGCAAGGCCGCCGGGCATGAGGAATGGCTGGAGGTGGCGGAATGGAAGACCAATGCCGGCCGCAGCAAGGACCGGCAGCGGATCAACGCCGTCATCGCCGAGGTGACGCAGCAGCATTCCTCCGACTACTGGATCGAGAAGCTGGAGGAGGCCGGCATCCCCTGCGGCCCGGTGAACAACATCCGCGAGGTGTTCGAGGACCCGCAGGTGCAGCACCTGGAGATGGCGATGCCGATGAAGCACCGCACCCGCGGCGACGTCCATGTCGTGGCGCAGCCGGTGAACATCGAGGGCGTGGAGACCGGCTTCTACCGGGACATCCCCAACCTCGGCGAGCACAATGAGGAGATCCTGCGCGAGGCCGGCCTGACCGCCGCCGAGATCCAGGACCTCAAGGACAAGGGCGCCCTGGGCGGCGGCTGACCCTCGGGTCAGCCTGGCGATTCAGGGGGTCCGGGGCCCTGCGGCCGCTGGCGGATCCCCTGGCGAATGGAGGTTCGAGGGAGGGGTCGCGCCGCAGGGCGCGCCTCGCGGCGCGATGCCCTCCCTTGCTGTTGGCGCGGCATCGGCGCCGGTGACGAGGAGAGGCGAGGCATGAGCAATTTCGAATTCGCAGACGGAAAAATCCTCGCCAGCATCGAGGGCGGCGTCGGCAAGGTGGTCTTCAACCAGCCGGAAAAGCGCAACGCCATGTCGGTGAACATGTGGGAGGGGATGGGCGCCGCCCTCGACCTCTTCGCCGAGGACCCGAATGTCCGCTGCGTGGTCCTCACCGGCGCCGGCGACAAGGCTTTCGTGAGCGGCGCCGACATCTCCCAATTCGAGAAGGTGCGCAACAACGCCGACGCGCAGAAGGAATATGACAGGCTGACCAGCGCCGGCCGCCTGAAGCTCGCGACTTACGAAAAGCCGGTCATCGCGCAGATCCGCGGCTTCTGCATGGGCGGCGGGCTCGGCATCGCGATGTCCACGGATATCCGCATCGCCTCCGATGACAGCCAGTTCGGCATCCCGGCGGCGAAGCTCTCCATCGCCTATGGCTTCGACATGGTCCGCGCCCTGGTGGACCTCGTCGGCCCCGCCCACGCGCATATGATCCTGATGACCGGCGAGCGCTTCGACGCGAAGGAAGCCGAGCGCATCGGCCTGGTGAACAAGGTGGTGCCGGTCGGGGAGCTGGAGGCGACGGTGGCGAAGCTCACCGCGACGCTCGCCAACAACGCCCCGCTCTCGCTGAAGACCAACAAGCAGACGGTGAAGGCGGTCTGCATGGACCGCGCCGACCGCGACATGGAGAAGATCAAGGCAGCCATGGCCGCCTGCTTCGACAGCGAGGACTACAAGGAAGGCCGCCGCGCCTTCATGGAAAAGCGCAAGCCGGTCTTCACCGGTCGCTGATCCCCTATCGGTACGCAATTTTCCGGATGCGCCGGGCCCGGCCGCCCTTTAGGATGGCCGCGCCATGACGCGACCGGAAAGATCGCGCAGGCAGGCTTGGTTCGTCGCCGGTCAGCGCCATCTGGATACCCTCATCCGGTGGCCGCATCGCCGGGACGCCGGGCCGCAACAGGGGCGCGCGTACCATGGGCCGGGGGCAACCGGCCGCCAGGGATCGGGACGAAGGGCTAGGAGCAGGAATGGACGGTAATATCGAGGCGCCCATCGCCATGGCGCGGCCGCAGGGCTGCGACATGGCCACGTCCCCCCACCCTTCGGCGGAGGAGCATGCCGGCGCCCCGATCTCCCGCATCGTCGCGGAAGTGGTGGGACGCTTTCCCGGGGAACGCATCAGCCTCGGTGAGATGGCGGAGGCCTTCGGCGACCGCGCCTTCGGCCTGTTGATCCTGCTGCTGTTGCTGCCCTCGCTGCTGCCCGGCATGGCCTCGGTCTTCGGCACGCCGGTGCTGCTGCTCGGCATCCAGATGGGGCTCGGGCGGCAGGTGCCGAAGCTGCCGCGGATCCTCGCACGCCAGAGCGTGCGGCGGGAGGATCTGCTCCGCCTCACCACTTCTTCCTCCAAATGGCTGGCGCGGGTCGAGCGCTATGTGAAGCCGCGGCCGGGCTTCTTCACCACGCCGCTCTCGGACCGCATCTTCGGCTGGCTGACCGCCTATGCGGCGCTGATGCTCATCCTGCCCGGCCCCGGCACCAATGGCCCGCCCGCCTTCGGCAACATCGTCATGGCGCTCGGCCTGGTCGAGCACGACAGCCGCGTCACCGGCTGGGGCATGGCGCTGACGGTCGCCGGCTGCGCCTTCGCCACCTTCGTCCTCGGCGCCATCTGCTGGATGGGCGTCGCCGCCCTGGGCTTCATCGTCTGATCCCCGGGAAGCCGCTGCGCGGCTTCCCGGGGCCCCGATGTCGCTGCCTCCGATGTCGCTGCCTTCGCCGGGGCCGCGCACAGGCTGCCGCAGCGAAGCGGCGGCAGCGGAACGGGCGGCGGGGTTTGTAACGCGCGTCCGGCGCCCGGCCGGCGGGCCTTGCAAAGCCCTCGCACGCGAGTAAACCCGGGCTGCATCAGAGCGGGTCCGGCTCGCTTTCGCTCACCGGCCCCGCTCTGGTTTCTGCTGGGTTGCGTGATTCACGCTTCCGGTCGTACCGACCTCGAGTGATCACGCTCAGTCTGTTGGGTCGCGTGATTCACGCTTTCGGTCGTACCGACCTCAAGCGATCACGCTCAGTCTGTTGGGTCGCGTGATTCACGCTTTCGGTCGTACCGACCTCAAGCGATCACGCTCAGGGCAGCCAGGGGGGCAGTCTTGTCCGAGCTGATCGAGATCGAGCGCCTGACCAAGCGCTTCGGCGGCTTCACGGCCGTGGACGACATTTCCTTCACCGTGGCGCGGGGCGAGGTGCTGGGCTTCCTCGGCCCCAACGGCGCCGGCAAATCCACCACCATGCGCATGCTGGCCGGCTTCATGCCGCCCAGCTCCGGCACTGCCCGCATCTGCGGCGCGGATATCGTGGACCAGCCGGTGGCCGCCAAGCGCCATCTCGGCTTCCTGCCGGAAGGCGCGCCGACCTATCCGGAAATGACCGTCACCGGCTTCCTGGAATTCGCCGGCCGCATCCGCGGCTTCGCCGGCAGCGCGCTGGATGACCGGGTGGCGCATGCCATGCTGCTCACCCAGTTGGAAGGCGTTCGCCTGCAGCCGATCGAGACCCTCTCCAAGGGCTTCAAGCGCCGCGTCGGCCTGGCCCAGGCGCTGCTGCACGACCCGCCGGTGCTGGTGCTGGACGAGCCCACGGACGGCCTCGACCCCAACCAGAAGCACGAGGTGCGGGAGCTGATCCGCCGCATGGCGCCGGAGAAGGCGATCGTCATCTCCACCCATATCCTGGAGGAGGTGGGTGCCGTCTGCACCCGCGCCATCATCATCGCCCGCGGCCGGGTGGTGGTGGATGCGCCGCCGGCGGTGCTGGAGGAGGAAGGCAGCACGCTGGACGACGTCTTCCGCCGCCTGACCCTCAGCGAAGCCGCGACCGTCACCGAGGACGCCTCCTGATGGCCCCGGCCCTCATCGTCGCGCGGCGGGAGCTGGCCGGCTACTTCGCCACCCCCGTCGCCTATGTGTTCATCGTCATCTTCCTGGTGCTGGCCGGCGCCCTGACCTTCACGCTGGGGAATTTCTTCGAGCGCGGCCAGGCGGATTTGCAGCCCTTCTTCGCCTTCGTCCCCTGGCTCTTCCTCTTCCTCGTCCCGGCGCTGACCATGCGGCTCTGGGCGGAGGAGCGCCGGCTCGGCACCATCGAGCTGCTGCTGACCCTGCCCTTGCCGCAATGGCAGGCGGTGCTGGGGAAATTCCTCGCCGCCTGGGCCTTCTGCGCCATCGCCCTGCTGCTGACCTTCCCGCTGGTGGTCACGGTCAACCTGCTGGGCCAGCCGGATAATGGCGTGATCCTCTCCGGCTATCTCGGCTGCCTGCTGGTGGCCGGCGCCTATCTGGCGGTCGGCGCCGCGGTTTCCGCCATGACGAAGAACCAGGTCATCGCCTTCGTCCTCGCCGTCGCGCTCTGCTTCGTCTTCGGCGCCGCGGGCAGCCCGGTGGTGACGGAATTCCTCTCCACCCGCCTGCCCGTCCTGGCCGACATCGCCCGCGGCATCTCCGTCGCGGAACGCTTCGGCGGCTTCACCCGCGGGCTGGTGGCGGCACGCGACCTGGTCTTCTTCGCCAGCTTCATCGGCTTCTTCCTGTTCCTGAACGCGGTGGTGCTGGACCACCGGAAGGCGGATTGAGGGCATGAGCACGACCCTTCCGGCCTCCGCTTCCGGCACCCCGCAGAAGCCGCCGCGCACCGGCGCACCGGATAAGCCCGCGCGCGCCGGGACGCGGCGGCTCTGGTCCTCCGCCCTCGGCCTGCTCGCCGCCGCGGTGCTGGCGGTCGGCCTCAACATGCTGGCGGAGCGGCTGCTGCCGCGCGCCCGGCTCGACCTGACGCAGCAGCGCCTCTACACCCTGGCGGATGGCACGCGGCAGATCCTCTCGGGGCTGCGCGACCCGATCACGCTGCGCCTCTTCTACTCCCGCCGGCTGGGCGCGGAGATCCCGGTCTATGGCGCCTATGCCGACCGGGTGCGGGCGATGCTGGACGAGTACGTCGCCCTCTCCAACGGCCGCCTGAAGCTGGAGGTCTACGACCCCGAGCCCTTCAGCGAGACCGAGGATCGTGCCATGGCGCTCGGCCTGCAGGGCGTGCCGGTCGATCAATCGGGGGAGCAGGTGTATTTCGGCCTCTCCGGCAGCAATCTGGTGGATGAGGAGCGCAGCATCGCCTTCTTCCAGCCGGACCGGGAGCGCTTCCTGGAATACGATCTGACGCGGCTGGTCTATGAGCTCTCCAACCCGACGCGGCCGGTCATCGGCGTGATGTCGCCGCTGCCGCTGAACGGCGATCCGCGGGCGATGATGATGCGCAACCCGGCGCTGGCCCAGCCCGCCGTCGTCATGCAGCAGCTCCGGCAATTCTTCACCGTCCGCGACGTGCCGCTGGATGCGCAGGCGATCGAGCCTGACGTGCAGGTGCTGATGGTGGCGCATCCGCAGCACCTCTCGGATGCCGCGCAATACGCCGTCGACCAATTCGTGCTGCGCGGCGGCAAGCTGATCCTGCTGCTGGACCCGCACAGCGAGAGCCAGGCGACCCGCCCCGGCCCCACCGGCCAGCCGCCGAGCGACACCGCCTCCTCCCTCCCCCGCCTGCTGAACGCCTGGGGGCTGGAAGCGCCGTCCGACCAGGTGGTGTTGGACCTCCGCGGCGCCTGGCGGGTGCGGGCCAATCCGCAGGACCGGGTGCAGGCGGTGGATTACGTCGCCTGGTACAACCTGACCGGCGACAGCCTGAACCGCGCCGAGGTCTCGCTGGCGCAGCTCGAGCAGATCACCCTCGCCTCGGCCGGCCAGGTGCGGAAAAAGGAGGGCGCGGCGATCGAGTTCACCCCGCTCCTCACCTCCTCGCCGCAATCCATGCTGGCGGATGCGCAGCGCGTGCGGCAGGACCCGAACCCGGTGCGGCTGCTGGGCGATTTCCGCCCCTCCGGCGACCGCTACGTGCTGGCTGCCCGCATCCGCGGCGAGCTGGCGACCGCCTTCCCGGACGGCCCGCCCCCGCCGCCCGAGGGCGCGGCGCGGCCGGAGAATTTCCCCGCCCATCGCGCCCGCAGCGAGGGGCCGGCGAACATCGTCCTGATCAATGACAGCGACGTGCTGGAGGACCGCTTCTGGGTCCGGGTGCAGGAATTCTTCGGCCAGTCCGTCGCCACCCCCTTCAGCGGCAATGGCAGCTTCATCGGCAACCTCGCCGATGCCCTCTCCGGCTCGGACGCGCTGATCTCGCTGCGCAGCCGCGGCGAGAGCCTGCGCCCCTTCGAGATGGTGGAGAACATTCGCCGCGAAGCGGATGCGCAGTACCGCCAGACCGAGCGCCAGCTCACCGAGAAGCTGGAGCAGACGGAACGGCGGCTGCGCGAGCTGCGCCAGGGGAGCGGTGGCGGCCAGGGCAGCCAGGCCCAGGCCGTCATCACCCCGGAGCAGCGGGCGGAGATCGACGCGGCGCGGGCCGAGATCGTCGCCACCCGCCGCCAGCTCCGCGCCGTGCAGCTCGATCTGCGCCGCGACATCGAGGGGCTGGAGACAGTGCTGCGGCTGATCAACGTGGCGCTGGTGCCGGCGCTGCTGACGATCTTGGCCATCGCGCTGGCGGTGCTGCGGGCCCGCCGGCGCGCGGCGGCGAGGGGCTGAGACCATGCAGCGACGCCATCTCCTCCTGCTCGGCGGCGCGGCCGCCGCCAGCGTCGCCGCCGCCCTGCTGCTGACGCCGCAGAAGGTGGAGCACGCCACCCTGCCGAATGGCGGCCTCGCCTTCCCCGGCCTGGCCGACCGGCTGCAGGGCGCGGCGCGGATCGAGGTGCGGAAGCCCGACGCCACGCTGGTGCTGCAGCGCCAGGGGGAGGCCTGGGTGCTGCCGGAGAAATCCGGCTACCCGGCGCGGCCGGAGAAGGTGCGCGAGGCGCTGATGGGGCTGACCGAGCTGCGGCTGGTGGAGCCGCGCACCAGCGACCCGGCGCAGCTTGAGCGGCTGGGGCTGGACGATCCCGCGAAGCCCGGCAGCACCGCCCTGCTGCTGCGCGTGCTGGACGGCGCCGGGGCGCCGCTGGTGGAGCTGGTGGTCGGCCGCCGCCGCGTCCGCACCCAGGGCAATCTGCCGGAAAGCGTCTATGTCCGCCGGCCGAACGAGACCCAGTCCTGGCTGGCCGAGGGGCGGCTGGCGCTGGACGCCGATCCGCAGCTCTGGATCGACCGCGACATCGCCAATTTCCCCGCCGAGCGGGTGCGCAGCCTGGCCGTGACCCGCCCGGGCGAGGCGCCGCTGCGCCTGGCGCGGGAGGATGCGCCGGACGCCAAGCTCAGATTGGCGGAACCGGCCGGCCAGGCCACGGACGAGGTGGCGGTGGAGGAGGTGGCGCGGGCCTTCGAATACCTCACCTTCCTCGATGTGATGAAGGCGGCGGAGATGCCCGGGGAGGCGCTGGGCGAAGGCCGCTTCGGGCTGAGCGAGGGGCTGGCCGTCACCGTCACCGCGGCGAAGCGGGGGGAGGATGTCTGGGTGCGGCTGGTGGCCGAGGGCGGCGAGGCGGCCGCCGGGCTGAATGCCCGCTGGCAGGGCTGGGCCTATCAGGTGGGAAGCTGGAAGGAGAAGGCCTTCGTCCCGCGCCTGGCCGATCTGCTGCCCCGCCCGGCCGAGCCGGCTGCCGGGGCCGCACCCGCTGCCGCCCCGCCGGCCGCCGGCGGCCCCACCGCGCCCGCGCCCGCCCCTGCGGCCCCCGGCGCCACGCCGCCTGCCGTCACGCCGCCCGCCACCCCAGCGGCGCCGCCGCAATGAGCGGGGGGCCGGAGCGGCGGGACTACCCCACCCGGCCCTGGGTCGGCATCGGCGCCATCATCTTCGAGGAGGGCCCCCCGGGGGAGGAACGCGTGCTGCTGGTCCGCCGCGGCAAGCCGCCGCGGGAGGGGAGCTGGTCCCTGCCCGGCGGCGCCCAGCACATCGGCGAACGCGCCGAGGCCTGCGCCCGGCGCGAGCTGTTCGAGGAAACCGGCATCGAGGCCGGCCCGTTGGAGTTGGCGGCGGTGGTGGACGGCATCAGCCGGGACCCGGACGGGGCGGTGCGCTACCACTACACCATCATCGATTTCTGCGGCCGCCGCAGTGGCGGGGAGGCCAGGCCGGGCGATGACGTTGCCGCCATTGCCTGGGCCCTGCCGGAGGAGCTGCCGGCCTATGACCTCACCCCCGAAGTGCTGCGGGTGATCGCCGAGGCCCGCGAGCGGCTGCGCCAGGGCTGAATGGCGGCCGGGTAGTTTGCAGCCCGACCCAGGGCCTGATGCCAACGGACCGGTTCGCCGACCGCCCGGGCCGTGCAGGCGGCATCGGAAGGCGCCCTGCCCGGATCACTGATCGGACCCCCCTGGTGTGCAACCCGGGCCGGGGTTGGGGGGGGGGCGGCCGGCGGCCCAAGGGCAAGAAGGCGGGGCTCTGCCGGGCAGTGGCCGCCGCCAGCGGGCCAAGCCCGATCCTTCTTTTCACTTTCCTTAAACCTGGCGCCGCCTGCGCCAGGCTCTCCACTCGCGGCGTGACCTTTGTCACAGCGCCAGGCGCCAAAGCGCTTATTGCAACCCGGGCCGTTTCATGTCTGAGGCCCTTCCATGCCGCATGCCCCCTGCCCCCTCCGCGCCCCGAATTTGCCGCCAGAGGCCAGGGCCGTGCTGCGATGCTGGAAGGCGGCACGCCTCACCCCGGACCACCCGCCCCGCCCGGACCTGGCCACCCGCCTCGCCGCCCGCTTCCTCATCGTGCATGAGGCGGCGGCGTCCGGCGCCCGGGCCGGCTGGCAGGCGCTCGCCGCGGGCAGCCTCGCCCTGATCCTGCTGCTCGACCAATTCCCCCGCCTGGTCTTCGCCGGCGGGCCGCGCTGCTTCGCCACGGATGCGGCGGCCAGGCGCGTCGCGCGCGCCGCCCTTGCCCAAGGCCAGGACCTGGAGCTGCCGCGCGCCTGGCGGCCCTTCGCCTATCTGCCCCTTGGGCATTCCGAGGCGCTGGAGGACCAGGAGCTGAGCGTCGCCCTGTGCGGGCTGCTGCCCCATCCTGTTCCGGAGGAGACAAGGCGGCGGCGGGACATCATCCGCCGCTTCGGGCGCTTTCCGGGGCGGAATGCGGTGCTGGGCCGGGAAAGCACGGCGGAGGAGCGGCGCTTTCTGGCGGGCGTGCCGCATTGAGGGGAGCTCTGCTCCCCTCAAACTCCCCTCGCCAAGGGCCGAAAGGCCCTTGGAACCCTTGAGTTTTGCAGCCGACGGTCGAGACGCCAAACGCATGGTTTCCAAGGGCCCTTCGGCCTTTGGTGGGGGATTTGAGGGGGGCAAAGCCCCCCTCAAATCCCCAGCAGCTTCAACCGGAACGCCGCCTCGGCATTCACCGCATGCTCCGGCAGCCTGCCCTCCGCCAGCGCCGTCACCTGCTTCACCGTGTCGAAGGCCTGATGCTCGATCGCCTCCGGGGTCAGCCCGCCGATATGCGGCGTGGCGATCACCTTCGGGTGTCGCGCCAAGGCAGGGCTCGGCATCTGGTCCGGCGCCCGGCCGACATCCAGCGCCGCCCCGGCCAGGCGCCCGCTTTCCAGCGCCGCCAGCAGCGCCACCTCCTCCACCAGATTGCCGCGCGAGGGATTGATGAAGAAGGCCCCCGGCGACATGCGGGCGAAGGCCCTCGCATCCATCAGGTTCTCCGTCGCCTCGTTCGCCACCGCCAGACACACCACGATGTCGCATTCCGGCAGCAGGTCCTCGAGGGCCAGATGCTCGATCCGCGCATCCTCCGGCGTCGCATGGGGGTCCGCCACCTTCACCCGCATCCCCAAGGCCAGGGCGAGCGGCGCCAGATACCGCCCGATGGCGCCATAGCCGATGATGCCCAGCGTGCTGCCGGCCAATTGCCGCCCCATCGCCGCCGCCGGCACCTGCCCGGCATGGTAGCTCTCCGCCGCCGCGGTGATGCCGCGGCAGAGGTCGACCATCATGCCGACCACCAGCTCCGCCACCGCCGGCACGAAGCCGGCCGTCGCCTGGGTGACCAGCACGCCGGCGCGGCTCGCCGCCGCGACGTCCACATTGCGGATGTCGATGGCGCAGCGATGGAAGGCGATGAGGTCCGGGGCATGCTCGAAGGTCGCGGCCTCGCCCGGGGATTGCCGGTAGCTGATGATGCACTGGCAGCCCGCCGCCGCCTCCGCCAGCTCCTGCCCCGCCAGGTGGCGGCCGGTCTCGTTCAGCTTCACCTCGGCCACCTGGCGCAGCGCCTCCAGGGCGCGGTCGCCGTAGTAATTGGCCAGCGCCTCCTCGGTATGCGTCAGAAAGACCTTCAGGCGGTTGCGCATGGCGTGTCTCCCGCGGGCCTGGAATCCCGTCAGGCCAGGATCGGCGGCCTGCTTCAGGAGCCTAGCAGACTGCCATAGGGCGGCGTCGCCCGGAGGCCGGAACCCGGCCTGGCTGCCGGCGCGCGCGGCCCCTCCGCCGGCCGCAACGGGACCAGCAGGTCATGGACGCCGCGCGTGCTCCAATGCCGGTCGGCGAAGAGCAGGCTGGCCCAGAGCAGAACGCTGCCCCCTGCCATTTCGAGGAATTCCTCCAGGCTGATCACAGCCAGGTCGATGCCGCGCAGCCGGCCTGCTTCCAGCGCGCCCTCGGGGAAGACGAAATTGCCGGCCGCCTCCACCCCCAGCGCTCCGGCCATGAGCAGGCAGATGCCGGCGAGCAGCCGCCGCGGCGAGCCGGGGACCTGGCCGAGGAAGCGCGCCAGCCGGCGCAGGCCCCAGGCCATCGCCAGCGCCGCCGGCAGCCCGATGGCGAAGACCCACAGCCCCGTCCGGTGGAAGGCCGTGCCGGCCCTGTTCCCGATCAGCCGGTCCAGCATGAGCCCGGCCCGCTCATGCCGGCCGCTGGCCTCGTCGATCGACATGGCGATGAAGGCGGCCGCCACCAGGCCGAGCATCCAGGCGGCGCGGTCCACCCGCCGGCTGCGCAGCGCAACCAGCGCGAGCAGAAGGCCGGCGAGCAGGAGCTTCGTCGAGGACCACCAGGATGGCAGGTTCCCCTCCTCATCGAGGTAGAGCAGGACCGGGATGCGGCCAGAGAGAGCGAAGGCCAGCGAGTTGGCGCCGATGAGGGCGAAATCCACAGCCAGGAGCGCCCCCAGCAACGCACCGCTGAAGCGGGGCAGCAGCCCCCCTGCCGTGCCGTCATCGCTGCGCGACAGGGCGGTATCCGGTGGGCGGGCCGCCATCGCTGCGTCGGTATGGGGTAGCTGCATCCGCTCGGGCTTCCTTCCAGCCTGCGCGCCTGCCATGGAGGGCGTCCCGCAGCGGTGAAGAGCGGCGCGGGCGTCAGCCCGGCGTCGGGCAGAACAACATGACGTTTTTCTTACGATAGAATGTAAGTTTGGTTATATTCTGACTCGGTTCCATCGGAAGACAACCCACATTCCGCAACCGCATGAATGCCAACCGCCGCGTGCAGGGTGGATCATGGGATCAGTATTGCGGGGCGATGCGGCGGCAGCGCCGGGTCCGGGACCATCCGTCGGCAAGGGCTCCGGCGCGTCGCAACCACCCTGCTGCGCACGGCGCCGAGGGATGGTGTAGCCTCCGCCCATGAGCACTTCCCTCGACAGCATCCTCGCCGAGATCGATGCCGGCGCCGCCGCCGCCCGGGACCGCCTGGTGGATTGGCTGCGCATCCCGAGCATCAGCGCCCAGCCCGCCCATGCGGCGGATTGCCTGCGCGCCGCCGAATGGGCGCGGGACCGCCTCGCCGCCATCGGCTTCCGCGCCGAGATCCGCCCGACCGCCGGCCATCCCTGCGTCGTCGCGCACCATCCCGGCACGGGCAGCGGCAAGGCGCCGCATCTGCTGTTCTACGGCCATTACGACGTGCAGCCGGCGGACCCGCTCAACCTCTGGACCTCGCCGCCCTTCGAGCCGGCGATCGTGGACGGGCCGCACGGCCCCCGCGTGGTCGCCCGTGGCGCGGTGGACGACAAGGGCCAGGTCGCCATGTGGCTGGAAGCGCTGCGCGCCTGGCACGCGGTGGCGGGCGGCCCGCCCTGCCCCATCACCGTGCTGCTGGAGGGCGAGGAGGAGGTGGGCAGCCCGAGCCTCGACGCCTTCCTCGCCGCCAACAAGGCGGAGCTGGCGGCGGATGTCGCCGTCATCAGCGACACCGGCATGTGGGACATCGCGACGCCCGCCATCACCACGCGGCTGCGCGGCATGGTCTATGCGCAGATCGACCTCTTCGCCGCCGCGCGCGACCTGCATTCCGGGCTGTATGGCGGCGCGGCGCTGAACCCGATCAACGCGCTGGCGCGCATCCTGGGCGAGTTGCAGGACGCCAACGGGCACATCCAGATCCCCGGCTTCTATGACGGCATCCGGGAGGTCTCCAACGCCCAGGCGGCGGAATGGGCGGCGCTGGGCTTCGACGAGGCGGCCTTCCTCGGCGAGATCGGGCTGAAGACGCCCGCCGGCGAGCGCGGCCGCGGCGCGCTGGAACGGCTCTGGGCCCGGCCGACCGCCGACCTGAACGGCATCTGGGGCGGCTATACCGGGGAGGGCGGCAAGACCGTCATCGCGGCGGAGGCGCATGCCAAGCTCTCCTGCCGCCTCGTGCCGGGCCAGGACCCGCAGAAGGTGGCGGCGGGCATCAGGCAATTCGTCACCGATCGCCTGCCGCCGGATGCGCGGGCGGAAATCGCCATCCTCAACACCACGCCGGGCATCGAGGTGCTGGCGGACAGCCCCTGGGTGAAGGCGGCGCGCGGCGCCCTGGCGGCGGAATACGGCAAGCCGGCGGTGCTGGTCGGCAGCGGCGGCTCCATCCCGGTGGTGGAGAGCCTGAAGCGGCTGCTGGGGCTGGACAGCCTGCTGGTCGGCTTCGGGCTGAACGACGACCAGGTGCACAGCCCGAACGAGAAATTCGAGCTGACCTGCCTGCACAAGGGCGCGCGGAGCCATGCGCGGATGCTGGCGGCGTTTGCCGGGGGCTTCGCCCCCTGAACCCCGCCGGGGGGAAGAGCTTCCCCCCGGACCCCGCCCTGAGTCCGCAGGTTCAACCGCCGGGCCTGAAAACTCAGACCGGGGTCCGGGGCCAGGTCCTGGCCCCGGCGGGAGTGCAGAGGGCGGCGCCCTCTGCTGGGGGTTTGGGGGCAAAGCCCCCAACACCCCCTCAATCGGCTTTGAGCCCAGCCTGCGCCACCACCTGCCGCCACAGCGGCAGTTCCGTGTTCAGCCGCGCCGCCAGCGCCTCCGGCGGCGTCAGCAGCAGGGCGCCGCCATTCTGCGCCATCAGCCCGGCCAGCGCGCTGGTGCGGAAGCCGGCCAGCGCCCCGGCCAGCTTCTGCACCACCTCCGGCGGCGTGCCCTTCGGCCCCAGCAGCGCGAACCAGATGGAGAGCGCGGCGCCCGGCACCACCTCCTGCAGGCAGGGCACGTCCGGGATCACCGGGCTGCGCGCCGTGCCGCTCTGGCCGATGAAGACCGCGCGGCCTTCCTTCGCATGCGGCATGCCGGTGGCCAGATCGACCGACATCAGGTCGATATCCCCGCCGAGGAACGCCCCCACCATCTGCCCGCCGCCGCGATAGGGCACATGCGTCCATTCGATGCCGGCGCGCAGCGCGAAGAGCGCGCTGACCATATGCGTGGTGGTGCCGTTGCCGGAGGAGCCGATGGTGACCGCGCCCGGATCCGCCTTCGCCAGGGCGATCAGCCCGGGCAGGTCCTTCACCCTGCCGTTCGGCCGGGCAGCGAAGCCCATGGGCGCCTCGGAGATCAGCGAGACCGGCACCAGATCCTTCTGCGGGTCGTAGCCGATCTCCGGCTGCAGCGCCGGCTGGATGGCGATGGCGCCGGTGGTGAAGAGGAAGGTGTGGCCGTCCTGCGAGGCGATGACGGCCTGGGCGCCCACCGCCCCGCCGGCGCCGCCGCGCGTCTCCACCACCACGGGCTGGCCGAGCACCGGCGCCAGCGCCTCCGCCAGGAAGCGGGCGGGGATTTCCACCGGGCCGCCGGCGGCGAAGGGCACGACGAAGCGCAAGGGGCGGTTGGGCCAGCGCGGCTGGGCCAGAGCCGGCTGGGCCAGAGCCGGCTGGGCCAGAGCCGGCAGGGCAAGACCCGGCAAGGCAAGGGAGGAGATGAGCAGATCCCGGCGACGCATGGTCGAACTCCTGAAGCGGTGGCGACGTCCCTCCCTGGCTTCTGCGCTTGCTCTTGGCCCCGCCCGGCTTAACCGACCGTTATGGCGGCGCGGCCGGCACGGGGTCGTGGCACGGGGCTGCCCGGCTTCCCGAGCATGGCTGCCCGGCTGGCCCTGTCCAGTGGGCGCGGCGGCGTCGGCGCCACGCGGCCTGACCGGCGCCCCGCCGGCCGGGTGGCGCCATGCCTGCCGCCGCCGCGGCTGGAGGGTCGTCCGCACGCGGACGGAAGCGCGTGACCCTCGGTGCCGCTGGCCGCCGATGATGGCGGGTCGTCCGCGCGCGGACGGCAGCGCGGGTCATGGCCCGGCTTTGGCTCGCAATTCACGTAGGCCAGGCCCGCGCGACGACGCGCTATTCCGCCCGCAGATTCGCCGCCGCGGCAACCCGCTTCCATTGCGGCACCTCGCGCGCCAGGCGCTCGGCCAGCGGCGCCGGCGGCGTCAGCAGCAGCTCCACCCCGGTGTCGCGGAAGCGCTCCGCCAGGGCGCTGCCTTCCCGCAGCGGGGCGATCTCCGCCGCCAGCTTCTCTGCCAGCGCGGGCGACAAGGCGCGCGGGCCGAAGAAGCCGTACCAGATGGAGATGACATAGTCGGGCACCTGCTCCACCGCCGCCGGCACCTCCGGCAGGGACGGGATGCGGTTTCCGCCCGTCACGGCGATGGCGCGCAGCCGCTTCTCGCGCAGATGCGGCATCGCCTCCCCCATGCCGGTCACCATCAGCTCGGTATCCCCGGCATAGAGCGCGTTCACCGCCTGGGCGGCGCCGCGATAGGGCACGTGCAGCAGCTCCACCCCCGCCATGCGGCAGAACAGCGCGCCGCCGAGATGGGTGGTGGAGCCGGCGCCGGAGGAGCCGTAGCTGATGCTGCCCGGCTTCGCCTTCGCCCGGGCCAGCAGGTCCTCCAGGTCGCGCACCGGGCTCTCCGGCCGGGCCAGGAAGACCATGGGCGCGTCGGTGAGGAGCGAAATGGGGGTGAAATCCGCCAGCGGGTCGAAGCCCGGCGCCGGCATCAGCGCGGGCAGGATGGCGATGGCGCTGGTCGTCACCAGCAGCAGATGCGGGTCATTCGCCTGCGCCACGCTCTGGATGCCGAGCGCCCCGCCGGCGCCCGGCTTCGCCTCCACGATGGCCGGCTGGCCGAGCCGGGGGGAGAGGTGCTCGGCGATGAAGCGGGCGGGGATCTCCACCGGCCCGCCCGGGGCGAAGGGGACGATGAAGCGGAGCGTGCGGCCGGGCCAGGCCGGCTGGGCCAAGGCGGGGCAAGGCAGGACGGGCAGGGCCAGGCCAGCCAGCAGGGCACGGCGGGGGACGCGCATTTCGGTTTCCTCCCATTTGGTGCGAGCATGCGGCCAGGGGCGGTGGAGGAACAGGGGGCGGGGCGGTCCGCGGGGTCTTTTCGCATGGCGGGCGGGTGGGGCCGGCCTGCCCTGGCGGCGTTGTCTTGGCGCCCGGCGGGCGGGCTCCCTCGCCTCCGCCGTCCTACGGCCGGCCGCTCTTCCGCCGCTGAAGGGAGCGCACAAGCAGGCCGCCAGTGTCCCGCTTCCGCAGCCCTGCGGACTTCGTTCTCGGGCCACTGGCTTGTGTTTTTCGTGGCCTGCTTGTCCGCTGCCTTCGCTGGAAATCCAGCGAACTCGGCGGGCAGGACACTAGAGCGGTTTCACGCTGACTGTGCAGCGCGAAACCGCTCTAGCTTATGGCTTGTAGAGCAGATTCACGCCTCCGGGCGATGCCGCCCTCCGGCGATCTGCTCTAGACCCAAAGGCCGGTGTCCTGCCCGTGAGTTCGTCGGATGCCGGCGAACGGGCCGGGCAGGCCGGCCACCGCGAGCAAGTCTTGAAAGCCGAAGGCCGCAGGGCTGCGGCTCGGGACACCGGCGCGGCGCCCGCCGCCGGGACGCAGGAATGAGGAGAGCGACGCCTTGGTGCTGCTGGTGGAAGATCACGGCCGGGTCCGGGTGCTGCGGCTGAACCGCCCGGAAAAGCGCAACGCGCTGAACGCCGCGCTGGTGGAGGCGATCATCGCCGGGCTGCGCGCGGCCGGGGAGGCGGAGGCGGTGGCGGCGGTGGTCATCGCCGGCGCCGGCCCGGGGTTTTCCGCCGGCGCCGATCTCGGCGAGCGGGCCGGCCTGGATGCGGCGGGGCGCGAGGCCCGCGCCGCGCTGAACTGGGTGCTGATGGCGGCGCCCGGCCAGCTCGGCAAGCCGGTGGTGGCCGCGGTGCAGGGGGCGGTGGTGGGGGCCGGCGCCTCCCTGGCCCTCTCCTGCGACATGGTGGTGGCGGCGGAAGGCGCGCGCTTCCTCTATCCGGAGGCGAGGAACGGCATCTACCCCTCGCTGGTCGCGCCGATGCTGCTGCGGGCGCTGGGGCCGAAGGACGCGTTCGAGCTGCTGACCACCGGCCGGCCCTTGCCCGCCGAGGAAGCCCGCGCGCTGCGCCTGGTGAACCGCATGGTGCCGGAGGCGGCGCTGCTGGCAGAGGCCTGTGCGCTCGCCGAGGTCGCCGCCACCTACCCGCCGGAGGAGATGCGCCGCATCAAGGCCATGCTGAATGCCGAGGGCGCGCCGCGATGAGCCCCGCGGGGACAGGCGTGCTGCGCTACGCCGCCGATGCGCGCGGCGTGGCGACGCTGACGCTGGACCGGCCGGCGGCGCGCAACGCCTTCAACCTGGCGCTGGCGGAGGCACTGGCCCTCGCCTGCCGCCGCGCCACCGAAGAAGGTGCGAAGCTGGTGCTGCTGCGCGCCGCAGGCCCGGTCTTCTGCGCCGGCGCCGACCTCAAGGAACGCCAGGGGATGAGCGACGAGCAGGTACGCGCCCGCCGCCTTCGCGGCTTCCTGGCCTATGCAGCGATCGAGGCGCTGCCCATGCCGAGCGTCGCGGTGGTGGCCGGGCCGGCGGTGGGCTCTGGCGTGGAGATCGCTGCGGCCTGCGACTTCATCCTGGCGACGCCGGCGGCCAGCTTCCGCACGCCGGAAGCGCTCTGGGGCACGGTGGGCGCGACGCAGCGCCTGCCGCGGGTGCTGGGGGCAAGGCTGGCGAGGGATTTGATGTTCACCGGGCGGGTGCTCTCCGCCGCGGAGGCGCTGGCGCATGGGCTGGTGACGCGGCTGGTGGCGCCGGCGGCGCTGGAGGCCACGGTGGAGGAGATCGCCGCCACCATCGCCAAGGCGCCGCCGGCGGCGCTGCGCATGGCGAAGCGCTGCATCGCCGAGGGGCTGGACCGTGACCCGCGCGGGGCGCTGGCCACCGAGCTGCTGGCGATCGAGGAGAACCTGGCGGCGGCGGAGTGGCGGAAGGCGATGGCGCAATTCGGGAAAGGCTGAGAGACGAGGTGGCGCTAAAAAGAAGATGGGGGCTTCGCCCCCATGCCCCCCAGCAGGGGGCGCTGCCCCCTGCACCCCCGCCGGGGGGTGGACCACCCCCCGGGCCCCGGTCTGAGTTTGCGGGCTGAGCCGTCACAGCCACGGGGGGGCGTGTTAGGGCCCCCGTCCTTTAGTCGATCAGCAGCTTCGGGTCGGGCAGGCCGCCGCGGCGCAATTGCGCCAGCGTCTGGTCCGCCGCCGCCAGGCTCGGGAAGGGCCCCAGGCGGACGCGGTATTGCATGTCCCGCCCGATGCCGAAGGGCTCCACCCACGCCCCGGCCCAGGCCAGGCCCTGCGCCTGACGGCGCGCCTGGGCCGGCTGGAAGAAGGTCCCGGCCTCGATCAGGATGCGGATGGGGCCGACCGGGTATTCCGCCACCTGCTCCGGCAGCTTGTTGGGCGGCAATTCCGGGGCAGCGAATTCCTCCCGCGCCAGCGGCACGGCGCCGCCCGGGGCGCTGCGCCCGGCGCCCTGGCGGGCACCGGGGGGCGGCGGCAGGGCCTCGCGCTGCACCGCGCCGCTGGGCGCCGCCGCCATCTCCAGCGGCGCCGCCTCCCGGTTCGGCAGGGCGCCGGCCAGGGCCCGGCTCGGCGCTTCGTCCACCGCAATGCGCACCGGAATGGCCCCCTCCCCCGCCAGCCCCAGCAAGGCAGCGGCGCGCGCCGAAAGCCCCAGGATGCGCCCCGGCTGCATCGGCCCGCGGTCATTCACCCGCACCCGGATCTCCCGCCCATTCGCCAGGTTCCGCACCCGCAGGATCACCGGCAATTGCAGCGTCCGGTGCGCGCCCATGAGCTGGTCCGGGTCGAAGATCTCGTTGCTCGCGGTCCGCCGCCCGGCCCGGCGGTCCGGCAGCCGCACCGCATAGCCGGTCTCCACCAGGGTGAAATCCTCGCGCGGATAGGACCACGCCCCGCCCAGGCTGTAAGGCTCCCCCACCACATAGCGCGGCGGCGGCGGGGGCGGGCCGCGCTCGCAGCCCGCCAGCAGCGCCGCCAGCAGCAGCGCTGCCGCGCCCCCCCACGGAGCCCGGCGCGAAAGGGTCTGCGGCCTGCCCCGTCGGGTCGTTTCCGCCCGGGCGTCATGCGCCGGGCATGCCGCTCGCGGGACCTCCGCCTCCTGGCCAGGACGCGCAATCCCCCGCCGATCCGCTGCCAGGCCCCCTGCGCGACAGGCTCTCATGCCACCCGGTCGGAGAGCAGCCCGACCGCCAGCCCGTAATTCACCGGCGGGTTATAGCGGCGGATCACCCGCAGATTGTGGTGGCCGAGGAACACCTGGCCGGAGCCGCGATTGGGCAGGATGAGCTGGGTCTCGATCTCCGCCGCCGGCAGCGGCCTGCCATCCGCGGCGCGGAAGCCCATGCGGGCGAAGTCGCGCAGCGGCCGCTTCGTCTCGGTATCGGCGCCGGCGAGGGAGAAGCCGGCGGGCGGCAGGGTCACCCGGCCCCAGGGCTCGCCCTCCCGCCAGCCGCTGCGCTGGAAGTAATGCGCGATGGAGGCCAGCGCATCCGCCCGGCTGTCCCAGATGTCCCGCCTTCCGTCGCCGTCGAAATCCACCGCCAGCCGCTCGAAATTGCTCGGCATGAATTGCGGCTGGCCCATGGCCCCGGCCCAGGAGCCGCGCATGCGGTCCGGCGTCACGTCGCCGGCCTGCAGCACGCGCAGCGCCGCCAGCAGCTCGGTGCGGAAATAGCTGGCGCGGCGGCCCTCCCAGGCCAGCGTGGCCAGCGCCTCGATGACGCCGAAGCCGCCGGTATTGCCGCCGAAATTGGTCTCCACCCCCCAGATGGCGACGACCACGCGGGGGGAGACGCGGAAGCGCGTCTCGATGGCCCGCAGCAGCGTGGCGTTCTCCGCGTAATTCCGCTGCGCATTGGTGATGCGCGTGGCGGAGAGCATGATGCGGTCGCGGTATTCCTCCCAGGTCAGCCCGCCTTCCGGCTGGCGCCGGTCCAGCTCGATGACGCGGGCATTGGGCCGCAGCCCCGCAAAGGCACGGCCCAGCGTGGCGGTGGAGATGCCGGCGCGGCGCGCATCCGCCCGCACCCCGTCGAGAAAGCTTTCAAAGCCCTGGTCGGCCTGCGCCAGGGCCGGGCCGGAAGACGCCGCGGGAGCCGCCAGGGCGGCGACTCCGGCCAGCAGGGAACGCCGTTCGAGCATGGCGCAGAGGTGCCATGGCCGGGGGCCTGCTGCAACGCGTAGGCGAGGGGCGTGGGCGAGGGGCGGCGTGCGGGGCAGGCGATCCCTCGACGCCGGGCCTCCGCGATGCCGGCGCCCTCGCCCGCATGCCTGCTTCCCTGGCCCGGGGCCAGCCCCACGCTTGCCCTGGGCCGCCAGGGGTTTAGAATCCCGCCAGATCCGCTGGAGGAAACCCATGGCCGCCGTTACCGCCGAGCTCGCCCGCTATTGCGCCAGCCTCGATTTCGCGACCCTGCCCGCCGAGGTGAAGGAACGGACGCGGTTCCTGGTGCTGGACCTGGTGGGCAATATCGTCCGCGGCCGGCATGATGCGGAGAGCACCCCTGCCCTGCTCGCCATGGCCCGCGCTTTGGGGCTGGCCGCTGGCGGCTCCGCCGTGCTCGGCGATTCCGCCCGCTACACCCCGGCCGGCGCCGCCATGCTGAACGGCGCCCTGGCCCATTCGCTGGATTTCGACGACACCCATGCCGCCGGCACGCTGCATCCCGGCGCGCCGGTGATCCCGGCGGCGCTGGCGGCGGCGGAGATGGTGGGCGCCGATGGCCGCACCGTGCTCTCCGCCATCGTCGCCGGCTATGAGACGACCTGCCGGCTGGCGCTGGCCCTGCCGGGCGGCGACCACTACGACCGCGGCTACCACCCGACCGCCACCTGCGGCGCCTTCGGCGCGGCGGCCGCCGCGGCGCGGGTCTTCGGCCTGGATGCCAAGGGCTTCGAGGACGCTTTCGGCATCGCCCTGTCCCAGGCCGCCGGCTCCCTGCAATTCCTCGCCAACGGCGCCTGGACCAAGCGCTTCCAGGTGGGCTGGAGCGCGATGAACGGCCTCGCCGCCGCCACCCTGGCGCGCGAGGGCTTCCGCGGCGCCGCCGAGGCCTTCGAGGGCAAGGCGGGCTTCCTCCGCGCCTATGCGCCGAACCCGAAGCCGGAACGCGCCCTGCAGGGGCTGGGGACCGAATTCGAGCTGATGAACACGGCGGTGAAGCCCTACCCCTCCTGCCGCTACGGCCATGCCGGGGTGGACGCCGCCATCGCGCTGCGCGCCGAGCACAACCTGAAGCCGGAGGAGATCGAGAGCGTCACCATGGGCCTGCCCAACAAGGGCATGCTGCTGGTCGGCGCCCCGCTGGCCTATAAGCAGAACCCGCAGAACGTGGTGGACGGCCAGTTCAGCGGGCCCTTCGTGGTGAGCTGCGGCCTGGCCTTCGGCCATATGGGCTGGGACAGCTACGCGCATCTGCAGGACCCGGTGATCCGCAGCCTGCTGCCCAAGGTGAATTGCGTGGAGGATCCGGAGATCCAGGCGCTGTTCCCCACCTATATGGCGGGCAAGCTGACGGTGAAGGCGCGCGGCCAGGAATTCGTGAAGCTGGTGAAGGTGGCGAAGGGCGAGCCGGAGAATTTCCTCACCGAGGCCGAGCTGCGGGCGAAGTTCCACGGGCTGGTGGATGCGGTGCTGGGCGCGGAGCGCGCGGCGCAGCTCGCCGATGCGGTGCTGGGGCTGGAGCGCATGGGCGACGTGAACGGCATGATGCGGCTGGCGGCGCCGATCATGGCGGCACGGCTGGCGGGGGAATAAGGCCTCTCCCGGCGGGCAGCGGCGTTCGGCTGGCGCCGCTGCTGCCCCGCACCCGGTTCCGAGCGGCCGGGCCGGAGGCCGCCGGACTGGCTGATCGGCTGACGGGCGGCGCCCGCCAGCCAGCCCCACCGCCTCATCCGGCTGGCTCCCGGCCAGCCCCGCCGCCGGCCGGAGGGGCCACCGGACCGGCCACCGCCCTGCCCCCGATGGCTGTCACGCCCGGACCCGGCTGCGGCGCCGCGCTGGATAAACGTGACGAATGTGAATCGCCGTTTCCGCTACTGTAGCGCCCCCCCCAAACGCCGCTTTCCGCCGTCTGTCGCCGTTCGTCGCCACCAGCGCCATCATCGGATAGCCGGCCTTCCGGCCGGGTTCGGGCTGAATGGTCTTCCGTGTGGTTTGGCGACAAGGCTTGGGAGAACGCCATGGCTGCCCTCGCGGGTTAGGCCGACTGGGCAATAACCGCAAAGCAACGGCCCCGGTCTATGCGCCCGCGAGGCAAGACGTCGTGGCCGAGACTGATGATTGAGCCGTTTATCTAGCTTGCAACCTTGCAGCGTTTCGGTTGACACCAGAGAACCGGACGCCGATAACTGCTCTCAGAGCGCTGTGGGGCGCCTCCGGTCCGCGGCAAGGGAGCGAGCTCCCGCCCATCTTGAAATGATCGACACGTTTCTCGCCCCTTCTTCCAGCCTGTTTCAGCGGACGCCAGGCAATGGGAAGGAAGGTCGTCATGAGCCGTAAGCTCACTACGCGTTCGAGCCTCTACAATCTGCGAAACGAAGCCAGGCGCTGGTTGAAGGCGCTGCAAGCCGGCGACGCCGATGCGCGCCGCCGCCTGGAGGCCGCCGTACCCGCGGCCCCCGCCGAGCCTGCATTGCGCGATGTGCAGTTCGCCCTGGCGCGCGAGCACGGCCTGCCCGGCTGGGCGGCGCTGCGCGACGCGGTAGAGGATATGAAGCGATCCCATGCTGAGCGGGTGGAACTGGTCTTGCGCTCCGCCGACTGGGCCGGCGACCATGCCACCGGCGCCCGCCTGCTGAAGCACTGGCCGGAAATCGGCAAGGACAGCCTGTACACCGCCGCGGCGAGCGGCGACCTAGCCGAAGTCGAGCGGCGGCTGGCCGCCGATCCCGGTGCCACCAATCGCAAGGGCGGCCCGCTGGATCGCGAGCCTCTGCTCTATCTAGCCTATTCGCGCCTGCCCGGCAGCGAGACGCATGCGTTGGAGATCGCACGTCGACTGCTGGACCAGGGTGCTGATCCCAATGCCCGCTGGATCGGACCGTGGGGACCGCCGGCCTTCACCGTGCTTACCGGCCTGATCGGTGAGGGCGAAGGCGACCAGCCGCCGCATCCTCGAGCGCGGGAGCTTTCCGAGTTGTTGATCGAGCGGGGCGCCGACCCGTTCGATTTTCAAACGCTCTACAACATCTCCATCACTCGGGACGACACGGACTGGTTAGAATTCCTGTGGTCACAGTCGGAACGCCGCGGCACGCTGAACGCGTGGCACGATCCGGAAGGCGCTGACATCGGCGGCAAGATCAGCGTCCTCAATTATCTGCTCGGCAATGCAACCGCCTATAATCACCTGAAGCGCGCGAAATGGTTGCTGGCGCACGGCGCCGATCCCAACAGCCCGCATGCCTATTCCAAGCGGCCGCAGCGCGAGGAAGCATTGATCCACGGTCACTTCGAGATGGCGGGGCTGCTCGAACAGTTCGGTGCGGAGACCACGGCGCTGGAGGGGCCGTCGGCCTTCCGAGCCGCGTGCATGAACCTCGACCGCGAGGCGGCACGGGCGATAATCGCGAGCCGACCGGAATATCTTCGCGATCCGGAGCCCATGCTGACCGCCGCCCGCGCTGGCCGAGCCGACGTCGTCTCGCTGCTGCTGGACCTCGGCGTAAACGCAGATGTCGCCGACAAGATCGATCAGCGCGGATTGCAGGTTGCCGTCGCCGGCGGATCTCTGGAGGTCGTCAAGCTGTTGGTCGCCCATGGCGCCGATATTGACCGGCCGACCACCAGCGTCGGCGGCGGGGCGATGGGATACGCGTCCCACTTCGACCGGCGCGAGATCGCCGCCTTTCTGGCGCCGCTCAGCCATGACGTGCACGAGCTGACCTTTCTCGGCTTCAAGGATCGGCTTGCCGAACTATTTGCCGCCGATCCGGCGCTGGTGAACGTGCGCCATGCCGAAATGGGCTGCACTCCGCTGTTCGTCCTGCCCGCCGATGAGGATGAAGCACTGAAGATGGCAGCATTCCTTTTCTATTACGGAGCCGATCCGAATATTCCGGACTTCGCCGGCGTCACGCCGGAGGAGGCTTGGCGCAGGAATGGATTCATCGCGCTTGCCGATTTCCTGCAGGTAGGAGGTGTCAGGCACTTCAGCGGAATGGGCGGATGAGGAATGGCCAGCTTTGCTTAAAATTCGAACAGATCCTTCCGCGGATGCCGTGCGGTTGATTTCGGCGAGTGCTCGGAATCCCTGAAGGTCTGTACGGTCAGTGGGGACTCAATCTGCCGAAATGGGTCTTCCAACAGGTTTCACCCGGAGCGATACGGACGGATTTGCCGAAGCGCGCCGCCGTGTCTACTACGTTGAGCGCTCAGTAATTCATCTGGCGTAGCCGTTGTGGTTCCTGCGTAGGACACGGCGGCAGTCCGCGGAAGTTGGCGCACCCCCCGATTCGAACGGCATGAGCCATCACGGCGCCGGAGTCCGGCCTCGTGCCGCGGCCGTATTTTATGAAAATTTCCGTTCCCGCCTCTAGAGCGGGATCGGTTGAGCTGCGCTCACCCGCCCCCGCTCTAGCTCATTGTTCGTCGCGTGATTCACGGTTTCGGTCGATTCGACCTCAACCGATCACGCTCTAGCCCCGACCTTGACGGCCCCGCAATAGACTGATAGAAAAGGCAACGAAAAAGCCGTATTGCCGGAGAACCCTCGTGCCAATTCTTAACGGCCGCCAAATCACCGATGGGGTCGAGGGGCATGCTCCATATGGTTACTATAGTCTTTATTCGGTCGCAGGGGCAACATCGGAGCTTAACCTCGCTGCAGCCGGCGGAATCCGCCTGGTCGCGGCGGCGCTTGATGGCGAAGCGGGGTGCGCCCGCAGCGCCGGCCTCGCAATAGCCGCCAGCGGCGACGCCGCGCCCGCTGCCGTTGCCCCCGCTGTCATTGCCCCCGCTGGCCAGCTGGGGCTGAGCAGCGGCGCGGTCATCACGATCGCGGCCACAGCCGCGGCCGCGCCGCTGACCCTGGCCGCCAGCAGCGAGCCGGCCGGCGCCGCGCCGGAAAGCGTGGGCGCCGCGGACACCATGGTCGGCGGCATCGGCAACGACACCTACATCATCGACAACCCGGCCGATGTCGTCGTGGAACTGCCCAATGAGGGCATCGACACCGCGGTCCTGGCCCTGGCCAGCTACACCCTCCCCGCCGAGGTCGAGAACCTGCTCATCGCCTATGCCCCCGGCGCCGCCGGCTTCGGCACGGCATCGGCGAATGTCATGATCGGCGGCGGGGGCAACGACACGCTGGTCGGCCTCGGCGGCGGCGACACCTTCAGCGGCGGCGCCGGCGACGACGTGATCTACGCCTATACCTCGGACAGCATCAATGGCGGCACCGGGCGCGACGTGCTCTACATGATGGACGATGTACCCGCGACCCTCGCCCTCGACGCCACCAGCATCGAATTCGTCAGGGCAGGGTTCAGCAGCGACATCATCATCGCCGCGGGTCAGACCCAGACGGTCGAAATCTATGCCAGCGGCGGGAACGACCAGGCCATCGGCGGCAGCGGCCATGACTGGCTCTGGGGCGGCGTCGGCGACGACACGCTGCTGGGCAATGACGGGGACGACGTCATCGTCGGCGATCTCGGGGCCGACAGCCTCTCGGGCGGGAACGGCAATGACCGCATCTACTACGACCCCACCGATACGGTCGATGGCGGGGCCGGTTTCGACGCCATCTATATCAGCGGCGGTGCCGGCACCGCCCTGAACCTGGCGGCGACCGGCATCGAATGGGTCACCGACTACGTTTCCGGGAACGACACGCTGGACGCCTCGGGCACGTCATCGGGCGTGGAGCTGTACAGCGGCGGCGGCCATGACAGCCTGGCCGGCGGCAGCGGCGCCGACCTGATCTTCGCCGGCAGCGGCGACGACACCCTGATCGGCGGCGCCGGCGATGACGGGCTGATCGGCGAGGAGGGCGCCGACCTCATCCTGGGCGGCGACGGCAATGACCGCATCTATGCCGACACCGCCGATACGGTGAATGGCGGGGTTGGCTACGACATCATGTACCTGACCACCGACCTGGCCTTCACCGTCGATCTCGGCGCCATCCAGGTCGAATGGCTGCAGAGCGGCGCGGGCGACGACAATATCAGCAGCAGCGGTGCGGCCATCCAGGTCTATGCCGGGGCCGGCAATGACACCGTCTCGGGCAGCGCCGGCGTCGACACCCTCTGGGGCGGTGGCGGGGCGGACAGCCTCTTGGGCGGGGGCGGCAGCGATACCCTGGTCGGCGAGACGGGGGCCGATACGCTGCGGGGCGGCGCCGGCAATGACCAACTCCATGGCGGCTCGGGTGCCGATGTGTTCGTGCTCGACAATGGCTGGGACGCGGACACCATTTTTGACTGGGAGGCCGGGATCGATCTCATCGATGCCCGGCCGCTGGCGTCCCTGGGCGTCCACGGCGTCGGCAGCTTCACGATCGGCAGCAACGGCACCTCCGCCGTGGTCAGCTATGGCGGCAACATGCTGACCATCGCCAATGCCGCCGGCCTGATCTCCGCCGCCGACTTCCTGTTCGGCTGAAGCGTCGCCGCCGGATGTATCGATCGGTAAATGGCAACGGCTGGAGTTTCGTCTCCCGGAAAATTCCGCTGTAGTTATGGCCATGACAGCCGCTATGAACATGTCGTGAGGGAATGGTCATTACGGCTGGCCGGCGGTGGGCGGAAGAATGGAGCAGAGCGACCCGTCGATGGTCATGGGCAGGCTGCGGCCTGACCTGGGCTGCGATTCCGGGCTTGGTTTCGGGGTAGGCGCCAGCAGGCCGGCCGTGGCGGTGCCGGATGGGCTGCGGGTGCTGCATGTGGTGCCGACAGTGGACCAGGGCGGCGCGCAGAAGCTGCTGGCCGACCTTGTCAGCCACGCCCCGCCCTGGGCGACGCACCGGATCATCGCCCTCACCGGCGATCCTCCCTTCTTCGAGTTCGGCGCGGCGGAGATCTTTCGCCTTGGCCTCAGGCGCGGCGAGGTCTCGTTCCAGGCCCTTTCCCGTGCCCGCGCGCAGGCCCGCGCCTTCGCGCCGCATGCGGTGCATGGCTGGCTGTATCACGGCAATCTCCTGGCCAGCCTGCTGCTGCCGGGCGTGCCGCTGCTGTGGTCCATCCACAATACCAGCCTCCCGCGGGCCGACACGGCCTGGCTCACCCGCGCCATCGCCCGCCTGTCCGGGATGGCCTCGGGCTGGGTGCCGCACCGGATCGTCTATTGCTCGGCCGACGCCCGCACCCTGCATGAGCGGGAGCTCGGCTACGCCGCCGCGCCGGGCCGGGTGATCCCGAACGGGGTGGATTTCGCCGCCTTCGCCTTCAGCCAGGCCGCCCGCGACCGGCTGCGCGCGAGCTGGGGGCTGGGCCCGGCGGAGGTCGCCATCGGCAGCATCGGCCGCTGGGACCCGCAGAAGGACCACGCGACCGTCGCCGCCGCCCTGGCGCTGCTGCCGCCCGGCCCGCGCCGCTGGGTCGTGGCGGGCACCGGCTGCGAGGCGGCCAATCCGGACCTCGCCGCCCTGCTCGGGCGCCACGGCCTGGCCGGCCGGACCCTGGCGCTCGGCCCGCGGCAGGACATGCCCGCCCTGCTCTCGGCGCTCGACCTGCTGGTCATCGGCTCGGCCTATGGCGAGGCCATGCCGGTGGTCGGCCTGGAAGCGGCGGCGAACGGCCTGCCGGTGGTGGCCACCCGGGTCGGCTCGGCGCCGCTGCTGGTGGCCGGGCCGGAGCTGCTCGCCGCCCCGCGCCACCCGGCCGATCTGGCCCGTGCCATCGCGGCGGCCACGCCCCGCTCTCAGGCGGCAGTGACGGTGCGGGAAAGGCTGCGCCCGCACTGCGACATTGCCGCCACGACCCGGACCTATCATCGGCTGTACCGGGCACTGGCGGGCAATGACCGGTCTACTGAATTGCGGCCTCGCAGCGGCGATGAATACAATAGGCTTGCTGGTAACGATCGCAACCGTTACCCGGCCGCGGCAAGGGCCATGGGCCCGGGCCGCAGCGCCGGCGCCGCCCAGACCATGTTGACCTCGACCCCAGAGGGACTCGCCGTTAAGGGAAGCGGAAGGTGATGGAGCGTCTGGCGTGCTCGAAGGCGGCGAGCTTCCACCCGGTGGAGGCGGCGATCCATATCGCGCGCTACGCCCCGGCGCTCGGCGCCTGTGCCGGCAGGCGCGTGCTCGATATCGCCTGCGGCGAGGGCTATGGCGCCTTCCTGATGGCCTCGGCCGGGGCTGCCGAGGTGGTCGGCGTGGAGATCGATGCCGCGGCGCTGGAGACGGCACGGTCCCAGTTCCCGCACCCGGCGCTGCGCCTGCTGCAGGGCGACGCGGAGCGGGTGGACGAGTTGCTCGGCGCGGCGCGCTTCGACCTGATCGTCTCGCTCGAGACCATCGAGCATCTGCGCGACCCGCTGCGCTTTCTTGCGGCGATCGGTCGGCTGCGGGCGGAAGGGGGTTCGGTGCTGCTCTCCTGCCCGAACGACCATTGGTACTACACCGCTGAGCAGTCCAACCCCTACCATGTGCGGAAGTACCACTTCGCCGAATTCCGCGCCCTGACGGAGCAGGTGCTGGGGCCGGCCGGGGCATGGTTCATCGGCACCGCGGCGCTGGGCTTCACCGGCGTGCCGCTGCAGGGGCTGGCGCCGGGCCGGGACGGCAGCGACCATGCCCGCGCCCGGCCGCTGCCGGCCGGCTTCCTCTGCCCCCCGGGCAGGGAGGATCCGGTGACGGCCGAGCGGGGCAGCTATTTCTTCGGCGCCTGGGGGCCGGAGGCCGAGCGTATGCTGGGCGCGGCGGTGTTCCCCCTCTCCATGGACCGCTATGCCGAATTGACGGCGACGCAGCAGGCGCTGCATCAGGCCAGGCAGCAGCTTGAGGCGGAGCGCGCGACATGGGCCGGTGCCGACGCCGCCTTCACGGCACGACTTCGAGAGTTGGAGCAGGGGTTCCACCAGGCGACGCGGCAGCTCGAGGCGGAGCGCGCGACATGGACCGCCGCCGAGGCCGCCTTCACGGCGCGGCTGCAGGAATTGCAGCAGGGAGTCCACCAGGCCACGCAGCAGCTCGAGGCGGAGCGCGCGGCATGGGCCGCCGCCGAGGCGGGACTCACGGCGCGCCGCCAGGAGCTGGAGCAGAGCCTCGCCGAGGCCCGCGCCGCGGGCGAGCGTGAGCTCCGCCAGCTCCGCGGCATGCTGGAGCAGGAGCGCAGCCTGGCGCGGGTGCAGGTGAACGCGCTGCGCCAGGAGAACGACATCCTGGCCGAATCGATTGCCGCGATGCGCAGGCGCGAGGCGGCGGCCGCCGCGGCGGCGCAGACGCGGGAAGCGGAGCTGGCCGCCGCGGCGCAGGCGCGGGAGGCGGAGCTGGTCGCCACAGCAGAGGCGCGGGAGGCGGAGCTGACCGCCGCGGCGCGGGCGCAGGAGGCGGAAGCGGCCGCCGCGGTGCGCCTGCGCGAGGCGGAACTGCTCGCCGCGCTGCACGCCCGCGAGGCCGAGGCCGCGCGGGAATTGGCAGCGCTGCGCGAGGAGCGGGATTTCCTCGCCACCGAGCGCGCCCGCATGATCGAGCGGCTGCGGCCGGTATGGTGGGTGGCCGCGCGAACGCCGCGGCCGGTCAGGCTGGCAGCGCGCGCCGCCGCCGGGCGGCTGATGCGCCTCGCGGCGCCACGGGGCTGACGCATGGCGGGGGATGCCATGCTCCGGCCGGCCTATTTCACCGATCAGCGCCATGCCTGGTTCGACCGGACGCTGCCGCAACGCGGCGAGATCAATCTCGGCCCGGATGCGCGCAACCTCACCCTCGTCTTCCTCTCGATGAATCGCGCCGGCCTCTCCATCCGGCTGCTGCAATCGCTCATCGACCACGTGCCGAATTTCGCCGGCGAGGTGCTGATCGCCGACAACGCCTCCGATCCGGCGGAGCTGGAGGTGCTGCGCGAATTCTGCGCCGCGCAGCTCCGCTGCCGCTGGCGGATCCTGGAATTCGACAGCAATCACGGCGTCGCCGGCGGCCGCAACCGCGCCTTCCGGGAGGTGACGACGGATTGGATCCTCTCCCTCGACAACGACATCTACCTCACCGCCGATCCCTTCCCGCAATTGCAGCGGGACCTCGCGCTGCTCGGCACGCATTTCCTCAGCGTGCCGCTGCTGAACCCGGACCATGCGAGCTTCTACGCCTTCGGCGGCGCGCTGCAGACGCTGATTCAGAAAGGCGAGCCGCGGCTGACCATCACCTCCCTGCTGCCGCCGGGCGCGCCGCTCGCCGCGGCGCAGGAGATCAGCCCGGCGGGCGAGGCCTTCCTCTGCTCCTTCCTCTATGGCGGCGCCAGCCTGCTGCTGCGCGAGAGCTTCCATGCGCAGGACGGCTTCGATGACGGCATGTTCATCGGCTTCGAGGATATCGACTTCTCCCTCCGGCTGTGGCGTGCGGGGGTCAAGGTCGGCTGCTCGGCCATTGCCTGCTTCGTCCATGACCATCCACCGGCCGAGGCGCCGAGCGACCAGAGCTATGAGCGCGCCCGCTTCTCCCGCCAGGCGCTGAAGAATGCCGCGCTGCATCTGGAGGCCAAGCATGGCTTCCGGGTCTGGGGCGATGAGGTGGAGAATTGGCTGACCACCCGGGAGCAGCAGCAGCACATCGCCGCCGGTGCCGGGGCGGTGGCGGCGACCGCCGCGCCGGCGCCGCGCAAGCCGCGCATCGCGCTGGTGACGGATACGGCTGACTGGGCCTTCGCCAACATCGCGCGCCAGATCATGCGCCACCTCGGCGACAAGTATGAATTCGACCTGATCCCGATGGTCTCGCTCGCCGCGGTGGAGGAGCAGCGCTGGATCGAGGGCGGGCGGCAGGGCGCCTATGTGCCGGGCGGCGGCGCGGCGCTGAACCACCTGCTGCTGGTCGCGCCGCAATACGACCTGGTGCATGTCTTCTGGCGCGAATATCTGATGCTGATCGACAGCTACGCGCTGGAAGCCTATGCGGAGAGGCTTGGCCTGCCCTACGCCGAATTCCGTCGCCGCTTCCTGGACCCGGCCTGGATCACCACCAGCGTCTACGACCATCTGCACTGCACGCCGGTGGCGATCGAGGAGCGCCGCCAGCTGTTCAACGAATGGACCGTCGCCTACACGGTCTCCTCGGCGCGGCTGGGCCGGCTGTACCGCGGCTTCCCCGGGCTGCGCCCGCCCGCGGCGGTGATCGAGGACGGCGTCTCGCCGGAATTGTTCTACCCGCTGGAGACCGAGCGCTTCGCCGCGACCGAGGGGCGGGAGCTGGTCGTCGGCTGGGTCGGCAACAGCCGCTGGGCGGCCACGCTCGGCGACAAGAAGGGGGTGCACAGCATCCTCATCCCCGCCATCGAGCAGCTCCGCGCCGAGGGGCTGCCGATCCGGCTGGAACTGGCGGACCGGCAGCAGGGCTTCATCCCGCATGACCGGATGGTGCACTGGTACCGGACCATCGACCTCTATGCCTGCACCTCCGACATCGAGGGCACGCCCAACCCGGTGCTGGAGGCGATGGCCTGCGGCGTGCCGGTGGTGACGACCGATGTCGGCGTGGTGCCGGAGGTGTTCGGGCCCTTGCAGCGGGAATTCATCCTTGCCGAGCGCTCGGTGGAGTGCCTGAAGGCGGCGCTGCGCCGGCTGCTGGCGGACCGGACCCTCCTGCCCCGGCTTTCCGCCGAGAATCTCGACAGCATCGCCCGCTGGACCTGGCGCTCCAAGACCGAGCTCTTCGACGCCTTCTTCGCCGAAGTGCTGGAACGCCGCGCCACCGCCGAGGGCGAGCGCCGTACCAAGCTGTGCATGCTGCCCTTCACCACGCCGAGCATGGAGCCGGATGGCAGCATCCGGCTGTGCTCCGCCGCCTCCATCTTCGACCACCGCGAGGAGACGAATATGGGGAATTGCCGCACCGCGGGGCTGGAAGCGGTGTGGCGCGGTGCGAAGTACCGGCATATCCGCCGCACTCTGGCCAGCGGCGAGGGGCTGACGCCCTATTGCGCCGCCTGCGAATACCGCAATGACGGCCCGGCCTGGCTGTTCCAGCTTCACCTGGCGCTGCATGCCTGGAATGCCGGGGTGCGGGATGCCGAGATGCTGGACCTGCTGCGCCGCCGCGCGCCGCGCTACGCCGAATACCAGGCGCGGGCGGCGCAGCACGGGCTGCAACCCTTGCCCGTGCCGGCGCTGGAGCCGGCGTCGCCGGGACCGGCCAAGGCGCCGCCGGCCCTGCCGGAGACGCTGGTGGATGGCAAGACGCTGCCGATCTATATCGACCTCAACACCCTCAACCGCTGCAATGTCTCCTGCATCATGTGCCCGCCGGCCATCCGGCATGACCAGCAGGGCATCAGGCGCGACCCCTATTACCGGCTGACGCTCGAGGAATTCGAGCAGATCACCGGCGGGCTCAACGTGACCTCGGCGCATTTCGTCGGCGCCTATGCCGAGCCGCTGCTGAACAAGCAGATCTTCGAGCTGGTGCGCCGCGCGCATGAGCGCGGCATGTTCAGCGCCATCACCAGCAACGTCATGCCGCTCTCCCGCGCCTTCGCCGAGCGGCTGGTGGAGGCCGGGCTCGACATGCTCTCCATCTCGCTGCACGGCGCCACGGCCGAGGTGGCGGAGTCGATCATGCTCCGGTCCAAATTCGACCGCGTGCTGGAGAATATCCGCACCCTGCAGGCGGTGAAGGCGGAACGCGGCAAGGCGACGCCGGAGATCTACTTCAACTTCGTCTCGCAGCGCCGCAATGTCGGCGAGATCGCCGCCTTCATCCAGCTCGCCGCCGGGCTCGGCGTGCGCCATGTCAACATCATCCACCTGATCGACGGCGACGAAGCGGTGAATGCCGAGGACAATCTCGTGCTCTATCCCGAGCTGCTGGTGCCACAGCTCCGCGAGGCGCTGCGGATCGGCGCCGAGCGGGGGGTGAACGTGCATATCAGCCCGGCCTATCGCAGCCTGCTGGAAGGCTGGCAGGCGCCAGGGGAAGCGGCGTGAGCCAGGCCCTCGCCCCGGCCGCCACGGCGCCGCGCCGCAGCCTCACCTTCGGCTGGCGCCTGCGCCACCGGCTGCGGCGCGCCCTCGCCCGCCCCGCGCCGGCCGGCGAGCCGGCAGTGCCGCATGATTCGCTAGCCGCCGTACTGCTGGCGCATCCGGCCGACACCATCGCCTTCGACATCTTCGACACGCTGGTGTGCCGCAGCATCACGCCGGAGCATGTGAAGCGCCTGGCGCTGGCGCGGCTGGCGCGCCGCCTCGGCCTGAAGCTGGGCGATGCCGCCGGGCTCTACGAGGCGCGGCGCCGCATCGAGGCCGAATTATGCCGCGGCAATGCCGATCTGCATGGCGAGCTGGAATTCCGCCATGCGGATATGGCGCGGGAGCTGCACGCCGCCCTCGCCGCCCAGGGCCTGACCCCCCTGCCGGAGGCCGCTGATTTCGCCGCACTGCTGCTGGCGTGCGAAGTGGCGGTGGAGCGCGAGGTGCTGCGCCCCATCCCCGGCGCGGCGGCGGCGCTGGCGGCGCTGCGTGCGGCCGAGCGCCGGCTGGTGGCGGTGAGCGATTTCTACCTGCCGGAGGTGGTGCTGCGCGGCCTGCTGGCCCGTTGCGGCATTTCGCTGGAGGGCGTGCCGCTCTTCGTCTCCGCCGACCACATGGCCTCGAAGCGCAGCGGCCGGCTTTACCAGCTGGTGCTGGGCGCGCTCGGGCTGTCGCCGCCGCAGCTTATGATGGTGGGCGACAACGCGCATTCGGACATCGCCATGGCGCGCGCCGCCGGCTGCGCCGCGCTGCAGGTGGATGCCGCCGCGCAGCACGCCTTCTACGCCCGCGCCGAGGCCGGGGTGTGCAGCCCCCTCAGGGCCCGCACTGCCTGGCGCGAAGCGGTGGGCGCCGCGCCCGGCCTCCGCGGCGCCGCACCGGCGCTGGTGCTGTTCATCGAGCGCCTCTACGCCGCGGCGCGGCAGGACGGGCTCCGCCACCTCTTCTTCCTCGCCCGGGAGGGGCAGGTGCTGCTCCGCCTGTTCGAACGCTACCAGGACTGCCTTGGCCTGGCTCCGGGGGAGCGCATCGCCTGCCATTACCTGCTGGCCTCGCGCCGCGCCTGCTACATCGCTTCGCTCGGTCCGCTGGAGGCGGAGGAATTCGCGCTGCTGTTCCGCCAGTACCGGCGGATCTCGCTCGGCGAATTTCTCGCCAGCCTGCGCATTCCCGCGGAGCAGGCCGGCATTTTCGCCCAGGCCATCGGCACCACGCTGGACGCGGTGGAGGAGGATTTCCCCACCAGCGCCTGCTTCGCCCGGCTGCGCGCCCTGCCCGCCTTCGCCGCGGCCTATGAGGCGCTGCGCCACGGCCAGCAGGCGAATTTCCGCGCCTACCTCGCCGGCTTCGGCGTGGATTTCGCGCGGCATCCGCTGGCCCTGGTCGATGTCGGCTGGAAGGGCACCATCCAGGACTGCATCGCCGCCGCGCTGGGCGCGGGCGTGACGCTGCAGGGCTATTACCTCGGCCTGCTGCAGGCCGGGCAGGAGATGGCGGGCAAGCGCGGCCTGCTGTTCAGCAATATCGGCCACGCCACGCCGGGCTTCCGCATCTTCGCCGAGAACCGCGCCCTGTTCGAGATCCTGCTGCATGCCGACCATGGCAGCGCGCTGAGCTATGAGCGCCTGCCCGACGGCAGGGTGGAGGCGCGGCTGGAGGCGGCGCCGGAGGAGCTGGACTACATCTCCCGCAGCGTCGCGCCGGTGGCGGCGGCGGTGGTAGCGAGCGCCGAGGCGCTGATGCGCCTGCGCCACGACAGCGCCCTGCCGGAACATGAGTGGGAGCGCTTCGTGCTGGACTGCCATGCCGACCTCGTCTTCCGCCCCTGGGACACAAGTGCGGCCTGGTTGCTGCAGGCCAGCCATCGGGAGAATTTCGGCGTGTTCCGCCTTTCCTCCTTCCGCCAGGGGGCGGCGCCCGGTCTGCCGGCCCGGCTGCGCTGGACGCTGCGGCTGCTGCGCCGCCCGCGGGAGATGCTGCAGCCCTCCTTCTGGCCGGCGCTGACCCTGCACCGGCAGGGCAGCGCGCTGCTGGCCTGGCTCTATGGCTGGCGGCAGCGCCGGGTGGAGCGGCGGGCGCTGGCGGCCGCGCCATGAAGCTCTGCATGCTCATGGGCTCGGCCGATATCAGCGGCGGCTCCTATGTCATCTTCGAGCATTGCCTGCACCTGCTGGCCGAGGGCGTGGAGCTCACCGTCGTCACGCTCGACCCGCTCGGCCCGCATGTCGCGCCCTGGCATCCGGCCTTGCAGCGCCTGCGCTTCGCCAGCTTCGAGGAGGTGGCGAGCGAAAGCTTCGACCTGGCGATCGCCACCTGGTGGAAGACCATCTATGAGCTGCACCGCATCGAGGCGGCGCGCTACGCCTATTTCGTGCAGTCGATCGAAAGCTGGTTCTACCCGGACAGCGAGGTGGCGCTGCGCAGCCTGGTGAACGCCACCTACCTGCTGCCCCTGCCCGGCATCACCGAGGCGCGCTGGATCCAGGCGCATCTGCGCGAGCGCTTCGGACATGACTACCACCTGGTGCCGAATGGCTGCGCCAAGCCGCTCTACGCCGCGGAGGGCCCGGCGGTGGCGCCGCGCGAGAAGGGCAAGCTGCGCATCCTGGTGGAAGGCCCGCTGGGGGTGGATTTCAAGAATGTCGCGCGGACCATCGCCCTGGCGCGTCGCGCGGCGGTGGGCGAGATCTGGCTGCTCACCGCCTCGCCGGTCGCCGCCTATCCCGGCGTCGCGCGCGTCTTCTCCCGCATCCCGGCGGCGGAATGCGCGCCCATCTACCGCTCCTGCGACGTGCTGCTGAAGCTGAGCCTGGTAGAGGGCATGTTCGGCCCGCCGCTGGAGATGTTCCATTGCGGCGGCACCGCCGTGGTGTACGACGTCACCGGCCATGACGAATACATCCTGGATGACCGCAACGCGCTGGTCGTGCCCACCGGCGACGAGGCGGGCGTGCTGGCCGCGCTGCACCGGCTGCGGGACGAGCCCGGCCTGGTGCCGCGGCTGAAGACGGAGGCGCTGCGCACCGCCGCCGCCTGGCCGGGCTGGGCAGAGGCCAGCCCGCGCTTCGCCGCCGCGGTGCGCAGCATCGCTGCCGGGCCGGCGACGATCAGCCGGGAACAATTGCGCCTCTGGACCGCGGAATTCTTCGCCCAGTATGTCCGCGCCGAGCGCGCGCTGCAGGCGGCGCGCCGGCCGCCGGCGCTGCGGCGGCTCGCCCGGCGGATCATGGATGCGGTGATGCGCGGCGCGGCGCAACTGCCGGTCGTGAAGCAGCATCTGGTCAGCCTGCGCGCCTTCCTGCAGGAGGAACGCAGCCTGCCCCGGCCGCGGACGCGGATATGAGCGCGGGCACGGCGCCGCCGGAAGCCGCGCTGCGGCCCGTGGCGGCGGCGCTGGGCCCGGCTTTCGGCGGCTTCCTGCGCGGGGTGGCGGAAACGGCACGGGCGCGTGGGGCGCCGGCGGTCTGGTTCCTCTCCGGCGAGGGGCAGTGGTTCGCCGCCACCTATGCGCGGCTCTGCGCCGCGCTGGGCGGCGGCTTCCCGCCGGCGCGGCACCTCGCCATCAGCCGCCGCGCCAGCTTCCTGCCGAGCCTGGAGCGGCTGGACCGCGGCGCGCTGGCGCCGCTGCTGGCGCAATACACCAGCGCCAGCCTGGGCGGCGTGCTGGCCAGCCTCGGCCTTGCGCTGCCGGCGGCGGCGCTGGCCGCCGGCGGGCTCGACCCGGCGCAGCCCTGGGCGGAGCAGGCCGCGCGGGCGCTTGCCCTGCCGGCGCTGCGGGACGCGGCGGAGGCACGGCGCGCGGCGCAGCGGGCACTGCTGCTGCGCTTCCTGGCGCAGCAGGGCTTCCCCGCGGCGGGCGAGGCGCTGGTGGCCGATATCGGCTGGCGCGGCTCGATCCAGGACAATCTCTGCCGGCTGCTGCCGGCGCTGCGCCTGCATGGCTGCTATTTCCTGCTGCTGCCGGGCTTCTCGCCGGCGCCGGCCAATGCCACGCGGCAGAGCTTCCTGCTGCCGCCGGGGCCGCGCGAGGCGCGGCGGCTGCGCTTCGGCGCCCCGCTCGAACTCGCCGTGGGGGGTGAGGGCGGCAGCGTCATCGGCTACGCGGCCGCGGGCAGCGGCGCCGCGCCGGTGGCCGGGCCGCCGCCCGCCTGCCCGCCCGCCGCGCGCCGCGCTCTCGCCGGCTTCCGCGCCGCGCTGGCGGAAGCGGCGGTGGCGCGGCAAGCCAGGCCGGAGGTGGCGCTGCGCGACACGCTGCGCTTCCTCGAACATCCGCCGCGCGCCTTCGCCGCGCTCTACTTCGCGCATGAGCGGGATGAGCGCTACGGCACCGGGCGCAGCCACCTGGCCGCGGCGCCACTCAAGGCCGGGGCGCTGCTGTCGGCGGTTGGCCAGGCAGGGGCGCGCCGGCGCCTGGGCCTGGCGCTGGCGGAGAGCGGCTGGCCCTGGGCGCTGCTGCAGCGCGACCTGCCCTGGCTGCTGCCGCTGCTGCGCCCGGTGCTGATGCGGCTGGACCCGCGGCTGGAAAACGCTCCGCGCATGCTGGGCGCCGCCACCAGCCGCGCCGCCCCGGGCGGCCGCGCGGTGGAATGGGCAAGGTAGTCCGCGCGTCATCGGTGCTGAAGCGGCTTCACCTCGCCTGCGCTCGGTGAAACCGCTTTAGTGGCCCGAGAACGAAGTCCTACGGACATCGTTCTCGGGCCACTAGCCTTGGTTTCCAGTGGCCTGCTCGTCCGCGACGTTCGCTGGAAATCCAGCGAACTTCGCGGGCAGGACATTAGCTTTTTGTTTTGTTGCAGTTCCCGTCGTCCGGCGATTCCGCCGGACTTGCAAATGCTCCAGCCGAAGCGGCGGGGTGGGCTGCGCTCCGCTCACCCACCCCGCTTCGGCCATTTGTCTGATCGCGTGATTCGCGCCTTTCAGTAAGTCCATATCAGGCGATCACGCTCCCAGCAGCCCGGCCTCGCCCGGCAGCCCGGCCTCGCACGGGGCTTCCGGGCGGCGAAGACGGCGACATCCCGGAGCGGATTCTTCCGGTCCGGCGCGATGGCGGCGCGTGGTCGCCGGCCCGTGGCGGCACCCTTCATGCCTCGCCGGGGCTGCGCACCTGCATGCCGGGAGGAGCCGGCATATGCCGGGGCGGTCCGGCCGCGACCGGACGCGGAGGCGCCCGGTGCAAGGCAGGCAACCTTGCCGATCGGGGATGCGTTGATCGGCGAACCGCCCGGCTTCGGGGCGGCGCCAGCTGGCGAGGTGTTCCGCGCCGTCCCGAGGCGGAGGCGAGGACGGCCGGCGCGGCCTGGGAGGATACGGCCCCGGAGCAAGGCATGCGCGCCCGCACAAGGTCGTCCACAGGGAGGCGGCGGATGGCACGAAGCGCCCGGGAACAGCCTGCGGCGTGGGAAGGCCGGCCATCCGGCTTCGTCCAGGCGCGCGGCATCGCGGGGGATTCCACGGCGTGGGGCAGGCAGCCCCGGCCGGAAGGCCGACCGGCTGCGCGGCGCTCCGCCGCCTGGCCCGCACAGGGCGTCGCGACGAAAGCAGGGCAGGACAGTTTGAGGCCACAGCCATCGGGAGCATGCAGATGCAGGAACCGAGAGCCAGCGACATCGGCCGGCGCGACGTGATGCGGACGGCCGGCGCCTGCGCCGCCGCGGCAGGCCTGCCGCCGGCCGCCACCGCCCAGATCCAGCCCAGCGAGAGCGAGGAGGTGCGAATGGCCAGCGTGTCATTCCAGGTGAACGGGCAGGCCCATAGCCTCGAACTCGATACGCGGACGACGCTGCTCGACGCGCTGCGCGATCACCTCCACCTCACCGGCTCGAAGAAGGGCTGCGACCACGGCCAGTGCGGGGCCTGCACCCTCATCGTCGATGGGCGGCGGATCAATTCCTGCCTGAGCCTCGCGGTGATGCATGAGGGGAGCAGCATCACCACCATCGAAGGGCTGGGCCAGCCGGACTCCCTGCACCCGCTGCAGGCCGCCTTCGTCCAGCATGACGGCTATCAGTGCGGCTACTGCACGCCCGGCCAGATCTGCTCCGGCGTCGCGGTGTTCGAGGAAGTCCGGGCCGGCATCCCGAGCCATGTCACGCCCGATCTGATGGCGCCGGCAGCGCTGACGGCGGCGGAGCTGCGCGAGCGCATGAGCGGCAATATCTGCCGCTGCGGCGCCTATTCCAACATCCTCGAGGCCATGCTCGAGGTCGCCGGGAGGCAGGGATGAAGCCCTTCACCTATGAGCGCGCCCGCAGCCCGGCCGAAGCCGCGGCGGCCGTCGTCCGCCAACCCGGCGCCAAATTCATCGCCGGCGGCACCAATCTGCTGGACCTGATGAAGCTGCAGATCGAGACGCCGACGCATCTCGTCGACGTGAACGGGCTGCAGCTCGACCGGATCGAGCCCCTGCCCGAGGGCGGGCTGCGCATCGGCGCGCTGGTGCGGAACACCGATCTGGCGGCGGATGAGCGGGTGCGGCGGGATTACGCCGTGCTCGCCCGTGCGCTGCTCGCCGGTGCCTCCGGCCAATTGCGCAACAAGGCGACGACCGCCGGCAATTTGCTGCAGCGGACGCGCTGCCCCTATTTCTACGACCCGGCGCAGCCCTGCAACAAGCGCCGGCCGGGCTCGGGCTGTTCCGCCATCGGCGGGGTCAGCCGGCAGCTTGCCGTGATCGGCGCCAGCGAGGCCTGCATCGCCACCAACCCGTCTGACATGGCGGTGGCCATGCGGGTGCTGGACGCGCAGGTGGAGACGGTGAAGCCGGATGGCGCGACGCGCCGCATCCCGATCGCCGAATTCCACCTGCTGCCGGGCGAGACGCCGCAGACCGAGACGGTGCTGGAACCGGGCGAGCTGATCACCGCCGTGACCCTGCCGCCGCCGGCGGGCGGGCGGCATTTCTATTGCAAGGTGCGGGACCGTGCCTCCTACGCCTTCGCCCTCGTCTCGGTGGCGGCGATCGTCCAGAAGGACGGCACCGGCCGGGTGGCGCTGGGCGGCGTCGCCCACAAGCCCTGGCGCGTCGAGGCGGCGGAGGAAGCCCTGCCCCGCGGCGCCGCGGCGGTGACGGAAAGGCTGCTCGCCGGGGCCAGGCCGGCGCCTGACAACGCCTTCAAGCTGCCCCTCGCCGAACGCACGCTCGGCGCGGTGCTGGCGGCGGCGAGGAGCTGAGCCATGAAATTCGACACCCCCGCCACCACCAACCCCATCGACCGGCTGCAGATCGTCGGCCAGCCGCATGACCGCATCGACGGCCGGTACAAGGTCACCGGCACCGTGTCCTATGCCTATGAGCATCACGAGGTCGCGCCGAACGCCGCCTATGGCTACCCCGTCGGCGCGACCATCGCGAAGGGCCACATCCGCGCCATGCGCACCGAGGCGGCGCGGCGCGCGCCCGGCGTGCTCGCCATCGTCACGGCCGAGAATGCCGGTAAATTGGAGAAAGCCGGCCGCAACACGGCGAAGCTGCTCGGCGGCCCGGAGATCGACCATTACCACCAGGCGATCGCCGTGGTCGTCGCCGAGAGCTTCGAGCAGGCGCGCGCCGCCGCCGCCCTGATCGAGGTGGAGTATGCCGAGGCGCCGGGCCGCTTCAGCCTGGCGGCGGAGAAGGGCGCGGCCAAGCCGGCGGACAGCGATGTCGGCGGCCCGGCCGAGACGGCGGTCGGCGATTTCGCCGGCGCCTTCGCGCGCGCCCCGGTGCGGCTGGACGAGACCTACACCACGCCCGACGAATCGCATGTGGCCATGGAGCCGCACGCCTCGATGGCGGTGTGGGAGGGGGAGTCCCTCACGCTCTGGACCTCGAACCAGATGATCAATTGGGGCAGGATGGATCTCGCCAAGACGCTCGGCCTCCCGGAGGAACGAGTGAGGGTCATCTCGCCCTTCATCGGCGGCGGCTTCGGCTCCAAGCTCTTCCTGCGCAGCGACGCGCTGCTCGCCGCGCTGGGGGCCAGGGCGGCGGGGCGCCCGGTGAAGATCGCGCTGCCGCGGCCGCTCGCGGTCAACAACACGACGCACCGGCCAGCAACCATCCAGCGCGTCCGCATCGGCGCGGAGCAGGATGGGCGGATCACGGCGATCGGGCATGAGAGCTGGTCCGGCGACCTGCCGGATGGCGGCCCGGAGACTGCGGTGAACCAGACCCGCCTGCTCTATGCCGGCGCCCATCGCATGACTGCGACGCGCCTTGCCACGCTCGATCTGCCCGAGGGCAATGCGATGCGCGCGCCCGGCGAGGCGCCCGGCATGATGGTGCTGGAAATCGCCATGGATGAGATGGCGGAGAAGCTCGGCATCGACCCGGTGCAGTTCCGCGTGCTGAACGACACCCAGCAGGATCCGGAGAACCCGTCCCGGCCCTTCTCGCGGCGACAGCTTGTCGCCTGCTGCCGGATGGGCGCGGAACGCTTCGGCTGGGAGCGGCGGAGTGCCCGGCCTGGCCAGCGCCGCGAGGGGAATTGGCTGGTCGGGCTCGGCATGGCGGCGGGATTCCGCAACAACCTGCTGACGCCCTCCGGCGCGCGGGTACGGCTGGAGGAACCGGGCATCGTCATCGTCGAGACCGACATGACCGATATCGGCACCGGCAGCTACACCATCCTGGCGCAGACCGCGGCGGAGATGATGGGCGTGCCGATGGAGCAGGTCAGGGTCCGGCTGGGGGATTCCGCCTTTCCCGTCTCCGCCGGCTCCGGCGGCCAATGGGGTGCGAACAACGCCACCTCCGGCGTCTACGCCGCCTGCGTGAAGCTGCGCGAGGCGGTGACGCGGAAGCTGGGCGTCAATGCCGCCGATGCGGTGTTCGAGCATGGCGAGGTGCGCAGCGGCGGCCGCAGCCTGCCCTTGCGCCAGGCGGTGGCCGAGGGGCCGCTCACCGGCGAGGACAAGATCGAGTATGGCGACCTGGCGAAGACGCACCAGCAATCCACCTTCGCCGCCCATTTCGTGGAGGTGGGCGTGGATGCCGCGACAGCGGAGATCCGGGTCCGGCGGATGCTGGCGGTGTGTGCCGCCGGCCGCATCCTGAACCCGAAGACGGCGCGCAGCCAGGTGATCGGCGCGATGACGATGGGGGTGGGTGCGGCGCTGATGGAGGAGCTGGCCGTCGATCCGCGGCGGGGCTTCTTCGTCAACCACGACCTGGCGCTGTACGAGGTGCCGGTGCATGCCGACATCCCGCATCAGGAAGTGGTCTTCCTCGAGGATGACGACCCGATCTCCTCGCCGATGAAGGCGAAGGGCGTCGGCGAGCTGGGGCTGTGCGGTGTGGGCGCAGCGGTGGCCAATGCGGTGTACAACGCGACCGGAATCCGGGTGCGGGATTACCCGGTCACGCTGGATAAGCTGCTGACCCGGTTGCCGGCGGCGACAGGGTAGGAGGAGCGGGAGGCGGCGCTGGGCTTCGGGCGTTGTGCTGCGTCCTGGGGCCTTGGTGTTGGTTTTTGTGGCTTGATGTGGCGAGGGGGTTGAGCGCCTTCGGCCCTTACGCCTGGCGCCCGGTCCTGGAATTGCTGAGTGGCCCGGCGATGTCGTCGGGGCGCTTGCGCTGGTTGGGCGGAGCGAGGGATGCGGGGACAGGATTTGAACCTGTGACCTTCAGGTTATGAGCCTGACGAGCTACCGGGCTGCTCCACCCCGCGGTGGTGTGGTGTGTGGCAGGTGGGTTTTCCGAGGATCCGGCGAGGTGGCCC
>NZ_SRXO01000010.1 GCF_008360935.1 Siccirubricoccus phaeus
GGGCATGGCGCGGCGGGGGCGGGCGGCGCGCAGCCGGCCGAAGAGCCGGCCGAACAGCCCCGCGGCGCCGCGCGCCCCGGCCCCGCCGGCCCGCGCCGCGCCCAGCGCCCCGCGGCGGGCGGCGCGGCCGAGGCCGAGCCATTCGCCCGGGGAGAGGCCGAAGGCGATGACGGCGAGCAGCAAGGTGAGGGCGATGATGACCGTGTCGCCGATCAGCCGGCCGAGCGGGCCGAGCACCGCTTCCGCCACCTGCAGCACCGTCCCGCCCAGGAGGGCGCCGGCGACGCCGCCGGCCGCGGCCCCGCCGGGGCCCGGCATCGGGGTCAGGGTCAGGGCGGCGGCGAGGCAGGGCATGCCGGCCAGCAGGGCGGCGAGCCGGGCGGGGAACAGGCTGAGGCCGCGCTGGGTGGCCAGCCGCCAGGCCCAGGCGAGCAGCGCCAGCCCCGGCAGGGCGGCGGCCCAGCCGAAGCCCTGCAGCAGCAGGTCGGCCAGCATGGCCCCCGCCGGCCCGGCCAAGTTGCTGGGCCGGGCGGTGGTGGCGGTGGAAAGGGAGGGGTCGGCCGGGTTGTAGCTGGCCAGGGCGACCAGCAGCGCCAGCCCGGCCAGGGCGGCGACCAGCCCGAGCAATTCATACAGCCGGCGCCGGATGGCGGCGCGGACGGCGGGGGAGGCGAAGCGGCGGACGCCGGCGGTGGCGCGGTCGGCAGTGGCAGGGGCGGCGCGGGGCATTCCGTATCGGCTGGCTTGAGGTTCCGCCGCAGATATACACGCGAACCGCTTGCGCCAGTGGAGAAAATGGCGGGAAAAACCGCGCGGAACCGTTCCCGGCCAGAACGAAAAAGGCGCCGGCCCCGCGGCCGGCGCCCCTCTCCCGCCCCTGGCGGGCGCTGCCTTCAGAAGATGCGGCTGACGGTGAAGAGCACGCGGCCCTCGCAGACCCGCTGGCCCTGATCGGCCCGCTCGGCCACCGCGAAGCAGTCGGCCCGCTTGATGGTGGTGCCGTACCAGCCGAGCGAGGCGACGACGCCGCCGGTGATCTCCCGCGAGATGCCGATGGAGTACCAGAGATAGTCCGGCGCCCCGAAATAGCGGGAGCCGTCACTGGCCGTGTTGCGCTGGATCCACTGGTAGCCGACGCGGGCGGAGGCGGTGAATTCCAGCGGCAGGGTGACGTCCGCGCCGCCTTCCACGTAATAGCCCTCGCCCGAGCGGCCGAAGAAATTCGGCGAGTAGTTGAAGGCGGCGAGCAGCTTGACGGGGTCGATGGTGTAGGCGGCCTTCAGCGAGACCTCATGGTACTCGTTGAGCTGGGTGCCGCCGGGCTTGCTCTGGCCCGGGTAGAAATAGCCGATATAGCCGAGGTCGAAGGAAATGCCGGCGAGCTCGAAGCGGTAGCCGGCCAGCGCGTCCACTTCCTGGCGCGTATCGTTGTACGGGCCGGCAAGGAATTTGGCGTTGCTGATGAAGCCACCGATATAGACGCCGCTTTCGTGCTGCACGTCCAGCGCGCCCTGGAAGGCCCAGTTGTTCCGGGTCTGGCTGATGCCGCGGAACAGGTAGTCGCTGGCGATGGTGGGCGTGACCGTCACGGTCAGGCCAAGGCTGTCGATGGTGGTCTGGGCGGTGGCGGGCAGGGCCGGCAGGGCCAGGGCGGCCGCGGCGAAGAGCCAGCGGCGGAGGCGGCTGGCGAGGGTGGGACCGGATGCGGTGTGCGGCATGGACTTTCCTGTGGCGCGTGGCTGGCCATGGCATGGCCGCCATGAAGCTGGCTCGGGTGGGGGCGGCGCGTCCGATTCCTCAGGCAACGACTTCCCCTGCACCGCCTTAGCAAAGACCGGCGTTTCGCCAAAGTAAAATAAAAAGGCTATAAAATGGGCGAAATTGGCGGATTTCTGCAGCAATTTCAGGCATCTTCTCGGTAAGAAACAAATCCAACCTTTACTGGCACGCAAGCCGGTCATGGCAATGCCGGGCGGGCCGGGTTCCGCCGAGGTCGGGCGACCAAAAGTCCTCGCGGCGGGCTGGCGGCCATTCCGGCCGAAGGCTTGCTTGGCGAAGGGAGCCGCCCGGCGCGGCAGGGCGGCTGAACCCGCGGCCGTTGCTGCGCCTGCCGGGGATTTGCTCCACATAATTGTCACGTTTGGGGCGGGAGGGCGGGGCTGCAGGCGAGGCTGGCGGCGGTTTTCCGCCGCTTCCGCCCGGCCGCCGCAATTTTCGGCATTCTGCCGCATCTGCCGGCCCGGCGCCGGACACCGCCCGCGACCCCGCGCCGGCCCGCGGACAGAAAAACGCCGCGCGGCGAACCGCGCGGCATCGTCAGCGCCGGCGGGGCAGCGGCCCCGCCGGGGGCAGGCTCAGGCCAGGCGCTCGCCGTGCTGGGTGACGTCGAGACCCTCGCGCTCCTCCTCCTCTGCAACGCGGAGGCCGACGATCACATCGGTGATCTTCAGCAGGATGAAGGTGCCGATGGCGGTGAAGACGAAGACCGCCACCGTCGCATAGACCTGGATCAGGAACTGATCGAAGGACCCGCTGGTACCTTCCGGCGCCGCGGTGGTGGCGGAGAGGGCGCCATAGGCGAAGACGCCGGTCAGCAGGCTGCCGACGATGCCGCACACGCCATGCACGCCGAAGGCGTCCAGGCTGTCGTCATAGCCGCACATATGCTTCAGGGCGGTGGCGCCCCAGTAGCCGGCCAAGCCGGCGACCAGGCCGATGATCAGCGCCGGCACCGGCAGCACGAAGCCGGAGGCCGGGGTGATGGCGACCAGGCCCGCCACCGCGCCGGAGATGGCGCCGAGGACGCTGGGTTTGCCTTTCGTCGCCCATTCCGCGAACATCCAGGAGAGGGCGGCGGTGGCGGCGGCGATTTGCGTCACCAGCATGGCCATGCCGGCCCGCGCCCCGGCGCCGCCGGCCGAGCCGGCATTGAAGCCGAACCAGCCCACCCAGAGCATGCCGGCGCCGATGACCGCGAGCGCCAGGTTGAAGGGGGACATGTTGTCCGTCCCGTAGCCGACGCGCTTGCCGAGGACGATGGCCGCCACCAGCCCGGCGACGCCGGCATTGATATGCACCACCGTGCCGCCGGCGAAGTCCAGCGCGCCCAGGGCGAAGATCCAGCCATTCGGGTGCCACACCCAATGCGCCACCGGGGAGTAGACCAGCAGCGACCAGAGGATGGTGAACACCACCATGGCGCTGAACTTCATCCGGTCCGCGAAGGCGCCGGTGATGAGCGCCGGGGTGATGATGGCGAAGGTCATCTGGAAGGTGACGAACACCGATTCGGGGATGGTGAAGGCCACCGCCCCGTCGCCGCTGCCGAGGCTGAAGGGCTTGTCCCAGTTCTCGGCGATGCCGGCGAGGAACAGGCGGGAAAGATCGCCGAAATAGGCGCCGCCCTCGCCGAACGCGATGCTGTAGCCGGCGACCATCCACACCACCGAGACGATGGCGGCGATGGAGAAGCTCTGCATCATGGTGGCGAGCACGTTCTTCTTGCGCACCATGCCGGCATAGAAAAGGGCGAGGCCGGGCGCCGTCATCAGCAGCACGAGGGCGGTGCTGGTCAGCATCCAGGCGGTGTCGCCGGTATCGATCGTCGGGCCATCCTGCGCCAGCGCCGGCGCGGCGGCGAGCAGCATCATGGCCGCGGCGGCAAAGCCGCGTACGGGCATCCTCATCGTCTATGTCCCCTGTATCCGTCCGTATTGGGTCGGCTGCGTCTCTTCCATGGCCTGCTGGTCCGCTCCGTTCGCCGGGCGTCCGGCGAACTGCGCGGGCAGGACATCAGAGCGCGGCCGTATCGGTCTCGCCGGTGCGGATGCGGAGCGCCCGCTCCACGTCCAGCACGAAAATCTTGCCGTCCCCGATCTTGTCGGTGCGGGCGGCCTTGGCCATGGCCTCGATCACCCCGTCCACCAGCTCGTCCGGCACCACGACCTCGATCTTGATCTTGGGCAGGAAGCTCACCTGGTACTCGGCGCCCCGGTAGATCTCCGTCTGCCCTTTCTGGCGACCGAAGCCCTTCACTTCCGTCACCGTCAGCCCCTGCACGCCGAGCGGGGTGAGCGCTTCGCGCACCTCGTCCAGCTTGAAGGGCTTGATGAATGCCATCACCAGCTTCATCTGCCCGTTGTCCTCCTTAGGTCCGGCTTGTGACGTGCCTTCAATTCCCGTGCCACGACGGAACACGGCGGAGTTCCGCCATTTTGCGCGCCATCGGGCCGGGCTGCACGCTTTTTGGGCGCGATTGGCCATGGTTCGGGCAGGCCCGTCGCCTGCTATGCAGGGGCAGCACCGCCGCCGCGAGTTTCCGGTATGAATGACCCAGAAAACCTTGCCGTCTGCATCCTCGGCGCCGGGCCGGTGGGGGCCAGCCTGGCCGCCACCCTGGCCGGGGCCGGCCTGCCCACCGCCATCATCGACCAGGCGCCGCTGCCGCCGATGGAGCTGCCGGAATTCGACGGCAGGGCCTATGCCATCGCCCTGGCCTCCCAGCGCCTGCTGGCGGGGGCGGGGGTGTGGGACCGGTTGCCGGAGCCGCCCGGCCCGATCGAGGCCATTCGCGTCGCCGATGGGCGGCCGGGGGAGCCGGCCTCCCCGCTCTCCCTGCATTTCAGTGCGGCCGAGCTGGGGGAGGGGCCCTTCGGCTACATGGTGGAGGCGCGGAGCCTGCGCGTGGCGCTGAATGCCCGGCTGCCCAGCCTGCCCAATCTCCGCGTCTTCGCCCCGGCCCGGGCGGAGGTGGCGCGGACGCCGGAGGGGGTACGCATCCGGCTGGCCGGCGGGGGGGAGCTGCGGGCCCGGCTGGTGGTGGCGGCCGAGGGGCGGAACAGCCCATTGCGGCGCCAGGCCGGTATCCGCGCTGCCACGATCGACTACCACCAGCTCGGCATGGTCGGCGCCTTCGCGCATGAGAAGCCGCACGGCAATGTCGCGCTGGAGCAATTCCTGCCGAACGGGCCCTTCGCGCAATTGCCGCTGGCCGGGCCGGGCGGGTTCGGGACGGCGGCCTTCCCGCATGCCTCGGCCTTCGTCTGGGCGGATCGCACGGCGATCGCACGGCGCATGCTGGCGCTGGACGATGCGGATTTCGGGCGGGAGCTGCGGCGGCGGCTGGGCGACCATCTGGGCGCGGTGCGGATGATCGGGCGGCGCTGGTCCTATCCGCTGAGCGCGCTGCAGGTGGAGCGCTGGGTGGATACGCGGCTGGCGCTCGTGGGGGATGCGGCGCATGGGGTGCACCCGATTGCGGGGCAGGGGCTGAATCTCGGCTTCCGCGACGTGGCGGCGCTGGCGGAGGAGGTGATTGCGGCCTGGCAGGCGGGCGAGGACCCCGGCGCGCCGGCGGTGCTGGCGCGCTACCAGGCCAGGCGGCGGCCGGACACGCTGCTGATGCTCTCCGGCATGCATGCGCTGGAAAGGCTGTTCAGCAACGACATCGCGCCGGTGCGGTGGGCGCGCCGGCTGGGGATTGCGGCGGTGGACCGGATGCCGCGGCTGAAATTGGCGTTTGCGCGACAGGCGATGGGGCTGAGTTGAGAGGGCGTCGCGGCAGTGCCGCGGCCCCTCGCAAACTCTCCCCGTCAAGGCCGAAGGGCCCCTGGAACCCCTGAGGTTTGCGGTTGAACCGCCGGGTCTGAAACTCCTGCCTGCCAAAGGCACTTCTGCCTTTGGCAGGGGGTTGGGCGCATTGCGCCCAACAGGGGGACAGCGCCCCCCTCGGAGTCACCTGACGCGCTTTAGGGCATAACCTGCCCACCCCTTGTGCGAAGCCGTCGCCGCGGCCCCGCTTCTTCCGCCCGGCGCCCTTGCGGCGCCGCGCCGCCGGGGCAAGCCTTTCCGCATGACGGAAGTGCTGGCCCATCCCCCCGCCCTCCCGCTGCTCCGCTTCGCCCGCGGCGCCCTCGCCCGGCTGCGCCGCGCGGTGGATGGCGTGCTGATCCTGCTGCTCACCGCCATGATCGTCATCGTGCTGGCCCAGGTGGTGGCGCGCTACGGCTTCAACCGCTCCATCGCCGGCGCCGACGAGGCGGCGACCTTCGCGCAGATCTGGATGGTGCTGCTCGGCGCCGGCTATGCCATGCGCCAGCGCCTGCATGTCTCCATCGAGCTGGTGGTCGAGCGCCTGCCGGTCCTCGCCGCGCGGCTGCTGCTCATCCCCGTCGCCGGCCTCTGCCTTTGGTTCCTCTGGGTGGTGTTCCAGGGCGGGCTGCTGCTGATGCAGGTGGGCGCCTGGCAGACCAGCCCCGGCCTGCAGGTGCCGATGGACATCCCCTACGCCATGATCCCGGCCGGCGCCGCCTATTTCGCGCTGGAAGCCGCGCTCGCCTTCGGCGCCGCCATCCTGGGCCTGGAGAAGGTGACCACCGGCGGCGGCGTGCGGGTGGATTGAAGGCGATGGGCCTCACCTTCTCCTCCTTCGCGCTGCTGCTCGCCGCCGGCGCGCCCATGGTGTTCGTGCTGGGCGTCGCCGGCGCGCTGACGCTGGCGCTGGCGACCGAGACGCCGATGGTGGTGGTGGCGCAGCGCCTCTACAACGGCCTGGACAGCTTCCCGCTGATGGCCATTCCGTTCTTCATCCTCTCCGGGATGATCATGGAGCATGGCGGCATCGCCCGCGCCATTGTCGGTCTGGCCGCGGCGCTGGTGGGGTGGGTGCGCGGCAGCCTGTTCATGGTGGCGACGGTTACCTCCACCTTCCTCTCCGGCATTTCCGGGAGCGGCAGCGCGGACACCGCCGCGGTGTCCTCGATCCTGCTGCCGGAGATGCGCCGGCGGGGCTACGACATCGACTACTCCGTCGCGGTGGTCGCGGCGGCGGGCGCGCTCGGCCCCATCATCCCGCCCTCCATCATCATGGTGGTGCTGGCCATGGTCTGCGATCTTTCGGTCGGGGCCATGTTTCTCGGCGGCATCATCCCCGGGTTGATCGCCTCGGCCGGGCTGATGGTGACGCACTGGATCTATGCGGGGCGGGAGCCTGAGCGCTACCGCGACAGCGAGCCCTTCTCCCTGCCGCGGCTGCGCACCGCCTTCGTCCAGGCCATCCCGGCGCTGGTGCTGCCGATCATCATCGTCGGCGGCATCGTCGGCGGGGTGGTGACGCCGACCGAGGCGGGGGTGCTGGCGGTCGTCGCCGGCCTCGGCATCGACCTGGTGGTGTACAAGGAGCTGAAGGTTGCGAAGCTGCCGGAGCTGATGCTGCGCACGGTCGGCATCTCCGCGGCGGTGATGATCATCGTCGGCACCTCCTCCATCTTCGCCTGGCTGGTCGCCATCCAGGACGTGCCGGGGATGATCGCCGGCTGGTTCGACGCGGTGGGCGGCAGCCAGGTGCTGTTCCTGCTGATGGTGAACCTCCTCATGCTCTTCGTCGGCATGTGCTTCGAGGAAATCTCGGCCCTGCTGATCCTGATGCCGGTGCTGATGCCGGTGGCCGTCAAGCTGGGCATCGACCCGCTGCATTTCGGGCTGGTGATGTCGATCAACCTCTCCATCGGCCTGGTCGCGCCGCCCTATGGCATCTGCACCTTCGTCGCCTGCGCGGTGGCGCGGCGGCCGGTGGGGGCGGTGGCGCGCGTCATCTGGATTCCGCTTATCCCGCTCGTCGCGGTGCTGATGCTCTGCACCTATGTGCCCGCGGTGGTGCTGTGGCTGCCGCGGGCGTTGCTGTGAGGAGGAGAGGCTGATGGTTCGCGCTGTGCCCCCACCCCGACCCTCCCCCGTGAGCGGGGGAGGGCGCATCAGGCGCCGCGCCCTGGGCGCGGGCCTCGCCGCCGCCTGGGTCGCGCGGCCGGCGCTGGCGCAGGGGGCGGTGCTGCGCGCCGCTCACACCAACGCCATCGGCGAGGTGCAGGACGAAGGCCTGCGCTTCATGGACAAGCGCCTGCGGGAGATCACCGCCGGCCGGCTCGGCCTGCAGATCTTCCCCAATGGCCAGCTCGGCAATGAGCTGCCGATGATCGAGGGCGTGGCGCTCGGCACCATCGACCTCGCCGTGCCGTCCCACGCCGCCTTCGCCAATTTCGTCAAGGAGTACCAGCTCCTCGACATGCCCTTCCTGATCCGCGACTACGCGCATCTCGCCAAGGTCGCCGGCTCGCCGGCCATCGCCCAGCTTGCCCAGGCGGCGCAGGGGCGGGGCTTCCGGGTGCTCGGCCTCTACTCCTCCGGCGTCCGCCATTTGATGACGCGCGGGCCCGTCAACGGCATGGAGGATCTGAAGGGCCGCAAGATCCGTACCCAGCAGAACCCTGTGCATGTCGCCGCCTTCAACGCCTTCGGCGCCAATGCCACGCCGCTGGCCTATGGGGAGCTGTACAGCGCGCTGCAGGTCGGCGTGGTGGACGGCGCCGAAGCAGCCTACACCAACTACGTCGCGCAGAAATTCTACGAAGTCGCCAAGCACTGGACGACGGTGGGCTGGCTCTCCCTGACCGCGCCCGTCGTGCTCTCCGAACGTAAATACCAGTCCCTGGCGCCGGAGCTGCGCAATGCGCTGGTCCAGGCTGGCGAGGAAAGCGCGGTGTTCGAGCGGCAATTCGTGGTGGACAGCGAGGCGAAGCTGATCGAGCAGGTGAAGGCCCAGGGCGTCACCATCCTGGAGCCGGAGAAGGCGCCCTTCCTGCAGGCCGCCCGCCCGCTCTACGACCGTTTCCTCACCAGCGCGGCCGACAAGGCGCGGCTGCAGAGCATCCAGGAGGTGGCGTGATGGCCAGCGGGCTTGTGCAATGGCGCGCCGCCGCGGCGCGGCGCGGGATCGCGGTGCGGGAGCTGGCGCCGAATATCGGCGTCGAGCTCGGCGGGATCGACCTGGCGGCGCCGGAGGATCCGGAGATCACCGCCATCATCCGCGGCGCAGTGGTGGAGCGCACCCTGCTGCTGCTGCGCGGCCAGCAGCACCTGGCGCCCGCCGGCTACCTCGCCTTCGCCCGCCGCTTCGGCCGGGACATGGATCTGCACAGCCGGCGCGACCTCTGCCTGCGCGACCACCATGAGATCTTTGTCGTCGGCAATGCGACGGAGGATGGCAAGCCCATCGGCGCGCCCAAGGTCGGGCTGAACTGGCACACCGACCATTACCATCTGGAGCACGCCGCGCTCTTCACCTTCCTCCACGCCGTCCTCATCCCGCCCGTGGCGGGAGAGACGCGCTACGCCAATGGCATCGCCGCCTATGAGGCGCTGCCCGAGGCGATGCGCGCCCGCATCGCCGGCCTCCGCGTGCGGCACAGCCGCGCCCGCCTGTACCGGGAGCTGTTCCCGGACGCGACGGAGGAACAGTGCCAGGCGGAGGCGGCGCGCTTTCCCGACGTGGTCCACCCGCTGGTCCGCACCCATCCGGAAAGCGGCCGACGCGGCCTCTATCTCGGCGGGGAATGGGGCAGCCAGATCCTCGGCCTGCCGGAGGAGGAAGGCCGCGTCCTCTTCGCCGACCTGCTGGCCCATATGATCCGCCCGGAATTCGTGTATGAGCATGGCTGGCAGCCCGGCGACGTGCTGATGAGCGACAATCGCTGCAGCCTGCACCGCGCGACGGAATGGGATGAAACGCTGTACCAGCGGCGGCTGCACCGCATCATCCTGCTGGACGACCGCCGGCCCGAATGAGGGCCGCGCGCGGGGCGGCAATTTCGCTGCACGCTGATCGCGCAATGATTGACGTTCTGTGCCAAAGCGGATAGTTGTGCCGCGGGGGCATGGGGTGAGTACCAAATGCGATTGTCGCGTCTGGCACTGCTGATCGGCTGGACGCTACCGGGTGCTGCCCTGGCGCAACCAGCGCCACCGGCCGCCCCGCCCCCCCTGCGCAACCCGGTGGATCTCGTCGCCCCGCCGAGCTCGCCGCGCCTCGCCCCCTCCGTCGAGGGGCCGCCCCTCATCCGCCAGGAAGGGCCGGGCGCGGCGGCGGAGCTGCGGATCGGCACGGTGCACATCACCGGCAACGAGGCGATCCCGGCGGACCAGCTCGCCCCCGCCATCGCCGGGCTGGCGGAGGCCAGCGTGCCGCTGGCGCGCATCGAGGAATCCCGCCTCGGCATCCTCCGCGCCTATCGCGACCGCGGCTACCCCTTCGCTGCGGTGAATGCCGGCGTCACCCGCCGTGCCGGCACGAATGTCGTGGACCTGACCTTCGCCGTGACCGAAGGCTTCATCGCCGAGGTGAAGCTGGAAGGCGATGCGAAGAATATCGGGCCGGCCGGCACCCAGGTGCTGCGCTTCCTCAACCGCCTCATCGGCCTTCGCCCGGTCAGCACCGGGGCGGTGGAGCGCGCCCTGCTGCTGGCTTCCGACATTCCCGGCCTCACGGTGCGCGGCACGCTGCGGCCGCTGCAGACCGAGCCGGGCGCGCTGCAGCTCATCGCCCAGGTCGAGCGCAAGGCGATCTCCGGCTATGTCAACATCGACAATCGCGGCTACCGGCTGGTCGGGCCCTGGCAGGGCCTCTTCGTCGCCGGGCTGAATTCGTTCACCAGCCTCGGCGAACGGACGGAGCTGTCCTTCTTCGGCGCGCCGAACAGCACGCAGTGGTTCACCCAGGCCTCGGTGGACGCTTTCCTGGGCGGCTCCGGCCTGCGTATGCGGCTCTATGCCGGCGCCGGCGAAACGCGGCCCTCCGGCTCGCTCAGGGAGATCGGCTATTTCGGCCGCACCACCGTGGGCGGCGTCGGCCTCAGCTACCCCGTCGTGCGCAGCCGGCCCTTCAACCTCTACGCCGTCGGCAATTTCGATCTGTTCGACAGCGAAGTGGAGACCGGCACCAGCGGCCGCACCCGGGCCAGCCGCGACGCCATCCGCATCCTCCGCGCCGGCCTCGATGCGCAATTGCTGGAAAGCTGGCTGCCCTGGTTCCCCGCCGCCACCACCTTCGGCAGCCTCCGGCTGCACCAGGGCGTTGCCGGGCTCGGCGCCACCCGCAACGGCTACCCGCTCTCCGGCCGCAGCGGCGCGGAGGATTTCGGCTTCCGCAAGCTGACCGGCGAGGTCCAGCGCACCCAGCCGCTTTTCTCGCCCTTCGAGAATTCCATGCTCAGCCTGCAGGTGCTGTTCGCCGGCCAGTACAGCGACGACATCCTGCCCCAGGCGGAGAAATACTATCTCGGCGGCAGCCGGCTGGGCCGCGGCTACTATGCCGGGCAGATCACCGGCGACAAGGCCTGGGGCCTCGCCATCGAGCTGCAATTCGACATGGGGTTCGAGCTGCCGATCACGCCGGCCCTCGGCAGCAACCGCTTCGCCCCGCAATTCTACATCTTCCGCGACATCGGCCGCACGGTGGAGAACCGCCGCGACGACCCGAACCGCCGCCTCGCCTCCTGGGGCGGCGGCGTCCGGCTGCTGATCAGCGATGCGGTGCAATTCGACCTGGAAGGGCTGCACCGCGACGTGCGCCGGCCGGATGGCGCGGCGGCGGATGCGCTGCATGAGACGTCTTTGATCTTCCGCATGCTGGTCCGCTTCTAGGGCCCGCCAGCGGCGCAAGGGACTCCCGGCGGCAGACCGGGCAGAAGGGGTGGGCCGATGGCCGGTGCGAGCAGGACGGGCAAGCACGCGCTCAGGGCGTGGCTGCTGGGGACGACGGCGCTGCTGCCGGCGATGGGCGCTGCCCAGGGCCAGAGCGTGGCGCCGAATGCGCGGCCGACGGGCGGGCAGGTGGTGGCGGGCAGCGCCAGCATCAGCCAATCCGCCAACGCCACCACCATCCACCAGACCACCGACCGCGCCGCCATCAACTGGCAGAGCTTCAATGTCGGCAGCCAGCAGAGCGTCAATTTCCAGCAGCCCTCCGCCGCCTCCTGGACGCTGAACCGCGTCAACGCCCCGGATCCCTCGGTCATCGCCGGCCGCATCACGGCCAATGGCGGCGTCGCCATCGTCAACCAGTCCGGCGTCGTCTTCGCTCAGGGCGCGCAGGTGAATGTCGGCAGCCTCATCGCCTCGGCCGCCAACATCACCAACCAGAATTTCATGCAGGGCCGCATGGTGTTCGACGGCGCGCCCAACCCGGGCGCGCGCGTGGAGAATCATGGCGAGGTGACCGTTGCCGATCGCGGCCTCGCCGCGCTGGTCGGGCCGCGCGTGGCGAATACCGGTGTCATCCGCGCCCGGCTCGGCCGCGTGGCGCTGCAGGGGGCGGAGACCTACAACCTGGACCTGGCGGGGGATGGGCTGCTCTCCATCGACGTCACCCAGGCGGTGCGCAGCGCGCCGGACGGCAGCACGGCGCTGGTCACCAATTCCGGCGTCATCGACGCCTCGGGCGGCGCCGTGCTGCTCTCCGCCAATGCCGCCTCCGGCCTGGTGGAAGACCTGGTGCGCAATACCGGCCGCATCAGCGCGGCGACGGCGGGCGGGCGCACCGGCACGGTGGCGCTGCGGGCGGAAGGCGGCAATGTGCGGGTGGAAGGCACGGTCGCCGCCACCGGCGGGGAAGGGCAGCGCGGCGGCAGCGTCTCGGCGACGGCCAGCGGCCGGGTGACGGTGGCGCAGGGCGCGCGGGTCAGCGCCTCGGGCGGCGCCGGCGGCGGCAGCGTCGCGATCGGCAGCACCGGCACGCGCGCGGCGCGGGTGGAGGGCAAGGTCACGGCGCGCGGGACCGGCGCCGGGGCACGCGGCGGCAGCGTGACGGTGCAGGGGACGGCGAGCGCCAGCGTCGCGGCCACCGGCAAGGTGGATGTCTCCGGCCGGGGGGGCGGCGGCGATATCCGCCTCGGCACCACCGGCTTCGGCCGCGAGCAGGCCATGGCGGCCAACACCGCGCTGGAAGCGGGGGGCCGCCTCATCGCCGATGCGACGGGGCAGGGCGATGGCGGCACCATCGCGGTGAACAGCGCAGCGCTCACCACGGTGCTCGGCACGCTCTCCGCCCGCGGCGGGCCACAGGGCGGCGATGGCGGCTTCGCCGAGGTCTCGGCGCTCTCCGGCATCCACGCGCCCGGCCTGCTGACCGCGGTGGATGTCAGCGCCGCGGCGGGCCGCGCCGGTACCCTCTCGCTCGATCCGGACGTCATCAACATCGTCGCCAGCGGCACCGCCGTGCCCGGCAATGTGGCGGGCGGCGACCTGCCCGCCACGCTGGACCTGACCGTCGCCACCATCGACAGCTTCGTCGGCAACCTGGTGCTGGAAGCGGTCCAGACCATCAACGTCAACGCCGCCGTCAACAAGACGGCGGCCGGCAGCCTGACGCTGCGCACCACCGGCGCCGGCGGCACGCCAGGCATCTTCGTCAATGCCGGCATCACCATGGGCGCCGCCGCCGGCTCGCTCATCATCACCTCCGCCACCGGCATCACGGTGGGCAGCGCCATCGCGGTGAACACTGGCAGCGTTACGCTGACCGCGGCGACGGGGCTCACCATCAACGCCACGGTGACGGCTTCGGCCAGCAGCAGCTTCGCCGCCACTACCGGCATCACCTTGAACCAGGCGGTGAATGTCGGCACCACGAATACGCTCACCCTGCGCTCCGACGGTGCCATCACCGCCGATGCCGCCAGCGGCGTCATCACCGCCGGCGCGCTGAACGTGCAGGGCGCCACCGGCGCCGATACCGGGGCGGTGACGCTGGAGGCGGCGAATGCCATCGGCAGCCTCTTCGTCGCCTCCGCCGGCGCGGTCCGCGTGGTTTCGGCGCAGGCGATGGAGGTCACCGGCCTCACCGCCGGCGGCACCGTGGCGCTGCGCACGACGTCCGGGGCGCTGACCATCTCCGGCGGCATCTCCAGCGGCGGCGCGCCGATCGACCTGCAGGGCGCCGGCGGCATCGCGCTGGACGCGCATGTGAACGCCGGCGCCGGCCAGGTGGTGCTGCGCACCGGCGACAGTTTCGACACGCCGACCAGCAATGCCGACATCGCCGCCGGCGCCGATGGGCGGATCACCGCCGGCGCGCTGGCCGCCTCCACCGGCGGCAGCATCACCCTGGCCAATGCGGCGAACGCCTTCGCCAGCCTCGCGGCAGGGCGGGACCAGGACGGCACGGCGGCGACCAACGCCATCGTCTCCCAGCGCAGCGGCGCCGGCGCCTTCGGCGCGGTGCAGATCGCCGCGCCCGGCATCACCATCGACGCCCCGGTCCTGGCCGCCGGGTTCAGCCTGACCAGCAGCGGCAGCATCGGCGTCAATGCCAGCATCGGCGCCGGCGCCGCGACGACCGGCGAGTTCAGCCTGCGGGCCGAAGGCGGGGCGCTGACCGTCGCCGCCGCCATCACCGGCACCGCGGTCACGCTGGCCGGCACGGACCTCGACATCACCGCGGCGGTCACCGCCGGCGCCGGCACGCTGACCGTCGCCAGCACCGCCGCGGCGGGCGTCATCGGCCTTGGCGACGACCAGGGCAGCAACCCGGCCGGGCTCTACCTGAACGCCGCGGAGCTGGCGCTGCTGAGCGGCAACCGGCTGGCGGTGCAGACCGCCGGCGGCACGGTGAGGCTGATCGGCGATGTCGCGCTGCGCGGCCTGTTCGCCGTGCTGGAATTCTCCGGCACCACCACCAGCGTCACCCAGGATGCCGGCAGCCTGGACGTGGCGCGGCTGGTGATGGTGACCAGCGGCGCCTCCGCCATCGACGGCCCCGGCGCGGCCAATGTCATCGACGAGGTCTCCAGCCGCAACGGCCTGACCCTCAGCAGCACCGGCGCCGGGGCCGGCACGCTGACGGTGGTGAACGACGCCGCCACCGGCGCCGGCATTGGCAACGGCGCCGGCGCACCGGCGGACAGCCTGGTGCTGACGGCGCCCGGCATCGTGCTGGGCGCGGCGGTGGACGCCACCAGCGTGAGCCTCACCGCCACCACCGGCGCCATCATCCAGACCGCCGCCGGCGTGCTGCGGACGGACAGCCTCAGCGTCAGCGCCGCCACCGGCGTGGCGCTGGCCACGGTGAACGACCCGGCGGCCGGCAACCTTATCGCCAGCGTGACCGGCAGCACGGATACCGGCGGCCTCGCGATCTTCTCGCGCGGCGCCCTCGCCGTGGGGGCGGGGGGGCTGAGCGTCGCCACCTCGGGGGACATCGCCCTCACCGGTGCCTCGCTCACGCTGAACGGCGCGGTGACCGCCAGCGGCCAGACGGTAATGCTGACGGCGAGCGGCGGCGGCATCACCCAGACCGTTGACGGCGCCATCGCCGCCGATGCGCTGCGCCTCGACGCCACCGGCGCCGTCGACCTGACGGCGGCGGACAATGATTTCAGCCTGGTCAGCGGCAGCACCACGGCGGGCGGCATCGCCCTGCGCTCCATCGCCGCGACGCTCACGGTGGATGCAGCGCTGAGCGCGGCCACCGGCAGCACCATCTCCCTGACCGCGCCGGCGCTCACGGTGAATGCCCGGGTCGGCTTCGCCGCGGGCGATGCCGGCAACGCCATCCGGCTGACGACGGACAGCCTCATCGGCACCGGCTCGGATTCCATCGATGCCAGCATCTTCGGCACGGTGCGCATCGCGACGCTGGGTGCGGGCACGGATCTCGCCCTCGGCACCGGCCAGCTCAGCGACTTCACGCTGGAGCAGGTGGTGGCGGGACGGCTGATCTTCGTCGCCGGCGGCGACCTCTCCTTCGCCACCAGCCAGGATTTCGGCTTCCGCGGCGTCACGGTGCTGGAACTGGTCGCCGGCGGCAGCATCGCCCAGGCGAATGGCACGGTGCTGACCGTGCCGGGCCTCTCGGCCGTGGCGGGCACCGGGGCGGGCGACACCATCGCCCTCACCGGCCAGAACGCCATCGGCAGCATCGTCGAGGGCACGGAGGTGACGGGCTTCGGCCTCCGTGCCGGCGGCGGCATCAGCGTCACCAGCGCCTCGGCGCTGCTGACGGTGGCGAGCGGCGCCGTCATCCAGTCCGGCAGCGGCACCGACGTCACGCTGCGGGCGGACGACCTGGCGCTGAACGCCGCCATCCAGGCGCCCGCCGCCGGCGATCTCGGCACCGTCTCCCTGCTGCCCAACACCCTCGGCAGGGCGGTGACGCTGGGGGGCAGCGCGGCCGGTAGCCTCTCCCTCAGCGATGCGGAACTCGCGCGGATCGCCGCCGGCAGCGGCACGCTGCGCATCGGCGCGGCCGGCGCCACCACGGCGGGGGTCATCACCGTGGTGGGCGACATCACGGTGCGCGGCCATGCCGCGGTGCTGGATCTGCGCGGCCGGCAGGTGGCGCAGAGCGGCGGCATCCTGGACGTCGCAACGCTGACCGGCGGCGTCAGCGCGGTGAACAGCCTCGCCGCCGCGGGCTTCGCGCTGGACCGGCTGGTGGCCGGCGCCGCGGTGAACAGCATCGACAGCATTGCCGGCATCACCGCCAGCGGCGGCGCCATCAGCATCGCTTCCGCCAATGCCCTGGCCGTCACGGGCAATGTGACCGCCACCGCCACCAGCGGCTCCGGCGTGAGCCTCCGCTCCGAGGGCGCGCTGACGATCGGCAGCGGCGGCACGCTGCTGGTGCAGGCGGCGGGCGGCGATGTCACCCTGACGGCCGGCGGCGCCTTCACCCTTGCCGCCAACGCCACGGTGCTGGCGCGGGATCAGGCGCTGCTCGCCGGCGATATCGGCATCACCGCCGCCTCGCTGACGCTGAACGGCATGCTGGACGCCAGCAATGGCGGGAGCATCACCCTGACCGCGACGGATGGCAGGCTGGTGGTCGGCCAGGACCTCGACGCCCGGCTGGACATCACGCTGAACGCCGCCGGCACGGCGGATGCGACGATCGCCGGCGGCGGCGGCGCCATCGTCATCGAGAGTGGCGCCACCCTCAGCGCCGGCGGCAGCATCGCGCTGAACGAGACCACGGCGGTCGCCTCCGGCCTGACGCGGGACATCGACATCAGCGGCACGCTGAGCGGCACCACCAGCGTCGCCGCGACGACGCTGACCGGCGCCATCGGCTTGGCCGCCACCGGCAGCATCACCGGCGCGGACCGGGCGCTGCTCGCCGCCGGGCTCGGCATCAGCCATGCCGGCAGCATCTCCGCCGGCGAGCTGGTGCGGCTGGAGGCCGGCACGGCCGGCCTCGCCGGCGGCATCGCGCTCACCGGCGACATCACCGCCGGCACCGGCGACATCTCGCTGCGCGCCCGGCGGGGCGACATCACCCAGACCGCCGGCGCCCTTACCGCCCAGGCCGGGGCGAATCGCGGCACCGTCGCGCTGGTGGCGGAAGCCGGCAGCATCACCCAATCCGGCACCGGTGCCGTCGCCGCCACCCAGCTCATCGCCCACGCCAGCGGCGATGTGGCGCTGGGCGGCAGCGGCAACAGGGTGGATGTCCTGCTCGGCACCGGGGCGACCGGCAGCCTGGACGGCACCGCCTTCGGGATCGGCGACCCGGCGCTGCTCGGCAGCATGGCGGGCGGCGACTTCATCCTGGATGCCGGGGCGCTCGCCCTGACCGTCCGCGGGCTGCTGCGCGCCGGCACGCAGGTGGACGACGCCGGCACCGTCACCACCACCACGCCCGGCCGGAGGCTGCGGCTGCTGGCGGACGACCTGGCGCTGGACGCCAGCCTCTCGCCGGACGGCTTCTCGCTGCGCGCCCCGGGCGGCACCATCGAACTCGCCCCGCATACGTTGGGCGGCGCCACGCCGGTCGCCATCTCCCTCGGCGGCGCGGCGGGCAGCAGCAGCGCCGGGACGCTGACGCTGGACAGCGTGGAGCTGCGGCGGCTGGACACGCGGGACGGCAGCACGGCCGGCACCGTCGTCCTCGGCCGCGCCGATGCCGGCGCCATCACCATTCAGGGCGATGTGGATCTGCGCGACGCGCCGGGGACCGGGACGGAGTACCAGAACCACCTGGCCCGCACCCTGGCGCTGGCCAGCGGCGGGGCCATCGCCCAGCAGGCCGGCACCCGGATCAATGTCGAGAATTTCGCCGCCCTGGCCGGCGGGGCGGTGACGCTGGACGGCGTCAACGTCATCAACGCCGTCACCGGCACCGCCATCAGCGTGACGGCGGCCGGCAGCAGCGGCGCCTTCAGCGTCGCCGGCATCGCGGCCGATGGCGCGGTCACGCTGCGGGTCGGCGGCCGGGCGGGGGTGGCGGATGCCGGCCTCGCTGCGGACGGCACCGTGCCGGCGCTGCCGCCGGCGCTGGATGCCGATGGCAACCCGGTGGCGGGCGTCGCGGCGCTCACCATCGCCGGGGCCGTCACCACCAATGGCGCGGGCGACATCACGATCCGCGCCGACGATTTGCACATCGCCGCGGCGCTGACTGCCGGCGCCGGCCGCCGCGTGGTGCTGCAGCCGGTCACTACCGGCCAGGGCGTGCTGCTGGGCGGCGTCGTCAGCGGCGCGGTGGGCGCCGAGCCCGTGGATGGCAGCGCCCTCTCCCTCACCGCCGCGGAGCTCGGCTTCATCTCCGCCGACCTGCTGCGGATCGGCGGGCTCGCCAGCCTGGACCCGGCGGCCGCCAGCACCGGCTGGATCGTGCAGGGACGGCAGGCGATCGACCTGACCGGCATCGGCATCGCCACCCTGGAACTGCTCAGCACCCATGGCGTGTTGCAGCTCGGCGCCCTCGGCAATGGCGACCCCGGCGCCGCGCTCACCGTCGCCAACCTCGCCGCCACCATCCACACGGCGGACCGCGCCGGCGCGGCGGATACCGACCCGGCGATGATCTGGCTGGGCGCCGACAACCATATCGGCCGGATCGGCGACAGCACCGGCCTCGCCTTCGCCGGCGGCGCCGGCATCCGGTTGGCCATCGACCGCGCCATGGCGGGCACCGGCGCCCTGGCGACCAATGCGGTGACCATCCGCCAGGCGGCGGGCGAAAGCCTGCTGGTGGCGAATGACGGCATCGCCCTCGGCCGCAGCGGCGGCCAGGTGACGCTGATCGCCGATGCGCTCGGCGATTTCACCGGCACCGTCAGCGTCGTCGCCGGCGCCATCGAGCTGCTGCCGCGCACCGCCGGCACCGATCTCACCCTCGGCGTCGCCAGCGCCGGCGCGGCGGGCGAGATCAGCGCCACCACCCTCGCCGCCCTTTCCACCGGCGGCGGCGTGCTGCGCATCGGCCGCAGCGCGGACGCCGCGGTGGTGGGCGACAGCGTCCTCTATGCCCCGATCGGCGGCGGCGACAGCACCGTCGCGGGCGTCGCGGGGGCCGACAACAGCCGCATGGCCGGCAGCATCGCCGTCGCCGGCGACCTCTCCCTGCGCGGCGTCGCGGACACGCTGGAGCTCTATGCCGGCGTGGGCGGGGAGGCGACCCCCGGCACCATCACCCAGGCGGCGGGCACCAGCATCGACGTCGCCGCCATCGCCGGCGGCTCGCGCGGCTTCACCGCGCTGATGAATGCCGGCAACAGCATCGACGCCATCGCGCTGCGCCAGGTGCTGGGCAGCGCCGATATCGGCATCGGCTTCCGCGCCGGCACCGCCGCCGCCGGTATCGAGGATGCGGTCTTCGCGCTGCGCACCGGCAGCGGGATGCTGACGATCGCCGGCCAGGTCTCGGTGGGCGTCGGCGCCGGCGCCGCAGGCAGCGGCCAGGCGCAGGTGACCGGCGGGGCGCTGACCCTCATCGCCGACGACATGGCGCTGAACGCGCTGCTGGTGGCGCCGGGCGGCACCGTCGCCCTGGCGCCGCACACCGCGGGCCGGCACGTCGCCCTGGCCCGCAGCAGCGCCGCCGCCGGCAGCGCGGAGCTGGGGCTGACCGCGGCGGAACTGGCCCAGGTGCGGGCCAGCGCCCTGATCATCGGCCGGGCGCCGGAGACCGGCGGCGCCGCGCTGCTCGGCCGGCTCAGCGACGGCACCGCCCTCAGCGGCACGGCGCAGCCCATGGCCGGCACCATCCGGCAGTATGGCGGCAATATCGACCTGCTCGGCACCGCGGCGGACCTGGTCTTCGGCTTCGAAAGCGGGCAGGGGACGGCCACGACCCTGAGCCTGGTCGCCGCGACCTCCATCCAGCAGCGCGGCCGCGCCGGCGACGCCGCGGCCGAGACCGAGGGCAACGGGCCGGATAGCGGCGATGCCCGGGGCTGGCTGCGCGTGCAGAACGTCACCGGCGCGGCCGGCAGCTTCATCTGGCTGGGGGCGGAGAACCGCATCGGCACCATCGCCGGCACCGTCGTCGCCGGCGGCATCCATGGCGTCACCGTCGGCGGCCCCGGCACGCCGGGGGTGTTCACCCTGCGCCAGGCGACGGCGGCGCAGGCGCTGCTGGACGGCCTCGGCAGCGGCAATGCCGACAATGGCGTGGTGGCGGTGCATGGCATCACCGCCCTCGGCGGCGGCCGCATCACCATCATCGCCGATACCTTCGCCATCAATGTCAGCCCGGTCTCGGCGCCCGGCGGCACGGTGGAGATCCTGCCGGCGACCCTCGGCCGCGGCGTGACGCTGGGCGGCAGCGCCGCAGGGACCCTCTCCCTTTCCTCCGCCACCCTGGGGCTGATCGGCGACACCGCTGGTGCCACCACGGTGCTGCGCATCGGCCGGTCCACCGATGCGGCGGTGATGGGCAACCCCGACTGGCCCTTCGCGGCGCCGGGCAGCGGCGATACCGGCAGCGCCGCCGGGCCGCGCACCGCGGGCGACATCGCCCTGGCGGGCGACGTGCTGCTGCGCGATGGCGAGCTGGACCGGGTGACGCGGCTGGAGCTCTTCGCCGGCGCGGGCGCCGGCGGCACCGGCAGCATCAGCCAGGGGGCAGGCACGCTGGACGTCGCCGAGCTGGCCGGCAATTCCCGCTTCGCCACCGCCCTGGACAGCGCCACCAACCGGGTGGACCGGCTGGCGGCGCGCACTCCGCTGAGCGATGGGGAAAGCGGCATCTCCTTCACCACCGGCACCGGCACGGCGGGCGGCGACGCCGGAACCGATGGCAGCTTCACCCTGGTCACGTCGCGCGCCCTGACGGTGGCCGGCAGCGTCACCGCCAGCCATGCGGCGGCTGCGGGCACTGCGTCCATCAGCCTCGCCAGCAACGCCGCGACGCTGACGGCGAATGCCGCGCTGACGGCGAAGACCGACCTGACGCTCCTCGCCGCCACCGGCCTGACCAACGCCAGCACGCTGACGGCGACGGAGGGCGATCTCAGCCTGACCGCGACGGACGGCGCCATTACCTCCGCCGCCGGCACCCTGCTCAGCGCCGGGAACGATGCGACGCTGACGGCGACGGGCACGGGCGGCGCCATCACCGTGGCGAGCCTGACGGCCGGGAATGACGCGACGCTGACGGCGAGCGGCGCGGTGAGCGTCACCGACGTCACCGCCACCGCAGGCGATGCCAGCCTCACCTCCCATGCCGGCAGCGTCACCGTCGCGGCCGGCGGCACCGTCTCCGCCGGCCGTGACGCGGTGCTGGACGCCGCCACCACCGTCACCGTCGGCCGGGTGGCGGCCGTGCGGGATGCCAGGCTGATGGCAGGCACCGGCATCGGCTTCGGCACCATTGCCGCCGGCCGGTCGGCAACGCTGCTCGCCAGCACGGGCGACATCACCGGCGGCGACGGCGCCGCGGTCACCGCCACCACCGGCACGGCCAGCCTCACCGCCGAGGCCGGCGCGGTGACGCTGGCGGCGCTGGCAAGGGTCTCCGGCGCCACGGTAGATCTCTCCGCCACCTCGGACTCGCAGCTCGGCGACGGCGTCCGCCTCACCGCGACGGCGGGCACTGCCGGCGTCAGCGTCACCGCGGGCAGCCTCACCCTGGGCAACGACGTCACCGTCAGCGCGACCGGCGGCGCGGCGAGCCTTGCCGGCCGCGACGGCCTCGCCATCGGCACCGGCTTCGGGATGACGGCGACGGGCCTCGGCGGCACGGGCAGCCTCGCCTCTTCCCTCGGCAGCCTCGGCATCGGCAGCGGCGCCACGATCTCCGCCGCCGGGACGCTGACGCTGGCGGGCCGGACCGGCATCACCCTCTCCGGCGGCAGCTTCACCGGCGGCACCGGCCTCACCGCCACCGCGGCGACTGGCCTCTTCGATATCGCCGCGGGGGCCGGCCTCACCGCCACCACCGGCACCCTCACCGCGACGGCGATGGCGGGGCGGCTGCAGCTCGGCGACGGGGCGGCGCTGCGGGCGCTGGCGGGCAGCGCCAGCCTCGCCGGCGGCACCGGCATTGCCGGCGGCAACAACCTGGTGCTGGCAGGCCGCAACGGGCTCGGCCTCGCCGCGACCGCCGGCAGCATCAGCCTCGGCACCGGCGCCAGCCTTGGCGCCAGCGCCGGCGGCATCACCCTCACCGCCGCCGGCACGGGCGGCGCGGTGAGCCTGGGCGACAGCGGCACGGTCAGCGCCGCCACCGGTTTCGGCCTCGCCGCCACGGGCGATATCGGCTTCGGCGCCGGCGCCAGCCTCACCACCACGGGCGGCACGGCCAGCATCGTCTCCACCGCCGGCAGCGTCACCTTCGGCGCGGCGCCGGTGGTGCGCAGCACCAACGGGGACGTCGCGGTCGCCGCCCGGACCGGCCTCACCGCCGGCAGCGGCGCCAGCTTCCAGGGCGGGGCGGGCGTCAGCCTCTCCACCGCCACGGGCAATATGAACTTCACTGCCGGCGTCACGGTGGCGGCCGCATCCGGGCCGGTGGCGCTGGAGGCGACCGCCGGCAGCGTTCTCTTCGGCAACGGCAGCAGCGTGACCGCCGGCGACGGGCTGCTGCGCATCGCCGGCGGCAGTGGCATCACCGCTACCACCGGGCTGACCGCGACGGCGATGAACGGCAACGCCGTGCTGGAGGCCGGCAGCGGCACCGCCGCGCTCGGCGGCGGCAGCCAAGTCACGGCCGCCGCCGGCACGGTCGCCGTCTCCGGCGCCGGGGTCGTGCTGGGCAGCGGCGCCACCCTCTCCTCCCGCGACGGCACCAGCGTGACGGCGACCGCGACCGACATTTCGATAGCCGGCGGCGCCATCATCCGCGCGACGGCGGGCGCCACCACCCTGCTGGCCGGCACGGGCGGCATCGAGATCCGCAACGGCGTCAGCATCACCTCGGGCGCCGGCGCGCTGAGCCTCACCGCCGGCACCCGCATCGTTATCCTCAACGGAGTCACCGTCACGGCGACGGGCGGCGACCTCACCCTGGACGGCGGCGCCGGGGCGATCACCGTCGGTACCAATGGCAGCTTCGGCAGCACCACCGGCAGCGCGGCGCTGACCGCCGCCAGCATCTCGCTCGGCGGTGGCACCGACGTCACCGCCGCGACCGGCGCCAGCCTGAAGGCCGCCACCGGCACGCTGGCGCTGGGCGATGCGGCGAGCGTCACCAGCACTGCCGGCCTCACCCTGCTGGAGGCGATGGCAGCCGATATCAGCCTCGGCAATGGCGTGGTGCTGCGTGGCGGGGCCCTGGACCTCGCCAGCGCCACCGGCATCGCCGCCGGCAGCGGGCTGGAGGCGGCTGCGACAGGCGGCAACCTCGCCATGGCCGGCGGCATGGGCGATGTCACGCTCGGCAATGGCGGCGCGGCGGCGGCCAGCGGCACCATCACCCTCGCCGGCCAGGGTCTCAGCCTTGGCACCGGCTTCACCGTCACCGCCGGCACCGGAGCCAGCCTGACCGCCAGCAGCCTCGCGCTCGGCCTCGGCAACGGCGCCAGCGTCACCAGCGCGGCCGGCACCACCCTGCTGCAGGCGACCCTGGCCAACCTGGCCCTCGGCGACAACGTCACCGTCAGCGGCGGCGCGCTGCAACTCGCCGGCGCCACCGGCATCGCCATCGGCGACGGCTTCACCGGCACGGCCAGCGCCGGCAATGCCAGCCTCGCCAGCAGCGGCGGCGCGGTCGTCGCCGGCGAGGCTGCGCAGGTCCAGGCCGATGCCGGCACGCTGGGCATCAGCGCCACCGGCATCGCCTTCGGCAACCGCTCCACCCTGCAATCGCGGGACGGCACCGCGCTGGCCGCTTCGAGCACCCTGCTCTCGCTCGGCGACAACGCCACCGTCAGGGCAATGGCAGGGACGGTCGGGCTGACCGCGGGCGGGCATGCGATCCTGCTCGGCAATGGCGTGACGCTGGCCGCCGGTGCCGGGAACCTGACGCTCCTCGCCGGCTCCGCCATCGATATCGGTGCCGGCCTGGAGGCCAGCGCCACCGGCGGCAATGTCAGCCTGGCGAGCACTGCCGGCAGCGTGCTGGCGGGCGCCAATGGCAGCATCGCCGCCGGCGCCGGCAGCATCGCGCTGAGCGGCACGGCGATCGCGCTCGGCACCGGCACGGCGTTGCAGGCGGCCACCGGGCTCGGCCTCACCGCCACCGCCGGCATCCTGGCCCTGGGCGATCAGGTCAGCCTTTCCACCGCGGCCGGCACCGCCAGCCTCACCGCCGCGGCCGGCGCCGTCTCGGCCGGCAACGGCGTGACGCTCGCCTCCGGCGCTGGCGATGCCGGCATCGGCGCCGCCAGCGGCATCGCCTTCGGCACCGGCTTCGCCATGACGGCGACCGGCGGCAATGCCAGCCTGGCCGGCGGCGCCGGCAGCGTTACCCTGGGCGATGGCGCCAGTATCCAGGCCGCCGCCGGCACCCTGGACATCGCCGGCGGCGCCATCGGGATCGGCGCCAACGGCACCCTGCTGGCGCTCAACGCCGCCAGCCTCACCGCCAATACCGGCACCCTCGCCCTCGGCGACGGCACGGCGCTGCAGGCCAGCGCCGGCCCCGTCAGCCTCGCCGCCACCGCTGGCAGCATCACCCTCGGCGATGGCGCGCTGGTGCGGGCCGGGGCGGGCCATGCCAGCCTCACCGCCGGTCAGTCCATCGCCAGCGGCGCGCTCATCGAGGCCGCCGCCGGCTCGGTCAACCTCGCCGCCCAGGGAGGCAGCATCAGCCTGCTCGGCAGCGCCACGGCGGCGAGCGGCAGCATCCGCGCGGCGCTCGACCTCACCCTCGCCGCCGCCACCGGCATCAGCCTCACCGGCCAGGCGCCGGCGACGGGCAGCGCCTTCACCTCCGGCATCCTGCAGGCGGGCAGCGGCAATCTCAGCCTCGCCACCGCCGCCGGGGACATCACCCAGGCCGGCGGGCTGCTCAGCGCCCGCGGCGGCGGCGCGCTGATCTTCAACGCCGCCGCCGGCCGCTTCGTCCAGGCGGCGGAAAGCGGCGCTTCCATCGACGCGCTGCGCCTGACCGGCAGCGCCCGGGACGGGGTGGAGCTGCTGGCCTTCAGCGCCGGCCGCAGCGGCGCCGCCCGCGGCAACCGGGTGGAGACCGTGCTGGATCTCTCCAGCAGCGCCGGTGCCATCCGCCTGCAGACGGTGGAGGCGCCGACCACGATCGGCGCCAGCACCCTCGCCGCCGTCGGCGCCGTCCAGCTTTGGTCGGAAGGGGCGCTGAGCCTCACCGGCACCACTATCGCCAGCAGCGGCACCGCCGTCGCCGCCGGCATCGGCGCCGGCGGCACGCTGGAAGGGCTGGAGCTGGCCCAGCGCGCCGGCCTCGTCACCCTCTATTCCGGCGGCGCCATCACCGTCACCAACGTCTCGCTGAACGCCGAGGCCGCGGTGATCCGCGCCGGGGTGCCGATGCTGTTCAATGCCGGCCTGGGCGCCCAGCCCCAGACGCTGATGCTGGACGGCCTCGCCGCCACCATCGGCACCGCCATCAGCTTCGCCGGGCCGGGGGGCATCGAGGCCGGGGCGGCGACCATCGTCACCCCGCGCCGCGACGTGCTGCCCGCCGCGATCTTCGACAGCCGGGTGCCGGCGCCGGCCGCGACGCGCCTCGCCCTGCTGGAATCCGGCCTCGGCGCCGTGCAGCCGGACCAGCCCGGCCAATTGCCGAAGAACCAGCAGACCAAGGTGCGGGACAACACCCTGCCGGGGGATTTCGGCCCCGGCCAGCCGGATCCGGCGGGCGACATCCAGCTCAACCTGCAGATGGTGGCGCTGGAAGGCGCCGGGCTGCAGAACCAGGGCGCCGCCTTCATGCTGGTGGGGGCGGGCAATGTCAGCGGCAACATCGAGGCCGGGCGGCTCGGCGTGGTCGGCAGCGGCGGCAGCATGGCGCTGCTCGGCACGCTGAACGGCCAGACCGGGGCGGGGGCGGCGCAATTCGCCGATATCAGCCAGGTCATCCCGGCCCAGGTGCTCACCCGCTACCGGGTCAATGGCTGCGTCGTCACCTCCATCAACTGCGTGGTGCCGCCGCAGATCCAGATCATACCGCCGCGGACCGTGGACCGCGCCTCCCTCACCATCGAGGCTGGCCGGCTGAACACCTCCGAAGTCATCATCCCGAATGTCTCGGACGAGGACGACGACGAATGAGCCCGCGCCGCAGGATGCCCGCGCTCCGCCTGGTTCCGGCCCTCGGGCTGCTGCTGGCCGCCGCCTGCGGCACGCCGCCGGAGGACAGCTTCGTCGCGCCCAGCCAGCGCGCCTCGGCGGGCGAGCCGGCTGGCCAGGATTCCCGCGGCGAGGCCTGCCTGACCCAGCGCGGCACCCCGCTGCCCGCCGATCTGCCGGTCTCCGGCGTGCGGGAGGTGTTCTGCGGCGGCTGGACCTCCGCCGCCGCCCGGGTGGTGACGCTGCGCGGCAATACCGATGCCGGGACGCTGGACCAGCTCGCCACCGGCGGCCTCTGGCGCACCTGGCTGGACCAGCGGGTGACCTGCGCCACGCCGCAGGCCACCACCATCGCCGGCGGCTACAGTGCCCGGCTGCTGGCCTGCACCCGGAAGGCCGGCGGCTGGCCGCATGTGGCGATGGTCGCGGCCGGGCCGAACGGGCCGGTGCTGGCCGATGGCGTCGCCACCGCGACGCCGGTGATGGAACGCCTCGCCGCCGGCCAGACGGTCGCCGCCGGCGCCGGCCAGTCCCGCTCCGCCGCGCTGGAGCTGGCGGTGCGGCGGATGGCCGCGGAAAGCTTCAGCGCCAACGATGTCAGCCGGTTCGAGACGCTGATGGCGGCCGGCCGCGACCTCAACCAGCTGGAGAATTTCGCCGCCGCCGAGGATGCCTACCGCGCCGCCCTCGCCCTGCAGGAAAGGGTGCTGGGGCGGGAGGACCCGAACATCGTCCTTCCCCTGCTGCACCTCGCCCTCAACCTCGCGGCGCAGAACCGGCTGGACGAGGCGGAGGTGCTGTTCGCCCGGGCCGAGGGGCTGGCGCCTCGCGCCGCGGATGAGACGGCGGTGCCGCGGCTGCTGCATTACCGCGGCCTCGCCGCCCAGCGCGCCAACCGGCTGGAGGACGCGACGGATTATCTGCGCCGGGCCGAGGCCGGCTACGCCGCCCTGCTGCCGAGCAGCATGCTCGGCACTGCGGAAGGCGAGGTGAACCTGCTGGCCGACCCCACCGCCACCACCGCCGCTTTCGGCCTGGCGGAGGCGCGGCGCTACCTGTCCCGCGTCCTCGCCACCAGCGGCCATCCGGATGAGGCGGAGGCGAAGATCGCCGAAAGCCGCCGCCTGCTGCGCCAGGTGGGCAATGCGCCGGGGCCGATGATCGCCCGCACCCTGCGCACGGAAGGCCGCAACGCCGCGAGCCTCGGCCAGAACGAGACGGCCGCCCGGCAGCTCGAGGCCGCGGCGCGGCGCTTCTCCGTCGCCGCCCCGGGGGAGCGGCCGGAGGCCATGACCCTCTTCCTCTCCGGCGGCCGCCGCCAGGCCACCGGAAGGCGCGCCGAGGCGCTGAGCGCCTTCCGCGCCGGCGCCGACATCCTGCGTGCCCGCCAGCTCGCCTTGCCGGTGACGATGGTGCTGCCCTATCTGGACGCGCTGGAGGCCGAGGCCCAGGCCCGCCCGGACCAGGCCGAGGCGCTGCGGCGGGAAATGTTCACCGCCACCCAGCTCGCCCAGCGCAGCAACACCGTGCGCTTCGTGCAGCAGGCCAGCGCCCGCATCGGCGCCGCCGGCGGCGACCAGCGGGTCTCCGACGCGGTCCGCCGGCTGCAGGATGCCGACCAGGTGCTGCGCGACCTCTTCGCCGAGCGCGATGCCGCGCCCTCCGCCGCCATCGATGCGCGGATCGCCGAGGCGCAGCAGGCCCGCGCCGAGGCCGAGAGCGAGGTGGCGGCGGCCGCCCCGGGCTACCGCCAGCTCCTGCTCTCCACGGCGGATTTCGCCGCGGTCAGCCATGCGCTGGCGCCGCAGGAGGCGCTGGTCACCATGCTGCTCGGGCGCAAGGCCGCCTGGGTGCTCGTCCTCCGCGACGGCAAGGTGCACAGCGCCCGCGCCAGCCTGGGGGAGGCGGAGGCGGCGGGGCTGGTGAACGCCATCCGCGCCGGCGTCATCGACCAGAACGGCGCCCCCGGCCCCTTTGACCCCGCCCCCGCCCAGGCGCTCTACGCCGCCCTGCTGAAGCCGCTGGAGGCGGCGCTGGACGGCGCCGAGACGCTGGTTGTGGTGCCGGACGGGCCGCTGCTCGGCATTCCCTTCGGCCTGCTGCTGACCGGGCCGGTGACCGACCCCAACCTCGGCAAGGCGCCCTGGCTCATCAAGCGGCACGCCATCGTGCATGTGCCCTCGCCGCAGACCCTGGTGACCTTGCGGGGGACCGGGGCAGCCTCCTCCGCGCCGCTGGCCTATGGCGGGTTCGGGGATTTCTCGCCGCCGACGCCGGCCCAGCTCCTCCGCAGCTTCCCGGTGGACCGCTGCGCCGCGGATGCGCGGATGGCGCAGGGGCTGACGCGGCTGCCGGGCACGCGGCGGGAGGTGCTGGAGGTGCAGCACCTGCTCGGCGCCGCGCCGCGCGACATCCGGCTCGGCACCGATTTCACCGCGGCGGCGCTGCGGCAGGCCGATCTCGGCAGCCGGCGGATCCTGCACCTCGCGACCCATGCGCTGCTGCCGGGCGAGCTCTCCTGCCTGCCGGAGCCCTCCATCGTCGTCTCCCCGCCGGCCGGCGCACCGGATGCCGATGCCGCCTTCGTCAAGGCCTCCGAGCTGCTGGGGCTGAAGCTGAACGCGGATCTCATCATCCTCTCGGCCTGCAATACCGGCGGGCCTTCGGGGGCGGGGGGCGGCGAGGCGCTCTCCGGCCTGGCGCGCGCCTTCTTCTATGCGGGCGCACGCGGGCTGATGGTGACGCATTGGGCGGTGAATGACGACGCGGCGATGCTCGTCGTCTCGGATTCCATGCGGCGGCAGCAGGGCGGCGCGTCCTCGGCGGCGGCGCTGCGCGGGGCGCAAAGGCTGATCCTGGACGAGGCAGGGCTGCGGCTGCCGCCGGAATTCGGGCACCCCTATTACTGGGCGCCCTTCGCGCTGATCGGCGACGGCAAAAGGGCGCCGGCGGTGAGCGCCGAGGCGGGCAGCGCGCCGCGGGGGTAGGCCAAGGGGGACGCCGTCTCCCTTGAACCCCTGCCAAAACCCGAAGGCCTTGGGAAACCAGCGATTCGCCACCGAGCGGCAAGGAGAGCGCGTCAGCCCTGACCAGCCGGGATGAGGTGGAACAGCGCCGGCCGCGCCGCCACCTGCGCTCCAGCACGGCCAGGGCCGTGGCGGCGGCATGCGCCCGGCCGATGGCCGCCGGCGGCAGGGCCGGCGCCGCGGAGGATGGCCGGATGCAGGCCGCAACGGGCCTCGAAGGGCGGCGGCAGCCGCAGCAGGCGTTGGCGCGCCACGTCGGCAATTGCGCTCGGTCCATGGACGGCGGCTACAATCAGGCCTGCTGTCCGACGCGTCGCGCCGTGCTCAAGCTTCGGCCGCCAGCACCGCCTCCACCCGCTCCGCCAGCCGCACGTAATCCGCCGCCTCATTGTAGGCCGCGGCGGAAAGCCGCAGCCACAGGCCACCCGCCAGCGCGAAGACCGGCGCATCCAACCGCGCCGCCAGCAGCCGGCGCCGCAGCGCCAGGGCCGCCGCCGGCCCCTCCGCCGCCACCGGCAGCCGCACCACCGCCATGCTGCCCTGCATCTCCGGCCGCGCGCCGGCCTCCGTGCCCCAGCGCGCCGCCAGCATCGCCCCGGCCGCCGCCGCCAGGGCATGGTTGCGGTCCATCAGCCTGGGCAGGGCGGCGTGGAAGCCGATCGCCGCCTCCACCGAAAGGAACGCCGTCGGGTCGCGCGTGCCGGTCCAGCCGAATTCCGCCTGGTAGCCCTGCCCCAGCCCATGGCTCACCACCAGCGGGTGCGTCCCCGCCCGCCGCTCCGGCGCGGTCCAGAGGAAGGCGCAGCCCTTCGGCGCGAACAGCCATTTATGGCAATTGCCGACATACCAATCCGCCCCCAGCGCCGGCAGCGCCAGCGCCACCTGTCCCGGCGCATGCGCCCCGTCCACCAGCACCGACACGCCCCGCGCCCGGCACAGCGCCACCATCTCCCCGAGCGGCAGCACCAGCGCGCTGGGGGAGGTGATATGGTCCAGCACCGCCAGCCGGGTGCGCGGCGTCAGCGCCGCCGCTAGCCCTGCCAGCACTGCCGCGGCCGAGGGCCGGGGGAAGGGCAGCGCCGCCTCCACCAGCCGTGCCCCGGCGGCCGCCGCCACCACCCCGGCCGCCTTGCGCACCGCGCCATAGGCATGGCCCAGCAGCACCACCTCCTCCCCCGGCGCCAGGGCCAGGCTGCGCAGCACGGCGTTGCAGCCGGTGGTGGCGTTCTCCAGGAAGGCGAGCCCCGCGGCATCGGCCCCGAGGAACCCGGCCAGCGCCGCCCCGGCCGCTGCCATGGCGGGCTCGTATTCCAGCGTCATGAAGCGGGTCGGCTGCGCCTCCAGCCGCGCCCGCCACGCCGCCTGGGCCGCCAGCACGCGCCGCGGCGTGGCGCCGTAGGAGCCGTGATTGACCGTGACCCAGCCCGGATCCAGCGGGAATTCCGCCTGCAGCGCTGCCCCGAACCCCATCATGCCCGGCTTTGCTCCCCACCCGTCCCGGGGCTAGAGCAGATCGCCGGAGGGCGGCATCGCCCGGAGGCGTGAATCTGCTCTACAATCCATAAGCTAGAGCGGTTTCGCGCTGCACAGTCAGCGTGAAACCGCTCTAGCCTGCGACCGGCCTGAGCCTGCCCGCCGGATGGGGGGCAGGCTCAGGCCCTGAATCGCCGGCTCAGGAATGCCCAGCCTGCCGGAAGAAGACATCCGAGGAAACGCTCGGGGGACGTCCGGGGGAGCCCGCAAGGGAAAGCTCTTGGAATGCTCCCCTGGGAAAGCCCCCCTGGGAAAGCCTCCCTGGGAAAACCCGGCGAATGCCCGGAAGGAGACGCCCATGTCGCTCAGCGCCCTCAGCGGCCCCCGCATCAAATCCATCGCCGAGGCCGGCCTGCCCTATGAGACCATCACCATCCGCCGGGAGACGCCGCTGATCGGCGCCGAGATCGGCGGGGTGGACCTCGCCCGCCCCAGCAACCGGCAGATGGACGAGATCCACCGGGCGCTGGCCGAGCACCTGGTGATCTTCTTCCGCGACCAGCACCTGACCCAGGAGCAGCATCTGGAATTCGGCCGCAGCTTCGGCGAGCTGCACCTGCACCCCGCCGCCCCGCATGAGCCCGGCCATCCCGCGCTGATGGTCATCAAGGCCGACGAGAATTCCGTCCGCGCCAATGGCGAGGGCTGGCATTCCGACGTTTCCTGCGACGAGGAGCCGCCCATGGGCAGCATCCTCTACATCAAGGAATGCCCGCCCGAGGGCGGCGATACGCTCTTCGCCAGCATGTACGCCGCCTATGACGCGCTCTCCGACCGGATGAAGGCCTATCTGGAGGGGCTGACCGCCCTCCATAGCGGCGAGCATGTCTATCGTGGCATGTTCGCCAAGGAGGGCGTGGCGGACAAGCCGAGCTACCCGAAGGCGGTGCATCCGGTGGTCCGCACCCATCCCGTCACCGGGAAGAAGGCGCTCTACGTCAATCGCGGCTTCACCACCCGCATCCTCGGCATTCCGGTGGATGAGAGCGAGGGGATCCTCCGCTACCTCTACGAGCATATGGAGAACCCGCTGTTCCAGTGCCGCTTCCGCTGGCGGCCGAATTCCGTGGCCTTCTGGGATAATCGCTGCGTCCAGCACCGGGCGATGTGGGATTACTGGCCGCAGCGCCGCTACGGCAACCGGGTGACGGTGAAGGGCGAGAGGCCGGTCTAGGGCGACGGCCCGCCCCGCGCGGGCCGGGCCGAAGCGTGACGCATTCGCCTCCCGCTCCAGCGCCTCGTTCGGTTGCGTGATTCGCGCTTGCCGGGCAGCCTGGCCCAGGCGATCACGCTCCGGTGGCCTGCCCGCGAACTCGCTGGATGTCCGGCGAACGGCGTGGACAGGCAGGCCACGCGGAACAATGGCCGGTCTCCTGGCTCCGAAGGCCGGGGCTGCGGCATCGGCACGCTGGCGGAGGGGGCCTGCATGTTCAGCCATGTGACCATCGGCACGCACGACCTGGCGCGCGCCGCCGCCTTCTATGATGCGGTGCTGGCGCCGCTCGGCCTGCGCCGCCTGGCGCTGGAGGTGCCCGGCTGGGCGGCCTGGGAAAAGCCGGGCAGCCCGGCCCGCTTCTGGGTGGGCAAACCGGCCAATGGCCTGCCGGCGAGCTGGGGCAATGGCGCGATGACGGCGTTCATCGCCCCCAGCCGTGCCGCGGTCGCGGCCGGCCATGCGGCGGGCCTCGCCGCGGGTGGGCTGGATGAGGGCGCGCCAGGGCTCCGGCCCCACTACGCGCCGGATTATTACGGCGCCTATCTGCGCGACCCGGGTGGCAACAAGCTGCACCTGGTCTGCCGGGACGGCGTGGCGGGATGAGCGGCCTGCCCCTGGCGGAGCGCCGCCTCCTCCTCATCCTCTCCGGCAGCATCGCCGCCTACAAGGCGCTGGAGCTGGTGCGCCTGCTGCGCCGGGAAGGCGCCCAGGTGAAGGCGGTACTGACCGCCGGCGGCGCGCATTTCGTGACCAAGGAGGCGCTGGCGGGCCTCACCGGCCAGCGCGTGCATGACGATCTCTGGGGGGCGGAGGCGGAGATCGGCCATATCCGCCTTGCCCGCTGGCCGGAACTGGTGGTGGTGGCGCCGGCCAGCGCCGATCTGCTGGCCAAGATGGCGCATGGGCTGGCGGATGACCTGGCTGCCACCGTGCTGCTGGCCACCCGCGCGCCCGTGCTGGTGGCGCCGGCGATGAACCCGGCGATGTGGGAGCATCCGGCGACGCAGGCCAATATGGCACTGCTGGCCGCCCGTGGCGTCGCCGCGGTGGGCCCCGGCAGCGGCCCGATGGCGGAGCCGGAAAGCGGCCCCGGCCGCCTGGCGGAGCCGGAGGAAATCCTCGCCGCTGTCACGGCGCATCTGGCGCCCGCCGAGGCATCCCCGCGCGCTTCCGGCGCGACAGCTTCGGGCGCCTCCGGCGCGGCATTTTCGGGTGCCTCCGGCGCGACACCCCTCGCCGGCCGCCGCGCCCTGGTCACCGCCGGGCCGACGCATGAGCCGATCGACCCGGTCCGCTACATCGCCAATCGCAGCAGCGGCAAGCAGGGCTATGCCATTGCCGCGGCGCTGGCGACGCTGGGCGCACGGGTGACGCTGGTCTCCGGCCCCACCGCCCTGCCGGACCCGGCCGGGGTGGCAACCATCCGCATCGAATCCGCACGGGAGATGCTGGCGGCCTGCGAGGCGGCGCTGCCGGCCGATATCGCGGTGATGAACGCCGCCGTCGCCGATTGGCGGGTGGCGCGGGAGGCCGACCAGAAGCTGAAGAAGGAGCCGGGCGCCGCGGCCCCGACCCTGACGATGACGCTGAACCCGGATATCCTCGCCACCCTGTCGCGCCATGCGCAGCGGCCCGGCCTGGTGGTGGGCTTCGCGGCGGAGACGGAGAAGGTGGTGGAACACGCCGTCGAGAAGCGCCGCCGCAAGGGCTGCGACTGGATCGTGGCGAATGATGTGAGCGGAGGGGTGATGGGCGGCGACGCCAATACCGTGCATCTGGTGACCGCCGAGGGCGTCGAGGACTGGCCGGAACTGCCCAAGGAACATGTCGCCGCCCGCCTCGCCGCCCGCATCGCCGAGGCGCTGGCATGAGCGCCGCCATCCAGGTGGTCCGCCTGCCGCATGCCGAGGGCCTGCCCCTGCCGGGCTACGCCACGGAAGGGGCGGCGGGGATGGATCTGCTGGCGGCGGTGACGGCGCCGCTGGTCATCCCGCCCGGGGGCCGCGCTTTGGTGCCGACCGGCCTGCGCATCGCCCTGCCGCCGGGGCATGAGCTGCAGGTGCGGCCGCGCTCCGGCCTCGCCCTGAAGCATGGAATCATGCTGCCGAATACGCCCGGCACGATCGACGAGGATTACCGCGGCGAATTGCAGGTCATCGTCCTGAACGGCGGGAGCGAGGCCTTCACCGTGGAGCGCGGCATGCGCATCGCCCAGGCGGTGCTGGCGCCGGTGGTGCGGGCGGCCTGGGCGGAGGTGGCGGAGCTGCCGGAGACCCGGCGCGGGGAAGGTGGGTTCGGGAGCACCGGCACGGGCGGCTAGAGCATTTTCAAGTCCGGCGTGTGCAGGGGACCAACCTTGTGCCGGGCGGCCCCGAGCTCTTCGTCGATCATCCGACGGAGCTGGGCGGCGCCAGCACCGGGCAGCAGATCGTGATCTGCGGCGGCAGTTCCCTGTGACGGGGAGCCGCTCTGACGTCTTGCCTATAGTTCCTCCGTAACATGCAGCGCGGGCGCTGACCCGTCACCTCCCGCAGAACCTATTAGCCGTTCCGCCAGACGCAGATGCGGCCGGTCGAGCATCTTGCCGTCCATGCGGAGCACGCCGGCGTCTCCCCCCTCCGCGAAGGCCGCGACCACGCGGCGCGCCCAGGCCAGTTCCTCCGGCGCGGGCGTGAAGACGGCGTTCACGATCTCCACATGCTTGGGGTGGATCACCGCCTTGGCGCCGAAGCCGTCGCGCCACGCCTCCCGCGCATCGGCCTCAAGGCCCACGAGGTCCTCGATGTCCACATGCACCGTGTCGATCGCCGTCACCCCCGCCGCCGCGGCCCCGGCGAGGCAGAGGTCGCGCGCCAGGCGGAAGGGCGAAAGCCACTGGCCCTCCACACGGTTCGCCCTGGCGCCGAGCGAGGCGGAAAGGTCCTCCGCCCCCCACATCAGGCCCGAGAGACGTGGCCCCGCCTCGGCATAGGAACCGAGGCCGAAGAGTGAGCCCGCCGTCTCGGTTGCGATGGCCATGATGCGCGTGCTGCCGGGCTCGATCCCCGCCGCCGCCTCGAAGGCATCGAGCCAGAGCGAGACCTGCCGCACCTGCTCGGCGCCGCTACACTTCGGCAGGGTGATGCCGTCTGGCCGCGCCGGCATCACCGCCGCGAGGTCCTGCAGCGTCATGCCCGTGTCCAGCGCGTTGACCCGTACGTAGCGCTGCTGCTTCCTGCGCGGGGCGGCCAGCATGCCGGCGGTGAGGCGTCGCGCCTCGGGCTTGCGGTCGAGGCCGACGCTGTCCTCCAGATCGAGGATCAGGCCGTCGGCGGGGCCTTCGGCGGCACGGACGAATTTCCGCTCGCTGTCGCCGGGGACGAAGAGGATCGAGCGCATCAGGCTGCCGCCGGCCGCTTGTGCATCAGCCCGGTGCGCCGGCAGATGGCAACCACCTCGCCACGCTGGTTCAGGCATTCATGCTCGAACTCCACGAGGCCCGCCATGGGCCGCGACCTGCTCTCGCGCACGGAAACGACCTTGGTGCGGGCGCGCAGCGTGTCGCCGTGGAAGACCGGTTTCGGGAAGCGCACGTCGGTCATGCCGAGATTGCCGATGGTGGTGCCGAGCGTCGTATCCGCCACCGACATGCCGATCATGATGCCGAGCGTGTAGAGGCTGTTGAACAGCCGCTGGCCCCATTCCGTCCCCGCCGCGAAATGCGCGTCGATGTGCAGCGGCTGCGGGTTCATCGTCATCAGGCTGAACATGGTGTTGTCCATCTCCGTGACGGTGCGCGTCAGCGGGTGCTCGAAGACCTGACCTTCGTGGAATTCCTCGAAATACAGACCGGCCATGCTACTCCTCCTTGGATTTTCCCTGCCGCGTCGGACGATGCCCCAATTGCCGGGACAACCCGCGGGCGGCCTGGCGAACCTCGCGTATGAGGCTTGCCAACCTCGGCTGGGCGCGGGCCAGCGGCGCCGCCAGCACGATGGCCGCGATGATGTCGCCGCGCGCGTCGAAGATCGGCGCGGCGATGCCGGCAACGCCTTCGGTCGACTCGCCCAGCGTCACCGCGTAGCCTCGCTCCCGTGCTTCGGCAACGATGCGACGCAGGGCACGACGGTCGGTGATGCTGGTGGTGGTGAGCGGCGCAAGCCGCGCCTTGCGCAGGAACGCGTCGGGCCAGGGCGGCGGCAGATAGGCCAGCATCAGGCGACCCGAAGCGGTGCAGTGGATCGGCCGGCGGTCGCCCACCGTGGCCGCGAAGCGCAGCGCCGTCCGGGCCTCCACCTTGTCGGTATAGACCATGGCGCTGCGGTCGGGCGTGAGCACGGCGATCATGGCGGATTCGCCGCTGGAGTCCGCCAGTCGCTCGAGCACCACGTGCCCGGCAGCACCGAGCGCCGTGTCGTGCTGCCCCGCCAGGATGGCGCGCGCGAGGCCGAGGCTCTCCGGCCCCAGCCGCCAAAGGCCGTCCACCTGCGCCGCGTAGCCTTCGAGCGCCAGCCCGCGCAGCAGGCCGAGCAGCGTCGTCTTGGGTACGCCCATCGCCTGGGCCAGGTTCGCGAGCGAGGCGCCCTGCGGCGCGGCGGACAGCTTGTCCAGGATCTGCAGCGCGCGCGAGACGGAGCGCGGGCCGCTGCCGCGAGGGAGGAGCCCGCTGTCCACTACTGCGGCTCGATGCCCGCGATGCGCACGCGCTCGCCCCAGCTCACGAGCTGGTCGCGGAGATATTGCGCGAACTGCCCGGGCGTCTGGGTGAAGGGCAGGAAGCCGAGCTGGCGCAGCCGCGCCACCGTGGCGGGCTGGCGCAGCGCGGCGTTCAGCGCCTGGTTAACGCGCGCGACGATGGGCGCGGGCGTGGCAAGGGGCGCCGAGATTCCGAACCAGACGCTGATGTCGTAGCCCGGCACGGCGCTGGCCACCGGCGGCACCTCGGGCGCCAGCGGCGTCGGATCCTTGGCCGATTGCGCGATGGCGCGCACGCGTCCTGCCTGGGCCTGGGTCAGACCATTCGCGAAATCGGTGAAGGTGCAGTCGATGCGGCCGGCGGAAACGTCAGTCAACGCCTCGGAGCCGCCACGGTAGGGCACGCCGGTCAGGCGCACGCCGGCAGCGCGCGCCAGTACCTCGGTCATGATCTGGCTGCTGGCATTGCCGTAGCTGTAGGTCAGCCCGTTCGCGTTCTCCCGCGCGCGGTCGAGGAAGCCCTTGAGGTCCCGGTCCGACGCGCCGGGCGGCACGACGAAGAGGTAAGGCGCCTCGGCCAGCGCGCCGATGTGGACGAAATCCTTCACCGGGTCGAAAGGCATGCGCTTCAGCGTGTGCGGATTGACCGAGGCTGCGCTGGTGCTGATGACGACGAGCGTGTTGCCGTCGGGCGCGGCCTGCGCCACGGCCTGGGTGCCGATGATGCCGTTCCCGCCCGCGCGGTTGTCCACGATCACCGGCTGGCCGAGCTCCTGCCCGAGCGGCTCGGCGATGACGCGCGCCAGCACGTCGGTGAGGCTGCCTGCGGGAAAGGCGACCACGAGGCGGACCGGCCTGTCCGGCCAGTCCGCCCGCGCACCGCGCGGCAGCAGCAAGAGAGCGGGCGCGGCCAGCGCGCTGCGCCGCAGCAATGGAAGCGATCCTCCTGTCCCCATGAACTCTTCCCTTTCGGTGTCTTTTGGCGTTCGAATATTCGAACATATCCTATAAACATCGAACGGTACTGTCAATGCCGCGTTGACATGCGCGGGCCCGCTCCGCATCATCGCCGCAAGATCAGAGGAAATGCAGATGGACTTCGCGCTGACCCCCGAGCAATCCGACATCCGTGAGCAGATGCAGAAGATCTGTGCGGAATTCGGCGACGAGTACTGGCTGCGCAAGGACCGCGAGGGCGCCTTTCCCGAGGAGTTCCACGCCGAGATGGCCCGCGGCGGCTGGCTCGGCATCGCCATGCCCACGGAGTATGGCGGCGGCGGCCTCGGCATCAGCGAGGCCGCGGTGATGATGGAGACCATCGCGGAATCCGGCGCCTGCATGTCCGGCGCCTCGGCCATCCACATGAACATCTTCGGCCTCAACCCGGTCGTTGTCTTCGGTACGGAGGAGCAGAAGCAGCGCGCCCTGCCGCCTCTCATCGCCGGCGACGACAAGCCTTGCTTCGCCGTGACCGAGCCCGATGTCGGCCTCAACACCACCCAGCTCAAGACGCGCGCCGAACGTCGCGACGACCGCTACGTCGTGAGCGGCCAGAAGATGTGGATCAGCACCGCGCAGGTCGCCACCAAGATGCTGCTGCTGGCGCGCACCACGCCCCTCGACCAGGTGAAGCGCAAGACGGACGGGCTCTCGCTCTTCTACACGACGCTCGACCGCAGCAAGGTGGAGGTGCGCCTCATTCACAAGCTCGGCCGCCACGCGGTGGACTCGAACATGCTCTTCATCGACGGGCTCGAGATCCCGGTGGAGGACCGCATCGGCGAGGAGGGCAAGGGCTTCCGCTACATCCTGCACGGGATGAACCCGGAGCGCATCCTCATCGCTGCCGAGGCCGTCGGCATCGGCCGCGCCGCGCTGCGCAAGGCGACGGCCTACGCGAAGGAGCGCCACGTCTTCGGCCGCGCGATCGGACAGAACCAGGCCATCCAGCACCCGCTCGCCAAGTGCTGGGCGCATCTGGAGGCGGCGGAGCTGAAGGTGATGAAGGCCGCCTCGCTCTACGACGCCGACCGGGAATGCGGCGCCGAGGCGAACGCCGCGAAGTACCTCGCCGCCGAGGCCGGCTTCAGCGCCGCCGAGACTGCGGTGATGACGCATGGCGGCATGGGCTACGCGCAGGAGTACCACGTGGAGCGCTACCTGCGCGAAAGCCTGATCCCGCGCATCGCGCCCGTGAGCCGCGAGATGATCCTGAGCTTCATCGCCGAGCGCGTGCTCGGCCTGCCCAAATCCTACTAGCATGAGCGCCAGGATGGCCGGCCATTCGGGGATTGTTTCCGCGCCGCGGCGGCTCGATCCCGCCGCGCCCGATCTTTCCGGGCTGATCCATCCGGGCGACCATATCCTCTGGGGCCAGGTGACGGGCGAGCCGCCAACGCTGGTGGAGGCGCTGGTGGACCAGCGCGCCGCGCTCGGCCCTGTCTCGGTCTTCCTTGGCACCGGTCTCGGCCGCGCGCTGCGGCCGGAGCATGCGGACCATATCCGTATGTCCGGCCTCGGCGGGCTCGGCACGGCGCGCGCGCTGGCCTCCGCCGGCGCGCTGGAGGTGCTGCCCGTGCATGGCGGCCAGGTCGGGTGGCTCATCGCCGAGGGCCGCATCCGCTGCGACGTGGTGCTGCTGATGGCCAGCCCCGCGGGGCCCGAGGGCACGCACAGCCTCGGCTGCACCGTGGACTACATGGACACGGCCATCGCCGCCGCGCGCACCGTGATCGCGGAGGTGAGCCCGCGCGTGCCCTTCACCTTCGGCCACGAGGCCATCCCCGCCTCGCGCCTCGACGCGGTGCTGGAGACCGACCGCGCGCCCTTCGGTGCGCGTCCCCCGAAGATCGGCGCCGCGGGCCGCGCCATCGCCACGCATGTCGCGGAGCTCATCGCGGATGGCAGCACGATCCAGACCGGGCTCGGCGAGCTGCCGGAGGCGATCCTGGAAGGGCTAGGCGGGCATCGCGACCTCGGCCTCCATTCGGGCATCCTCGGCGACGCGGCCCGGACGCTGATCGAGCGTGGCGTGCTGACCAACGCTCGCAAGCCGATCGACACCGGCATCAGCGTCACCACCACCGTCGTCGGCAGCGAGGCGCTCTACGCCTTCGTGCATCGTAACCCCGGCGTGCTAGTGCGTCCCTCGGGCTACACTCACGCCGATGCGGTGCTGGCGCAGATTCCGCGCCTCGTTGCCATCAACTCGGCGGTGGAGGTGGACCTCACCGGGCAGGTGAATGCCGAACAGGCGGGGCGCGCCATTGTCGGCGGCATCGGTGGCCAGGCGGATTTCGCGCGCGCCGCCTCCCGCTCGCCGGGCGGTTGCTCGATCATCGCGTTGCCTGCCACCGCGTCGAACGGGGCGAGCCGCATCGTGGCAAGGCTCTCGGGGCCGGTGACGACGCCGCGCGCCGATGTGGACGTGGTGGTGACGGAGCATGGCGCCGCCGACCTGCGCGGCTGCACGCTGGGCGAGCGCCGGCGCCGGCTCGTCGCCATCGCCGCTCCGGAAGCGCGCGAGGCGCTGGAGCGCGCCACAAGGGAGGAGGAGACGGGCTGATGGATCATGCTTCGCAACTGCCGGGCCGCGGCTTCGGCGCCCTCCAGGGGCTCCGCGTGCTGGACCTGACGGCGGTGCTGATGGGCCCCTTTTGCACCCAGATCCTCGCCGACCATGGTGCCGAGGTGATCAAGGTCGAGGGACCGGAGGGCGACACGACGCGGCAGCTCCCCGTCTCGCGCGCTCCGGGCCTGGGGGCGATGTTCTACAATCTCAACCGCGGCAAGCGCGGCATCTCGCTGGACCTCAAGCAGCCGGAAGGCCGTGCCGCGCTGCTGCGCCTCGCGGAGAGCGCGGACGTCTTCATCCACGCGATGCGCGCGGATGCCATCGCGCGGCTCGGGCTGACCTATGCCGATCTCGCCGCGGTGAACCCGCGCCTGATCTACGCGAATGTCTACGGCTTCTCGCGCCGCGGCCCCTACGCGAAATGGCCGGCCTATGACGACACCATCCAGGCCATGTCCGGCATGGCGGCGCTGCAGGGGCGGATGAACGGCGCGCCAGCCTATTCGGCGACGCTGGTGGCCGACAAGGTCTCTGGCCTCACCGCGCTCTACGCCGTGCTGATGGCGCTGCTGCACCGCAACCGCACCGGCGAGGGGCAGGAGATCGAGGTCGGCATGTTCGAGACGATGGTGAACTTCGTCCTCACCGACCACATCAACGGCGCGCTTTTCGACCCGCCAGAGGGCGAGCCCGTTTATCCCCGCGCCGCCTCGCCCAACCGCCGGCCGTACCGCACGAAGGACGGCTGGATCGCGGCCCTCATCTACAACGACAAGCACTGGCGCGCCTTCATCGAGCTGGCCGGCCGGCCGGACTGGGCGCGCGACCCGCGCTTCGCGACGCTGAAGGACCGCGCGCGGCATATCGACGAGGTCTACACGCATCTGGGCCGGACGCTGGAGCAGCGCACCACGACCGAATGGCTCGCCGACTTCGCCAAGGCCGAGATCCCGGCCACGCCGGTGAACGAGACCTCCGCCCTGCTCAAGGATCCGCATCTGGAGGCGGTGGAGTTCTTCACCCCGCAGGAGACGCCGCTCGGCACCGTGCGCTACCCCGGCATGCCCGCTTGGTTCTCCCGCACGCCGGGCCGGATCACCGGCCCCGCGCCGGCGCTCGGCCAGGACGGGCGCGCCGTGCTGGCCGAGGCCGGATTCAGCGAGGTTGAGATCGACGCGCTGGTCGCATCCGGCGCGCTCGTGCTGCCCGTCACGGAAGAGGCGCCGGCGGCATGAGCGGAGGACCGCTGGCAGGGATCAAGGTGCTGGAGCTGGCCGGGATCGGCCCGGCCCCCATGTGCGCGATGCTGCTGGCCGATCTCGGCGCGACCGTGCTGCGCATCGACCGCCCCAATCCGGGGGAGAGTGGCATCGCCCGGCCGCAGAAATACAACCTCGTGCTGCGTGGACGCAAGATCCTCGCGCTCGATCTGAAGCGGCCAGGGCCGCGCGACCTGGTGCTGCGGCTCGTGGAGCAGCCGGCGGCATGAGCGAAGGACCGCTGGCAGGGATCAAGGTGCTGGAGCTGGCCGGGATCGGCCCGGCCCCCATGTGCGCGATGCTGCTGGCCGATCTCGGCGCGACCGTGCTGCGCATCGACCGCCCCAATCCGGGGGAGAGTGGCATCGCCCGGCCGCAGAAATACAACCTCGTGCTGCGTGGACGCAAGATCCTCGCGCTCGATCTGAAGCGGCCAGGGCCGCGCGACCTGGTGCTGCGGCTCGTGGAGCAGGCGGATGCGCTCATCGAGGGCTTCCGCCCCGGCGTCATGGAGCGTCTCGGCCTCGGCCCCGAGGAGTGCCTCTCGTGCAATCCCGGCTTGGTCTATGGCCGCATGACCGGCTGGGGCCAGCAGGGGCCGCTGGCGCAGTCGGCGGGGCATGACCTCAACTACATCGCGCTGACCGGTGCGTTGGATTCCATCGGGCGCGCCGGCCAGCCGCCCACGCCGCCGCACAACCTCCTGGGCGACTATGGGGGAGGCGCTCTCTACCTGGCCGTCGGCATCTTGTCGGCCATCATCTCCAGGCGCGCGAGCGGGCGCGGCCAGGTTGTGGATGCCGCGATCGTGGACGGCACAGCGCATCTGATGACGAGCCTGCACGGCCTGCACGCCGCCGGTATGCTGAGCGGCGAGCGCGGCACGAACCTGCTCGATTCCGGCGCGCCCTTCTACGATTGCTACGAATGCGCGGATGGGCGCTGGGTCTCGGTGGCGCCGATCGAGGGGCGCTTCCACGCGGAGCTGCTGCGCCGGCTCGGCATCGATGGCGCGGATTTTCCACCTCAGTCGGATCGGGCCCGCTGGCCCGAGGCGCGGGCGTGCTTCGCCGCGATCATCCGTACCCGCACGCGTGACGAGTGGTGCGCGCTGCTGGAGGGCACCGACGCCTGCTTCGCACCCGTCCTCACGATGGAAGAGGCGACCAAGCATCCGCACATGGTCGCGCGCGGCACCTATGTCGAGGTGGGCGGCGTGGTCCAGCCCGCCCCCGCGCCGCGCTTCAGCCGCACCGTGCCGGATGTCCCGACGCCCCCGCAAGCTTCTGATCCGGCTTCCGTGGAGGCAGCGCTGGAGGGGTGGCTCGGGGCTGACGACATCGCCGTGCTGCGCGCCTCCGGTGTGCTGGGGTGAGGCAGGCTGCGAATATCTCGGGCGGCGGCCCGAGCGTCGCCTCCGCGATGTCCGTGAGGGCTTTGTGCCATCGCCTGTCCATCCCCGCCAAGCGCTGTGCCGGACACGAGGGATGAAGGACGGCGTCAGGGCGATCGTCATTCGTCACAGCCGGTGGTCTCGGAGGGAATGCCGGCGGCACCGGCCGCATTCCGAAAGCGGGCAGTGAGAATTGCGCTCCATCGGGCGCCAAGAGCCGGTCGGCACAATGATCATAGGAGGAACGCACAATGGCACTGCTTTCTCATTGGCTGCGACGGCAAGCCAAAGTTCGAAGGATCGTCGGACCACTTATGGGGCTGGCTTTGACGGCAGCGGCTTTGAGCCCGTCACCTGTGGTGGCGCAGTATCCCAATCAGCCCATCCGCCTCGTCACCGGCTTCGCGGCTGGGTCAGCCACCGACGTCCTTGCACGCATCCTGGCAGAGCCTCTAGCTGCCGCCCTTGGCCAACCGTTCGTCGTCGATAACCGGCCGGGAGCGATGTCGGTGATTGGGACCGAGGTGGTCGCCAGGTCTCGACCGGATGGGTACACGCTTCTACTCGGCGCAAATGCTGGACTCGCCGTCGGCCCTGCCGGGCTTGTCCGCAACGTGAGCTACGATCCGTTGCGCGATTTCGCCCCGCTAGGCCGCGTAGGCATCGTATCCTTCGTTCTGGTGAGCGGCCGCGAAGTTCCGGCGAACACCAGCGCCGGATTAATCGAGTACGTCAGAGCCAATCAGGCAAACGTCAGTTGCGCCTCCTCCAACGCCAATGGCCGCGTCTTCTGCGAGGTGCTGAAGCGCCGCCTCGGTGTCGATCTGGTTTCCGTGTACTATGGCAGCGGCCCGCAGGCGGCGACGGACCTGATTGCCGGCCGGGTCTCCCTGATGTTCATGGACGCCGCATCGGCGGTGGCGCGCGTCGCGACGGACCAGATCCGCGCCTATGCGGTGATTGGCGAAGCACGCAGCGCCTTTCTGCCGGACGTGCCGACGGCCACTGAAGCACGGCTACCCGATCTTCCCAACAACATCGGCTGGTGGGGGTTGTTCGGCCCAACGGGTTTGCCTGCGCCGATTGCGGACCGGCTTGCACGGGAACTGCAGGGCGTGCTGGCTCATCCCGAGGTGCGGCGGCAGATGCTCGCTGCCGGTGTGCAGCCGGCACACTTGCCCCCAGCGGAGCTCGCGGCCTTCGTTGGTCAGGACCTGCAGAGATGGCGGGCGTTGTTGGCGGATTTCAACATCTCGCCGGAAGGCTGAGCCAGCGGCATCCGCTGGTCGGGAGGTCCATTGGAGCCTCGGTTTTCTGTTGGAAGGGAGTGAATCCATGAACAAGAGCATTTCCCAAACCCTGGCAGGCGAGGTGCCTGAGGCCGAATGGAAGGCGCGCCTCGAGCTCGCGGCCTGCTATCGCCTCGTCGCGGAATTTGGCTGGTCCGACCTCGCTGCGACGCATATCTCGGTGCGAGTTCCTGGCCCTGAACACCATTTCCTGATCAATCCTTACGGCGTGCTGTTCGACGAAATCACCGCCTCTTCGCTCGTGAAGGTAGACCTGGACGGGCAGGTGGTCGGCTCCCGATCATCGATCAATCCCGCAGGCTTCATCATTCATGGGGCCATCCATATGGCCCGGCCGGAGTTGAGTTGCGTCCTGCACACGCACACACCGGCGGGCGCTGCGGTCGCTACGCAACGCGATGGGTTGCTGCCCATCACGCAACAGGCGCTCGTGATCTTCGACGATGTCGCCTACCATGACTACGAGGGTGCGGCGCTCAACCTCGGGGAGCGGGAGCGGATCCTGGAGGATCTCGGGGAGAAGCGCATCCTGATCCTCCGCAATCACGGGCTTCTCACGGTCGGGCGGACGGTGGGCGAGGCCTTCGTTACGATGTACCGCATCGAGCGAGCCTGTCGGTACCAGCTCGCATTCCAGGCCGCGGGCGTGCCGGCTTATCCGCTGACCGAGGAGGTGCGCCTACGGACGGTCGAGCAGGGCCGGAAAATCTATGGCCAGGGCGGTTTCGCGCAGCCAGGCGCCGAGTGGGAGTCACTGCTGGCTCGCCTCGATCGTCGCGATCCTTCATATCGTCAATGAGCATGGAGGATATAGGCAGCCCGGACGTTTTGCTGTTCAACTCGCTCCTTGACGAGGCAGGGCGCGAGTTGCTCGAGCAAAGCGGCTTGGTGGTTCAATTGTGCCACGCGCATCCTGACGCGGATGTGCCTGAAGATGCGTTGGCTACTGTCCAGGCCGTAATTGTTCGGACCCCCGGCCGCGTTTGCGCGGAGACTATTTCGCGAATGCCGGCATTGCGGGTGATCGCCGCGGCGGGAACCGGCTTCGAGCACATCGACGTGGCTGCTGCAACGCAAGCTGGAATCGCAGTCGTGAATAACGCAGCGATTGGTGCCCAGCCTGTGGCTGAGCATGTCGTGGGCATGATGCTCGACCTTCTGAAGCGGATTTCGGTCGGCGACCGATTCCTGCGCCGCAATGGCTGGACCGCTCGGGATCGGCTGATCGGGCCTGACAAGGGTACGGAACTTGGCGCCCAGACGGTGGGGATCGTTGGTCTGGGGGCGATCGGGGCGCGCGTCGCCTCAATCTGCGTGAGAGGTTTTGGCAGTAGGGTAATCGCTTTCAGCCCAACGACGCCGGAGGCTCGCTTTGCGGCCTGCGGTGCGGAACGCGTGTCGGATTTGCTGGACCTATGCCGAAGGGCGGATGTTCTGGTGCCTTTGGCGCGTTATGGCCCGGCAACGCACCATCTGATCGGAGCGGTTGAGCTCGCCGCAATGCGGCCCGGCAGCTATCTTGTGAATGCGTCTCGTGGTCAGGTGGTTGATGAGCTTGCTCTGCTACGGGCTCTGCGTGATGGCCGGTTGGCCGGGGCAGGTCTCGATGTCTTCGACCCGGAGCCGCCGAGAGATGATCATCCTCTGTTCAGCCTCGATAATGTGGTCGTCACCCCGCACATCGCCGGCGTGACACGCGAAGCATCGCGCCGCTTGTCACTCTCGTCAGCCAATCAGATACTCCAGGTGCTCCGGTGCGAGCGGCCACCCTTCCTGCTGAATCCGGAGATCTGGCCATCTCGTCCGAGGGTGCAGGGATAGATTCATACGGTCCGGCTCAAGGTTACTCAGTTGTCTGCCGCGACTTTCTCACATCCGGCACCGCCGTTATCCGCGAGGCCGTGCTCGCCATCCGCCGCATCTATCACGCATTCAGCCGCCACCGCGCGAGCCACCGCCACGCCGGGCGGCCCTGGCGCGAAGACGAACGAACGAAGCTAGCTGTCGCTGCTATGGAGCGGGAAGGTTCGTCTGCGCCGCTGCCATCTCGGCCAGACGCTGATCCTCGATGCTGATCGGGCAGCCGCCGGACCCGGCGGCCGGCATCTGGCAGGCTGTCACCGCCAGCAACGGCATCAGCGTCGCGGCAAGGCACCGCATCCTCGCTTCCTGCTCCGGGCGCCCGGAGAGGCTTCGGCGATGCGGCGCGGACGGCAAACCGGGAGCCCTGAGATCGGCCGAGGGTGATGCGCCCTCGGCACCGCCTCGTCCCGGTCCGGGCCCACGGCCCGGCAGTTGCCGGCAGGGCGGAGAACCTCAGATCATGGGGCCATGGTCTCGACGACCCGCCAGGCGCCGATCGGGCGCAACGTCGCGGTCGAAATTGCGCTGGAGCTGATCCATCGGAAGATCGAGGATCGACGCATGGGCGACTGTCGCATCGAAGGCGTTGTTGACGAGGATGTCGAGACCGCCATCCGCACCCGTTCTCAACCGGGATGGGCGGGCGCCACCCCGCCGGGGCAGTGCCCCGAATCCCCGCCAGCCGGAAGGCCGTGCCTTGCCCGCCCCGCCACCCCACCCCCATATCCCCTCCATGGACCTCGACTTCACCGAAGCGGAGCTGCACCGCTACTCCCGGCACATCCTGCTGCAGGATGTCGGCGCCCTCGGCCAGGCGAAGCTGCGCGCCGCCCGGGTGCTGGTGGTGGGGGCCGGCGGGCTCGGCGCGCCGCTGACGCTCTACCTGGCCGCGGCCGGGGTCGGGACCATCGGCCTCGTGGACCATGACCAGCTCGAACTCTCCAACCTGCAGCGCCAGGTGGTGCATGCCACCGCCCGCCTCGGCCGCAACAAGGCGGAAAGCGCCGCCGAGACCCTCCGCGCCCTGAACCCCGAGATTCGCATCGAGATCCACCCCCGCCGCATGGATGCTGCCGCGGCGCAGGAGCTGATCCCGCGCTACGATATCATCTGCGACGGCACGGATAATTTCCCGACGCGCTTCCTGCTGGGCGATGCCTGCCACCTGCTGGGCCGGCCTTTGGTCTCCGCCGCGGTGCTGCGCTTCGAGGGGCAGCTTTCCACCTACAAATCGCATCTCGGCGCGCCGCACCCCTGCCATCGCTGCCTGCACCCGGAGATGCCGCCGGAAGGGCTGGTGCCGAGCTGTTCCGAGGCCGGGGTGCTGGGCGCCGTCACCGGCGTGATGGGCACGCTGCAGGCGACCGAGGTGCTGAAGGAGATTCTCGGGATCGGGGAGGGGATGTCCGGCCGCCTGCTGCTCTGGGATGCGCTGGACATGCGCTTCCGCCTGGTGCGGCTGAAGCGCGACCCGGGCTGCGCCCTGTGCGGGGAGGCGGCGGCGATCCGCGATCTCTCCGCCCATGCGGCCCCCCCGCCGCTGGTCTGCGTGGCTTCCTGAATGCCGGCCGGTTCACGCCTGCGGGCGCCGGCGTTCCTTGCGATCCGGCGGCGCCATGCCGCCGGCCGGTCCAGGGTCCCGGGTGCCGGCGTCCTCCCGGCGGTCAGGCGGCGCCGCGCCGCCGGCCGGTCCACGCCACCAGGCGCCGGTGTCCTCCCGGCGGTCAGGCGACGCCGCGCCGCCGGCCGGTCCACGTCACCAGGTGCCGGTGTCCTCCCGGCGGTCGGCCGCCGTGCCGCCGGCCGGTCCGCGCCGCCGGGTGCCGGCGTCCGTCTGGCGGCCGGGCGGCGCCATGCCACCCTCACCCTCTCCCGGAGAGAAGCGCCCTCCAGCGACCGGGCGGGCGCATGAAGCCCCTTGGCATCCTGCTGCTCTCGGGCGATCACGAAAGGGCGCATTACGCGCTGGTGCTCGCCACCGGCGCGGCGGCGCTGGGGCGGGAGGTGACGCTCTTCGCCAGCAATGCCGGCTGCCGGCTGTTCCTGGCGGACAACCCCCTGGCCCAGGACCCGCGCGAGGCGGTGCTGGCGGCGCGCGGCGTCGCCACCCTGGCCCAGCTCCTGGAAGCGGCGGCGGAGCTCGGCCTGCGCCGCATCGCCTGCGAGGCGGGGCTGAAGGCCGCGGGCCTGGCCGGCGCCACCCTGGCCCCGGGGGTGGAGGTGGCGGGGGTCGCCACCTTCCTCGCCACGGTCGGGGAGGGGCAACTCCTCTCCCTCTAGTGTCCTGCCCCCGAAGCTCGCTGGATTTCCGGCGAACGCAGCGGATAAGCAGGCCGCTGAAAACCAAGGCCAATGGCCCGAGAACGAAGCCCGCAGGACTTCGAAATCAGCCGCTAGAGCAGATCGCCGGAGGGCGGCATCGCCCGGAGGCGTGAATCGCTCTACAATCATAAGCTAGAGCGGTTTCACCTCGCCAGCGCTCGGCGAACCCGTTCCAGCCCTTTGTCCGGTCGCATTTTCCGAGTCGTCCGGCGATTCCGCCGGATTTGAAAATGCTCCAGGGGCGCCATCCCTCTTGAGCGTGGATGCGTTCGCTTTCGCTCACGCACCCCGCTCTAATTCTTTGTTCGGTCGCGTGATTCACGGCTTCGCTTGATTCAGCCTTCCCCGATTCCGCTCCGGCGGCGCCATCCGCGTAAGGCCATGTCGCAATTGCCGCGGCGATTGCCTATCTTGGGGGCAACAAGAACCTTGCCGGAGACCTCCACCCCATGCCCCGCCCCCGTCTGCTGCTCGCGGCCCTGGCGGCCGCGACCCTGGCCCTTGCCCCGGCGCTGACCGAGGCGCGGCCGGGCGGCAGCTCCTCCATGGGCAGCCGCGGCAGCCGCAGCTACAGCGCGCCGCCCAGCACCCCCACCTCCCCCGGCACCGTCCGGCCGATGGACCGCACCATGGAGGCGCCAGGCCGGCCCGCCACCCCGGGCTATGCCCAGCCGGCGCCGCGCGCGCCGATCGGCCAGCCCAACCCGCAGGGCGGCTTCTTCTCCCGCAACCCCTTCATGGCGGGGCTGATGGGCGGGCTGATCGGCGCCGGCATCGGCGGGCTGCTGTTCGGCCATGGGCTGTTCGGCGGCTTCACCGGCTTCGCCAGCTTCCTCGGCCTGCTGCTGCAGATCGGGCTGATCGCCGGCCTCGTCTGGCTGGTGCTGGGCTTCCTGCGCCGGCGCCAGCCGCAGCCGGCCATGGCCGGCGTGGCGCCGGGCCTGGCCCGCAGCAACATGGCGGAGGGCCGGCCCGGCCGGGCCGGCGGCGCCGCGCCCGCTGGCGGCACCCCGCTGCACATCCTGCCGGAGGATTTCAACGCCTTCGAGCAGGCGCTGAAGGCGGTGAACGATGCCTGGTCCCGCCGCGACACCGGCACTTTGCAGCGCCTGGCGACGCCGGAGATGGCCCGCTATTTCGCCGACGACCTGGCGGATCTGGCCGCCCGCGGCTGGCACAACGAGACCCGCGATGTCCGGCTGGAGGGCGGCGACCTGTCCGAGGCCTGGCGCGAGGGCGACCGCGACTTCGCCACCGTGGCGATGCGTTTCAGCCTGGTGGATGTCACCTGGCGCCTTGCCGACCGCGCCGTGATGGAGGGCGACCCCAACCGCCGCACCACCGCGACGGAGTTGTGGACCTTCACCCGCCGCGCCGGCGGCCCCTGGCAGCTTTCCGCCATCCAGCAGGTCGGCTGAGCCCACCGCCGGGCGAGGGCCGGCAGGCGAACCCTCGGGTCTGAAACTCGGACCGGGGTCCGGGGAGGGGTCCCCTCCCCGGCGGGGGTTCGGGGGCAGCGCCCCCGACCTTCGGGCTTTCTGCCGGAGTTGACGCCCATGACCGGCCCCGACACGGGGTCGCAACACCGGGCGGCGCCCCCGCACCTTCGCTACGCGAATCGCGGCCCTTCCGGCAGCGCCGCCAGGTGGGTCACATGCCGCCGCCCATGGGTGGCGCTGGTCAGCAGCGCCGCCGTGTGCCGGTTGTCATGCACCGAGGCGAGGCCGAAGCCATGCACCTGCAGCAGCAGGAAATGGTCCGTCACCCGCACCAGGTACCAGCCCGGTGCCAGCCCACCCCGCACCAGCTTCAGCAGGGAGACCCGCCGTTCCGGCAGCGGCGGCCGCTGATGCGGGACGCCATAGGCTGCCAGCACCGCCAGCAGATCCCGCCAATAGGCCGTCACCACCGGTCCGGAGGCCGGGTACCAGTCCGGCGCCACGGCGCGGAGGGCGGCGCAGGCCTCCGCATAGGGGCGGCCGGTGACCAGGGCGATGGCGGCCGGGCCGCACCAGGGAATTGCGCCGTGATTCTCGGCGGTCAGGGCAAGGTGGCCGCGGCTGCCGGCTGGCGGGCGAGCGGGGGAGGTATGCATGGCACGTATCCCGGGCTTGGTTGCCCGGGCCGCGCCCGGCAACGTCTCACTTCATCGCGAGGGCCGGCGCGGTAGTCAATCTACGATATATAAAATTGCTGCAATGCAGCGGCGGTCACCGCATCCGCCGGCAGGAAAGCCTCCACCGCCAGCTCCGAAAGAGTGACATCCACCGGCGTGCCGAAGACGGTGGTGGTGCTGAGCAGCTCCAGCACCGCGCCGCCCGGCACCGCCAGGCGCAGCGGCACCGCAATGGCCTCCGCCGCCACCTCCGGCGGCTTCTCCCGCGGGGCGGGCAGGCGGCGCAGCTCCTCCAGCAGCGCCGCCAGGGCGGGGTCCGCGGACAGCTCCACCTGCCGCCGCAGCCGGGCCAGCAGATGCGCCCGCCATTCCGCCAGGTTGCGGATGCGCGGCGCCAGCCCTTCCGGGTGCAGGGAAAGCCGCAGCACGTTCACCGGCGGCGCCAGCAGGGCAGGGGCGGCGCCCGCCATCAGCCGCCCGGCCATCGGGTTGGCCGCCACAAGCTGCCAGTGCCGGTCCACCGCCAGGGCCGGATTCGGCATCTGCGCCGCCAGCACCTGCCGGATGGCGGCCAGCGCCGGCGCCAGGGCCGGGTGGTCCAGCCCCCGTTGCGGGAAGAGCGGCGCGAAGCCGGCGGCCAGCAGCAGCCGGTTGCGCTCCCGCAAGGGCAGCTCCAGCGGCTCCGCCAGGCGCAGCACCATCTCCCGGCTCGGCGCCGCCTTGCCGGTCTCGAGGCAGCTCAGATGCCGGGTGGAGATCTCCGCCTCCAGCGCCAGCGCCATCTGGCTCAGCCGCCGCCGCTGCCGCCATTGCCGCAGCAGCTCTCCCACGCTTTCGCCCGTGCCCTGCATGGCCCCGTCCTACCCCATCGCGGCGGCGGAACCATGACCCGCGAGGTCATGGCCGAGGCAGCGTGATGCGCCCCACCCTTCCCCGCCCCGCCCGGTGGGCGCTATAGCCCGCCCCATGCTGGACCAGATCGAGGCCGCCGCGCCGCTCTACATCGCCGATGCGGCCGCGCCCCGGCGGCAGGAGAAGGCGATCGCCGACCTCGCCACCGGCTTCCGCCGCTGGCGCCTGCCCGCCGCCCTGGCGCGGCTGGACATCAAGAACCGCTACCGCGGCTCCGTCCTCGGCCCCTTCTGGCTGACCCTGTCCACCGCCGTCATGGTGGTCGGGCTGGGCATCCTCTACTCCTCCCTCTTCAAGCTGCCGCTGGAGGAGTACCTGCCCTTCCTCGCGGTCAGCCTGATCGTCTGGAACATGATCTCGGCCATCGTGGCCGATGCCTGCGTCAGCCTGACCAGCTCGGAAGGCATCATCCGCCAATTGGCGCTGCCCTATACCGTCCACATCCTGCGCTGCGTCCTGCGCAACGCGCTGATCGCGGCGCACAGCCTGCCGCTGATCCTGCTGGTCTTCCTCGCCTGCGGGGTGATGCCGGGGGCGGAGGCGCTGCTGGCCCTGGCCGGGCTGGTGCTGGTGGCGGTGAACGCCTTCGCGGTCGCGCTCTTCCTCGGCATGGTCTGTGCCCGGTTCCGTGACATCGCGCCCATCGTCGCCTCCGCCATGCAGCTCGCCTTCTTCCTCTCCCCAGTGCTGTGGAAGCCGGAGCTGCTCGGGGACCGCCAGGTCTGGCTGCCGCTGAACCCCTTCTACACGGTGATGGAAACGGTGCGCGGCCCGCTGGTGGAAGGCGGCGTGGCGCCGCTGATCTGGCTCTCGGCCGGGCTCTACACGCTGCTCGCCTGCGCCGTCGCCTTTGCCTTCTTCGTCCGCTTCCGCGGGCGCATCGCCTTCTGGGTCTAGCCGTCCGATCGCCCGGAGGCGCAGCCGCAGGGCGTGAACCGGCCGGCAGGAGAAACTCCCCGATGCCCTATATCGCCGCGCGCGACCTGACCATCGAATTCCCACTTTACCACCTCGGCGCGCGCTCCCTGAAGAAACGCATCCTGGCGCATTCGCCGCTGCGCCTCCGGCAGGACGAGGCCAACCGCGTCGTCGTCTCGGCGCTGCGCGGCCTCGACTTCCGCATCGGCGCCGGGGAGAGGGTGGCGCTCATCGGCCGCAACGGCGCGGGGAAGACCACGCTGCTGCGCACCTTGGCCGGCGTCTACGAACCCGTGGGCGGCCGCCTCGAGGTGCAGGGGCTGATCGGCTCCCTGATCGACCCCGCCGCCGGCATGGACCAGGAATCGACGGGGCGGGAGAACATCACCCTGCGCGGCCTGTTCCGCGGCCTGGACGAGGCGGAAAGCGCCGTGATGGCAGAGGAGATCGGCGCCTTCGCCGGCCTCGGCGAATTCCTCGACGTGCCGGTGCGCAGCTATTCCGCCGGCATGCAGGTGCGGCTGTCCTTCGCCATCGCCACGGTGATGGCGCCGGAAGTGCTGCTGATGGACGAATGGTTCCTGGCCGGCGATGCCGAATTCCGCGAGAAGGCGCGGGTGAAGCTGACGAAGCTGGTGAAGGACGCGGACATCCTGGTGCTGGCGACGCATGACCTGGGCGTGGTGCGGGAATGGTGCACCCGCGTCATCCGCCTGGATGCCGGGCGGATCGTCGAGGACGGCCCGGTGGAGGCGGTGCTGGCGGCCGCCTGACCCGGGCGCCGCTCAGGCGACGACGCCGGCCGAGCCGGCGGCGATGACGCAATTCCGCCCGCGGCGCTTGGCCTCATAGAGGCAGTGATCCGCCTGCTGGACGAGCAGCTCCGCCGCCAGCACCACATCGCCGGGCTCCGGCACGGAGGCGGCGAGGCCGATGCTCACCGTCACCACCTGGTGCCGGCCGCCGGCGCCGAGATGGGGAATCGCCAGCGCCTCCACCGCCTCCCGCAGCCCCTCCGCCCGCCGCTCCGCTTCCGCCAGGGAGGCGCCGGGGAGCAGCAGGATGAACTCCTCCCCGCCATAGCGCGCCGCCAGATCCACCGGATGGGCCGCCGCGGTGCCGATCACCGCCGCCACCCGGCGCAGGCAGGCATCGCCCCGGGGATGGCCGTAATGGTCGTTGAACAGCTTGAAGTGGTCGACATCGATCAGCAGGATGGCGACCGGCTGGCGCAGCCCGGCGCAGCGGTGCAATTCCCGCTCGAACCCCGCATCGAAGGCGCGGCGGTTGGCAAGGCCGGTCAGCGGATCCTCGGTGACGAGCTGGGCGATCTCCGCCTCCAGCCGCTTGCGCTCCGTGACGTCGCGGGCGATGGCGACGATGCCGTCCGGCAGCCCCGTCGCCGGGTCGCGCACCGAGCGCACCCGGGCCTCGAGCCAGACCCAGGTGCCGTCGTCGCGGCAGATGCGGTAGGCCGTCGTCGCCTCCTCCACCTCCCCGGCATAGACCGGGCCGACGGTGTCCAGCATCTGCTGCTTGTCGTCCGGATGGGTGATCTCGCGCGGCGAGCGGCCGATCAGCTCCTCCGGCTCGCGGCCCAGGATGCGGCGGGAGGCGGGGGAGACGTAGCGGCGGATCCGGTCCGGCCCGATGCGGGAGACCATGTCGCCGCTGTTCTCCGCCAGCAGGCGGAATTCGTCGCTGTTGCGCCGCGCCTCCTGCTCCGCGGCGTGGCGGCGCATCACCTCCCGCTGCAGCAGCAGGATGGGGGTGAGGAGGGCGCCGAGCAGGCCGAGGGTGGTGAGTCCCGTGACGATGGCACGGGCGCGCCATTCCGCCTCCATCTCGGCGGCGCTGCCGGAGACGCTGACCAGCAGCGGCCAGCCGCCGACCCAGGCGAAGCCGTGCAGCAGCCTTCCGTCCTGGGCCGTGCCGGAGGTGACGAACCCGTTCGGCTGCAAGGCCGCCTGGCGGAAGATGCTAGCAATGCCCGCCTCCTGCCCGGCGGCCGGGCCGGGCCAGGCGGCGCCGAGCAGTGCCACGCCGTCATGCCGGTAGAGGCCGAGGGTGAAGCCGCCATCGGCGACCTGCAGATGGGCTTCGAGGCGCCGGCGGAGGGAATCGAGGTCGAGCAGCGCGACCACCGCGCCGGCGAAGCGGTCATCGGCGGGGTGCAGGCCGCGGCTGAGCGCCACCACCTCCCGCGCCTCCGGGCCCGGCTGGGGCGGGCTGAACCACAGCCCGCCCCAGCCATGCCTGCCATGGCTGCGCAGATAGCCCATGCCGGTCTGGCCCGGCGGCAGGGCACCGGAGGCGGAGATGATGTCGCCCCGGGCGTCGAGCAGGAAGACCAGCCGCACATCCTCCTCCGCCAGGGCCTGGTCGAAGAGGAAGGCCTGGCGCAGCGCCGGCGGCATGGCGGCGAGCTCCGGCGCCGCCTGGCGTTCCGCGGCGTGCCGCAGCGCCCGGTCGAGCCGGGTGACCGCGTGGTCGATATCCTGGCTGATCAGCAGGCTGAGTTGCCGGGCCGTCTCGGTGGTTCTGCGCCAGAGCTGCTGGCGGCCGGCCAGCAGGTCGTCAACCGTCAGCGCGCCGAAGACGGTTGCGAGGCCCAGGCAGAAGAGCGGCAGCCGGAAGGCGCGCACCTGCTGCACCAGCGCGTGGCGCGCGGCATTGCGCCTGCCGGCCGTGACCGTGCCGGGCGTGGCCGCCTTCGCCCCCGGCGCCGCAGGGGGCGTTGCCGCGCCGTCGACTCTGGCTGGGTCCCCACGGCTCGGCATGGCGTTCCACGCGGCTCTGTATGTCATCTGCCCAGGATTGGCTGAATTTTGACAACTGCTTCTTAATACAGCCACCCCCGGCCTTGTCGCCCACGCATCCCGCCTTGTCGAGAGCGTGTCGCAACGGGCGTCCTTTTCACCGGAAGCCGGCCCTTCCCGGGCGGCGAGCCGTTCAGCCCGCGCCCTTGCCGGCGCCGGGCGGCAGCACGCGCTGCGGGTCCAGCCAGGTGGCGAACCAGGACAGGCCGAAATGCAGATGCGGCCCTGTCACCCTGCCGGTGGCGCCGCTGCGGCCGATCGGCTCGCCCGCCGCCACGCGCTGCCCCGGCGCCAGATCCAGCTGCGACATATGGGCGTAGAGCGTCTGCACCCCATGCCCATGGTCGAGGATGGTGGTGAGGCCGGTGAAGTAGAGGTCCTCGGCCAGCAGCACCTCCCCCGCCGCGGCGGCATGCAGCATCGTGCCGGTGGGCACGGCGATGTCGAGGCCGAGATGCGGCGCGCGGGGCTCCCCGTTCAGGATGCGCTGGCTGCCATAGACGCCGCTGATGCGGCCGGTGGCGGGCCAGCGGAAGCCGGCGGCGAAATGCGGCGTGGCGCTGTCCGTGCGGCGCAGGGCGGCGAGCTTCTCGCGTTCCCGGACGATGCGTTCCATGGTTTCGGGCGGCGGTGTCACCATGGCGCCGGGCAGGCCTTCCAGCCGCTGGATGTTCCATTGCCGGCGGGCGATGGCGAGGCGCTGCCGGCTGGGCCGGCCGCCGGGCGGCGTGACGCTCAGCATGGCCTGGGGGCCGTGGTCGCGGCCGAAGCCGAAGGCGTATTCGCCGCGCGGGCCGATGCGGAGCGCCCGGCCTTCCAGCGCCAAGGCGATGCCCGGCGGCACCCGGCCGGCGACGAAGCCGCCCTGGGCAAGGCCGGCCCGGGGCAGGTCCAGCGCCGCCGCGGCCGGGCGGGGCAGGGCCGCCAGCGCCGGCAGGACCAGGGCCGGCAGGGCGAGCGCGGTGCGGCGGCGGATCACAGCAGCGCGCCCTGCTCGGGCAGGTCCTTCTTGCGGCGCGGCGCGGCCGGGGGGCGGGGCTCGGCAGGCTGGGGATCGGGGGGGGCGGGATCGGGGGGGCTGGCGCCGTCGGCGGTGGCGCCCACGCTGCCATCGGCGAAGGTGATGTTGAGCCGCGCCCCGGCCGGCACCGCAGCGGCGCTGGGCAGGGGCGTGCCCGCCGAATCCTGCACCAGGGCGAAGCCGCGCGCCAGCACCGCCTGGTAGGAGACGCCGGCGAGCCGGGCCGAAAGCCCTTCCAGCCGCGCCCGCTTTTCCCGCAGCAGCGCCAGCACGGGATTGGCGGAGAAGCGCGCCAGCGCCGGCGCCGCCTGGCGCCGGGCCTGGCCGCGCTGCCAGGCGGCGGCCTGCCGCGCCGCCAGCAGGGAAAGCGCGGCGCGCTTCGCCGCCACCTGTTCCCGCGGATGCGGCAGGCGCTGGGCGATGCGGTGCAGCAGGGCCCGCTTGCGCTCCAGCAGGGCCGGGCCGCAAATGGCGAGGCGCTCCGCCCGATCCTCCAGCCGCTGATGCAGCCTGCCGAGGATGCCGGGCATGTCCGGCAGGCCGCGCTCGGCCTGCATCAGCCGGCGGCGGGCGCGTTCCACCACGGCCAGGCCGCACTGGCGCAGCCGGGCTTCCTTGTGCGCCAGGTCGGCCAGCAGGTCGGCCCGGGCGGGAATGGCCATTTCGGCGGCGGCGGTCGGCGTCGGGGCGCGGCGGTCGGCGGCGAAGTCGATCAGGGTGGTGTCCGTCTCATGCCCCACGGCGCTGATGAGGGGGATGGGGCAGTCGGCGGCGGCGCGGACCACGATCTCCTCATTGAAGGCCATCAGGTCTTCCAGGCTGCCGCCGCCGCGGGCGACGATCAGCACATCCGGCCGCGGCACAGCGCCGCCCGGGGCCAGGCGGCCGAAACCCTGAATGGCGGCCGCCACCTGCTCGGCGGCGCCCACGCCCTGCACCGGCACGGGCCAGAGGATGATGCGGCGGGGGAAGCGCCGGGCGATGGTGGTGCGGATGTCCTGGATCACCGCGCCCCGCTCGCTGGTGACGACGCCGATGATGCGGGGCAGCAGCGGCAAAGGCCGCTTGCGTTCCGCGGCGAAGAGGCCCTCGGCCAGCAGCCTGGTGCGCAGCGCCTCGATCCGCGCCAGCAGGGCGCCGGCCCCGGCATATTCCAGCCGGTCGATGACGAGCTGGTATTTGGACCGGTCCGCATAGGTGGTGATGCGGCCGGTGGCGACGACCTCCACGCCATTCTCCGGCTGCAGGGAGAGGCGGGGGACGGAGGTCTTCCAGATCACCGCCTCCAGCTTGGCGTTCTCATCCTTCAGGGAGAGGTAGACGTGACCGGAAGGGTAGCGCTTGCACTCGGTGATCTCGCCGCGGATGCGGACGCGGCCGAAAGCGCCCTCCAGCGTGCGGCGGATGGCGCCGGCGATTTCGGAAACGGCGAATTCGGGGATGTTCGCGCGGGGCGGGGTGGTGTCCATGCGGGGAGTATATGCTAGCCCGCCACGGTGTTGAGGGAGGGCGTCGCGCCGCAAGGCGCGCCTCGCGGCGCGACCCTCCCTCAAGCTCTACCCGCCAGGGGCCGCAAGGCCCTTGGAATCCTTGAGTTTGCGGTGGAACCGTCGGGTCTGAAATTCATGCCTTCCAATGGCCCTTCGGCCTTTGGCGGGGGAGAGCTCGAGAGGGGGTCGTGCCGCAAGGCACGCCCTTCGGCGTGACGCCCCCTCTCGGAACGGAGCGGATGATGAAAGTACTGGTCGTCGGCGGCGGTGGCCGCGAGCATGCGCTGTGCTGGGCCCTGGCGGCCTCGCCCCTGCTGACCAGGCTGTGGTGCGCCCCCGGCAATGCCGGCATTGCCGAACTCGCCGAGTGCGTCCCGATCGGCGCCGAGGACATCCCCGCTTTGGTCGCCTTCGCCAAGGCCCAGGCCGTGGACCTGGTGGTGGTGGGGCCGGAGGCGCCGCTGACGCTGGGCCTCGCCGATGCCTGCGCCGAAGCGGGGCTGAAATGCTTCGGCCCCAGCCAGGCGGCGGCGCGGCTGGAGGGCAGCAAGGGCTTCACCCGCGAGGTCGCCGATGCCGCCGGCGCCCCCGGCGCGCGCTGGGCCCGCTTCGCCGATCCCGTCGCGGCGCGCGCTTATATCCGCGCCCAGGGCGCCCCCATCGTGGTGAAGGCGGATGGGCTGGCCGCCGGCAAGGGCGTGGTGGTGGCGGCGACGGTGGAGGAGGCCGAGGCCGCCATCGCCGACATCATGGAATCCCGCATCCATGGCGAATCGGGCGCGACCGTGCTGGTCGAGGAATGCCTGATCGGCCAGGAAATCTCCTTCTTCGCCCTGTGCGACGGCCGGACCGCGCTGCCCCTCGGTGCCGCGCAGGACCACAAGCGCGTGGGCGATGGCGATACCGGGCCGAATACCGGCGGCATGGGCGCCTATTCCCCGCCGCCGGTCTTCACCGAGGCGCTGCGCGACCAGGTGATGGCGCGGATCGTCCGGCCGGTGCTGGCGGAGATGGCCCGCCGCGGCTCGCCCTTCCGCGGCGTGCTCTTCGCCGGGCTGATGCTCACGGCCGAGGGGCCGAAGCTGATCGAATTCAACGTCCGCTTCGGCGACCCGGAATGCCAGGCGCTGATGGTGCGGCTGAAATCCGATCTGCTCGCCGCGCTGCTGGCGGCCTGCGACGGCGAGCTGGCCGGTTTCGACCTGCGCTGGGATGCGCGGCCCAGCCTGACGGTGGTGATGGCGGCGCGCGGCTATCCCGGCGCCTATGCGAAGGGCACGGAAATCCGCGGGTTGGACCGCGCCGCCGCGGTGCCGGGGGTGCAGGTCTTCCATGCCGGCACGGCGCGGCGGGCGGATGGCGCCATCCTGGCCAATGGCGGCCGCGTGCTCGGCATCACCGCCATGGCGGAGACGCTGCAGGCGGCGCGGGATGTGGCCTACCGGGCGGTGGACGCCATCGACTGGCCGGAGGGCTTCTGCCGGCGGGACATCGCCCACCGCGCCCTGTAGCCGCCGCGCGGCATCGCCGGGGCGTCGGCCTTATCTCAGCGGTCGGTTCGCGTGGCCGGCCCCGGGCCGCAAGGGCAGCCTGCACATCCGCGGGCGGGAGGCAGGGGTTGCGCTTGGCGGCGGAAAGGGCGAGCGGGGGCGGCATCACGGCGCCGGCAGGTTCAGCACCCGCCAGGCCATGCCGGCCGCGACGACCACGCCCACCGGGCTCAGCGCCAGCACCCAGCCCCGCAGCGTCATCGCCCGAAGATGCCGTAGCTCCGCTGTGCCGACCGCCGTGGCCACGCCCACCCCCAGCATGGTCCAGACATGGTAGCGCAGGTCGGAGGCCACGCTCACCACGGCGATTCCCGCGCCATACAGCAGCACCGAGGCGCAGATCGCCACCACCGCCCCGCGCGCCGGGCTTGCCGGCAGGCGCCGCGCCAGCAGCAGCCAGCTCATCGCCAGACCCAGCCAGAAGGCCGGCCAGCCCAGCGGCGTCGCGGCCTGCAGGAAGCCGGCGGCCCGCACCGCGTAGCTCGCCTGGTTCGGCCGGAAGGCGAGGCCGAGATCATTCGGGACATCGGCGAGGAAGGTGACATCGGCCCGGCCGCTCGGCATCAGCCAGCGGATATTCTGGTTCAGATGGGCGAGGCGGTGGCCGATATAGGCCGCCGGCGCATCCAGCACCGCCCTGGCCCACCAGCCTGGCGCATCCAGCCGGCCATCCCGCAATTGCGCGTGGACGGTGGCGAAGACGAAGTCGCAGCGCCCCCAGAAATAGGGGTCCCACCATTCCGGCGTGTAGCACTGCTCGCGGTTGACCGGCGGGAAATCCGCCACGCCAAGCTCGGGGAAATAGTCGCGGCCGGTGCGGGAGCTGATGCCGCCGACATCGTAGATCAGCAGGGAAAGCTGCACCCCCGTCCGCTGCGGCTTGAAGGCGTAGTGGTTCAGCAGGAGGGGCAGGAGGAAGAGCGCGACGAGGGCAAGGAGATGCCGCCCCGCCGAGGCGACCGGCCCGGCCGGGCGCGGCCCGGCCAGCGCATAGACCAGCAGCGGCGCCGCCGCGAAGGGGCCGTTGAACCGCGTGAGGGAGCCGAGCAGGAGCAGCCCCGCCACCAGCGCCAGGGCCGGCAGCGGCAGCGCCTCCCGCCGCGCGCGGCACAGGAAGGCGAGCCCCATGGCGGCATAGAAGAGCAGCCCCATGGTGATGTCCTTCATGAGGATGCCGACATAGCCGAGGGTGATCGGCAGCAGCGCGAAGCCCCCCACCAGCAGCGCCCCGAGCCAGTCCCGCCGGTGCCGCAGCGCCAGGGCGAAGGCGCCCATGCCCAGCCCGTACAGCGCCAGGTGGAAGAGGAAGAGCGAGTCCGGCCCGGCGACGATCAGGTTCAGTTGCCGCCACAGCCAGGCGTAGGCCGGCGGGTGCCAATCCGTGTAGTCGCCGCTCAGGGCCTGCCGGTATTGCTCGATGGTGTCGTTCCTGGCGACGCCGGGGTAGTAGGCGAAACCCACCAGGGCCATGGCGAAGAGGATCGGGGGCAGGCAGAGCCACCCGCTTCGCAGCCAGGACGCAATGCGCATGAACAGCCTTCGATCGGGGGGCGTGGTGCGGCGACGAAACTACGCCGCCGCATCGTCACGGGCCAGCACCGAAATCGCGGCCGGCGGGCCGGGGCGCCGCACCCCGGAAGCGGCCGCCTGCTCAGAATTGCGCCGCCAGGGTGAAGCGCACCGCCAGCGGCTCCACCGGGTGGAAATGCCGGTCGGCGACGCCCTCCGCCGGCTCTCCCGGCAGGCGGGAAGCGTACCAGTAGTCGATCTGGCTGGCCTTGCTGTCGAACAGGTTGAACACGTCCAGCACCGCCTGCACGCCATTCGTGAAGCGGTAGCCCGCCCGCGCATTCACCAGCGCGGTGTCGCGGGACCGGGCGGTGTTCTCCTCGTTCAGCGGCCGGGCGCCAAACCAGCGCAGGCGCAGCGCGCCGAACCAGCCCAGGCCGTCATCCACCGTCACGCCGGCGCTGGCGACGAAATTCGGCGCGCCCGGGATGTGCCGCCCCGGCCCCGGCGCATCGGAGAAGCGGGCGCGGGTCACGGCGATGTCCGCCTCCAGCCCCAGCCAGGGCAAAGGCCGCCAGTCATTCGTCCATTCCACGCCGATCCGCCGGCTCGGCCGGCTGGCCTCCGTGGTGCCGGCATCGCCGACGAAGAGGATCTCCGAGCCCAAGGTCAGCACGAAGACCGCCAGCCGCGTGTCCAGCCCGGGGATGGCGCGGCTCGCCACCCCGATCTCCGCCCCCTTGGCCCTGACCAGCAGCGGCACGCGGGAGAGCGGGGTCAGCCGGTCCGTCGGGTCCACCCGGATGGTGGCGCCGCGCAGATCATTGCTGTGAAAGCCCATGCCGGCGTTGAGGAAGAACTCGGTCCCCCACCACGGGCCGAGGACCAGCCCGCCCTTGGGGCTGAACATCCATTCCCCGGCGCTGCCGGAATTCTCCGCCGTATCGCTGCGCACGCGCCCGCCCATCCAGTCGCCGCGCAGCCCGGCGGTGGCGCGCAGCCAGGGCGTGGGCCGCACCGTGGTCTCGGCGAAGAGGCCGACGCTCTGCTGGCTGACGCGATCCTCCCGCACCGGCGCCAGCAGGGCGCGGCCGGCGCTGCGGAACAGGCCGAGGCGGATCTCGTCGAACCGCGCCTGCACCCCGAAGCGCGTCTCCGCCGCCCGCCCGAAGGCCTGCCAGGGAATGCGGTGCGCCAGCTCCCCGCCCCAGACCCAGCGGCGGTCGCGCTGGTTGAACTGGTCGCCATTCTCCGGGTCGTCGAGGAAATAGGTGAAGTCGTTGTAAAGCGAGAGGGTGGAGCGGATGGCATAGGCGCTGAGGCTGGTGGTGCCGTAGTCGCCGGTGCCCGCCCAGCGGCCGGAGAGGCTGAAGCGTTCGGCCTTGCCGCCATCGGTTGGGCTCAGCGTGCCGAAGCGGTCGATCAGCCCGGCGGAGACGGCACGGGCCGGCACCTGGTCCGTGGACCGCCAATGGCTGGTATAGGCCATGCCGGTCAGGCTGAAGCCGTCCTCCGCCGTGCCCTGGGTGAAGCGCAGCAGCCCGTTGAGGCGGGCCAGCGCGTCGCCGCGCTGCCAGGGGCCGTCATAGGCAACGGCCTCCCCCGCCGCGGTCAGGGTGCCAGCGCCGAGCGGGGCGGAGCCGGCGGCGAGGCCGCGCCAATAGCCGAAGCTGCCGACCGTGGCCTGCACCAAGGCACGGTCCAGCCGGTCCACCAGGCCGAGGTTCAGCGCGCCGGCGGTGGCGAAATCGCCCTCATCCGCGAAGTAGGGGCCCTTGCGCACCCGCAGGCCGCCGAGGAGTTCCGGGATGATGAAATTGAGGTCGGCATAGCCCTGGCCATGGCCATGGGTGCGCATGTTCACCGGCATGCCGTCCAGCGTGATGGCGAGGTCGGTGCCGTGATCCAGGTTGAAGCCGCGGAGGAAGTACTGGTTGGCCTTACCCTCCCCGCTGTGCTGGGTGACGATGAGGCCGGGGGTGGCTTCCAGCACCTCGCCGATGCGGGCGATGGGGCGGGCGGCGAGTTCCTCCCGCGTCAGCTCCCGCTCGCTGGCGGCGGCGGGGGCCTGGGCGGGGGCGGTCACCTCGATGGGTGGCAGGGTGGCGGTCTGGGCCAGGGCGGGGGCGCCGCCGCAAAGGGTCAACACCCCAGCCCAGCCGAGTCCGCGCATGCCCGATCCTCATACGATTTCAGGGAAACATCACACGAGCATTGCGGGGACGCAATCCCCTGGGCAGGATGGCGGGGAGAGCAGGGGCAGGCCCTGGGGGGACCAGCATGGAACGCATCACCATCACCATCGAGGAGGAACTGTTGGCGACGGTGGATGCGCTGGTGGCGCGGCATGGCTACGCCAGCCGGTCCGAGGCGATGCGCGACCTGCTGCGCCAGGCGGCGGCGCGGGAGGCGGCGCCGGAGACGCAATGCATCGCCACGCTGAGCTATGTGTACGACCATGCGGTGCGGGATCTGCCGCGGCGGCTGGCGCAGGCGCAGCACGCGCATCACGACCTCAGCATCGCCAGCATGCATGTGCATCTGGACCACGACGCCTGCCTGGAGGTGGCGGTGCTGCGCGGCGCCTCCGGCGCGGTGCGGCGCTTCGCGGATGCGGTGACGAGCCAGCGCGGGGTGCGGCACCACGCGCTGCATCTGGTGCCGGCGCGGGTGGAGGAGGCGCGGCACGACCATGGGGCGGGGGCGCATCGGCATACGCATATTTCGGCGTGAGACTGCGCTTTTCATTCTCAAGGACGCCGTCGCGTGCGGGCGCGCTCAGCGCGCTCGACGGTGTCGAAGGCGCCGATGGGCGCCTTCAATCCACGAAGCGGCAGCGCTACCCGATGACGCGATCCCTGTAGCTCTGCTTCAGCTCCGCCTTCCACAATTTGCCGGTGGCGGTATGCGGCAGGCTCTCCACGAACTCCACCGCATCCGGAATCCACCACTTCGCCACCTTGCCCTCATAGAAGGCGAGGATCTCCTCGGCACTCGGCGTCATGCCCGGCTTGGGCTGCACCAGCAGCAGCGGGCGTTCGTCCCATTTCCGGTGGCGCACGGGGATCACCGCCGCCTCCGCCACCGCCGGATGCCCCATGATGAGGTTCTCCAGCGTGATGGAGCTGATCCACTCCCCGCCCGACTTGATGACATCCTTCGCCCGATCGACGATCTCCATGCAGCCCAGCGCATCCACCGTCACCACGTCGCCGGTGCGGAACCAGCCATCCGCCGTATGCGCCGGGTCGCCCGGGCGGTTGAAATAGGCGCTCGCCACCCAGGGGCCGCGCACTTCCAGCTCCCCGAAGGCGACGCCGTCATGCGGGATCTCCTGCCCATTGCCGTCGCGCACCCGGATCTCCACGCCGAACAGCGCCCGCCCCTGCTTCCGCGCGTAGTCGAGGAAGCGGTCCGCGTCCCAATCCGCATTCTCCGGCTTCCGCGCATTGGTGGTGCCGAGCGGGCTGGTCTCCGTCATCCCCCAGGCATGCAGGATGGAGACGCCGTATTCCTTCAGGAAGCCGGCATTGATCGCGGTCGGCAGCGCCGTGCCGCCCACCACCAGCCGCGGCGGCCGCGTGAAGCGGCGCGCGGGCTCCGCCCGCAGCCATTGCAGCAGCGCGGTCCAGATGGTCGGCACGCCGGCGGAGAAGGTCACGCCCTCCTCCTCGAACAGCCGGTGCAGGCTGGCAGGATCCAGCTTCATCCCCGGCAGCGCCAGGGAAGCCCCGGCCGCGGCGGCGGAATAGGGAATGCCCCAGCCATTCACATGGAACATCGGCACCACCGGCATCACCACATCCGTGGCGCCGATATTGAAGCAATCCCGCTGCAGCGTGCTGATGGCGTGCAGCACGGTGGAGCGGTGCGAATACAGCACCCCCTTCGGCTCCCCCGTGGTGCCGGAAGTGTAGCAGAGCGAGGACGCCGCCCGCTCATCCAGATCCGGCCAGGGGAAGTGCTCGGGCTCGCCGGCGATCAGCTCCTCCTGGCTCAGCACCTCGAAGCGCGCGCGCAGCGAGCACTCGGCGGGGATCTGCGAGGCATCGCCCATGATGACGATGGTCTTGAGGCTCTCCGGCAGCTTGTCCGCCAGCGCTTCCGCCCCGGCGACCAGGGTAGGATCGACGAACAGATGCGTGTCCGCCGCATCCGCCAGGATGTAGCCGATCTGCCCCGGGAAGAGCCGCGGATTGACCGTGTGCAGCACCGCCCCCATGCCGGAGACGCCGTAATAGCATTCCAGATGGTGGTGCCCGTTCCAGGCCAGGGTGGCGATGCGCTCCCCCCGCTGCACGCCGCGCTTCGTCAGCGCATGGGCGAGCTGGGCGGCGCGGGCGGCGATCTGCGGCCAGGTGTGGCGGGCCAGGCTGCCATCCGCCCGGGCGGAGACGATCTTCGCCCCGCCATGGTGCCGCGCCGCATGCTCCAGCAGGGCGGAAATCAGCAGCGGGCGGTCCTGCATCAGCCCCAGCATCTCGGTCGTCTCCCGGTTGTCTCGCCCGTGGCGGGCGTTGCCGCCAATATCGGGGCGGGATGTGGGCCGCGGCAAGGGCGCGGTGACCCGGGTGCCGGAAGGGATGCGTGATGCGAGGACCACGCCCGGTGCCTGGCACGTCCTTGCCGCCACGGGCCGTGCGGAGCCTGCAACCCATGCCCGTCACCGCCGGCTGGCCCGGCCCTCCCGCACGGGGATTGCGCCGGGCAGGCAGATGCCGCGTCAGGCCCGGGCCTAAGGTCGGGCGGGGACCGGCGCGCCCTCTCGCGGCCTGTCAGGCTTCTTCGGCCAGCTTCGCCATGGCCGCGCGATAGGTGGCGTCGAACAGCGCCTCGAGCCCCGGGTTGCAGCCGCGCAGCCCCACCGCCACCCGCCCGGCCCAGCCCACATATTCCACCCGCCGCGCATGCTCCCAGGCCCGCGGCGGGCTGGCCATGATGGCGCGGAGGTTGGAAATCTTGTCCGCCAGCTTGAGCTGCCGCGCCGCGGCGGATTTCTTCGCCGCCTGCCGCACCTGCAGCGCCTTGCGCACCTCCTTCGGCAGGCTCTTGTCGTCGGAGACCTCGGCGACGATGCCGGCCACCTCCTCGCCGAATTCGGCGGCGAGCGCCGCCAGGGTCACCGGCTCCGGGTCGTCGCTGCTGTCCTCCACCGTGTCATGCAGCAGGCCGGCGATCACCGCCACGTCCGGCGCCCCGTGCTCGGCCAGCAGCGCGGCCACTTCCAGCACATGGTTCACATAGGGCTCCGCCGCCGCGCCCTTCCTGGTATGGGTGGCGTGGACCCTGGCGGCGAAGACGGCGGCGCGCAGCGTGGCGGCAAGGGGGGATTCCATGCGGCCGGCATTCTCCCCGGCGAGGTGTCCGGGGGGAAGGGGTAGCGGGCGGGGGCTTCGCGCCCGGCCCCAGCAGAGGGCGCTGCCCTCTGCACTCCCGCCGGGGCCAGGACCTGGCCCCGGACCCCGGTCTGAGTTTCAGACCCGAGGGTTCAACCTGCCGACTCCCACCGGGGTCCGGGGAGGGGTCCCCTCCCCGGCGGGGTCCAGGGGCAGCGCCCCTGGCGGGGGTTTGGGGGCGGAGCCCCCATCGCCCCGCCCATCCGGGCAATGGCACCCCCCTCGCACCCGCCGCATCTCTCTCCCAAATGAGGAGCCGCACCATGTCCGACCTCACCCCCTTCGCCGCCCTCTCCCGCCAGCTTGCCGCCTTCACCGCCGCCGCGGCGGCGCGCACCTGCCTGGTTCATGGGCGGGACGGCCGTGCCCGCGCCGGCCTCATCTGGGCCGAGGACCAGGTGGTGACGGCCGAGGAGGCGCTGGAGCGCGATGACGACCTGGCCGTCACCTTGCCGGATGGCCGCCAGGTCCCGGCCAGCCTCGCCGGCCGCGACCCGGGCACGGACCTCGCTTTGCTGCGCGCTGCCACCGGTGCCCCCGCCCCCCTGGACCTGGCCCCGGCGGAGGGGCTGGAGCCTGGCCATCTGGTGCTCGCCATCGGCCGCGGCGAATACGGCCCCGTCGCCGCCCGCGCCCTGGTGGCGGAGCTGGGCGGCCCCTGGCGCTCCCTCCGCGGCGGCCGGCTGGAACGCCGCATCCGCCTCGACATCAAGCTCGACCCCGCGGCCGAGGGCGGCGCGGTGCTGGACCATGAGGGGCGGCTGCTCGGCATGGCCGTCCCCGGCCCGCGCCGCCGCGCCCTGGTGGTGCCGGTGGAGACCATCAGCCGGGTCGTTCCGCTGCTCGCGGCGGAAGGCCGCATCGCCCGCGGCTATCTCGGCCTCGCCCTGCAGCCGGTGCGGCTGGAGGAGGCGCCCGGCCGCGGGTTGATCGCGGTCGGCGTCGATCCCCGCAGCCCGGCCGGGGAGGCGGGGATCCTGCTCGGCGACGTGCTGCTGGCCTGGGACGGCATGCCGCTTGCCTCGGTGCGGGAGATGCTGGCGCGGCTGGACCCGGAGAGCGTCGGCCGGACCGTGGTGCTGGACCTGCTGCGCGGCGGGCAGAAGCGCCAGGCGCGCGTCACCATCCGGGCGAGGGCCGCCGCATGATCGCCACCCTGCAGGACCGGCCGCGGGCCACGCCGCGGCACCCCGCGGCGCCGCTGCGCGTGGCGCTGGACCCGCCGGACCCGGCGCTGGCCGCGCGCCTCGCAGGCCAGCCCGGGCTGCGGCTGGAGGAGGTGGACGCGGCCGCCGAGGCCGATGTGGTGCTGGCCGTCGCCGGCGCGGCCGGCGGGCCGCCGCGGCTGGTGCTGGCCGAGGGCGCCGCGGCCCTGGCCGCGCTGCGCGCCGGCGCCCAGGGGGTGGTGCCGCCGGAAGCCTCCGCCGCCACCATCGCCGCGGCGCTGCAGGCGGTGGCGCGCGGCCTCGCGGTGCTGCCGCCGGCGCTGCTGGCCAGCCGTCTCGGCGCCGCCCCACCCCTCGCCGGCCCGGCCGCGAAGGAGGCGGAGCTGACCCGGCGGGAGCGGGAGGTGCTGGAATTGCTGGCCGCCGGCGCATCCAACAAGGTGATCGCCCGGCATCTCGGCATGTCCTTCCACACCGCCAAGGCGCATGTGGCGGCGGTGCTGGCCAAGCTCGGCGCCGGCAGCCGGGCGGATGCGGTGGCGCGGGCGGCGCGGGCCGGGCTGGTGCTGCTATAAATTTGTAAATAAATTAGTGCTGTCTCGGGTCGACCGGTGCGACATATTAACGACTTTCACCCGATCCGCCCGCGGATGAACGGCTTATAGGGAATTAAACTTCCCGCTATCTTCCAGCGAATGTGAGAATTCGCCGGGAACCGTCGCGATAACGTAAGGCATTCCGTGGCGAACACGATGGCTTTCGGCCCGCGATCCGGTTTACGCAAATCCTATGCCGATGCAGAACGCCCAACCTGCCGATCCGAGGCGGTGGCGGCAGGGGGCCAGGGAGCTCCTCGCCGGGAAGGGCGCATTCTGGCCGCTGCGGGTGGCCGCGGTGGCGCTGCCCCTGCTGGCCTTCGCCCTCGCCACCGGCCAGAGCTGGCGGCGGGTGCAGACGGAAGCGGCGGCCGAGCTGGTCCGCCGGGTGGAATTGCTGCAGGAACATGCCCGCCGTGCCTTCGAGACCCAGGATGCGCTGCTCGCCGCGCTGCAATGGCAGATCCGGGGCATGCCCTGGCCGCAGATCCTGGCGGACGCGCCGCTGGCGGAGATGCTTGCCTATCTGGTGCGCAGCACGCCGGGCACCGGCAATCTCGGCCTGGCGGCGCCGGACGGCCAGGCGGCGCTGCAGGGCAACCCGCCCGGCCCGGCCCGGCCGGTGGGCCTGGCGGGGCGAGCCTTCCTGCTGCGGCAGCGGGGGCCGGCGCCCGGCCCCTATGTCTCTCCGCCCATGGCCGGCCCCGCCGGCGGGCGGCCCTTCTTCCATTACAGCCGGCCGCGCCGGGATGCCGATGGACGGCCGGATGGCGGGGCGCTGTGGACCAGCTTCCGCCCGGCGGATTTCACCGCCGTCTATGCCCGGCTGGTCGGCGCGGCGGGGGATGAGGTGGCGCTGCTGCGGCGGGAGGACGGCGCGCTGCTGGCCAGCTACCCGTCGCAGCCCGCGGCGGCCGATGCCGCGGCGCCGCCCACCCTGCACGCCGCGGACGGCCTTGCCGCCGCGCTGGCGGCCGCCGGGCCGGTGGAGGGGCCCTCGCCCTTCGACGGCCGCACCCGGCGCTACCTGGTCCGCCATCTGCCGGACCATCCGGTCTCCGTGGTCTATGGCCAGAACCCCGAGGGGCCGCGCGCCCTGTGGCGGCGGGAAGCGCTGAACAGCGGCATGATCGCCGCCACCGCCATGCTGCTGCTGCTCTGGCTGACCGCGGTGGCGCAGCGCCGCGCCCGCGGGGAGGCGGTGGCGCTGCAGCGCGGCCAGGCGGAGGCGGAGCGGCGGGCGGAGGCGGAGGCGGCGCTGCGCCAGACCCAGCGGCTGGAAGCGCTGGGCCAGATCGCCGCCGGCGTGGCGCATGATTTCCGCAACACCGTGCAGGCGGTGCGGGCCGGCGCCCGGTTGGCCCGCAAATCGCTGGAAGCCGGAGATACCCGCCGCGCCGCCGAGCTGCTGGAGATGGTGGCGACGGCGGCCGGGCGCGGCGCCCTGCTGACCGACCGCATGCTGCGCATGGCCCGCCGCGGCGCCCAGCCCCGCAACGCCCCGGCGGTGCTGGAGCCGGAGGCGGCGCTGCGCGCCGCGGTGGAGCTGCTGCGCCGCACCCTGCCGGCCGGCTACCCGGTGACGCTGGAGGTGGACCGGCGCGACCTGCCGCCGCGCGTGGTGGGCGACCCGGCGGAGCTGGAGGCGGCGCTGCTCAACCTGGCGCTGAATGCGCGGGATGCCATGCCGAGGGGCGGCCCCATCCGGGTGCGGCTGGAAGGCGTGCCGCCCGGGGCGCCGCCGCCGCTCGGCTTCGGCGCCAGCCAGGCCCAGGCGCGGATCAGCATGGCGGATAGCGGCATCGGCATGGACCCGGCCACCCTGGCCCGGGCGGCGGAGCCCTTCTTCACCACCAAGCAGGGCCATGGCACCGGGCTCGGCCTGGCTTCCGTCCGCGCCTTCGCCCACGGCGCCGGCGGGGCCATGCAGGTGACGAGCGAGGGGCCGGGCCGCGGCTGCACCATCCTGCTCTGGCTGCCGGCGGCGCCGGGCGGCGGCGGGGAGCTGGCCCGGGTCTGGACCGCCGCCGGCCTGGGGCTGCGGCCGGGGTGGGAGGCGGCACGGCCGGCCGGCCTGCCCACGGGCTGCACGGCCCTGGCACCAGGGAGGGCATCGGGGGGCGGTTGCCCTGGCCCCTGGCAAAGACTACCTGAGGCCGGGACTGCGGCCCGGACGACCGGGCCGGCTGCCCCATAGCCCTTAGCGCCTTCGCAAAGAGATCAATGAGCGACCCTGCCGAGAAGCTGCCCGACCCGTCCCAGACGGGCGCCCCCGAGACCGACCAGGCCCCGCAGGACCAGGCCCCGCGGGACCGGGCGCCTGGCGCGGCCGGCCCCGCCACGGAGGACCGCCTGGCCGCGCTGGAGGCCGAGCTGTCCCAGATGCGGGACCGCTGGCTGCGCTCCGAGGCGGAGATGCAGAACCTGCGCAGCCGCACCCAGCGGGAGGTGCAGGATGCCCGCCAATACGCCATCCAGAAATTCGCCGGCGATGTGGTGGAGGCCGCACAGAATCTCCGCCGCGGCCTGGAAGCCCTGCCCGCGCCGCGGGAGGGCGAGCCGGAGCTGCTGACCAAGCTGCGCGAGGGGTTCGAGGGGGTGGAGCGCAGCTTCCTCGGCATCCTCGAGCGCCATGGGATCGCCCGGCAGGACGCCCAGGGCCAGCCCTTCGACCCGGAGCTGCACCAGGCGATGGCGGAGCAGCCGGCGCCCGAGGGCGTCGCCCCCGGCACGGTGCTGCAGGCCTGGACCCCGGCCTGGACGCTGAACGGGCGGCTGCTGAAGCCGGCCATGGTGGTGGTCGCGGCGGGGGGCGCGCAGAAGGGTTAGCCGCCCCGGGCGAGCCGAAGCCATGCCGGCCAGGCCCCGGCGGCCGCCCAATTTTTCATCACACGGTGCCGATCCCCCCTTGTTCCGGGGAAGGGGCGCCAATACATCGCCAGCATCGCTGGTCGTCCGACCAGCGGCGCTCCACTGAAACCGCCCGTCAGGAAGCCGGCCATAAGGTCCGGCCCCTGGCCGGCTCAGTCAGGGGACGGGGATCGGCGCCTCTTCCGGGCCAGCCCCGCCCGCCGCGAAGGAGAAGTACGGAATGAGCAAAGTCATCGGCATCGACCTCGGTACGACCAACTCCTGCGTCGCCATCATGGAAGGCAAGGACGTCCGGGTCATCGAGAACGCCGAAGGGGCCCGCACCACGCCCTCCATGGTCGCCTTCGCCAAGAACGGCGAGCGGCTGGTGGGCCAGAGCGCCAAGCGCCAGGCGGTGACGAACCCGAGCAACACCCTTTACGCCGTGAAGCGGCTGATCGGCCGGCGCTTCGACGACCCGATGGTCAAGAAGGATATCGGCCTCGTCCCCTACAAGATCGTGCGCGCCGACAATGGCGATGCCTGGGTGGAGGTCGAGGGCCAGAAATACGCGCCGCAGCAGATCAGCGCCCATGTGCTGACCAAGATGAAGGAGACCGCCGAGGCCTATCTCGGCGAGAAGGTCGCCCAGGCCGTCATCACCGTCCCCGCCTACTTCAACGACGCCCAGCGCCAGGCGACGAAGGAAGCCGGCGCCATCGCCGGCCTCGAGGTGCTGCGCATCATCAACGAGCCGACGGCGGCGGCGCTCGCCTACGGCATGGACAAGAAGAACAGCGGCACGATCGCGGTCTACGACCTCGGCGGCGGCACCTTCGACGTCTCGGTGCTCGAGATCGGCGACGGCGTCTTCGAGGTGAAGTCCACCAATGGCGACACCTTCCTCGGCGGCGAGGATTTCGACGCCCGGGTGATCGACTACCTGGCCGACGAGTTCAAGAAGGAGCAGGGGATCGACCTGCGCGGCGACAAGCTCGCCCTGCAGCGGCTGAAGGAGGCCGCCGAGAAGGCGAAGATCGAGCTGTCCTCCTCCAAGCAGACCGAGGTGAACCTGCCCTTCATCACCGCCGACGCCTCCGGGCCGAAGCACCTGGTGATGACGCTGACCCGGGCGAAGCTGGAGGCGCTGGTCGATGACCTGATCCAGCGGACCCTTGAGCCCTGCAAGCAGGCGCTGAAGGATGCGCAGCTCACCGCCGGGGAGATCGACGAGGTGATCCTGGTCGGCGGCATGACCCGCATGCCCAAGGTCATCGAGGTGGTGAAGCAGTTCTTCGGCAAGGAGCCGGCCCGCAACGTCAACCCGGACGAGGTCGTCGCCATCGGCGCCGCCATCCAGGGCGGCGTGCTGAAGGGCGAGGTGAAGGACGTCCTGCTGCTCGACGTGACCCCGCTGTCGCTGGGCATCGAGACGCTGGGCGGCGTGTTCACCCGGCTGATCGACCGCAACACGACGATCCCGACCAAGAAGTCGCAGGTGTTCTCCACGGCGGATGACAACCAGACCGCGGTGACCATCAAGGTCTTCCAGGGCGAGCGGGAGATGGCCGCCGACAACAAGCTGCTCGGCAATTTCGACCTGCAGGGCATCCCGCCGGCGCCGCGCGGCGTGCCGCAGATCGAGGTCACCTTCGACATCGACGCCAACGGCATCGTCTCGGTTCAGGCGCGGGACAAGGCGACCGGCAAGGAGCAGCAGATCAAGATCCAGGCCCGGTCCGGCCTCTCGGATGCGGATATCGAGCGGATGGTGAAGGAGGCGGAAGCGAATGCGGAAGCCGACAGGAAGCGCCGCGAGCAGGTGGAATCCCGCAACCAGCTTGAGGCGCTGATCCACAGCACCGAGAGGACGCTGAAGGAGAATGGCGACAAGGCCGGCCCGGCCGAGAAGGCGGAGGTGGAGACGGCGCTGGCCGCCGCCCGCACCGCCCTCGAGGGTACGGATGCCGATGCCCAGCGGGAGGCCGGGGAGAAGCTCTCCCAGGCCGCGATGAAGCTGGGCGAGGCGCTGTACAAGGCGCAGCAGGCGGCCGAGCAGGCCGCCGGCGGCGGCACGGCGGGCGGCCCGTCCGGCGGCGCGGGGGCTGGCGGCCCGGGCGGCGGCCCAGGGGGCGGCAACGACAAGGTGGTGGACGCCGACTTCGAGGAAGTGGACCCCACCAAGAAGAAGCCGAGCTAAGCTCGCGGAACCGCCGCGCTGTGAGGAAGGGTGGCGCCCGGTGCCCGCCCAGAGCACGCCCCGTCCGGCTGGGGACCAGCCGGACGGGAGGTCGTGCTCTGGAGGACATGGTGCCAGAGCAGCTTTGGCCCCCGCGGTGGAACCGCATGGCGGTTCCGCCGCGGGGGCGCTGCTCTGGGGCCGGGCGTATGCCTGTCCGGGGGGTGCGGCACGGGTTTCTCGCTGACGGGATCACAGCCTGACCATGGCCAAGCGCGATTTCTACGAGATCCTCGGCGTGCAGCGGGACGCCACCGAGGACGACCTGAAGAGGGCCTATCGCAAGCTTGCGATGAAGTACCACCCTGACCGCAACCAGGGTGACCGGGAGGCCGAGGCCAAGTTCAAGGAGCTGAACGAGGCCTATGACGTGCTGAAGGACGCCGAGAAGCGGGCGGCCTATGACCGCTACGGCCATGCCGCCTTCGATCAGGGCGGCGGCGGGCCGGGGGCGGGCGGCTTCCAGGGCGGCAACCCCTTCGGCGCCGGCTTCGAGGACATCTTCGAGGAGATGTTCGGCCGCTTCGGCGGCGGCCAGGGGCGCGGCCGGCAGCGCCAGGCCAGCGGCCGCGGCGCCGATCTGCGCACTACCGTGGAGATCACGCTGGAGGAAGCCTTCGCCGGCACCAAGAAGACCATCAGGGTGCCGAGCAGCGTCGCCTGCGAGGCCTGCTCCGGCACCGGGGCGGAGCCCGGCAGCGGCGGCGGGGCGCAGACCTGCCCCACCTGCCAGGGCGCCGGCAAGGTGCGGGCGCAGCAGGGCTTCTTCTTGATCGAGCGGACCTGCCCGACCTGCTCCGGCACCGGGCGGATCATCAAGAATCCCTGCAAGGTCTGTCAGGGCGCCGGCCGGGTGCAGCGCGACCGCACGCTGAACGTCTCCGTCCCGGCGGGGGTGGAGGACGGCACCCGCATCCGCCTGGCCGGCGAGGGCGAGGCCGGGCTGCGCGGCGCGCCGGCGGGCGACCTCTATGTGGATGTCGGGGTGCGGCAGCACCCGATCTTCCAGCGAGACGGCGCCAATATCTATGTCCGCGTTCCGCTGCGGATGACCCAGGCGGCGCTGGGCGGGGCGGTGGAAGTCCCGACGGTGGATGGCGGCCGGGCCAAGGTCAGCATCCCGGCCGGCACCCAGGCGGGCGACCAGTTCCGGCTGCGCGGCAAGGGCTTCTCCGTGCTGCGCAGCGCGGCGCGGGGCGACATGTTCGTGCAGGTCTCGGTGGAGACCCCGCAGAACCTGACGCCGAAGCAGCGCGAGCTGCTGGAGGCCTTCGAGCAGGAGGCGACGAAGAGCGGGAAGTCCAGCCCGGAGGCGGAGGGCTTCTTCGCCAAGGTGGCGGCGTTCTGGGACGGGCTCGGGCGCTAGAGCAGATCGCCGGAGGGCGGCATCGCCCGGAGGCGTGAATCTGCTCTACAATCCATGAGCTAGGGTGGTTTCGCGCTGCACAGTCAGCGTGAAACCGCTCTGGAGCGGGGCGGGTGAGCGCAGCTCAACCGATCCCGCTCTGGCCCGGGCGGCCGCGCGCGGCCGGTGTTCCGACCGCGAGGCGCGCCGGGCTTCCGGCGAGCATCGCGGCTGAACAGGTCACGGATGGCAAGGCCCGTGGCCTGATCCCAAAGGCTGCAGCGCCAGGCCGGCGGCCGGCGTCGGTCCCGCTCAAGGGCAGGCCCCTTGCCTGGGCCGCCGCGCGGCGGGGTCAGGGCGCCGGATCCTGCCGCTGCCAGTCCAGCGCCGTCGCCGCTTCGCGGAAGGCGAAGCGCAGCAGGTGGCTGCCCACCACCTCCTGCAGCCGGGCCAGGGCCGTGGCATCCGCCGCGGAGAGGCGCAGCCGCAGCGCCTCGGCATCGGCCTCCAAGGTGCAGAGCCCGTCGGGGAATTCCAGGCTGCCGCGATCGCCTTCCCGCACCGCCGGGATGCGGTGGCCGAAATGCGTGCAGAGCTGGCCGAGATAGCGGCCGGCCGCCGCGGTGGGGAAGCGCGCCTCCGCCACCAGCCAGGGGGCGGCCCCGGGGGCGGTGGGCATCAGCTCTGCTCCACCGCGCGCGCCGCCTCGTCCAGCGCGGCGGCGATGGCATTGGCGGCCGTCTCGTCCAGCCGGCCGCGGCCGAGGCGGAGGCGGAGGGCGAGCTTCAGGTTCTCCATGGCGCGCAGGATCTGCGGCGCGGGCTCGCCGCCATGGCGGTCCGCGGCCTCCGCCATGCGGGCCAGCAGCGCTTCGACCGCCGCCTGGTTGGCGGCGAGGAAGGCGCGGCCTTCCGCCGTGATGTCCAGCAGCTTGCGGGTGCCGCCCGGCTCGGCGCTGGCGGTGACGTAGCCCAGCTCCTCCAGCAGGGTCAGGGTCGGGTAGATCACCCCGGGGCTCGGGCTGTAGGCGCCGCCGACCTTCTCCTCGATGGCCTTGATCAGCTCATAGCCATGCCGCGGCTTCTCCGCGATGAGCTGCAGCAGGACCAGGCGGAGATCGCCATGGGCGAAGAACCGGCCGAGGCCGCCGCGGCCGCCATAGCGGCGATGGCCGAAGGGGCCGTCGAGCCCTGGCTCGCCGCGGGCGAAGCGGCGGTCCTGCATGTCGGGATGACGAGGGTGGCGGTGATGGCCGCAATGTGGGTGTCGGTGGAACATGATGCTCCTCCCTTCGAGTGTTTCAGACGCTATTTAGATATATCTAAACTCACTCGGAAGCAAGGGGCATTGCTGGCGGCAGGGGCGGCACGGCCTTTCCGCGGGAGGAAGGTGCTTCAGGGGCGCCTTCGGCACCGTCGCAGGCGACCTTGTGCGGGACCATGGGAGCCGTTGCCGCATCGAGGGATGCCGCGCAGCGGCACCCGGCGTCGTGTCGGAAGCGTGCTACTCGCACGACGCGCGGCTGCGTCCCGGGCGCGGCAACGGCTTCAGGACTGGGGCTTGAGGTGCGCGCATGCGAAAGCGCGCCTCGGCGAAAGCAGGTCGCGGTGGGCATCCGTGGGACAGGCTGCGCGGGCCAGCCCTCAGGACCGGGGCAGGGCAGCCCGGCCATCCGGCCATCGCGCACCCGGCCGCGCGGCCGGGGACGCGGCAGCGCGCGCCATGGCAGGCTTGCCAAGCGGTGCCGGACCACCCCATCTGCCAGGCTCGACCAGCCGGAGACGCTCCAGGAATGATCCATCTCACCCGCCGCAGCGCCCTCGCCTTCGGCGCCGCCGCCCTCGCCGCCCCCGCCCTGGCGCAGCCCCGCTTCCCGGACCGGCCGATCCGCCTGGTCATCCCCTGGCCCGCCGGCAGCTCCTCGGACGCCCAGCTCCGCTCCATCTGCGACCTCGCCAGCCGCGCCCTCGGCCAGCCGGTGGTGGCGGAGAACCGTGCCGGCGCGGGCGGCACGCTGGGCCCGATGACCGTCGCCCAGCAGGCCCGCCCGGATGGCTACAGCCTGACGCAGATGCATCTTTCCGTGCTGCGCCGGCCCTGGATGATGCGCACGCCGCAATGGGACCCGATCGCCGATTTCACCCACATCATCGGCCTGACCGGCTGGCTGTTCGGCACCGCGGTGAAGGCGGACAGCCCCTTCAAATCCTGGGCGGAGATGGTGGACTACGCCCGCCGCAACCCGGGCAAGCTGACCTACAGCACCAGCGGCATCGGCACCACCAACCACCTGGCCATGGAGACGCTGCAGGAACAGGCGGGGTTCGAGGTGACGCACATCCCCTTCCGCGGCGCCAGCGAGGGGGTGACGGCGGTGCTGGCCGGCCAGGTGGACATGATCTGCGACAGCAGCGTCTGGGCCCCCTTCTGCGAGTCCGGCCAGATGCGCGCGCTGTCCGTCTGGACCGCGGAGCGCGTCGCCCGCTTCCCCAACGTGCCGACGCTGAAGGAGCTGGGGCACGACATGGAGGTGACCAGCCCCTATGGAGTCAGCGGCCCGAAGGGCATGGATCCCGGCATCGTCCGCGTGCTGCATGACGTGATGAAGGACGCGCTGTTCCACGCGGAGAACGCCAGGGTCCGCGCCCAATTCGACATGCCGCTGGTCTATTACAACACGGAGGATTACCGCCGCTTCCTGACGGAGCGGGTGGAGTATGAGAAGGCGATGGTGCACCGGCTGAATCTCACCCTGGAGGGCTGAGGCCACCGCCTGGCGCCGGGTGCGGCGAGGGGGTTGCCGGCCGCCGGGAGGCGATGCGGCTGGGGCGCGGGGGGCGGCCCTGTCTGGTTGCCCCCGGCCCTGGCCATCAGCGCCGCGCCCCGGCGGCACCCCGTCCCCGCGCCGCCCCTACTACTGCCGCACCGTCCCGGTGCGCGCATCCACCGCCAGCTCCACCGCCGCGCCCTCCCGCTTCGCGCGCAGGCGGATCATATCGCCCTCGCGGCCCAGCGGCTGCACCTCCGTATAGCCGCGGTCGCGCAGCATGGCCGCGGCCTCCCGCTCGGTCAGGGGCGGGGTCTCGCGCGGCAGGCCGGTCAGCGCGTCCAGCCGCAGGTTCTGCACCGGCTGGCCGTAGCGCCTGGCCCGGCGCACCACGTAATCGCCGCCCTCCCGTTCCAGCCCCTCCACATCGGTGAAGCCGCGCGCCTGCAGGATGATGCGGACCTGGTCGGCATTCAGCCAGGCGGGTTCCTGGCCCAGGGCGGGGGCGGCGAGGAGGAGGGCGAGAACGAGGAGGAGGCTGCGCATGCCCGGTTAATCCGCCGGCCCGGGAAAGGTTGCATGGAACGACCGGACCCAGCGGCCAGCGGCAGCCCGCTGCCGCAAGGCCGCATGCCGGGCCGCCGGCGCCGCATGCATCTGCCGCCCCTGCCGGACGTTGCCGCGGACATGCCCGCCGATCTCTTCGCCGCCGCCGAGGACCCCGCCACCGGACTCCGCGCCCTGCGGGAGGAGCTGGCCAGGCGCAACGACCTGCCCCCTTGGGCGGCGCAGGCGACCCAGATGGTGTTCGGCGAGGGCCCGCCCGGCGCGCCGCTCTTCTTCCTCGGCGAGCAGCCGGGGGATGAGGAGGATCTGGCCGGCCGCCCCTTCGTCGGCCCGGCCGGGCGCCTCTTCGACCGGGCGCTGCTGGAGGCAGGGATCGAGCGGCCGCAGACCTATGTGACCAATGCGGTAAAGCACTTCAAATTCAAGCCCACCGGCCGGCGGCGCCTGCATCAGAGCCCGGATGCCGGCGACATCACCTATTACCGCCCCTTCCTGAAGCGGGAGATCAGGCTGGTCGGGCCGCGCCTGGTGGTGACGCTCGGCGCCACCGCGCTGCGGGCGATGACCGGCAAGCCGATGCCGATCGGCAAGACGCGCGGCGCGGTGCTGACGGCGCCGGATGGCATCCGCCTCCTTCCCACCGTGCATCCCAGCTACCTGCTGCGCCTGCCGGATGCCGAGAGCAAGGCGCGGGAATATGCCCGCTTCGTTGCGGATCTGCAGGCGGCGAAGCGGGAGGCGGCGTGACGCGCCGCACCGCCTTGCCGCCGCCAGGTCGGGGCGGGCCCTACCGCGCCGGCGGCGCCAGCACCTTGTCCCGGTAATTGCAATGCGCCGCGGCGACGCAGCGCCAGCATTCCGGCGCCCTGGCCTTGCAGACATAGCGGCCGTGCAGGATCAGCCAGTGATGCGCGTCCCGCAGCAGCTCCGGCGGGCAGCGCTGGATCAGGCCGTCCTCCACCTCGCGGGGCGTCCTGCCCGGCGCCAGGCCGGTGCGGTTGCCGAGGCGGAAGATATGCGTGTCCACCGCCATGGTGTTCTCGCCGAAGGCGACGTTCAGCACCACATTGGCGGTCTTCCGCCCCACCCCCGGCAGGGCTTCCAGCGCCGCCCGGTCGCGCGGCACCTCGCCGCCATGCTTCTCGACGAGCTGGGCCGCCAGGGCGGCGACGTTCTTCGCCTTGCCCTGCCAGAGGCCGATGCGGCGGATATAGGGGGCGATCCCCTCCGCCTCCAGCGCCGCCATGGCCGCCGGGGTGGGGGCGGCGGCGAAGAGGGCAGGGGTGCATTTGTTCACCGCCGCATCGGTCGTCTGGGCGGAAAGCACCACGGCGACCAGCAGGGTGAAGGGCGTCTCGTACACCAGCTCCGTCTCCGGCGCCGGGTTGGCGACGGCGAGCGCGCGGATGAAGGCGGCGGCCTGCTCCGCCGACATGCGCCGGGCACGGCGGGGGGCATCGGCCGTGCCGTGCAGCGGCGTGGCGGGCTTGGCAGGGGCGCGGGGCATGCGGGCGCTCGGGCAAGGGGGGTAGCGGGGAACCCCGCCTATCCCAGATGATGGCGCCCATGTCATCCCGTACCGATCCCGTCCTGTTCGAGGCGATCTGCACCCCCGCGCGCAGCCTGGGGCGGCGGGGGATGCTGGCGGTATGCCTGGCGCTCGGCGCGGCCTCGGCGCTGACCAGCGGCTTGTTCCTCTGGCTTGGGGCCTGGCCGATCCTCGGCTTTTCCGGCGGGGAGGCGATGCTGGTGCTGGGGCTGCTGGCGCTGCACCGGCGCTGGTCGGCCCGGGCGATGGAGGTGCTGGTGCTGACCGAGGGCGCCCTGACTATCAGCCGCACCGATGCCAGCGGGCGGCGGGAGGAGCTGGTGCTGGACCCCTACTGGACCCGGCTGCGGCTGGAGGAGCGGCCGGGCCGGGTCAGCCTGCTGGTGCTGCGGCGGCGGGGCCAGGCGATCGAGATCGGGCGGCTTCTGGGGGAGGCGCAGAAGCGCGACCTGGCGGAGGCGCTGGAGGGCGCGCTGCGCCGCTGGCGCGAGCCGGTATTCGACAATCCGCAATTGCGGGGCTGAGGCGCCGGGCGGCTGGCACGGCCCGGAGGGACTTCGGCCCCGGGGGGCGGGCACTGGCGCCCGGCCCGCGGGGCCCCGGCGGCGAACCCCGGCGGCTGGGACGGACCAAGGGCGGCCAGCGAGAGCCCGAGGCGGCCGGACCCCGCCCGTGCCGCCCGGCGCGGCTCCAGCGGCCTGACTGGTAGGGCGGCCCGGCGCGGCTACCAGCGGCTGGCCGGGGCCGACGGGACGGCATGAGCGGCTGGGGCCGGGGCATGGCGGCCACGCCATTGCAGGCGGCTTGGCTGGACCCGTGACGGCGCAGCACGAGCGGGTGCGGCCGGGTCGCGCGGCGCGAAGGATGACGGCCGATTCAACCCAGGGTAGCTGGCCAGGCCCGTACAGGCCGGCCGAAACCCCCCGGGGCGCGACCGGAGCGCCCGGTGCCGGCCGCGGCTTTGCCATGGCCGGCTGCGCGCGACGCCGGTCGTCTCCCCGCAGCCCTCGTGGCGCCGCGGCGGGGAACTAGTCCGTGGGCGTCAGGCTCTTGATGAGCTCGAAGACCCGCTTGCGGACGGAGCTGTCGGTGATGCGGTAATAGGCCCGCACCAGCTCCAGCGTTTCCCGCCGGTGCAGGGTGTCGTCCTCGAAGCCTTCCTGCTGCTCGGCGAAGCCGATGGCGCGGCGCATGGTGTTCATGCCGCCGCCGAGCGCATCCGGCATGTCGTCGAAGAAGAAGCCGATCGGCACGTCCAGCACCCGGGCCAGGTCGAACAGCCGGCTGGCGCCGATGCGGTTCACCCCCCGTTCGTATTTCTGCACCTGCTGGAAGGTCAGGCCGAGGGCCTCGCCGAGCTTCTCCTGGCTCATGCCGAGCAGGGTGCGGCGAAGCCGGACGCGGCCGCCGACATGCACATCGATGGGGCTAGGGCGATGCTCGCGTTCGACGCGGTCCACGCCTTCCTCAGTTGCCATCGCCGTCGATCCCATAGCGCGCCAACCCCTCGAGGGCTGAAAGTCCCGGTTAAAAGGCGGACGTCGGCGAGCGCTTGGGGAGACCGGCGGCCCGTCGGCGATGGACTCCTTTTACGGGAGCATTAGGAAAGCGTCAATACTTTTGAGAATTCTCAATAAAGATCACACTCGCGGGGCGAGCGGTCTAGCAGATCGGGATACAACCCGTCTTGCCACGTAAAGTTGATATTGATTCTCAGGGAGTTGTTGCGATTCCGGGCCGGCGTGGCAGCCCGCCCAAACCCAGGGCCAGCCCCAGCGCCAGCACGGCAAGGACCAGGGGCAGCAGCAATCCCCAGCGGGCGAAGGGCGTCGGCGGCAAGGCCCCGGGCAGCGGGCCGGCCACCACCCCCGCCTCCCCCAGCCGCAGCATCAGCAGCCTTTCGCCCCGGGCATCGAACAGGGCGGAAACCCCGGTTTGCGCGGCCCGCGCCAGGGGCAGCCCTTCCTCCACCGCCCGCAGCCTGGCCGTCGCCAGATGCTGCCAGGGCCCGGCCGAGATGCCGAACCAGCCATCATTGGTGATGTTCACCAGCCAGGCCGGGCGCGGGCTGGGGGTGACGGCGGCGGGGAAGATCACCTCGTAGCAGATCAGGGCGCCGAAGGGCGGCAGGCCGGGGGGCGAGAGCAGCACCGGGCCGGGGCCGGCGGAGAAATCCATCCCCCCCGTCACCATGCGGATGGGGATGAGGCCCGAGAGCGGCATGTACTCCCCGAAGGGCACCAGATGCGCTTTGTCGTAATTTGCGCGCACCTCCCCCGCGGAATCCAGCACGGTGAGGCTGTTGTACAGATGCTCCAGCGCCCCGCCCGGCCCCCATTCCGCCCGCACCGTGCCGCCGAGCAGCCAGGCCCCGGGCCGCAGCGCCCCGGCGGCCAGGCGCATGGCCTCCGGGTCCTGGCCGAGCAGGAAGGGGCTGGCGGTCTCCGGCCAGATGACGGCGAGCGGCAGGCCTTCGGACACGGCGCGGCTGGCCTGCTCCGTCAACTCCAGGTAGTGGTGGAAATTCGGCAGGCGCTGTTCCGGGCGCCATTTCACCTCCTGCGCGATATTGCCCTGCACCAGCGCGACCTGCAGCCCGGGCGGCTCGGGCTGGGGCTGCGCCAGGCGCCAGGCGCCGAAGCCAGCGAAGAGGGCGAGCACCGCCGCCCCCGCGGCCCAGGGCCGCCAGCCGGGCAGCAGGGGCAGGCCGGCCAGCAGCAGGGTGACGAGGGAAAGCCCATGCACGCCAATGATGGCGGCGCCTTGCACCGGCAGGGCGGCGAAGGCCCAGACCGTGCCGAGCAGGTTCCAGGGGAAGCCGGTGAAGAGGAAGCCGCGGGCCAGCTCCGCCAGCACCCAGGCGCCGGCGAAGCCGGAAAGGCGCCGCCAGCCGGGCGGCAGCGCACGGGCGACCAGGGCCGGGGGAATGACGAAGAGGGCCAGGGGAATGGCCAGCGCGGGCGCGGCCAGCGGCACCAGCCACCAGAAATGCTCGACATCCGTGAGGATGGCATGGGTGACCCAGTAGATGCCCGCCAGGCTGTGCCCCCAGCCCCAGGCGAAGGCCAGCCAGGCGGCGCGGCGCCAGCTCGGCGCGGCAACGACCAGGCGGATGAGGCCGGGGATGGCGAGGAGCAGCACGGGCACGGCGTGCACGGGCGGCAGGGCCAGGGCAGACATCAGGCCGAGGCCGAAGGCGAGGAGGAGCGGAGGCACGCGGCCAGTAGGGCGGGGCAGGGGCGGCGGTCAATGGGGCTCCGTCAGGGGGCTCTGCCCCATCTGCACGAAGTCCGGAAGTCGGGGACTTTGCCCTTGGACGCAGGGCGGCCGACCCCCCAACCGGGGAGAGTCCCCCGACCCCGGTGGGAGTTTTATGCCTCGCAGGTTCAACCAGCCGACTCACGGCGGGGTCCGGGGGAAGCCTTCCCCCGGCGGAGGTGCAGGGTCGCGGGCACTGCCCGCGACGACCTCCTGCCGGGGGCTGGGGGCGAAGCCCCCATTCCCACCCGGCCGACTTCATCCCGTTATCGCTTAACCTCGCGCCTATGGGAGCCAGCCCCGGACCCCGGTCCGAGTTTCCGGTCCGTGGGTTCAGCCTGCCGACTCAGCACCCGGCGGGGTGGGGGCGGCGCGCCCCACCGGCTCCGCGAACAGGGGCAGCAGCGCCGGCAGGGTCAGCATCACCGCCACCAGCGCATAGAGCAGGCTCATCGTCAGCAGCACCCCCATGCTGGCCGTGCCGGGATGGTTCGAGAGCGCCAGGGTCCCGAAGGCCGTCCCGTTGGTCAGCGCGCTGTAGAGCACCGCCCGGGTCAGGGAGGAGGGCAGCAGCCGCCGCTCCCCATGCCGCCAGGCCGCCACGTAGTAGATGTCGAAGGCGACGCCCTGGGCGAAGAGCAGCGGCAGGGCGATGATGTTCGCCAGGTTCAGCGGCATCCCGATCAGGATGCAGGTGACGAGGGTGAGCAGCCCCGCCAGCGCCAGCGGCGCCAGGGCCAGCAGGGAAAGCCGCCAGGACCGCAGCGCCACCAGCAGCAGCAGCACGGTCAGCCCGGTGGCCAGCGTCCCCGCCACCAGGAAGCTGCGCTGGATGGTGGCGGAGCTGGCCTGGACCGAAATGGCCGTGCCGCTCGCCGCCGGCGCCACGCGCCGCACCGCGGCGGCGAAGGCCGCCATGGCCTCCGCCCGGTCGGAGAGGTCGCGCGGCCGGATTTCCACGCGTGCCCTGCCGTCCGCCGCGATCCAGTCGCGCTTCAGGCTCTCCGGCAGGGTCTCCACCGTCACCGGCGCGGCCTGCAGGGCCAGGCGGAGGGTCGCCAGCGTGTCCTGCAGCCCCGGCAGCAGGGCGGCGGCCAGCCGGGCGCGGCCGGCCGGGCCGCCCTCCGCCAGCCGCAGCAGCGCCTGGGAAAGCGGCGCCGCCACCTCCCGCAGCGCCGTCCCGGCCTTGACCAGGGCCCCGGCCGCCGCCGAATCATCCGGCGGCGGCTCGGTCTCCGGCAATTCCAGCGTCGGGCCCAGCAGGTCGGCGGCGTCGCGGATCAGGGCGAGCTTCGGCGCCTGGTCCTGCGGCACGTAGCTGGGGAGGGTGAGGGTATCCGCCACCTCCGGCAGCGCCTCCAGCCGCCGCGCCAGGGCCTCGGCCGCGGGCAGGTCGGCGGCCAGGGCTTCCAGCGTGTTCGGCGTGGTGTCCAGGTTCCGCATCAGCTCGCGGAAGGTGGAGACCGCTTCGGTATGCGGGTTGCGCAGGTTCAGCGGGTTGGTGTCGAAGCGCAGCAGCGGCAGGGCCAGCACGCAGCCCACCCCCACCAGCAGCGCGGCGGCGGCGACGCCCCTGGCATGCCGTGCCAGCCAGGAATCCAGCGGCGCGAGCATGGCATAGCCCACCCCCTCCTTCTCCGCCTTCGGCCGGGTGAAGACCAGCCAGGCGGGCAGCGTGGTGAGGCTGATGAGGACGGCGATCAGCATGCCGGCGGCGGCGATCAGGCCGAGCTCCGAAAGGCCGCGGTAATCGGTCGGCAGGAAGGCGAGGAAGCCGACGCCGAGGGCCAGGGCGGCCAGCGCGATGCCCTCCCCCGCCGTGCCGGCGGCGGCGATGAGGGCGGCGGGCAAGGGCTGGTCCTGCAGCCGGTGCCGCTGCTCCCGCAGGCAGACCGCGTACTGGATGCCGAAATCCACCCCGAAGCCGATGAACAGCACGGCGAAGGCGATGGAGAGCGGGTTGAAGGGCCCCACCACCAGCAGGCCGAAGGCGGCGGTGATGGGCAGCCCCAGCACCAGCGTGCCGAGGATGGGGAAGATCAGCCGCCCGGAGCGCAGCCCCAGCCAGAGCAGCAGGGCGACGGAGAGGAGGGAGAGGATGTTCTCCGCAATGGCGCCGCCGAAGACGGTGGAGAATTCCTCGTCGCCCATCACCAGGTCGCCGGTGAGGCGGACGCGGATGCCGTTCTCCTCGGTCAGGCCGAGGCGCCGCGCCTCGGCCCGCACCGTCTCGATGGCGTCGGCGATGGGGGCGAGGGCGCTGTAATCCGGCACCGGCCGCAGCAGCAGGAAGCGGCGGCGCATCGAGGGGTCCGAGGCCTGGCCGGTGAAGAGGGCGGCCCAATCGACCGGCGCCACCTTCCCCGCCGCCGCCTGCTGCGCCGCTGCGGTCAGCGCGGCCAGCGCCGGGGCGGTGAGGGCGCGGTCGCCCTCCCCCCGCCTCAGCCCCTCCGCCAGCAATTCCAGTGCCTTGCCGAGGCCGCGCAGGCTGGGATCGGCGGCCAGGGTGCCCAGCAGGGGCTGGGCGGCGATGATCCGCTCCGTCGCCGCCTGCACCTCCTTCTCCTCCAGGAAGAGCAGGGCGCTCTGGCGGAAGAAGGGCTCGGCACCGGGGCGGGAGACGCTGTGGAACAGCGCCTTGCGGGTGGAGAGCGCCTCGGCGAGGCGGGCGGCGGCGCGGTCGGCCTCGTCCGGGGTACGGGCGTCCAGCACCACGGCGATGACATCGGTGCGGTTGGGGAAGGCGGCGTCCATCGCCTCCTCCGTCTGCCGCCAGGGCAGGTCGGGGGGGAAGAGGTTCACCACATCCGTGTCCATGGCGAAGCGCGTCGCCACCACCCAGCAGGACCAGGCGCCGAGCAGGAGGGAGAGCAGCAGGACGAGGCGCGGCCGCGCGATGCTGGCGCGGACCAGCGCGGCGGCGAGGCGCGCCGGCCAGGCGGTGGTCATGGCTGGGGCGGAGTCACCTGCGGCGCCGGCCCTCGCAGGATGGCGGGAGTGCGGCGCGCCGCCTGCGGCGAGGGCGGAATCGGAAGGGCCGTGTCTGGCATGGCGGCGCCTCCTAGCCCCGGGGCGGGAGAAGGGGAACACCTGTTGCCGTGCGGAACCGCAGCGAGACGGCGTGCCCGGCCCGTGCGGTGAGGCCGAACCGGGCAGGAGGCAATGGCAGCAGGAGCTTCGGAAGGGATATACTTCGGGTATATCCAAGGGGCGATGGCCGTGTCGCCGGCCATGCCCGGAGCCGGGGCCTGGTCGTGGTCACCGGCGATCTCGGCGAGTTCCGGCGGGTGGCAGGGCTGCGGTCCGAGGATTGGCTGGCGCCGCCCTGAGGCAAGGGCGGGGGCGCATCCGCGGGAGGCCGATACGGCCTGGATAGTTTCCGGTTGACAATTCACGGCCTGCGCCGCCCCTTGCCCTGGCGCGGCCTTGCCGCGCCAGGCTGCGACTGGCCTCGATCGCGGGCGAATACCGGGCTCCCACGGCGTCGCGTGGCGACGTCGTGGGGACGTCATGCCTCCCGGTACAGCAGCAGCAGCACCCCGATCAGCACCAGCGCCCCCGGCCAGACCCAACGCGCCACCCGGGCCAGCCGCTCCGGCCCGCGCAGCTCGGTGAACCGGGCGCAGCCGGCCACCACCGCCATCACCGCCAGCGGCAGGTGGGAGAGCTCCACCAGCAGCGCCTCCTTCTGGTTGGAGATGGCATGGGTATGCGCCAGCAGCAGCACGCCGCCCGCCACCATGGCGGCGGGGAAGACGAAGCGCAGCCCGCCCGTCACCCGCCCCAGCCGCACCCACCATTCGGCGATGGCGAAGCCCACCACCAGCAGCGCCGCGATCTTGTGCTGCACCACCTCCGGGTCGCGCAGGCTCTCCAGCAGCCCGATCTCGCCGAGCGGCCAGGCCTCCGGGTCGGACCGCAGCAGGATGAAGCCGGCCAGCCCCAGGAACAGCAGCGGCCAGTGCCGCGCCAGCGGCACCCTGCCGGAGGCGTCCAGCAGCGCCGCCAGCCCCACCAGCAGCACCATGATGCCGGCCCAATGGTGGTTGTACTCGCTCCAGGCGATGTCCTGGGCGTTGCGCGGCGGCAGCAGCCCCTCGCCCGGGGTGAAGGCCTGCGGCCGCTGCGCCGCCTGGCGCTGCTGCCATTCGGTATCGAGCTGCGCCTGCAGCGCCGGGATCGCCAGATCGGCATGGCTTGGCGAGGTCAGCCGCGGCCATGCGGGCGTGAAGCGCTCGACGATCTCGCCCCAGGTCACCCGGTCCTCCGTCAGGTCGGCGGCCGGCGGGACGGAGGTGAGGGAGGCGGCGACGGCCAGCATGGCGAGGCCGATCAGCATCTCGCTCTCGACGAAGCGGCGGACCCGCAGCAGCCCCTCCGGCGCCGTCTGGAGGTGGTGCAGGAAGAGGAAATTGGCCCCGCCCAGCGCCAGCAGCAGCACCAGCATCACCGCCTTGGTGCCGGACATGGCGCCATAGGCGGTGCCGTACACCGCCTCCACCTCGCCGATATAGCCGCGCCAGAAGCCGAGGATGCCGAGCAGGATCAGCCCGACGCCGCCAGCCGCCAGCACCGAATAGCGCCGCCCGACCGCCCGCGCCGAGGCCGGCGTCAGCCGTCGCAGCGCGCCGAGCAGCGCCGGCAGCCCGCCGATCCAGAGCGCCGCCCCCGCCTGGTGGCTGGCCGTCGCGGCCAGCAGCAGGGCCCGCTCCTCCTCCCGCGCCAGGGCGTGGCTGCCGGCGGTGACGGCGCCCAGCAGCCCGAGCGCCGCGACGGCCAGCGCCGCCTGCCGTCCCGGGCTGGGCCGGGCCCCGGGCAGGGCCAGCAGCAGCAGGAGGAATTGCGCCAGCATCGCCAGCCCGGCGGCGAAGACGAAATCCGCCCCCAGCAGCACGCCGAAGGGCGCGTCCAAGGTCGCCGCCAGGGCGGCGAGGCCGAGCCCGCCCGTCGCCAGCGTGGCCAGGCACCCGGCTGCTGCGCCCCACAGCACCAGCCGCCGCCCCAGGCCGCGCGCCGCCGCGGCATCGCCGGGCGGCATCAGCGGCGCCAGCGGCATCGCCACCAGCAGCCAGAAGGCGATGCCGCCCAGCAGCGCGGTGCGGGCGGTGAGCTCCACCACCTGCAGCACCACATTGATGAAGCCGTAAAGATCGAGGAATTGCTCCATCAGGGCGTGCCGAGCCGGAAGGGGATGTCGCCCCGGGTGATATGGCCGTCGATCGCCAGCACCTGCCAGCGCAGCCGCCAGCCGCCCGCGGGCGCCGGCAGGCTGGGGGGAATCGCCGCCTCCAGCACCGTGTGCTCGCCGGGGGGGGCCAGCGCCAGCGCCAGCGGCTCGCCTTCCGGCGGCACCAGCAGCAGCCGGCTGCGGGCATGGTCGATGCGGCTATTGAAACGGATCGTGACGGTCCCAGGTAGGGCCGGCAGCACCGCGGCGGCGGCGGGGCTGGAGCCGATCACCACCGCATGTGCGGCGGCCGGAGTCGGCCTCAGCAGCAGCAGCGGGGCGGCGAATGTCACCAACAGACAAGCAAGCCGGGTGCGGGACAAGGCAGTCTCCTTCAGGGGGCGGCCGCGGCGCCCCCGGGGATGCTACTCCCCGGTTGCAACGCGGCGGCAAGGTGCCGCAAAAGAGGCGGAGCGCAAGGGATTGCGATGCGGAACGGTCTGCGGCCGGGGGCGGACCCGGGGCGGCATCCGATCGGGTGGAACCGCGGAGCGGTTGCTGCCGGCCGGATATGAGCTGCTCCAGACAGGCGTTTTTAGAGCAATCCCCGATCAGGTGATGCCACCTGGTCGGAGAGTGCCCAGGGGTAGGGGGCGGGGGTGATGCGGATCATTCTGGCGCAGCCAAGGGGCTTCTGCGCCGGCGTCGTCAGGGCGGTGGAGATCGTGGAACGGGCGCTGGAGAAATACGGCGCCCCGGTCTTCGTCCGCCATGAGATCGTCCACAACAAGCGGGTGGTGCAGACGCTGGAAGCCAAGGGCGCCCGCTTCGTCAACGAACTGGATGAGGTGCCGCCGGGCGCGGTCACGGTGTTCAGCGCCCATGGCGTCGCCCGCGCCGTGGAGCAGGAGGCGGCGCTGCGCGGCCTGCCGGTGCTGGATGCGACCTGCCCGCTGGTCTCCAAGGTGCATGCCGAGGGGCGGCGCTACCTGGCGCAGGGGCGCACCGTCATCCTCATCGGCCATGCCGGGCATCCGGAGGTGGAGGGGACGCTGGGGCAGATCCCCGGGGAGGTGCATCTGGTCGGCTCCGCCGAGGCGGTCGCCCGACTGCCGATCCCGCCCGACCGGCCGGTGGCCTTCGTCACCCAGACCACGCTTTCGGTGGACGACACAAGGGCGGTGATCGAGGCGCTGAAGGCGCGCTTCACCGACATCGTCGGGCCGGACACGCGGGATATCTGCTACGCCACCCAGAACCGCCAATCCGCGGTGCGGGCGCTGGCGCGGCAGGTGGAGCTGCTGCTGGTGGTGGGCTCGGCGAACAGCTCCAACTCCAACCGCCTGGCGGAGATCGGGGCCGAGGAGGGGGTGCCGTGCCACCTGATCCCCGATGCCGCCGCGATCCGTCCGGAATGGCTGGAAGGGGTGGCGACCATCGGCCTCACCGCCGGCGCCTCGGCGCCGGAGACCCTGGTGCAGGAGGTGATCGCGGCGCTCGGAAGGCTGGGGCCGGTGGAGGTCTCCACCTTGCCCGGCATCATCGAGGATGTGCAGTTCAAGCTGCCCGTCGCCCTGCTGACGCCGGAGGCGAGCGCCGCGAGCTGAGCCCCGCGGCGGCGGCGGGCGGGGCGGCGAGCGCGGCATTCCTGCCACGCCGTTCTGCTTCCCGCCTGCCGCGCCTTGACCCGGCCGCCCCGAACCCTGAAGTGCAGCGCAACATGACGGCGGCGCGACAGTCGCCCCGGTCGGATCAGCCAGGGGCGGCACCCCAGCCAGGCCCGGCCCGTAAAGAGGCAGGAGCAGACACCAGATGGGTATCCCGCTGCGCCAGCAGGTGAAGGTCGGCGCCTATATCCTGAAACAGCACCTGGCCGGGCGGAAACGCTACCCGCTGGTGCTGATGCTGGAGCCGCTGTTCAAGTGCAACCTGGCCTGTGCCGGCTGCGGCAAGATCGACTACCCGGACCCCATCCTGAACAAGCGCCTCTCGGTGGAGGAATGCCTGCAGGCGGTGGATGAATGCGGCGCGCCGGTGGTGGCGATCGCCGGCGGGGAGCCGCTGCTGCACAAGGAAATGCCGGAGATCGTCGAGAAGATCCTGGCGCGCGGCAAGATCATCATCCTCTGCACCAACGCCCTGCTGCTGGAGAAGCGGATCGAGCAGTACAAGCCGCATCCGCGCTTCACCTGGGACATCCACCTGGATGGCGACCGGGAGCAGCATGACTGGGCGGTGAGCCAGAAGGGCGTGTACGACCGCGCGGTGAAGGCGCTGACGCTGGCGAAGCAGAAGGGCTTCCGCGTCGCCATCAACGCCACGCTGTTCAACAATGCCGAGCCGGAGCGGACGGCGCGGTTCTTCGACGACGTCACCGCGATGGGCGTCGACGCCATCATGGTCTCGCCCGGCTATGCCTATGAACGGGCGCCGGACCAGCAGCACTTCCTCAACCGGCGGAAGACGAAGGAGCTGTTCCGCGGCATCTTCGCCCGCGGCAAGGGGAAGGGGTGGAAGATGGGCAACAGCCCGCTCTTCCTCGATTTTCTCGCCGGCAACCAGAGCTACCACTGCACGCCCTGGGGCAACCCGACGCGCAACATCTTCGGCTGGCAGCGCCCCTGCTACCTGCTGGGCGAGGGCTATGCGAAGAGCTTCCGGGAGCTGATGGAGACCACCGACTGGGACAAGTACGGCACCGGCAACTACGAAAAATGCGCCGACTGCATGGTGCATAGCGGCTTCGAGGCGACGGCGGTGGTGGATACGGTGAAGCGCCCCTGGAAGGCGCTGGCGGCGCAGCTCCGCGGGCCGAAGGTGACGGGCGAGATGGCGCCGGAGATCGACCTGACGAACCAGCGCCCGGCGGAATACGTGTTCAGCCGGCATGTGGAGAAGACCATGGCGGAGCTGGCGCACGACGCTCCGTCCAAGCGGGCCCCGGTGAAGGGCGCCAAGCATGGCGGGACGGCGCCGCCGGCGGTGGCGGCGGAATAACGGGGGCTCCGCCCCCGAGCCCCCCGGCAGGAGGTCGTCGCGGGCAGTGCCCGCGACCCTGCACCTCCGCCGGCGAGGATACGCCTCCCCGGACCCCGGTGCGAATTTCAGACCCGTGGGTTCAACCGCAAACTCATACCGGGGTCCGGGGACCGGTCCGGTCCCCGGCGGGGGTGCAGGGGGCAGAGCCCCCTGCCGGGGCCCGGGGGCGGAGCCCCCCTACCACCCGAAGCGACGCAGCAGTCGCTGCAGCAACTCCGGCCCCTCCACCCCCTCGCTTCCCCTGGGATTGCGCTCCGGCGCCGCCGCCGCCGGCGGGGCGTCCCGGGCGAAGCGGGCCACCGCCTCCCGGGTGCCGGCAAGCCGCAGCTCGGCGGGCTCCGCCAGGCTGCTGCCGCCGCTGCCGAGGCCGGTGATGCGCACCAGCGCCGTCTCCGCCGCCAGCAACTCCTGCTCCGCCCGCGCCGCATCCTCCGCGCGCGGGGCGCAGATCAGGGAGCGGCCCTCCAGCCCGCAGGGCAATTCCAGCATGGGGTGCGGCGGAAAGCGCAATTGCGCCGTGCCGGTCAGCGCCAGCACCCCGCGGGAGACGCCGTCCAGCGTCAGGTCCCGCGCCGTCACCGCCGGCACCAGGCGGCCGCCGCGATCCACCACCTCCAGCGCCAGGCCGGGGGTGGCGCCGGCGGGCGGCTCCGCCCAGTCCCGGTGGCGCATCTGGCAGGTGCTGCGGTCGGTCATCCGGTCGGTGGCGCAGCGCAGCCGCCAGCTCCCGATCTCGGTGGGGGCCTGGGCCGCGGCCGGGCCGAGCCAGGCGAGCAGGAGCAGAAAGCTTGCGGGGCGCCACATGACGCGGATGATAGCCAGGGTGAGGGAGGCGGCAACATGCGGATGGTGACATTTCCGGACGGCGCGCTTGTGCCGGCCCTCGGCCAGGGCACCTGGCATATGGGAGAGCGCGGCAGCGACCGGGCGCAGGAGGCGGCCGCGCTCCGCCTCGGCCTCGACCTCGGCATGACGCTGATCGACACCGCCGAGATGTATGCCGAGGGCGGCGCCGAGGAGGTGGTGGCGGCGGCGATCGCGGGACGGCGGGAGGAGGTGTTCCTCGTCTCCAAGGTCTATCCCCACAATGCCGGCGGGCGGAAGCTGGAGGCGGCGCTGGAACGCAGCCTGAAGCGGCTGCGGGTGGAGCGGCTCGACCTCTACCTGCTGCATTGGCGCGGCTCCATCCCGCTGGCCGAGACGGTGGCGGCGATGGAGCGGGCGCTTGCGGCGGGGAAGATCGCCCGCTGGGGCGTCTCCAACCTCGATGTCGATGATCTGGAGGAGCTGGGCCCGGCGCTGCCGGAGTGTGCGGCGGACCAGGTGCTCTACAGCCTGGAGCATCGCGGGGTGGAATACGACCTGCTGCCCTTCTGCCGGCAGCGCGGCATGCCGGTGATGGCCTATTCCCCGGTGGGCCAGGGCGGGCGGCTGCTGCGCCAGCCCGTGCTGGTGCAGCAGGCGAAGCGGCTGGGGGTGACGCCGGCGCAGCTTGCTTTGGCCTGGACCTTGCGGGGGGAGGGGGTGATCAGCATCCCGAAGGCGGCGGATCCGGCGCATGTGAAGCTGAACGCTGCCGCGCGGGATCTGGTGCCCGATGCCGAGGCGCTGGCCGCGCTCGATGCCGCCTTCCCGCCGCCCGGCCGGAAGCGTTCCTTGGCCATGCTTTGATTTTCCCCATGAAGCCGCTGACGCGGCTTCATGGGGGCCCCGGGTTTCGCCCCAGGCGGCCGCTGGCGCGGCGCCGTGGGGCCCATGAATGTCTTGCGATCGGGGCCTCGCACAGCCTGTCGCGGCAAAGCCGCGCCAGGGCAACGGGCAGCGCGGGACGGCAGGTTGCGCAGGCCCCGTCGTGGGCGGGGGCGGATCAGCGGCCCGTGCTACGGCCCTTCAGGGCAGTTGCTCAGGGCAGTTGCTCAGGGCAGTTGCGCCGTGGCGATCCGGTCCGGGGCGGTTTCGGCCGGCGGGGAATACCGCAGCGGCGGAAAGCCGCCCGGCGCGCCGAAGAGCAGCGGGATCAGCGCCAGCAGGCTGGCGAGGAGCAACGCCCGGATCAGAAGCCCTATTGGCATGTCGCACGCCCCAGCAGCGTTGATGACGGCAACCAGGCTGACGCCACGGCCCCGGCAGGGCCGTAACGGCAGGGATCAGGCGGTGGTCGGGGCCTCTCCCGGCAGCGGGACGTTCACCGCATCCAGATGCAGGCGTTGGACCGTGGCGGCCACCGCCGCGTCCAGCCCCGGCCGGGCGTAATAGCCGCCGCGCACATGCAGGCAGGCGGCGATCGCCTTGAGGAAATCCGTGGTCAGTTCCGGCTCCGGCGGCGGCGCTTCCTGCCAGAAGGCATCGGCGCCGCCCTGCCAGGTGAGGCCGGGGATGTTGTAGAGCGCGTCGCCCAGCACGCGCACCGCGCGGCCCAGGGCGATGGCGCGCAGCCCGAGCGTGCTGTTGACGGTGACGACGCCGCGGCAGGCGAGGATCGCCTCATCCATCGGCAGGGCGCCGGCCAGGTAGTGCACCCGCCCCTCCACCCCCGCGGCCCTGGCGATGCGGCGGATGCGCCTGCCCCAGGCCTTCAGCCCGGGATCCAGCGGATGCACCTTCACCAGCAGATGCGCCGCCGCCGGGGCGCCGCGGGCGAAGCTCTCCACCACCTCGGCGATGGCGCTGTCATTGTCCTCGAAGCGGGAATAGGCGCGCAGGGAGTAGTCATTCTCCATCTGCATGGCGAAGAGGTAGAGCGGCCCGCGCGAGGCAAGGCCACGGACCACCGCGCGGTCCCACTGCGTGGCGCGCTTGCGCCGCAGCAGCCGGAGGCCGGTACCGAGATAGGCCGGGATGGGCGGGTGCAGCAGCCAGCTTTCGTAGCGGCGGAAGCGCCAGGAGAAGAGCGTGGCGAGGTGGAAGGTCACATCCCACACCGCCTGGGTGCCGAAATCCTCCCCGAAGCGCTGGCGGAAATCCACTTCCGGGCAGGTCGCGGCCAGGGCGCGGATCGCCTCCGGCGCGCGGGGGAAGCGGCTGGAAGGGCCCATGCCGTCGCGTTCCACCACCACCCAGTCGGGGCGGAGATAGCCGAAATCCGTCACCGTCACCGCGATGCCGCGGCTTCGCGCCGCTTCGATCGCTTCCCGGTGGCGCGGCCGCTGCTCCCCCAGCAGGACCAGGTCCGTGATGCCCCTGCTGTCCAGGAAATCGGCGATGAAGCCCGGCCATTCGGCTGGGGCGCCAAGGAATTCGGCGACCTCCCCGCCCTGCCAGAAGATGCGGTCCCCGGCGCAGAGGTTGATGCGGAAAGTGGCATGGCCCAGCGCCCGCAGCCCGGCCGCCACCTCGGTGAAGAAGGGGCTGATCGGCCCTTGCAGGAAGAGGAAGCGGCGCGGCGGCAGCACCCCCTGCGTGACGGAGACAAGGCTGCCCGCAAGGCCAGGCGCGTCGAGGCGGGTGAGCGTCGTCATGCCGCCACCTGCAGCGCGGCACGCAAATCCGCGGCATTCACCAGCCCGCCACGGCGTCTTGCCGCGCGCAGCACTGTCGGGGGCGGGAAAGGACAGTAGGGCAGGGGAGTGACCTCCTCGGCAGCCACGGTTTTCGCGGCCAGTGCGGAGAGGCTATCGGCCAAAAGTTTAGCACCGGTTACGTGCAGCGCCCTGGCGGCGGCGGAGGCGGTGATCCGCACCGGCAGCGCCACTTCGCGCTGCGCCAGGATGGCCCCGGCATCGATGCGCGGCGCCAGGCGATGCAGGGTGACGCCGAAGCGCGGCATTACTTCCCCTTGGGCCTCCGCCTGCGCCCAGATGGTCGGCACCGGCCCGCGATGCCGCGGCAGCAGGGAGGGATGCACGTTCACCCCGCCGCACGGCACCACTTCCAGCGTCTCCGCCGCCAGGATCTGGTCGAAATGGAAGGTGACGAGCAGCTCCACCCGTGCCGCCCGCAGCGCCTCCCGGAAGGCGGGGGCGTTGACATCCGGCACCGGGTGCAGCTTCAGCCCGTGCCGCGCCGCCAGCCGCGCCAACGCGTCCTGCCGGCCGCATTGCCGCAGGAATTCCGGCAGCCCGTAATTCACCAGCAGATAGGGCAGAATGCCAGGGCCGGAGCGGCGGAGATGCCGCCAGGCCTGGGAAAGCGGCCCGCCGGCCCCCGGCCGGTAGAGCACGGAGCGGCCGAGCAGCGCCACCTCCCATGTCCCTCCCTTTGGGCCAGCCGCGAGGAAGGCCGCCACCGCCGCATTGCTCAGCGGGCTGTCGAGGGTGAGGAGCGCGATCCGCATCAGGAGGCCATCAGCTTCTGGCCGGCGATGGCCTGCCGCGCTTCGGTGAGCGCCGCCACGGCGCGGTCGAGGTCCGCCGCGCTGTGCTCCGCCGAGAGGAAGAAGCGCAGCCGCGCCGAGCGTTCGGGGACGACGGGGAAGAGGATGGGTTGCACGTTGATGCCCGCCTCGAACAGCGCGGCGGCCATGCGGGCGGCGAGCACCGAGCTGCCGAGGATGACGGGCACGATGCCGAGGCCGGCGGAGGCGCCGGTCTCGAACCCCGCCGCCCGGGCCTTCTTCAGGAAGCGGCTTGCATTGGCCTGCAAGGCTTCGGTGCGCCAGGGCTCGGCCTCCAGGATGCGCAGCGATTCCAGCGCGGCGGCAGCGAGCGGCGGGGCGAGGCCGACGGAATAGACGAAGCCCGGCGCGGCATGGCGCAGCAGGTCGATCAGCCGGCGGCGGCCGGCGATGTAGCCGCCGCAGGCGGAGAGGGTCTTGGAGAGCGTGCCCATCCAGATATCCACCTGCTCGGGCGGGACGCCGCATTGCTCGGCGATGCCGCGGCCGGTGGGGCCGACCACGCCGAGGGAATGCGCCTCATCGACCATGAGCAGCGCGTCGTGCCGGCGGGCCATCTCCACGAAGGGGGCGAGGGCGGGGATGTCCCCGTCCATGCTGTAATGGCCCTCGATGACGATCAGCGCGCGGCCATGCCTACGGCGCTGCGCCGCCAGCTCCCGCTCCGCCGCCTGCCAATCGTTGTGCGGGAAGGCGAGGCGGCGGGCGCCGGAGAGGCGGGCGCCCTCGGCCACGGAATTGTGGATGAGCTGGTCGTGCAGGATGAGGTCGCGCGGGCCGAGAAGCTGGCCGATGACGGTGACGTTCGTCGCATGGCCGCTGACGAAGGCCAGGCACGCCTCGGCGCCGTGATGCGCGGCGAGCGCCGCTTCCAGCGCGGCATGCACCGGGCGCTCGCCGGAGGCAAGGCGGGAGGCGGAGGCGGAGACGCCATGCCGGTCGATCGCCGCCTTGGCCGCGGCGGCGACGCGCGGATCGCCATTCAGGCCGAGGTAATTGTAGGAGGAGAAATTGACGTAGTCGCGGTTGCCGATGCTGGTATGGGCGCCGGCGACGCCGTCATGCGGGCGGAAATAGGGGCTTTCCAGGCCGAGCGCAGCACCGGCCTCGCGCACCATCTCGATGTCGCGGGCGCCGGGCAGGGTGGCAAGGTCGCGGCCGGGACTCTCGGCCGGCGCGGCCTCCTCCGGCTCCGCGCGGCGCTTGGAGAGGCGCTGCAGCAGGGCAGCGCGGGCGGTGGCGGAGAGGCCGAAACCCTGGGTCATGGTGTGGGTGCCGAGAGGGGCTCTGCCCCTCTCGGGCTCTCCCCGCCAAAGGCCGAAGGGCCTTTGGAAACCATGAGTTTTGCGTCTCGACCGTCGCGCCTGGACTCAAGGGTTCCAAGGGCCTTTCGGCCCTTGGCAGGGGAGAGTTCGAGAGGGGGCAGCGCCCCTTCTCGACACCGCGCCTGGCCCTTCACGCCGCATCCTCCAAGCTCGGCTCATGCGCCGCGATCAGCGCCGCCACATCGTCCTCGGGCTGCGCTTCGCGCACCGTCTCCGCGATGCGCCTGGCCAGCCCGTCGATGCTCAGCGTATCGGTCAGCGCGCCCAGCGGCACCGGCAGGCCGAGCCGCTGCTCCAGCGCCGTGCGCAATTCCATGCCGCCGAGGCTGTCCAGCCCCAGCCCCGCCAGCGGCGCATCCGGCGTGAGGGAGAGGGGCGGCAGCCGCAGGATGCGGCCGAGCTCCGCCACCAGCGTCTCCCGCAGCAGCGCCAGCGCCTCGGCCTCCCCGGCGCTGCGCAGCCGGGCGCGGAGGTCGGCGGCGTCGGCGGCGGCCGGCGCGGCTTCGCGCACCGCGGCAAAGGCCGGTTCGGCGAGCACGGCGAGGGCCTGCCCCGCCTCCCCCCAGGAGATCCGCGCCAGGCCCAGCACCGCCGGCCCTGCCTCCAGCAGGGCGGGCAGGGCGGCGAGCGCTTCCTCGGCGCTCATCGCGGTGGTGCCGAGGCGGCGGCGCAGGATCTCCTGCGTTGTGGCATTGCCGGCCAGCATGCCGGCATTGCCGATCGGGCCCCAGGCCACCGCCATGGCCGGCCTGCCAGCGGCGCGGCGGCGGCGCGCCAGCGCCTCCAGCCCCGCATTCGCGGCCACGTAGGCGGCCTGGCCGGGATTGCCGATGGCGACCGTCGCCGAGGAGTAGAGCAGGAACAGCGCCAGCGGATCCTCCGCCGTGGCACGGTCCAGATTCTCGGCGATGGCAAGCTTCGCCGCCAGCACCTGCGCCACCCGCGCCGGCTCCATCGCCGCGGCCGCGCCATCCGCCATCGCGGCAGCGGCCTGCACCACGCCGCGGATCGGCGGCATGGCGGCGCGGACGGAATTCAGCGTGCGGGAGAGCGCGGCCGCATCCGTCGCGTCGCAGGCGTAAAGCGTGGCCGAGGCGCCGGCCGCGGCGAGGTCGCGCAGCAGCGCCTCCGCCCCCGGCACGGCCGGGCCGCGGCGGGAGAGCAGCGCCAAATGATGCACCCCTTGCGCGGCCAGCCAGCGGGCGGTGGCGGCGCCGAAGCCCTCCGTGCCGCCCACCACCACCACCGTGCCGCGCCTTGCCTGCTCCAGCGCGCCCGGCTGGCGCTGCGGGGCGGTGAGGGCAGGCGGGCGGATCACCAGCTTGCCGATATGCTGGCTGCCCTGCAGGGCGCGGAAACCGGCCTCGGCCTCCGCCGCCGCGTGTTCGGTGGCCGGCAGCGGGCGCAGGCTGCCCGCCGCCAGCCTTGCCGCGATGCCCGCCAGCAGCCGCGCCGCATGGGCGGGGCGGGCGCGCGGCAGCTCATCCACATCCACCGCGAACCAGGTGGCGTTGCGGCGCAGCGGGCGCAGCGGCACGCGCCGCGCCTCGGCGAAGTCGCGCTTGCCCAGCTCGACGAAGCGGCCGAAGGGGCGGAGCAGGCCGAGGGAGCGCTCCATCGCCTCCCCCGCCAGGGAGTTCAACACCACGTCCACGCCCTCGGGCCATTCGGCGCGCAGCGCATCGGCGAAGGCGGGGTCGCGGCTGTCCAGCACCAGCTCCGCCCCCGCAGCGCGGAGGAAGGCGCGCTTGGCGGGGCTGCCGGCGGTGGCCGCCACCCGGGCGCCGGCCGCCAGCGCCACCTGCAGGGCGGCCAGCCCCACCGCGCCGGCGCCGCCATGGATCAGCACGCGCTCCCCGGGCTCGATCCGCGCCAGCTCCTCCAGCGCATGGACGGCGGTGAGGAAGGCGACGGGCACGGTTGCGGCGGCGGCGGGGTCCAGCCCCTCGGGCAGCGGGGCCAGGGCCTCCGCCTTGGTCACCGCATGGGTGGCCAGCGCCTGAGGGGCGATGCCGAAGACGCGGTCGCCGGGGCGGAATTCCACGCCCTCGCCCACCGCCTCCACCACCCCGGCGCATTCCATGCCGAGGCCGGGGCCGGTGAAGCCCGGCAGCAGCGCCTCCTCCGGCAGCAGGCCGAGCGCCCACATCACGTCGCGGAAATTCAGCCCGGCGGCCTCGATGCGCAGCCGCACCTCGCCCGGGCCGGGGCTGGGCAGGCTGGCCGGCACCCACTCCAGGCTGGCGAGCTGGCCCGGCTGCGCCACGGCGAGCTTCAGCTTCCCGCCCGGCAGCGGTGCCGGCGGCAGGCCGGGGCGGAGGCGCGGGACCAGCCGCGCGGTGGCGGTCAGCGTCACTTCCGGCTCGGCATCCGCCTCGGCCAGCAGCTCATTCGTCAGGCGCCGCGCTGCGGCCTCCGGCCCCAGCGCCGGACACAGGTCGATCCGCCGTGGCTTGAGGCCCGGATGCTCATTGGCCAGCACCCGGCCGAGGGCAAAGGCGGCGGCGGCGCGGGGCGCATGCCCCTCGGCACCCTCCGGCTGCTGCCCGCCGCGCGTGACGATGGCGAAGCCGGCGGCACTGCCCTCCGCCGCGGCGGCGAGGCGGGCCAGGGCAGCAAGGTTGGCGGCGAGGCCGCGGGCGGTCTCCGCCACCTCCTCCCCCTCCGCGGCCAGCGCCACCACCAGGCTGCCCTGCAGGGCGCGGGGCGGGGTGGAAGCCGCCTCGGCCAGCTCCGCCTGGGTCACGCTGGCGCCGCGGCCCGTCAGGGCGGCGGCCAGGGCGCGGCGGAAGCCGGCGCTGGCGGCATCGGCGAACAGCACGACGCGGCGCAATTTCGGCGCCGCCAGCACGGCCGCCCCCAGCGGCGCCCGGGCGGCGATCAGCGCGGCCGGCCAGGGCGCGGCGGCAAGCGGCGTCAGCGCCGGCGCCTCCCACCCCGCCTCGGCCAGGGCGGCGGTCCAGGCCTCGGCGCCCGGCAGCGGGGCAGTGCCGCCGGCGGACCACCAGCCGGGGCTCTGGCCGGCGCAGAAATTCCACACCCGTCCGGGCAGCGGCTCGGCCAGCAGCAGCGCGCCGCCGGGGGCGACGGCGCGGCGCAGCGCCTCGGGCAGCAGCGCCCCCGCCCGCAGCCGCGCCCCGGCCCCCAGGCCGAGCACCAGATCGGCGGCGAGGGGCGGCGGCGCCTCGCCCTCCGGGTCCCAGGCCACGGCCTGGAATTCGAGGTTCTCGGCCGCGCGCGGCGTGGCCGGTGCGGGCTGGCCCGGCAGGGCGGCGGCGCAGTAGAGGATGTGCCGCCCGCTCGCCGCCAGCGCCGCCACCAGCCGGGCGGTCACCGGGCCGGGCGCGGCGCCGGTCTCCAGCACCCGCAGCGGCCGGTGGCGCGGCCAGGCGGCGGCCAGGGCGGCGGCGGCCTCGGCCAGCACGCTGGCCAGCCCGCCCAGCCCGGCGGGGCCCACCGGCAGCGCCGCCGGCTCCTCCGCCGGCGGCCAATGGGAGAGCAGCTCGGGCAGCCGCTCCGCCGCCAGGGCCAGGGCCGCGAGGTCCGGGGCAAGGCCCGGCTGCTCCAGCCAGATCTGCCGCCAGATCTCCCGCGCCGGGGGCAGGTCCGGCGCCGGGACCGGCCTGAGGCCCAGCGCGCCGTGCGCCGCCAGCCCGTCCTCCGCCAGGTCTTCCAGCAGGGCACGGGCGTAGGGGCTGGCGACCGTGGCGTGGGACAGCGCGGCATGCGCCGCGGCGGCGCAGAAGCCTTCCAGCAGCAGCCCGGCCTCGCCGAGATCCAGCGCCGCGTCGCGCCGCCGCGCCGCTTCCTGCGCCGCGGCGAGGTCCGGCCGCTCCGCCGGCTCGCCTCCCGGGCCCGGCTGGGCAGGCACCAGGGCGAGGCGGAAAGCGGCTTCCGCCGCCCCGCCCCGGCCGGGCAGGCGGATGCGGCTCAGCCGGCAGCCTTCCACCACCGCCACGGCCTCGCCGGCGGCGTCCCGCAGCAGCAGATCGGCCGCGGCGCTCCGCTCCCCGCGCGCAGTCAGGCGGATCAGCGCGGCGGCCAGCGGGCCGGCGTCGCGCCGCACCACCAGCCGGTCGAAGCGCACCGGCACCAGGCCGGCGCCGGGCTCGGCGGGGCTTTCCGCCAGCAGCCCGATCAGCCCCTGCAGCGCGCCGTCGAAGCGGGCGGGGTGCAGCAGGAAGCCGGCATCGGGCGGCGCCGCTTCCGGCAGGTGCAGCGTCACCGCGGCGATTCCGGCCGCTGCATCCGCCTCCAGCCGCGCCACCGGCTGGAAGGCCGGGCCGTAGAGCAGGCCGAAGCGGGCGGCGAGCGCATTCAGCTCGGCGCCCGCCAGGGCCTGGGCAGCGGCGGGCGGGTCCAGCGCCAGCGCCGGCAGGCGGGGCAGGGCGGCGACCCGCGCTTCCATGTGCAGGGTCCAGCTCTCCTCGGAGAGGCGGCGGCGGCTGGCGAGGGCGAAGCCACCCTCCGGCGAGAGCGTCGCCCGCACCTCCCGCGCCCGCCCCGCCTCCAGCGGCAGGACGTGGCGGATGGTGGCGTCCGTCAGTTCCAGCGCCGCCGCCTCGGGCTGCCAGGCGGCGGCGGCGGCCAGCGCCATCTCCAGCATGGCGGCGGCGGGCAGCACCGCCTCCCCGGCCAGGCGGTGATCCGCCAGCCAGGGCTGCGCCTCGGTATCCAGGTGAATGGTCCAGACGCCCGGCTCCGCCCCGCGCCGCCAGCCGAGCAGGGGATGCTCCAGCGGCGGGGCGGCGAGCAGGGTGGCCTCCGGCGAGGCCGCGCACCAATGCGGCTGGCGGTCGAAGGGGGTGCGGGGCAGGCCACGCCGCGCCGCCGGGCCGGCGAAGGCCGGGCCCTGGCGCGGATCGGCGCCCAGGGTGAAGGCGCGGTCGGCGATGGCGGGGAAGGGATCGCCCGCCTCCTCCTGCCGCCGGCTCAGCGTGCCGGAAAGGGCGGCGGAGGCATTGGCTGCCCGCAAATTCTCCCGCAGATAGCTTTGCAGGATGGGGTGCGGCCCGATTTCCAGGAACAGCGCCGGGCCTTGCGCCGCCGCCGCGGTGACGGCGGCGGCGAAGCGCACCTTCTCCCGCAGGTTCCGCCACCAATAGGCGGCGTCGCATTCCGCCGCCGCCAGCGCCGCGCCGGTGACGGTGGAAAGCAGCGGCACCTCGGGCGCCCGGGCCTCGAGGCCGGCGAGATCCTCCAGCAGCCCCTCCCGCAGCCCGTCCATGGCGGCGCTGTGGAAGGCGTAGTCGAGGTCGAGGCGGAGGCAGGACCAGTGGCGTTCCACGGCGAGCTCGGCGAGCGCCTTCAGCGCCTCGGCCGGGCCGGCGACGGTGACGGAATCGGGCGCGTTGACGGCGGCGATCTCAAGCGTGGGGCTGATGCCGGCCAGCACCTGCCGTGCCGCCGGCTCGCCCAGGCCGAGCGCCGCCATGCCGCCCTGGCCCCTGGTGCGCCCCTGGTGCCGGCTGCGGGCGGCGATGAGCCGGGCCGCCTGCCCGAGGCCGAGCAGCCCGGCGGCGGCGGCCGCCGCCACCTCCCCCACCGAATGGCCGAGGCACAAAGCCGGGCGGATGCCCTGCGCCGCCAGCGCCGCGACGATGCCGTGCTGCACGGCGAAGAGCAGGGGCTGGGCGACCTCCGTGGCGGCCAGCGCCTCGGCGCTCACGCCCTCCGCCAGCCTCGCCGCGACGGACCAGCCGAGATGCGGCAGCAGGGCGGCATCCGCCGCTTCCACCGCCTGGCGGAAGGCGGGGCTGGCGCGCAGCGTGGCCCCGGCCATGCCGGCCCAGGCGGCGCCATTGCCGCTGAAGACGAAGGCGACGCCCTGGCCATGCGGCGCCACGCCGTCGCCGGCGAGGCCCCGCGCCGCCGCCCCGGCCCGCCACATGGCGAGCTGCCCGGCCATGGCCGCCGGATCCTCGGCGCGGATGGCCAGGCGATGCGGATGCAGGTCGCGATGCCGGGCGGCGCCGCGCAGCAAGGCGGGGATGGCGGGGGCGGGCGTCGCCTGCAGCCTTTCCTGCCACTGCCCGGCCAGGGCCTTCAGCCCGGCGGCGCTGCGGGCGGAGAGCAGCAGGGGCGGCAGCCGGTCCGGCGCCGCCTCCCGCCGCGGCATGGGGGCGGGGCCGGCGGCCAGCAGGGCGCAGGCATTGGTGCCGCCGAAGCCGAAGCTGTTCACCCCCACCACGGCGCGGCGGCGGCGCGGCAGCTCCTCCAGCCTGTCCGCCAGGCGCAGGCCGAGCGCCGGGAAATCGATGCCCGGGTTGAGCGGCCCATGGCTGAGGCTGGGCGGGATCTGCCCCTGCTCCAGCACCAGCATCGCCTTCAGCAGCCCGGCGATGCCGGAAGCGGGTTCGGTATGGCCGATATTGCCCTTGGCCGAGCCGATCGGCAGGGCGCCGGCCTCGGCGCGGCGGCGCTGGCCGATGGCGGCGCCAATGGCGCCGGCCTCCAGCGGGTCGCCGATCGGGGTGCCGGTGCCATGCGCCTCGAAATAGGCCAGCCGGTCGGGGGGCACGCCGGCCTCGCCCATCACCTGTTCCAGCAGCGCCGCCTGCGCCGCCTGGCTGGGCAGGGAGAGGCCCAGGGTGCGGCCGGCGGCATTGACGCCGGTGCCGAGGATGACGGCGCGGATGGCATCGCCCGCCGCCAGCGCGTCCTCCAGCCGCTTCAGGATGACGATGCCGGCGCCTTCCGCCCGCACATAGCCATCCGCGCCCGCACCGAAGGCCTGGCAGCGGCCGCGCGCCGAGAGCATCCCGGCCTTGGCGAAGCCGAGGAAGGGGAAGGGCGAGAGCAGCAGGTTCACGCCGCCGACGATGGCGGCGGGCAGCCGGCCGGCCCGCAGCGCCTCGCAGGCCCAGTGGAGCGCCACGAGGGAGGAGGAGCAGGCGGTGTCGATGGTCTGCGCCGGTCCACTCAGGTCGAACACGTTGCCGATGCGGTTGGCGAGGATGGAGAGCGCGCTGCCGGTCATGAAGTAGCGGTCGCCCGCCGCCGCATCGGCCTGGCGCAGATCGCCGTAATCGGTGAGGGACGCGCCGATGAAGATTCCGGTGAAGCTGCCGGCGAGGCGGGAGGGCGGCAGGCCGGCATCCTCCAGCGCCGCATGCGCCACTTCCAGCAGCAGGCGCTGCTGCGGATCCATCTCGGCGGCTTCCCGCGGCGAGATCCCGAAGGCGGCGGGGTCGAAGCCGGCAATGTCCTCCAGCACGCCGGCGGCGAAGGAATAGCTCTTCCCCGGCTCCCCCTTGCGCGGATGGGCGAAGAATTCGCGGCTGAAGCGGTGGGCGGGAATCTCCGTCACCGCGTCCCGCCCGGCGGCGAGCAGCGGCCAGTACTCCTCCAGCGTCGGGGCGCCCGGCAGGCGGCAGGCGGCGCCGATGATGGCGATGGCGCCGTCGGTGCGGCGGCGGGAACGCGTCTCCAGCCTTGGTGTCATGCCGGGGCGGCGCCCGCCGCGGCCGCGGCCAGCGAGTAATCCTCGGCCGGGGCGCTCTTCGGCCGGGACGGGGCGCCCGCCACCTCCTCCAGCAGCTTCTCCGCCGCGGCGAAATGCGCCGGCCAGGAAGGCGGCGCCCATGCCGCCAGGCGGGCGAGCTGGGCGGCGCGGGCGGCGCTGCCCGGCGTCGCGTAGTCCAGCACCGCGCGGCGCCAGGCGGCGCCGTCATTCGGCGAGAGGTAATCGGGCACCGCCCCGCCCACCTCGCGCAGCGCCGGCAGGTCGGAGACGATGGCCGGCACGCCGAGGCCGAGGGCTTCGGCGAGCGGCAGGCCATAGCCCTCGGCGAAGCTCGGGAAGAGCAGGGCGCGGGCGCCCGCCAGCACGCGGCGGGCTTCGTCGTCCGGCAGGGCGCCCAGCTCCTCCACATGGCCGCGCAGCGCCTCGCAGCGGTCCAGCATGCGGAGGATATGCTCGTTTTCCCAGCCGCGGCGGCCGATCAGCAGCAGGCGGGGGATCAGCGGCACGCCCTGCGCCGCCATCTCCCGCCAGAGCAGCAGCAGCAGCATGTGGTTCTTCCGCGGCTCGATGGTGCCGAGGCAGACGAAATAGGGCTGCGCCGGCAACGGCCCGGCCGGCGGCGGCGTTGTCTCCACGCCGAGCGGGGCGATGGCCATGGGCGGCAGGGCGCGACGGGCCTGGGCGAAATGCGGGCGCAGCTCCGCGGCGGTGGCGGCGGAGTTCACCAGCAGCCCGTCGGCGAGCGCGGTGATGGTGGCGACCCGGGCGGCATGGTGCGCTACCTGGCGCGGCCTGGTGTATTCCGGATGGGTCAGCGGGATCAGATCGTGGATGAAGGGGACGAAGCGCATTCCCTCCGCCTTCAGCGCCCGCAGCCGCGGCGCCGCTTCCAGGGCGCGGTGGGACGCGATGAGGAGGGTGGTGCGCTGGCCCGGCGCCAGCCAGGCGGCGAGGCCGCGGCGCCCGGCGCCGCAGGCGAGCCGCGCCTGCAGCCCGGCCGCCAGGCCGCGGGCCCGGCGCAGCGCGGCGCCCCGCTCCGCCCCGCCTGCCCAGGCTTCCCCGAGCGCGGCGGCGAATTCCGCCACCGCCGCCGCCTCCACCGCGGCGAACCAGCCGAAGGGGCTTTGCGCGACGAAGCCGCGCTCCCGCTCCGCCCGGGTGAGCCAATGCTGCGCATAGGCCATTTCCACCCGGTCGATGCCCGAGGGGGTGCTGCGCCGCACGGCGGAGAGCAGGCGGGAGATGTCCAGCAGGGTGCGGTGGCGGGCCGCGCCACCGGCCGGGACGCCAAGCGCGGCCCCGGAGCCCGTGCCGCGTGAGCCTGTGCCGCGTGAGCTCATGCCACGTGAACTCATGCCGGGTGAGCCCATGTCACAGGAGCCCAGGCCACGGCCCGGCTGCCATCGGCCATGTGCCACGCCCCGCCGGCCTGCCGGGAGGCATCGTTCCGGGCGGCGACCTGACTCTGGCCGTCTGGGGGCAGCGACGCCATGTGCGAAGCCCCTATCGCGGGATGCCGGGAAGCGTCAACCATGACGCGTTCGCACCTCGGCGGATACAAGGCAAAGTTGCGTTGACAGGCGGCGGGAAGGGATAATCCTGCGGCCGGGATGGAAGCGGAGGCGGAGGTGACGGCGCGGATCTGGAAGCGGGATGTCGATGCCGCTGCCTTCCTGGCCAAGCATGATACGACGCTGCCTGGGCTGCTCGATGTCCGGCTGGAGGAATTCGGGCCGGATTTCGCCCGCGCCAGCATGCCGGTGGATGCCCGGCATGTGCAGCCCTTCGGCATTCTGCACGGCGGCGGCAGCGTGGTGCTGGCGGAGACCATCGGCTCCTATTGCAGCCTGCTCTGCACGGAGGAGGGGCAGCATTGCGTCGGGGTGGAGGTTTCGGCCAGCCATCTGGCGCCGGTCCTGGCCGGGGACCGGGTGGAGGCGCTGTGCCGGCCGCTGCGGCTGGGCCGCAAATTGCACGTCTGGCATATCGAGCTGCGGCGCGGCGATGGTCAGCTGAGCTGCGTCGTGCGGCTGACCACCGCGGTGCAGGCGGCACGATGAGGGGGGGCGGCATCCGCCGCGACGGGGATCGGTGGCCACACCCAAACCAAGCTCTCCTTCCCGGCCGGCGGCACCTGAGGCGCCGTCACCCGTTGACGCTAGCAGAACTTCCTTAATCGGCGATTGCCACTGCGACGATGATCGTACCGATCCTTTCCGTAATGCTGTGTCCTGTTGGTCTTCCATCATGGGTTGTCGCGAGGAAGTGAGCCGAAACGGAAGGGGTCTGGGCGGTTGTGATGCCGCCGGCACAATTTCGCCAAGGACCGGGATTATAGTCGCAATTCAGGGAGGCGGGCCGCAGCTTTGCGGTCGGCAGGGCCTCTTCCAGGTCAGGACCGGCGCGGACGTATCGGATCCGGCTTGCGGTGAGCGCGGCCGGCGCGGAAGGAATGGGCGCTATGACACGCTTGAACGGGAGGCGCATCCTGGTGGTGGAGGATGAGGCGCTGGTCGCGATGCTGGTGGAGGATGCGCTGCTGGAGGCCGGCGCCACCGTTCTCGGCCCGGCCGCGACGGTGGCGGAGGCCCTGGCGCTGATCGAGCGGGATCTGCCGGAGGTGGCGGTGCTCGACCTCAACCTGGCCGGCGAGACCTCCACCCCCGTCGCGGATGTGCTGGCGGCGCGCGGCGTGCCCTTCGTGGTGGCCACCGGCTATGGGGCGGAGGGGCTGCCGCCCGGCCATGGCAGCGTGCCGGTGCTGGCCAAGCCCTATGACCCGGACGACCTGACCCAGGCCATCGCCCAGCTTTGCAGCTAGAGCGGATCGCCGGAGGGCGGCATCGCCCGGAGGCGTGAATCTGCTCTACAATCCATAAGCTAGAGCGGTTTCGCGCTGCACAGTCAGCGTGAAACCGCTCGAGTGTCCTGCCCGCGAAGTTCGCTGGATTTCCAGCGAACGCAGCGGACAAGCAGGCCAATGAAAAACAAGAGCTGGTGGCCTGAGAACGAAGTCCGCAGGACTTCGGGAATCGGGACGCTGGGGCATTTTCAAGTCCGGCGGAATCGCCGGACGACTCGGAAAATGCGACCAATCAGAGGGCTGGAGCAGGTTCGCCGAGCGCAGGCGAGGTGAAACCGCTCCAGCGTCCTGCCCGTCCTGCGGTCGCGGCATGGCGCGGGATGCCAGGGCGCGGCGGCCGTATCGCGCGGCGGACGCCGCCGGAGCAGCATGCGGCGGCGGCGTCATCCAGGCTGGCGCGGTGCCGCCCGGGACCACGGGCGGCCCGCGCCGGGTTGCCGCCTCCCGGGGGGCATTTTATAGGGCGGGCCAATCCGGAGGTGCCCCGCATGGCCAGCCTTGACCCCGTCCCTGGCGCCGCCAACCCGGCCCTCACCGCGCAGGCCGCCCTGCTCGCCCGGCCGGTGACCGAAGCCCGGCGGATGGCGGATGCGATCCGCGCCCTGACCATCGACGCGGTGGAGAAGGCGAAATCCGGCCATCCCGGCATGCCGCTGGGCATGGCCGATGCAGCGACGGCGCTGTGGACGAAATTCCTGAAATTCGACGCCGCCGACCCACGCTGGCCGGATCGCGACCGCTTCGTGCTGAGCGCCGGCCACGGCTCCATGCTGCTGTACAGCCTGCTGCACCTGACGGGGCAGGCGGGCATGGGAATCGAGGACCTCAAGCGCTTCCGGCAATTGCATTCCCCCGCCGCCGGCCACCCGGAATATGGCGAGCATCCGGGGATCGAGACCACCACCGGCCCGCTCGGCCAGGGCCTCGCCAACGCCGTCGGCATGGCGATCGCGGAACGGCTGCTGGCGGCGCGCTTCGGCAAATCCCTGGTGGATCACCGCACCTGGGTCATCGCCGGCGATGGCTGCCTGCAGGAGGGCATCAGCCATGAGGCGGCGAGCCTTGCCGGGCATCTCTGCCTGGAGAAGCTGACGGTCCTGTGGGACGACAACAGCGTCACCATCGACGGCGCCACCGAGCTTTCCTTCACCGACGACACGCTGAAGCGCTTCGCCGCCTATGGCTGGGCGGTGCGCAAGGTGGACGGGCATGATGCCGAAGCGGTGACGGCGGCGCTGTCCTGGGCCAGCCGCAGCCGCAAGCCGACGCTGCTCGCCTGCAAGACCATCATCGGCTTCTCGGCGCCGACCAAGGCGGGGACGGCGGGCAGCCATGGCAGCCCGCTGGGCCCGGATGAGGCGGCGGCGGCGAAGAGCGCGCTCGGCTGGAACCACCCGCCCTTCGAGGTGCCGGACGGGCTGCGCGCCCAATGGGAGGCGGCCGGGCGCCGCAGCGCCGGCACAAGGCGGAGCTGGCTGAAGCGCCTGGCCAAGCACCCGCAGCGCGAGGAATTCGAGCGCGCCGTCGCCGGCCGCCTGCCGGAAAGCTGGCATGAGGCGCTGGCCGCCCTGCGCGCCGCGACCGCCGAGCAGAAGCCGAAGCTGGCCACCCGCGTCGCCAGCCAGAAGGCGCTGGAGGCGCTGGTGCCGGCGATCCCGGAGATGGTCGGTGGCTCGGCCGACCTCACCGGGTCCAACAACACCAATGTGAAGGGCGTCCCCGCCGTCACGCCGGGGAATTTCGCCGGCCGCTACATCCATTACGGCGTGCGCGAGCACGGCATGGCGGCGGCCATGAACGGCATGGCGCTGCATGGCGGCATCATCCCCTATTCCGGCACCTTCCTGGTCTTCGCCGATTACATGCGGCCGGCCATCCGGCTGGCGGCGCTGATGCGGCAGCGGGTGATCCATGTCCTGACGCATGACAGCATCGGCCTGGGCGAGGATGGCCCCACCCACCAGCCGGTGGAGACGCTGGCCAGCCTGCGCTGCATGCCGAACCTGGCGGTGTTCCGCCCCGGCGACGCGATGGAGACCGCCGAGTGCTGGGAACTGGCGGTGAAGCGGGCGGACGGCCCCTCCGTGCTGGCGCTGTCCCGTCAGAACCTGGCCGCCTTCCGCAGCGATGCCGGCGAGAATCGCTGCGCCCGCGGCGGCTATGTGGTGGCGGAGGCGGAAGGGGCGCGGCAGGCGACGCTGATCGCCACCGGCTCCGAAGTCGGCGTGGCGCTGGGGGCGCGGGAGCGGCTGGCGGCGGAGGGGATTGCCACCGCGGTCGTTTCGCTGCCTTGCTGGGAACTCTTTGCCGCCCAGGACGCCAGCTATCGAGACCAGGTGCTGGGCCCGGCGCTGCGGGTCGGCATCGAGGCGGCGGTCGGCTTCGGCTGGGAGCGCTGGCTGGGGCCGGAGGGGCTGTTCCTCGGCATGGCCGGCTTCGGCGCCAGCGCCCCGGCTGACGATCTGTTCAGGCATTTCGGCATCACCGCGGAAGCCGTGGCCAGTGCGGTTAAAAAACGCCTAGGATAAGTCAGCGATAACGGGAAAGGACGACGACATGGCCGTGAAGGTCGCCATCAACGGGTTCGGGCGCATCGGCCGCCTGGTGCTGCGGGCGATGATCGAGAGCGGGCGCCGCGATGTCGAATGCGTCGCGATCAACGACCTCGGCTCGGTCGAGGCCAATGCGCATCTGTTCCGCTATGACAGCGTCCATGGCCGCTTCCCCGGCGAGGTCGCGGTGGATGGCAACAAGATCATCATCACCGCCAATGGCCGGACCTACGCCCCCATCGTGGTGAGCGCCGAGCGCGACCCGACCAAGGTGCCTTTCCAGGGCGTGGACGTGGCGGCCGAGTGCACCGGCATCTTCACCTCGAAGGAGAAGGCCTCCGCCCTGCTGCAGGCCGGGGCGCGCAAGGTGGTGATCTCGGCGCCGGCCGACAATGCCGATGCGACCATCGTCTTCGGCGTGAACCACCGGACGCTGACGAAGGAGATGACGGTCATCTCCAACGCCTCCTGCACCACCAACTGCCTGGCGCCGATCGCCAAGGTGCTGCACGACAATTTCGGCATCGCGCGCGGCTATATGGTGACCATCCACGCCTATACCGGCGACCAGAACACGGTCGACACGCTGCACAAGGACCTGCACCGGGCCCGCGCCGCGGCGGTCTCCGCCATCCCGACCTCGACGGGTGCGGCGAAGGCGGTCGGCCTCGTGCTGCCGGAGCTGAAGGGCAAGCTGGACGGCACCGCCATCCGCATCCCGACGCCGAATGTCTCCCTGGTCTCGCTGGACTTCGTGCCGGTGAAGGAGGGGGTGACGAAGGAGGCGGTGAATGCCGCGATGAAGGCGGCTTCCGAAGGCGAGCTGAAGGGCATCCTCGGCTACAACACCGCGCCGCTGGTCTCGGTGGACTTCAACCACAACCCGGCGTCCTCCACTTTCGACGCGACGCAGACCCAGGTGGTGGATGGCGGGCTGGTGCGCGTGCTGTCCTGGTACGACAATGAGTGGGGCTTCTCCAACCGCATGAGCGACACCATGGCGCTCTTCGGCAGCCTCTGATCTCCCCATGAAGCCGCTCGCGCGGCTTCATGGCGGCCCCGGGATCGCCTGAGGCCCGGGGCCTCGCACAGCCTGCCGCGGCAAAGCCGCGGCAGGACACCGGGCGGCGCCGGGCCCGGCCGGGCGCAGCATGTCCCAGCCCCCTGCCTGCACGGAACCTTTCATGCCCCGCTTCCGCACGCTTGACGATATCGACCCCAAGGGGAAGCGCGTGCTGCTGCGCGCCGATCTCAACGTGCCGGTGAAGGACGGCCGCATCACCGACCGCACGCGGATCGAGCGGCTCTGCCCCACCATCCGCGAGCTTGCCGAGAAGGGCGCCCGCGTCATCGTCTGCAGCCATTTCGACCGGCCGAAGGGCAAGCGCGTGCCGGAGATGTCGCTGAAGCCGATGGCCGAGGCGCTTGCCGCCGCGCTCGACCGTCCGGTGGGCTTCGTCGATGACTGCGTTGGGCCGCAGGCGGAGGCCGCCGCCGCCGCGCTGAAGGATGGCGAGGTGCTGCTGCTGGAGAACACCCGCTACCACGCCGGGGAGGAGAAGAACGATCCGGCGCTTGCCGCCGGCTTGGCGAAGCTGGCGGATGCCTTCGTGAACGACGCTTTCTCGGCCGCGCATCGTGCCCATGCCAGCACGGAGGGCGTGGCGCATCTCCTCCCCGCCTATGCCGGAAGGCTGATGCAGGCGGAGCTGGAGGCGCTGGATGCGGCGCTCGGCAATCCGAAGCGGCCGGTGGTCGCCATCGTCGGCGGGGCGAAGGTCTCCACCAAGCTGGACCTGCTCGGCAACCTGTCGAAGAAGGTGGATGTGCTCGTCATCGGCGGCGCCATGGCGAACACCTTCCTTGCCGCCCAGGGCCACAAGCTGGGCAAGAGCCTGCAGGAGGCGGAGATGCACGACACCGCCCGGCAGATCCTGGCGGAGGCCAAGGGCAATGGCTGCGAGATCCTGCTGCCCAGCGATCTCGTCGTCGCCACCGAATTCGCCGAGCACGCGCCGAACCGCACCGTGAGCATCGACAGCGTGCCGGCGGACATGATGGCGCTGGATGTGGGGCCGGAGACGGTGGAGGCGATCGGCGCGAAGTTGCGCCAGGCGGCGACGCTGGTGTGGAACGGCCCGCTCGGTGCCTTCGAGATCGCGCCCTTCGACGCGGCGACGGTGGAGGTGGCGGCGACGGTCGCCGCCCTCACGCAATCCGCCGGGCTGGTCTCCATCGGCGGCGGCGGGGATACGGTCTCCGCGCTGAAGCATGCGGGGGTGGCGGAGCGGATGACCTATGTCTCCGCGGCCGGCGGGGCCTTCCTGGAGTGGCTGGAAGGGAAGACGCTGCCCGGCGTGGCGGCGCTTGAGGTGAAAGATTGAGAGGGGCTCTGCCCCTCTCAAACTCACCCCGCCAAGGGCCGAAGGGCCCTTGGAACCCTTGAGTTTTGCGCCTCGACCGTCGCGCCTGAAACTTATGGTTTCCGAAGGGACCGTCGGCCTTTGGTGGGGAGAGCCCGAGATGTCCCTCTCGGACTAAGCGCCGCTCTCGGTTACCCCTTTACGCTGCACCGCAGCGTATGGAACGAATGGCGGGCCGGATCGGAGCCCGCTCATGCCAGCCATCGTCCCCCCAGGGGTCATCGGCCATAACCGTACCCTGGTGACGCCGCATTACGCGGTGCTGCCGCCGGAAGGGATGTTCCCGAGCTTCCTGCCCGGCCTGCGCGACGCCCAGGTGTATTTCCAGGCCACGCCCCTGCTGGGGGCCCGCTTCGCGCAGGGGCGGCTGGAGGTGGCGCCCGGTGGCGGCACCACCGCCCCGCGCGATGACGAGCTGGAACACTTCTTCTACGTCCTGTCGGGCGAGCTGGAGCTGGCTGCCGGCGACAGCACGAAGACCCTGGCCGCGGGCGGCTTCGCCTATATCCCCGCCGGCACCCCCCATGGCTTCCGCAACGCCGGCCCCGCCCCGGCCCAGGCCGTGTGGATCAAGCGCCGCTATGCCATCGCCGATGGCATCCCCGCGCCGAAGCCCCGCTTCGGCAGCCGCGCCGAGACGCCCGTCACCCAGGTCGATGACAGCGGCCGCTGGCGGCAATACCTGCTTGGCACCGCCGATCTCTCGATGGATTTCGAGATGAACGTGATGGGCTTCACCCCTGGCAGCCATTTCCACTGCGTCGAGACCCATGTGTTCGAGCATGGGCTGGTGATGCTGGAAGGCCAGGGGCTGCAGCTCCTCAACCGCGACTGGCATGAACTCTGGACCGGGGATTTCGTCTGGATGGGCAGCTTCGTTCCGCAGCAATTCTACTGCACCGGCTGGGGGCCGGCGGTCTATCTGCTCTACAAGGACGTCAACCGGGATGTCGCGCTGTGAGCGGCGCCGCCGAGACGACCGCCCAGGACGGCCGCGACTGGGTCCTGCCGGAAACCCGCACCGCCATGCCCAAGGCGCCGAAGCCGGCGGAGATGATGCATCTCGCCAAGCGCTCCGATGCCGAGGGGCTGAAGCGGCTGGCGATCCACGCCGCGCTGCTGCTCGGCGCCGGCGCGCTTATCGCCTGGGCGCCGGGCTGGTGGAAGCTGCCGGCGCTGCTGCCCATGGCGCTGGTGCAGGCCGCGCTCTTCGCGCCGCTGCACGAGACCGTCCACTACACCGCCTTCGCCAGCCGAAGGCTGAACGCCATCGTCGGCTGGGTGGCGGGCGCGCCATCCCTGTGGAACTGGCATCTCTACCAGCAATTCCACATGGACCATCACAAATACACCCAGATCGAGGGCAAGGACCCGGAACTGGCGCCGCCCTCCCCGCACGAACTCGGCGGCTATATCCAGCGCATGTTCGGCCTCACCTTCTGGAAGGCGCGGCTGAAGCATAATTGGGCCGGGCTGAAGGGCGATCTTTCCGCCTACCCCTATGTGCATCCCGCCGCGGCGCCGCGCGTCAGCCGCAGCATCCGCGCCATGGACGCCACGCTGGCGGTCTGCGCCATCGGCTCCGCCCTGATCTGGGGTTGGCAGACGCCCTTCTTGTTCTGGATCCTGCCGCAGCTCATCGGCCAGAACATGCTGCGCTTCTACCTTATCACCGAGCACACCGGCTGCTCCATGGACCGCAACGGGCTGACCAATACCCGCACCACCCTGACCCATCCGCTGGTGCGGCTGCTGATGTGGAACATGCCCTATCACGCGGAGCACCACCTCTACCCCTTCGTCCCCTTCCATCGCCTGGCGGAGGCGCATGCGGTGCTGAAGGAGAAGCTGGCCTTCGTGCAGCCCGGCTACGCCGCCTGGCACCGCGACCATCTGCGGCGGCTGCGCGGCGGCGCGGCATGAGCTGGCCGACCGCGGAAGGCCGCTTCGCCCTCGGCGACCTGGCGTTGCACAAGGGCGGCGTGCTGCCCAAGGCGGAGATCGCCTGGAAGGCGCATGGCACGCTCTCCCCGCTCAGGGACAATGTCGTGCTCTACCCGACCAGCTACGGGGCGCAGCACCCGGATCTGGAATGGCTGATCGGGCCGGAAGGGATCCTCGACCCGACGCGGTGGTTCATCGTCATCCCCAACATGTTCGGCAACGGGCTCTCCACCTCGCCCTCCACCACCGCCGCATGGCCGGCGCTGGTCACGGCCTGGGACAATGTGGCGGCGCAGGCGCGGCTGCTGCGGGAGGTCTGGGGGATCGAGCAGGTGCGGGCGGTCTATGGCTGGTCCATGGGGGCGCAGCAGGCCTATCACTGGGCGGCCGCCTTCCCGGAGGCCGTCTCCCGCGTCGTGGTGAATTGCGGCAGCGCGCGCACCAGCGTGCACAACCAGGTCTTCCTGCGCGGGCTGATCGCCACGCTGGAAGCGGCGCCGGAATATGACGGCAACGCGCAATTCTCCGCCCCACCGCGCGCCGCGCTGCGCGCCTTCGGCCGCATCTATGCCGGCTGGGCGCTGAGCCAGGATTTCTACCGGGAGGGGCTGCACCTCTCCGCCCTCGGCGCGCCGGACCTCGAGACCTTCCTGCGCACGGATTGGGAGGAGCGCTTCGGCCGCCGCTATGCCGGGGATCTGCTGGCCCAGCTCCGCTGCTGGGATGCGGGGGATATCAGCGACCATCCGCGCTTCGGCGGCAATCTCTCGGCGGCGCTCGGCGCCATCTCCGCCCGGGTGCTGCTGATGCCGGGGGAGACGGATCTCTATTTCCGCGTGGCGGACAATGTGGCGGAGCTGCCCTTCCTGCGCCAGGGCCGGCTGCAGCCCATCCCCAGCATCTGGGGCCACCGGGCGGGGAACCCTGTCGCCAATGCGGCGGATGCCGGCTTCATCCGGGCGGCGGTGCGGGCGTTCTTGAATGATTAGAGCGTGATCGGTTGAGGCCGAACGGACCGAACCTGTGAATCACACGCTCGAAAGATGAGCTGGTGTCCTGTCCGCTGCGTTTGCTGGATTTCCGGCGAACGCAGCGGACAGGCAGGCCACTGAAAACACAAGCTGGTGGCCGAGAACGAAGTCCGCAGGACTGCGGAATCGGGACACCGGAGTGGGACGAAGCTCAACCGATCCCGCTCCTGCCAGCCCCGAAGGAATGGGGGCTCCGCTCCCCAACCGCCGCCGCCCCCCAAACCGGCAGGTCGAGCCGACGGGTCCAGAACTCAGACCGGGGTCCGGGGACCGGTCCGGTCCCCGGCGGAGGTGCAGGAGGCAGCGCCTCCTGCTGGGGGTTTGGGGGCAACGCCCCCAACGGTGCAGGGGCGAACCCCCGCTGCCATCATTCAAAAAGAGAGGGGGCGGTGGTGGAGCTGAGCGGGATCGAACCGCTGGCCTCGTCATTGCGAACGACGCGCTCTCCCAACTGAGCTACAGCCCCATGCGCCACCGGCGCCAGCGGCGTTGGGGCGCCGCAGGGCCGCGGTAATGCCGCCGCGGCGGGGGGAAGTCAAGCGCCTCCAGGGGCAGTTGAAGGGGCGGATTAGGGCCTTCTTCACCCCGGCCCGGCAGCCTCGGTCGCGGCCCGTACCCTGGCTTGTGCCCCTTGGCTCGCGCCTCGGGCCGATCTGCTTTAGGTTGCGCCCGCGTCACCGGCGGAATCCCTTGTAATGTTCCTTGATGTGGTCTTCTACTTGGCCGGCGCCGTGCTCGACCTGCTGTGGTGGGCGGTGGTGCTGGCCGTGATCGTGCAGTTGCTCGTCCAATTCGGCGTGCTGGATACCCGCAACCGTTTCGTCTGGACGGTGGCGGATTTCCTCTACCGGATCACCGAGCCGCTGTTCCGCCCGCTGCGGCGGATCCTGCCCAATCTCGGCCCGGTGGATATCGCGCCCCTGGTCGTGCTGCTGCTGATCAGCGCCGCCAAGCTGCTGCTGGGCGCCATCATCAATTCCCTGATCCGCTCGGGGGCGTATTTTTGACCCAGGGCTGGTGGCGGGCGGAGGCTGAGGGCGTTGCGGTGCGGGTGAAGGTGCAGCCCCGGGCGCGCCGCGCCGGCCTCGGCGGCACCGCCCCGGCGGCAGATGGGCTCCGGCTCCGCATCGCGGTCGCCGAGGCGCCGGAGGATGGCAAGGCGACCCGCGCCGCCTGCGCGGCGCTGGCGGCGGCGCTGGGCGTGGCGCCTTCCGCCGTGCAGCTTGCGCAGGGCGCCGCCGCCCGCGAGAAGCTTCTGCTGGTCAGCGGCGACCCGGCGCTGCTGGGACCGAGGCTGGAGGCGCTGGCATGACGGCCCGCATCATCGACGGCAAGCAGGTGGCGGAGGGGCTGCGCACCCGCCTCGCCGCCCGCATCGCGACGCTGCCCTTCCGCCCCGGCCTCCGGGTGGTGCGGGTGGGGGACGACCCGGCCTCGGGCGTCTATGTCCGCAACAAGGACCGGGCGGCCGCCGCGGCGGGCTTCGATTCCGCGACGCTGCACCTGCCGCCGACGGCCACGGAGGCGGAGCTGTTGGCGGTGATCGCCGAGCTGAATGCGGATCCGGCGGTGGACGGCATCCTGGTCCAGCTCCCCTTGCCGCCGCAGATCCGGGCGGAGGCGGCGATCGCGGCGGTCGATCCGGCCAAGGATGTGGACGGTTTCCACCCGCTGAATGCCGGCCGCCTGGCGGCGGGGCAGCCCGGCCTCGTCCCCTGCACCCCGAAGGGGGTGATGCATCTGCTGCGGGAGGCGGGGGCCAGGCTGCGCGGCGCCCGCGCTTTGGTGCTCGGCCGCAGCCAGATCGTCGGGCGGCCCATGGCGCAGCTTCTGCTGGGGGCGGATTGCACCGTCACCATCGCCCATTCCCGCACCCGGGACCTCGCCGCAGAATGCCGCCGGGCGGAGATCCTGGTGGCCGCGGTCGGCAGGCCGGAAATGGTCCGCGGCGATTGGGTGGGGGAGGGAGCGATCGTCATCGATGTCGGCATCAACCGCACGGCGGAGGGGAAGCTGGTGGGCGACGTCGCCTTCGCCGAGGCCGCCTCCCGGGCGGCCGCCATCACCCCGGTGCCCGGTGGGGTGGGGCCGATGACCATTGCCTGCCTGCTGGAGAACACCCTCGATGCCGCCCTGGCCCGCCGCCAGGGCTGAGGCGGCAGGGCGGGCGCCCCGGACGCTGCCTGGCGCCGGGCGGGGCGTAACGCCCGGGCGCGGCGCGGGCAGGGTCCGGCCTTCCGGCGCTCTCCGCGGTCGAAGCGCGGCGCCGATGGCCGGCCGTGCCGCCGGGGTTGCGGCGGGCCGGGGCATACCCCGGGCGCTACCCGGCACCGGCTGCGACGGGCGCGGCCCGGGCGAGGATCGGTCCCCCGGCATCCCCCGCGGTCGAGGGGCGGCACCGAGGGCCGAGCCCGCCGCCAGGGTCGCGGCAGGCCGCGCCGCGTCTCAGGCCCTGCCCGGCACCGGGCACGACCCGGCCGGGGGCCGCCCCGCCCCGCGGCCCTTCGCCGCCGGCGGGCGCTGATGGCCAGCCCCGCCGCCCGCGCCATGGCGCTGCACCAGGCCGGCCGGCTGGCGGAGGCCGCGCCGCATTACGAGAAGGCGCTGCGCGCCCGCCCCCGCGACGCCAGGCTGCTGGCGCTGTTCGGCGCGCTGCGGGTGCAGCTCGGCGCCCTTGAGGAAGGGGTGGCGCTGCTGCGGAAAAGCCTCGGCCTGGATGGCAGCGACCTGGAGGCGCGGTTCAACCTCGGCGTCGCCCTGCTGAAGCTGGGCCAGGCGGAGGCGGCCGCTGCCTGCTTCCAGCCGGTCACCGCTGCCCAGCCGGGGAATGCCGCCGCCTGGCGCAATCTCGGCCATGCCGAGCGCGACGCCGGCCGGCTGCAGGCCGCCATCGCCGCCTATCGCCACAGCCTGGCCCTGGCGCCGGAACATGCGCCGACGCTCGGCAATCTCGGCGCCCTGCTGAACCGCCGCGGTCGCGCCGGAGAGGCCGAAAAGCTGCTGCGCCGGGCCATGGCGCTGGACCCGCGGGAGCCGCGCCACCCCAACAATCTCGGCCTCGCCCTGCTGGGCCTGGCGCGAAGCGCGGAGGCGGAGGCCGCTTTCCGCGCCGCGCTCCGCCTGGCGCCCGGCCATCGCAGCGCGCTCGAGAATCTCGGCGGCCTGCTCGCCGGGCGGCGGCAGGCGGAGGCGCTGCCGCTGCTGCGGCAGGCGCTGGCCCAGGCGGAGGCGGCGGGCGAGGCGCCCGAGGCCTCCCTGCTCTTCCACCTGCTGCACGCCAAGACCCAGCTTTGCGACTGGACGGAGCGCGAGGCGCTGCTGGACCGGCTGCTGCGCGCCCCCGGCCGGCCGGCGGAGCCGCTGCTGCCGCTGCTGCTGCGCGACGACCCGGCGGCGCAGCGCCTGGTGGCGGAGGCCCGTGCCCGGGACCTGCTGCGGGACCAGCCTGCGCCCGCCCTGCGCCGCCTCGGCCCGGCCGGGGGGCCGATCCGCCTCGGCTATATCTCCCCGGATTTCGGCGACCACCCGATTAGCGCCCTGGTGGCGGAGGTGCTGGAGCTGCATGACCGCGCGGTGGTGGCGCCGCACGCCTATGCCATCGGGCCGGACCGCCCCGGCGCGATGCGGGAGAGGCTGCGCGCCGCCCTGCCCTTCACCGAATTCGGGCCGGAGCCGCCGGAGCGGATCGCCGAGCGCATCGCCGCGGACGGGATCGAGCTGCTGGTGGACCTTGCCGGCTGGACCGCGCATGCGCGGCAGGACGTGCTGGCGCTGCGCCCGGCCCCGCTGCAGGCGAGCTGGCTGGGCTTTCCCGGCACCATCGGCGGAAGCTGGATCGACTACGCCATCGTCGATCCCGTGGTGGCGCCGCCCGGGGTGGAGGCGGCCTATACCGAGGCGCTGCTGCGCCTGCCGCTCTGCTACCAGCCGAATGACCGCAAGCGGGCAGTGGGGGCGGCGCCGGACCGCGCCGCGGCGGGGCTGCCGGCGGCGGGGCTGGTGCTCTGCTGCTTCTGCCCGCCGACCAAGATCACGCCGGAAATCTTCGCCCTGTGGCTGCGGCTGCTGGCCGCGCTGCCCGGCGCGGTGCTGTGGCTGCTGGAGCCGGGGGCGGCGCCGGCCGCGGCGCTGCGCGGCCATGCCGCGGCAGCGGGGATGGACCCGGCCAGGCTGGTCTTCGCCCCGCTGGTGCCGATGGCGGAGCATCTGGGGCGCTACCTGGTGGCGGACCTGGCGCTGGACAGCTTCCCCTATGGCAGCCACACCACGGCGTCCGACGCGCTCTGGGCGGGCTGCCCGCAATTGGCGCTGACCGGGCGGAGCTTCGCGGCGCGGGTCTCCACCAGCATCGTCCGGGCGGCGGGGCTGCCGGAGCTGGCCTGCCCGGACCTGGCGAGCTTCGAGGCGGAGGTGCTGCGGCTGGGGCGGGACCCGGGGGCGCTGGCGGCGCTGCGGGCGAAGGTGGTGGCGGCGCGGAACTCGCCGCTCTTCGATGCGCCGGGCTTCACCCGGGCGCTGGAAGACGGGTTCCGGGCGATGGCGGAGCGGGCAAGGGCGGGGCTGGCGCCGGGTGGGATCGATGTCGGCGGCTCCGTCCCCGGACCCCCGCCGGGAGGGTGGGACCCCTCCCAGACCCCGGTGTGAGTTTTAAGCCTCGTCGGTTGAACCCGCCGACTCGCGGCGGGGTCCGGGGGGAAGCCTTCCCCCCGGCGGGGTCCAGGGGCAGAGCCTGGTGGGGCCGTGGGGGCGAAGCCCCCATGGCCTTTCCCCACCTCATCGCCTATGGCTCGTCCCCCTTCCGGGAGCCAGCGCCTTGGGTGGAGTAGGGCTCGGACTCCTCTTCGTCGCGATCTGGGCCTCGGCCTTCACCGCGATCAAGGGGGTAGTGCCGGAATGGCCGGCGCTGTGGGGCGTCGCGCTGCGCTTCGCGCTGGTGGCGCCGGTGCTCTTCGTGGTGCTCGCCCTGCGCGGGGTGCGCTGGCCGGCCAGGGGGGATCGCTGGCGCATCCTCGCCATGGGCGTCTTCGGCACGGCAGGCTATCTGGCGCCGGCCTGGATCGCCTCCACCGTGCTGCCTTCCGGCCTGGTCGCGCTGCTCTCCTCCACCGCGCCGCTCTTCGTCGCGGCGGGGGAAGGGCTGGTGCTCGGCCAGCGCGTGCCGGGGCGGGCCTGGGCGGGGCTGGTGCTGGGCTGGCTCGGCGTCGTTATCCTCGGCGCCGGGCGCGGCCTGGGCAGCTTCCACGCAGCGGAGGCCTGGGCCGTGCTGCTGGCCCTCACCGGCGCGCTGAGCCAGGCGGTCGGGCTGCTCTGCTTCGCCCCGGCGCGGGCGCGGGTGGATGCCTGGACCGCCAATGCCGGCCAGACCACCGCCTCCGCCCTCACCCTGCTGCTGCTGGCCTGGTGGCTGGAGCCGGGCCTGCCCGCCGCGCCCAGCCTGACCCTGGTGCTCTCCCTCGCCTATGGCGTCGTGGTGGTGGGGGTCGGGGGGTATGCGCTCTACTTCGTGATGCTGCGGCGCCTGCCGCCGGCCACCGCCGCGGCGCTGCAACTGCTGGCGCCACCGCTTGCCGCCATGTTCGGGTGGGCGCTGCTGGGGGAGACTTTGGCGTGGACGGATGTGGCGGGCGGGCTGGTGACCCTGGCGGGGCTGGCGGTGCTGTTCCGCGCCCGGCGTTGAGCGCCGCCGCCCGGCCGGGCCTGCCGGCTTCGGCCGGTGCCCCGGGCCATCCTATCCACCGGCCAAGGGACATCGCCGCAATGCGCTGCTGCCGCCCGACATAAGGGTAGACATCCGGCACGGCTGCCGACCCCGCCTCCCCCCACGCCAAAGGGTCGGACAGCCCGGCCCGCTTCGCCCCGCCGGCGGCCAGCTCCGCCTGGGTGGCGCGCCGGGTGCCGAGGGTGGCGGCACCGTCCACGCCGTCATTCTGCCCGAAGCCGCTGCGCTTCCGACGCTTCAGGCACGGTGCGCCGGGCGAGAGGCACTCGCCGCCGACCGGGCGCTCACAGCCTGTGGCTTCGCCGCGGCAGGCTGTGGGAGACGCCGATCGCCGGCCTCATCCGGGGGTCCCCGCGGCGTCGCACCGCGAGGTCCCGGGGCACGTCAGCCCTGATAGACCGCGATGATGCTTTCCAGCAGCGCTAGCGCATCCTGCTTGCTGCGCTGGAAGGCATTGCGGCCGATGATGGAGCCGTTGCCGCCGCCCTGGTGGATGGCCTTCACCTCGGCCAGGAGGGCGTCATTGCCCTTCGCCTCGCCGCCGGAGAACACCACCAGCCGGCGGCCGCCGAAGCAGGCCTGCACCACATGGGCGATGCGCTTCGCCGCGTCGTCCACCTGGACCGGGTTCTTCTGGTAGGTAGGTTTCGCCGCCTCCAGGCTGATCGCCGAGGTCGGCGGCTTCACCTTGATGATATGGGCGCCGAGCAGCGCCGCCATGTGCGCGGCATAGGCGCAGATGTCGAGCGCGGTCTCGCCCACCTTGTCCAGCATCGGGCCGCGCGGATAGCTCCAGACCACCACGGCCAGGCCGGCGGCCTTCGCCTCCTCCGCCAGCTCGCGCAGCTCCTCCATCATCTCGAACTGATATTCGCTGCTGGGATAGATGGTGAAGCCGATGGCCGAGCAGCCGAGGCGCAGCGCGTCGGAAACGCTCGCCGTCACCGCCTGGTCCTTGGTGGTGGACAGGGAGTTGGAGGAGTTGACCTTCAGGATGGTCGGGATGGCGCCGGCATAGGTGGCGGCGCCGGCCTCGATCATGCCGAGCGGGGCGGCATAGGCGTTCAGCCCGGCCTCGATCGCCAGCTCGAACATGTAGCGCGGATCGTAGCCGGCCGGATTCGGCGCGAAGGAGCGGGCCGGGCCGTGCTCGAAGCCCTGGTCCACCGGCAGGATGACCATCTTGCCGGTGCCGCCCAGCTTCCCTTCCATCAGGATGCGGGCGAGGTTGGCCTTGGTCCCCGGATTGTCGCTCTCATACCAGGAGAGGATTTCTTTCACCTTGGGCGTGAGCTGCATTGGGGGAGACCCTTTCCTGGCGAGGGGTTTGCTCTGTTGAATTGGCGTGTGTTGAATTAGCGTGGGGCCGCGCCGGAGTCACCGGCCCCGAACCAACCATTGCGCGAGGAGGCCGCGCCCCCCCGGCCGGCGCAAATCCAGCCGGCCGAGATCGAGGGCGGAAGGGCGTTCCGGCAGCAGCAGGGCGCCGCATTCGGCGGCGGCCGCCGCCAGGGCGGGGAAGGCGGCGCAGGTGGGGTCCAGCACCAGGGCGGGCAGCCCGGCGCGGAGGGCGGCCAGGGCCTGGCCGGGCGCTTCCGCGCAATCCAGCAGGGCGAGGTGCGGCACGGCGGGATGCGCCGCCGCCGCGCCGGCGACCAGCGCCAGGAACCAGGCGGGGCCCAGGCTGCCCGCGGCGCCGGGGGCCGAAAGCAGCGTAGCGCCCGCCGGCCCGGCATGGGCCAGCGCCGCCGCGGCCTCCGCGGTTGCATGCACCACCACGGCCGGGGGCAGGGCGAGGGGCATGGGGGGCAGGATGCCGGTGCCGCGGGGCTGGGGCAAGAATCGGGGCTCCTGCCCCGAGAGCCTGTCGCCAAAGGGTCCCGGCCTGTCCTGGCGGGGCTTTTCCCCTCGGCAGGTCGAAGCCACCAGCATCGGCTGCCTGCGCCCCCCGCCAGGGACGCGAAATCCCTCGCCGATCCCCCACGCCAATCCATTGCCAGGGCCCTGTTGATGCGGGCTCCGAGTCCGGAGGTTCAACCGTCGGGCCGAAACTCGGACCGAGGTCCGGTGAGGGGGTTGCCGGCACTGCCGGCAACCACCGGCGGGGGTGCAGGGGGCAGCGCCCCCTGCCGGGGGGGCCGGGGGCGGAGCCCCTTACCGCACCGAAATCCGCCGGCTGGCGTGCCAGCGCAGCAGCGCCAGGCGGCCGGTGCTGATCAGCCGGTGCCGCAGCAGCCAGGCCTCGCTTTCCGCCAGCAGGGCCTGGATGCTTTCCGCCCCTTTCGGCCGGTTGTCGCGCAGCGCCGGCACCAGCCGGGCGAAGCCCTCCAGGATGCCGGCGCAGTGGCGCTGGCTGTCCTCCTTCGCCACATGCACCTGGAATCCGGCCTCTTGCAGGGCCGCCTCCACCGCGGCCCGTGGCGGCGGCGGGCCGCGGCGGCCTTCCAGTTCCAGCCAGCGGTCGAGATCGCGGTCCGGGCCGCCGGCCATGGTCTGCACCACCTCCACCAGAACGAACTGCCCGCCGGATTTTATCGCCATACCTACCGCCTCGCAGAAGGGGCCTGGCCGCGGCTGCGTCAGCAGCGGTTCCAGCCCCAGCGCATGGTGGTGGAAATTGGCCCGGAAGGCGGGTTTCTCCGGCGTCCAGGGCTGCACCGCGATGCGCTTGCCGAAGCCGCTGAGGCGGGAGGCCATGAAGGCCGCCACCGCCCGGTCATGCTGGTGGAAGGCGATCCAGCAGCCGCGCCGGCTGGCGATGGCGGCGGCGGCGCCGCCGGAATCCTGCCCCATCATCAGCAGGGTGGTGGCGGGGGAGAGCGGCAGCAGGCTGGAGAGGCGCAGCGCCTCCTGCGCCCCGCCCGGGCTGCAGAAGCCGGCATCCCATAATTTATCGGCCCAATCCGCCCGGGCCATGACCAGCCCGCTTTCCGGGGTGGTGGCGGCATCTTCCGGCGGGGGCGGCAATTCCTCCCGCGGGGCCAGGGGGGGCGGGGGCGGGGCGGGGTCCTCCGGCGGTGGCCGGGTGGCGGCGAAGGCGGCGCGGAGCCGCGCGGCCCGTGCCTTCAGCCGGACCAGGGGGCCGCGCGGCGTCGCGCCGGCGGCGTTACCGCCGGGATCAGGCGGCGCAGCCTCGAGCGTGAGTTCGGACACCGGCGCGGATTCCCTTCACCGGCCAAGGAAGCATGTCCGGGTGAAGGAAGGGTTGCGCTGTCCGAAACCGGCGGGGCGGCCACGCCGGGCCGCAACGGGCGGCGCAGCGCCATGGTAGGCGGGACCTTGCCGCGCCGGCCTCCGTGGGGGTGGCTGGCCAGCCGGGGCTGTAAAATTTTCCGACGTATTTCGCCCGGCGCCAGTCCCGGCCGAAACGCGAAACCCCGGGGGAGATCCCCCGGGGTCCGTTGCCTGCGACGCGCCTGGTGCTGGTAAGCCTGCCTCAGGCCTTCCGGCGGGCCCGCACGATGCCGAGGCCGAGCAGGCCGGCGCCGAGCAGGGAGAGGCCGAGCGGCTCCGGCACCACCACATTCGGGGTGTAGGTGTATTCCACCGTGACGGTGGCGCCCGCATTGGTGTTGAACTGGTTGATGATGTTCCCGCTGCCGGTGGCGCTGGAATTGGCGACCGCCGAAATCGGTAGCAGGATGCTGCCGGTGCCGGTGAACAGCGCCAGGTCGACCCCGTCCGTCAGCGTGGCCTCGTCGCTGTCGGAGGCGTTGATGCCGCTATAGGTGCGGCCGGAGGTGCCGCCGAAATCGATGGTCCCGTCGAAGGAGGTGACGCTGTCGCTGTTATTGGCGATCGGCGTGGTGATGACGATCGTGGCGCCGCCGCCCGGGCGGGACAGGGTCAGCACCGCCGAGAGCTGGGTGGTGATGGTGGCCGAGCTGGCAGCGAAATTCTCGAAGGAGATGCTGCCGGTCGCAACGCCCGACAGGGTGAATTTCACCGAAGTCAGAGTGCCGTTATTCGCCACCGCGTCGAACAGCGGCAGGCTGAAGGCGCTGTCGAAATTGGTGAGCTGGGTGGGCACGGTATCGCTGTAGGTGAGCACTGCGGCCTTGGCGGAACCGATGCTCAGGGCGACACCGAGAACGGCGGCGGCGAGGGTGATGTTACGCACGGTGGTTTCCTTACCGAGGGTCTGTTGCAGGCCTCGCACCGGTTTTTTCCAGGAGCGGCGCTTCGCCCCAACTCTCGCAACTCCCGTGCCAGCACCCTAAACCCTTGATCTCGCTGACTCCGGAAAATGCCAGCCGGACAAGGTGTAAAATCCACCGACTCTTTCCGCTCACGGACCGCCCGCCGCCCCACCCCTTGCCTTCCCGCCGCCCCCCGCCTTATCCGTGCCGCATTCCGGCCCAGGGCCACGTCACCTTGTCCGATTCCCACGCCCCCGCCGACCGCCGGCCTCTCACCCCCGCCCTCATCCTCGGCGTGCTCGGCGTGGTCTATGGCGATATCGGCACCAGCCCGCTCTACGCCCTGAAGGCCTCGGTCCTGCATTTCTCGGCGGATGGGGTGGAGCGCTGGGAGGTGCTCGGGCTGCTCAGCCTGATCTTCTGGTCCCTCGTCCTCACCGTCACGGTGAAATACGTCGTCGTCATCCTCCGCGCCGACAACCGGGGCGAGGGCGGCATCCTGGCGCTCATGGCCCTTGCCCAGCGAAGCTGCGCCACGGAGCGGGGGCGCTGGCTGGTGGCGCTGGTCGGCATGGCCGGCGCCTGCCTCTTCTTCGGCGACGGCATCATCACCCCGGCCATCTCCGTGCTCTCGGCGGTGGAGGGGCTGAAGGTCGTCTCCCCGGCCTTCGAGGAGGCGGTGATCCCCCTCTCCCTGCTCATCCTGCTCGGCCTCTTCCTGGTGCAGTACCGCGGCACCGGCAGCGTCGGGGCGGTGTTCGGGCCGGTCTGCGCCCTCTGGTTCGCCAGCATCGGCCTGCTCGGCCTCATCGAGATCGTGCGGGAGCCGGCGGTGCTCGTCGCCCTCTCCCCCACCTACGCCCTCCATTTCTGCGCGGTGTACCGGCTGGCCGCCTTCGTCGCGATGGGCAGCGTGGTGCTGGCCGTGACCGGGGCGGAGGCCCTCTATGCCGATATGGGCCATTTCGGCAAGCGGCCGATCCAGACCGCCTGGCTCGGCTTCGTCCTGCCCGCCCTGGCGCTGAACTATTTCGGCCAGGGGGCGCTGCTGCTCTCCAACCCGGCGGCGCTGGAGAATCCCTTCTTCCTGCTGGCGCCGGACTGGGCGCGGCTGCCCATGGTGGTGCTGGCGACGGCGGCCACCATCATCGCCAGCCAGGCGATGATCTCCGGCGCCTATTCCATCGCCCGGCAATGCGTCCAGCTCGGCTTCTCCCCGCGACTGGAGGTGCGGCACACCAGCGAGACGGCGGAGGGGCAGATCTACATGCCCCAGGTGAATTTCGCCCTGCTCATCGGCGTCGTCATCCTGGTGATGGAGTTCCACAGCTCGGACAGCCTGGCGGCGGCCTACGGCATCGCCGTCACCGGCACCTTCCTCTGCACCTCCTGCCTCGCCTTCCTGGTCTTCCGCCGGCAGTTCCGCTGGTCGGTCCTGCTCACCCTGGCGGTGTTCGTGCCGCTCTTCGCGCTCGACCTGGTATTCTTCATCGCCAATGTCCTGAAGATCCCGGATGGCGGCTATGTGCCGCTGATCCTCGGCGCGCTGCTGATGCTGCTGATGACCACCTGGTATCGCGGCCGCCAGCTCCTCTTCGCCCGCTTCCGGCAGGACAGCCTGCCGCTGAAATCCTTCCTCGCCCGGCTGCCGCAGAGCCGCACCATCCGCGTCCCCGGCATCGCCGTCTTCATGACCGGCCAGGCCGACCTCGTCCCCGGGGCGCTGCTGCACAACCTCAAGCACAACAAGGTGCTGCATGAGCGGGTGCTGTTCGTCACCGTGCTGAACGAGGACGTGCCGCAGGTGGCGGATGTGAAGCGGCGGGAGGTCTCGGAGCTGGCGCCGGACATCCACCGCGTCATCCTCCGCTACGGCTTCCAGGAAAGCCCGAACATCCCGCGGGAGCTGGAAGCGCTGCGCGCCGAGGGGGTGCAGTTCGAGGCGATGCAGAGCAGCTATTTCCTGGGGCGGGAGACGCTGGTGCAGGCGGTGGTGCCGAAGATGTCGCGCTGGCGGCAATGGCTGTTCACCCTGATGTCGCGCAACGCCGTGCCGGCCACCGAATTCTTCCGCATCCCCTCCGACCGGGTGGTGGAGCTGGGCGTCCGGGTGGCGATCTGAGCCGCCGGCCGGGCGGGCCGGCCCTCGGGCGCGGCGCCGAACCGGGGCCGGTCCCGGGCGTTCGGCCACGGCCCCGATCCTGGCGGCAGGCGGGGGGTGGAGACAGGCCGATGCCCCTGGTGACGCTGGTGCTGGCCGCCGGCCCCGGCTTTCCGGGCGGCAGCCCGGGCCATCGCTATGAATTGGAGGTGACGCTGACCGCCGACCGGCGGCTGGACGCCGCCGCCTGGGCGGAGGGCGGGGCGCCCTGGCCGGCCCGCCGCCTCTGGCCCGGGGAGGGGTGGCGGCAGGGCCTTCTGCTTCACGATCCCGATACCGGCTGGGCCCTGCACTTCCCGCCCCGGCCTGGGGAGGCGGCGGATGCCGCGCCCCAGGCCCTGCTGCGCCAGCCCGGACAGATCCGCCCCGGCGAATATCTGACGATCCAGGAACCGGATGGGCGCGACTATGGCTGGCGCGTGGTAGGGGTGGCGTAGCCCGCCGCCGGCCTGAGCGCGCAGGCCGGAGCGGGCCACGCTCAAGCCGTGGATCGCCGGCCCTGGAATGTCCGGACCCGCACCCCGCGTGAACGTTGACCCGGGACTCCCCGCATGCCAAGGCTGCCGCGCCGGAATGCCGCGCCAGGCAAAGCCGGCGGGCGATTCGGCCAGGAGCGGCATGAGCGACAGCGCGGGTGATCCGGCGAGCACCGATCCGGTGACCAAGGCGGCGATGCGGCTGGAAGCGGCGGTGGAGAAGCTGGCCGCCCTGCTCGCCGCCAGCCAGGAGCGGCTGGCCGCCGGGACCGAGACCGTCCCCCGGGCGGAGGTCGCCATCCTGGCGGAGCGGCTGGATGCAACGCTCGGCCGGCTGCGCCTTGCGCTTGCCGAGGAGCTGCGCGGCGCGCCCGAGGAGGAAGAGGAGTAGCGCGTGGGGCAGGTTACCGTCCGGGTCAATGGCTACCAGCACACCATCGGCTGCAAGGATGGTGAGGAGCCGCATGTCACCGGCCTCATCGCCCAGATCGAGGACAAGGTGCGGCTGATCCGCGCCATGGGCGGCCAGTTCTCGGAAGCGCGGATGCTGCTGCATGTGGCGCTGCTGCTGGCCGATGAGCTGCATGATCTGCGCGCCGTCGGCGGCATCCCGACCGCCCCCGTCGCTGCGCCGGACCCGCTGCTGGCGGAGCGGCTGGGTCGCATCGCCGAGCGCATCGAGGGCCTGGCCCGGACCCTGGACCCCCAGGCTCCGGACCCTCAGACTCTGGACCCCCAGACCCTCGACCGCGGCTGATCCCCACCCTATATGGGTCATGCGGAGCTGCCCGGTGCGTCAGGCACTTCATCCCCGGGGCCAATAAGCATCCTCCGGGAACTGGCTCTGCCCGGATCGTGGTCCGGGTACCTGGTGCCCACCTGCTCACGCAGGCCTTGGGAGGATGAGACGCCAACGGCCATGGTGGCCCCGCACTTTCCCCCGGTTCCATTTATGGTTGCGGCGGCGCTTCGCGGTGCGGCGGCGGCGCCTTGTGTTGTGGCGGCGCTTCGCAGCGGGGCGGCGGTGCCTGGTGCCGCGTCGGGGCTGCGGGCCTGGGTGTCGGTGCTTCGGGCTGCTGTGGCGGGGTGTGGCGCCGCTGGCCGGGGCGCGGCGCGGGGGTGGCGGGGCGGCGGCCGGTGGTCCGCAGGGCGGCGCCGGCCGGGAAACTGCCTGCCGGGACGCTGCCTGCCGGGGCGTGCGCGATGACCGGGGAGGCCGGGCCGCCGCCTGCCGCCGACGGGGCGGCACCCTTTCCGCTTTGCGAGGAATTGCTGTCCGGCCTGAAGGCGGAGGCGCGGCTCGCGGCACTGGCGCGGCGCGAAGGCGCCGATCCGGCGCGCGGCGAGGCGCTGGTCGCGCCGCTGCTGGACTCCGGCCTGGTGCCGACGGGCGCGGTGGTGGCCGGCTTCTGGCCGATGGGTCCGGAGATCGACCCGCGGCCGCTGCTGCGCGCCTTCGCCGCGCGCGGCCATGGCCTGGCCCTGCCGGTGACGCCGAAGCGCGGCCTGCCGTTGGCCTTCCGCCGCTTCCGCTTCGGCGATCCCCTGGCGCATGGGCCCTTCGGCACGCGCCAGCCGGCGGGGGGCGAGCCCGTGATCCCCGATGCGCTGCTGGTGCCGCTGCTGGCCTTCGACCGTGCCGGGCGGCGGCTGGGCTATGGCGGCGGCTATTACGACCGGACCCTGGCCGCCCTGCCGGGCGCGCTCGCCATCGGCCTTGCCTATGCGGCGCAGGAGGTGGCGGAGGTGCCGGCCGGGCCGCTGGACTGGCGTTTGCCCTTCATCCTGACGGAGGCCGGCCTGATCCGGTGCGGAGGCTGACCGGATGCGGATCCTCTTCCTGGGCGATGTAGTGGGACGGACGGGGCGGGACGCCCTGACCGCCCGCCTGCCGGCGCTGCGGACGGCGCTGGCCGCCGACCTCGTGGTGGTGAATGGCGAGAACGCCTCGCACGGCTTCGGCCTGGCGCCGGACATGGCGCGCGCCTTCCTGGCGGCAGGGGCGGATGTCATCACCCTCGGCAACCACGCCTGGGACCGGAAGGAGATCATCCCCTATCTGGAGACCGAGAAGCGCGTCATCCGCCCGGCCAATTTCCCGCCCGGCACGCCGGGGCAGGGGGCCTATGTGGCGGAGGTGGCGGGCGGGCGCCGGGCGCTGGTGATGAACGTCATGGGCCGGCTGTTCATGGACCCGCTGGACGATCCCTTCCGCGCCGTGCAGGCGGAGCTGGCGAAGCACCGCATGGGCGCCGGCGGCACGGTGCAGGCGGTGGTGCTGGACGTGCATGCCGAGGCGAGCAGCGAGAAATACGCCTTCGGCCACAGCTTCGACGGCATGGTGAGCCTGGTGGTGGGAACGCACACCCACACCCCCTCGGCCGACCACCAGATCCTGCCCGGCGGCACCGCCTACATGACCGATGCCGGCATGTGCGGCGACTATGACAGCGTCATCGGCATGCAGAAGGGCGGCGCCGCGCTGCGCTTCTGGCGGAAGATGCCGGGGGAGAAGCTGGCGCCGGCGGAAGGCGAGGCGACGCTCTGCGGCGTGTTCGTGGAGACGGATGACGCGACAGGGCTGGCGAAGCGGGTGGAGCCGGTAAGGCTGGGCGGGCGGCTTTCCCAGGCGATGCCGGTGGGGTAGGGCGGACATCGGGGGCTCCGCCCACGAACCCCCGCCGGGCCAGGACCTGGCCCCGGACCCCGGTCTGGGTTTCAGGCCCATGGGTCAGCGAACTTCGCGGGCAGGACACTAGAGCGGGATCGGTTGAGCTGCGCTCACCCGCCCCGCTCTAGCTTATTGTTCGGTAGCGTGATTCACGGTTTCAGTCGATTCGACCTCAACCGATCACGCTCTAGAGCGGCTTCACGCTGACTGTGCAGCGCGAAACCGCTCTAGCTTATGGATTGTAGAGCAGATTCACGCCTTCGGGCGATGCCACCCTCCGGCGATCTGTTCTAGAAGGTCAGCTGTCAAGCCTGACATTCGCAATCCGGGCGACCTCGCGCCATTTCTCCGTCTCGCTGCGGATGAAGGCGGCGAACTCGGCTGGAGTCCCCGGATCGGGCGAGCCACCAAGACTTTCCAGGCGCTGCGAGGAGGACGGGTCGCGCAGGATGCGCACCACCTCCGCATTGATCCGGCTGACCAGCGGCCCGGGGGTGGCGACCGGCGCGACCATGCCGATCCAGCCCACCGCCTCGAACTCGCCCAGCGTCTCGGCCGCGGTCGGCACGTCCGGCAATTGCGGCGCGCGGTTCCGCCCGGTGATGACAAGGGCCTTCAACCGGCCGTCGCGCACATGCGGCAGCGCGCTCGCCAGGCTGTCGCTGACCAGCGGCAGGGTGCCGCCGAGCAGGTCGGCCAATGCCGGGCCGGTCCCGCGATAAGGGACGTGCTGCATCCGGATGCCCGCGCGGTGCGCCAGGTATTCCCCCGCCATGTGGCCCGCCGTGCCCGGTCCCGGCGAGCCGTAGCCCAGCTCGCCCGGCCTTTGCCGTGCCAGGGCCTGGAGTTCGGGCAAGGTATGGGCCGGGAAGTCAGGGCGCGCCACCAGCAGCAGCGGCATGGTGGCAAGATTGCTGATGGGCGCGAAGTCGCGCAGCACGTCGTAGGAGAGGTTAGGGATGATGGCCGGGTTCACCGCCAGGGTGCCGGAGGAGCCGACGACCAGGGTGTACCCATCCCCCGCCGCGCGTGCTCCGGCATCCATGCCCACGGCCCCGGCGCCGCCGCTGCGGTTCTCGACGACGACGCGCTGCGGCCAGGACTGCGACAGAGCGTCGGCGATGAAGCGCGCGACGATGTCGGTGGAATTCCCCGGCGGAAAGGGCACGATGATGCGCACCGGCCGGGCCGGGTAGGGCTGGGCACGCGCCACGGCCGGCGCCGCCAGGATGGCGGCCAGCAGCAGCGGCCTGCGGGCAAGACGGAGCATTTTTCTTTCCTCCCGTGCTCAGGGCCGCAGCAGGGCCAGCAGGGCGGCGGTGTCCGCCAGCCGCTCCAGGCCCAGCACGGTCTCGATGCAGCGCGCCGCGGCCGCGTCGGGGATGACGCCGGCTGCATTCGCGGTGAATTTCGCGACGATGTCCTCGGTGCCGAGGGGATTGGCCGGCGTGCCGCGCATGTCCACCACCCGGTGGTGCAGCACGCGGCCATCGGTGGTGCGGATGGTCACGTCGCCGCTCCAGCGCCGGCGGTCGGTGGCGTACTCATCCACGCGGTGGTTGATGCGGGCTCGCAGCGCGGCGATGCGCGGGTCGGCCAGCGTCGCCTCGGTGTAGCTGCGCTTGTCCAGCCGGCCGGTGACCAGCAGCTCGGCGATGGAATGCTGCAGGCTGAAGCGCGCATGCCAGGGCGTGTTGGGATGCGCCTTCTCGGCCACCGGCTCGCAGACCAACGGCACCATGTAGTCGGCCACCGCGCACTCCACCGCGGCGATCTCCTCGGCCCGCAGATGATGGCGCCGCTGCAGCGTCTCGGCCGCGTCGGTGAAGGGCTGGATGTAGTGGCCGTTCGGATAGACCTTGGCGGCGATGCTCAGCAGCTCCCAGCGCTCGCCCAGCGCGGCGGTCGCGGCCTCCCAGCGGAAGGCGTAGCCCGGCGCCTGGACATGGGCGGGGAAGAAGCCGAAGCGCCCCTCGAACACCACGCCGGGGCCGCTGACGCCGTGCCGCGCCAGCGCCAGCGCCTGCAGTGCATCCTGTGCCGCCAGGCCGGCATGCAGCGACTTGCTCTCGCTGCCATCCTCCCACGCCGCCATCAGCGCTGCGCTCATGCTACCGGCGAGGCCGAGCGCGCTGCCATGTACCGCGGCCGGCTGGCGCTGCAGGCTGGCGAGCGCGGCGACCGCACCAAAGATGCCGAACACGCCGGTGGGATGGAAGCCGTGGCGATGGAACATGCCGGGTGCGACGCAGGCGAGCCGGCATGCCACCTCATTGCCGAGCGCCACCGCGAGCAGCAGGTCTCGCCCGGAGCGATGCAGCGCCTCCGCCTGGCCGAGCGCTGCGGCCAGCACGGGGCTGGTGGGATGCACCCCGGTCTCGACATGGCTGTCATCGTATTCGAGCACATGCGCTGTCGTGCCATTGACCAGCGCCGCCAGGCCGAGCGGAGCTCGCGCCGCGCTGCCGACGAGCGTCGTGCCACCCTCCCCGTTCTCGGCCACCGCGGCGAGGACCCGCGCGGCGAGCGTGGTCTCGCTGCCCGCCAGCATGGCGCCGAGGATGTCCAGGATGCGGAGCTTCGTCGCCTGTCGAGCCGCTTCGGGCAACGCCTCCAAGGTCAGGCCGGCGGCCCATGCGGCCAGGCGGTGCGAAATCATCGTCATGGCTCAGCGCCCCGCCGCAGCGGTGAAGATGGCAGCGACCTCGCCGCCCTGCGCCAAGGCCGTGACCGCGCTGCGCAGCGCCTCCGCCTTGCCCTCGGCGGGCGTTCCCCGCAGGCAGGAATGCAACTTGGCCATCAGCTGGTCGTCACGCATGTGGTCGTCGCGGCCGTGGAAGTGGATGCTCTCCAGCCGCGTGCCGTCGTCGAGCTCGACCTCGATCCAGCCCTTGTAGCGCTCGTCGCGCGGCGCATCGGGGTCGATGACGTACTCGACCTTCTGCGCCAGCGCGAGCAGCGCCGGGTTGGCGCGGTTCTCCGCGCTGTAGGCCGAGGCTTCCAACCGACCGAAGAACAGCGTCTCGGCCACGGTGAAGGGCAGGCTCACACGGCAGTGCCAGTCGGTGCTGGGCCGCTTCTTCTCCGCCGCCGGCTCGCAGACCACGGGCGTGATCCATTGCGCCGCATGGCAGGTGACGCGGCGGATCCGCTCCGCCCGGGCGCCCCTCGCATGTAGCTCGAGCGCGCAATCCACGAAGGGGATGCTGACATGCCCTGTCGGATAGGGCTTGATCGCGATGTTGCGGCTCTCCCAGACCTCGCCCAGGGCCGCGGTGGCGCGCGCGTAGTCCAGCCGGTAGTCGCGATCCTGCACATGGCTCGGGAACAGGCCGAAGCTGCCTTCCAGCACCGCGGCGGGGCCGGAGAAGCCCTTCGCCGCCAGCACCGCGGCGGTGATTCCTGCCTGGGAGGCCCAGCCCGGATCGACGATCTGCGCCCAGCTCCCGTCGCGCCAGCACTCATTGCTGCCCGAGGCGAGCGTGCCGGCGATGCCGGCGGCATGGACCAGGCCGGCGGCATCGAGGCCGAGCAGCCGGCCGGCGACGAAGGCGGCGCCAAAGGCCCCGACGATGCCGGTCGGATGGAACCCGCTGCGGTGGAATTGCCCCGGCGCCACCGCGCCGATGCGGCAGATCGCCTCATTGCCGAGGGCGATCGCCAGCAGCACCTCGGGCCCCGCGATGCCCCGCCATTCAGCGAGGGCGAGCGCGGTGGCGGCGGTGGTGCAGGTGCAGTGGATCAGCGTCTCGGTCTGCGAATCATCGAAGGCCAGGGCCGATGCCATGCTGCCATTGGCGAAGGCGGCGCTGGTCGCGAGCGTACCATCCGGCCCGCCGAGGATGTGGCATGGGCCCGGCGCGCCCATGGCCAGCGCGGCCTCGGCCGCGACCTGGCCCTGCGGCCGGGCGCCGGCGGCGAGCGCGACGCCGATGACGTTCAGCAGCCGCTGCTCGGTTGCGTGGCGGAGGTCTGCCGGCAGATCCGCAGCGGCGAATCCGGCGCACCAGGCCGCCAGGGATTGGGTAATGGTCCGCGCCGGATCCAGCGTGGTCACTATGGCGTCCCTCCTCATGGGGAGAGGCATGAGCACCGGAACGCTCGTGACTTCCCTGGTCTTACGGCCAGTCTCCGGATTTTGCTGATCGACACAAACTATTATTTCTGATCTTTCTTGATCAGAAAAAATGATCAATATCGGTGACATGCGGCGCCGGGGAGACCAGGAAGATGAACTTCCAGCAGCTCGAAACACTGGTGTGGCTGGCGCGGCTGCGGAACTTCCATGCCGTGGCGGGCAAGCTGCACACCACGCAGCCCAGCGTCTCCGCACGGCTGCAAAGGTTGGAAGAAGACCTCGGTACGCGTCTGGTGGATCGTGGCCCTCAGGGCGTTGCGCTGACCGCCGCCGGTCGGGAGTGCCTGATCTATGCGGAGCGGATCCTCGCCTGGCAGGGGAGGATGCGGCAATGCGCCGGCGGCGAGGACCGGTTGCGCGGCAGGGTCAGTGTTGGCGTGAGCGAGATCGTCGCCTGCACCTGGCTGCCCGACCTCTTGCATCGCCTGGCGAGCCGCCATCCCGAGGTGATCATCGACACCCATGTCGATCTGACGCCGCAGCTCGCACGCGGCCTCGAAGAGGGCAGCTTCGACGTTATCCTGGCCGGCTCCTACCGGCTGGCGACAGTGCATCCCACGCGCTCGCTGGGCGATACGCGCCTGGGCTGGATGGCGGCCCCCGGCGCATTCGCCTTCCGCGAACCGGCTACGCCGGCGGCCCTGCAGCGGATGCCGCTGATCACCTGGCCGGAACACTCCGCGATCTACAGTCAGATATCGGACTGGTTCGCCGCCGGTGACGTCTTCCCGGTGCCGCGGCATACCTCGAACTCGGTCGTTACCCTGGCGCGCCTCGCAACCGCCGGCCTGGGCGTGGCGCTGCTGCCCCTGCAAGTGGTTCAGCGTGAGCTGGACGAAGGTAAACTGGTTCTCGTGCCGACCCGGCCGGACTTTCCCAATGTGGAGTACCGAGCCGTCTATGTGGAGCGACAGGGCTCACTCGGAGCGATGGTCGCAGAGGTCGCGGCGGAATGCAGCAGCTTTACCATGACGACGGGCTTGGGCCCGAGGGTTCGACCTGCAGACTAGGGGGCGGGTAGGGTTGGCGGCACCGCCGCTGGTGTCCTGCCCGCTGCGTTCGCCGGATTTCGGGCGAACGCAGCGGACAAGCAGGCCACGGAAAACAAAAGCTGGTGGCCCGATGCCGAAGTCCGCAGGAATTCGGCATCGGACCACTGGAGCGGTTTCACCGAGCCTGCGCTCGGTGAACCTGCTCTGGCTTTTCGTTCTGTCGCATTTTCCGCGGCGTCCGGCGATTCCGCCGGACTTGAATGTGCTCTAACCCTACCCGGCGGTCAGGCGGCGTATTTCACGCTGCAGCCATAGGGGCGCGTCACCGCCTGCTGCACCGGCTTGCCCTCGGCCACGGCGCGGAAGGCGTTGCGGAAATAGGGCGTCGCCTTCTCCAGATCCGCCAGGTTGGTGGAGGCGATGGAATCGATCCCGCCCATGTAGAGCAGCCTGCCATCGGCGCCGATGACATACATGTGCGGCGTGGTCTGCGCGCCATAGGCGCGGCCGACATTGCCCTCGGGGTCCAGCAGCACCGCCGTCGGCACCGCCTGGCGGCTGCTGCTCAGCTCATTCGCCTGGGCCGGGGTGACGAAGCCCTGCTCGCCAGGCGCGGAGGAGATGACGGAAAGCCAGGCCGCGCCTGCTCCCGTCACCTCCCGCTGCAAGGTCTGCATGTTGCTCGAGCGGTAGTGCTTCTGCACGAAGGGGCATTCATGGTTGGTCCATTCCAGGACCACCAGCTTGCCGCGCAGCGCTTCCAGCGTCTGGGTCCGGCCATTGCTGTCCTGCGCGGAGAAGGCCGGCGCGGGCTGGCCGATCGCCGGGGCGGCCTGGGCGGGGCGGCCGCGCAGCAGCGCCGGCGCCACGGCAAGCCCGGCGCCGCCGAGCAGCAGCGCCCGGCGCCTTGCGGTGAAGGGAAGGCGGGTCGTCGGTGTCGTCATCGGTGATCCTCCGGCTGCGGTCATGGGGTCGAGACGTTGCGCGTCAGCTCGGCCGTCACGATGCTCTCGGTGAGCACCGGCGGCAGCACCACCGGGTCGCGCTTCCCGGCGGGAAAGAAGACGTAGAAGGGCAGCCCGTCGCGGCCGAAGCCGCGCAGGAATTCGGTGATCTGCGGGTCCTGGTTGGTCCAGTCGCCGCGCAGATAGGTGATGCCGTTCTGCGCCAGCGCAGCCTGCACGCCAGCCGTGGCGAGGGCGGCGCGTTCATTGACCTTGCAGGTGATGCACCAGGCCGCCGTCATGTTGACGAAGACCGGCTTGCCTTCCGCCCGCAGCGCGGCGAGGCGCGCTGCGGTGAAGGGCTCCGCGCCGCTGGTGGACGCGGCCTGGGCGCCCGGGGCGGCGGCATGGCGGAGCTGCGGCAGCAGGGCAAGGGTGCCGGCCAGCGCCAGCGCCGCGGCGCCGCGGGAGAACAGGGCACGTCCGCCGCTATGCTGCGCGATGCCGTAGAGCCAGGCAGCCAGGCCGATCAGCACCCCGCCGGCCAGCGCCACCAGCACGCCGAGCTCCCCGGTCTGCTGCACCAGCACCCAGACCAGCCAGGCGGCGGAGGCGTACATCGGGAAGGCCATGCCCTGGCGCAGCCGCAGCATCCAGGCACCCGGCCGCGGCAGAGTCCGGGCGATCCGCGGGAAGATCCCGAGCAGCGCGTAAGGCAGCGCCAGGCCCAGCCCCATCGCCAGGAACAGCGCCAGTGCCAAAGCGGGCGGCGCGGCCAGCGCCGTGCCGATCGCGGCCCCCATGAAGGGCGCGGTGCAGGGCGTGGCCACCACCACCGCCAGCAGCCCGGTGAAGAAGCTGCCGCCATGGCCCTGCTGCGTGGCCAGGGACTGGCCGGTGCCGCTGAGGGACTGGCCGACCTCGAACACCCCGGAGAGGTTCAGCCCGATGGCCAGCAGCAGCCAGACCATCAGCGTGACGAAGACCGGCGACTGGAATTGGAAGCCCCAGCCCACCGCGGCGCCCGAGGCGCGCACCGCCAGCAGCAGCGCGGCGAGCGCCGTGAAGGCGACCAGCACGCCGATGGTGTAGAAGAGGCCGGAAAGCCGCACCTGCCGCAGCGCCCCGCCCGACATGCGGGCCACGGCGGTCGCCTTGATGGCGAGGACCGGGAAGACGCAGGGCATCAGGTTCAGGATCAGCCCGCCGAGGAAGGCGAAGAGCGCCGCCTGCCAGAAGGGCAGGGCCAGGGCTGCCGCCCCGGCGCCGCCGCCGGCCGGCAGGGGGCCGAGGCGGGGCGCCAGCTCCAGCCAGCGGGTCTGGCCGGTGCCGTCCGAGACGGCAAGCAGCCCTGCCAGGGGCGCCGAGGCATCCAGCGCCTGCCCCCTGGCCAGGGAGAGGGTCAGGCGGCCATTCTCGACCTGCAGCGCCTGCGGCGCCGCGTGCTCCACCGCCCCCCAGGCGGCGGGGAAGAAGAAGGCGCCCTTCACCGCGGCCGGCGTAATATCCTCGCCCTCCACCGCCAGCACCAGCGCCTCGCCCTCGCTGCCCAGCCGGGACGGCCAGGGCGAGGGCACCGGCCGCCTGGCATCGGCGGCGGCGAAGGCAGCGGCGATCTCGCCGCCGGCCGGGGTGCCGGTGGCTTCCACCGGGACCTCGATGCGGAAGCTGCCCTCCTCGGGGATGCATTCGCGCTCGCAGACCAGCCAGCTTGCCCTGGCCTCGATCGGCAGGGTCCGGCCGGGCTGCGCGGTCGGCGGCACGGTGACCGTCATCGGCAGGACGATCTCGTTCTCGTAGCCGAAATTCACCAGCGGGCCGAAGGGCAGCCGGTCCGGCCCGGGCCAGGCGATCTCCCCGGACGTCACCCCCTCCGGCAAGGTCAGGGCGATCTCCGGCGGCGTGCCGGCATCGCCCGGATTGGTCCAGTAGGTGTGCCAATGCGGCGCCAGGCGCTGCCGCAGCCCGATGCGGAAGCTCTCGCCGGGGGCGACGGCGGCCGCCTCGCTCACCAGGGTCACGGTGGCGCGGGGGCTCTGCTGGGCGGTGCTCTCGATTGCCCCGGCCCCGCCCGGCGACAGCAGCAGGGCCAACAGCCCCGCAAGGGTCGGTAGGGCGATCCGGGTCCAGGCGAGACGCATCGCGGGATCCTCCTCCATCCGGGGCAGGGCGGCAGCCCTGCGTATCTGGCGTCGCAGCCATGCGTTTGCACCGCGGCAGGGACGTATATGCCCCATATGCCCAGCGTATGGGATGGGGCCCCGGCCGGTGCAAAAGCTTCCCCCCACCAAGCGGAAAATGCGGAGGGAGTGGAAGCGATCTATACCGGGCGACCTGCGGGACGAGACGAGGCGAAGCTGCGGCGAGGATGCCCCGCCATCGCCAGCCCCGGTAGCGCGGGCGGTTTGCCGGTAAGGACGGGGTTGGAGGAGCGCGCCGCGCATGCCGTTACCGCCGATGGCGATCAAGGGGCATCGCACGGGCCGCGACGCATGGGCCGCACCTTCTTCGGCCCGCGGCGGGCAGGGCGAGGGCCGCATCTCCCGGGCGAGGAGCCCGGGCCTTTTCCCCTATGGCCGATCACGAACCCGTTGGCGGCGGCTTGCCCTGGGGCGAACATCCGGGGATGCTCCCGGCCTCGTTGCTGCCCAGGGCAGCCATCGAAATCGGAGGAAGCGAATGATCCTGCGTCGCCGTGCCGTCCTCGGCACCGGAATGTTTGCGGCAGCCTCGCTCGGGGCCCCGGCCCTCGCGCAGCCAAGGCGGCCGGAGGAGACCATCCGCGTCGGCCTGCTGCAGGACATGTCCGGCGCCTACCGCGACATCTCCGGCCCGACCAGCGTCGCCTGCGCGCGGCAGGCGATACGGGAGTTCCAGGCCGCCAATCCGGAAATCGCCGTCGATCTGCTGGTGGCGGACCACCAGAACAAATCCGATGTCGGCCTGACCGTCGTGCGCCAATGGTTCGACCGGGATGGCGTCGACATGGTGCTCGGCGTCAGCAACTCGGCGCTGGCGATCGCCATGAAGGCGGTGGTCGAGCAGAAGGACAAGGTGCATCTGAACACCTCCGCCGCGACCTCCTCCCTCACCTCCGAGCATTGCAGCCCGAATGCGATCCACTGGGCCTACGACACCTACTGCCTGTCCCACGCCACGGGCGAGCCGCTGGTGAAGCAGGGCTACGGCACCTGGTTCTTCATCACGCCGAACTACGCCTTCGGCCACACGCTGCAGGCCGATACGACGCATTCGGTGGAGACGAGCGGCGGCCGGGTGCTCGGCGCGGTCAGCTATCCCTTCCCGGAGACGACCGATTTCTCCGCCTTCCTGCTGCAGGCGCAGGCAAGCCGCGCCAAGGTCGTCGCCTTCCTCGGCGCCGGCACGGATTTCGTGAACGCGGTCAAGCAGGCGCAGGAATTCGGGCTCATGCGGTCCGGCATCCGCTTCGTCGGGCTGACCGGCTACATCAACAGCGTCATGTCGCTCGGGCTGCAGGCGGCGCAGGGCATGACGCAGACGGAAACCTTCTACTGGGACCTGAACGACCGCACCCGCGCCTTCATGGACCGCCTGCGCCCGCACCTGCCGGCCAACACCTTCCCCTGCCACAACCATGCGGGCGATTACTCGGCGCTGGTCCACTACCTCAAGGCGGTCAAGGCGCTGGGTCCCGCACGCGCGAAGGCTTCCGGGAAGGAGACGGTCGCTGCCATGAAGGAGATGGCAACGGATGATGACTGCTTCGGCCAGGGCACCATCCGCCGGGACGGCCGCAAGCTACACCCCACCTACCTGTTCATGGTGAAGTCGCCGGCCGAGAGCCGCGGCCCGGGCGACGTGTACAAGGTGCTGGCGGTGACCCCGGCGGAGCGTTCCTTCCGCCCGATCGCCGAGGGCATGTGCGCCATGGCGAAGTCCTGAAAGGCGGATAGCCCGCGCGGGACCGGTCTCTCCATGCCGCGGCGGATCGGCTGACGATCCGCCGCGACGCCATCCTGCCGGCCGGAGCGTCGCGGCTGAACGGGCTTCACGCCGCCTCCGTGCCCGTCATCTGCCAGTTGACCAGGCGGGCATAGGCACCGCCCCGGGCGAGGAGCTCGGCATGCGAGCCTGCCTCCACCACGCGGCCGGCCTGCATCACCAGGATCGCATCCGCGTGGCGGATGGTGGAGAGGCGGTGCGCGATCACCAGCACGGTGCGGTCGCGCATCAGCGCGTCCAGCGCGGCGCGCACCCGCGCCTCGCTGATCGCGTCGAGATGCGAGGTCGCCTCATCCAGCACCAGCACCGGCGCGTCCTTGAGGAAGGCGCGGGCGATGGCGATGCGCTGGCGCTGCCCACCCGAGAGCTGCACGCCGCGCTCGCCGACGCGGGTCGCGAGGCCCTCCGGCAGGCTGGCGACGAACTCCGCCAGCGCCGCGCGGTCCAGCGCCAGGGCAAGATCGGCGGCGCTCGCCTCCGGCCGGGCGAGGCGGATATTCGCCTCCAGCGTGTCGTTGAACAGGTAGGTGTCCTGCGCCACCAGCGCCACGTGCCGGCGCAGCCCGTCCAGCGTCAGCTCGCGCAGCTCCGTGCCATCCAGCGTGACACGACCGGAATCGGGGTCCCAGAAGCGCAGCAGCAGGCTGGCGACGGTGGATTTGCCGGCGCCGGAGGGGCCGACCAGTGCCACGGTGCGGCCGGCCGGGATGGCGAGCGTCACGCCATCCAGCGCCGGGCGGGTGCGGCCGGGATAGGTGAATCGCACCGCCTGGAACGCCACCTCGGAGCCGCCTTCCCGCGCGGCTGGGAGCCGCGTGCCGCCGGTGACCGCCGGCTGCTCCCGTTCCACCACGCGCAGCCGGCGGGTGGAGGCGATGGTGTCGGCGAGCTGCCGCCCGACCTGGGCGATTTCCGAGACCGGCAGAAAGGCGGCGATGGCGATCAGGATGAACATGGGCAGCAGCCCGGCGGCAAGCTGGCCCTGGGCCACCAGCGTCGCGCCCATCGCCGCCACGGCGAGGCCGCCGAGGCCGGTCGCGACCTCCAGCCCGGCGGCGGCGCGGGACTGGTCCTCCTGCAACGCCAGGCGGCGCCGCTGGTACTCGGCGACCAGGCCGAGAAAGCCCGCCCGCCGCGCCGGCACGGCGCGGAAGGCCAGCAGGTCGCCGAGCCCCTGGATGGTCTCCGTCACATGCGCGCCGAGCCCGCCCAGCGCGCCGCGCGCCTCGGCCCCCAGCCGGTCGATGCGCGCCCGGCCGCGCAGCGGGGAGAGGGCGGCGAAGAGCAGGAAGGGCAGCAGCGCCAGGGCCAGCGGCCAGGCGATGAGGGCCAGCACCAGCAGCACCGTCCCCGGCACCAGCAGCGCCACCACGGCGGGCGCGACGGTATGGGCGTAGAAATACTCCACCGTCTCGACATCCGTGGTGGCGAGGCTCACCAGATCCCCGGCACGGCGGCGCAGCAGATAGGCCGGGCCCAGCGCATCCAGCCGGGCGAAGAGCGCGATGCGCATCTCCGCCAGCAGCCGGTAGGCCATGTCATGCGCCAGCCAGGATTCCAGCCAGTGCAGCCCGCCCGCGACCGGCGCGGCGATCAGCAGCGCGATGGCGAGGCCGGCGGTCGGCGCGCTTTCGCGCAGCGCCGCGATCAGCAGCGCGCCGAGCACGCCGACGCCGACGAAGGCGGCCACCCGGCCGATGCCGAACAGCACCACCAGCGCGAACCTGCCGCGCCAGGGCAGGATGTAGCGGACCAGGCTCGCCAGCGTCTCCCGCCAGCCGATGGCGGCGGCCGCCTCGGCGATGGACTCCGGCGGCGGCGCGCCGGCCTCCTCCGGCAGCTTCGGCGAAGCCGGGGCGGCCGGTGCCGGCAGCTCCGCCATCCCGCCACGCTCGGCCGCCTGGGCGCCCATCAGCCGGCGATAGGTGCCGTCCCGCTGCATCAGCTCGGCATGGCTGCCGCTCTCCACCACCCGGCCCCGATCCAGCACCAGGATGCGGTCGGCGCCGATGACGCTGGACAGGCGGTGCGCCAGGATCAGCGTGGTGCGGCCCTGCATCAGCCGGTCCAGCGCCTGCTGGATCAGCGCCTCGTTCTCCGCATCCACGGCGGACAGCGCCTCGTCCAGGATCAGGATCGGCGCGTCGCGCAGCAGGGCGCGGGCGATGGCCAGGCGCTGCCGCTGCCCCCCCGAAAGCCGCGCGCCGCGCTCGCCGATCGTCGCGCCATAGCCGCCGGGCAGGGCCAGGATGAAGTCATGCGCGTTGGCGGCGCGGCAGGCGGCCTCCATCTCCGCCTGGGTCGCGTTCGGCCGGCCGAGCCGGAGGTTCTCCGCCACCGTGCCGTGGAACAGCGTGGCATCCTGCGCCACGATCGCGACCTGCGCGGCGATGCTCGCCGGGTCGAGGCCCGCGATGTCCTGCCCGCCGATCAGGATGCGGCCGGCCTGCGGATCGTGCTGCCGCAGCAGCAGCCGCAGGATGGAGGATTTGCCGGCGCCGCTCGGCCCCACGATGCCGACACGCTCGCCGCCGGCGATGGCGAAATCCAGCCCGTCATGCGCGGGCGCGCGGCCGCCGGGATAGGCGAAGCGCACGGCGTCGAAGGCGATATCCGGGGCCCGGCCCTGCAGCTCCAGCGCCGCGCCGCCCGGCGCCACGGCCGGCTCCGCCTCCAGCAGCGCGTGGATGCCCATGGCGGCGGACTGGCCGACCATGCCCTGGTGCAGCACGGAGCGCAGGTCGCGCAGCGGCCGGAAGATCTCGGTGCCGGCCATCAGCACCACCAGCAGCGCCTCCAGGCTCATCTCGCCCGCGCCGACGCGGTGCACGCCGAGGATGAGGGCGATGGCGGCGCCGAGCGCCATGCCGGTATCGGTGATGCCACGCGTCAGCACGCTGAGGGCCAGCACCCAGAAGGTGCTGCGGTAGAGCCCCCGCGCCTTCCCGGCCAGCTTCTCGCCGTAGCTGCGGCTCTGGCCGAAGGCCTGCAGCGTCGGCAGGCCCTGCACGGCGTCCAGGAACTCGCCGCCGAAGGCCTTGAAGGCCTGCTGCCGCGCCAGCGAGGCGCGCCGGTCCCAGCGATGCACCAGGGCCGGCAGCACCAGCGTCACCAGCGCGGCGGCAAGCAGCACCAGCGCCACCGGCATGTCCCAGAAGGCGATGAAGGCGAAGATCGCGACCGGCGCACAGGCGGCGATGGCAAGCTGCGGCAGGTACTGGCCGAAGAAGGTCTGCAATTGCTCCACGCCATCGACCATGGCGAGCATGACGCCGCCGGTGCGCTCGCCGGCGAACCAGGCCGGGCCGAGCGCCGCGATGCGGTCGAACAGCGCGGCGCGCAGCCTGGTCTGCACCGCCGCCGCGCTGCGATGCGCCTGCACGGTGCGGGCATGGTCCAGCGCCGCGCGCAGCAGCACGGCGAGCACCGCGCCAGTCAGCGGCCAGGCGATCTCCGCCGCCCCGGCGTCGGCGAAGACCCGGGCCAGGGCCACGCCCAGGAAGGCGAAGCGGGCAATGCCGGCGGCCAGCGCCAGCAGGCCGAGCGCGACGCCGCCCAGCATGCTGGCCCGCAGCCCTGCCGTCAGCCGCCACAGCCGCAGATCGAAATACATGCCTCGCAATCTCCTGGCGCCGGCGACTCCGCGGGGCCGCCAGGCGCATGCTGGGCGGCGGCCCATCGGGCCGCAAATGCAAGATTCTCATCTGCTGTTGAGCTATATTGAACGGCGATGACCGCCCCTCTCCCACCGCTCGCCGCCCTGCGCGCCTTCGCCGCGGTTGCCCGCCAGGGCAGCTTCGCCCGCGCCGCGGCCGCGCTCAATGTCAGCACCAGCGCCGTCAGCCACCAGATCCGTGCGCTGGAGGCGGAGCTGCGCGTGCCGCTGCTGACCCGGGCGCGCAACGGCACCGGGCATAGCCGGACGGCGCCCACCCCGGCCGGGCTGGAATTGCTGGTGGCGATCGAGGCGGCGCTGACGCGGCTCGGCGATGCCTGTGACGCCATCCGCGGCCAGGCGCGGCGGGCCCGGCCGAAGCTGACCATCTCGGCCAATGGCTCCTTCGCCTCGCTGTGGCTGGCGCCGCGCCTGGCCACCTTCGCCGGCATGCATCCCAGCACGGCCTGGAGCATGCGGGCGATCGAGGAGGACCGGCCGGACATGGCGCGGGAGGAGCTCGACCTCGCCATCCTGCGGCTGCGCGCCGGCACGGTGCGGCCGCCGGATGCGCTGCTGTTCGCGGAGACCATCTTCCCGGTCTGCAGCCCCGCCCTGGGCAGGCTGGAGGAACCGGCGGCGCTGCTCCGCCACAGCCTGCTGGAGGAGGAGCATGGCAACAGCCCCGAGATGGCCTGGCGCCACTGGCTTGGCCTGCTGGGCCTGCCGCCGGCGACAGGCCGGGTGGTGCGGTTCAGCAGCTTCAACCAGGTGATCGCGGCCGCCATCGCCGGGGCGGGCATCGCGCTCGGCCGCGCACCGATGCTGGAGGCCGAGCTTGCGGCCGGGCGGCTGGTGCGGCTGTTCGCGCCGCGCCAGCTTCCCGGCTCCTTCGTCTTCGCTTTGCATAGCCGGCCGGGGCTGGCGCGGGATCCGCATGTGCTGCAGTTGCGGGAATTCCTGCTGGCCTCGGCGCGTGGCGGGTGAGGGGCAGCATGTCCGGCTCGCATCGCGGCGTAGCCGCAGGCGGGCGAGGCGGACACGCTCGCTTGACGCGGCAGCGCACCGATCTTGAACGCGGTTGCGCCCTGCACGTCTGGGTTGCAGCATCCCTCGGTGAGGCCGAGCCCAATCGGTCCGCACCCGGCCGCGAGGCCAGGCAGAAGGGAGAAATGTCCGATGAGCTCGACTGCACTCGATGCAGCAGGCGCACGCGCGCCCGATATCACGCCACCGCTCACCCCCGGCGGCCCGCTGGAGGCGAAGCACATGCGCAGCGCCGCCTACCGCAACGCCGCACAGCAGGGCAAGCTGACCAGCACCCATTGGCACATCGCCTGGGCCAATGGGCTGGGCTGGGGGTTCGACGGCATGGACGGCGCGATCTTCGCGCTGGTCGCGCCGATGGTGATGCAGGAATTCGCCGTCACCCTGCCGGAGTACCGCAGCGGCGTGCAGATCGCCATGCTGTTCGGCATCATCGGCCTCTATCTCTGGCCCTGGCTGGCGGACCAGTTCGGTCGGCGGACGCTGCTCGCCATCAACATCGCGATGTTCTCGCTGATGATGCCGCTGGTGGCGCTCTCCCCGAACTGGGGCTTCTTCGTCGCCGCCTATGCCATCGTCCGCTTCGCGCTGAACGGCGAATGGGCGATCGGCTCCATGCTGGTGGCGGAGACCTGGCCGGCAAGGCTGCGCGGCATGATCGTCAGCGCGGACCGCTCCGCCTGGGGCGTCGGTGCTGCCCTCGCCGGGACCATCACCGCGGTGGTGGTGCAGAATTGGGGCTGGCGCGCGGCCTTCGTGCTGCCTGCGGTGGTGGCGCTGCTGGCGATCTATGTCCGGCTGCTCTGTCCCGAATCGCCCTATTGGGTGCGGACCATGGACCGCAAGCGGCGCATCCGGGCCGCGCTGCAGACCGGCCAGGGCATCAGCGAGGAGGACCGCCACTGGATCGACAAGGCGGAGAAGGTCGGCATCCGCCAGCTCTTCCTGCCCGACATGCGACGCGGCACCCTGCTCGCCACCTTCGTCGCCTGCACCAACGTCATCGCCTTCTCCACCGTCGGCCTCTGGATGCCGCTCTTCCTGAAGGAAGCGCATGGCTGGTCGGCGGCGGAATATGGCAGCTTCTACGTCGCCTGGGGATTGATCGGCGTGGTCGGCATCATCGGCGCCGGCTGGATCATCGACAAATTCGGCCGCCGCCTCGGCTTCGTGCTGATGCTGGTGGAAGGGGCGGTGTTCCTCACCCTCTGGACCTATACCAACGACAACACGCTGCTCTGGGTCTATGGCCTGCTGTGGAGCATCGGCTTCCTCGGCGTCTGGGGACCGGCGACGACCTATACGGCGGAGATGTACCCGACGCGCATCCGCGGCGTCGGCAATGGCTTCTCCTGGGCGCTGGCCTTCTTCGTCGGCTATGTGCTGTGGCCCTTCGTCTCGGTCTGGATCCGCGAGGCGACCGGCAGCTTCCAGCTCGCCTTCCTGCTCATCCCCGTGGTGATGCTCGGCCAGGCCGCCGTGGTCTGGTGGTGGAGCCCGGAGAATGCCGGGAAGGATCTGGACGGCATCCATGTCTAGAGCGCGATCGGTCGAGGCCGATCGAGCCGGTGCCGTGAAGCACGTGATCAAGCAATGAGCTGGTGTCCTGCCCGTGAAGTTCGCTGGATTTCCGGCAAACGCAGCGGACAAGCAGGCCACTGAAACAAAAGCCAGCGGCCCGAGAACGAAGTCCGCAGGACTTCGGAATCGGGACACTGGAGCGGGAAGAGTGAGCGAAGCTCGACCGATCCCGCTCCAGGTAGGGCCAGCCCCTTCCCCCCTGGAGCAGGGAGGAAGGGGGGTCACGCCGCCAGAAGCGGCCGGGGGCGGCGCGACCCGCTCGCCGTGCCCGGTGGCGATGCCTGGGCGGTAACGGGGCCCGTCCTGCCATGCGCTGCGTCATCAGCCGGCATGGCAGCAGGCGTGGCTCCTCAGGCGGCAGCCGCCCGGCGCCGGCGCTGCCCGCGCCAGCCCAGCTTCCATGGTGCCGGACGAAAGCCCTTCCCGCATCCGCGGCGACCGCGGCGCGTTGCGGTCGCTGAGGCGGGGTGGTGCGGCCATGCCCGGCCGCGATGCCCGCCTGGTCTCCGGCGATGAAGGAGCAACCCGCAATGGCAAAGCAGAGCAAGGCGCAGAAGGATACCGTCGGCCGCGTCATGCATGAGTTCAAGCATGGCGAGCTGGAGAGCGGCAGCGGGCGGAAGGTGCGCAACCCGAGGCAGGCCATCGCCATCGGCCTCAGCGAGGCAGGCGCCTCGAACCAGCAGAGCCCGGGCCGCAACAAGGAGAATCTGACCCGCACCAAGGCGAAGGAGCGCCGGGGAGAGACGGCGCAGGCGCAGAAGGAGGGGCGCGGCGCCCAGACCCGCAGCACCAAGGCTCGCACCACCCAGGCCCGCAGCACCCCGGGCCGCGGCGGTGGCGTGCAGACCCGGGCCGAACTCTATCAGGCGGCCAGGAAGCGGAACATTCCCGGCCGCTCGCAGATGAGCAAGGCCGAGCTGCAGGACGCGCTGCACCAGCACTGAGCCCTTCCGCCGCCGACGCGGAACGGGGCCGCGACTGCCATGCAGGGCGGCGCCGTCATCGCCTGGACCCGCCTTTCGGCCGGGCGGCCGGCCGACCGGGCACGGAAGCGCCGGCGCCGCTTCCGCTGCCCGTCCGAGAACGGCGCCACCGGAACGGAGATCGCCCCATGCAGAAGCTCTCGCCAGAACTGCGGTCCTGCATCGAGGAATGCCTGCGCTGCCACGGCACCTGCCTGGGCATGGCCATGAATCATTGCCTGGAACAGGGCGGCAAGCACCTCGAGCCACGGCATTTCAGGCTCATGCTGGCCTGTGCCGAGATCTGCCAGACCGCGGCGAATTTCATGCTCATCGGCACGCCGCACCATAAGCACACCTGCGGCGAATGCGCCGAGATCTGCGAGGAATGCGCCAGCTCCTGCGAGCAGGTCGGGGAGATGGAGGAATGCGTGCAGGCCTGCCGAAGCTGCGCCGAGAGCTGCCGGAAGATGGCGGCCTGACCTCCAGGACCGGGGAGAGCTGCGCGGCGGCCGGCGATCCCGGCGCCGGCGCTGACGCCGTCCCGGCGCCGGCGCGGGTGGCGCGGCGCAGCCAGGGCTCAGCCGCCCGGCGGGCCCCGCAGCGACCACAGCACGGCAACGCCGAGCCCATAGCAGACCAGCGCCGCCAGCGAGTCCCAGCCCATGCACGGGATCGTGCGGTCGCGCCGCTCGATGACGCCGGCCATGAAGATGACGGTCAGCACGATCCCGAGCAGCGCGCCGAAGGCGGAGAAGGCGCCGACCTGCATCAGCACCGGCTCGCCCGGCGCCAGGACGTCGATCAGGAAGAGCAGCGCGGCGTTGAACAAATTGGTGCCGAAGACGTCGCCGATCGCCATCTCGTAGCGCCGCAGCCGCACCGCGCCGACCATGGCGCTGATCTCCGGCAGGGAGGTGGCGACCGCCAGCAGCGGGGCGCCGAAGAAGGCCGAGCCAAGGCCGGTCTTCGCCGCCGCCGCCGCGCCGGTCTCGCTCAGCAGATAGCCGGCGGCCAGGATGAGCAGGGCGAGCAAGGCGAGGCGGCGCAGCAGGCCGCCCAGGGAAATGCCCGCCGTCGCCTCACCTTTCGGCGCCGGCGGCTCGGCCGCCTTGGCCTGCTGTGCCTTCTAGAGCGGGATCGGTTGAGCTGCGCTCACCCGCCCCGCTCTAGCTCATTGTTCGGTCGCGTGATTCACGGTTTCGGTCGATTCGACCTCAACCGATCACGCTCTAGGGCGTCCGGCCCTCATAGCCGGAGACGATGGCGATGGCGGCGAAATAGCCCAGCAGCAGCACCCCGTTCCACAGGCCGAAGCCGGCCATGGCGATGTCGCCCGCGGTGATGGCGCCGGCCACCAGCGCCAGCAGGATGACGTTCAGCGCCCCCTGCAGCAGCGCGACCGGATCCACCACGACCGAGGTCAGCGCGCTGCGGCCGATCAGCGCATCGGCCAGGGCCAGCAGCGCCACCTGCGCCGCGACGCTGCCGAGCAGGGTGTTGACCGCCAGCGCCGCCTCGCCCTCCAGCGCCGCGGTGACGGAGACGGCGACCTCCGGCAGGGAGGTGATGCCGCCGAGCAGCAGCATGCCGGCGAAGCCCTGCCCCATGCCGGTGCGCTCGCTGACTGCATCGACGATCCGGGCGAGGCGCGCGCCCGCCCCCTAGACCACCGCGGCGGCGCCGGCGAAGGCGGCAGCGAGGAGCTAGAGCGGCCAGGACTGGAAATCCGGCATGGCGGCTCAGCGGCAGCTATGCAGGAGGAGCACCGGCACCGCCTCCCACAGGATGGCGAGCGCGGCCAGCAGCGCGGTGGCGAGGGTGAGCCAGGCGAGGAAGCGCGGCGCGTCCTCGCCCGCCTCCGCCGCCAGGCTGCCGTCGAGCCGCCGCCAGGCGCGCCACCCGACCAGGCCGACCGCCAGCAGCGCGGCCAGGCTGGCGCCCAGCACCAGCGCCGGCACCGCCGGCAGGCCGAGCAGCGCGGCATCCGCGAAGCCGCGCTCGCAGGCCAGGGCATGCGCGCCATAGATCAGCGTGAAATGCCCGGCCCAGACCAGCAGCGCCGCCAGCGCACCGGTGATGGCGGAGAAGCCGGGGGCGCGCGCCCGCATCATGCCAACCCGCGCGGGAAGAGATGCGTCAGCGCCATCCCGGCCAGGGCCTGCGCCACGGCATAGAGCCAGAACAGCCGCACCACCTCGAAGGTGAGGCGGCGCACCGGATCGACCATGCCGGCCCAGCTCCGCGCCACCAGGTAGAGCGCCATGACCAGCACCGCGGCGGCGTGCACCCCCTGCCAGAATTGGTTGGCGAAGACCGCGGCGCCGAAGGCATGCGCCTCCGGCCGCAGCCCGGCCGCCCGCAGCGCCTGCAGGTCGGTGCCGAGGCCGGCCAGCAGCAGGCCGAGCGCAGCCAGCACCGCAAGGGACATGGCCAGGGCCCGGCCGCGCCGCAGCAGCCGCCCGGCCAGGCAGATCGCGGCGCCGCTGGCCGCCACCAGCGCCGCCGGCAGCGCCGCCGCCGGCAGCGGCGGCAGCGCCATGCCGGCGGGGGGCCAGGCGCCATCGCCATTGACCAGCCAGAGGAAGCCATGGGTGAAGGCGAGGCAGGCGAAGATGGTCCCGTCCACCAGCAGCAGCACGACCATCGCCCACCAGCCGACGCTTTCCGGGCCGGTGGCATAGACCGGGAGGCGGAGCCCCCCGCCGATCTCCGCCGGTTCCCGTATTTCGCCGAGATCCGTGCCGGTCCAGAGCCAGCGCAGCACCGAAGCCACCGCCAGGGCGCCGAAGCCGGCGGCGACCAGCACCCATTCGACGGTGAGCGAGAGGAAGAAGCCCGCCGTGCCGATGGCGGCGAGCACATGCGCCCAGCCCGGCCCGGGGATGATTGCCAGGTATTGCGGCCGCGCCTCGACCGGGCTGGTGACGAGGCTCTCGCGCCGGCCGGTGGCGGTGCCGGGCAGGAAGTGCCGGCCCTGCAGCACCTGCTCGGCAAGGTCGGGATCGTCCCAGAGCGGCTCGCGGCTGGTGACGCGCGGGATGCTGCGCGCGGCGTAATTGCCCTGGGGCAGCCATTCCAGCGTGCCGGCATGGAAGGGGTTGCCCGCCATGGTGCCCTTGATGCGGAAGTGCAGCAGGACGTCGATCGCCACCAGCAGCACGCCGAGCGCGGCGACGACCGCGCCGATGGTCGAGAGCAGGTTCCAGACCTCCAGCCCCATCCCGGCCGGATAGGTCCAGACGCGCCGCGGCATGCCCATCAGCCCGCTGACATGCATGGGGAAGAAGGTGAGGTTGATGCCGAGAAAGAGCAGCCAGAAGGCGAAGGTGCCGAGCCGGCGCGACAGCCCCTGCCCGCCCGCGGCGGGCGCCCAGTAATAGATCGCGGCCAGCAGCGGGAACACCATCCCGCCGATCAGCACATAGTGCAGATGCGCGACGACGAAGTAGGTGTCGTGCGCCTGCCAGTCGAAGGGCACCACCGCCACCATCACCCCAGTCAGCCCGCCCAGCACGAAGATGAACAGGAAGCCCAGGATGAACAGCATCGGCACCTGCAGCCGCGGCCGGCCGGTGGCGATGGTGGCGATCCAGGCGAAGACCTGGATGCCGGTGGGCACGGAGACGGCGAAGGAGGCGGCGGAGAAGAAGGCTAGGGAGAGGTTCGGGATCCCCGTGGCGAACATGTGGTGCACCCAGAGCCCGAAGCTGAGGAAGCCGGTGCCCAGCAGCGCCATCGCCACCAGCCCGTGGCCGACCAGCCGGGCCTGCACCATGGCGGGGATGATCATGGAAACCATGCCGGCCGCCGGCAGGAAGATGATGTAGACCTCCGGGTGGCCGAAGAACCAGAACAGATGCTGCCACAGCAGCGGGTCGCCGCCGCGCGCCGCGATGAAGAAGGGCCAGCCGAAGGCGCGCTCCAGCTCCAGCAGGATGGTGCCCCAGATCACCGCCGGGAAGGCGAAGACGATCATCGCGGCGAAGACCAGCATGGCCCAGGCGAAGATCGGCATGCGCGCCAGCGTCATGCCCGGCGCCCGGTTCTTCAGCACGCCGACGATGATCTCGATGGCGCCGGCGATGGCCGAGATCTCGATGAAGCCGATGCCGAGCAGCCAGAAATCGGCATTGACCCCGGGCGAGTACTGCTTGCCGGTGAGCGGCGGGTACATGAACCAGCCGCCATCCGGCGCCGCGCCGTAGAAGATGGAGGAGAAGAAGACCAGCCCGCCGATGGCGTAGGCCCAGTAGGCATAGGCGGAAAGCCGCGGGAAGGGCAGGTCGCGCGCCGCCAGCATGGCGGGCAGCAGATAGACCCCCATCGCCTCCACCGCCGGCACGGCGAAGAGGAACATCATCACCGTGCCATGGGTGGTGAAGAGCTGGTTGTAGAGGTCCTGCCCGATCAGGTCGTTCTCCGGCAGGGCGAGCTGAGCCCGCATCAGCAGCGCCAGCACCCCCGCCAGCACGAAGAACAGCAGCGCCGTGCCGAGATAGAGCACGCCGATCCAGGTGTTGTTGACCACGGTGGGGAAGCGCCAGCCGGTCGGCCGGCGCCAGGCCCGCTCCAGCGCTTCCAGCTCGCCGGCGGGCCGGGGCAGGGGGTTGGGCAGGGGCGCGTCGGGCGAGAGCGGGTCGGGCTCCGGCGGGCCCGCCATCCCGTGCGGGCTCACCGCAGGCTCTCCAGCCAGGCGGCCAGGGCGCGCAGCTCCTTCCCGTCCAGCACCGTGTTGAAGGCGGGCATGGCATTGCCCGGCTTGATCTCCTGCGGCCCGGCGATCCAGCCGGCGAGCGTCGCCTGATGGTTGTCGAGCGTGCCGGCGGCGAGGCTTCGCCGCTCGCCCAGCAGGGTCAGGTCCGGCCCGCTGCGCCCCGCCCAGGGCGTGCCGTGGATGGCGTGGCAGGCGCCGCAGCCGGCCCGGCCGAAGGCCTGCCAGCCCAGGGCGAGGGTGGGATCCGCCGGCGCCGCCACCGGCACCTTATGGCGCGCGACCCAGGCGGCGAAGGCGCTCTCCTCCTCCGCGATCACCAGCATGGCCATCAGCGCATGCTGGGTGCCGCAGAATTCGGCGCATTGCCCGCGCAGCACGCCCGGCCGGTCCAGGCTGAAGCGCAGGCTGGTCACCCTGCCCGGGATCATGTCCCGCTTGCCGTGCAGGGCGGGCACCCAGAAGCTGTGGATCACGTCGCCGCTGTCCAGCAGCAGCTCGATCCGGCGGCCGACCGGCACCCGGATCTCATTGGCCGTGGTGATCCCTTGCGCCGGGTAGCGTACCTCCCACCAATATTGCCGGCCGGTCACCTCGATGCGCAGCGCCGGCTCCCTGCCGCCGGCGCCGAGCGCTGCGGCGACGCCCAGCACATGCAGCAGCAGCGCGCTCAGCACCGCTACCGGAAAGGCGACGCCGCCCGCCAGGATGGCGCGGCGCGCGCCCAGCCGCCGCCGCACGCCCTCGCCGCCACCCAGGGCCAGCAGCAGCGCCAGCATGACCAGCAGGAAGATGGCGCCGCCGCCGAGGAAGAGCAGCCAGGCCAGCTCGGCGATCCGCGCCGCCTCCGGCCCCATGGGCGAAAAGACGGAATGCTGCATCAGCCGGCAGGGGTCGGGGCGGCGCCGCGCCGCAGCGCGAGGCCGAGCCCGGCCAGGGCGAGCGCCGCGAAGAGCAGCCCGCCCGGCACCCACATCAGCAGGCCGCCAAGCTGCTGGTCCTCGAGCGGTGAAAGCCCCCAGGGCGCGGTGACGCCGGCCGCATGCACCGCGAGGAAGAGCGGCCGCGGCGCCAGGGTCAGCAGGGCGCCGAGCAGCCCCATCTGCACCGCCGTCGCCAGGGCGGCGAGCGCCGCCGCATCCGGCCGCGGCGCGGCGACCCGCCACAGCGCCGCCCAGAGCCAGAGGGCAGTGCCGAACAGCGTGGCATGCATCGCCCAATAGGTCGTGTCGCTGGCGAAGCTGGCGGCATAGGGGCCCGGCAGGTGCCAGGCCCAGAGCGCCAGGGCGAAGCCGGCAGCGGCGGCGCCGAGTCCCGGCGGGCGGCCGGCACTGCCCCAGGCGCCAAAGGCGAGCAGCGGCGCCGCCACAAGGCTGAGCAGCATGTGCTGCCCGATCCGGGCCGAGAACAGCGCCACCGAGAGGTTGCAGAGCGGCGACACCAGGGCGAGGGCCAGCACCAGCCAGCCCAGGGCGGCGGCGCCCAGCCGCGCCCCGCCCGGCGCCCGCCACAGCGCCGCGGCGCCGCAGAGGCCGAGCGCGCCGATCAGCAGGGGGTCGAGCTGCCAGGCCAGGGCGCCCGGCACCGGCGGCGTGCCGCAATAGGGAATGCTCGGCATCTCAGGCGCTCCCGGTCGGCGCTCTCGCTCCGCCGGGTCTAACCGCCGGCACCGGGGCGGGTTGCCTGCCCGGCCGCCTATTGCAGGCGGTAGAGATAGGCGGCGACGTCGCGCAGCTCGCCCTCGGTCAGCGCGAAGCCCGGCATGGCGGTGTCCGGCGTCATGGCAGGCGCCTCGCGGATCCAGCGGATCAGCAGCGGCGCGCGGTTGGGGAATTGGCCGGCGATGTAGCCGCGCCGGGCGAAGCCGGCGAGCGGCGGCCCGACCCGCCCGCGCGCGCCGCGCAGGCCGGGGATCAGGTGACAGGCGCCGCAGCCCTCCCGCCGCATCACCTGCAGCCCGGCGGCCGGGTCGCCCTCCACCAGCATGCGCCGGTCGCCGACATCGCTGTCCTCGCAGCCGGCGAGCAGCGCGAGCAGCAGCAGCGCGAAGCGGCGGCGCGGCCGCATCAGCGGGAGGCCGCCAGCGGCGGGTCCGCCAGGGTGGCGGGCTGCGCGGCGTACCAGGCGGCCACGGCGCGGATCTCCGCCGGCGACAGGGGCCAGAGCGCCTCGCGCGCCGGCGGGCGGCGCGGATCGACGCCCACGGCGAGCGCCATGAGGCGGGCGGAGGGTGCCTCATACTCGCCGCCGCGTATGCCGCGCATCCAGAGGGCAAGCTGATCGACCAGGTAGCCCGGCTGCTGGCCGGCCAGCCGGGGGAAGCCGGGGTTCACGCCCCCCGGCGCCGGGCCGTGACAGCCGGCACAGGCGGCGACGCGGCGCTCGGGCAGCCCCTCCAGCGCAATGCGGCGGCCAAGCGCCAGCATGGCGGGGTCGGCCGGCGGGGCAGGGGGCGCCGGGTCAGGCGGCTGGGCGGCGTAATGCCGCGCCAGCAGCCGCATCTCCGCTTCATCCAGCTCGGCCGCCACGGGCTGCATGATGCCGCTGGGCCGGGTGCCGAGGGCGTAGGCCTTCAGCGCCTCATACAGATAGGTCTCGGTCTGGCCCTGCAGGCGCGGGAAGGCGCCTTCCGGCCCGCCGCCGCCGCTGGTGCCGTGGCAGCGGCGGCAGGCGGCGATGCCGCCCCCGACCGGACCGTTGCGCAGCAGCAATTCCAGCCCCTCGGCCGCCGCCGTGGTACTGCCCGCCGCCTCGCCATAGGCCAGGCGCTGGTATTCGGCCAGCTCCAGCCCGGGCAGGCGGAGCAGGAAGGCGACCATGGCCCAGACCTCGTCCTCCCGGTCCGGCGCCACCCAGGCGGGCATGCCGGTATATTTGATGCCGTGCTGGACGATCCAGAACAGCTCGGCCGGGCGCCAATCGGCGATCCGCGGCGCCAGGTAGGGCGGTTCCGGCAGCATGCGCCGGGTGATCGGGTTGCGGGCCTGGCCCGGGGCGCCATGGCACGGGGCGCAGCCGCCCTGGTAATGGCCGGCGCCGCGGCGGATCAGCGCCGGGTCGTCCAGATTGTCCGGAACCTCGATGCCCATGGTGTGGGTGCGGACCGATTGCTGCAACCCGAAGGCAAGGAGGTAGCGGAAGGCCGGGTAGTGCCCGGCGGTGGCGGCGACGCTGTAGAGGCCCGACCAGGCGAAGAGCAGCGCGCCGGCGCAGGCGGTGGCGAGGAGGCCCAGCACCAGCCGCCAGTGCTGCAGCACATGCTCGACCAGATCGGCCGCGTTCGCGTGCAGGCCGGCGATCAGGGCGTGCAGGCGCCCGCGCTTCTGCTCCGGCCGTCCGGTCGGGCGCGGCGCGTCCGGCGTCGCAGCGGTCGCCGCCTCCTCCGGCCTGCTCCTTCCCATGCCCACTCCGCCCCGGCTTCGTCAGGCGGAGCGCAGCCGCCTGCCCGTGGTTGCGCCTGCCGTGAGGGCAAGGCGCGGCGCCGCTGCCGCAAAGCCGGCCGGCCCGCACGGCGTTGTCCGGGCATCACCACGACCCGGACAAGGACCAGCACGCATGCAGACCATGAAGGCGATCCGCATCCACGCCTTCGGCGGGCCGGAGGTGCTGGTGCCGGAGGAGCTCCCCATCCCGCAGGCGCAGGATGACGAGGTCGTGATCCGGGTGCTCGCCGCCAGCGTCAACCCGGTGGACTACAAGACCCGCGCCGGCCGCTACCCGGCGGTGAAGCCGGCGGATCTGCCGGTCGTGCTCGGCCGCGATGTCTGCGGCGTCATCGAGAGTTGCGGCACGCGGGCGCATAACGCGCTGCGCCAGGGCGACCCCATCCATGCGCTGCTGGGCCGGGACCGCGGCGGCTATGCCGAATATGTGGTCGTGAAGGCCACCGAGGGGACGGCACCGCCGCGGAACCTGGACCCTATCCAGGCCGCCGCCCTGCCGCTGGCCGGGCTGACCGCCTGGCAGGGCCTGTTCGACCAGGGCGGGCTGCGGCAGGGTCAGCGGGTGCTGATCCATGGCGGCGCCGGCGGCGTCGGCCATTTCGCCGTGCAATTCGCCAAGGCCTGCGGCGCCTACGTCGCCACCACCGTCTCCGGCAAGGATCTCGATTTCGTCCGCGGCTTCGGTGCCGACCAGGCCATCGACTACAAGGAAGAGCGCTTCGAGGCGGCGGTGCGCGACATGGACCTTGTCTTCGACCTCATCGCGGGCGAGACCCAGGACCGCTCCTGGGCGGTGCTGAAGCCGGGCGGCATCCTCGTCTCCACCCTCGGCCCGCCCGATGCGGCGAAGGCCCGGCAGCATGGCATGCGCGGCGCCGGCTACATGGCGCAGCCGAACGCGGCGCAGTTGCGGGAGATCGACGGGCTGGTCGAGGCGGGGAAGGTGCGGCCGGCGGTCGAACGGGTCTTTCCCCTGGCCGAGGTGGCCGAGGCGCATCGCTTCCTCGAAACCAGCCATCCCCACGGCAAGACCGTGCTGCGCGTCGCCGCCTAGAGCGGCTTCAAATCCGGCGGATACGCGGACGGTCCGGAAACGCGACCAAGGGCGCGCGGGAGCGGGTTCACCCGTGCGTGGCACGGGCGAACCCGCGCTAGAGCATTTTCAAGTCTGGCGGAATCACCGGACGACTCGAAAAATGCGACCAGACAAAGGGCTGGAGCGGGTTCGCCGAGCGCAGGCGAGGTGAAACCGCTCTAGCCCTTCCCGCCGGGCCGGAAGATCTCGCCGAGCCGGCCCTCGCGCCGCTCCTGCGCCACGCTCTCCTCAGGGCCGAAGGGGTGGCCGCCGAAGCCGTGGCGCATCTGCACGATCGCCTTCGCCGCCTCCGCCGCGGCGCCGCGGGAGGCGAAGAGCTGCATCACCGATTGCGCGATGACGGGGATCGGCACCTCCATGCGCATGGCGTCCATCACCAGCCAATTCACCTCGCCGGTATCCTCGATATAGGCGGAGGGTTTCTCCAGGCCGGGATCCTGCCGCAGCGCCTCGGCCAGCAGGTCGATGAGCCAGGAGCGCACGACCGAGCCGTGGCGCCAGCACTCCAACGTGCCCGGGAGGTCCAGCGGCGCGTGCCAGTGGCGCAGCAGTCCATAGCCCTCGGCAATGGCCTGCAGCATGCCGAATTCGATGCCGTTATGGACCAGCTTGACGAAATGCCCCGCCCCGGGCGGCCCGGCATGGACGAAACCACCCGGGACGGCGAGGGTTCGCAGCACCGGCTCCAACGCTGCTACCGCCTCGCGTTCGCCCCCGGCCATGAAGCAGGCGCCGGCCTCGGCGCCGGGAATGCCGCCGCTGGTGCCGAGATCGACGAAGCGGAGGCCGCGTTCGGCAAGCCGGGAATGCCGGCGGATGGAATCGCCCCAATAGGCGTTGCCGCCATCGGCGATCACATCGCCCGGCTCCAGCGCTGCCGCCACCTGGTCCAGCACGGTCTCCGTCGCCGGCCCGGCCGGAACGTAGAGCAGCACCCGGCGCGGCGGCGCCAGGCGCTGGCGGAAATCCGCCGCGTCGCGGATCTCCTCGAGTCCCGCCTGCACGAGTTCCGCCGGCGCGCCGCTGCGCGTCTGCCCCACGACGCGAATGCCCTTGCCGAGCGCGTTCCGCGCCAGCCCGCCGCCGATGCGGCCAAGCCCCACAATGCCGATGGCCTGCTGGTCGTTCATCTTCGCCCTCACCGCAGCATGCTGCTGATATTCGAGGCGCCGGAGGGGTAGGCCGAGAGCAACTCGCCCAGCTCTCGCGCCGGCAGGCGCAGCCGGACCGCCAGGGCGAAGAGGTTGATCACCTCCGCCGCATCCGGCCCCAGCAGATGCGCGCCGAGCAAACAGCCGCTCTCCGGCGCCAGCAGCAGCCTGAAGGCTGCGGTGGCCTCGCCGGTGCGGCGCACCGATTGGTAGTCGGCCATGTCGCCTTCCTTCACCTCGACGCGCAGGCCCTTCTCCCGCGCCGCCTCCTCCGTCAGCCCCACCGAGGCGAGGGGCGGGATGGTGAAGACCGCGCTGGTCACGCCGGTGTAGTCGGGCGCGTGGCGGCAGCCCTCCAGCAGGTTGCGCGCGACCGCATCGGCATCCAGCAGCGCGACCGGCGTGAGCTGCGGCCCCGCCGCCGCGGCGTCGCCGGCAGCGAAGACGGCGGGGTTGGAGAGGCTGCGCAGATGCCGGTCCAGCCGCAGCCGTCCATCCTCCGCCGCGACCTCCCCGGCGGCGAGGTCGAGCCCTTCCAGATTGGGGACCCGGCCCAGGCCGTGCAGGGCGAAATCGGCCTCGAAGCGCCGCCCATCCTCGGTCAGCACGGTGAAGCCCGCCGCGCCGCGTTCCACCGCCGCGGCGCGGCAACCGAGCTCGATGCGGATGCCGATGCGGCGCGAATGCGCGACGAGGCGCTGCACCAGCGCCTGGTCGAACGGCGCCAGGGGGCGGTCATCGGCGTTCAGGATGGCCACCTCCGCCCCGGCGCGGGCGGCGATATGGGCGCATTCGAAGGAGATATAGCCGCCGCCGAGCATGAGCAGCCGCCGCGGCAGCCGCTCCAGGGCCAGGAAGTCGTCGCTGCTGGCGAGTAATTCGGCACCGGGGACGGGCGGCGCGGCGGGCTTCGCGCCGGTGGCGATCAGGATATGCCGCGCCTCCAGCCGCCGCCCCGCGACCTCCACCGCCCGCGGCCCGACGAAGCGCGCCGCGCCCTGGATGGCCTCGATCCCGGCTTCGGCATAGGCCTGGGCGCGCCGCTCCGGCACCGGATCGGTGAAGCTGCGCTTGAAGGCCATGAGGGCGGGCCAGTCGATCGTCACGCGGTCGCCCCCGGCCAGCCCCATGCCGGCCAGGCGGCGGGCGCGGTCCGCCGCCTCCGCGATGGTCCAGAGCGTCTTCTTCGGCTCGCAGCCGCGCAGTGCGCAGGTGCCGCCGAGCTCGCGGGCCTCGATGATGGCGACCCGCCAGCCGGCGGCGCGGCAGCGCCTGGCCACGGCATCCGCGGCAGTGCCGCTGCCGAGGGCGACAAGGTCGAATTGGTCTGGCATCGGTGGCGGTTCTCCTCGGCGGCTTCCGTCGCGCCCACAACCCCGCGGATGGCAGGGCGTTGCCTGGACCGGTCGCCGCCTGCGGGATTCCGTGGCGAGGTCCCTTGCATGCCGGCGCCCCGGACGGCCGATCCGCCAGGTGGTTGCGGGCCGGATGCCGCGATGCCTTGCGCAGCGGCGATGCCTCCGGAGCGCGATCCGGCCCGGGCTGCGCAACGCTATTGCTGGCTACCGGCTTCGGGATGCCATCGGATGTGCGGCTGGGTTTGGTTGGCGTCGCGTGCCGGACCGGTCGGGCGTGGCGCCGACCCTGCCCACGCCGCGACGGTGCCATTGCTGGCCTTCCGGCTTCGGGATGCCGCCGGATCTGTGCCTGTGCGTGGTTGACGTCGCGTGCCGGGCCAGTCGGGCGCGGCGCCGACCCTGCCCACGCCGCGACAGTGCCATGCGCCATCCAGCCGGATCACCAGCCTCGGCCCCTGCGCGACCTCGCCAGGATTTTCGACGGAAACGCACCAACGCTTGCCGGCGCCCGGCCTGTCCCTTTCGGCGGGACCCTCGGGGGGCGATGCGATGCTGGCCGTGCTCCGGCGCGGAAATTGCATCCTCGGGCGCAAGGCCGTGGGCGCCACGCTGATGGACGCTCGGCCAAACCGGGGAAGGCCGCGACAGCCGCACCGCAAGGGCATGATCGCCTGAGGCTGGCCAGCCGAAAGGCGCGAATCGCGCCCTCATGACCGCTCTGTTCGGGAGCGGGTCTGCCCATGGGAGGTGCTGGGCCATGAAGCGACGTGAATTGCTGGCGGGGGCGGGGGGCGGCATCGCCGCTCTCGCGGCGCCACGCCTGGGTGCGGCCCAGGGCAACGCGGTGCTGCGGTTCAAGCCGCAGACCGATCTCACCATCCTCGATCCGGTCTTCACCACCTCCTATGCCAGCCGCTTCCTCGGCTTCGCCAGCTACGACACGCTCTACGGCGTGGACGACCAGCTCAATCCGCACCCGCAGATGGTGGCCGGCCATGTGGTGGAGGAGGATGGCAAGCGGTGGCGGCTGACGCTGCGCGACGGGCTGAAATTCCACGATGGCGAGCCCGTGCGCGCGCGCGACGCGGTGGCCAGCGTGAAGCGCTGGGGGGCGGTGGATGTCTTCGGCCAGCTCCTCATGGCCGCGACGGACGAGATCTCGGCGCCCTCGGACAAGGAGATCGTCTTCCGGCTCAAGCGGCCCTTCCCGCTGCTGCCCAATGCGCTGGGCAAGAGCACCAGCTACGTGCCGGTGATCATGCCGGAGCGGCTGGTGCCGGCCGATCCGCGCCAGCAGGTGACGGAGGTGGTGGGCAGCGGCCCCTATCGCTACATCGCCGCCGAGCGCATCTCCGGCGTGCGCCAGGTATGGGAGAAATTCGCCGGCTACGTCCCGCGCGAGGGCGGTACCACGCAATTCACCTCCGGCCCCAAGATCGCCTACATCCCGCGCATCGAGTGGAACTACATCCCCGACCACCCCACCGCCGCCGCGGCGCTGATGAGCGGCGAGATCGACTGGATCGAGGATGTGCTGCTCGACCTCGCGCCGCAGCTTCGCGCCTCCCGCCAGGTCACGCTGGGCAGCTTCAATCCTCCCGGCCATATGGGCGTGTTCCGTCTGAACCACATCCAGCCGCCCTTCGACAACCCGGCGATCCGCCGCGTGGCGCTGATGGCGGTGAACCAGACGGAGATCGTGACCAGCGTGGCGGGCGAGGATGCCTCGCAATGGAACGACAAGGTGGGGGTCTTCGCTCCGCTCTCGCCCATGGCCTCCGATGCCGGGCTGGAGGTGCTGACCGGCCCGCGCGACTACGGCGCGGCGAAGCGCGCGCTGGAAGCGGCGGGCTACAAGGGCGAGAAGGTGGTGTTCATCTCTGCCGTCGACAATTTCGGCATGAATCAGCAGGCGATGGTCGCCGCCGATCAGCTCCGCCGCGCCGGCTTCAATGTGGAGGTGGTGCCGATCGCCTTCGGCGTCTGGCTGCAGCGCCGCGGCAGCCGCAACCCGCCGGAACAGGGCGGCTGGAGCTGCACCTGCACCATTCTGCCGGGCCTCGACTTCTGGGACCCGGTCTCGCATCTGGCGTTGCGCGGCAACGGGCTGGCGGCCTGGCCCGGCTGGCCGACCAGCCCGGAGCTGGAAGCGCTGCGCGACCGCTGGGTGGAGGCGCCGGACGTGCCGGCGCGGCAGGAAATCGCGCGGCAGATGCAACTGCAATCCTGGAAGGACGTGCCCTATATCCCCGCCGGCAATTGGCGGGATCTGACCGCCTTCCGCCGCAACCTGACCGGCATGCTGAATGGCGGGGTGATGTTCTACAATCTCAAGAAGGGCTGAGACGGCGGCCTGAGCCCATCATGGCGCGCCGTCGGCGATTCCGTCCGACGGCGCGAGGCGGCGACGACGGAACAGGCGCGTCAGCGCGTCTCCTCCCATGTCGTGCCGAGCAGGCTCTCCGGCGCCACGCCATAATCGCGCCGCGCGGCTTCCGGGCTAACATAGCCGTCCAGCAGATCGTCGCGCAGCCGCGCCGTGTCCCGCCCCGCGGGCGGGCCGTAGCCGCCGGAGCCCGGCACCTGCAGCACCAGGCACGATCCGGCTGGGGCGATGAAGGCGCCCTTGCCGAGAATCGGCCGCACCTCGCCATCCGGCAATTCCAGCCGGATGCTGGCCGTGGCGCCGGGCAACCCGCCGGAGAGGCCGAAGGGCGGCGTCGCCACGCGCTCGCAGCAGGTGGCGCAATGCGCGTCCCGCTCCAGCACCCGCCAGCTCCGGCGCACGCCGAGGCCGCCGCGCCAGGTGCCGGCCCCGCCGCTGTCCGGCACCAGGGCGTATTCCTCGATGCGCAGCGGGAAGCTCATCTCCAGCACCTCGATCGGCGTGTTGAGCATGTTGCTGACGGAGGAGGAGACGGCGTTGATGCCATCCATCATCGGCCGCGCCCCGAAGCCGCCTTTCGTCGACTCGTAGCTGACATAGCGGTCATCGGTGCGGTAATCCGTGCCGCCGAAGGTCACCACGGCGCTGGTGCCCTGGGAGCCGGCCATGACCGTTTGCGGCGCGATCCGATGCATCGCGGCGAAGACGATATCCGCGATGCGGTGGGACATCTCGTGATTGGCGTAGGTGACCGGCGCCGGCTCCTGCGCGTGCACCACGGAGCCCGGCGGCGCGATCACCGTCACCGGCCGCCAGGCGCCGGAATTTGGCGGGATCAGGCTCTTCGGATCAGCGATCATCTTGAGCGCGGTGAAGACGCCGGAGGAGGTGACGGTCAGCGGCGCGTTCATCGGCCCGGCCACGCGAGGGTCGGAGCCGGCGAAATCCACGGTGACGGTATCGCCGCTCTTGCGGATGCTCATGGCCACGCGGAATTGCGCGTCCTGCGTCTCGCCCGGCGCCAGGATGCCGTCGCCGTCGATGGTGTCGGTGAACTGCGCCTCGCCATCCGGCAGGGCACGCAGGGCGGCGCGCATCATCGTCTCGGAATAGTCGAGGATGCGGTCCATGATGCGCAGCAGCTCCTCGGCGCCGTATTTCCGCGCCAGCGCCGCCATGCGCTGCGCCGCCCGGCGGTTCGCCGCGACCTGGGCGCGGATGTCGCCCTGCCGTTCGGAGGGCGTGCGGACATTGGCCAGGATGATGGCCTCGATGCCCGGGTCCGGCTGGCCGTCGCGATAGAGCTTCACCGGCGGCAGGCGCAGCCCCTCGCCATAGATCTCCGTCACCGCGCCATAGCTGCCCGGCGTCGCGCTGCCGATATCCGGCCAATGCGCCCGGACGCAGCCATAGCCGAGCAGCACGTCGCCCAGAAAGGCCGGCACCACCACATTCACATCCGGCAGATGGGAGCCGCCGTGATAGGGATCGTTGTGGATATAGACATCGCCCGGATCGGGTTGCGGGAAAGCACGCACCACGCTGCGCACCGCATCCGGCATGGAGCCGAGATGGATGGGCAGGTCCGGCCCCTGCGCCACCATATTGCCCTGCCGGTCGAAGATGCCGCAGGAGTAGTCGCCCGCCACCTTCAGCAGCGGCGAATAGGCGGTCTTGGCGAGGACGATCTTCATCTCCTCGGCCGCGGAGAGCAGCGCGTTCTTCACCACCTCGAAGCGCGCGGGGTCGATGCCGGCAAGGGCGGTTGCGGAGTCCGGCATGGCTCAGCTCCTCGTCACGCGCAGATAGGCGTCGGCGTCCACCCGCGCCGTCCAGCCGGGCGGCAGCACGAAGGTGGAATCGAGCGATTCCACCACACAGGGGCCGGTGATCTCGGCCCCCGGCACCAGCCCTTCCCGCCATAGAATGGGGCAAGGGGTGAGGCCGGTCGCCGGGAACCAGACCTGCCGCTCGCGCCGACGCGCCGCCTCCGCCTTCCAGGGCTGCGCCAGCTTCATCGGCGGCAGGCGGCCGATGGCGGTGAGGCGCAGATTGACCATCTGCACCGGCTCCACCTCATTCGCATGGCCATAGGTCTGCTCATGCCGGCGGTGGAAGGCGGCGGCCAGGGCAGCAAGGCTTTGCGCCGTGATCGGCCCCTCCTCCAGCGGCACGGTCAGCTCATAGGCCTGGCGGCGGTAGCGGAGATCGGCCGAGCGCTGGAAGCCGCGCCGCGAAACCGGCACCCGCGCCGCCTCCAGCATCGCCATCCCCTCGCCTTCCATGGCCGCGAAAGCCTCGGCGATCTGCGCCGGGTCGACCGTGGCAAGGCTGGCATAGAGGGTGCGCGCATAGTCGCGCTTGATGTCGGAGGAGACCAGGCCAAGGGCGGAGAAGGCGCCGGGCGCCGGCGGGATGATCACCTCCGGGATGTCGAGCTCCTCGGCCAGCGCCACCGCATGGATGGGCCCCGCGCCGCCGAAGGCCATCAGGCTGAATTCGCGCGGGTCATGGCCGCGCTCCACCGAGACGATGCGGAGCGCCTGATGCATGTTGGCGTTCACCACCTCGACGATGCGCGCCGCCGCCTCCACCACGCTCAGCCCCAGCGGGCCGGCGATGTGCTGCTGAATCGCGGCCTCGGCCGCCGGCTTGTCCATGGCGAGGTCGCCATCCAGCAGCGCATCCGGCGCCAGATAGCCCAGCGCAACATTGGCATCGGTCACCGTCGGCAGGGTGCCGCCGCGGCCATAGGCCACGGGCCCGGGGCGCGCGCCGGCGCTGTGCGGCCCGACCTTCAGCGCGCCACCCGGGTCCAGCCAGGCGATGGAGCCGCCGCCGGCGCTGACCTCGGCGAGGTCCACCACCGGCACGCGAATGGGATGGCCGCTGCCGACCAGCCAGCGCTTGGCATTGGCGGCGCCGCCCACCTCGTAATCGGCGGTGACGGCGATCTCGCCCTCGGCGATCACGCTCGCCTTCGCCGTGGTGCCGCCCATGTCGAAGGAGAGCAGGTTGCCGAGGCCGAGCTGCTTGCCGGCGAGCCCCGCCGCGATGACGCCGGCCGCCGGCCCGCTCTCCACCGCCATGGCCGGCATGCGCAGGCATTCCTTGACATCGAGCACGCCGCCGCCGCTCGCCATCACATGCAGGGCGGGCAGGCCGATGCCATCCACGGCGCTTTGCAGCCGCTGCAGATAGCTTTGCAGGAGCGGGCCGACGAAGGCGCAGACCGCGGTGGTGCTGGCGCGCTCGAATTCCCGGATTTCCGGCAGCACCTCGCAGGAGAGGAAGACCTGCACCCCGGGCAGCGCGGCCCGCAGCGCCGCGCCAAGCTGCCGCTCATGCGCATCGTTCAGGAAGGAGAAGAGCAGGGAGACGGCGACCGTCTGCACCTCGGCTTCACGCAGCGCCGCGACCAGGGCGGGAATCTCCGCCATGGCCAGGGGCGTGATCACCTCGCCTTGGGCGTCGATGCGCTCGGTGATCTCGAAGCGGTGCCGGCGCGGCACCAGAACCGGTGGCGCCTCCTGGAACAGATCGTAGAGATCGGTGCGGGCACTGCGGCGCAATTCCAGGATGTCGCGGAAGCCCCGCGTGGCGATGAAGGCGGTGCGCGCCCCCTTATTCTCCAGCAGCGCGTTGGTGACGATGGTGGTGGCGTGGGCCAGCAGCGAGACCTCGCGCGCCGCCACGCCGCTGCCCTGCAGCCCCTGGTTCAGCCCGTCCAGCACGCCTTCGGCGAAATCCAGCGGCGTGGTCGGCACCTTGGCGATGCCGATGCGTCCGGTGCTTTCCTCCACCATGGCCACATCGGTGAAGGTGCCGCCGATATCGATTCCGATCCGCCACTCCATGCTGAGGCAGGCTCCCTGAGGGTTGGTGCGGGCAGGGCGTTGGGCTGTGTTGCGCCCCCAGATTTAAGCAACGCCCGTGCCAGGCTCGGCCGTCAGGACGAGCGAGGCGGCATCGCGCGAGCATGACCCAGCCGGGTCATTCCGGCCAGCCCATGTCGAATTGGCCTTGCCCGGACCGCCAGCTCAATTGCAATTGACTCTCATTATCGACTGGGACTGCGGTCCCGCTATTCGGGTTCCGGGATATGGCGCCACTCATCCGCCCCAGCGGCCTGCTGGCCACCTTCCTGCTGATGAGCCTTGTCCAAGGCCATGGGCTGGCGCAGGAGAACGTGCCGCCGCCATCGCCCGCCGGCGCGCTGGAACTGCCGGAGGTGGACGTGCAGGCCACGGCCTGGCGCTCCTGGCAGCCGGTCCGGGGCTATGTCGCTCCCGTCACGACGACGGGTGCGAAAACCGACACGCCCCTGATCGAGGCGCCGCAATCGGTAGGCGTCGTCACCCGCGACCAGATCGACGACCAGGCGGCGCAAAGCGTCTCCCAGGCGCTGCGCTACACCGCCGGGGTGCTGCCCGAAGTGCGGCCCAGCGGGCGCTATGACAGCGTCTTCGTGCGCGGCTTCGGCGGCCAGGGCACCAATGCCGCCTTCGTCAATTTCCTCGACGGGCTGCGCCAGGGGCGGGGCGGCGGCTTCGGCGTGCCGAACACCGATCCCTGGCTGCTGGAGCGCATCGAGGTGCTGCGCGGCCCGGCCTCCGTGCTCTACGGCCAGACCGGCGCCGGCGGGCTGGTCAACCTGGTCAGCCGCCGCCCGACCGAGGACAGCCGGCACGAGGTGCGGCTGGAAGCCGGCGAATATGCCCGGCTGCAAGCTGCCTTCGACTTCAGCGGGCCGCTGACCGAGGACCGCCGCTTCCTCTACCGCCTGACCGGCATCGGCCGCATCTCCGACACGCAATATGATTATGCGCGCGAGGAGCGCATCGCCATCGCGCCGGCCCTGACCTGGCGGCCCAGCGCCGACACGACGCTCACTTTCCTCGCCAGCTACCAGGAGGATCCGCGCGGCGGCTTCTACAATTTCGTGCCGGCGACCGGCACGGTGCTGCCCAACCGCTTCGGGCGGCTGCGTTCCAATTTCTTCGGCGGCGATCCTGGCTATGACCGCTTCAGCCGCACCCAGGCCGCCATCGGCTACCAATTCGAGCACCGCTTCGACAGCGTGTGGACGGTGCGGCAGAATTTCCGCTACTCGCACATCGATGCCGAGGTGAACGTCGTCTCCATCAACGCCATCACCAATGACCGCACCGGCACGCGTTCCGCCACCTTCCTCTCCGACCACGCCAATGCCTTCGCCCTGGACAACCAGGCTCAGGCCAGCTTCAGCACAGGGAAGCTGCGCCATACCACGCTCCTCGGCGTGGACTGGTCGCGCGCCTCGGCCCGGACGCGGCAGGCGACGATCAATGCCGCCGCGGGCGTGCCTTCGCTCGACCTCTTCGCGCCGGTCTATTTCCAGAGCATCCCGCCGATCCAGGCCGGGCTGGCCGGCCTCGCCAATCAGGATCTGGACCAGACCGGCTTCTATCTTCAGGACCAGGTCGCGCTGGATCGCTGGCGCTTCAACCTCGGCGTCCGCTACGACATCGCCCGCGCCGGCACCACGCGGCACCTCAACAGCGGTGCGCCGACGGCGCAGATCTCCCAGGTGGATGAGGAGGTCACCTGGCGGGCCGGCCTGCTCTACCTGTTCGACAGCGGCATCGCCCCCTATGTGAGCTACTCCACCTCCTTCCTGCCCAACAGCGGCACGACGGCGCCGGCGCGCGGGATGGAGCCCTTCGCGCCGACCAAGGGCGAGCAGGTTGAGGTCGGCGTGAAGTATCAGCCGCCCGGCCTGGACAGCTTCATCCAGCTCGCCGCCTTTCAGATCGTCCAAAGCAATGTGCTCACCCCGGACCCGGAGAATAACGGCTTCCAGGTGACCACGGGCGAGATCCGCTCCCGCGGCATCGAGCTGGAGGGCCGCGCCAGCCTGAACCAGAATCTCGACCTGATCGGCACCTACACCTACATCGATGCGGAGATCACCCGCTCCAACACCGCGGGCGTCGCAGGCAATGCGGTGCCGCAGGTGCCGCGCCACATCGCCAGCGGCTGGGCGAATTACCGCTTCCTCGAAGGCCCGCTGCGCGGCCTCGAGCTCGGCGGCGGCGTCCGCTACATGAGCGCCACCTACGGGAATGAGGCCAACAGCTTCAAGGTGCCGGATGTGACGCTGCTTGACGCCGCGATCCGCTATGATGTCGGGGCGCGCTTCCCCCAGGCGCAGGGGCTGGAGCTGACGCTAAACGTCAGCAACCTCGCCGATGAGGAATACGTGTCGAGCTGCTCCTCGGTTACCGCCTGCTATTTCGGCAATCGCCGGCTGATCCTCGGCGGCGTAAGGGCAAGGTGGTGAGCGGCGCAGTCGCGCGGCGCGCGCTTGGCGGGGCCATGGCCGGCCTTCTCGCCGGCCGCCCCGTCTCGGCGGCGGAGGGGGAGCGGCCGGTGACGCTGCCGCGCAGCCTGCAATGGGAGCTGCCGGCGCCGGGCGATCCGGCCCGCCCTTACCGCATCATGGCGGCCTGGCCGGAGGAAGCGCCGCCGCCGGGCGGCTTCCCCGTGCTCTACCTGCTCGACGGCAACGCCATCTTCGCCACGGCGGTGGAAGCCGCGCGGGTGCAGGGGCGGCGCGCCGCTGCCACCGGCGTGGCGCCGGCGCTTCTCGTCGGCATCGGCTACCCGACCGAGAGCCCCTTCGACATGGCGCGCCGCAGCCGCGACTACACGCCGCCCGCCGCCACGGCGCCCGAGGGGACGGGCGGTGCCGACGCCTTCCTCGACTTCCTGCTGCAGGTGGTGCGGCCGGCGGTCGCCGCGCGCTTTCCGGTGAACCCGGACCGCACAGCGCTGTTCGGCCATTCCTTCGGCGGGCTGTTCGCGCTGCACGCCCTGTTCGCCCGGCCCGGCAGCTTCCGCCGCACCATCGCCGCCAGCCCGTCCATCTGGTTCGCCGGCGGGGCCGTGCTGGAGTCCGAGCGCCGCTTCGCCGCCGCGCCGCCGCCGGAGGCCGCGCAGCTCGGCCTGCTGATCACCGTGGGCGGGTTGGAGGAGCAGGATGCCGGCGCCAGCCCGGCGCGCCAGGCGGTGCTGCGGGAACGCCGGATGGCCGGCCAGGCGCGCGAGCTTGCTGCCCGGCTGGCGGCACTCGGCCCGCGCGGGCCGCAGGTGAGCTTCGTCGAATTCCCCGGCGAGAACCATGGCTCGGTACTGCCGGTCGCGGTGAACCGGGCCCTGCGCTTCGCCCTGGGGCCGGAGCCGTAGCGGCCGCTACAGCCGGTACACCGCCTTCGCATTGCCGGCGAAGATCGCCCGCTTCTCCGCCTCGCTCATCTGACATTTGAAGGCGTAGCGCGGGTCGTCGCTATCCCAGTGCGGGTAGTCGGTGGCGAAGAGCAGCCGGTCCCAGCCGATCCAGTCGATCAGCTTGCGCAGATGCTCGGGATTCTCCGGCTCCTCCACCGGCTGGGTGGTGAACCAGAAATTGGCTTGCAGATACTCCGAGGGCTTGCGCCGCAGATGCGGCACCTCGCTGCGCAGCGCCGTCCAATGGCTGTCCATCCGCCAGCCGAGGCTCGGCACCCAGCCGAAGCCACCCTCGATAATGACCAGTTTGAGGTCGGGGAAGCGTTCCGGCACGCCTTCCAGGATGAAGCTTGCGGTCATGGCGGCGAGCGACATGGCGACCGCCTGATGCTCCTCGTAATAGTAGGAAGGCCAGCCGCCGCCGGCGACCGAATGCCCGCTGGTGCCCAGCGTGTGCAGCCCGATCGGCAGGCCGAAATGCGCTGCCGCCTCGTAGATCGGCCAATAGCGGCTGCGCCCCAGCGGCTCCAGCGCGCGGGTTACCATGGAGATCTGGACGAAATCCGGATGCCCGGCCCAGCGCTCGATCTCCTTCACCGCCGCCTGCGCATCCTCCCCGGGGACGGCGATGGTGCCCTTCAGCCGCTTGTCCTTCGCCGTCCAGTCATCGTGCTGCCATTCATTCACGGCGCAGGAGACCGCTTCGGCGAAGCCGGGAACGCGCTCATCCATGCCGCGCACGGAAAGCGGCTGCAGCATGCCGTATTCGATGTCGTGGAAATCGAGATGCTGCTGCCGCATGAAGTCGAGATCGCTGCCCGGCGGTCCGCCGCCCGGCGGCCAGGCATCGCGGCGGGACAACGCCGGCGCCGATTTCGGGTAGGGATAGGTGCTGGTGAAGGGCTGGCGCAGCCGCAGCCCGTAGTCCCGGCGGTGCTGCTGCCAGCGCGGCGGCAGCCAGCGGTCCAGCTCCGCCGCCGAGCGCATGGCCGGGTGGACATCGCAATCCACGATGCGCAGCCTTGTCTCCGCCGCCGCTTCGGTCCGAGGAAGGGTGGTTGCACTCACGGCAAGCTCTCCTTCAGCCTGGGATAGGTGGCCAGCGCGTTCTCGCGCAGCACGCGCGGCCGCAGCCGCTCCGGCAGGCCGGGCGGCAGCGCGTCCGTGCCCTCGAAGCGCCAATGCGGCCAGTCAGTGGCGAAAAGCAGCATCTCGTCGCTGCCGACCATCTCGAGCAGCGCGGCGAGATCCGCGGGGTCGGGCGGCGCATCGATCGGCTGGATCGAGATGCGCACATGGTCGCGGAAGATAGCGGCGGGGTCGCGGTCCACCCAGGGCACTTCCCGCCGCAGCGCCCGCCATTCCTTGGTGCCGCGCCAGAGGAAGCTCGGCACCCAGCCGATGCCGGCATTCAGCAGCACCAGCTTCAGCCCGGGATAGCGGCTGAACACGCCTTCCGAAATCATCGAGAGCAATTGGCTCTGGAAGGTCTGGGCGAAATTGACGTGGTCCTCGATCAGGTAGGTCGGCCAGCCATTCGCCGTCGGCGCCACGCGGGTGGCGCTGGTGACCTGCAGGGCGACCGGCAGGCCATGCTTCTCCGCCGCCTCGTAGATCGGCCAGTTCACCCGCCGGCCGAGCAGCGTCTCCGCCGCGCCGAGCAGCAGCACCTGCACGAAGCGGCGATCCGCGGCGCGGCGCTCGATCTCCTGCACCGCCAGCTCCGGGCTTTCCATCGGCACCAGGATGCCGGCGCGCAGCCGCGCATCCCGGTCCAGCCATTCCCGCGCCACCCAGTCATTCGTCGCGCGGCACAGCGCCGCGGCCATGTCCACATTGTGCAGCGCCGGCGCGCCGAACAGCGTGTTGAGGATGCCGATGCTGCTGCCGAAAGGATCCAGCGCCTGGGCGCGGACGAGATCGACGCTGCCGCCTGCCAGCCCCTGGGCCGGCCGCCAATCCTGGCGGGCGGTCAGCGGCGCGTTGCGCGGCCAGAGCGCGAGATCGAGATCGTCGAGGCCGCGGCTGACGATCTCCTCCCGCCAATGCCCGTCGAGATAGGGCAGCAGCGCCATGCAGCCAGGCAGCGCCGGGTGCAAGTCGCAATCGATGGCGCCGGGCGTTTCGGCCGACATGAACGTCCTCCTCCGCGCATCATCCGGCCAGGCCGGTAGGCGCGCCGGCCGGGTACCGCCACGCGGCCCCGGCATCCTTGCCGGCAGCATGGGTTGGCGGGCGGGCCGCGGTCAACAGGAAGCGCTGCGGCGTCAGACTTCGAGGACGACGTAATCCTCTTCGATGCGCACCGGGACCGTCTCCGCCACGTAAGGGCCCTGCACGAGGCGCGCGCCTGGCGCGACCTCGACGGGGTAGGGCCTGATCCGGATGCGGGACGGATCGCACCAGGATTGGCCGGTGCGGATGTCGAATTCCCAGCCATGCCAGGGGCAGCGGATGATCTCGCCTTCGCGCGAGACGTGGAATTCGCCCGGCCGGTCGGAGGTGACGAGGCCGGTGATCTCGCCCTCGCACAGGCCGGCGCCCTGGTGCGGGCAGCGATTCACCAGCGCGAAGAATTCACCGCTAAGGTTGAAGACGACGATGGGCCGCCCCTTGATGGTCACCTGCCTGCGGCTGCCGGCGGGCAGGTCGGAGACCGCGGCGACGACATGCTTGCTCATCTGGCGGCATTCCCTCCCTGGTTTGTCTTGGACGCTACCATTCGGCTTCCAACGCCGGCAATTGCGGTCCTGCGGCGCCACTCCCCGGCCAGATGCATGGACGGACGTCCGACTATCTGACTATAATTCGGCAATGGCCACCGGCTGCAACGCCCCAAGGTGAGGAAGCGATGAACGATTTCGATCAAGCCTTGCGTGAGTTCCAGCTTGCGCAGCAAGCGAAGCGGGAAGCCGCGGTCTGGCTCGGGAATTTCGAGGCGGCGCTGGCAAGCCGTGATGCCGCGCGGATCGGTGCCTTGTTCCATGAGGACTCCCATTGGCGGGATGTCCTGGCCTTCACCTGGTACATGACGCCGGTCTCCGGCCGGGACGGCATCGCCCAGCGCCTCGCCGCGGAGCAGGCGCGCGCCGCCGCGCATGGTTTCCACCTGCCGCGCGAGCGACGGGCGCCGCGCCGGGTGACGCGCCTCGGCATCGACAGCATCGAGGCGATCTTCGAATTCAGCACGGCGGAGGGCCGTGGTGCCGGCATTGTCCGCCTCTCCACCGCCGGAGAGGGCGAGGCGATGAAGGCCTGGCACCTCTCCACCACGCTGCAATCGTTGACGGGCCATGAGGAGAAGATCGGCGCCAACCGTCCCACCGGTGCTGCCTATTCGCGCAATTTCGGCGGCGACAATTGGGCGGATATGCGTCGCAAGGCCGTGGCCTATGCGGACCGGGACCCGGCCGTTCTGGTGATCGGCGCCGCTCAGGCGGGGCTTGCGATCGCCGCGCGGCTGAACCAGCTCGGTGTGGACACGCTCGTGGTCGAGAAATGGCCGCGCATCGGCGACAGTTGGCGGAAGCGCTACCACTCGCTGGCGCTGCACAACTCGATCCACATCAACCACCTGCCCTACATGCCCTTCCCGCCGACCTGGCCGACCTACATTCCGAAGGACATGCTGGGGAATTGGTTCGAGTTCTATGCCGATGCCATGGAGATCAATTGCTGGACGGATACCGAATTCGTCAGCGGCGCCTGGGATGAGGCGACGAAGAGCTGGACCGCGCGCGTGCGGCGTGGCGACGGGACCGAGCGCGTCCTCCGCCCCCGGCATCTTGTCTTCGCCAATGGCGTCAGCAGCTACCCGAAGATTCCGGAGCTGCCGGGCCTCAGCGACTTCAAGGGTGAGGTGATCCATTCCGAAGGCTTCGACAGCGGCGCTGCCTGGGCGGGGAAAAAGGCGCTCATCCTCGGCACCGGCAGCAGCGCCAATGACATCGCGCTGGATCTGCACAGCCATGGCGTGCACACCACGCTCATCCAGCGCGGCTCCACCACCGTCGTCTCGATCAACCCGAGCGCCCGACTCAACGAGGCGATCTGGGATGAAGGCGGGCTGCTCGAGGATTGCGACCTGATCGTCTCCTCCGCCACGCCGCCGCTGACCCGCAAGGCCTATCAGGCCGTGGTGAAGCGCATGGTCGAATTCGACAAGGAGATGATCGAGGGCCTCAAGGGCATCGGCTTCAAGCACGATATCGGCGAGGACGAGACCGGCCACCAGATGAAGTATTACCGGCGTGGCGGTGGCTACAACCTCGATGCCGGCAGCTCCGCCCTGATGATCAAGGGCGAGCTGGGCCTGCTGCAATTCGACACCATCGAATGCTTCACCGCCGGGGGCGCGCTGCTGAAGGACGGGACGAATGTTCCGGCCGACCTCATCGTGCTGGCAACGGGCTACTTCCCGCAGCAGGAACTCGTCCGCCGCGCGCTGGGCGAGGAGATGCTGGAGCGCATCGGGCCGGTCTGGGGCATCGCCCCGAATGGCGAGCTGAACAACATGTACAAGCGCACGCCGCAGCAGGGGCTGTGGTTCATCGCCGGCGGGCTGGCGCAGTGCCGGATCAACTCGAAGTATCTGGCCTTGCAGATCAAGGCTATGGAGCTCGGGAAGCTCGGCCCGCTCTGATCCGGCGCTGGCCTGCGCCCGGTGCCGTGCTATCCTTCCTCAAAACGAGGAGGAGACGCCGATGAGCCGCAACGGGCGCGTGGTGTTCAGCCGCATGGAGGAGGTGGTGTTCGGCCGCCCCGCCGCGGCGGCGGTGGCCGAGCTGGCTGAACGCCTGGGCGCGAAGCGCGTGCTGGTGATGGCCAGCGCGACGCTGGACCGCGAGACCACCAGCGTCGCTGGCATCCGCAACGCGCTGGGGTCGCGCTTTGCCGCGCAATACCAGGGCATGCCGGCGCATTCGCCGCGCGCCGCGGTGCTGGACGCGGCGCGCATGGCGCGCGAGGCGGGGGCCGATCTGATCGTCACGGTCGGCGGCGGGTCCATCACCGATGCGGCCAAAGCGGTGCAGCTTTGCCTGGCGAATGGTGTGGACAGTATCGAGGCGATGGACCGGCTGCGGCCCGGCGGCGCGCCGTTGCGGGCGCCGAGCCTGCGGCAGGTGACGGTGCCCACCACGCTGTCTGCCGGGGAGTTCAGCGCCTTCGCCGGCGTCACCGACGAACGCAGCAAGGTGAAGGAGGTGTTCCACCACCCCGGCACCATCCCCGCCGCGGTGGTGTTGGACCCGGCGATGACGCTGGCGACGCCGGAATGGCTGTTCCTCTCCACCGGCATCCGTGCGGTGGATCATTGCGTCGAGGGCATCTGCTCGCCCGAGGCGCATCCTTTCGCCGACGCCCAGGCGCTGCGCGGGCTTGCCCTGCTGGCCTCCGGCCTGCCGCGGGTGAAGGCCGACCCGACCGATATCGAGGCGCGGCTGGATTGCCAGCTCGGCTCCTGGCTCTCCATGGCGCCGCTGGCCACTGGCGTGCCGATGGGTGCCAGCCATGGCATCGGCTATGTGCTGGGCGCCGCCTTCGGCATTCCGCACGGCCACACCTCCTGCATCATGCTGCCGGCGGTGATGCGCTGGAACCTGCCGGCGAATGCCGAGCGTCAGGCGATGGTCGCCGCCGCCATGGGACAGCCGGGCGGCAAAGCGGCGGAGCTGCTGCACCGGCTGATCGAGGGGCTCGGCATGCCGCGCAGCCTCGGCGCCGTCGGCATCGGGCGCGATGCCTTCGCCCGCATCGCCGAGTCCGCGATGGGTACGCCCTGGGTGCCGCGCAACCCGCGCCGTATCGAGGGGCCGACGCAGGTGCGGGAGATCCTGGAGCTGGCGGCATGAGCCGCTTCGAAAGCTACCGCGACAAATTCTCCTGCCTGAAGATGCGGCGGGAGGACGGCATCCTGGAGATGCGGCTGCACACGGAGGACGGGCCGCTACGCTGGGGCCTGGTGCCGCATGGCGAGTTGCCCGACGCCTTCGCCGAGGTGGGGCGCGACCGCGAGAACCGCGTCGTCATCCTGACCGGTACGGGCGAGGAATTCTCCGGTGTTCGCGCCACCGCCGGCACGCGGTCGCTCGCCCAGGGCATCACCGCCAACGCCTATGACCGGGTGCATTGGGAGGGGCGGGCGCTGCTGATGAACCTGCTCAACATCGAATGCCCGGTGATCGCCGCCATCAACGGCCCGGCCTGGCGGCATTGCGAGATCCCCCTGCTCTCCGACATCGTGCTGGCTTCGGACATGGCGCAGTTCCAGGATTCGGCGCATTTCATGTCCGGCATGCTGCCGGGCGACGGCATGCACATCGTCATGCCACTGCTGATGGGGATGAATCGCGGCCGCTATTTCCTGCTGACCGGCCAGACGCTGAGCGCCGAGGAGGCGAAGGCGCTGGGCCTGGTGAACGAGGTGCTGCCGCAGGACCAGGTGCTGGCCCGCGCCTGGGAGCATGCGCGGCTGCTGGCGACGAAGCCGACCCTGCTGTTGCGCTACACAAGGCTGATGTTCACCGAGCATCTGCGCAAGCGCATGCAGGATCTGCTGGGCTATGGCCTGGCCATGGAGGGGTTGGCGCTGATGGAGCAGCCCGCCGAATAGCCTTTATTCGGGCTGGATGCCGGCGATGCGCATCAGCTCCTGGTTGCGCTGCCGATCCTCCGCGATGCGGGCCAGCATGTCGGCGCGGCCGCGCGCCGCCGGCACCAGCCCGTTCTCCGCCAGCTTCGCTGCTGCCGCCGGCGTGGCGAAGGCGCGCCTCGCGGAGTCCTCGAGCTGTGCCAGCAGCGCCGGCGCCACGCCGGGCGGCGCGGAGAGGCTGTACCAGGGCAGCATCACGAAGCCCTCATAGCCCAGCTCCTGCATCGTCGGCAGCTCCGGGTAGGACGGGATGCGCTGCGGCGAGGGCGTGGCGATGGCGCGCAGCCGGCCGCCCTGCACATGCGGCAGGGCGGCCGCCATGGTGGTGAAGATCACATCCGCCCGGCCGGCGATGATCTCGATGAGGGCGGGCGGCGTGCCGTTGAACGGCACATGCAGCATGTCGATGTTGTTGCGCCGGCAGAAATCGACGCCGAGCAGATGCGCGACCGAGCCGACGCCCCAGCTCGTATAGACCAGCTCCCCTGGCCGCCGCTTCGCCTCCGCCACGAGCTGCTCGACGCTTTGCCATTTCGGGTTGGCGGCGACGAAGTAGAGCGCCTCGCTGAGCAGCGAGATGTGGTGGAAATCCGCATCCGGGTCGAAGCCTGGATTGCGATAGGCGAATTGCGCCATGGTGAAGGTGACGTTGGTGGCCAGCAGCAGGGTGGTGCCGTCCGGCCTTGCGCGGGCCACGTAGCGCGCCGCGACGGTGGTGCCGGCGCCGGGGCGGTGGTCGTTCACATAGCTGCCGCCGCCGAAGCTTTCGGCGAGGCCGTCGGTGAGGATGCGGCTGGTCACCTCCTGCCCGGCGCTCGGCGAGTAGGGCAGCACGATCGAGACCGGACGACCCTCGGTGAAGCCCTGCGCCCGGGCGATCGCGGGGACGGCGAGGGCGCTGGCCAGCAGGGCGCGGCGAAGCATGATCGGTGTCTCCTACAGGTAGCTGGCGGCCAGGGCCTTGCCGTCGCTGCCCTGGCGCAATTCGTCGCTGGGGCCTTGCAGCACCACGCGGCCGCGCCGCAGTACCAGGCAGTGGCGCGAGACTTTCAGCGCCAGCATCGCCATCTGCTCGGCGATGACGACGGTGATGCCGCTGCGCGCGGCATAGTCGGTGATGAAGCCGTAGATCTGCTGCACGATGATGGGCGCCAGGCCCAGCGAGGGCTCATCCAGCAGAAGGCAGCGCGGGCTGCGGATGGTGGTGCAGCTCAGGATCACCATCTGCTGCTGCCCGCCAGAGAGCAGTCCGGCCGGGATGCGCGCCTTCTCCTTCAGGATCGGGAAGCGGTCATACACTTCGGCCAACGAGGCGGACAGCGCCACCCGGCGCGCGCCGAAGCTCCAGGCCAGCTTGAGATTGTCCTCCACGGTCAGTTGGCGGAACAGCCGCCGCCCTTCCATGGCATGGGCGATGCCGAGCTTCGCCCGCGCCGGCGCTGGCAGGCTGGTGATGTCCTGCCCATCCAGCCGCACGCTCCCCGCCACCACCGGGGCGATGCCCGAGACCGCGCGCATCAGCGAGGATTTGCCCGCGCCATTGGCGCCGAGGATGGCGGTGATGCCGCCGGCCTCCGCCCGCAGGGAGAGATCCTCCAGCGCCTGCACCGCGCCGTAGCGCACCGTCACGCCGCGCAGCTCAAGCATGGGCCGCCTCGTCGCCCAGATAGGCGGCGATCACCTGGGCATCGCCGCGCATGCCGGCGATGTCGCCACGATAGATCATGCGGCCGCTGTCCAGCACCACCACGTCATCCACCAGCTCCGCCAGGAAATCCATGTGGTGGTCGATCAGCAGGATCGCGAGACCCATGGCCTTCATGTCCCGGATGAGTTGGGAGAGCCGTTCCATCTCCGCCTCCGAGAGACCGGCGGCGGGCTCGTCCAGCAGGATGACGCGGGGCCGCGCCAGCAGGGCGCGCCCGACCTCGGCCATGCGGCGGGTGCCGTAGGGCAGGGTGTCGATGGGCCGGTCGGCGACATCAGTGAGGTCGGCCAGCGCCAGCACCGCTTCCACCAGGGCGAGCTGCGCGGCCTCGTCGCGCGTGGCGCCGGGCAGCGCCAGCGCGGCGGAGAGGCCGGTATGGCGGAGTTGGCGGTGCGCGCCCAGCAGCAGATTCTCCCGCACGGTGAAATGCGGCACCAGCCGCGGGTCCTGGAAGGTGCGGACCACGCCGGCCGCAGCCACCCGATGGTCGGGCAGGCCGGTGATGTCCTGCCCGGCGAAGCGCACCCGCCCGGCGCTGGGCCGGTAGATGCCGGTGACGACGTTGACGAAGGTGCTCTTGCCCGAGCCGTTCGGGCCGACCAGCGCGGTGATCCGCCCCGGCTCCAGCCGCAGCGAGACATCATCCACCGCCACCAGCCCGCCGAAGCGCATGGTGATGCCCTCGGCCTCCAGCGCGGCGGCGTCGCCGCTCGGGCGCAGCGTCGTGGCCTCGGCGCGCTGCGTAGCCGCCCGCGCCAGGGCGCGCGGCCGGATGAAGCGCGGCGGCAGGAAGAGCAGGCCGCCAATGCCCCGGGGCAGCACCAGTAGGGAGAAGGTGAGGATCAGCCCATAGGCGATGAACTGCCACTCGGCGAAGACCTGCAGCCGCTCCGGCAGGAAGGTGAACAGCGCCGCGCTCAAAACCTGCCCAGCGATGGAGCCCAGCCCGCCGACGATGGCGATGACCAGCACCTCGATGGAGCGCGGCAGGGCGAAACTCTCCGGCCCCAGATAGCCGACGAGATGCGCATAAAGCGCCCCGGCCAGCCCGGCCAGTGCGCCGGAGAGCGCATAGGCGAGCTGCTTGGTGCGGCCGGCCGGGATGCCGATGCTGCCCGCCGCGACCTCGCTGACATGGATGGCGTAGAAGGCGCGGCCGATGCGCGACTGCGTTAGGTTGCGCATCAGCAGGATGACGCCAGCGGTGACCAGCAGCACCAGGCGGAAATAGCCCAGCCCGTCCACCTGCATGCCCAGGATGGTCAGCGTGCGCAGTGCCGCGGAGGGCACGCCGGGCAGGCCCATCGTGCCGCCGGTGACGTCGTTCCATTCCCGCACGACCTCGAAGAACACCATGCCGAAGCCCAGCGTCATCATCGCGAGGTAGACGTCGCGCACCCGGTTGGCGGGGAAGGAAAGCAGCCAGCCGGTCAGCCCCGCCAGCAGCACCGCGGCCGGCACGCCGAGCGCCACGTCCAGCCCATGCGTCTTCACCAGGATACCGGTGCAGTACGCGCCGATGCCGAAGAAGCCGGCATGGCCAAGCGAGATCTGCCCGGCCAGGCCGGTGAGCAGGTTGATGCTCTGGGCGAAGATGGCGGCGATGAGGACGAAGCTGACGATCTGCACCGTGCCGGGCGAGAGCAGCGGCGCCCCCAGCAGCAGCGCCGCCACCAGCAGCAGCCCCAGCCGCCAATCGGCCGCCAGGGCGCTGAGCCGCGCGCGCACAGCGTTCATGCCTTGCTGACCTCCGGTCGGCCGAACAGACCCTGCGGGCGCACCGCCAGCGCCAGCATCAGCAGCGCGAAGGCGATGCCGTGCTCCGCCGCGGTGGAGACATAGCCGCCGACCAGCTTGCTGAGGATGCCCACCACCAGCCCGCCGGCCAGCGCGCCGAAGGAACTGCCCATACCGCCCAGCACAGCGGCGACGAAGCCCAGCAGTACCAGATCGAAGCCGAAGGCCGGGTCCACCGTGCCGCCGATCTGCGCGATCAGCACCCCCGCCACGCCGGCCAGCACGGAGGAGAGCATGAAGGAGCCGAGCACCAGGCGCCGCACCGGAATGCCCTGCACCAGCGCCAGCTCCGGGTCCAGCGAGACGGCCTGCACCGCCTGGCCCCACACCGTCTTCCGCACGAACAGCTCCAGCGCCAGGATCAGCGCCACCGCCACTGCCAGCACCACCAGATACTGCAGGGAGACGAACTGGCCGAAGAGGGTGACGTAATCCTGCGCGGAGAAGATCACGTCGGGGAAGGCCATGGCCTGGGAGCCGAAATACTTCGCCGCCATGCCTTGCAGGAAGATGCCGAAGCCCAGCGTCGAGACGACCCAGCCCATGCTGCCGCTGCTGGCCTTCAGCGCCGGCCGCACCGTCCAGCGCTCGATGAACATGCCGAGCGCGGCGACCACCACCAGGCTGCCCAGCACCGCCAGCGCCACGGCGATGCCCTGGCTGGACAGCCAGACGGTGAGCATGGCGCAGAGCATCATCAGCGAGCCCTGGCCGAAATTCAGCGTCTTGGTCGTCCAGAAGGTCAGGTTCAGGCCGAGCGCGATGAGCGCATAGACCGCACCCACGCTGACCCCGGCGAGCAGCAGTGAGAAGAAGAAGTCGTCCATCTATTGGTCACGCAGCTCCAGCACCACGCGGCCATCGCGCTTCAGCATTTCGTACATGCCGAGATCCTCCAGCTTCAGCGCCACATGGTTCTGTGGGGTGAAGCTGATGCGGCGGATGGTAGCGCCTTCGTAATCCGTGGTCTGGTCTAGCGCCTTGACCATGTCGGCGGCGCTGGTGGAGCCGGCACGACGGATGGAATCCAGCAGCAGGTTGATGCAGTCATAGCCGCTGGCCACGGTACCGGCGAGGGAGATGAGCGGGTTGGCGGCATCGGTGCCGTACCAGCGATCCGTGCCGAATTTCGCGCGGTAGAGATCGGCGAATTTCTGCGCCGTCGCATGCATCGGCCGGCGGCCGAAGGCGGCGTGGTTGACGGCGCGGGTGCCGGCCGCCAGGTCGCCGGCGCCCTCGATATAGGGCACCGTCACCGCGCCGGTGGAGCCGTAGAGCGCGGGGTTCATGTTCAGCCGGCTCATATTGCGCCGGATGACGGCGAAATCGGCGCCGAGGCCGATGACCAGCATCGCCTCGGCATTCGCCCGCTGCACCCGGACGAGCTGCGCCGTCATGTCCTGGGCGCGCTGGTTGTAGCTCTCCACCGTCACCCGGGCGCGGGCGTTGCGGCGCTGGATCTCCTTCCGCACCAGGTCGGCGCCGGTGACGCCATAGCCGGTGCTCTCATGCAGCACGCCGATGCGGCTGAACTCCGAGAGCGCCGCCGCCAGCTTCTCGGATTCCACCACATTGCCGATGGAGATGGAGAAGAGGTTGGGCCGCGGCGGCTTATCCAGACCGTTGGGATAGACGATGGAGGGCGTCTGCGCCTGCGGGTTGATGATCGGCCTGCCATCGGCCTGGATCATGTCGGCGATCGCCAGGGTGGGGCCGGAGCCGGAGGGGCACATCAGGCCAACGATTTCCCGGTTGTCCAGGATGCGGCGGAGATTCTGCACCGCGCGGTCCGGGACGAGCTGATCGTCCAGCACCTCGGCCAGCTCCACCATGCGGCCATTGATGCCGCCGGCCTTATTGCACTCCTCCACCGCGATCTGGGCGCCGCGGTTGATGCCCTCGCCGAATTCGTTGAACGGCCCGGTGAGGGCGGCGGTGAAGCCGAGCTTGATCGGGGCGGATTGCGCCCGCAGCACCCCGGGCATGGCCAGCATCGCGGCGCCGAGCGCCAGATCCCTGCGGCTGATCTTCATCGTGGTCCCCTCCCGTTTCAGCCCTTGCCGGCCGCCTTCAGCTCTTCCAGCAGGATCGGCACGCCATGCGTGGTGCTGTGGATGCCGAGCACGCTGACCAGCTCCAGCACCTCCATGATCTCCTGCTGCGTCGCGCCATGGTTGAGGGCGTTGCGGATATGGATGCGGGTGCCGGGTGCATAGAGATGCGTCGTCGCGGCATCGATCGCGATGTAGATGAACTCCTTCACCTTCGGTTCCAGCATGCCGTGCTGCCACGGTACCGAGGAGAAGCGCAGATAGGCCTCAAAGAAATCCGGCGAGAGGGCGAGGACATTGTCCCATAGCTCGCTCCAATAGCCGCGGGCCGCGGTGAATTCGGCCTTCAGCCGGGCCTCGCGCTCGCCGCCCTGGCCGGGCTTCGGCAGCTCCTCGCCGCGGCCGGCTTCCGTCAGCTCCTCCACCAGGATCGGCACGCCATGCGTCACGCTGTGGATGCCGAGCACGGAGATGAGCTGCAGCACCTCCATGATCTCCTGCCGCGTCGCGCCGTAGCGCAGCGCGTTCCGCATATGCACGCGGGTGCCTGAGGCATGGAGATGCGTGGTGGAGGCGTCGATCGCGACGTAGATGAACTCGCGCACCTTCGGCTCCAGCACGCCATGGCGCCAGGGGACCGAGGAGAAGTTCATATAGGCTTCGAAGAACTCCGGATCGAGCGCCAGCACCTGGTCCCAGGTCGGGCTCCAATAGCCGCGTGCCCGGGTGAACTCCTCTTTCAGCGCGCGCTGACGCGGCGAGAGCTCGCTCATGGCCTCTCGTTTCCTTCCCCTCCTGGCCGGCGCGTTGCCCGCGCCTCGGCAATGCCGCAGCATGCGGCATCGCGCCCGGCTTGGAAATGTTGTCCCATGATCAGGAGCTTTGCGGCAGGCGAAAAGGTCGAGCTATTCGGCCGCCAGCGGAAAGGCGCCACTCCGTCCCGCCGGGTTGCGCAGCGCCTGGGCCAGAAATTCCACAAAGGCGCGGATCTTCGGCGGCATATGGCGGTGCCGCTGGTACACGGCGTAGATGCCATGGTCGAAGGTGGTCGGCGTCGCCTGCCAGGAAGGCAGCACGCGTTCCAGCCGCCCGGCGGCGATCTCGCCGGCCACGCACCACACCGGCAGCAGCGCGATGCCGAGCCCGGCCAGCGCTGCCTCGCGCAGCATCTCGCCATTGTTCACTTGCAGGTTGCCGGCGACGCGCAGCTCCCGCCGGCCGCCCGGGCCGCGGAATTGCCACACCGCATGGCCGTCCTCATGCCGCCCGTCCAGCGGCCAGGTCAGGCAGTTGTGCCGCAGCAGATCCTCGGGTGCGCGGATCGGCCCATGGCGGGCCAGGTAGTCCGGGCTGGCGAAAAGGATGCGCTCCGAGGCATCGGCCAATTTTCGCAAGGCCAGCAGCGGCTCGCCGGCATTGCCCAGGCGGATGGCGACGTCGATGCCGTTCTCCACCAGGTCGCGCGGCTCCTCGGTCAGCCACAGCTTCAGCGTCACCTCCGGATAGCGGGCGAGGAATTCCGGCAGCAGCGGCGCCAGGAAATGATGCCCCACCGCCACCCGCGCATGCACATGCAGCAAGCCGCGCGGCCTTGCCTGGTGCTGGCTGAGCTGGCCGGCCAAGGCGTCGATATCCGCCAGGATGCGCGTAGCCTTTTCCAAATAGAGCTGCCCCGCTTCCGTCAGGGCGTGGCGCCGGCTGGTGCGGTTGATGAGCCGCACGCCGAACTCGCTCTCCAGCGCATTCACCCGGCGCGAGACCGAGGCCGGCGACAGGCCGAAGGCGCGGCCTGCCGCGGACAGGCTCTCCGACTGCGCAATGCGGACGAAGAGACGCATGGTCTCCAGCGTTTCCATCCCAGCCTCGATCTTGCTCTTGGCCGCGAATGGTAGCGCCGGCGGGGGGCGAGTCCAGCGCCAGCTTTGCGGCTGGCGGAAAGATGCTCCTCGCCGCGCGGCGGTTGCCTTGGCCGGGCGCCGCCGCGCACCCTGGCCGCAAGCACGCGGAGGAAGCCCATGCAATTCGGCCTGTTCTACGAACACCAGATGCCGCGCCCCTGGGGCCCGGATTCCGAGCTGGCCCTGTACCAGCAGGCGCTGGACCAGGTGGAGCTGGCCGATCGGCTGGGGCTGCACTATATCTGGGAGGTGGAGCACCATTTCCTCGAGGAGTATTCGCATTCCTCGGCACCGGAGGTGTTCCTGGCCGCCTGCTCGCAGCGGACGAAGCGCATCCGCCTGGGCCATGGCGTGATGCTGATGCCGAGCCCCTACAACCACCCCGCCCGCGCGGCGGAGCGCATCGCCACGCTCGATCTCGTCAGCAATGGTCGCGTGGATTGGGGCACCGGCGAAAGCGCCACGGCGATGGAAATGGGCGGCTTCAACATGCAGCCGGACAACAAGACCGCCATGTGGCGCGAGAGCACCGAACAGGCGGCCAATATGCTGGCGATGAACCCCTATCCGGGCTTCGCGGGCAGCTATTTCAGCATGCCGCCGCGCAGCATCCTGCCCAAGCCGGCGCAGCGGCCGCACCCGCCGATGTGGATGGCCTGCTCCCGCCGCGAAAGCATCCACCGCGCCGCCCGCCACGGCATGGGCGCCCTGACCTTCGCCTTCGTCGAGCCGGAGCAGGCGGCGAAATGGGTGGAGGAATATTACGACATCATCCGCTCCGAGGACTGCGTCCCGCTTGGCCATACCGTCAATCCCAACGTCGCGCTGGTCTCCGGCATGTCCCTGCATGAGGAGGAGCAGGAGGCGATCCGCCGTGGGCTGGATGGCTTCCGCTTCTTCGGCTACTCGCTGGGCTATTACGGGCTGTTCGGTGCGCACCGGCCGGGCCGCGACAACGTGTGGGAGAAATTCCTGCAGGTGAAGGACACGCTGCCGGACAATGCCGGCCGCGGCGGCATCGGCACGCCGGACCAGGTGCGGGAACACCTGCTGCGCTATGAGCGGATCGGGGTGGACCAGATCATTTTCGTGCAGCAATCCGGCAAGAACCGGCACGACCATATCTGCGACAGCCTGGAGCTCTTCGCCCGCACCCTGCTGCCGGAATTCCAGGCGCGGGAGGAGGAGCGGCAGAAGCGGAAGCAGGCGGAGCTGGCGCCCTTCATCGCCGCCGCCCTGGCGCGCAAGCAGCGCATGGCGCCGCTGGCCGAGGAGGCCGTACCGGTGGTGGAGGCCTTCGGCCGCCAGGGCGCCAAGGTCGGCGTCGCCCAGGCCAGCACCTTCAATGATCGCGGCGGCGCGATTTCCGTGCCACGTTTCGACCCGCACGCAAAGCAGGGATGAGCCCGCCGATGAAGCTGGACCCCGATGCCGAGGCATTGCTGGCCGCTGCCCGCGCCGCCAACCGCCCGGCCTGGAACGAGTTGACGCCCGAGCAGGCGCGCGAAGCCTATATGGCGACGCGCGCCCTTTCCGCCCCGCCACCGGTTGCGGTGGCAGAGGTGCGGGACCTGACCTGTCCGGGCCCGCACGGCCCCATCCCGCTGCGGCTCTATCGCCCGGCAGCGGCCCCGGCGAGGGATGCGCCGGTGCTGGTCTATGCGCATGGCGGCGGCTGGGTGTTCGGCAATCTCGAATCGCATGACGGCCTTTGCCGGCACCTGGCCGAGGGCAGCGGCTGCGTGGTAGTGGCGGTGGATTACCGCCTGGCGCCGGAGCACCGCTTCCCCGCCGCCTTCGACGACGCGTTGGCGGCCACGCGCTGGGTCGCGGCGGAGGCCGAAGCGCTGGGCGTCGACCCAGCTCGCCTCGCCGTGGGCGGCGACAGCGCCGGCGGCAACCTCATGGCTGCGGTGTGCCTGCACGCGCGCGACCATGGCGGCCCGGCCATCGCCTACCAGATGCTGCTCTACCCGGTGACGGATCTGGCGATGGACACACCCTCCCACCGCCGCTTCGGGGAGGGGCATTCGCTGACCACCGCCGCCATGCGCTGGTTCGCCGGTCTCTACCTGGGGCCAACGGAAAGCACGGATTGGCGCGTCGCGCCGCTGCGCGCCGCCAGCCTCGCCGGGCTGCCGCCCGCCTTCGTGCTGACCGCCAGCCACGACCCGCTGCGCGACGAGGGCGAGGCCTATGGTCGGCGCCTGGCCGAGGAAGCCGGCGTGCCGGTGACGCTGTGGCGCGCGCCGGGCCAACTGCATGGCTTCCTGCCGATGGGTAAGCTGCTGCGCGCCGCCGACCCCGCGCTCGACCGGCTGGCGGCGGCGCTGCGGCTGGCCCTCAGCGCCTGATCGTTTGCGGCTGCTGCAACCGCAAATAGCTGGGGGCGCGCGCGAAGCGAACGCATCCCCCCTTCAGCCCTCCAGCTTGATCCCGGCCGCCTGGATCACCTGCTGCCAGCGGCGGCGCTCGGCCAGGATCGTGTCGGCGGCCTGTTCCGGGCTGTGATGGCCGATCGGCTCCAGCCCGGTGGCCACCATGCGGGTCACGATGTCGGGCTCGGTGAGCGCGCGGTTGAAGGCGGCGTTCACGGCCATGATGATGTCGCGCGGCGTGCCGGCGGGGACGGCGATGTAGTTATAGGCGGTAGCCTCGAAGCCCGGCACCGTCTCCGCCACCGTCGGCACCTCCGGCAGCAGCGGGCTGCGCTGCGCGCTGGTCACCGCCACCCGCACCAGTGAGCTATTGGCGCTGAGCCCGAGCATGTCGGAGATGGTGCCGAAGCACATATGCACCCGGCCGGCCAGCAACTCGGCGGAATAGGCGCCGAAGCCGCGGAACGGCACATGCTGCATCTGCACCCCGGCCATGCTGTTGAACAGCTCGCCCGAGAGATGGTTGCTGCTGCCGGTATTGCTGCTGGCGAAGGTCAGCTCCCCCGGCCGGCGCTTCGCCAGCGCGATCAGCCCGGCAATGTCGCGCACGCCCAGCGAGGGATGCACCAGCAGCAAATTCGGCGCGCGCATGATGCTGCCGGTCGCCACCAGATCCTTGTCCGGATCGTAGGGCAGGTTCGGCATCAGCGAGGGGTTGATGATCTGCGTCGCCGGCGTGCCGTAGAACAGCGTGTAGCCATCCGGCGCGCTGCGGGCGACGAATTGCGCGCCGATCGCGGTGCCGCCGCCAGGGCGGTTGTCCACCACCAATTGTTGGCCGAGCTGCGGCGTCATCTTCTCTGCCAGCATGCGCCCGACGACATCGACCGAGCCACCGGCGCCGAAGGGAATCACCAGCCGCACCGGCCGGTCGGGCCAGCGCGCGGCCCGGGCCCCGCCGGGGTGCAGCAGGGGCAGGGCCAGGGTGCTGGCCAGGAGCCCGCGACGGGCACAGACAACAATGTGCATGGACGTCCTCTCCGTTTCCCCATGCATAGAATGGGCCCGGGCCGGAGCGGAAGTGGCTTCGCCGCCGCGATGCGCGCCACCGCATAGCGGCCGCCGCTTAATCTCCGACAAGGCGGCCGCCTTGCGATCGGGGAAGAACGCCTGGCGCCGCCGGCGAGCAGCCCGGCCGGCTTCCGGTGGTCAGCAGCGGTGCGTCCGTCTGGTCCTGCGGCCCGAGCCGGTGGTGCGGACGAATCCACTGGCGATCTCGATGGCCCGGCTGTTGCTGCCCCGGCGTCACCCGCCGGCGTGGCGAGTTGCGTGTGGGCCGGACCGCTTTTCCTGCCGGCGCGGCTCGGCCATGTCGCCCCGGGCAGGTTGAATCACTTGCTGTTCCGAGGCGCGCCTTCATGGCGACTTCCTGCGCAATTCTCCTCGCGAATGTATAGTTCTTGCGCGTCCTGTGCATCGCTGCTGGAAATTAAGGCTAAACGAGCAGGCGCGCCACCTTGCCGCCTGGCTGCTTCTCCGGTTCGATCCTGTCGCGCCCAGGCGGCGGGCTCCCGCCTCGGTGCCCGGCCGCGCCATCGCCGCCCATGCTGTTCATCGGAGAGGAATCATGCGGATCGCCTTGAAGCGCCTGCCGATGCTGCTGCTGGCCTTCCTGCTGCTGGCGCCCCACCTGGCCGTGGCGCAGGAGGTGCCGGGCGTCAGCGCCGAGGCCATCCGCATCGGCTCCTTCGGCGCGCTGACCGGGCCGGGCTATCTCTACGGCCGGCTGGTGATGAACGGCGTGGAGGCGGTGTTCGACAAGGTAAATGCCGCCGGCGGCGTGCATGGCCGCCGCCTCACTTTGGTGCGCGAGGATGACCGCTGCGAGCCGAGCGGCGCCATCGCCGCCGTCCGCAAGCTGGTCTTTCAGGAGCAGAGTTTTGCTCTCGTCGGCGGCGGCTGCAGCAACGCCACCCTCGCCGCACGGGGCGAGATCGAGCAATCCGGCGTGCCCTTCGTGAATTTCGCCTCGGTGCATGACGGCATCACCCTGCCGCGGGCCCGTAACATCTTCTCCACGGCGCTGACCTCCGGCATCGAGAGCCAGGCCCAGATCGCTTATGCGCTGGACCAGGGCGCGCGGCGCATCGCCGTGGTCTCCATGCGCGATGCCTGGGGCCGCTCCCGCTACGAGCCGCTGATGGCCGAGATCCGCCGCCGCGGCATTACCCTGGTGGCGGATGAGGAAGTGCCGCCGGACGCCAATGACGCGACGCCGCAGGTGCTGCGGGTGCGCCAGGCGAATGCCGATGCGGTCATCCTGCTGCTCTACCCGAAGCCCGGCGCAGTCTTCCTGCGCGACGCGGCGAAATTCGGCTTCCGGCCGCTGGCCATCGGCCAGTCCGGCATCGCCGACCCGGCGGCCTTCGAGGAGCAGGTGGGCGTGCCCGGCGCCACTGCCCGCTTCGTCACCATCTCCATGGTCCGCTACACGCCGGATTCGCCGGAGGTCGCCGCCTGGCGCGACGCGATCCAGGCGAAATACCCGGCGGACCGGCTTTCCGTCTTCAACCTGTTCGGCATCGGCAATGCGCAGACCCTGGTGGAGGCGCTGCGCCGCGCCGGCCCGCAGCCGACGCGGGAGGGGCTGATCGCGGCGCTGAACACCATAAGCGACTTCCCGACCGATGCCTTCGGGTCCGGCATCACCTGCACGCCGGAGGATGGGCGCTGCAACAAGACCGTGGTCTGGATCCAGAAGCCGCCGGGCGGGCCGATCCGCGTCATCGGCACCACCACGGTGCAATAAGCCGCCTTGCTCTCCTACCTGGTGCTGAGCGGGCTGACGACCGGCTCCATCTACGCCCTCGTCGCCCTCGGGATCGTGCTGGTCTACAAGGCGACCGGCACGATCAATTTCGCCCATGGCGACCAGCTCATGATCGCCGGCTTCCTGGCCTACACCCTGCATGTGATGCTCGGCCTGCCCTATCTGGTGGCGATGCTCGGCGCCGTCATCGGCAGCTTCCTGCTGGGCGCGCTGGCCGAGCGCATCGGCTTCCGCGCCGTGCTGCGGAGCAACCTTATCAATGTGGTGCTGGCGACGCTCGGCCTCTCCTTCGTGCTGAAGGGCGTGGCGCGGCTGACCTGGGGCGGCATCAGCGACTATCTTTCCTTTCCGCCACTGGTCTCGCCGGACCCGATCATGATCGGCGACCTGATCCTGCTGCCGCAGCAGCTCGTCGTCACCGCCGGGGCGCTGGTGGTGATGGGCCTTTTCGCCCTGTTCTTCCGGCTGACCACCATCGGCCGCGCCATGCAGGCCACGGCGGACAACCCGAAGGCGGCGCGGCTGGTCGGCATCCGCGTCGAGCATATCCACATGCTGGCCTTCGCCGTCGGCGCCGCGGTCGCCGGCGCGGGCGCCACGCTGATGGCGCCGCTCACCCTGCTCTACCCCGATATCGGCTTCACCCTGTTCATCAAGGGCTTCGCCGCCGCGGTGCTGGGCGGCCTCACCAGCCTGCCCGGCGCGCTGGTGGGTGGGCTCGCGATCGGCATCGTGGAGGCGCTGGCGGCCGGCTACATCCATTCCTCCTTCCTCGAGGTCTCCGCCTTCATCGCCATCATGCTGACCCTGGTGCTGCGGCCGCGCGGGTTGATGGGCGGCCCGCCGCCGCGGCGCGCCTGATGCGTCAGCCCGTTCTCCTCGGCCTCGCTGGTGCGCTGGCCCTCGCTGTGCTGCCTTTGGTCGCCAACCCCTATCTGCTGTTCGTCGGCAACCAGCTTGCGATCTTCGTCATCCTCGCGGTGGGGCTGAACCTGCTGGTCGGCTATTGCGGGCAGCTCGCCTTCTCCCATGCCGCGCTGTCCGGCATCGGCGCCTATGGCACGGCGCTGCTGAAGGTGCATCTCGGCCTGCCCTTCTTCCTGGCGCTGCCCTGCGGCGCGCTGCTGGCGACGGCGGTGGGCCTGGCCATTTCCTACCCGGCGCTGCGGCTGTCCGGCCTCTACCTTTCGCTCGCCACGCTGGCCTTCGCGCAATTCACCCTCTGGGTCTTCATGAACTGGGAGGCGGTGACCTTCGGCGCCGGCGGCTTCCGCGTGCCTGCGCCGTCCTACCCGCTGATCGGCGCGGGACTCGGCACTTACTATCTTTCCCTGGCGCTGGCCGTGCTGCTGGCGCTGGCCGCTGCCTCGCTGGTGCGCTCGCGCCTCGGCCGCGCCATGATCGCGGTGCGCGACGGGGAGGTGGCGGCGGAGGCGCTCGGCATCAACCTGTTGCGGACCAAGGCGATGGCCTTCGGCCTGTCCGCCTTCTATGCCGGCGTGGCGGGCGGGCTGCAGGCGCTGATGCTCGGCTACATGGCGCCGGAGAGCTTCGACCTGTTCCACATGGCGCTGATGAAGGCGATGATCGTGGTCGGCGGCCTCGGCAGCATCGCCGGCTCGGTCATCGGCGCCGGGGCGGTGCTGTTCCTGCTGGAAGGGCTGCGCGCCTTCAAGGGGGCGCAGGAGATCGCCTTCGGCAGCCTGCTGATCGCCGCCGTGGTGTTCGCGCCGCGCGGCTTGGCCGGCGCGCTGAACCGCCTGCCGCGCTGGCGGGAAAGCTATCTGCGCCGCCCGGCCCGGGACGCCGCGCCGTGACGCCGCGCCTGGCGGTGGAGAAGGTGGGCCTCGCCTTCGGCGGCGTCGCCGCGCTGAGCGGGGTCAGCCTGACCGTGGCGCCGGGCGAGATCCGTGGCATCATCGGCCCCAACGGCGCCGGCAAGACCACGCTGCTGAACGCCATCTGCGGCATCGTCCCGCCGACCACCGGGCGGGTGAGGCTGGACGGCAAGGACGTGACCGGCCTCTCCCCCTCCGCCATCGCCGCCCGCGGGTTGCGGCGCACCTTCCAGACTTCCGCTTTGTTCCCCGGGCTGACCGTGCTGGAGAATGTTGTCACCGGCCTGCACACCGCGACGCGCGCCGGGCTGCTGGACTGCGCCTTCGGCAGCCGCCGGCTGCGGGAGGAGGAGCGGGAGGCGGCCGCCCGCGCTCGCCGCGTGCTGGAATTCGTCGGCATGGCAGGCTTCGCCGAGCGCCCCGCCGGCGCGCTCTCCTTCGGCCAGCAGCGGCTGGTGGAGATCGCCCGCGCCCTGGTCTCGGACCCCGCGGTGGTGCTGCTGGACGAGCCGGCGGTCGGCCTCAGCCTCAACCGGCTGGCGGATATCGACCGGCTGCTGCGCCGCATCCGCGACGAGCGCGGCGTGACCCTGCTGCTCATCGAGCATGTGATCCGGCTGGTGATGGAGGTCTCGGACAGCATCACCGTGCTCAGCTCCGGCACCGTCATCGCGGAGGGCACGCCGGACGCGGTGCGGCAGGACCCGGCGGTGATCACCGCCTATCTCGGGACGGCGGTGCATGCTTGAGGTCGAGCATCTTGCCGTCAGCTACGGCCCGACGCGCATCCTGGAGGATGTGAGCTTCCACGTGCCGAGAGGGCGTGTGGTGGCGCTGCTCGGCGGCAATGGCTCGGGCAAGACCACGGTGCTGAACGCGCTGACCGGCATGGTGCGGCCGCGCGGCGGCGCCATCCGCTTCGGCGGACAGGATTGCGCGGGGTGGCGGCCGGACCGGATCCTCCGCCTTGGCCTCGCCCAGGTGCCGCAGGGGCGGGAGGTTTTCGCGAGTATGTCGGTGGCGGAGAATCTGGAGCTCGGCGCCTATACGCGGCGCGACCGGGAGGGCGTGCGGCGCGACACGGAACGCGCGCTGGCGCTGTTCCCGCGGCTGCGGGAGAAGGCGCGGCGCCGTGCCGGCACGCTCTCCGGCGGCGAGCAGCAGATGCTGGCCGTCGCCCGGGCGCTGATGAGCGGGCCGCGCCTGCTGCTGATGGATGAGCCTTCGGTCGGCCTGGCGCCGAATGTGGTGGGCGACATGGTGGCGGCGATCCGCGCGCTGCGCGAGGAAGGGCTGACCATCCTGCTGGTCGAGCAGAATGTCGGCGTCGCCGCGGCGGTGGCGGACAGCGCGCATGTGCTGCAAGCTGGCCGCATCGTGCATTCCGGCCCCGCCAGCGGCCTGCTGGACGATGAAGAGGTGCTGCGGAGCTATCTGGGCTAGTGCATTTCCAGGGCCGGCGAGACGCCGGGCGACTCGGAAAATGCGAACCGCACGGGGCTGGCGGCAGCGGGAGCGGCAAGGGAGAGAATCGTGGAAGACATCACGCTGCATCGCACCGCGGCGGGCATCGTCACCGTCACCCTGGCACGGCCGCAGAAGCGCAACGCCGTTTCCCTGGCGATGTGGCGGGAGCTGGGCCGGTTGTACCACGCGCTGGGCGAGGATCCGGCGGTGCGGGTGGTGATCCTGACCGGCGCGGGTGGGCATTTCAGCGCCGGCGCCGACATTTCCGAATTCGGCACGGTGCGCAGCACGCCGGAGGACATCGCCGCCTATGAGGAAACGGGCGATGCCGCCACCGCGGCGATCCGCGATTGCCCGAAGCCGACCATCGCTGCCGTCGCCGGCTTCGGCGTGGGCGGGGGCTGCGGGTTGGCGCTGGCCTGCGACCTGCGCGTCGGCGATGCGACGACGCGCATGGGCATTCCCGCGGCGAAGCGCGGCGTGGTCTATGGCACGCTGGATACCGGGCTGCTGCTGCGCGCGGTCGGGCTCTCCGCCGCCAAGCTGATCCTGTATTCGGCGCGGCTGGTGGAGGCGGCGGAGGCGCGGCGGCTCGGCCTGCTGGACGTGCTGGCGGAAGGCGAGGCGCTGCCCGCGGCGGAGGCGCTGGCCGCCGAGATCGCCGCCAATGCGCCGCTCTCCGTCGCCGGGTCGAAGCTGGTGCTGGAAGCCCTGGCGCGCGGCGAGACCGACTCCCGCATGGCGGAGATCCATGCCGCCATGGACCGCGCCAGCGGCAGCGCGGATTACCGGGAGGCGAGCCAGGCTTTCGTGGAGAAGCGCCCGGCGGTGTTCCGGGGGGCGTGAGCATGCTCTGGCTTGGCATCGATGTGGGCGGCACCTTCACCGACCTCGTGCTGTACGACGCGGAAGCCGGCAGGCTGCAGGCGCTGAAGGTGCCCTCGACGCCGGCCGACCAGTCCGAGGGCATGCTGACCGGCATTCGCCGCCTTGGCCTTGACCCCGCGCGGCTGACCCGCCTGGCCCATGGCACCACGGTTGCGACCAACACGGCGCTGGAGGGCACCGGCGCCCGCATCGCTGCGCTGGTGACGGCCGGGCATGGCGATGTGCTGGTGGTCGGCCGCGGCAACCGCACCGTGATGTACGACATCAAGGCGCCGCCGCCGCCGCCCGTGGTGCCGCGCGACCGGCTGTTCGAGGTGCGGGAGCGCATGCTCGCCTCCGGCGAGGTGCTGCGGCCGCTGGACGAGGCGCAGCTCGCGGCGCTGGCGGAACGGCTGCGCGCCGAGGGCGCCAATGCCATCGCCCTCTGCTTCCTGCACAGCTACGCCAACCCGGCCCATGAACAGCGCGCCGCCGCCATCCTGCGCGCAGCGCTGCCGGAGGCGGTGGTGGCGAGCTCCGCCGAGGTGCTGCCGGAATACCGCGAGCATGAGCGCTTCAGCACTACCGCGTTGAACGCCGCCGTCGCGCCGCGCATGCGCCATTACCTCGGCGGGCTGCGCCGCCGGCTGGCGGAATTGGGCGCCACCGCGGAGCTCTCCATCATGACCTCAGGCGGCGGCACCCTGCCTGCGGCGCGGATCGAGGCGCTGCCGGTGCTCTCCATGCTCTCCGGCCCGGCCGCTGGCGTCATCGCCGCGCGCTTTGTCGGGACGGCGATCGGCTATCCCAGCCTCATCACCTGCGACATGGGCGGCACCTCCACCGATGTCGCCGTCATCCGCGACGGTGGTTTCGGCATGACGCAGGATGGTCGGATCGGCCCCTATCCGGTGAAGATCCGGCAGATCGACATTAACACCATCGGGGCCGGCGGCGGCAGCATCGCGGCGGTGGATGCGGCGGGCACGCTGACCGTCGGCCCGCGTTCCGCCGGCGCCATGCCGGGGCCGGCCTGCTATGGGCGCTGCGGGGTTGAGCCGACCGTGACCGATGCCAACCTCGCCCTCGGCCGGCTCGGTGGTGAGCAGGCGCTGGGCGGCGAGATCCGGCTGGACCGCGCAGCGGCGGAGGCGGCGGTGGCCCGGCTCGGCGCCCGCATCGACCTTGGCACCCAGGCGATGGCGGAGGGCATCCTCCGCATGGCAGTCATCGGCATGACCGGCGCGATCAAGGAGGTCTCAGTCATGCGCGGCCTTGATCCGCGCGATTTCGCGCTGCTCGCCTATGGCGGCGCGGGGCCGCTGCATGCGGCGGCGATCGCCGAGGAGCTCGGCATGCGCATAGTGCTGGTGCCGCCGATGCCGGGCAATTTCTCCGCGCTCGGCCTGCTGGTCGCCGATATTCGTCGCGATCTGGTGCGCACGCGGCTCGGCACGCTGGGCACGCTGCAGGTAGCGGAGGTGCGGGAGGTGCTGGCGGCGCTGGTCGCAGAGGCCGCGGCGGAGCTGGCGGCATCCGGCGTCCCGGAGGCGCAGCGGGAGTATGAGGCGGTGCTCGACATGCGCTTTACCGGCCAGGCCTTCGAGCTGGCGGTGCCGGTGGCACTGGCGCCGTCCTCGCTGGACGAAATCGAGGCCGCCTTTCACCAGGTCTATGCCGCGCGCTACGGCGCCGCGCCGGCCGGCATGCCGGAGATCGTCAGCTACCGCATCGCCGCCTTCGGCCGCACCGAGACGCCGGCGCTGCCGCTGCTGGCGCCGGCAGGCCGTTCGTTGGCGGCCGCGCACAACGGCACGCGGCTGGTCGGCCTGGACGGCGCGACGCTGGAAACACCCGTGCTGATGCGGGAGAAGCTGCCGCTGGACCAGCCCATCCCCGGCCCGGCCCTAGTCGAGGAGGCCGGCTCCTGCACCGTGGTGCCGCCGGGCTGGACGCTGCGGCTGCTGCCGCAGGATGTGCTGGTGCTGGAGAGGGGCTGAGCCATGGCGGTCGATCCCATCACCCTCGAAGTGCTCACCCAGGGCCTGATCTCCATCGTGCGGGAGATGCGGGCGACGGTGATGCGCACCGCCAAATCCGTGGCGATCTATGAGGCGAAGGATTTCTCCTGCGGCCTCTTCGCGCCGGGCAGCCAGGTGGTGGCGCAATCGAACGACATCGGCTCGCATGTCGTGCCGATGCCCTGGTCGGTCCGCGCCGCCATGGCGAAGCTTGGCGAGACGCTGGCGCCGGGCGACGTGCTGCTGATGAACGACCCCTATGCGGGCGGCACGCATCTCAACGACGTCACCATCATCGTCCCGGCCTTCCGCGAAGGCCGGCTCGCCTTCTTCCCCGCAGTGCGGGCGCATTGGCCGGATGTCGGCGGCATGGTGCCCGGCAGCATGTCCGGCAAGGCGACGGAGATCTACCAGGAAGGCATCCGCATCCCGCCGATGAAGGTGATGGAGGCGGGGCGGCTCAACGCGCCGGTGCTGGAGCTGCTGCTGGCCAATATGCGCGTGCCGGAGGAGCGGCAGGGCGATTTCGACGCCATGCTCGCCGCCTGCCGCGTGGCTGAGGCGCGCATCCAGGAGATGCTGGCGCGCTACGGCATCGCGCTGGTGGAGGAGGCGGTCCGCCTCGACCTCGACCGCTCCGAGGCGCGGATGCGTGCCACCATCGCCAGCCTGCCGGACGGCACCTATCATTACGAGGATTACCTCGAGACCTTCCCGGATGGGCGGTTCGAGCCGCTGCTGGTGCCGCTGGCGCTGACCATCGCCGGCGACCGCATGATCGCCGATTTCACCGGCGCGGCGCCGCAGGTGCCGGTGCCGGTGAACTCCACTTTGGCGGTGACGGCGGGCTCGGTCTTCATTGCGGTGAAGTCGGTGCTGGACCCTGCCCTGCCGCTGAACCAGGGCAGCTTCCGCAGCATCGAGGTGATCGCCCCCGCCGGCACGGTGCTGAATGTGGAGCGCCCCGCGCCCGCCGGTTCCCATGGCGAGGTGCGCAAGCGCGTCATCGCCACCATGGTCGGCGCGCTGAGCCAGGTGACGCCGGAGCGCGTGGCCGGCGATCTCTGCCGCACCTCCTTCCACAACCTGATCGGCGGCTGGGACCCGGCGAGCCGCCGCGAATGGGTGCATTACGAATGGTCCGGCGGCGGCAATGGCGCCTTCCGCGAAGGTGATGGGCCGAGCGCCATGGCGCCCTTCGACTGGGGCGATCTCGTCACCGTGCAACCTTCCGAAGTGCTGGAGACGCGCTTCCCGCTGCTGGTGGAGGAAAGCCGGCTGCGCACCGATAGCGGCGGCGCCGGCACCACGCGCGGCGGCCTCGCCATGCAGCGGCGCATAAGGCTGCTGGCGGCGGAAGGGCGCTACTCGCTGCTCTCGGATGGCGCGGTGGTGCCGGCCTTCGGCGTGCTGGGCGGCCGCAGCGGCCTGCCGGTCGCGTCCTGGGTGGAGAAGGCGGATGGCGGGGTCGAAGCCTTCGACACGCCGGGCAAGGTCGGCGGGCATCTGCTGCGGCGGGGCGATGCGGTGGTGCTGCGCTCGGCCGGGGGCGGCGGCTACGGCGATCCGCTACAGCGCCCCCCGGCGGCAGTGGCGGAGGATGTGCGGCTCGGCCTGATCTCGCCCGAGGCGGCGGCTGCGTTCTACGGCGTGGTGCTGACGGCGGAAGGCAGCGCCGATCTGCCCGCCACCGAGGCGCGGCGCACCGCGCTGTACGCGGCACGGCAGCCGCTGGCCGCTGCGGCGGCCACGCAGGATTCGGTGTTCGAGGCCGGCAGCGTCAGCCGCCGGCGGCTCTGCCGCCTCCATCCGGCGGATGCCGCAGCGCGCGGCCTGACGGAGGATCTGCTAGTGGAGATGGATACCGGAGAGGCCGCCGCGCTGCGCGGCTGGATCAGGATCGACCCCACGGTGCCGCAGGGCCGTCTGCCGCTCGACCCGATCGGGCTCGGCATCCTGAAGGCGAAGCCGGGCGGCGCGGTGGCGCTGCGCGCCGTGCAGGCGTTGCCGGCATGAGCGCGTCCGATGACCGGAGGGGCCCCGGAGGTCCGAATCGGCCGCGCCAGGACATGGGCGCCGTATTGCTGACCGGCATCGGCGGGCTGATCGGCCATGCGGTGGCGCGGCAGCTCGTCGCCGCCGGCCGCGAGGTGGTGGCGCTGGACCGCGTGCCGGTGCCCGACGCGCCCTGCCAGGTGCACCGACACGAGATCGGCGAGGTGCACCGGCTGCATGAGCTGGTGCGCCAGCATCGCGTCACCCGCATCATCCATGCCGGCAGCATCTCCGGCCCCATGGTCGCGCCGGAGGAGCCGGCCAAGGTGCTGGCCGTCAATCTCGGCGGGCTGGTGGACATGCTGGAGGTGGCGCGCATCCACGGCCTCGCCCGGGTGGTCTGGTTCTCCTCCATCCTCGCCTATGAGCAGCGCGGCGGCGAGGCGCCGGTCGCGGAAGACGCGCCGCTCGGCGCCGATGAGGCCTATGGCGCCAGCAAGGTCGCCGGAGAGGCGGTGCTGCGCGCCTATGCGGTGGCGCATGGCGTCAGTGGCGTCGCCTTCCGCGTCGCCTCCTGCTACGGGCCCGGCCGCACCACTTCCTGCTTCATCCGCACCCTGGTGGAGAATGCGCGGGCCGGGCGGCCGACCCTGGTGCCGGATGCCACGGCGCGGGACCGGCAGCATATCTATGTCGACGATGTGGCGGTGGCGGTGGTCACGGCGCTGGACGCGCCGAACCTGCCGCAACGCACCTACAATCTCGGCCCCGGCGAGGCGCTGACCGCGGCCGAGGTCGCGGCACGCGTCGGCGCCGGCGTGCCCGGCGTGCGGCTGGAGGTCGATCTGACAGCGCCGTATGCCAATCGCTTCGCCCTCGGCCCGCTCGACATCACGGCGGCACTGCGCGATCTGGGCTTCGCCCCGCGCATCGGCCTCGCCGAAGGCGCGGCGCGCACCGCGGCATGGCTCGCCGCCCGCGATCGGAGGACTCCATGACGCTGCACGCGGATCTCAACTACACCGGCAAGCGCGTGCTGATCACCGGCGCCGCGAACGGCTTCGGCGCCGCCACCGCGCGGCTGATGCGGGCGCATGGCGCGACGCTGGTGCTGGCGGATATCGAGGCCGATACGCTGGCGCCCCTCGCCGCGGATCTCGGCGCCGCGGCGATCCCCTTCGACCAGGCCGATCCCGCTTCGGTGGAGCTGCTGGCAGCGCAGGCCGGCGAGATCGACGTGCTGGTGAACAATGCCGGCATCCTGGTGGCGAAGCCGCTGCTGGAGACCTCGCCCCTGGAGGTCCGCCGGTTGATCGACACCGATCTGGTCGGCCCCATCCTGCTGACGCGGCTGATCGGCGCCGGCATGGTGGCGCGCGGCAGCGGCGTCGTGCTCAGCATCAGCTCGCAGACCGCCTTCTGCGGCGGCGAGGGGCGGGCGGTCTATGCGGCGGCGAAGGCGGCCATCGCGCAGCTCACCCGGAGCCTTGCGGTGGAATGGGGGCCGCGCGGGGTGCGCGTGGTCAGCCTCGCCCCGGGACGGTCGATCACTCGCATGACACAGGAGACGGCGGCGCCAGGCTATACCGGCGACCGCGGCCTCTCCCGCGTGCCGCTCGGCCGCTGGGGCACGGCGGAGGAGGTGGCGAAGGCGATCCTCTTTCTCTGCTCGGATGCTGCCAGCTATGTCACCGGCCAGACGCTGGTGGCGGATGGGGGTTATGCTATCGGCTAGGCGCATGGCTTGAGCGGACGCCCTCGCCGCCTCCCGCCGCGCCGAGGTGGTGCAGGTTGGTGGCGGGGCCACCTCAGATCCCATACCGGCGCCGTCGCCCGGGCATTGCGCCGCGGCGAATTGTGCCTTCAGGCACAAGACAAGCGGCAGCACTTTGTGGCTAAGCTGGCCCGGGCTGGTCGGCCGGACGGGACTGGGCGCCGATGCGTGAAACGTCAGATATGGCCTGGGGGAAGGCGTTGGTTGCCGCGGCCCTGCACGGCGACGCGGCCGGGATCGCCGCGCGCTTGCCGGATGGCGCAACGAATCCGCAGGACCTTCTCAATGGCAGCCAGTTCCTGAAGGGCCGGGACGCCGAAATGCGTCTTCTCGGCCTGCAGATCCTGGCCAATTGGCTGCGCGCCCGCGGCGACCTCCGCAGCGCCGTCGCCCTTTCCCGGGCGTTGCTGCATGTTCTGCTGGACCGCGCCGTGCCGCCTCTCGCGTCAGGGGCCGCGCTGCAGATCGACAATGTCGCCGGCCTGTTCGCCTCCATCGCCACCGATGTGGGCTGGCCGGCCGACCAGCTTGCCGCCTGGCCGCGGATCGAGGCGGGGCTGCGCCGTCTCGGCCTCGACGCCACCGTCGTGACCCTGGCCGTGGGCCGCGCCGAGCTGCTGCGCCTCGACGGCCAGTATGAGCGCGCTGATCGCCTGGTGCGCCGGCTGTCCGCCGCGCCCCTGCTGCCGGGCGACGGCGCCACGCGCCACCGCCTCGAAGGGCTGCGCGAGCGTTTCGTGCGCCGCCCCGATGATCACCCGCACGGCCCCGTGGCCGGGCCGCCCGAGCCTCCGCCGGAGGGCGAGGCAGCGGCGGCGGCCATCGCCGAGGCGCTGTCCCGGGCCGCTTCGCTGCCGGGGGCGCGCAACCCGCTCGGCGCCGTCATGGGCCTGTTCGCCGTCGTCTCCCGCTTCGCGGCCTGCCATGAGCTGGAGACGCTGCGCGCGGTGCTGCCGCCGCTGCAATCGCTGGTGGCGTTCTGCGCTGCCCGCGGCTTCACGGATGACGAGCGCACGGCGCGCTGGCTGGAGGTGGTGTTCCTGCGCCGCCTCGGCGCGCGGGAGGAGGCGGCGGCCGGGCTGCGCGCCATCCGCGACGGCGTCGAGGCGCAGCGACTCAGGATCAGCGACCCGCATCTGCGCGCCGCGGCCGGCATCGCGCTCACTCATCTCTACCCCGTCAGCGTTGCCCTCCTGCAGGACCTGCGGCGACCGCAGGAAATGTTCGAGGCGCTGGAGGAGGCGAAGTCCCGCGTTCTCGCCGATCTCATCTCCGCCGCCCAGGCGCCGCGCCTGCTGGACCCCTCAGCGCCGCGCCCACGAGTGGCCTGCCGCGCCGCCGCGCTGCTGGGCGAACTGCGCGCGGCGCTCGCCGCCTCCTCGCAGCGGGCGCATTACCTGACCTTCCTGACGGATGATGATTGCAGCTATGCCGTCCTGGCCGACGCCGAGGGTGGCCTGCATAGCTGGCGCGCGGCGCCGGGGCGGGCCGCGCTGCTGGACGCTGCGCAGGAGTTGGAGCTGCTGATCCGGGGCGACCAGGCCGCCTTTCCGCGCCCGCGCCCGGGCATCCTCTCGGTGCCGGAGGAGGCCGCCCGCTGGCCCTTCGATCCGCTGCTGGAGCGGATCGCGCCGCTGCTGGCGCCGCTGGAGGCGCTGCTCGGGCAGGGCGTGCTTCGGCGCGGCGATGTGCTCTGCATCGCCCCGGACGGCGCCGGCTTCGGCCTGCCCTGGGCCGCCCTGCCCCTCGCCGGCGCGCCGCTGATCGACAGCCTGGTCCCCGTGCTGGTGCCGAGCGCACGCGCCCTGCTCGCCGCCTATGACCAGTCCTGCCTGGAGGATGCGCGCGGCGGCGGCGCCGATGTGGTGCAGGCGCCGCATGGCCATGAGGGCGCCGTCGCGGCCGAGGGGTTCGAGCGCGAGGCCGCGCTGCTCGCCGCGCTGGTTCCCACCGTCGTCCATCGCGGCCCCGCCGCCTCGCTCCGGGCGCTGGAGCGGCTCGACCTGCGCGGCGGCGTGCTGCATTTCGCGGCCCATGGCGAGTTCCGGCCGCATGCGCCGCTGGAGGAGTCCGGCCTCGCCCTGCCTGAGCCCGATGGGAGCTTGCCGGCCGGCGAGGCGCGGCTCGCCGAATGCCGTCTGACGGGCGCCCGGGCGGGGCGGCTGGCGCTGGCGGGCAGCCATGTGACGCTGCGCGCCTGCGTCTCCGGCGCGGTGGCGGAGATCGCCGGGCGCGAGGCGCTGGGCATGGCCTTCGGGCTATGGCAGGCCGGAGCGCAGAGCGTGCTGGCGGGGCTGTGGGACCTGAACCTGCCATCCTCGGCCGCCCTTACCGAAGCGTTCTATCGCGGCTGGCTGGGCGAGGGGCGGCCGCGCGCGGCCGCCTATGCCGCCGCCATGCGCGGCGTGCGCGACGCGCCGGATGGCGCCTGGACGCATCCCTATCATTGGGCCGGCCTTGCCCTGTGGGGCTGGTGGGACTGACCGGAGGAGGAAGCCGATGTCCGACAGCGAGCTTGCGGCGAGGATCGCCGCGCTGCATCCGAAGAACGCCGTGCGCATCCTGGAGGTGGTGCGGAACACCGCCCTGGGGGCGCTGTCCGAAGCGGCCGCGGCTGAGGCGGACGATGATCTGCAGGCGTTTGCGCAGGCGCTGCAATTGCCCGCCGGCTGGCAGAGGCAGTCGGTCACCGCCCTGCCGCCGGGCGCGGAGGCGGGGCCGGCGGCCGACCCGGGCGGCGAGGCGGCGAAGGCCTTGCTGAAGCTGCTGGCAGAGCAGCCTGAGCTGCGGCCACTGATCGAAGAGAAGCTGGCGCTTACCGACCAGAGCGCGTCCCTGACCCTGGCCCTCGGGCTCCCGCTCGCGGTGGCCGCGGCCTGGCTGCTGGTCTCCGGCCGGATCCACGTCACCTACTCCAGGGAGCGCGGCCTGGAGGTGGAGTACCAGAAGGAGGGGCTGACGCCGGATCAGCAAGCCAAGCTGCTGCCGGGCTTCGTGAAGGAGATGCTGGCCGCGGCGCGGGCGGTAGCCGGCCTGGGGAGCGGCGGCGCCGCGCCGCCCGTCGCAAAGGGCTAAGGGTTTTTGGCACAGGCTTTGCTTAAAAGCCAGCCACAGGCAGTGGCGGGCAGAGCGTATGGCGAACCTGGGCAGCCTTTCCGCGGAGGGGCCGAAGCTGGCGGCGGCGCGGCCGCGCCCGCAGGCCTTTCTCGGCCTGCAGCTCGCCCCGACCGCGCTGCTGCTGGCGCTGTTCATGGCGGCGCCACTTGCCGTCATGTTCGGCATGTCCTTCTTCCGCGCCACCATCTTCGGGTTGGAGACCACCCCCTCCCTCGGCAACTACGAAAAACTGGTCAGTGACCCGCTCTACGGGCTGCTGCTGCTGAAATCGCTGCGCATCTCGCTGACCGTGACGGTGCTGGTGCTGCTGATCAGCTACCCCGTCGCCTACTGGCTGGCAAAGATGGTCACCCGCTGGCGCACCGCGCTGCTGCTGCTGATCTTCGCGCCCTACTGGGTGAATTACGTTATCCGCACCTATGCCTGGATGCCGCTGCTCGGCCGCACCGGCGTGGTGAACAGCGTGCTGCTGGCGACCGGCGTCATCGACCGGCCGCTGGATATGCTGCTGTTCAACGAATTCTCCGTCCAGCTCGTCATGGTCTATGTCTATTTGCCCTTCGGCATCGTGCCGATCTACCTCTCGCTCGACCGCATCGACGACAATCTGCTGCGCGCCTCGGCCGATCTCGGAGCCTCGCCCTGGGCGAGTTTCCGCCAGGTGGTGCTGCCGCTTTCGGCGCCGGGCCTGGCCGGGGCGGCGATGACCGTCTTCGTCCTGGCGATCGGCGCCTATGTCACGCCGCGGCTGGTCGGCGGGCCCAGCGGCATCATGTACGGCAACCTCATCGCCGACCAATTCGGCGCCAGCTTCAACTGGTCCTGGGGCGCCACCCTTTCCCTCGTGCTGGCGCTGGCGGCCCTGGCGGTCATTGCGCTGGTCGCCAGGCGCGTGCCGCTGGCCAAGGTGTTCCTGCAATCATGAAGGGCCCGCTCTCCCGCAGCGGGGCGGCGACGGCCTTCGGGCTCTTCGCCATCGCCGTGTACGTTTTCCTCTATCTGCCGGTCATCACCATGGTGGTGCTCTCCTTCAACAATTCCATTGGCATCGGGCTGCCCTGGGGCGGCTTCACCACCCGCTGGTATCGCGAGAGCCTGGAGAATGCGCTGGCCCGCAACGCCTTCCTCTCCAGCGTCCAGCTCGCGGTGGTGGTCAGCCTGGTGTCCTCCAGCCTAGGCCTCGGCGTGGCGCTGGCCTTCCGCCGCGCCTTCCGCGGCAAGGCGCTGATGCTGAACGCGCTGATCCTGCCGCTGCTGATGCCGGGCATCGTGCTCGCCGTCGGGCAGATCACGCTGTGGAATTTGCTGGGGCTGCTGCCCGGGCTCTGGGGCACGGCGCTGCTCGGGCATCTCGTCTACACCGTGCCCTTCGCCTTCCTGAACATCTTCCCGCGGGTCCACCGCTTCGACCCGAATATCGAGGCCGCCGCCGCCGATCTCGGCGCGGGACCCTGGACGGTCTTCGCCACCATCCTGCTGCCGCGCATCCTGCCGGGGCTGCTGGCCAGCGCGCTGTTCTGCTTCACCTTGAGCTTCGACGAATTCACCCGCACCCTCTTCCTGATCGGCGCGGAGAACACCCTGCCGATCTATTTCTGGTCCATCATCCTCACCGATCCCTCGCCGGCGGCGAGCGCGATCGCGACGCTTTCCGTGCTCTTCTCCCTCGGCATCGTCGCGCTGGGGTTGTTGGCGCTGAGCGGAAGGCGGCGAGGCCGGGCCGCGCTGGCAGGAGCGCAGGGATGAAGCTGTTGCGCCGACCCGATCTGGAGCTGATTGGCATCGACAAGGGGTTCCGCGGCAAGCAGGTGCTGCGGCGGGTCTCGCTGGAGGTGCAGCCGGGCGAGTTCATCGCCGTGCTGGGCCCGAGCGGCTCCGGCAAATCCACCCTGCTGAAGATCGCAGCCGGCTTCGAGCAGCCGGATAGCGGTACGGTGCGGCTGCAGGGCGAGGATGTGACCGCGGTGCCGCCCTATCGCCGCAACATCAACACCGTCTTCCAGAATTACGCGCTGTTCCCGCATATGTCGGTGTTCGACAACGTCGCCTACGGGCTGCGCCGCAAGAAGGTGAAACCCGCGGAGGTGACGCAGCGGGTGGGCGAGGCGCTGGCGCTGGTCGGCCTGGCGAGCTTCGGCCCGCGCCAGCCGGAGACGCTCTCCGGCGGCGAGCAGCAGCGCATCGCGCTCGCCCGCGCTTTGGTCAACCGCCCCGCCGTGCTGCTGCTGGACGAGCCGCTTTCCGCCCTCGACCTAAAAATCCGCCGCCGCATGCAGGGCGAGCTGAAGCGCATCCATGAGGAGGTGGGGACCACCTTCCTCTTCGTGACGCATGACCAGGAGGAGGCGGTGGTGCTGGCCGACCGCATCACCGTCATGCGCGATGGCGGGCTGGAGCAGGTGGGCACGGCGCGGGAGATCTACGACCGGCCGGCCACGCCCTTCGTCGCGGATTTCGTCGGCGAGATGAACTGGCTGCGCGGCCAGGCCGAAGGCGGCGTGGCGCGGCTTGCGGATGGCAACGCCCTGCATCTGCCGGAGGGCATCGCGCCGCCCGCCGGGGCCCTGCGCGTCGGCGTGCGGCCGGAGCGGCTGCGCATCGCCGCCGTCGGCGCGACGTCCGGCGCGCGGGAGAATGCGCTGGCCGCCACCATCACCCGCATCACCTTCCAGGGGCCGAGCACGGTGGTGGAGGCCCGCACCGAAACCGGCGAGGCGATCCGCTGCCTGTGTGGCCCGGCCGATGTCGCCGGCGCGCTGCTGCCCGGCAGCGCCATCCTCTGCCTCTGGGATGCCGAGGCGACCTTGGTCTTTGACGCCGCCGGCGCTGAGAACGGCCTCACACGCAAGGGGGAGTTGGTGGAATGACGATGGGGTTCGGGCGCCGCGACGCGCTGAAGATGGGCTTCCTGCTGCCCGGGCTTGCCGGCGCCGCCACTGCGCAGGCGCAGCCCACACGGCGCCCGCTGAACGGCATGGTCTTCTGCCACACCATGGGCACCGCGGCGGATATCGGCCTGTTCAAGGCGGCGACCGGCATCGAGGCCAATGTCACCTGCTGGGTCTCGAACACCGATACCATCACCAAGCTCGCTGCCGGCGCAGGCCGCAGCTTCGACGTCTTCAACCTGAGCTGCCAATTCATCCCCGTCGTGCTGCAGCGCGGGCTGCTGGCGCCGCTGGACCTGGCCAAGATCCCCAACATGCAGCTTCTCGCCCCGGCCTTCGCCGGGACGCCCTACTCCACAAGGGGCGGGCGCCGCTATTCCGTGCCCTTCATGTTCGGCTACGATTCGCTGGTCTACAACCGCAAGAAGCTCGGCCATGTGGACAGCTACGGCATCCTGTTCGAAGAGAAATACAAGGGCCAGATCGCGATCCGCGACGATCCGGGCTACTCCATCGCCCAGGCGGCGGCGTTCCTCGGCCACGCCAATCCCTGGCGGCTCTCGGGGCGGGAGCTGCGGGAGGTCACCGCCTTCCTGATCAGCAAGAAGCCGATCTTCCGCAAGCTCTGGGGCGGCTTCGCCGAGGCGGTCTCCCTGCTGAAGAGCGAGGAGGTGGTGGCGGTCGGCGATGGCTGGATCTCCATGGCCTGGTCGCTGAACAATGGCGGTATGGGCGGCGATTTCGCCATCGCCAACCCGAAGGAGAAGGCGATGGTCTGGACGCATGACTGGATCATGCCGAAGGAGGTGGCGGATCGCGGCGCCGCGGACTCCGCCTATGCCTTCATGAACTGGTCGATCGGCGCCGAACAGGCGGCGAATATGGGCCGCAAGGTGGGCTATGTCTCTCCATCCAAGGCCGGCCTGTCCCTGCTGACGCCGGAGGAGGCGAAAACGGTCGGCTATGACGACTATGAGGCGGTGATGCGCAATGGCCTCTTCCTCGACGAATTCCCGGAGAACTACCAGGACTGGGTCGAGGCCTGGAGCCGGTTCAAGGCGGCCTGAATCATGGCGCAATGGCAGGTCGGTGTCGATGTCGGCGGCACCTTCACGGATATCCTGGCGGTGGAGCCCGAGAGCGGGCTCTGGCGCATCGGCAAGGTTCCTTCGACACCGGAGGACCAGTCCCGCGGCGTGATCGCGGGTCTGGAGAGCGTCGGCGTGCCGCTCGTCGAGGTGGCGGGCTTCGTCCATGGCACCACGGTCGGCACCAATGCGGTGCTGGAGCGGAAGGGCGTGCCCTGCGGGCTGATCACCACCCAGGGCTTCCGGGACATGCTGGAGCTCGGCCGCCGCACAAGGCCGAACGCCTATGGCATGACCGGCAGCTTCGAGGCGCTGGTGCCGCGCGAGATGCGGATCGAGGTGCCGGAGCGCATGGGGGCCGCCGGCCAGGTGCTGACCCCGCTGGACGAGGATGCGGTGCGCCGCGCCGTGCAGGCGCTGCGCGAGGCGGGCGCCGAGGCGCTGGTCATCCACTTCCTGCATTCCTACGCCAATCCGGCGCATGAGCTGCGGGCCGCCGAGATCGTGCGGGAGCTATGGCCCAACCCTTACGTCACCGTCGGGCATGACGTGCTGCGGGAGGTGCGGGAATTCGAGCGCGGCTCCACCGCCGCGGTGAACGCCTATATCCAGCCGCTGATGTCGCGCTACCTCTCGCGCCTGGCCGGCGCGCTGGAACGCGGCGGCTTCCCGCGCACCCTGCTGGTGATGCAGGGCAATGCCGGCACCATGACGGCGAAGGGCGCGGCGGAGCATGCGGCGCAGACGGTGATGTCCGGACCTGCGGCCGGGGCGCTGGCCGCCGCGCGGGTCGGTGTCGAGGCCGGGATGCGCAACATCATCGGCTGCGACATGGGCGGCACCAGCTTCGACGTCACCCTGATCCGCGACGGCGCGCCCGCCATCTCGGCGGAGAAGGATGTCGCCTATGGCGTGCCGGTGCGGGTGCCGATGATCGACATCCACACCATCGGCGCCGGCGGTGGCTCCATCGCCCGGGTGAACCAGGCGGGGCTGCTGCAGGTGGGGCCGGAAAGCGCCGGCTCCCGCCCCGGGCCGATCTGCTATGGCCGTGGCGGCACGGAGCCGACCGTGACCGATGCCAATCTGGTGCTCGGCCGGCTCGATCCCGCCTCCATGCCCGGCGTCGAAAGCCCGGTGCCGGTGGAGGTGGTGCAGGCGGCGATCCTGGAGAAGATCGGCAAGCCGCTCGGCCTGGATGCCATTGCCGCTGCCTCCGCCATCATCGCCGTCGCCACCAACCACCTGGCCAGCGCCATCCGGCTGGTGTCGATCGAGCGCGGCGAGGATCCGCGCGACTACGCGCTGTTTGCCTTCGGCGGCGCCGGGCCGCTGCATGCGACGGCGCTGGCGCAGGAGCTCGGCGTGCCGCAGGTGCTGGTGCCGCGCTTCCCTGGCGCCACCTCGGCGCTGGGCTGCATCCTGGCCGACCTCCGGCACGATTTCGTCCGCACCATCGGCCGGCCGTTGCTGGAGGTGGAGGGCGCGGCGATGGAGGCAATCCTCGCCGAGCACGCCGCGCAGGGCAGGGCGCTGATCGAAGGGGAGGGCGTGCCCATCGAGGGCATCGTCACCGTGCATGAGGCGGATCTGCTGTTCCGCGGCCAGAGCCATGTCTTCCGCATGGCGGTGACCCTGCCCTTCGCGCCGGCGGAGGTGCTGGCGCAATTCACCGCCCGCTATCGCCAGCGCTTCGATATCGAGCTGGCGGGGATGCGGGTGGTGCTGGCCAATCTGCGCACCACGGTGCTCGGCACGCGGCGAAAGATCGGCATGGCGCTCTTCGCGCCGGAGGCGGTGGGCGAGCCGGTGCCGCGCACCAGCCGGCAGGTGGTGTTCGGGACGAAGGCCTGGACCACGCCGATCTACCGGCGGGAGACCCTGCCCGCTGGCCATGTCCTGCCCGGCCCCGCCATCATCGAGCAGATGGACGCCACCACCGTCGTCGATCCCGGCGCGACGCTCCGGGTCGATTCCACCGGCAACCTCGTCATCTCGGTCGGAGCCGCCGCATGAGCCTCGATCCCGTCCAACTCGCCGTCATCCAGAACGGGCTGCGCCAGGTCGCGTCCGAGATGGACATGGTGCATCAGAAGACCTCTTTCTCCCCGGTGATCTCGGAGGGGCTGGACCGCGCCAACGGCATCTACCACCGCGAGACGGGCGAGGTGATCGCCCAGGGCGAAACCGGCCTGCCGAGCTTCATCGGCGTCATGCAATTCTCCACCCAGCACATCATCCGCCTGCGCCGGGATCTGGAGGAAGGCGACGTCATCCTGGTAAACGACCCCTATCTGGGCGGCACCCATCTAATGGATGTGCGCATGCTGGCGCCCTTCCACTATCGCGGGAAGCTGTGGTGCCACCTCTCCAACACCGGCCATTGGTCGGACACGGGCGGGATGGTGCCGGGCGGCTTCAATAGCACCGCGACGGAAATCCAGCAGGAAGGACTGCGCATCCCGCCGGTCAAGCTCTACCGCCGCGGCGTGCTGGACGAGGACATCCAGCAGATGGTGCTCAACAATGTCCGGGTGCCGGAGGAAAGACTGGGTGATCTCCGCGCTCAGCTCGGCGCGCTGCGCGTCGGCGCACGGCGGCTGACGGAGCTGCTGGACCGCTACGGCGCCGATGTGGTGGAGGCGGCGATCGAGGAGCTGAAGACGCGCTCCGAGCGGCTGATGCGCGCGCATATCGCCACCATTCCGGACGGCACCTATGAAGGCACCGCCTTCTGCGACAGTGATGGCGTGGTGTTCGAGAAACTGGCCGTCCGGCTGCGCATGAATGTTAAGGGCGACCGCATCGGCTTCGACCTCTCGCAATCCAGCCCGCCCTGCAAGGGGCCGATGAACACGCCGCGCGACCTCGCCACCTCCGCGGTCTATGTGGCGATGAAGCATGTCTTCCCCGACGTACCGATCAATGCCGGCTGCTTCACTCCGATCGAGGTCGGCGGCCAGGACGGCACCTTCCTCGATGCGCAATATCCCCGTCCCTGCGCCGGCGCCGCGGCAGAGGTCTGCCAGCGGGTGATGGAATCGGTCTTCGCCGCCATGGGCCAGGCAATGCCGGAGCGGATGTTCGCCTCGCCCTTCGGCACTTCCGGCAATTTCAGCCTGGGCGGCTACGACCCGGAGGAGGATCGCCGCTACATCATGTACATGTTCAGCGGCGGCGGCTATGGCGGCTACAGCGAGGGCGACGGGCTGACCAATGGCTGCTCCTCCCTCTCCATCGCCAAGACCCAGCCGATCGAGGTGCTGGAGCAGCATTTCCCCGTGCTCTACGAGGAATACGCGCTGCGCGAGGGCTCGGCCGGCGCCGGGCGGCATCGCGGCGGCTTCGGGCTGAATTACCGGGTGAAGTTGCTGCGCGGCGAGGCGCGGGCCTCCTTCGTCATGGATCACGGCGTCACCGGCCCCGCCGGCCTGCTCGGCGGTGGGCCGGGAGAGACGCTTGCCATCGAGGTAGGGCAGGGCGGCGCGCGCTCCCTGCCGCCGCATGTCTCGAAGGGGGAGGGCTATGCGCTGGAGCCGGGCGACTGGGTGCAGGTGCGCACCCCCGGTGGCGGCGGCTACGGCCCGCCGGCGGAGCGCGACCCGGCCGCCATCGCCCGCGACCTGCGCCGCGGCTATCTGGGCCCCGAGCAGGCGGCGGCGGAATACGGCCACAAGCTGGCGGCGGAGTAGCGCGCCAGCCGCGTCAGGACGCCGTACCGGGATCGGGCTTGCGGAAGGCCGCTTCCCCGGCCTCTGACACCGCGACCCATGTTGGGTTGGGCGTGGCTTCGGCGGCGTAATTGTCGTGCCAGTTCCACCATTTGTAGGGCGGGGTCTGGGGATAGCCCGGCGGTGACTCCTCCCAGCTCTCCTGGCGGCCGAGTGGCGTCACGTCCAGATAGCTCCACACCGTGCCCATCGCCTCGTCGCCGCGGTTGTTGATGAAGTAGGTGCGGAACAGGCGCTCGCCATCGCGGAAGAACACGTTGTGGCCGTGCCATTCATCGACGCCGAAATCGGCGTCGAAGCTGTCGGTGATGGTGTACCACGGCATCGTCCAGCCCATCCGCGCCTTCAGCCGCGCGATATCCGCCTGCGGCGCGCGGGAGGCGTAGGCAAGGGTGGTGTCGCGGGCGTTCAGATGCGCCAGGTGACTCACCTGGTCGGCGCCGAGGGAGCAGCCGCGGCAGGCATGATCGGGCCAGCCGAATACGCCGGGCTCGAAGAAGGCGCGGTAGAGGACGAGCTGCCGCCTGCCTTCGAACAGGTCGAGCAGGCTGACCCGGCCGCTCGACCCCTCGAAGGCATAGGCCCGCGTCACTTCCATCCACGGCATCCGCCGGCGTTCGGCGGCCAGCGCATCGCGGGCCCGGGTGTGGGCCTTCTCCTTGATGAGCAATTGCTGCCGCGCCGCCTCCCAATCCTGCGGCGAGACGATGGGCGGCTTCTGCATGGCGGGCGGTGCGGCCGTGCGGTTGTCCTCAGCCTTTCCGGTCATGGTCGTTGCATCCTCCGGATGGGACGGGCGTCCGGGTGCCGCGCTGCGCCCCGTTGCTCGTCATGGGTCGGCCGCGAGGCTGGCGCCGCGGCGCCCGAGGGTGGGAGTGACAAGCGTGGCGGGATTCCGTGGCGCACACCCTGGGCCCATGCGGACCGGGCCCGGCGGCGTCTCGAACCGCAATGTTTCATCTCCGGCTCCGCAATCCCGGCCTGAACAACGAAGAGTCGCCTCGTGCGCCGATGGTTCGGGCGGCGGCGGTGCAGAGACCTCAGCCGGCATGACTGCCGACATAGTTGGCCGAACACACCGGTTCATGTGCAAAAAATAGGCGAGATCGGGCGGTAACGGCCGGTATGGCTCTCCTCCAGGCAAGAAATACATTGCCGGAAAAGCGGATCGTCTGCGACTATTCGGACGGCGGCTCCGCCCACCCACGCCGGTCACCCAGGTTCCTGGACCCTCACTGGATCGCTGCTGCGAAGGCAGCCGGGAGACCGCATGTCCACCTCGCCACCCGCTCGCCCTTCTTCCCGTTTGCGTCGCCGTGGCCTGCTGAAGGCAGCGCTCGGTGCCAATGCCGCGCTCGGCGTGCCGACGCTCTGGGCGCAGAACATCCGCGACGTCGTCCTGCAGCATTCCGGCCCGCCGGTGACGGCGATCAACCAGATCGCGGAACAGGCCTCGAAGGATCTCGGCTTCACCGTGCGCATGCAGGCGGTGGAGAATGCCGACCTGCTGAACCGCTTCCTGTCGCAGTCGAGCGCCATCGACGTCGCCGATGTCAGCATCACCTTCATGAAGTACCTGGTCGGCCGCAACGTGCTGCAGGCCATCCCGCGCGCCAAGATCCGCAACCTCGACCAGACAATCCCGCTCTTCGTCAAGGGCCGCTACCCGGATGGCCGCGTCGCCTCCACCCAGGGCGTCGCGCCTTACACCGTTCTCTACGTGACCGGCCAGGATGCGAAGAGCTTCGCCGATGGCGAGACGGAATGGCTCAGCGGCATTCCCTCCGTCACCAATGCCGACACGCTCGGCATCCGTCCCGATCTCGTGGGCCGGCCGGTCGCAAGCTGGGCGGATCTCGTCGATCCGATGTTCAAGGGCAAGTCGGCGCTGCAGGACCAGCCGACGGTCGGCGTCATCGACGTCGCCATGGCGCTCGAATCCCGCGGCGACCTGAAATACGGCAACAAGGGCAACATGACCCGCGCCGAGATCGACAAGACCATCAACACCATGATGGAGATCAAGCGCAGCGGCCAGTTCCGCTCCTTCTGGACCACCTTCGACCAGTCGGTGAACCTGATGGCGTCCGGCGAGGTGGTGATCCAGTCCATGTGGTCGCCTGCCGTTTCCGCCGTGCGCGCCCGCGGCATTCCCTGCATCTTCCAGCCGCTGAAGGAAGGCTATCGCGGCTGGGGCTACACCTTCGGCATGATGAAGCACCTCACCGGGCTGAAGCGCGACTGCGCCATCGAATACGCCAATTGGTACGGCGCGGGCTTCCAGGGCGCCGTCATCGCTCGCCAGGGCTACTACTCGGCGCAGCCGGAGAACGTGAAGAAGTTCCTGACGCCCGCCGAATGGGACTACTGGTACGACGGCAAGCCTGCCGCGACCGACCTGCCCGATCCCTTCGGCCGCATCGCCATCAAGGCCGGCGAAATCCGCGACGGCGGCGCCTTCTGGCAGCGCATGGGCAATATCGCCGTGTGGAATTCCGTGATGGATGAGGACCGCTATCTCACCCGCCGCTGGAACGAGTTCATCACCTCCTGACCGGCTGACCCGGGCCGGGCGCGCGGCTCTGGCCCGTCCTTCCCTTGCCACCGAAGGATCACGCTCCATGCAGCTCGGCGTCTTCATCCCCATCGGCAATAATGGCTGGCTGATCTCCACCACCTCGCCGCAGTACAAGCCCAGCTTCGACCTCAACCGCACCATCGTGGAGAAGGCGGAGCGCTTCGGCTTCGACTTCGCCCTCTCGATGATCAAGCTGCGCGGCTTTGGCGGGCCGAGCGGCTTCTGGGACTACAATCTGGAGAGCTTCACCCTGATGGCCGGCCTTGCCGCCGTCACCAGCCGCATCCAGCTCTTCGCCACCTGCGCCGTGCTGACCATGCCGCCGCCCATTGCCGCCCGCATGGCGGTGACGGTGGACAGCATCAGCCATGGCCGCTTCGGCGTGAACCTCATCACCGGCTGGCAGCGCGCCGAATACACCCAGATGGGGCTCTGGCCCGGCGCCTCCCACTACGCCCGCCGCTACGATTACTGCGCCGAATACGTGAAGGTGATGCAGGAGCTGTGGCAGACGGGCCGGTCCGACTTCAAGGGCGAGTTCTTCCAGATGGAGGATTGCCGGCTGCTGCCCATGCCGGAGAAGCCCATCCCCATCATCTGCGCGGCGCAAAGCGATGCCGGCACGCAATTCGCCGCGGAGTACGCCGACTATAATTTCTGCGCCAGCTACGGCTTCAACACGCCGAAGGCGGTGGAGCCCAGCGTTGCCCGCCTGGTCAAGGCGACCGAGGCGACCGGCCGCAAATGCGGCGCCCTGGTGCTGACCATGATCATCGCCGACGAGACGGATGCCGCCGCCGAGGCGAAATGGGCGCATTACGTCGCCGGCACCGACATGGAAGCCATCGCCTGGCGCGACAGCCAGTCCGGCGACGACCCCTCCAAGGATCCCTTCGCCGGCCCCAACCGCCGCCGCTGGCTGACCGAGAACAAGCTGCCGACCAACCAGGGCGTGCTCTGTGGCTCCTATGCCAAGGTGGCGCAGATGCTGGACGAGATGGCGGAGGTGCCTGGTGTCGCCGGCGTGATGCTGACCTTCGACGATTTCGTCATCGGCATGGAGCAGTTCGGCACCCGCATCCTGCCGTTGATGCGCTCCCGCAGCGCGCTGGCCCAGGCCGCATGAGCGCCTCGGCCGAGCCCGCAACCGCCGCCGCCCGGCCCGCCGGCATGGCGGCGCCGGCCCGCCGCAAGCGCCGCTTCCGCCTGGCGCCACGCGCCATCTCCTGGCTGCAGGTCGGCCCGCTCGCCTTCATCCTGATTACCTTCTTCGCCCTGCCGACCGCGACCTTCCTGGTGGTCAGCTTCTGGGACTACGACCGTGTCGGCATCTATCCCGACTTCATGCTGGACAATTACGTCGAGCTGCTGACGACGCCGGCGACCTATCGCGTTTATCTCAGCTCGCTGAAATTCGCTTTCATCGTCTGGGGCGTGACGCTCTTCCTCGGCTTCAACATCGCGCATTTCCTGGTCTTTCATGTGCGCAGCAGCGCGGTGCGGACGGCGCTCTTCCTCGCCTGCGCGATTCCCTTCTGGACCTCCGGCATCATCCGCACCATCGCCTGGATCCCCTTCCTTGGCCGCAACGGCGCCTTCAACCAGACGCTGATGGGGGCGGGGCTGATCGAGGCGCCGCTGGATTTCCTGCTCTTCTCCCCCTTCGCGGTGATCGTCACCTATATCCACCTCTTCACCCTGCTGATGATCGGCCCGATCGCCAATTCCCTCTCCAAGATCGACCCCGCCCTGCTGGAAGCGGCGCGCGATGCCGGCGCCAGCCGCTGGCGGACGATGGTGGACATCGTGATCCCGCTGTCGAAGACCGGCATCGCGCTCGGCTCCATCCTCGTCTTCACCCAGGTGATGGGCGATTTCTTCGTGGTGAAGGCGATGAGCGGCGGCCAGAGCGCCTCCATCGTCTCCGCCCTGGCCACCGAGATCCAGGCCATGCAGTACCCGCCCGCCTCCGCCTCGGCGATGATCCTCGTGGTCTTCGTCGCGCTGATGGTCGCGGGGATGATGCGCGTGGTCGATGTGCGGAAGGAGCTGGTCCGATGATGGTCGGCGGCGCCCGGCGGGCGCGCGACCCGCGGGAGAAGCGGCCCTGGACCTTCTATGCCCTGGCCACGCTGATGGGGGCCTTCCTGCTGTTCCTTTACGGGCCCATGGCGGTCATCTACATCCTCTCCTTCCAGGGGCCGGATGGCGGCGTGACCTTCCCCATGGTCGGCTTCTCCACCACCTGGTTCGAGGAGATCTGGAAGCCGGGGCAGATGGCCAATATCCCGGTCGCCTTCTGGCGCTCCGTGGCGCTCGCCTCCATCGTCTGCGGCATCACCGTCGTGGTCGCCGTCGCGGCGGGGCTCGGCTTCCGGCGGCGCTTCCCCGGCTCGGGCGTACTCTTCTACCTCGCCGTCGCCAGCCTGGTGATGCCGAGCCTGCTGGTCGGCTTCGGCATCGGCCTCGGCTTCCGGCTGTTCGACTGGAAGCCGGACCTCTTCACTTCGGCGCTGGCGGCGCAGCTCACCTGGACGCTGCCCTTCGGGCTCTTCGCCATGTTCGCCGTCTTCAACCGCTTCAACCGCGCCTATGAGGAGGCGGCGACCGATCTCGGCGCCTCCGCCTTCCAGCGGCTGCGCTGGGTGACCTTGCCCATCCTGGCGCCGGGCATCATCGGCGTGGCGATGGGCGCCTTCACCCTCTCCTACGACGAATACGCCCGCAGCACCCTTGTCGCCGGCAACCGCAACACCCTGCCGCTCGAGATCTATGCGCTGATCTCCAGCTCCACCTCGCCGACGCTCTTCGCCATCGGCACGCTGACCACCGCTGTCTCCTTCCTGGTGATCGGCGGCACCCTGCTCTTCATCCGCCGCATGCAGCGCCGTCGCGCCGGCGCCGCGCGCCCGGCCTGACTCAAGGAGCCTCCCGCAGATGGACCACCCCGTCCCGCATCTCGAGCGGCGCTTCGATGTCGAGCTGGTCGCGGCGACCAAGCGCTATGGCGGCGTCGTCGCCGTGGACCGGGTCTCGCTGCGCATTCCGCGCGCCAGCTATTGCTGCCTGCTCGGCCCCTCCGGCTGCGGCAAGACCAGCACGCTGCGCATGATCGCGGGGCACGAGACCGTCTCGGATGGCGACATCCTGATCCATGATGAGAACGTCACCGACCTCGCCCCGGCCGAGCGGGGCACGGCGATGATGTTCCAGTCCTACGCGCTCTTCCCGCATCTGAGCTGCCTGGACAATGTCGCCTTCAGCCTGAAGGCCCGCGGCGTGCCGAAGGCGCAGCGCCATGCCAAGGCGATGGAATACCTGGCGCTGGTGCATATGGACCGGCTCTCCCACCGCATGCCGGCGGAGCTGTCCGGCGGCCAGCAGCAGCGCGTCGCCCTGGCGCGGGCGCTGATCACCGAGCCGCGAGTGCTGCTGCTGGATGAGCCGCTCTCCGCCCTCGACCCCTTCCTGCGGACGCGGGTGCGGGAGGAGCTGAAGCGGCTACAGCGGGAGCTCGGCATCACCTTCATCCATGTCACCCACAGCCAGGATGAGGCGATGGCTCTGGCCGACCTGATGGTGGTGATGGATGAGGGCCGCATCCGCCAGGCCGCCGCGCCGCGCGAGGTGTTCGAGCGCCCGGCGGACAGCTTCGTCGCGAAATTCATCGGCGGCCACAACGTGCTCAACGGTCCGGACGGCCTCATCGCCGTGCGCGCGGACCGTTGCCGGCTGGGCGCGCCGGGCGACCAGCCGCATATCGCCGGCCGCATCGCCGCCGTGGAGTATCTGGGCACGACGGTGCGGCTGGCCCTGACGGTCGGCGATGGCGAGGGGGCGTCCATCCTCCTGCCCGACGAGCTGTTCTTCGCCAACCCGGTGCAGATGGGCGAGGAGGCGGTGATGGTCTGGCGCGAGCAGGATTCGCATCCCCTGGACCTGCCGGCCGCGGCCGAGTAGCGCGGCCGGGCCGGCACCGCCCACCCGCCTGCCTGGCAGGGCTGAACGCGATCTCGCTCCCGCGATGCGCCGTTCATGCCGTGTCCCTGAGCCGGCCGTCGTCACGGTGACGCCCGGCGGATCCCGCCACCGGGAAGCGCCGTCCTTGGGCGCGGCCCCGGGGCCCAAAAGTAACGCTTGACGCATGACGCGACGCGGGTGAATCCAAAGGCGACCGAAGCCAAATGTCCTTCGTGAGGACAAGCCGCACATGACCGTCCGTCCTGCCTCCCCCGCCCATCCTGGGCTTCTCGTCGCAGCCGCCGTCATCTGCATGGCCCTGCTGCCGGGGTGTGAGAGCCGGCAGCCGGCAACCCGGGCTGGCGCGGCGATCGACCGGGCCGGGACGGAGACCGGCGAAGTCGTGGGACGCGCCGCCACGGCGACGGGCGATGCGGTGGAGCGTGCCGGTGGCTGGGTTCGGCGGCGGACCGAATAGCGGGCAGGCCACCACGGCCGCAAGACGGTGCTGTCTTTGCGCTGCGCGCCGCCTATCTTGCGGATCGCACCCATGGCCGATGGCAGCAGGACATACCGTTTCGCCGCTTCAGCAAACCCTCGGGCGGGGTAGGATGGTTCGCGGCCTGAAGCCGGCCCCGCGAAGGCCGGCGACGCCATCCGGGCAAGACGAAGCGCGCAGATGAGAAGACGCAGCCTGCACAGGCTGGCCGCCAGCGCCGCTGCGTCCCTGGTTTCCGGTTGCACCCCGGTCATCTTCCCGTCCGGGCCGGCGACGACGCAGCCGGCGCAGACCGAGGACGCCTTCGTCATGCCGGATGGCGCCCGCCTGCCCTACCGCGCCTGGCTGCCGGAGGGCAGCCCCCGCGCCGTCATCCTCGGCCTGCACGGCTTCGGCGACTACTCCGTCAACGCCTTCGACCTGCCGGCCGCCGCCTTCACCGCCCAGGGCATCGCCCTCTACGCCTATGACCAGAGAGGCTTCGGCGCCGGGCCGCATCGCGGCTACTGGCCCGGCACCGCCACCCTGGCCGCCGACTGCATCACCGCGACATCTCTGGTGGCGGCGCGCCATCCGGGCCTCCCGCTCCATATCCTGGGCGAGAGCATGGGGGCGGCGGTCGCCATGGTGGCCGCCACCGCGGCCAGCCCTCCGCCCGTCGCCGGCTACATCCTTCTGGCCCCAGGCGTTCGCGGGCGGAAGAACATGAGCGAGTTCTCGCGCACCACGCTGGAGATCGCGGCGCGCCTCATCCCGGCCGTCGGCTTCAGCGGCTCCGCCCCTGGCTTCGCCCCCTCGGACAATGAGGAAGCCCTGCGGCGCTGGTCGCGGGATCCGCTGACGACGAAGATCTTCCGCGTCGATTTCGTCTATGGCCTGGTTGATCTCATGGACCGGGCGCTCGAGGCCGCGTCTCGCTTCACCATGCCGGCGCTCGTGCTCTACGGCGCGCATGACCGCATCGTGCCGCCCGAGCCCATGCGGCGGCTGCTGCGGACAATTCCGCCGGGGAACGGCCATCGGATCGCCTATTACCCCGAGGGCCACCACCTGCTGCTGCGCGACCGCGGCCGCGCGGTGGTGATTGCCGATATCCTCGCCTGGCTCGGCAACCCCGCGGCGCCGCTGCCCTCCCATGCCGATACCGCGGCCGTCGAATGGCTGAACGGCGGCGGCGCGAGGGGCTGAAAGCCAAGGGCATCGGCGGGGCGCGATCCGCCCCGCTTGAGGCGCCTGCCAACGACGGGCATGCTCCGCCTTTCCCGCCGCAGGGCAGGATTCGCCAGCATCAAGAACCCGGAGGCCAATGATGACCCCGAACCGGCGCCGCCTCTTCCTCAGCAGCCTCTTCGCCGTGGGGCTCCTCGCCGCCTGCGCCCGCACCGCGCCGGTGCAGGAGGGCGGCGGCAATTTCAGCGGGCGCGGCACCCTCGCGCAGCGGGCGGACCAGATCCGCCGCGCCGGCACCGGCCTGGGCTGGATCATCGAGCCGCAGGGCCCCGGCCTGATGCGCGGCACGCTCAACCTGCGCACGCATCAGGCGGTGGTGGACATCCCCTACGACACGCAGCGCTTCAGCATCCGCTACGTCTCCAGCAGCAATCTCGACTATGACGGCACGGTCATCCACCGGAACTACAATAGCTGGGTGCAAAATTTGCAGAACGCCATCATGGTGCAGTCCAGCGCCTCCTAGAGCGTGATCGGTTGAGGTCGAATCGACCGAAACCGTGAATCACGCGACCGAACAATGAACTAGAGCGGGTGAGCACAGCTCAACCGATCCCGCTCTAAGACCGGCGGCCGACCGGTGTCGCGCGCAGTGCGGCGGCGGCGTGCCGGCGCAAAAAAGGCGCGCCTCAGCCGAGGCCGCCGGAGACGGCAATGGTCTGGCCGGTGATGTAGGCGGCGCGGTCGGACGCGAGGAAGCCGACCAGCTCCGCCACCTCCTCCGCTCGCCCGGCCCGCCGCGCCGGCACGAGCTGCGCGATCCGCTCCGGCGTCAGCGCGGCGGCGACGGCCGGGCTTTCGATGATGCCGGGCGCGACCACATTGCTGGTCACGCCGCGCGAGGCGTATTCCAGCGAGAGCGACTTCACCGCGCCGATCAGCCCGGCCTTCGCCGCGGCGTAATTCGCCTGGCCGCGATTGCCCAGCAGGCCGGAGATGGAGGAGATCGCCAGGATCCGCCCCCAGCGCGTGCCGATCATCGGCAGCAGCAGCGGCCGCAGCGCGGCATAGAAGCCGTTCAGCGAGACGTCGATGACGCTGCGCCATTGCGCCTCGCTCATCCCCGCCATCGGCGCGTCGTCATGCACCCCGGCATTGTGCACCAGGATCTGCACCGGCCCGCCCTGCGCCAGCACCGCCTCCAGCGCCGCCGCGGAACCGGGGATGTCGGTCAGGTTGCAGGCGAAGGCAGAGGCCACGCCGCCGCCGGCCCGGATCTCGGCGGCGACCGCCCCGGCCCGGGCCAGCCCGGCATGGGCGTGGACCAGCACCGCATGCCCCTCCGCCGCCAGGCGCAGGCAGATGGCGCGGCCGATCGGGCTGGAGCCGCCCGTCACCAGGGCGCGCCGCGCCGTCACGGCAGAATCACCGCGGCCTGGCCGCGCAGCAGCGCCGCGCCGCCGCCCGCCACCGCGAAGCGATAGATGAAGCCGCGCGCCTCGGCGACCAGGGTCTCGGCGGTGATGCCGAGGGGGCCGGGCACATCGTCCAGCCGCTCGGCCTCCAGCACGACCTCCCGCAGGCTGCTGAGATAGCCGGCCGGCTGCGCCCGGCCTTCCCCGGCGGTCAGGGCGCCGTGCAGCGCCATGGCCTGCAGCGCGAATTCCACGCCGCAGATGGCCGGCAGCATTCCGTCCCGCCGCAGCGGGTTGCGTGGCGAGGCGTGCTGCGCCGTCTCGCAGCCTATCCGGCCTTCATCCCAGGCCAGCACCCGGTCCAGCAGGCACATCTCGCCCTGATGCGGCAGCAGCCGCGCGATGGCGTCCCGGCCGAGCGGCGGCGTCACGGCGCCACCTGCAATTCCAGATGCGCATCCTCCAGCAGGGGCAGGCGGATGGTGGCGGTGCGCCCCGCCGCCAGCGCCCGCAGCAGCGGCAGGGACCGCGCCGCCGGATTCCCCGCCGCCAGCGCATCCAGCGCATCGGCGGGCGCGGGCCATGCCGCCGGCGCCGCCCGGTAGCGCAGCGTCAGCGCCGCGCCCTCCCCGGCGGCAGGGCGCAGCACCAGCGCCGCGGCGAAGCCGGTCTCCGTCCGCCGCACGCGGTCCAGCGGCGGCGGCATCGGCATGTCATAGGCGCAGAGCAGCACCGGCTTCGCGCGCGTCGCCACCGCCGTCGCCGCCGCCAGCAGCCCCGCCGCGAAGCTGTCGTCATGCCCGCCCAGGCTGAGGGAGGGCGCGACGGAGCCGATCGCGATGTGCCAGTAGCCGGCCGGCGCGTTGTGCACCGAATTGTGGAACTGCGTCGGCGAGATGGCGACGCCGTCCAGCGCCAGCAGCGCATCGAGGATGCTGCCGAGGATCGCGCCATCGCCATTGCTGCTGGCGAAGATGGTTTCCAGCGCGGTGCCGCCCGGCTCCGCCGCCACCGCCTCGCCGGCAGCGGCCAGGGCCAGGCGCACGGGCTGGCTGGTGCGCCGGCGTTCGGTCGGCGGCAGCAGGGCGGGCGGCGGCAGGGCCAGCTCGCCGCCCTGCCAGGGCGTGGCGCCGGCGAGGATGGGCGCGCTCGCCGCCCAGCCCGGCAGCCCGGGGCCGAGAATGCCGAGGCCGCCGATCCGGCAGTGCAAGCTCATCGCCCCACCCTCATGCCCGGCCGAGGACGAGGCTGCAATTGCTGCCGCCGAAGCCGAAGGAATTGCTCATCACCCGGCGCAGCGCGGCGGGGCGGTTCTCCATGGCGACATCGGCGCGGAATTCGGCGTCCAGCTCGGTCAGGTTCAGGCAGCCCGGCACCAGCCCCTCCTCCAGGCAGAGCAGGGCGATGATGGCCTCGACGGCGCCCGAGGCGCCGAGGGTGTGCCCGGTCCAGCCCTTGGTCGAGCTGCAGGGCACGAAGCTGCCGAAGACCTGATGCACCGCCCGGTCCTCCATCGCGTCATTGGCGCGCGTGCCGGTGCCGTGCAGATTCACATAGTCGATCCCGCCCGGCGCCAGGCCGGCCGAGTCCAGCGCGGCGCGCATGGCGGCGACCGCGCCCAGCCCCTCCGGATGCGGCGAGGACATGTGATGTCCGTCGCTGCTGGCGCCAGCGCCGAGCAGCAGCGGCGCGTCCGCCGGCCCGTCGCCTTCCCGTTCCAGCAGGACCAGCCCCGCCCCCTCGCCGATGGAGATGCCGTCCCGGTCCGCGGCGCAGGGCCGCGTCGGCCCGCCGCGGCTGAGCAGTTCCAGCGAGGCGAAGCCATGCAGCGTCATGCGGCAGAGCGTATCGACGCCGCCCGCCACTGCCGCATCCGCCACGCCCGCGGCGATCAGCGCGGCGGCCTCGGTCATCGCCCGGACGCCGGAGGTGCAGGCGGTGGAGACGACCAGCGCCGGCCCGCGCAGGCCGAGCCGGGCGCGGAGATAGCGCGGCAGCGCCTGCAGGTCATGGGTGCGGGCGTAGTCGAAGCTTGCCGGCAGCGGGCCGGTGCCGTTTTCCCGCTGCTGCCAGGCCTGTTCCGTCTCCTCGATGCCGGCGGTGCTGGTGCCGAGCACCACCGCGATGCGGTCCGCGCCATGCCGGGCGCGCGCCGCCGCCACCGCCCCGGCGAAGCCGTCGCAGCCGAGCGCCAGCTCGGCGAGGCGGTTGTTGCGGCAGGCGAAGCCCGCCAGCGCCGCCGGCAGGGTCACCGTCTCCAGCCCCGGGACGCGGCCGATCCAGATGCCGTCCGGCATGCCCGGCAGGTCGCAGGGGCGCAGCCCGCCCTGGCGCGCCAGCAGCGCCTTCCGCAGCGGGGCGAGGCCCGGGCCCAGCGCGGTGGCAGCGGTGCAGGCGGAGATTTTCAAGGGCCACATAACCGGCGCCTCAGTCGGTTTCCGGCCGCGGCAGCAGGGCGCAGGCCAGCAGGAAGGCAGCGGCCACCCCGACCGCCACCGTCAGCCCGATGCCGTGCAGCACCGGGGTCTGGCAAAAGGCCAGCAGGCCGAAGGTCAGCAAGGTGGCAACGGCACAGGTCAATACGGCCCCCAGAGCATCCTCCCCGCCGCGCCGCTGCCCGGCGCTTCTGGCGAGGAAGAGTGCATAGTCGATCGCCAATCCGCCAAGCAACAGCAGGGCGGCGAGGTGGAACAGCGTCAATTGCTGCCCTAGCGCGGTGAGCACTGCGAGGGTGACCAGCAGCGCCCCGCCGATCGGCACCGCCACGCGCAAAGCGGGGCGAAGCCCGCGCAGGCCGAGCGCGAGCAGCCCCAGCACGCCCACCCCGCCCACCAGCGCCCAGCGCAGCGTCGCCCGGCCGTAATCGGCAAGCAGCCCTGCCATCTCCGCCTTCACATCCACCAGCAGGATGCGCGGATCGCCCAGCCGGCCGGCCAAAGCGGCGAGGGCGGCCGGATCCGTCACCCCCTGCGCCAGCGCCACGCCCCACACCTGGCCGTCCCGCCGGCTCAGCAGGGGGGAGAGCCGGGCGGCCAGGGTCGGCGCGCCCTCGGCCAGGCCCGCGGCGGTGAGAGGGGGCAGGGCGCGGCTTTCCGCCAGCGCCGCCAGGAAGGGGGCGAAGGCGCCGGGGCGGAAGGGCAGACCGGCCAGCGCGGCCTGCATCGCCGCCTGCGCCGCCTCGGGCGCCGGCAGGGCGGTGCGGCGCGCCGCCTGCGTCGCCGGGCTGGGCAGAAAGCGGCTCGGCAGGTCCAGCGCGGCCAGCGCCCCGGCCTCGAGCAGCGGCTGGACCGAAGCGGCGAGACGTTCCGCGGCCTCCAGCACCTCCGCCTCGCTCCCCGGCCCCAGGGCGAAGAGCAGGCCGACATCCGGCGCGCCGAGCTGGCGGCGCAATTCCGCATCCAGCGCCTGGGCGGCGGCGGGCACCGGGCTCAGCGCCGCCATGTCGCGCTGCCAGGCGGGGCCGCCCTGCGCCGCCAGCCCCACCGCTGCGGCGGCCAGCGCCAGGGCGGCCAGGCCGCGCCGGCCCCGCAGCGCCCGCAGCGAAGCGGCGAGCGGGGCGGGCAGGGGCCGCGCCGCCACCTGCATCCCCGGCGGCACCAGGGCCGGCAGGCCCCAGCGGGTGACCGCGGCGGCGGTCAGCAGCCCCACCCCGGCAAAGACCCCGAGCTGCACCAGCCCGGGAAAGCCCGAGCCCAGCATGGCGGCGAGGCCGATGGCGGCCGAGGCGGCGGCGAGGCGCAGCGTGGGCCAGATGCGCCGGGCCGTCTGCCGCAGGCCTTCCTCCGGCCGCCGCAGGCTGACCAGCAGGATGGGGTAGTCCACCGTCACCCCCAGCATGGTCATGCCGAAGCCGAAGGCGATGCCATGCGGCGCCCCGCCCGAAGCCAGGGCGGCGGCGGCATAGCCGGCCAGGGTGCCGGCGCCGAGCGGCACCGCCACCAGCCCCAGCAGCAAGACCGAGCGGTAGCGCCACCAGAGGAAAGCCGCGAGCAGCGCCGCCGAGGCCAGGCTGATCAGCTCCACATCGGCGCGGATGGCGTCCGCCGCCTCGGAAGAGAAGACGCCAGGGCCGCTGAGCAGCAGCCGTGCCGGGCCGGGGTTGGCGGCGGCGAAAAGGCTGCGGAATTCCGCGATGGCGGCGCGCTGTGCCTCGGCATCCAGCCCGAAGCTGCCGGCGATGCGCGCCACCAGCAGCGCCCGGGGCGGCCCGGCGCCGGTGGCGAACCAGGCGCCGTCGCGCGTCTCGATCTGCGTCTCGCCGAGGAAATCCCGGGCGATGCCGAGGAAGGCGCCGGTCGGGTCGGCAAAGCCATAGCGCGCCAGCAGGGGCGAGGCGGCGGTGCGCAGCCCGTCCAGCAGCGCCTCCAGCCGTTGCCGCAGGGCCGCGGGCTCGAAAACCTCCGGCCGCGTCTCGCGGGAGAGCAGGTAGCGGTAGCGGAAGAGGAAGGCCTGCTCCGCTTCGGAAAGCGAGGTCGTACCATCGCCCACGAAGGCGAAGCGGGGCGAGGCGCGCAGCCCCGCCGCCACCTCCCGCGAGAGCCGCGCCAGCTCCCCGGGCGGCGCGCCCTCGATGCCGGCCAGCAGCAGGGTGGTGCCGGCCCCGTCCTGCAATTCCCGCAGCAGGAAGCTGCTGGCGGGGCTGCGGCCGGCGGGCAGGAATTCGGCCAGGTCGGTGCGCAGCCCGACCGTCAGCCCCAGCCCGGCGCCGCCGGCGGCCAGCGCCAGCAGCACGAGCAGCAGCCGCGCGGCGCGCCGGAGTGGGGTGCGGGCCCCGCCGACGCTCCTCTCGGCAGCCTCCCCTCTCACGGCAGCGGCGTGATCCGCATGCGGGTGACGCCGCCATTGCCCTCGGTATCCACCGCCAGGATCTGCGGGCCGCGGCCGGAGAGCAGGATCCGCTGCACCGCTGCCCGAACCCGGGTGGAAAGCGGCGTCAGCACCATGCGCCAGGCCCCTTCCGGCAGGGCGTCGAAGGCGATGTCGTAATAGCGGTGCAGCGCGCCGGGATCGCCCGCCAGGGTGCCGCGGATCGCCTCGACCAGCGCCCGCATCTCCGGTTGGTCCTCCAGGCCAAATTCCCGCCGGATACCGCGGTCCGGCCGCTCATAGAGCAGGCGGTCGCCTGCCACCCGCAGCACTTCCTGGATCGGCGAGAGGGTCCGCTTCTCCAGCCGGTCCGGCGCCTGCCAGGAAAGGGTGCCCTCGCTCGGCAGGGGCAGGTCGAGCTCGGGGATCGCCTTGTCCTCGGTGAAGCTGGCGCGGGATTGCGGCAGGGCGGCGAAGCGGCGCAGCAGCGCCTGCAGCCCGGCCTCCTCCGCCCGCGCCAGGGCCGGGAAGGCAAGCGGCGCCAAAAGCAGCCCGCGCCGCCCGAGCCTCGCCGCCCTGGCTGCTCCGAAGCTGCCGGTCATGCGTCCCCGCGCCGCCAGAAATCGTAGAAATTGAACCAGTTGTAGGGGTGCTCCCGGCAGATCGCCGCGAGCCTCGCGGCATAGCGGCGGACCTGCCCGGCGATCGCCGCCTCCCGCCCCTCGCGCCCCGGCGGCAGCGCCTCGGCGAAGGGTTCGAAGCGGACCTCGTAATGCCGCGGCCCACGCCAGATGCCGAAGGCGAGCATGACGGGCGCCCCGAGCACCGCGGCCAGCAGATGCGGCCCGGTGGGGAAGGGCGCCGCCTCGCCGAGGAAAGGCACGTCGAGGAAGCGCTCGGCCCGCGGCGCCCGGTCGGCCAACAGCCCGACCAGCCCGTTGCGTTCCAGGCATTCCTTCGCCCGCAGCATGGCTTCCGCAGTGCCGAGGGGGATGATGGCGGCGGCGCGGGCGGCGCCGCCCATGGCATCGAACACCGCCTTCAGCCGCGCCGCATTCGCCTCATGCATCAGGATGGCGAGATCGACGGGGCAGCCGCGGTCGGCCACCAGCCGCAGCGCCTCGAAGCTGCCGAAATGCGCGCCGAAGATCAGGCAGCCCTGGCCTTCCGCGATGCGCGCCTGCAGCGCCTCCAGCCCATGCACCTCCACCCGGTAGCGATCGGCCTTGCCGCAGACCAGGAAGGCGCGGTCGAGGATGGTGGAGGCGAAGCTGAAATAGAGGCGGAACAGGTCGCGCGGCCTGGGCGGCCGGCCGAGGGCGCGGGCCAGATAGGCCCCCGCCGCCCGCCGCGGGGTGGGCGAGGCGAGCAGGAAATAGGCCGCGATGGGGTAGAGCAGCAGATGCCCCGGCCACCAGCCGACGGAATGCACCAGCCACACCATGAAGCGCGCCAGCAGGATGCTGCCGCGCTCCGGCGCCACCGTCCATTCCGGCTGGCAACGGCCCGGCGCGGCGCTTCGCCTTCCGAGAGCGGGATTGGCCGAGTTTCGCTCGACCAATCCCGCTCTGGCCGGTTGTTTGATCGCGTGATTCACGGCTTCGGTCGATCCGGCCTCGGCCGATCACCAGCTTTCGTTTTCGGTGGCCCGCTCGTCCGCGAAATTCGCGGGCAGGACACTAGGGAAGCGGACATGCCAATTCCCCCGTGAGCACGGTGCTGCCGCCGCGTCGGCAGGTGAAGAGAACGGTACCGGCCTCCCGCGGTTTCAGCGCGATCTCCACCTGGTCGCCAGGACCGACCGGGGCGGTGAATTTGGCGCGAAGAATGCTGATGCCGCGGCCATGGGCGCAGCCGGCCGCCAGCAGCACCGCATCCAGCAATAGCACGCCCGGCAGGATCGGCCGCCCGGGGAAATGCCCGGGCAGCGCCGGATGGTCGGCGGGGACGGAGAACCGGTGAGTTGGCGCCGCGCCGCCGCTCACGCCGGCCCCGTTGCCGGCACGCGCAGCCCGGCCAGGGCGCTGCGGGAAAGCTTGCCCAGCCGGTCCCGCGGCAGGGCAGGCACCAGCAGGATGGGGCGGGGCAGGAAGAGCGGTTCCAGCCGCGTGCGGAGCGCCGCCAGCACCGCCTCCGCCGTCAGGCCGGGGGCGACGACATAGGCGGAAAGCCGCGCCCCCGGATTGCTCTCGAGGTCGTCCGGCGCGACGAAGACGCCGTCCTCTACCCCCTCGATCTCCAGCAGCCGGCGGTTGAGGTCGGCCAGGGAGGCCCGCCTGCCGCCGAGCTTCACCAGGTCGCTGCGCCGGCCGAGCAGGCGGAAGCGCCCGGCCCCGGAGGGTTCCAGCACATCCGCCAGGGCGACCTCGCCGAGGCCGGGTACCTGGACCCCGGCCTCCCGCAGCTCCACCCCGCGATAGGGCAGCCAATCCGCCTCCCGCACCGTGCGGCGGCTGGCCATGGAGCCGGCCTCGGTCGCGCCGTAGATCTCCAGCATCGGCGTCTGCCAGTCGCGCTCCACCGCCTCGGCCATGCTCGCCGCCAGCGGGGCGGTGGCGGAGATCACCGCCTCCAGCGCGGCGGGGCGGCGGCCCTCGGCCAGCAGGGCACGGAGATGCAGCGGGGTGGTGACCAGCACGCGCCGCGTCGGCAGCCAGGCCAGCGCGTCCAGCACGTCGCTCGGGAAGAAGCTGGCACCGGCATGGATGGCCATGCCGGCCTGCAGCGGCAGCATGATCGTGGTCTCGAAACCGTACATATGCTGCGGCGGCACGGTGGCGAGGAGGGTGACGGCGGCGGCGCCGCTGCCATGCAGGGAAAAGCGCTCCGCCGCCGCCTGGGCCGCGGCGACCAGCGCGCCCCAGGGCTTGGGATGCGCCGCCGGCTCCCCGGTCGAGCCGGAGGTGAAGCCGATCGCGACGATGCGTTCCACCGGGATTTCCGGGACTGCGACCACCTCGCCGGCCGCGCTGTCCCCTTCCGCGAGCCGGAAGGCGGGCAGGGGGAACTCCCGCTGCTCGCCATCGGCGATCACATAGGCGCCAGGGTAGCGGCCGGCGAGGGCGAGCAGCCGCCCCGGCTCCGGGTCCGCGTGCAGCAGCGTAACATGGCCGCGCAGCAGGGCGGCGACGAAGCCCACCAGCATGCGGTAGCGGTCGGTGCAGAGATTGATGGCGTGCAGCGCCACGCCCTGGCCGGCAGGCGGCAGGCGGGCGGCCAGGGCCCCGGCCTCGGCCAGGAAGGCCCCGACGGTGATCGCCTGGCCATTGCGGAAGCAGATCACCTCCTCCGGTGAACGGGGGATCAGGGGCCAGGCGGTGTTCCGTGCCAGGTCGATGAACTCCCCGGCCTCAGAGCGCATGCGGCACCCGCATATGGGAGAGCCAGATGGCGCGGCAGGTGCGCAGCAGGGTCACCCGCCCCAGCTCGGGGAAGCAGCGGCGGCGCAGCCAATGCTCCCCGACAAAAAGGGCAGGGCAGAGGACAAGCTGCAGGCGGGAGACGAGGCCGGCCGACCAGGCCCCGCAGGCCGCGCCGAGAAAGGCCAGGGCGAAGCAGGCCAGCAGCAGCGCCCAGGATGCGGTGAGGCGCCGCGTATAGCGTTCCAGCCGACCGGAGCGGGCAGCGGAATCATAGCGGCTGTAGCGGGAGATCAGCGGCTCCTGCCCCGGGCGCAGGGTCACGCCGAATTGCAGGCTGGCCAGCAGATTGCCCAGCGCCGCCAGCAGGGCCGGGCCGGCCCGCCCGGCCGCGCCGAGGATGACGCCGCCGGCCGCGGCTTCCGCCGCGAACAGCGCGAGCAGGAGCACGGCCGGCATGGCCGTTACACCCGCGCGGCTCGATCCTGGCGGCGGGTCGGGATCGTGGCGGACCGGCATGCCGTCACCTGGCCCGATGCTTCTCGATATGGGCCGTCAGGCTGCGCAGGGAGGCGAAGATGCGGTGGTTGCGCTCGTCGTCGGATCGCAGCTTGACGTCATAGGCCTTCGACAGGGCCAGGGCGATTTCCAGCGCGTCGATCGAATCGAGGCCGAGGCCCTGGTTGAACAGCGGCGCCTCGGGGTCGATCTCCTCGGCCGCGACCTCGAGCGACAGGGAAGAGACGATCAGGCGAGCCACCTCGAGTTCCTCCGAGGTGAGGCGGGATGGCAGGGCGACGGTTTGGGGTTCGGACGAGCCGAGGGACATGGGGGTGGGTTCCATCGCGCGATTCAGACCGCTTTGTCACACAGCGGCATTTTCCGTTTTCTTATCAGAAATTTGGCGGTTCTGACAAGTTGAGGCGCCGATCCCGGCCGGCCGCGCCAGGCCAGGGGCGGAGAGCTGGATAGGCAGCCCGCCGGCGCCCCGCCAGTGCCCTGGCGCACATCCGGGAGGTGCGGCGTTGAACGACAGGTGAGGGCTCAGTCGAAGGGCTCCGCCCGGGAGGCGACCTTCGCCTCCGACCGGTAAAGGGTGAAGGAGAGGCCCAGCACGAAGCTGGCATTGAACTCCGAGCGGAGGAGCGGGCTGTCGGCATTGCTGGCGCCGCTGAAATTCTCCAGCCGGCCGCCCGCCGTCACCCAGAGCGACTCGGTGACCGGCACGCGGTAGGAGAATTGCATCCGCAGGCCGAGATAGCCGCCGGCGGCGTCATAGGCGGGGCGGCCGGGACGGTCGAACTCGCCCTGGACGCGATACCAGTAATCCATCAGCCCGCCCGAGGCGAAGACCGGCCCCAGCCCGACACGGGCTCGCGACCCGGCCAGAACCAGCCCGGTCCGTTCCACCGCCAGCTCCGGCGCGAAGACATAGCCGCGGTAGCGGATGCGGGAGAAATCGGTGGAGAAGACCGCGCGGATCGGGGTTTCCAGCGTCAGCCGCGTGCGGTTGGGCGCATCCCGCCACGCCACCCAGCGCAGCGAGGGGCCGATCTCGCCGAGCCAGTCCAGGTCCGGCATGCCCTCCCGCGCCCGGTTGTCACTGGAGCGGCTGCCCAGCGCGCCGCTGGCGTTCAGGGTGAATTCCAGATCGCCCTCGCGGTACATCCGGCCGCGCAGCCCGCGCTCGTCGCTGCGCAGGAGGTCGCCGCGATAGATCAGCCAGGGCAGGGCCAGGCCGTGCACACGCGACTGCCCCGCCCCGGGATAGTCCGGCAGCAGCGCCGCGCCGCCGAACACGCCGGCCTCGAACAGCGGCTGGGCGGCGGGCTGGGGCGCGGTGGGCTGCGCCCTGGCGGCGGCGACGGCAAGGCAGCTCGCGGCGCCGAGGGCGGCGAGCGGGATGGCGCGCCTCATGCGGGCGGCCTTTCGGCGACGAGCAGGACATTGGGCAAAGGCGTGCGGCCCCAGCAGGGGGTGATGGTCACGGCGAAGCCCGCCTCCGTCAGCAGGCCCTGCAGCCTTGGCAGGGGCAATGGCTGGATCTCGACCTGGTCGCGCCGCAGCCGCCGGCCCAGCCTTTCCATGGCGAAGCCCAGCCGGGCCCGCCAGCCCGAATCCGGGTCGAAGGCGCGGATCAGGATGCGGCGCCGGGCCGCCTGGGTGACGCGGGCCAGCAGGCGGAGCTGCGCCGCCTCCGGCATCTGCAGCAACACGTCGATGAGCAGGATGGTGTCGCAGGTGGGTACCGCGACGGTGGCGAGGTCGGCGATGCGGAACTCCGCCGGCAGGCCGGCGGCGGCGCGGCCGGCCTCGGCGATCTTGCCTGCATGCATGTCCAGGCCGAGGAGCCGCTCCGCCCGGCCCGCCAGCAGCAGCGCCAGGCCGAGCTGGCCGCGGCCGCATCCCAGATCGGCGACGCTGCCGAAGGGCGCCGCTGCCGCCTGCCGCAGAATGGCCAGGGTGGCCGGGTCGGTCAGCAGCTTGCCGCGGACGAAGCCGCGGGCGAAGCGGGAGGCCCCCGCATAGCGCGCCACGACGCGGTCGCAGAGCGCCTGGATCTCCAGCGCCTCCCGCGCCGGCGGGATGCCGCGCCGCCGGCCATCGCCGCCGAGGAGCGCATCGCCGCTCATGCCGGGCCGGCCGCGGTCGCCACGGTCGGGCGCCGCCAGGGCGCCGGGAAGGCCAGGGCGATCACCCTTCCGCCGCTCCCCCGGCAGCCGGCCGGCGCGCCATATAGGCGCGGAAGATGCCGAGCTGGACCTCGCAGCGGACCTCCTCGAAGCCGGATTGCCGCAGCGCGTCCAGGATGGTGGCCGGCGCCACGCAGGCATCGATGGTGTCCCAGTAATACTGCATCAGCAGCCTGGCCTGCCGGCCGCCGCCCAGCAGGGCGCTGACGGCCGGGATGACGCGGCCGAGATAGAAGCGCACCGCGGCATAGGCGAGCCTGCCCCTGGGCCGCGCGATCTCCAGCAGCAGCAGGCGGCCGCCGGGCCGCAGCACGCGGCGGTACTCGGCGAAGGTCGCCGGCAGGCTGGCGACATGGCGCAGCGCATAGCCCATGCTGAGGAAGTCGAAGCGCGCATCGGCGACCGGCAGCGCCTCGGCGCGCCCGCAGATCAGCTTCACCGGCAGCGCGCGGCCGGTCTGCCGCAGCATCCCCTCGCTGAGATCGAGCCCGACCACGCCGCGCGCGGAGCCGAGCAGCCGCACCGCCTCCCGCGCCACCAGCCCGGTGCCGACCGCGACATCCAGCACCGCCTGGCCGGGCTGCAGCCCCGCGCGGCGCAGCGCCCGCCGCCGATACCAGCCCCCCGACCCGAAGGAGCAGGCCGCATTGATCCGGTCATAGGAGTCGGCCGTGCTGTCGAATACCCGGCGGACGAAGGCATCGCGGTCGGCAGGGGCGGCGTAATAGCGGGTGAGGGGCGGATGCGGCGTCGGAATTCCAGCGTACTCAGCCATGCCCACCACGCCCGTTCATGCCTGCAGCCAGCATTATTGCAACCGTCGCCACATCAGCCTGGCATTGGTTGCCGCATCCCCCCGCCGCTTCACACGGACGCGCCGGTAACCTAGTGTGTCAACCATAGTGGGGGCAACGATGCAGGCGCGCAACCCGGGTCAAGTTTTGCCGAAGGGCAAAGGGGCGGGCGGGCTGCTGGCGTTCTACTACAGCATCGCCTTTTATTTCTGCCTCGCGGTGTTCGGCATCAGTTGCCTGGTCTGGAGCCTGCCGGCCGCCCTGCTGTACCGCATCCTGCCGCGCCGCTGGGGCCAGCCGCTGGGCCAGCTCGGCATCATGCTGGGGTTTCGCTGGTTCCTCGGCGTCATGCGCTTCACCGGCGTGTTCCGGGCCGATCTCTCGGCGCTGGACCGGCTGCGGGCCGAGGGCGGGCTGGTCATCGCGCCGAACCACCCGACGATGCTGGACGCCGTCATCCTGATCTCGCGGCTGCCGCGGGTGGTCTGCATCACCAAGGCGACGCTGTGGGACAACCTCTTCCTCGGCGGGGGCATCAGGCTGGCGGGCTATGTCAGGAACGACCTGCCGCTGCCGATGATCCGCCGCGCCGCCACGGCGGTGCAGGGCGGGCAGCAATTGCTGATCTTCCCGGAAGGCTCGCGCACGGCGCACCCGCCCGTCGACCCCTTCCATCGCAGCTTCGCGGTGATCGCCCGCGCCACCCGGGCACCGGTGCAGACCGTGCTGATCGAGGCGGACAGCCCCTATCTGCGCAAGGGCTGGCCGCTGTTCCGCCGGCCCAGCCTGCCCCTGGTGTTCCGCATCCGCCTCGGCGAGCGGGTGATGGCCGCCGGCGATCCGGATGAATTCGTCCGGACGCTGGAGGGGTATTTCCGCGCCCAATTCGGCGCAGGCAATGGCAGCGCATGGCCTCACGCCACCTCGTACTGATTCCCAGCTACAATACCGGGCCACGCCTGCTGCGGACGGTGCGGGAAGCCCGGGCGGCCTGGAGCCCGGTCTGGGTTGTCGTGGATGGCAGCACGGACGGGTCCGATGCCGCGCTGCTGCAGGCGGTGCAGGCCGACCCCGAGCTGCGGGTCATCCGGCTGACGCGCAACCAGGGCAAGGGCGCGGCCGTGCTGCACGGGCTGCTTGCGGCGCAACAGGCAGGCTTCAGCCATGCGCTGGTGATGGATTCCGACGGGCAGCACCCGGCGGAGGGCATCGGGGCCATGATCGCCGCCTCCCGCGCCGCGCCGGAGGCGATGATCCTCGGCGCCCCTATCTTCGGCCCGGAGGCGCCGCGGATCCGCATCCAGGGCCGGAAGATCTCCAACTGGCTCGCCCGGATCGAGACAAGGGGCGCTGGCATCGAGGACGTGCTGTTCGGCTTCCGCGTCTATCCGATCGCGCTGCTGCTGCAGGTGATGGACGGCACGCGCTGGATGCGCCGCTTCGATTTCGACCCGGAGGCGGTGGTGCGGCTGGCCTGGAACGGGGTGGCGGCGGTCAACCTGCCGACCCCGGTGCGCTACCTCTCTCCCGAGGAGGGCGGCGTCTCGCATTTCCACTATCTGCGCGACAATCTCCGCCTGACCTGGATGCATACGCGGCTGGTGCTGGGCATGCTGGCGCGCCGGGCCGGGCTGCGGCGTCAGGGGGGAGCGGGGCGTGCCTGAGGGAGACCACCTGGTGCCCATACCCCCGCGCATGGGCGAGTAGCCGCGGCACCACCTCCTCCAGCATGCTGCGGTGGCGCGTAGGGCGGTCATGCAGCAGCAGGATGTCGCCCGGGGCCAGGCGGTGCAGCAGCCGCCGCAGGACGCGTTCGGGCTGGTCGGAGACTGTGTCGTAGCCGCGCCGCGTCCAGGTGGCGAGGCGCAGCTCCGTCACCGCCAGGACCGGGTCCAGCAGCGGGGAGCGGATGCCGGCCGGCGGCCGGAAGAAAAGCGGGCGCTGCCCGCAGATGGCGGTGATGGTGTCCTGCGCCCGCTGGATCTCCCGCTGCATCGCCCAGGGCGTCCAGCAGCCGAAGCCGAGCGGATGGGCATAGGTGTGGTTCTCCACGCTGTGGCCCCGGGCGACCATCTCGCGGAGGAGCTGCGGGTGACGCACGGCTTCGCGCCCGATGACGAAGAAGCTGGCCTTGGCCTCGTACCGGTCCAGCAGGTCCAGCAGGCGTGGGGTGATCCTGGGGTCCGGGCCGTCATCGAAGGTGAGGGCGATGGGGCCCGGGTCGCACCCTGCCGGCACCGGCAGCCGGCTGAGATTGGGGCCGAGCATGGTGCTGCGGGGCCACATGCCGCAGGTGAGCAGCGCATGGTTGCTGCCGAGGATGGCCAGGATGGTCCGCCACCACTCGGGCGCCGCCAGGAAGGCGCAGAGGGAGGCGGCATGCAGGGCCAGCGAGGCGCGGATTGCCGGGGTGGGCGACCAGCCCTGCAAGCCGGGCCAGGGCGCGAAGCCGCCATCCTCGGGCCGGTCCGGCAGGCAGGGCTCCGGGCCCAGCCGCAACGGCGCATGACCGGCCGCCTGGGTGAGCGGCACGGCACCCTCCGGCAGCCGGGCGGCAAGCCGCGCCCGCCAGGACCCCTGCTCCGGAGCGCCCCTCATCCTTCGGCGCCGGCGCGGCTGACCCCCGCCGCGCCGCCGGCCCGTGCCTCAGCGATCCGCCCCGCGCGCCGCTTCCCGGGCGCTGTCCAGGCCGGCGCCGAATCCTGAGCTGGGCATCTGGCGGTCAAGCGTCCTGGCCTCCGGCATCTCCGGCCCCATGCCGCACCGATGCAGGCGCGACAATACATGATAAACCGTCTTGAACATCAATACCGGCAGTACCGCCCGCGGGCTGTGACGCAGATTACCTGCCAGCATGTTCACAATCCCGTCGCGCATCCAAAAGGCATTGGACGGCGACATGAACATGGAGCGCAATACAGGATCGTTAATGCGGTAGATGAGCCAGCTTATGCGGTCCATCGCCCTGGCGGTTTCGCGGTTCGTCCGGGCGGCGAGGGCCTGACCGGCCACCGGGTCGTCCAGCCAGGCATGGGCCGCCTCGGCGCCCAGCTCGCCCGCCGTCATGGCCATGAGCACGCCGGTGGAGAACATCGGGTCCACGAAGCCATAGGCATCGCCGATCATCAGATAGCCCGGGCCGGTGCCGCTGCGCGCCCGGTAGCTGTAATTGGCGGTGCTGTAGATCTCCGAAACCCGCTCGGCCTGCCGCATGCGCGCCGAGACGGTGGGGCTGGCGGCGATGCGGTCCTGGAAGATTTCGGCGGCGGTGCCCCGCCGGTTCTTCCAGGCGCTCTGGTTGCCGACGAAGCCGACGCTGGTGACCTCCCCGGTCAGGGGGATGATCCAGAACCAGCCATCCTCCGCGAGGTGGATGCTGATATAGCCCGCCAGCGCCGCCTCCCGCCTCTCCACCCCGCGGAAATGCGCGTAGGCTGCCGCCGTGTTGTTGTATTTGTTGGAGGTCTTCAGGTTCAGCTTGCCGGCGAGGAAGGTGTCACGCCCGGAGGCATCGAGGACGTAGCGGGCCCGGACCTCCAGCGCCGTGCCGTCCGGACGCTGCGCCCGGATGACCGAGGGGCCGCCTTCCGTGCCGAATTCCAGGCTCTGCGCGCGGGTGCCCTGGAAGGTCAGCGCCCCCTTCCGGGCGGCGTTGTCGAACAGGATCCGATCGAATTCCGAGCGCCGCACCTGCCAGGCGAAGGTGCGGTCCCGGTCCAGGGCGCGGGCGAAGGGAAAGGCCTGGCTGCGCCCGGTGCGGTCGGAGACGAATTCGGCGCCCGGCTTGTGCACGCCGATGGTCCGGACCTCCTCCAGCACGCCCAGCCGGTCGAGGATGTCCAGGTTGCGGGGGAGCAGGCTCTCCCCGATGTGGAAGCGGGGATGGACATCCTTCTCGAGCAGCACGACCTTGCGCTGCCGCGCCGCCAGCAACCCGGCCGCGGTGGACCCGGCCGGCCCGCCGCCGATGACGGCGACCTCCGCCTCGATCGTCTCCAGGCTCATCCCCCCTCCCTTCCTGGTCAGGCGAGCAAGGCTGCCGCTGCCGGGATCTGGGCCGGTTGTCATACGCCATGGGGTACGACAATCGGCCCGGCCCCTTGTCGGAAGCGGGCAGGTTGCTCCGGCCGGGCGAGGTCTAGCAGCGTCTGCCCGGCCGGCGCCACCGCGACGCGGGCCACGCTTGTCGCGGGTGGCCATCAGCCGGTGCGCCTGCGGCGGTGGGAATGGCGGTCGCCGGTTCGCCATCGGCCGCGCCCGCAACCAGCCCACCCTGCCTGGCAGAGGGGGCCTGGCCCTGGCCGCCGCCGCCCGCGCCCCGGTCACTCCAGCCGGATGCCGAGCCGCTGGACCATCGCCTTCTCATACTCCGACCGCTGGGCGATGAAGGCGGCGTAGGATTCGCTGTCCAGATACTGTTCCGGCATGTCGAATTGCGCCCGCACCGCGGCGTTGGCCGGGCTGAACAGCGCGGATTTGAAGGCCTCGTGCAGCGCCCGCACCACGCCAGGATCCATCCCCTTCGGGCCGGAGATGCCATAGGGGGAGGTGACGACCATGTCGTGCCCCAGCTCCTTCAGGGTCGGCACGCCGGGCAGGCGGGAGACGCGCGCCGCCGTCCAGACGCAGAGGGCCCGCATGGCGCCGCTTTCCACCTGCGGCACCCAGACGGAGCTGTCCGCGATGCAATCCACCGCGCCGGAAAGCACGGCGGTCATGCCTTCCGAGGAGCCGCGATAGGGCACATGGGTGAACTCCACCCCCTCCCGGGCGCCGAGATCCTCCATGGCCAGGTGGTTGGTGGTGGCGATGCCGGAGGTGGCGAAGGTGACCTTGCCCGGATTGGCCCTGGCATGGGCGATGAAGCCGCGCCAGTCCTGCCACGGGCTGTCCGCCTTCACCGCCACGCCATACATCCAGCCGCAGAGGCGGAGGATGTGGGTGAAATCCGCGACGGCATCCCAGGGCGGCGTCCGCACCAGGAAGGGGCGGCGGACGATGGAGAGGTGCATCTGCCCCAGCGTGTAGCCATCGGCGCGGGAAGCGGCGAGGGGCTGCACATGCAGCGTGCCGCTGGCCCCCGGCCGGTTCTCCACCACCACCGGCTGGCCGAGCGTGGCCTGGGCGATTTCCGCCAGGGAGCGCATCTGCACGTCGGAGGAGGAGCCGGCGGTCCAGGGCACGAAGAGGCGGAGCGGCCGGTCCGGGAAGCGGGGCTGGGCCAGGGCCGGCGCCGCCAGCGCCGCACCGGAAAGGGCAAGCATGGCGCGCCGCGGCAGCGCGGCGGGACTCCTAGGCATGGCGTTTCCTCCTTCGGTTGTTGCGGCAAGCAGATCATGAGTCGGAGGGGGTTTGCCATCCTTCGTCACGAGGCCGGCCGCAGGCATGGCGGCATGCGTGCCGATGACCGGCGACGGGGGTCGGCAAGGGGGTGCGTCGTCCGGCACCGCCTGGGGCCGCAGGACGCGGCGGCCACCTGCCATGTCCGGCTCTGCCCCGGGCAGCGGTGACCCGGACGGTCCGGCAGCGCGGGCGCCGCCGCCTTCCGCTGCCTTTCCCGGCGGCGTAGCCTGCGGGCAAAGACCGGAGGAAACCGATGTTCCTGACGACGCGCCGCGCCGCCTTCGGCGCCGCCCTGCTGGCCACGGGCCAGCTTCGCGCCCAGAGCTGGCCGGCGCGCTCCATCACCTGGATCGTGCCCTTCACCCCGGGCGGCATCACCGACACCTCCTCCCGCCTCGTCGCGCAGCCGCTCGGCGCCTGGCTCGGCCAGCAGGTGGTGATCGACAATCGCCCGGGCGCTGGCGGCGGCATCGGCACGGAGGCCGCGGCGCGGGCCGCGGCGGATGGCTACACCATCCTCTACGGCACCCAGGGCACGCTGGCGACCAACCCCGTACTGTACCGCAATGTCCGCTACGACCCGCTGCGCGACTTCGCCCCGGTGCACGGGCTGGCGCAGACGCCGCTGCTGCTGGTGGTGAATCCGGCACGGCCCTTCCGCACCCTGGCGGAGCTGATCGGCCATGCGAAGGAGCGGCCGGGCGAGCTGACCTTCGCCACCTCCGGCATCGGCACCGGCACGCATATGGCGGCGGAGCTGTTCCAGGCCGAGGCCGGGGTGAAGCTGACCCAGGTGCCCTACCAGGGCAGCGCCCCGGCGCTGAACGACCTGGTCGCCGGCCGCACCGACCTGATGTTCGACTACCTGATCTCCACCCGCGCCTTCCTGGAGTCCGGCCGGTTGCGGCCGCTCGCGACGACGGGCAGCGCCCGGCTGGCGGCGCTGCCGGAGGTGCCGACCCTGGCGGAGGCCGGGCTGCCGGGCGCCGAGACCGCGTCCTGGTCCTGCATCATGGCGCCGGCGGCGGTGCCGGCGCCGATCCGCGAGAAGCTGGCGGAAGGGTTGCAGCGTGCCTTGTCTGAGCCGCGGGTGGTGGAGACGCTGGCCGGCAGCGGCAGCGCGCCGCTGATGCTGGCGGGAGATGGGCTGCGGGATTTCGTCGGGCGAGAGGTGGAGCGGTGGCGCGGCATCGTCGAGCGCTCCGGCGCCAGGGCGGGCTGAACGCCCTGCTCGTCGGACGAGGCCCGCTGCGCGGGCGCTCGACCTCCTCAAGCGGCCCCAGGCCACGGCCATGGTGCCGAATTCAGGTCGAGAGTGCCGCGTAGCGGCGCCGCGCCTCGCGCCGCAGGCGTGCTATCGCATGACGCGCGGCGAAGTCCTTGACCCGATTCGGCACCATGGCTTTCGCGCATGGGCGCCTTCGACGGTGTCGAAGGCGCACAGAGGCGCCTTCGCCGCCAGCTATTGCAGCCGCGGCGCTTTCGCTTCCCGCAGCTTGCCGCCGCTTTCCGCGACGCGGCGCAGCAGCGCGCTCGGCCGCCAGCGATCGCCATAGCGCTGGTGCCAGGCGGCGATCTGGTTGTAGATTTCCTGCGCGCCGATCGTGTCCGCCCAGAACATCAGCCCGCCGCGATAGCGCGGAAAGCCGAAGCCGTTCAGCCACATCACATCGATGTCGCTGGCGCGCAGCGCCTTGTCCTCCTCGAGGATCTTGCAGGCCTCGTTCGCCGAGGCGAAGAGCAGGCGGTGCAGGATCTCCTCATCCGAGAAGGGGCGCTGCTCGATGCCCTGCTCCGCCGCCACCTCCTTGATCAGCCGGTGCACCACCGGGTCCACATGCGGGGTGCGGTCGCCCTTCTCGTAGCGGTACCAGCCGGCGCCGGTCTTCTGCCCCTTGCGGCCGCTCTCCACCAGCCGGTCCGGGATGGGCAGGGTGCGGTAATTCGGGTCCTCCGCCAGGCGGCGCTTGCGGGTGAAGTAGCTGACATCGAGGCCCGACATGTCGTTCACCGCGAAGGGGCCCATTGGGTAGCCGAAATCGACCATGACCTTGTCGATCTGCTCCGGCAGCGCGCCTTCCTCGACCATGATGTTCTGCTCGAGGGTGAAGTAGATGCGGCTGCGATTGGCGACGAAGCCGTCGCAATTCCCCGCATAGCCGCTGATCTTGCCGATGGCGCGGCCGAGCTTCATCGCCGCCCCCAGCACTTCCGGCGCGGTGCGCGGCCCCTCCACCACCTCCAGCAGCTTCATCACATTGGCCGGGGCGAAGAAATGCGCGCCGGCGACCATCTGCGGGCGCTTGGTCGCGTCCGCGATCTTGTCGATGTCGATGGCGGAGGTGTTGGTCAGCAGGATGGCTTCCGGCTTCATCACCGCATCCAGCTTCGCGAATATCTCCTGCTTCACCGGTAGCTGCTCAAACACCGCCTCGATCACCACATCGCACTCGGCGATGTCCTCGATCCGCTCCACCGGCTGGATGCGGGGCAGGCGCTCATCCATCTGCGTCTGGGTGATGCTGCCGCGCTTCACGCTGACGGCGTAATTGTCGCGGATGCGCTGCATCCCGCGGGCCAGGCCCTCCGGGTTGGCGTCCACCAGCTTCACCGGGAAGCCGTTATCGGCAAAGCTCATGGCGATGCCGCCGCCCATGGTGCCGGCGCCGACCACCGCGGCGGTCTTGATCTCCGGCAGCGCCAGATCCTTGGGCAGGAAGGGGATGCGGGCGATCTCGCGCTCGGCGAAGAAGGCATAGCGCAGGGCCTGGGCCTCGGGCGCGTTCTCCAGCTCCTGGAACAGGCGCTTCTCCTCGGCCATGCCCTCGGCGAAGGGCAGGCGCGTCGCCGCCTCCACCGCGGCGATGCAGTTATAGGGCGCCTTCTGGTTGCGCGCCTTGCGGGCGATCGACATGCGCATCTCGTCGAACAGCCCGGGCTCCGCCGCGGCCGGCGGCATGGCGCTGATGCGGCGCAGCGGCTTGCCGATGACGGATCTGGCGAAGGCGATGGCCTCCGCGCGCAGATCCTGGCCAGGAATGATCGCATCCACGATCCCGAGCGCCTTGGCTTCCTCTGCCGGCACGTGCCGGCCGGTGACGATCATCTCCAGCGCAGGTTTGGCGCCGATCAGCCGCGGCAGGCGCTGGGTGCCGCCGCCGCCGGGCAGGATGCCGATCAGCACCTCCGGCAGCCCCACCTTGGCGCTCGGCACGGCGATGCGCCAATGGCAGGAGAGGGCGTTCTCCAGCCCGCCGCCGAGCGCATAGCCATGGATGGCGGCGACCACCGGCTTGGCGCTCTCATCCAGCGCGTCGTAGCTGCGGCGGGGGCTGGGCGGGCGGGGCTTGCCGAAGCGGCGGATATCGGCGCCGGCGATGAAGGTCCGGCCGGCGCCCAACAGCACCATGGCCTGCACCGCGGGGTCGGCATTGCCCTGGTCCACCGCCGCCGCGATGCCCTCCGAGACGCCTGGGCCGAGGGCATTCACTGGCGGATAATCCACCGTGATGACTCCGATGCCGTCGACGATCTCGAACCGCACCACCGGGACTTCACTCATCTCGCTTCCTCCACGCTTTGGAGGCGAGCATCGGACGGTCCGGGGTAGGGGGCAAGCCGCCCGGAGCGGGCTCGGTTGCCTTCACCCGCCTTTATCTCCTGCCCCCGTCCGGGCGCGGTTCGGGCGGCGCAGCGGGCGCCTTTATCGGCAGCCTGACCGCCGAGGCTTGCGGGCGCTCCTGGACGCCGCCGCAGGGCTTCGGCGGGTCAGGGAACGGGCCCGCCGGTGTCAGGCAGCCGTGCGCTGTTCCGGCGGCGGCACCACGCCGGGGCGCGGATCGATGGGCACGGCGCGGTCGAGGCCGGTCAGGCTCTCGAACAGCGCGGCGGCGGCCAGGGCCGTTGCATCCTGCCGCGGCGCGGCGGCGATCTGCAGCCCGACCGGGCGGCCATACTGATCGAGGCCGCAAGGCACCGCCACGGCCGGGCAGCCGGCCAGGGTGATGGCGGCGTTCAGCATGGACGCCGCCATGTAATTCTCCAGCTTCACCCCGGCGACGCTTTCCGGATGCCGCAGCATCACGTCGAAGGCCGGCGTGGCAGCCCCCGGCGTGATCAGCAGATCAAATTCAGAAAAATGCGCGGCGACCCGGCGATACCAGGCGGCGCGCTCCCGCTCCGCCCAGGCGAGGCGGGAGGGGGTGGCGGCCAGGCCGCGCTCCGTGTTCCAGATGATGTCCGGCTTGATGAGGTCGCGATGGGTCTGGAGCTGCAATTCGCGATCCACCACGAAATGCTGGCTGCGCAGCACCAGGAAGGCTTCCTGCAATTCCTCCAGCGCCGGCGCTGCTTCCTCCACCACACAGCCCGCCTCGGCGAAGCGGTGCACCGCGGCCTCGCAGATCGCCCGTGTCTCGCGGTCCACCGGCAGCTTGCCATGGAAATCCGCCGTGTAGCCGATGCGGAAGCGGCGCGGCGCCAGCGAAGCCACGTAGGGCGTGGCCGGTGCCTCCCAGGTCAGCGGGTCCGCCAAATCCCAGCCCGCCATGGTATCGAGGAACAGCGCCACATCCGCCACGTTCCGCGCCATCGGCCCATGCACGGAAAGCGGGGAGAAGAGGTTGCTCGCCGTCCCCCGCGTCACCCGCCCGGGCGAGGGCCGCAGCCCCACCACGCCGCAATAGGTGCCGGGGCGGCGCAGGCTGCCGGCATGGTCCGTGCCATGCGCCAGCCAGGCCTCCCCCGTCGCCACGCTGACGGCACCGCCGCCGGTGGAGCCGGCGCAGGTCAGCGCGGTGTTCCAGGGGTTGCGGGTGCGACCGAACACCTCGTTGAAGGTGGAGCCGCCGGCGCCGAATTCCGGCGTGTTGGACTTGCCGAGCACGATGCCGCCGAGCCGTTCGATCCGCTCCACCAAGGGGTGGGAGCGCGCCGGCACATGGTCCTTGAAGATCGGCGAGCCATAGGTGGTGCGGACGCCCGCCACATCCGTCAGGTCCTTGATCGTCACCGGCAGGCCGGCGAGCCAGCCCGGATGCGCCGCGTTCTCCGCGGCCTCGCCCGCCATGATCCGCCGCGCATGGTCGCGGGCGCGGTCCAGGCAGAGCGTGGGCAGCGCATTCACCGCCGGCTCCACCTGCGCGATGCGCGACGCCGCCGCCTCCACCAGCTCCAGCGGTGAGACGTTCCGCCGCTTCAGCCGCGCCACGGCCTCGGTGGCGGTCAGGCGGATCAGCTCCTCACTCATGCAAACCCCCTTGGCGTCGGCGCGCAGCCTGCCATATCCCCGCCGCGGCGTAAGCCGGGGGGCGCGGCCTTGCCACCGGGCCGGTCCCCCTGTCTCATGCGCCGGCCGGAGAAGGAGCTACAGCATGGATGGCGGGTTCGGGCGGTTCGGCAGCGGCCAGAAGGTCAGGCGCATCGAGGACCGGCCCCTGGTGCAGGGCGCCGGCCAATTCACCGATGATATGAGCCTGCCCGGCCAGACCTGGCTGGTCTTTCTTCGCTCCCCCTACGCCCATGCCCGCATCGTCTCCATCGACCCTGGCCCGGCCCTGGCGCTGCCCGGCGTGGTGGCGGTGCTGACGGGCGAGGATGTGGAGGCCGCCGGGCTGAAGCGCCTTGGCGTTGCGCTGCCCTTCAAGAAGCCGGATGGCTCGCCGCTTTCTGCCCCGCCCCGCCCCGTCCTGGCGGTGGGGGAGGTGCGCTTCGCCGGCGAGGCGGTGGCGGCCATCATTGCCGAAAGCCCCGGCATCGCGCGCGATGCCGCCGAGCTGGTGGCGGTGGAGTATGAGGAGCTGCCCGCCGTCACCAATTTGCGCGAGGCCGCCGCCCCGGGCGCGCCGCCGGTCTGGCCGGAGGGCAACATCGTCGCCCAGACGCAGTATGGCGACCGGGAGAAGGCGGAGGCCGCCTTCGCTGCGGCGGCGCATACCGTCTCGCTGGACATCGTCAACCAGCGCCTGGCGCCGGTTTCCATGGAGCCGCGCGTGGTGCTGGCGGAGTATGATGCGGCGACGGACCGCATCACCCTTCGCATGAGCACCCAGATGCCCTCCGGCGCGCGCGACCAGCTCACCAAGGAAGTGCTGGACGTGCCGGTGGAGAAGGTGCGCGTGCTGGTCGGCGATGTCGGCGGCGGCTTCGGCATGAAGACCGGCCTCTACCCGGAGGATGCGGTGGTGGCCTTCGCCGCGAAGCAGGTGGGGCGGCCGGTGAAATGGGCCTCCACGCGGATGGAGGATTTCCTCTCCGCCCTGCATGGCCGCGACACGGACAGCCAGGTCTCCATGGCGCTGGATGCGAATGGCAAGGTGACGGCGCTGCGGGTGCGGACGCTGGCGAATATGGGCGGCTATACCCGCGCCTCGGGCGTCGCCATCCAGCTGCTGATCGGGCCCTGGGTCTCGACCAGCATCTACGACATCACCTGCATCGACTTCCAATTCACCGCGGTGCTGACCAATACCGCGCCGACCGGCCCCTATCGCGGCGCCGGACGGCCGGAGGCGATCTACATCATCGAGCGGCTGATGGATGCCGCCGCCCGCAAGACCGGGCTGGATCCGGCCGAGCTGCGCCGGCGCAACCAGATCGACCCGGCGCTGATGCCCTACACCAACGCCATGGGCCAGACCTATGACAGCGGCAGGTTCAACCAGGTGATGGAGCAGGGGCTGACGCTGGCGGATTGGGACGGCTTCGCCGCCCGCGCGGCGGAGAGCGCGAAGCGTGGCAAGCTGCGCGGCCGCGGCATCGCCACCTTCCTCGAATGGACCGGTGGCAATGTGTTCGAGGAGCGCGTCACCGTCGCGGTGAAAGCCGAGGGTGAGATCGAGATCTACGCCACCACCCAGGCCATGGGCCAGGGCATCGCCACCTCCTACGCCCAGCTCGCTTTCGATGTCTTCGGCGTGCCGCTGGAGAAGATCCGCATCGTGCTGGGCGACAGCGATCGCGGCACCGGCTTCGGCAGCGCCGGCTCGCGCTCGCTCTTCACCGCCGGCTCCGCGGTGAAGGTCGCCTCCGACCGCACCGTGGACAAGGCGAAGGAGCTGGCCTCGGAGGCGCTGGAGGCCGCGGCCGCCGATCTGGAATATGTCGCCGGCCAGGTGCGCGTCGCCGGCACGGACCGCGCCATCGGCATCTTCGAGCTGGCGGCGCAGCAGCCGGAGCGGCGGATCTTCATCGACAGCACCAGCAGCGTCTCCGGCCCTACCTGGCCGAATGGCTGCCATATCTGCGAGGTGGAGATCGACCCGGAGACCGGCGAGGTCGCCATCCCGATTTACGTCTCGGCCAATGATGCGGGGCGGGTGGTGAACCCGCTGATCGTCGAAGGCCAGATCGTCGGTGGCGCCGTGCAGGGGCTGGGCCAGGCGCTGATGGAGGCGGTGGTCTATGATCCGGAGACGGGCCAGCCCCTCTCCTCCACCTTCATGGACTACGCCATGCCGCGTGCCGATCTGGTGGCGGATTACGTCACGGCGCTGGACCAGAGCATTCCCTGCCAGACCAACCCGCTGGGCGTGAAGGGGGTGGGGGAGCTGGGCACCATCGGTGCGACGCCCGCCCTGGTGAATGCGGTGGCGGATGCGCTGGCCCGGGCCGGCAAACCGGCGGCGGCGGATGCGCTGCAGATGCCGCTGACGCCGCCGAAGGTCTGGGCGGCGCTGCAGTAGCGAGGGAGGGCTCTGCCCTCCCTCGACCCTCCCGCAAAGGGTCGAAGGACCCTTTGAACCCTAGAGTCTGGCGCTTCGACCGACGGGTCCAGGACTCATGGTTTCCAAAGGCCCTTCGGCCTTTGGTGGGGGGAGTTTGAGGGGGGCAAAGCCCCCCTCAAGATCAGCGCCCCGCGCGCACCAGCTTGCCCGGCAGCGCGCCCGTATGCGCGCCATTCTCGAACACCGGCACGCCGGAGACGAAGGTGGCCTTGTAGCCGCTCACCTGCTGCACCAGCCGCCGGCCGCCGGCCGGCAGGTCGTACACCACTTCCGGCTTCTGCACCCGCAGCCCGTTGAAGTCGATGACGTTCACATCAGCCTTCTTGCCCACTTCCAGCGTGCCGCGGTCGTTCAGGCCGAAGAACTTCGCCGTCTCGCTGGTTTGCCGCTTCACCACGAATTCCAGCGGCAGGCGCGGCCCGCGGGTGCGGTCGCGGACCCAGTGGATCAGCATCCAGGTCGGCATGCCGGCGTCGAGGATGGAGGAGCAATGCGCCCCGCCATCGCTCAGCCCCAGCACCGTCGCGTCATCCGTCAGCATGCTGCGGGTGACTTCCAGGTCCGCGACGTTGTAGCCGGTGACCGGGAAGAAGATCAGGTTGGCCGGATCCTCCGCGATGTAGTCATAGGCCACCTCATCCGGCGTGCGGCCCTCCCGCTGCGCGATCGCCGCGATGCTCTCGCTCTCCGCCGGCTCGTAATTCGGCGGGTTGCCCAGCTTGAACATGCGGTGCCAGCGGCGGACGATGTGCTGGCGGAACTGGCTGAGCCGGTTCAGCAGCTCCCCGGAGGGCGTGTCGGCCAGCACCTCGGCGCGCACCGCCGGATCCTGCAGGCGCTTCATCCGCTCGGCGATCGGCAGTTGCAGCAGGCGCTGGTAGCTGGGGCGGATGCTGAAGGGGTTCAGCGCGGTATCGGCGCCCAGCATCACGCCCACCGGGCGGCCCGGCACCTGCGCCGTCACCATGGCGCCGGCGGCGCGGGCGGCGCGCACGCCATCCATCAGCCGCTTCCAGCGCTGGTCATCGGTCGGCCGGTCGGTCAGCAGGAACCAGACCGGGCGGCCAGTTTCCTTGCCGAGCTGCGTCATCCAGGCGAGCTCGCTTTCCTCGATGTCGAAGTCGCTGTTCATCCCGAAGGCGCCGTAGCCCACCTTGCCCAGGGCGCGGCCGATGCCCATCAGCTCCTCGATCTCCGAGTAGCGGCTGGGCACCATGCCGCCGGTCGGCGTCTTGTGGCTGTTGGTGCGGCTGGTGGTGAAGCCGAAGGCGCCGGCCTTCATGCCCTCCAGCGTCAGCCTGTGCATCTCCGCGATGTCGTCGGCGGTCGCCGCTTCCAGCTTGATGGCGCGCTCGCCCATCACATAGACGCGCAGCGGGTGGTGCGGGATCTGCGCACCGATATCGATGGTGCGCTGCATGCCATCCAGCGCGTCCAGATAGTCGGGGAAGCTTTCCCAATTCCATTTGAGGCCCTCGGCCAGGGCGATGCCGGGGATTTCCTCGATGGATTCCATCAGCCCGATCAGCTCGGCATGGTCCTTCCGCCGCACCGGCGCGAAGCCGACGCCGCAATTGCCGAAGAGGATGGTGGTGACGCCATGCCAGGAGGAAGGGGCGAGGACCGGGTCCCAGGTCGCTTGGCCGTCATAATGCGTATGCGCATCGACCCAGCCCGGTGTCACGATCAGCCCGCTGGCGTCGATCTCCCGCTTGCCCGGGCCGGCCTTGCCGCCGACCTGGGCGATGCGGTCGCCGTCCAGGGCGATATCGCCGGTGAAGCCCGGCTTGCCCGTGCCGTCGATGATGGTGCCGCCGCGGATGACGGTGCTGTGCATGGCCCGTTTCCCTCTTTCTCAGCTTGGCGGGGATTGAAGGCCCTTTGTCCGGTGTTGGTCAAGCGACCGAACAATGCCGCTTCCTTTCCCGCTGCGCGGGGGAGGGAAGGGGCAAGGGTGTCGCGCCGCTGACGGCCTGGTCAAGGGGGCGGCCCTGGCGGCTAAGCCCTTATCCCGGGCCGAGTTCCCCCCAAACCTACCCACCCGCGGAGCGGTGCCTCCGCTCAGCTCAGCGGCACGGCCACACGGGTGGCGTAGGGGACGCGCGCCCGCAGCCTGGCGTACCAGGCGGCCAGGTTCGGCAGCTCCGGCCGGTCGATCGGCAAGGCGAACCAGCGATGCAGGAAGCCGCCCATCGCCATGTCGGCAATGCTGAAGGCGCCCGCCACATGGGTGCGCCCCTCCAATTGCAGCTCGACGATCCCCCACAGCCGCGCCGCCGCGTCCCGCGCCTTCGCCACCGCCGCCATGTCCCGCGCCGCCTCCGGCGTGCGGACCAGCCCCCAGAAGACGATCCGCATCGGCTCGTTCAGGGAGGCGATGGTCCAATCCATCCAGCGTTCCACATCCGCCCGGGCTTCCGGCGCCTCCGGGTAGAAGGCGTTGCCGCCCGGCTGGGTGCGGCAGAGGTAGCGGAGAATCGCGTGGCTCTCCCACAGCGTGTAGCCATGCGGCATCACCAGCGTCGGCACGGTGGCGTTGGGGTTCATCGCCGCATAGTCGGGGTCCCGCGTGCGGCCGAATTCGCCGCCCGCCTCGATCCGCTCGAAGGGAATGGCGAGTTCGTCCAGCAGCCACAGAACCTTCATCACGTTGACCGAATTCGCCCGGCCCCAGACCGTCAGCATCCGTGGCGCGCTCATGCCAGCTCTCCGGCGCAATGGGTGACGAAGCCGGGATGCTCGGCCTTCAGCCGTTCATACCAGGCTTCCAGCCGCGCCAGCTCCGGGCGCGCGATAGGCAGGGCGAACCAGCGGTGCAGGTAGGGCCCCAGCACGATATCGGCCAGGGAGAAGCCGCCGGCGACATGGCGCTTGCCCTCAAGCTGCTTGTCCACGATGCCCCAGAGCCCCGCCGCTTCCTCCAGCGCCCTGGCGATGGCGGCCTGGTTGCGCTGCGCCTCCGGCGTGCGGGTCAGGCCCAGGAAGAGCGTGCCCATCGGCGGGTTGAGGAAGGCGAGCTGCCAATCCATCCAGCGCTCCACATCGCCGCGCGCCTTGGGGGCGGTGGGATGGATGGGGTCACCCGGGGCACGCGTCGCCACCAGGTAGCGGAGGATGGAATTGCTCTCCCACAGCGAATAGCCATCCTCCTCCTCGATGGTCGGCACCCGGCTGTTCGGGTTCATCGCCAAGTAGAAGGGCTCCGTTGTGCGGCCATACTCGCCGCCGACATCGATGCGTTCATAGGGAATCGACAGCTCCTCGCAGAGCCAGAGCACCTTCATGACATTGCTGGAACTGGCGCGCCCCCAGATTTTCAGCATGGGTTCCTCCTCTCCTCCGTCCGGGCGGCAGCCTATGGGGCATGGTTCCGCGGGTCCAGTTGCGCGGCGCCGCGCCCGGGGCGAAACAGGGTGCATGTTCGGCATGATCAGACTCGCCCTGCTCGCCGCCGCGGCGCCGCTCTTCGCTTGGGCCAGCGAGGGGCTGTTCGGCCTCGCCCCCTGCGAGCTCTGCCTGTGGCAGCGCTGGCCCTATGCGGTGGCGGCGGCGCTGGCGCTGGCGGCGGCGGTGTTCCGCCGGGCAAGGGTGCTGTTCGGTGGGCTGGCGATTGCGGCGGTGCTGGCCTCGGGCGCCATCGGCGCCTTTCATGTGGGGGTGGAGCAGGGCTGGTGGCCCTCGCCCCTGGCGGGATGCCAGGCGCCGCGGGCCGTGCCGGGCGCCAGCGTGGAGGATATGCTGCGCAGCCTGGCCCCGGCGCCGACCAAGCCTTGCGATGCGCCGACCTATCTGGTGCCCGGCCTGCCGATCTCCATGGCGGGGATGAACGTTCTTTATGCCCTTGGCCTGGCCGCGGCCGGGCTGGCCTGGCTGCGGAGGGGAACCCGCATATGAGCACGACACCACGCCGCCTGCCCGGCGACCCGACGCCGCGCGAGCAGGTGGCGCGCACCATCCGCGTGGACCATGCCGGCGAATATGGGGCGAAGCGGATCTATCAGGGCCAGCTCGCCATGCTGCGCGGCACGCGGCATGAGGCGCTGATCCGCCACATGCAGGCGCAGGAGCAGGAGCATCTGGACACCTTCTCGCGGCTGATCGCGGAGCGCAGGGTGCGCCCCACGGCGCTGCTGCCCTTCTGGCATGTGGCGGGCTTCGCGCTGGGGGCCGCGACGGCGGCGCTGGGCTACCGCGCGGCGATGGCCTGCACCGTGGCGGTGGAGGAAGCGATCGACGAGCACTACCAGGCACAGGAAGCGGCGCTGGGCGAGGATGAGGCGGCGCTGAAGGCACATATCGCGAAGTTCCGCGCGGAGGAGCTGGAGCATCGCGATATCGGGCTGCAGAACGAGGCGGAGCAGGCGCCCGCTTATCGGCTGCTGAGCGCGGCGATCAAGGCGGGGTGCAAGGTGGCGATCAAGGTCGCGGAGCGGGTGTGATTGAGGGGGAGCTCTGCTCCCCCTCAAACTCCCCCTCGCAAAGGGCCGAAGGGCCCTTTGAACCCTTGAGTCTCGACCCGACGGTCGAGACGCCAAACTCATGGTTTCC
>NZ_SRXO01000011.1 GCF_008360935.1 Siccirubricoccus phaeus
GAGCAGCGAACTATCGGCACCACCTGGCGCAAGGTCGGCGCCATCCTCGACCTCGTCAGCCCAACCGAATGCGCCAACTATCTCGCCAACTCAGGATATGCTTCCGCCTAAACACAGCATGCTCTAGTGTCCTGCCCGCGAAGTTCGCTGGATTTCCGGCGAACGCAGCGGACAACCAGGCCACTGAAAACAAAAGCTAGTGGCCCGGGAACGAAGTCCGCAGGACTGCGGAATCGGGACACTGAAGCGGGTTCACCGAGCACAGGCGAGGTGAACCCGCTCTAGACGTCGAGATTCGCCACCTTCAGCGCATTGTCCACGATGAACTCCCGCCGCGGCTCCACCACATCGCCCATCAGGGTGGAGAAGACCTTCTCGGCATCCTCCACATCATCCACCTTCACCTTCAGCAGCGTCCGCGCCGCCGGGTCCAGCGTGGTCTTCCAGAGCTGCTCCGGGTTCATCTCGCCCAGCCCCTTGAAGCGCTGGATCGCCAGCCCCTTGCGGCCCTGCGCCAGGATGCGCTCCAGCGCCGCCACCGGCCCGGGCACCTTGAGCTCCGTGCCGTCCAGCAGCAGCGCCGCGCCGCCTTCCGCCTCCGCTACGCCATAGTCGCGCGCCAGCGCTTCCCGCCGCTCATCCAGCCAGCGCGCCTCGCTGCTGCGCAGCGCGGTGGCGTTCAGGGCATGGCGCTCCGTCACGCCGCGGACGGTGCGGGCCAGGGTCAGCCCATCGGCGCCGGCCGTCGCGATCCAGCCGCGCTCCTGCGGCGGAGCCAGCGCGTCCAGCCGCTGCGCCAGCACCTGGCCGGCGGCCAGCGCCCGGTCCTCCTCCAGCGTCAGCGCGCCGGCGACGGCCGCCTGTTCCAGGATCTCCACCGGCAATTGCTGCGCCAGGCGGCGCACGCGGGAGGCGACCTGGCGCAGCCCCTCCATCTCGCCGCGCAGCGCCTCGCCCGCCGCCTCGCGGCCATCCGCCAGGCGCAGCCTGGCCCCCGCTAGCGCCTTCTCCAGCAGGTAATCCTCCAGCGCCCGGTCGTCCTTCAGGTAGCGCTCCTCATTCCCGCGCTTGGCGCGGTAGAGCGGCGGCTGGGCGATGTAGAGATAGCCGCTCTCGATCAGCGCCGGCATCTGGCGGAAGAAGAAGGTCAGCAGCAGGGTGCGGATATGGCTGCCATCCACATCCGCGTCGGTCATGATGACGATGCGGTGGTAGCGCAGCCGGCCGAGATCGAAGCCGCCCTTCGCCGGGTCGCCCGGGCCGATGCCGGTGCCGAGGGCGGTGATCAGCGTACCGATCTGCTCCGAGCCGAGCATCTTGTCGATCCGCGCGCGCTCCACGTTCAGCACCTTGCCGCGCAGCGGCAGGATGGCCTGGAAGGCGCGGTTGCGGCCCTGCTTCGCGGAGCCGCCGGCGCTGTCGCCCTCGACGATGAACAGCTCCGACTTGCCCGGGTCCTTTTCCTGGCAATCCGCCAGCTTGCCGGGGAGCGTGCTGAATTCCAGGGCGTTCTTCCGCCCCACCTTCTCCCGCGCGAGCTGCGCCGCCTTCCGCGCCGCGGCGGCCAGCACCACCTGGTCGAGGACGGTCTTCGCTTCCTTCGGATGCGTCTCGAACCAATGGGTCAGGGCGTCGGCGACGGCCACCTGCACCACCGGCTGGACCTCGCTGCTCACCAGCTTGTCCTTGGTCTGGGAGGAGAATTTCGGGTCCGGCACCTTCACCGAGAGCACGCAGGTCAGCCCCTCCCGCATGTCCTCGCCGGAGAGCTCCACCTTCTCCTTCTTCGCCAGCTCCTCGGCATACTTCATCACCACGCGGGTCAGTGCCTGGCGGAAGCCGGCCTGGTGGGTGCCGCCGTCGCGCTGCGGGATGTTGTTGGTGAAGCAGAGCGCGACCTCGCGCGGCGAGGTGTTCCACCACATCGCCAGCTCGACGCGGATGCCGATATCGGTGTCCTTGCTCACCAGGGAGATCGGCGGGCGGAACAGCGGCTCCTTCCCCTGGTCCAGCCATTCGACGAAGGCGGTGAGGCCGCCGCGGAACTGGAAGAACACCTCCTGCGCCGGGACGTGCCGGTCATCCTTCAGCGAGATCGCCAGGCCGGAATTGAGGAAGGCCAGCTCCCGCAGCCGCCGCTCCAGGATGGCGAATTCGTATTCGGTCTTGGTGAAGGTGCCGGCGGAGGGCCTGAAGGTCACCTCCGTGCCGCCCGACGCGTCGGAGGGCCCCACCACCTTCAGCGGCTGCACCGTCTCGCCATGCTCGAAGCGGATGAAGTGTTCCTGGCCATGGCGCCAGATCTTCACCTCCATCCATTCGGAGAGCGCGTTCACCACCGCGGCGCCGACGCCATGCAGGCCGCCGGAGACCTTGTAGGAATTCTGGTTGAACTTGCCGCCGGCATGCAGCCGCGTCAGCACCACCTCGGCCGCCGAGACGCCTTCCTCGACATGGATGTCGGTCGGGATGCCGCGGCCATTGTCCCGCACCGTGACGCTGCCATCGCCGTTCAGCGTGACTTCGACCCGGTCGGCGAAGCCGGCCTGGGCCTCGTCCACGGCATTGTCGATGATCTCGAAGGCCATGTGGTGCAGGCCGGAGCCGTCATCCGTGTCCCCGATATACATGCCGGGGCGCTTGCGGACGGCTTCCAGCCCCTTGAGGACGGTGATCGAGGCGCTGTTGTAGTCATCCCCCCCGTTTTTCTCGGGGCTGGATTCATCGCGCGCGGCGGCGTTGCTCATGCCGGCGGCCTACTCCTTGGGAATGCGGCGGGAAGGTCGATTGAATATAGGGATTCAGCGGCCTTCCGGCACGGGTAAATCGCCATCCGGAACAAGTTCCCCGCCCCTGGCAAGGAAGCCTTCCGCCAAGCCCCGCAGCGGGCGGAACACCGCCGCGTCGGTGCCGGTGAGGAAGGCCTGGGCCGGCAGGGCGGCGAGCGCGGCGAACAGCGCCTCCCGCCGCTCGGCATCTAGATGCGCCGCCACCTCGTCCAGCAGCAGCAGCGGCGCGAAGCCGCGGGCGGCGGCGATCAGCGCCGCATGCGCCAGCACCACGGCAACCAGCAGCGCCTTCTGCTCCCCGGTGGAGCAGAGGGCGGCGGGGATCTCCTTCGGCGCATGGGTCATCAGCAGGTCGGCGCGATGGGGGCCGCTCAGCGTGGCGCCGGCGGCGGCGTCCCGCGCGCGGCTGGCGGCCCAGTCGGCGCGCAGCCCGTCCTCCACCGCCAGCGCCGGGCTGCCATCCAGCGCGGCGGCGACGGGGCAGGAGAGCGCCAGCCGCGCGGCAGGGAAGCCGCCGGTGACGCCGCCGGCCAGGGCGGCGTTCAGCCGCGCGATCAGACCCCGACGGGCGGCGGAAAGCGCCACGCCATGCCGGGCCATGGCGTCCTCCAGCCCCGCCAGCCAGGCGGGATCGGCCGCCCGGCCTTCCCGCCGCGCCTGGAGCAGCAGCCGGTTGCGCTGGGCCATGGCGTTCTCGTAGGCGGCGACCTCGCGCGCATGATGCGGCTCCAGCGCCCAGACCAGCCGGTCCAGGAAGCGCCGGCGGTCGCCGGCGCCGTCCTGGAACAGCCGGTCCATCTGCGGGGTCAGCCACACCGCGGCGACGCGCTCCGCCAGCTCAGCCTGGGTGCGCAACGGGGCGCCGTCCAGGCGGAAGCTGCGCCTCTCCGGCGGGCCACCCTCCGGCGTGCCGCTGCCGAGGTCGAAGCCGCCCCAGGGGCCCTCGAAGCGGCCGGCGGCGGCCCAGGGCAGAGGCGCCTCTCCGGCGCGGCGGCCCAGCTCCGCCGCGCGGGCGCCGCGCAGCCCGCGGCCGGGGCCGAGCAGGCTGATGGCCTCGAGGAGGTTGGTCTTGCCGGCGCCGTTCTCGCCGGTGATGACGGCGAGCTGCGCCCGGAACGGCACCGTCAGGGCGGGCCAGTTGCGGAAATCGCGCAGCATCAGGCGGGTGAGGCGGAGCATCAGACGGTCGGGGCTCCGCCCCGGACCCCGGCAGGGGCTCTGCCCCTGCACCCCGCCGGGGCCAGGACCTGGCCCCGGACCCCGGTCCGGGTTTTCCGGCCCTGGGATTCAGCCCGCCGGCCCAAGGCCCGGCGCAAAAGGGTCCCGGCAGCGGATCGGCGAGGGATTCGGCGTCCTGGCCAGGAGGTGGGCGCCGCTGCGGCGGAGAAGGCCCGCCGAGACGCGCCGCGGACCCTTTCGAGACAGGCTTTCAGGCCGGGGGCCGGGGGCGGCGCCCCCAGAAGCTCACGTCTCCTCGTCGCGGTCCCCCTCGACCTCGATCTCCTCGCCGATGGAATCCGCCTCGTCTTCCAGCTCCTCGGCATCCTCGACAGCCTCATCGGCCTCGACATCCTCGAGCTCGACATCATCCGCCTCGGCCTCCGGCACCAGGGCGCGCTTCTTCAGCTTGTCCTCGGCGGGCAGGGGACCGGCGGCGCGGCGCAGCCGCGGCTGCTCGGCCGGCTGCTCCGTGCCGCATTTCGGGCAGATCGCCGGGGCACGGGTCAGATCGTAGAATTTCGTGCCGCAGGCGACGCAGACGCGCTTGAGGCCCAGTTCGGGCTTGGCCATGGATGAGAAGCCTCGTCCAGAGACCCGCCCGCGCAAAGGGTTGGTGTGGCGGCTTTGCGCGGGCGGGAAATATAAGGTCCGGCGCATTGCCACGGGGCGGCCCCCCATGTCAAACGCGGCGCATGGCCCATTCCGCGGAACCGCGCCCGATGCGCGCCCGCCGCCCTTCGGGCGGCCTTGCCGGCACCCACCGCGTGCCGGGCGACAAATCCATCAGCCACCGCGCGCTGATGTTCGGGGCGCTGGCGATCGGCACCACCGAGATCACCGGCCTGCTGGAAGGCGAGGATGTGCTGCGCACCGCCGCCGCCATGCGCCAGCTCGGCGCCAGGGTGGAACAGCGCGGCCCCGGCGCCTGGCTCGTGGCCGGGCGCGGCGTCGGCGGGCTGACGGAGCCGGCGGATGTGCTGGACATGGGCAATAGCGGCACCGCCGCCCGCCTGCTCTGCGGGCTGCTGGCCGGCCACCCGATCTTCGCGGTGATGACGGGCGACGCCTCGCTCCGCCGCCGCCCGATGCTGCGGGTCACCGAGCCTCTGGCGGCCACTGGCGCCAGCTTCTGGACGCGGGAGGGTGGCCGCCTGCCGCTGGCGGTACGGGGCGCGCTGGACCCGCTGCCGCTGGACTACCGCCTGCCCGTCGCCTCCGCCCAGGTGAAATCGGCCTGCCTGCTCGCCGGCCTCTGCGCCCGCGGGACGACGCGCATCCTCGAGCCGGAGCCGACCCGCGACCATACGGAAAACATGCTGCGGCATTTCGGCGCGACGGTCCGGGTGGCGGACAGCGCCCAGGGCCGCGTCATCGAGCTGGAGGGCCAGCCGGAGCTGACCGCCGCCCCCATCCTGGTCCCCGGCGACCCCTCCTCCGCCGCCTTCCTGCTGGCGGCGGCGCTGCTGGTGCCGGGCTCCTGCGTCACCATCGCCAATGTCGGGCTGAACCCGCTGCGCACCGGCCTCCTCGCCACGCTCAGGGAGATGGGCGCGAAGCTGACGGTGACCAATGCCCGTACCGAGGGCGGCGAGCCGGTCGGCGACCTCACCGCCGAATACGGCCCGCTCCAGGGCGTCGAGGTGCCGCCCGGCCGCGCCCCCGCGATGATCGACGAATACCCGATCCTCGCCGTGCTGGCCGCCGCCGCCCGCGGCGAGACGCGGATGCGGGGCCTCGCCGAGCTGCGGGTGAAGGAAAGCGACCGCCTGGCCGCGACCGCCGCCATGTTGGCGGCCAATGGCCTCGCCGCCCGGATCGAGGGCGACGACCTGATCGTCCCCGGCACCGGCGGGGAACTGCCGGGCGGCGGCACCGTGGCGACGCATATGGACCACCGGCTGGCAATGAGCGCCCTGGTCATGGGCCTGGCCACCCACCGCCCCGTGACGGTGGACGATGCCGGCTTCATCGAAACGAGCTTCCCTGGCTTCGCCGCGCTGATGAATGCCATGGCGGGGGAACCCGCCATCGCCGCGCGGTGACGGGGCTGGTCATCGCCGTGGACGGTCCGGCCGCGGCGGGCAAGGGCACCCTGGCCCGGCGCCTGGCCGCGGAACTGGGCCTGCCCTATCTGGATACCGGCCTGCTCTACCGCGCCACCGGCCGCCGCGTGCTGGACGCCGGCGCGGACCCGCAGGACCCCGAGGCTGCCACCGCCGCCGCCCGCGCCCTGACCCCGGCCGACCTGCAACGTGCCGATCTGCGCGGGCCGGAGGCCGACCGCGCTTCCAGCGCCGTTGCCGCCATTCCCGCCGTCCGCGCCGCGCTGCTGGAGTGGCAGCGGGAATTCGGCCGCCGGCATGGCGCGGTGCTGGATGGGCGGGATATCGGCACCGTGGTCTTTCCGGAGGCGCCGGTGAAGCTCTTCGTCACCGCCAGCACGGCGGCGCGGGCGGAGCGCCGCTGGCGGGAGCTGCTGGGCCGCGGCGTCGCGGCCGAGCTGCCCGTCGTCGCCGCCGAAATGGCCGCCCGCGACGCCCAGGATTCCGCCCGCGCCGTGGCCCCGCTGCGCCCGGCGGAGGACGCGCTGGTGCTGGACACCACGGCGCTGGATGCCGAGGCGGCCTTCGCCGCCGCCCTGGCCCTGGTCCGGCGGAAGCTGCGCTAGTGGCCCGAGACCGAAGTCCGCAGGACTTCGGTCTCGGGCCACTAGCTTTTGTTTTCAGTGGCCTGCTTCTCCGCTCCGTTCGCTGGAAATCCGGCGAACTTCGCGGGCAGGACACTGAAAACAACAGCCAGCGTCCTGACTCCGGACTCCGCAGGAATTCGGCGTCAGGCCACGGGCCTCGCGGCTGGCGCCGCTGCCGCGCTGCCGATTGCACCCCCGGGTGCGGGACTCCCACCGGGGTCGGGGGGTGGTCCGCTCCCCGGCGGGGCTTGGGGGGCAGCGCCCCCAATTCTTGCCCCAATTTCCCCCCCTGGCACCTCTGGTGGCGAAACAGGGCTTCCGTTCTCCATCCCGGATCGCCAATTGGGGCCCCGGAACCGCCGCGGATCACATCTTGCTCGAAGCCCGTTCACGCCTTGCCCACCCCTTGCCGGACCCTGCCGCCCTGGCGCCGGACCGGCAGAGCCGGATCTGCGGCACGGCGCCGGTCCAGGCCCTGTTCCTCCGTCGCGCCGAGCAGGTGGCGCGGCTGTTCTACAGCCCGGAGCGCCGCGGCGTGGCCGGCCCGCTCTGCGCCTATCTCGCCCGCCGCCGCCGCCCCTACCGGGAGGTCCCGCCCGAGGAGCTGGAGCGCATCGCCGGCACCCAGCATCATGGCGGCATCTGCGCCATCGCCGCCCGCCGCCAGGCGGAGCCCCTCACCGGCGGCCTGCCGGAGTCCGTCCGCGCCGCCATGCTGCATCCGGTGCTGGACGGCATCGGCAACCCGCATAATCTCGGCGCCATCGCCCGCAGCGCCGCCTTCCTCGGCTGCCGCTCCCTCTTCCTCTCGGCCGATCCGCGCCAGGCGGAGCTGTCCGACGCCGCCTTCCGCACCGCGGAGGGCGGGCTGGAGCACCTGGCCGTGTACCGCCTGCCCGGCCTCGCCTCCCTGCCCGCGGCCCTTGGCCGCCCGGTGCTGACCGTCGCGGCCGTCGCCGCCGGCGGCCTGCCGCCGGAAGCCCTGCCGCGGGACCGCCCCATCGCCCTGGTGCTGGGCAACGAGGAGCAGGGGCTGCGCCCCGAGACGCTGGCCACCTGCGAGGCGCGCATCACCCTCCCCGGCTCCGGCCTGGTGGAGAGCCTGAATGTCAGCGCCGCCGCCGCGGTGCTGCTCTACGCCCTGCGGCCGCGGGGCTGAGCGGGGTGGTAGCGGCCGAGACGGGGCTGGACCTGGCCTGGGAGGGAAGCTCGGCGCGGCTCCGCCTGCCGGCGCGGCTGGAGCTGCCCGCAGTGGGCGAGGCCTGGCGCCACCTCCTCCCCCAGCTCGACCGGGCGAAGGCGCTGGTGATCGAGGCCAAGTCCCTCACCAGCCTGGACACCGCCGGCGCCGTGCTGCTGCTGCGGCTGGAACGGGCGGCGCCGACGGAATGGCAGGGGCTGGCGGAAGGCCCCGCCAAGGCCATGCTGGAACGCTGCCGCGCGGCGCTGGAGGGCGTGAAACCCCCCGCCCCCGACAACCCCCTGCCGCCCATCGCCGCCCTCGGCCGCTCGGTGGTGGAGGCGGTGCGCGGCCTCTTCACCCGCATCGGCTTCCTCGGCGAGGTGGTGGTCACCTTCCTCGGCCAGCTCCGCCGCCCGGGCCGCTTCCGCTTCGGGGAGCTGCTGCGCCACCTGGACGAGGCGGGGCTGCGCGCCTTCGGCCTCACCATCCTGCTCGGCACGCTGATCGGCATCATCCTCGCCTTCCAGTCCAGCATCCCGATGCGCCAATTCGGTGCCGAGATCTTCATCCCGAACCTCGTCGGCATCTCCCTGCTGCGCGAACTCGGGCCGCTGATGGCCGGCATCATCCTCGCCGGCCGCACCGGCTCCGCCTATGCCGCGGAGCTCGGCACGATGGTGGTGAATGAGGAGGTGGACGCGCTCGGCATCATCGGCATCTCGCCGCTCGGCTGGCTGGTGCTGCCGCGGCTGGTCGCCGCCATCATGGTCATGCCCGTGCTCGCTTTGCTGATGGACCTCACCGGCCTGATCGGCATGGCGGTGGTGATGGCGAGCCTCGGCTTCACCCCGATCGCCGTCATCCACCAATTGCAGACGGCGGTGCAGCTCGGCGACCTCGCCGGCGGGCTGTTCAAGGCGGCGGCGTTCGGCGGCGCCATCGGCTTCGTCGGCTGCCGCGCCGGCCTCGCCGCCGGCCGCGGGCCGCGGGCGGTGGGCGATGCCGCCACCTCGGCGGTCGTCGCCGGCATCGTCGCCATCGTGGTGCTGGACGGCATCTTCGCCATCCTCTTCTTCCGGCTGGGCTGGTAGCCATGGCGGCGGAAAGCGTCATCCAGGTGGAGGATCTGAAGGCTGCCTTCGGCGGGCGGACGATCTTCGAGAACGTCTCCTTCGAGGTGAAGCGCGGCGAGATCTTCGTCATCCTCGGCGGCTCCGGCAGCGGCAAGTCCACGCTGCTGAAGCACATGATCGGCCTGTACCGGGCTTCCGCCGGGAAGGTGGTCATCCTCGGCCAGGAGGTCGGGGCGGTGGAGGGCGCGGCGCGGCGGGCCCTGCTGCGGCGCATCGGCGTCATGTGGCAATCCGGCGCGCTGTTCGGCTCGCTCGACCTGTTGGGGAACGTCATGGTGCCGCTCGAGGAGCATAGCGACCTGCCGGAGGACGCCCGGCGGGAGGTGGCGCAGGTGAAGCTCGGCCTCGTCGGCCTCGGCGATGCCGCGCGGCGGCTGCCGGCGGAGATCTCCGGCGGCATGGCCAAGCGCGCCGGCATCGCCCGGGCCATGGCGCTCGACCCGCCCATCCTGTTCCTGGACGAGCCCTCGGCCGGCCTCGACCCCATCACCTCGGCGGGGCTCGACCGGCTGATCAAGCAATTGGCGAAGGAAATGGGCACGACCTTCGTCGTGGTGACGCATGAGCTGCAGTCGATCCTCGCTATCGGCGACCGCTGCATCATGCTGGACAAGGCGGCGAAGGGGGTGATCGCCACCGGCGACCCGCGCAGGCTGCGCGAGGAGAGCACCCACCCCACCGTGCGCGCCTTCTTCCGGCGGGAGGCGATGGAAGAGTGAACCGCAGCCTGTATTTCCGCGTCGGGGCGCTGGTGCTGGCCGGGGCCGGCCTGCTGATCGGCTTCGTGCTGTTCTTCACCGCCAACCGCTTCGGCACCAGCACCACGGTGTACGAGACCTATATCCGCGAATCGGTGCAGGGGCTGGAGGTGGGGGCGCCGGTCCGCTACCGCGGCGTGCGCATCGGCCGGATCTCGGAGATCGGCCTCGTCTCCTCCGAATACCGCCGGCCGCAGGGGGACAGTTTCGGGGCCGCCTTCCAGCTCGTCTTCGTCCGCTTCCTGGTGGACAGCAGCCGGATTGGCGAGACGCCGAACATCGAGGAGGCGGTGAAGCAGGGGCTGCGCGTGCGCATGGCGTCCCAGGGCATCACCGGCGTGAATTACCTGGAGGTGGATTTCGTGGAGCCCGAGCGATACCCGCCGCGCCAGGTGCCCTGGGCGCCGCGCAACCCCTACATCCCCGCCATTCCTTCCACCGTCGCCCAGGTGCAGACTGCGGCGGAGGATCTGCTGGCGCGGCTGCGCGACGCCGACCTGCCGGGCAAGCTCTCGGGGCTGGTGGAGGCGCTGGAAGGCCAGTTGAAGGACGGCGACCTGGCCCAGACCCTGCGCGAGGCCTCGGCGCTGCTGAAGAGCCTGCGGGAGACGACGGAGCGCGCCGACCTGCCGGGCACCACGGCGGAGCTGCGCGGCGTGGCGGGCGATGCCAGGGCGCTGCTGGGGGCGCCGGAGCTGCGGCGGAGCCTGGCCAATCTGGAAGCCGTCTCGGCCGAGGCGCGGCGCGTCGTCGGCCGGTTGCCCGGCACGCTGAACTCGGTGGATGCGACGCTGCGCGGGGCGCGCAGCACCACCACGGATGTGCAGGCGGAGCTGGCGCCGATCCTGCGGGATCTGCGGGCGGCGGTCAGCAATCTGCGGGATACGACGGAGCAGCTCCGCCGCTCGCCCTCCCAGCTTCTGCTCGGGGCGCCGCCGCCGGCGCCGGAGGCGCGGCGATGAGGCGGCGCCTGCTGCTGGCGCTGCTGGCCCTGCCGGGCTGCAGCCTGCTGCCGGAACGGCCCTACCAGGAGGTGCAGCGCTTCACCCTGGCGCCGGCGATGGCGCCGGCCGCCGCGGCGCCGGCGCGGCGCGGGCCGGTGCTGCTGCTGCGCACCATGCGGGCGGCGCCGGGGCTGGACGGCCGCGGGCTGCGGGTGATGCAGCCGGACGGCCAGGTGGTGGTGGAGCCCTGGGCGGAATGGGTGGCGCCGCCGGCCGATTTGGCGGAGGAGGCGCTGCGCCGGCGATTGGAGGCGAGCGGCCGCTTCACCGCCGTCACCGCCCCCGGCTCCCGCCTGCGGGCGGAGCTGGTGCTGGAGGCGGAGCTGGTGGGGCTGGAAGCGGTGCCGGCGGAAGGGGTGGCGCGGGCGCGGCTGGCCGGGCTGCTGCTGGCGGAAAGCGGCGATCCGAGGCGGGTGCTGGGACAGTTCACCGTGGCAGGGCAGGCGCCGCTGGGCGGCGCGGGCGCGGCGGCGGAGGCGGCGGCGATGACGGCGGCGCTGGGCGATGCGCTGGGGAAGATGGAGGTGGCGGTGGTAGGGGCGATGGGGCGGCGGTAGGCGATGGGGGCTTTGCCCCCTGGCCCCGGGGGGCAAAGCTCGTCGGCGGCAGTGCCGCCAGGCCCCCGGGGCCAGGACCTGGTCACCTATCTGCGCCGCTTCGCCCTGCCCTTCGAGGCCGAGGCGGACAAGGTGGAGGCGCGCTTCGACAAGGGGGTGCTGCACCTCACCATCCCCCGCTCCGCCGCCAACAGGCTCGGCCGCCGCATCGAGGTAAAAGCCGCCTGAACCCACGGGTCCCAACCTCTCGCCAGGGTCCGGGGACCGGTCCGGTCCCGGCGGGGATCGCATGCGTCCGATGGGGGCAGAGCCCCCCTGCCGAGGCCCCGGGGCGGAGCCCCGCTTACAGCGTCCCCGCCGCCGCCAGCCGGCAGGGATGCGCCGGATCCCCGGCTTCCACCTGCAGCGTCGCATGGACGATGCCGAAGCGCTGCCGCAGCGCCGCCTCCAGCCCCGCCAGGAAGGCATCGTCCGGCCCGCAGCCGGGCCGCACCAGATGCGCCGTCAGCGCCGTCTCCGTGGTGGAGAGCGCCCAGATGTGCAGGTCGTGCACCTCCGCCACCCCCGGTGCGGCGCGCAGCAGCGCCGCCACCGCCGCCGGGTCGATGCCCGGCGGCACCGCATCCATCGCCAGGTCCACCGATTCCCGCAGCAGCCCCCAGCTTCCCAGCAGGATGACGCCGGCGATGACCAGGCCGAGCACGGGGTCCACCCAGGCCCAGCCGGTCCAGCCGATCAGCAGCGCCCCCGCCACCACGCCGGCGGAGACGCCGGCATCCGCCAGCATGTGCAGATAGGCGCCGCGGCGGTTGAGGTCTTCCGCCCTTCCGCGGGCGAAGAGCAGGGCGGTGCCGCCATTCACCAGGATGCCGGCCGCCGCCACCCAGAGCATCCAGCCCGTGGCGACCGGCATCGGTTCCGCCAGGCGGTGCAGCGATTCCGCGCCGATGGCGCCGACGGCGACCAGCAGCAGCACGGCATTGCCGAGGGCGGCGAGGATGGTGCCGCGGCGGAAGCCGTAGGTGCGGCGGCCGGCCGGCGCCCGCTGCGCCAGCCGCGCCGCGCCCCAGGCCAGCAGCAGGCCGAGCACGTCCGAGAGGTTGTGCGCCGCATCCGCCAGCAGCGCCATGGAGGCGGCGAGCAGCCCCGCCGTCGCTTCCACCAGCACGAAGCCGAGGTTGAGGGCGGTGCCGAGGGCAAAGCCCTGTTCCCCGGGCCGGGCGTGGTGGTGGTGGGTGTGGCCGCCATGGTCGTGGGCATCGTGTTCGTGGCCGGCATGGGCGCGGCCGCCATGGTCATGCGCACCGGGTGCGTGGCCGGCATGGTCATGCCCGCCATGGCCTCGCGCTCCATGCGCGGGATCGGCATGGGCGTGGCCGCCATGGCCGGGCGCCCCATGCGCGGGATCGGCATGCGCATGATCGCCATGGCCGGGCGCCCCATGCGCGCCATCGGCATGCGCATTGCCGCCATGGCCGTGCGGCTCATTGGCATCGCCCTGCGCCGGCGCGCGCGCCGCCGCGGGCGCCGCATGGGCCTGGTGGTGGCGGGGATCCTGCGGCATGGCCCCTTCCCTGCGCCGCGGCTGCCGGCCGTGCAAGCGAAAAGCCCTGCCGGCGGGCGCTCCAGGACGCGCAAAGCAAAAGCCCCGGGGGCGAACCCCCGGGGCCTCTGCTGACCTACCTTCCGGTCCGGCTCACTCGCTGCCCTGGCGAACGCCGACGAGCTGCAGCATGAACTGGAACAGGTTGATGAAGTTCAAGTACAGCGCCAGCGCATCCATCACGCTGCGCTTGCCCGCCTCCTGCGTGCCCTCGGCATAGGCGTATTCGATGTAGTCCGCCTTGATCCGCTGCGTGTCATACGCCGTCAGGCCCAGGAAGACGAAGACGCCGATGACGCTGATGGCGAAGGCCAGCGCCGAGGACTGCATGAAGATGTTCACCAGCCCGGCGATCAGGATGCCGATCAGCCCCATGATCAGGAAGCTGCCCATCCGCGTCAGGTCGGCCTTGGTGGTGTAGCCGTAGAGGCTCACCGCCGCGTACATGCCGGCCGTGGCGAAGAAGGTGCTGGCGATGGAAGCGCCGGTGTAGCGCCAGGCGAGGTTGCTGAGGCTCGCGCCCATGCAGGCGGCGAACAGCCAGAACAGCGTCTGCGCCGTACCCTTGCTCAGCCGGTTGTAGCCGAAGCTCAGCACCAGGATGAAGGCCAGCGGCGAGAGCGCGGCGACCCAGAACAGGATCGTCGGCTGCATCGCGACGCGACCGTTCGGCAGGCGCACCGCCTGGTAGAACAGCTCCTGGATCGCCGGGACGGTGACGACGAGCAGCGCCACGATGCCGGTGAGCAGCAGCCCCGATGCCATCCAATTGTAGACCCGGAGCATGTATGCCCGGAGCCCGGCATCGACGGCGGCCGCGTCGGCGGTCGCGACCCGACCCCAGCCTGGCGCACCCGTCTGGAATCGATAGTCGGGTTGAAGGGCCATAGGTGTCTCAAGCCTCCGCGAATTGGGGGTGCGGCCCCGCGATTGGGGCCAGATCCCAGTGAGCCTTATATGGAGAAACCGTAATCCGCTTCAATGGCAATCCGGCCCCTGGGCGGCGGTTTCCTCATCGGCAGCGATCTCACCCAAGCTGCGTTGAGCTGGGGTTTAACACGCCGGATGTCCCGTTGAGAAACATCTCCGCGCGTAACTGGTCTTCTCGCGCGATTCACGCTTCCGGGCGTTCCGCCCTCCGGCGATCGCGCTCTATTCGTTCCGCAGCAGCGGCCCCGGCCGCGCCGCCAGCGCCAGCCAGCCCCCGGCCTGCCCGGCAAGCAGGGTCAGCGCCAGGCAGCCGGCGATGCTGGCCGCCAGGGTGCCCGGCAGCAGCACCCACTCCGCCCGCATGACGTAGCGGACCACGCCCCAGGCAGCGAGGCTGCCGGCCACCCCCGCCAGCGCGCCGGCCAGCAGGCCGATCAGCCCGTATTCCACCGCCCAGGCGGCGCGGATCTGGCCGCGCGTGGCGCCGATGGTCTTCAGCACCACCGCATCCCGCACCCGCTGGCGCTGCCCGGCGGCGATGGCGCCCAGCAGCACCAACGCGCCGGCCAGCAAGGTGATCCCGCCCGTCGCGGAAAGCGCGACGCCGATGCGGGAGAGCAGCCCGGCCACCGCCTCCAGCGCGTCCCGCACCCGGATGCCGGAGATGTTGGGGAAGGCGTCGGTCAGCCGGTGCAGCACCAGCGCATCCTGGGCCGGATCGCCGCGCAGGGTGGCGATATGGGTGTGCGGCGCCGCCTCCAGTAGGCCGGGGGAGGCGATGAGGGTGAAATTCATCCCCAGCCCGCGCCATTCCACCGCGCGGAGATTGGCCACCCGCATCTCGATATCGCGGCCGAGGATATTGAGGGTGAGGGTATCCCCTACCCCCACCCCCCAGCCGGCGGCGAGGCCGGCATCGAGGGAGAGCAAGGGCGGGCCGCGGTAATCGGCGGGCCACCAGGCGCCGGCGGTCAGCCTGGTGCCCTCCGGCCGGGCGGCGGCATAGGTCAGGCCGCGATCGCCGCGCAGCGCCCAGGCGGTCTCCGGCGTGCTGCGCGCCAGCTCCACCGGCACGCCCTTCACCGCGGCGATGCGGGCGCGCAGGCTCGGCACCCGGCGCACCTCCGTCACGCCGGGCAGGCTCTGCGCCAGGGCGTCGAAGCGGGCGGCCTGGTCCGGCTGGATGTCGATGAAGAAGAAATTCGGCGCCCGGGCCGGCATCTCCCCGGCGAGCTGGCGGCGGAGATTGCCCTCGATCTGGGCGATGGCCGTGAGGGTCGTCAGGCCGATGCCGAGCGCCACCACCAGCACCGGCGTCGGCGCCGCCGGGCGGTGCAGATTGGCGAGGCCGAGCCGCAGCGCCGGGGCGCGCAGATGGGCGAGGCGCCGGGCCAGCCGCATCAGCCCCGCCGCGCCGCCGCGGAACAGCAGCAGCGCGGCCAGGGCGGCGGCGCAGAACCAGGCGGCGAACAGCCTCTCCCCGGCCGTCGCGACGATGAGGGCGATGAGGGCGAGGCCGGCGGCGAGGGTCAGCGCCAGCGCGCCCGGCCCCGGCCGGCCGGCGGCGGGCTGCACCGCATCCCGGAACAGCGCGGCGCCGGAAATGCGCGCGGCGCGGCCGAGCGGCCAGAGGGCGAAGGCCAGCGCCGTCAGCAGGCCATAGAGCCCGGCCAGCGCCAGCGGCGCCGGGTAGGGGGCGAGGCGCGGCGGCACCGGCAGGGTGCCGGAAAGCGCCTGCGCCGCTACCCAGGTGAGGCCGAAGCCCGCCACCAGCCCGATGAGCGTGCCCAGCAGCGCCAGCGCCAGCACCTGCAGCAGATAGGTGAGGAAGATGGTGCCGGAGGCAGCGCCGAGGCAGCGCAGCGTGGCGATGCTCTTCGCCCGCGCCTCCAGCCAGGCGCGCACCCCCGTGGCGACGCCGATGCCGCCGACCAGCAGCGCCGTCAGCCCGGCGAGCGTCAGGAAGGCGGCGGCGCGGTCGAGGAAGCGGTTCACCCCGGGCTCCGCCGCCGCGGCGGTGCGGAGCCGCCAGGAGGCCTCCGGAAAGGCGGCGCGCAGCGCCGTGGCGAAGGCGGGGACGGCGGTGCCGGGGGGCAGGCGGAAGCGGAGGTCGTGCTGCACCAGGCTGCCGGGCTGCAGCAGGGCGGCGCGGTCCAGCGCCTCCCGGGTCAGCAGGGCGCGGGGGCCGAAGATGGCGGGGGTGGCGACCTTGTCCGGCTCCTCCGCCACCACGGCGGCATAGCGCAATTCGGCCTCGCCCAGGCGGACCGTATCGCCGAGGGCGAGGCCGAGGCGTTCCGCCACCAGCGGATCGAGCGCGACCTCGCCGGGGCCGAGGGGCGCGGGCGGCTCCAGCCGGAGGGCGCCGTAGAGCGGGTAGGCGGCATCCACCGCCTTCACCTCCACCAGCAGCCGCTCCCCGGAGGGCGCGACCAGCATGCTGCGCAGGGTGAGGATGGTGGAGGCGGTGGCGCCGCGCGCCTCCGCCCAGGCGAGCTCGGGGCCAGGCGGCTGGGCGCCGCTGCGTAATTCCAGGTCGCCGCCCAGCAGCCTGGCGCCGTCCGCGGCGAGGCCGGCGGCGATGCCGGCCCGCAAGGTGCCGACCGCGGCAATGGCCGCCACGCCCAGCGCCAGGCAAGCAAGCACGATGCCAAGCGCCCGGACCCCGCCGCGCAGATCGCGCCGCGCCAGGCGAAGGCCGAGCGAAAGCTGCGCCAAAGGCCCCAACCTCACCTCCGCCCCAATTCGCGCCCCAATTTCGGGATGGTCATCAGATGGCCCGGCCCCGCCGGGGTAAAAGCCCCGATGGCACCACAGCGCGTCGCGAAGCGTTACGGTGCCTCGCCGCAAGGGACCCGCCTGATGGACAGCGAAATCCTCGTCGCCCTCGCCGCCCTCATCGCCATGGAGGTGGTGCTGGGTATCGACAACCTGGTCTTCATCGCCATCCTGTCCAACCGGCTGCCGGAAGCGCAGCGGGTGCCGGCGCGGCGGGTCGGCCTTGGCCTCGCCGTGCTGCTGCGCTTCGCCATGCTGGCCGGCGCCAGCTGGCTGCTGACCCTGACGCGGCCCTGGTTCGAGGTGCTGGGGATGGAGATCTCCGGCAAGGACGTGATCCTGATCGTCGGCGGGCTGTTCCTCATCGGCAAGGCGACCGTCGAGATCCACCATCGCGTGGACCCGACGAGCCAGGCGGAGAGCAAGGCGGCCGACGCCGCCCTCGCCCTGTTCTGGCCGACCGTGTTCCAGATCCTGCTGCTGGACCTGGTCTTCTCGGTGGACAGCATCCTGGCGGCGGTGGCGCTGACGCGGGAATTCTGGGTCATCGCCACGGCGATCGTCGTCGCCGTGCTGGCGATGCTGCTCTCCATGGACGCGCTCTCCCGCTTCATGGAGCGCAACCCGACGGTGGTGATGCTGGCGCTGGCCTTCCTGGTGATGATCGGGATGGTGCTGGTGGCGGAAGGCTGCGGCGTGGAAGTGCCGAAGGGGTTCGTCTACGTGGCCATGGCCTTCGCCGCCGGGGTGGAGGGGCTGAACCTGCTGGCGCGGCGGGCCAGGGATCGTGGGGCGAAGGAGTGAGCGGGGGCGCCAGCCCCCGGCCCCGGCAGGAGGCTCCGCCTTCTGCACCCTCCGCCGGGGCCAGGACCTGGGCCCGGACCCCGGTCTGCGTTTGGGCCTGACGGCCGGGCCTGCCGACGGCGCCGGGCAGCCCCGCCCCGTTCTCCGCCGCGGGCGCCGCCACGACCAGCAGGGCCGGCGAGAAGACCCGGATCCGGACATTCCTGAGCCGGCGATTCGCCGCCTGAGCGTGCCCGCCGGCGCTGGGTACCCGCAGGCCGTGAATCGCCGGCTGGAGCGGTTTCCTCTCGCCTGTGCTCGGTCAACCCGCTCCAGCTTTTTATCCTGTCGCATTTTATTCTGCGGCATTTTCCGAGCCGTCCGGCGATTCCGCCGAACTTGACATGCTCTAATCTTCGCCCGGCCCGGCCTCCTTCGCCGGCAGGCGCAGGAAGACCGCGTTGCGCAGCCCCGCCGGCATCGCCCCGGCCAGCAGCGACGCCCAATAGAGCGGCCAGGGATAGGCAATGCGCAGCCGCCCCGCCGCGATCCCCCGCAGCGTCCGCCGCGCCGCCGCCTCCGCCGACATCAGCAGCGGCATGGGAAAGGCATTCCGCGCGGTCATCGGCGTGCGGACATAGCCGGGGCAGATGGCGTGCAGCCGGATGCCGCGCCGGCGCTCGGTGGCGTCCAGCGCCTCCGCCCAGCGCTGCACCGCGGCCTTGGCAGCGCAATAGGCCGGCGCCCCCGGCGCGGCGACGAAGGCGGCCAGCGAGGCGACCACCGCCACCCGCCCCCGCACCCCATCCGCCCCCGGCGCCTGCCCCGCCATGGCGGCGATGGCCGGCAGGGCGGTGTTCAGCACGCCGGTCACATTCGTCTCGAACACCGCGCGGGTCACCGCCATGGGCTCTACCGCGCCGCCGGTACCGGCGGAAATGCCGGCATTGGCGATGACCAGGTCCAGCGGCCCGGCGCTGGCGATCCAGCCGGCCATCGCCGCCTGGTCCCGCACATCCAGCACCGCCGGGCGCACCGTGGCGCCGCGCGCCTCGGCCGCCGCCGTCACCGCCTGCAGCCGCGCCCGGTCCCGGCCGGAAAGGTGCAGCGTGACCCCCGGCGCCGCGCATTCCAGCGCCAGCGCCCGGCCGAGGCCGGAGGAGGCGCCGGTGATCAGCACATGTCGCCAGCGCATCGCTTGCATCCTGCCCCGCTGCGCGGGAGAAGCCCCGGCATGGGCACCCTTATGAGCATGACCGGCTTCGCGCGCGAGAGCGGGCACCTCCCCGACGGCACCGCCTATGTCTGGGAGATCCGCAGCGTGAACGGAAGGGGGCTCGACCTGCGGCTGCGCCTGCCGAACGGGCAGGAGGCGCTGGAGCCGGCGCTGCGCGAGGCGACGGCGAAGCGGCTGAAGCGAGGCAACGTCTCCGCCACGCTGAGCCTGAAGCGGGAGGAACGGCCGCGCCTGGCGCCCGATCCGCAGGCGCTGGAGCAGGCGCTTGCCCTGGCGCTGGAACTCGCCCGCCGCATTCCCGGCGCCCCGCCGCCGCGGGCGGAGGCGCTGCTCGCCCTGCCCGGCGTGATGCGCGCCGAGGCCAGCGAGCCGGACGAGGCGCAGGTGGAGGCCGGGCGCGCCGCCCTGGCCCGGGCCTATGAGGCGGCGCTCGGCGGGCTGGTGCGGGCGCGGCAGGATGAGGGGGCGAAGCTGCTTTCCATCCTCGCCGCTTTGCTGGACGAGATCACCGCCTATCAGGAGAAGGCGGCGGCCGAGGCGGCGCTGCAATCCGAGGCGCAGCGCGTCCGGCTGCTGGAGCAGCTCGCCACGCTGCTGGGGGAAGGCGGCGTCGGCCGCATCCCGGAGGAGAGGCTGGCCCAGGAAGTGGCGCTGCTCGCGCAGAAATCCGATGTGCGGGAGGAGCTGGACCGGCTGGCCGCGCATCTCGAGGCGGCGCGGGCGCTGCTGCGGGCGGGCGAGGGGGCGGGGCGGAAGCTGGATTTCCTGACCCAGGAATTCGTGCGGGAGGCCAATACCCTCTGTTCCAAATCCGCCTCCGTGCCGCTGACGCGGATCGGGCTCGACCTCAAGGCCGCGATCGAGCGGCTGAAGGAGCAGGCGGCGAATGTCGAGTAGCATCCACCGGCGGCGCGGGCTGTGCCTGGTGCTGGCGGCGGCGCCGGGCGGGGGGAAGACCAGCATCTCCCGCTGCCTGCTGGCGGAGGAGCCCGGGCTGGCGCTTTCCATCAGCGCCACCACCCGCGCGCCGCGCCCGGGGGAGCGCGAGGGGGTGCACTACTTCTTCCGCACCGCCGAGCAATTCGCCGCCGGCGTGGCGGCGGGGGAGTTCCTGGAGCACGCCACCTTCCTCGGCCGGTCCTACGGCACGCCGCGGGCGCCGGTGGAGGCGGCGCTGGCGGCGGGGCGGGACGTGCTGTTCGACATCGAATGGCAGGGCCACCAGCTGCTGAAGGCGGCGATGCCGGAGGATGTGGTGGGCGTCTTCCTGCTGCCGCCGAGCCTCGCCGAGCTGGAACGAAGGCTGCGCAACCGCGGCCAGGATGACGAGGCGGAGATCGGCCGGCGCCTGGCGGTGGCGAAGGAGGAGATGCGCCACTGGGACGAGTTCGAGCATGTGCTGGTGAATGACGATTTCGCCGCGACGGTGGCGGCGGTGAGGGCCATTCTGCACGCCGCGCGGACGCGGCGGACGCGGCAGCCGGGGCTGGCGGAATTCGTGGCGGGGTTGGTGGGAGTTTGAGGGGGAGCTCCGCTCCCCCTCAAACTCCCCTTCGCCAAAGGCCGTAGGGCCTTTGGAAACCATGAGTTTCAGACCCGAGGGTTCAACCTGCCGACTCAAGGGTTCCGAGGGCCTTTCGGCCCTTGGCGGGTGGGGGTTCGGGGGAGGGCGGAGCCCTTCCCCGATCACCGCCTCGGCGGATCCGCCTGCGCCGTCGCCGGATCCTCCGGCCAATTGTGCTTCGGGTAGCGCCCGCGCATGTCCTTCCGCGCATCCAGCCAGCCGCCCTTCCAGAACCCTGCGAGGTCGCCCGTGACCGCGATGGGCCGCCCGGCCGGCGACAGCAGCGCCACCTGCAAGGGCACCCGCCCTTCCGCCAGCTTCGGCAGCGCGGCCATGCCGTAGAGGTGCTGCGCCCGCGCCTCCAGCGTCGGCACTTCCCGCGCATAGTCGATGGCGGCGCTGCGGCCGGCGGGCAGGGGCAGGCGGGCGGGCAGGGCGGCGTCCAGCCGTTGGCGCTGCGGCCATTCCAGCGCCCCCAGCAGCAAATCCGGCAGGTTCAGCGCCGCAAGCTCCGTCAGCCGCGACAGGCCGTGCAGATGCGGCGCCAGCCAGGACTGCACCCCGGCGATCAGCGCGGCATCGGAGACGTCCGGCCAATCCGGCCCCTCCACCTGCCGCATCCAGCCGATCCGCGCCTGCACCTGCCGCGCCGTATCGCCCCAGGGCAGGTCGCGCAGCCCGCGCTCCGCCACTGCCGAAGCCAGCGCCGCGGCGATCGCCGCCGGATCGGCCTGGGGCAAAGGCTGCTCCTCCAGCACCAGCGGGCCGAAGCGCAGGCGCCGCCTCGCCTGCACGGCGCCGGAACGGGCATCGAAGGCGGCCGCTTCCTCGCGGATGAAGCGCGCCGGGAAGCGCGCCTCCAGCACCGCGCGGTCGAGCGGCGCGGCCATGCGGATGCGCGCCTCGGTCCCCTGCAACTCCAGATCCGCCACCGCCAGCAGCGGGGATTTCGCCAGCTTGTCGTTGGCCGGCAGCCGCGCCCCCTGGCCGCTCGCCAGCCGGAAGGCCCCGGCCATGACGCCGCGGATGGCGGCGATCCGGTCCGGGAAGCCGGCGGCCAGCAGGGCGCCCGGATCGCCCTCGGGCCAGGTATTGCCATGCACCCCCAGCCGCCGCCGGTGCAGCGTCGCGGCGCGGCGGATGCGGTGCACCGTGGCGCGGTCGGCGGCAGCCACCGTCCGATCGGCGGAGCGCCCCTGGGCGCGGAGCCGTGAATCGGCCGGTATCGACACATGATCATCGGCACCATGCAGCAGGTCCAGCCGCAGGGAGATGTCGCTCGGCGCCTCTCGCCCCCTGATCGGGTCCCGCTCCTCCAGCAGCGCGGCGAGGTCGGCGGCCATCGCCTTCTCCCCCTCCGTTTCCGCCGCCGCCAGCATGCGGGCCAGCCGCGGATGGGTGCCGAGCCTGGCCATGCGCCGCCCCATCGGGGTGACGCGGCCCTCCGCATCCAGCGCATCCAGCTCCCGCAGCAATGCCCGGGCGGCGGCCATGGCGCCGGCGGGGGGCGGGTCCAGCCAGGCGAGCCCCTCCGGCGCCGCCCCCCAATTGGCCAGGTCGAGCGCCAGGCCGGACAGCTCGCTTTCCAGGATTTCCGGCCGGTCGGCCGGCGCCAGGCCGCGATGCAGCGCCTCCGACCACAGGCGGATGGCGACGCCAGGCGCGGTGCGGCCGGCGCGGCCGGCGCGCTGCTCGGCCGCGGCCTTGCTGATCCGCACCGTCACCAGCCGGGAGAGGCCGGTGGCCGGGTCCAGCCGCGGCGCCCGGCGGAAGCCGCCATCCACCACGATCCGCACGCCGGGGACGGTCAGCGAGGTCTCGGCGATGGAGGTGGCCAGCACCACCTTGCGCCGGTCGCTGGGGGAGAGGGCGCGGTCCTGCTCCGCCGGCGGCAACTCGCCATGCAGCGGCAGCACCTCCGCCTCGACGCCGGAGAGCCGTTCGGCGGTACGGCGGATCTCGCCCCAGCCGGGCAGGAAGGCCAGCACGTCGCCCGGGTGCTCGCGCAGCGCGGCGCGGATGGCGCCGGCCATGGCTTCCGGCAGGTCGCGCGGGTCGGCGATGTCCCGCGGCCGGTGGCTGACCGCGACGGGGAAGGCGCGGCCGAGGCTTTCGATGGTGGGCGCCGCCCCCGGCGGCAGCGCGCCGGCGGGCGCCGTGCCGGGCGCCGCCCCGCCCCGCCCCAGCAGCCCGGCGAAGGCGGCGCCGTCGATGGTCGCCGACATCGCCAGCAGCCGCAGCTCCGGCCTGAGCGCCGCCTGCAAATCGAGGCAGAGGGCCAGCGCCAGGTCGGTATCGAGGTTCCGCTCATGCGCCTCGTCGAACAGCACGGCGGCGACGCCTTCGAGCCCCGGATCCGATTGCAGCCGCCGCACCAGCAGCCCTTCCGTCACCACCTCGACGCGCGTAGCTGGCGAGATGGCGCGATCCAGCCGCGTGGCGAGGCCGATGGTCTGACCCGGCGCGCTCTCGCCGATCAGCTCCGCCATGCGCCGCGCCGCGGCCCGGGCGGCGACGCGGCGGGGCTCCAGCACGAGAATCTTGCCGCCCGCCGCCCAGGGCTCGTCGCGCAGCACCAGTGGCACCAGCGTGGTCTTGCCGGCGCCGGGCGGGGCCATGAGGACGGCGTTGGGCCCGGCGCGCAGGGCCTCGGTCAGCGCCGGCAGCGCCTCGGCGACGGGGAGGGCGGGGAGCATGGGCCTTGCCATAGGCGGGTCGGCGGCGCTTGTCACACTGGCGCTTGTTGCGGTGGTGCCGCATCGGTGCCGGTCACGCCGGCGTCCACGCGGCGGGGCTCGCGGCATGGGTGCCTGCCGCATCTGTGCTCCCACATCAGCGCTGGTCGCCGACGGTGCCGGTCACGCCGGCGTCTGCGCGGTAGGGCTCGCGGCATCGGCCGCCTGCCGCATCTGTGCTCCCACGTCAGCGCTGGTCGCCGGCGGTGCCGGTCACGCCGACGTTCACGTGGTGGGGCTCGCGGCATCGGTGCCTGCCGCATCTGTGCTCCCACCATCGCGCTGGTCGCCGCGGTGCCGGTCACGCGGCGTTCACGCGGTGAAGCCTGCTGCGCCGATGCCGCATCGGCCTCCCCTGCCCTGGCGGTTTTGCACCGGCCCGTTGGGTTGGCGCTTGCCAGGCCGGCCTTGGGCATCGTCACGCCGGCCTTCGTCGCCTTGGCGCCCAGCGCGCCTTCGTCGGCGGGCGCTTCCACATTCGCCCTTGCCGCCCTCTGCACCTCCTCCCGGCGCCACATTGCGGCCCTGCCGTTGCGCGACGCACCCTGCCATCGCCCACCCCACCCTTGCTTTCGCCGAGGGGCGACCCGTTCTATGCCTCCGCCATGCGCCGCCTTCTCCTCGCCCTGCTGCTTCTGCTCCTCGCGGCGCCGGCTGTCCTGGCGGCGGAAAGCGAGGCGGTCCGCTCCCCCCGCGCCACCGCCACCCTGGTCGCCGCCCCCGCCGCCGTGGCGCCGGGGGAGGAATTCCAGCTCGGCCTCCGTCTCCGCCTGGCCCCGGGCTGGCACAGCTACTGGCGCAATGCCGGCGATGCCGGGGCGCCGCCGGAGATCCTCCTCTCCCTCCCCGCCTCCCCCGTCCAATGGCCGGCGCCGGAGCGCATCCCCTTCGGCCCCCTGGTCAATTTCGGCTATACGGGCGAGGTGGTGCTGCCCGTCCGCGCCACCGCCCCTGCCACCCTCGCCCCCGGCGACACCCTGACCGTCACCGCCGAGGCCAATTGGCTGGTCTGCGAGCAGCTTTGCGTCCCGGAGGATGGCCGCTTCCATCTGGAGATCCCGGTGGCCGCCACCGGCCGCCCCGATCCGGCTCTCGCCCCTCTTTTCACCGCCGCCGAGGCTGCCGCCCCCCGCCCCTCCCCCTGGCCCGCCCGGGCCGCCATCGCCGGCGCCCGCGGCAGCCTGGTGCTGGAGGGCGAGGGCCTCGCCCCCGGGGCCATCCGCGACGCCTTCTTCTTCCCCAATGAAAGCGGCGTGCTGGACAATGCCGCGCCGCAGCCCCTCGGCCTCGGCGCCGGCCGGCTGACCCTCGGCCTCACCGCCGCTAATCCCGCCCCTGGCCCCGCCCCGGCGCGGCTGGAGGGCGTGGTGGTGCTGCAGGATGCCGCCGGGGTGCGCGCCGCCTATCAGGTCTCGGCCCCGATCGGCGGGGTGCCGGAGGCGCCGCCCGGCCAGGCCCTGCCCTTGGCCCGGGCGCTGCTATTTGCCCTGCTCGGCGGGCTGCTGCTGAACCTGATGCCCTGCGTCTTCCCCGTGCTGGCGATGAAGGCCATGGCGCTGGCCCGCCTTTCCGGCGCCGCGCGGGCGGAGGTCCGGGCGCATGCCGCCTCCTACACCGCCGGCGTGCTGGCGACCTTCCTCGCCCTGGCCGCCGGGCTGATCCTGCTGCGCGCCGCCGGGGTGGCGGCCGGCTGGGGGTTCCAATTCACCGCCCCGGCCTTCGTCGCGGTGCTGGCCTGGCTGATGCTGGCGGTGGGGCTGAACCTGTCCGGCGTCTATGCGCTGGGCGGCGCCGTCTCGGCCGGCGGGGCGCTGGCGGCGCGGGGCGGGCATCTCGGCAGCTTCGCCACCGGCGCGCTGGCGGTGCTGGTGGCGACTCCCTGCACCGCGCCCTTCATGGCCGCCGCCATCGGCGCCGCCCTTGCCCTGCCGGCGCCGCAGACCCTGGCGGTGTTCGCCGCGCTCGGCCTGGGGCTGGCGGCGCCCTATGCGCTGCTGGGGGTATTCCCCGGCCTCGCCCGGCGCCTGCCGCGGCCGGGCGCCTGGATGGAGAGGCTGCGCCAGGGCCTCGCCTTCCCGATGTACGGCGCCGCCGCCTGGCTGGCCTGGGTGCTGGCGCAGCAGGCGGGGCCGGAGGGGCTGGCGTTGCTGCTGGCGGGGGCGGTGCTGATCGGCTTCGCCGCCTGGGCGCTCGGCCTCGCCCAGCGCAGCGGGGCCGAGGGCCGCCGCGCCGGGCGGGTGCTGGCGGTGCTGGCCGGGCTCGGGGCGCTGGCCCTGCTGCCGGGCCTCGCCGCTGCGCCGCCGCCGCAAGCCGCGACGGAAGCCGGCGCCGAGCCCTGGTCCGCCGCCCGCGTCGCTGCGCTGCAGGCGGCGGGGCGGCCGGTTCTCGTCAACCTCACCGCCGCCTGGTGCATCACCTGCCAGGTGAATGAAAGGCTGGTGCTACGCGCGGCGCCGGTGCAGGCGGCGCTGGCGGGGCGCAACGCGGCCTATCTGAAGGGCGACTGGACCAATGGCGACCCCGCCATCACCGCGCTGCTGCGGGAGCAGGGGCGGGACGGGGTGCCGCTCTACCTGATCTATCCGGCGGGGGGCGGGGCGCCTGCGGTGCTGCCGCAGGTGCTGACGGAGGGGATCGTGCTGCGGGCCCTGGGGGAGGGCGTCGCGCCGTAAGGCGCGCCTTACCGCGCGACCTTCCCCCCACCCGCCAAAGGCCGAAGGGCCCCCTGGACCCCTTGAGTTTGGCGCTCCGACCGTCGCGCCCAAGACTCAGGGTTTCCAAAGGCCTTTCGGCCTTTGGCGGGGAGAGCCCGAGAGGGGCAGAGCCCCTCTCGGCACCACCCCCGTTCATGTCATCATCCCGTCGTCGACTCTTCATTGCGGCGTCGCGGATCACGCGGTATCCGCCAACGGACATGGAAGCCGTGGCCCGCGCCCCGATCGACGCCCTCCCGCCCCGCCGCCTCCGGCGCAAATCGCCGATGCGCTTCCGCAACCGCTTGCCCGGCGGCAGGCTGTTCGAGGTGTTCGAGGAGCGGCCCCTCGGCGGCCGCCTCCGCGCCGTCCGCCGCATCCTTCTGGTTCTGCTCTGGACCCTCGTCGCCGTCCCCGTCCAGGCGCTGCTGATCCTGCTGCCGGGCCGGCCCAAGGTCGCCTTCGCGCGGATTTATCATCGCGTGCTTTGCGCCCTGATCGGCCTTCGCCTGCAGGTCGTCGGCACCCCCTCCCCGGCGCGTCCCGTGCTGTTCCTGCCCAACCATTCCTCCTGGCTGGACATCCTGGTGCTCGGCGCGGTGCTGGAAGCCTGCTTCGTGGCCAAGGGGGAGGTCGCGACCTGGCCGCTCGTCAGCTGGGTGGCGCGGCTCGGCCGCACCGTCTTCGTCACCCGCAGCCGCGGCACCACGGGGCGAGAGGCGGAGGAGATGCGCCGCCGCATGGCGGCCGGCGACAGCCTCATCCTCTTCGCCGAGGGCACCAGCAGCGACGGCACCCGCGTGCTGCCCTTCCGCAGCTCCTTCCTCGGCGTCGCCGACGCCGCCTGCCAGGTGCAGCCGGTCTCCGTGGTCTATGACCGGCTGGGCGGGCTGCCCGCCTGCCGGCGGGACCGGCCGCTGTTTGCCTGGTACGGGGACATGGATATCGGCAGCCATTTCTGGCGCCTGGCGCGGCGCAGCGGCACCCGCGCCACGGTGCTGCTGCACCAGCCCTTCGCGCCGGAGACCCTGCCCAACCGCAAGGCCCTGGCGGCGGCAAGCTGGCGCATCGTCTCGGAAGGCGCCGCGGCGCTCAGGCAGAACCGCCCGGCCGCCCCTTTGCCTGCCCCTTTGCCTGCCCCTCTGGCCGCCCCCCTGGCCCATCCCCGGCCGCAGCCCGGCAGCCTGGGCGGGAACGGGGCGGGGCGCGACGAAACCGTCGCTTGACCTGGCCGGCCTCGCTGCCCGACCCTGCCCGCGTGAGACGATTCGCCCACCTCCCGGTGGTCCCATCCCAGGGCCTGGCCCCCAGGCGCCGGGGGAATTGGCCCACCGCATCAGCCCCTGGCGGCGCGCCATGGACGGGCCCCACCGTCCGGCGCGGGCCGCCCGGGCCGCGACCGGCTTGACCGCGCCGCCCGGCCTCCGCATCTCCCGCCTTTCGGCCGCCGCCGCCCGGCGCGTGGCCCGGCGGAGTTGACATCTGAATGACCAGCCCAAGCCCCCAGGCGCCGAAGCGCCTCTTCATCCGCACCTGGGGCTGCCAGATGAATGTCTATGACAGCGCCCGCATGGCGGATGTGCTGGCGCCGCTCGGCTATGCCCCGGCCGCGGCGCCGGAGGGGGCCGACATGGTCATCCTCAACACCTGCCATATCCGCGAGAAGGCCAGCGAGAAGCTGTTCTCCGAGCTCGGCAGGCTGCGCGAGCTGAAGAAGGCCAGGGAAGGGACGGGGGAGAAGCTGGTGCTCGCCGTCGCCGGCTGCGTCGCCCAGGCGGAAGGCGCGGAGATCACCGCCCGCGCCCCCTGGGTGGACATCGTCCTCGGCCCGCAGACCTACCACAAGCTGCCGGAGATGGTCGCCCGCGCCAGCCGCGCTGCCGGCGCCGTCATCGAGACCGACTTCCCGGTCGAGGATAAATTCGACCACCTGCCCGAGGTCGCCGCCCCCCAGGGCGTCACCGCCTTCCTGACGGTGCAGGAGGGGTGCGACAAATTCTGTTCCTTCTGCGTCGTCCCCTATACCCGCGGCGCGGAATATTCCCGCCCGGTCGCCGCCGTGCTGGCGGAGGCCCGCCGCCTGGTCGCCGCCGGGGCGCGGGAGATCGCGCTGCTCGGGCAGAACGTGAATGCCTACCACGGTGAGGGGCCGGATGGCCGCGCCTGGGGCCTCGGCCGGCTGCTGCGGGAGATGGCGGACATCCCGGGCCTTGCCCGCCTGCGCTACACCACCTCCCACCCCCGCGACATGGATGACGATTTGATCGCCGCCCATGCCGAGCTGCCCATGCTGCTGCCCTTCCTGCACCTGCCGGTGCAGAGCGGCAGCGACCGGGTCCTCCAGGCCATGAATCGCGGCCATACCGCCGCCGATTTCCGCCGCATCGTGGAGAGGCTGCGGGCGGCGCGGCCGGATCTCGCCCTTTCCTCGGATTTCATCGTCGGCCATCCCGGCGAGACCACGGCCGATTTCGCGGCGACCCTGGCGCTGGTGCGGGAGGTGGAATTCCCCCTGGCCTACAGCTTCAAATATTCCCCCCGGCCTGGAACCCCGGCCGCCGGCGCGCCACATCAGGTGGCGGAGGCGGAGAAGGATGCGCGGCTGCAGGCGTTGCAGGCCCTGCTGCGGGACCAGCAGGCGGCGTTCAACCAGTCCCGTGTCGGGATGACCGTCCCGGTGCTGGTCTCCGGCCCCGGGCGGCACCCCGGCCAGGCGGCCGGCCGCTCCCCATGGCTGCAGCCGGTGCATCTGCCCGGCGATGCCAGGGCGCTGCTGGGGCGGGAGGTGCCGGTCGCCATCCTTGCCGCCCATCCCAATTCCCTCTCCGGCCTGCTGGCGGCCGGGGCGGGCCACCATAACGCCCAGCCCAGAGAGGAGCCCGCCCCCGCTTGAACCCCGCCGCCATCGCCCTCCGGCCCGGAGAGGGGCGCGCGATGCTGCGCCCTTCCCCACCCCTCCCCGAACAGCGCAGCGTGACGCTGCAATTCGACGACAACGCGTTGCTCCCCCTGCTCTATGGGGAACATGACCGCCATCTGGCGCGCATCGAGCAGCGATTGGGGATCAGGCTCGGCTCGCGCGGCAACCGGTTGACCATCGCGGGCCCCCAGGCCCCGACCGAGGTCGCGGAAGCCGCGCTGCGGGCGCTGTGGCGCAGGTTGGAAAAGGGCCAGGGCGTGACCACGGCGGATGTGGAGGCGGCGCTGCGCATGGCGGAGGGCGAGGCGGAGAACGACCCCCGCCTGCCGCTGCAGGACATGCCGGAGATCAGGACGCGGAAGGGCGCCATCGCCCCCCGCAGCCCGGCCCAGGCCGCCTACATCGAGATGCTGGCGCAGCAGGAGATGGTCTTCGGCATTGGCCCGGCCGGCACCGGCAAGACCTATCTGGCGGTCGCCCAGGGCGTCGCCCTGCTGCTGGCCGGACGGGTGGACCGCATCGTCCTCTCCCGCCCGGCGGTGGAGGCGGGGGAGCGCCTGGGCTTCCTGCCCGGCGACATGAAGGAGAAGGTGGACCCCTATCTCCGCCCCCTGTATGACGCGCTCCACGATATGATGCCGGCCGACCAGGTGGCGCGGAGGATCACCTCCGGCGAGATCGAGGTCGCTCCCCTGGCCTTCATGCGGGGACGCACGCTGGCGCATTGCTACGCGATCCTCGACGAGGCGCAGAACACCACGCCGGCACAGATCAAGATGTTCCTGACCCGGATGGGCGAGGGGACACGCATGGTGATCACCGGCGACCCCACCCAGGTGGATCTGCCGGCAGGACAGAAAAGCGGGCTCGCCGAGGCCCTGCGCATCCTGGATGGGGTGCCGGGCATCGGGGTGGCCCGCTTCGACGAACGCGACGTGGTGCGCCACCCGTTGGTGGCGCGCATTGTCGCGGCTTATAGCCGCGCGGAGGAACGTGCGGCTTATAGCCGCGCGGAAGAGCGTGCGGCTTATGCGCGGGCCGATGCGGAGGCTGCGGAAACGCAGGCGGAGCGTCGGGGGAAGAAGGAACGCGATGGAACCGGGAAGTAGGTCACCCGGCGACGCCTGGGACGGGTCCCAGGCGGCAGCCGGGTTGTTTGGGGGTACTGCGCCGGAGGATGCCGGGCTGACGGTCTCGGTGGTCCTGGAGGCGCCTGGCTGGCGGCGGGCCTTGCCCAGGGTGGAAGCCCTGGCGCGGCGCGCCGCCACGGCCGCCCTGGCCGAAAGCGGCTCCACCGGCCATGTCACCGTGCTGCTGGCCGATGACCGGGTGCTGAAGCGGCTGAACGCCGAGCATCGTGGCCAGGAGAAGCCGACCAACGTCCTCTCCTTCCCCGGCTACGGGCCGGAGCATCTGGGCGACATCGCGCTGGCTCTCGGCGTGGTGGCGCGGGAGGCGAAGGCGGCCGGCAAGCGGCTCGCCGCGCATTTCGCCCATCTCGTCGCGCATGGCGCGCTGCACCTTGCCGGGCACGACCACCTGACCGCCGGCGATGCGCGGCGCATGGAACGCGCCGAGGCGCGCGCCCTGCACCGCCTCGGCCTGCCCAACCCCTGGCGGGGGGCGGGCGCATGAGCCTCGCCAACGGCAATGGCGAGAGCCACCGGCGGGACGGCATCCTCTGGCGCCTGCAGGGGCTGCTCAGGAAGCGGGAGGCCGAGAGCGTCCGCGACCGCATGGAGGAGCTGATCGAGGAGGAGCCGCGCGAGTACAAGCCCGGCGGCCCCGACCAGGACGAGGATGACGATCTCAGCGCCCAGGAACGCGCCCTGCTCGGCAACGTCCTCAAGCTGCGCGGCAAGACGGCGCTGGACGTGATGGTGCCGCGCGCCGACGTCATGGCGATGCCGGAGGATTTCACCCTGGAACAGGCGATCCGCCTGATCCAGCGGGACGGCCACAGCCGCTACCCGGTCTTCCGCGGCCAGCTCGACGAGATCGTCGGCATGGTCCACATCAAGGACGTCTTCGCCAGCGTCGGCCGCGACGGGGCCTTCGACATGAAGGCGATCCTGCGCAAGCCGCTCTTCGTCGTGCCCTCCGTCCCGGTGCTGGACCTGCTGCTGCAGATGCGCACGGCGCGCATCCACATGGCGCTGGTGGTGGACGAGTATGGCGGCATCGACGGGCTCGTCACGATCGAGGACCTGGTCGAGACCATCGTCGGCGACATCTCCGACGAGCATGACGAGGACGTGCCGCCGCAGATGGTGGAGAAGCCGGACGGCACCATCGAGCTGGATGCGCGGACGCCGGTGGAGCTGTTCGAGAGCCGGATGGGCCCGGTGCTGACCGAGGAGGAGCGGGCCGCCGATATCGACACCATGGGCGGCCTGGTCTTCACCCTGGCCGGCCGCGTGCCGGCGAAGGGGGAGCTGGTCTCGCATTCCTCCGGCCTGGAATTCCGGGTGCTGGAGGCGGATCCGCGGCGCATCCGCAAGCTGCGGGTGCGGCGGCCAGGGGCGCAGGGAGCGCCAGGGGCGGGGCAGAAGCAGGCGGCGGAATAGGAGTCGGGGAATTTGACACCGGCCCCGACGCCGCGCGGGTAACGCCAGAACAATCAATCGGTTAAGCAGCGGGCACAGCACTTGCTTCCGCCAGGGCGGTCGCCACCACGGCGGCCGTATCGGTAGCCATGACGGTCGCCATAACGGTCCGGCCCTGGCGAATCCGACAGCGCGGGACCCCTACGGAGCCAGGCTGCATGAAGCTGTTTGCCACTGCCGGCGCGATCCTCGCGCTGGGCCTGCTGGGTGCGCCGGCCTGGGCCGCGCCGAGCTACGCCATCACCGATCTCGGCACGCTGGGCGGCACCAGCAGCCAGGGCCATGGCATCAACGCGTCCGAGCAGGTGACCGGCACCCGCCTCGTCACCGGCGTCGGCCCGGCGCATGCCTTCCGAACCGATGCGGCGGGGGCGATGGCCGATCTCGGCACCCTCGGCGGGACCAACAGCTACGGCCTCGGCGTCAACGCCGCCGGGCAGGTGGCGGGCTACAGCCAGGTCACCGGCGATGCCGCCTTCCGCGCCTTCCGGACCGATGCGGCGGGGGCGATGACCGATCTCGGCACCCTTGGCGGGACCTACAGCGCCGGCCTCGGCATCAACGCCGCCGGCCTGGTGACCGGCTACAGCGATGTCGCCGGCAATGCCGCGGTGCATGCCTTCCGGACCGATGCGGCCGGGGCAATGACGGATCTCGGCACCCTCGGCGGCAGCCGCAGCTATGGCGCCGGCATCAACGCCGCCGGTCAGGTCGCCGGCTACAGCAATGTCGCCGGCGACGCCGCGACGCATGCCTTCCGGACGGATGCGGCAGGGGCGATGACGGATCTCGGCACCCTCGGCGGGACCCATAGCTACGGCCTCGGCCTCAACGCCGCCGGCCAGGTGACGGGCTACAGCCAGGTGGCCGGCAACGGCGCGGAGCATGCCTTCCTGACCGACGCGGCCGGGGTGATGACGGATCTCGGCACCCTCGGCGGCGCCGACAGCTACGGCCGGAGCGTCAACGCCGCCGGCCAGGTGGTCGGCGAGAGCAGCACGGCCGGCGGCGCCATCCGCGCCTTCCTCTTTGCCGACGGGGTCATGTACGACCTGAACGACCTGATCGACAGCCTCGGCGGATGGCTGCTCTCGAATGCCAACGCCATCAATGATCTGGGCCAGATCGCCGGCTATGGCCTCTTCGGCGGCGAGGTCCACGCCTTCCTGCTGACCCCGCTGGACGAGGAGCCCACCGAGGTTCCGGAACCCGCCACGCTGGCGCTGTTCGGCCTGGCCCTGGCCGGGTTGGCCGGGCTGCGTCGCCACGCCTGATTCCGGGGGGCCGGTTCTCCGGCCGGCCTGCAGCCGCGCAGGCCGCCCGCGCCCGGTGGCGCGACAGGCTGGCCGGAGATTGGCGCCCGGCGTCCGAGCGGCCCTGGGTGCGCCGCGCCCGGGGCGGGAGGGCTTGCCCCCGGCTATTCGTCCCGCCGCGGCCGGGCCAGCAATCGCTCCATGGCCGCCGGCACGGTCAGCTCCCCCGCCACCAGCGCCGCCACCGCCTCGCAGATCGGCAGCTCCACCCCGGCCGCCGCGGCGCGCGCCACCAGCGCCGGGGCGGTGGCGACGCCTTCCGCCACGCTCACCTTTCCCGCCAGCGCCTGGGCGATGCTCTCCCCCCGCCCCAGCGCCAGCCCCAGCGCGGTGTTGCGGCTGGTGGGGCCGGTCGCGGTCAGCAGCAGGTCGCCCATGCCGGACAGGCCGGAAGCGGTTTCCGCCTTCCCACCCAGCGCCACCACCAGCCTGGCCAGCTCCGCCAGCCCGCGCGTCACCAGCGCCGCCCGGGCATTCTCCCCGAGGCCGGCGCCGATCACCGCCCCGGCAGCGATGGCGATGACGTTCTTCGCCGCCCCGCCCACCTGTACGCCCACCGGATCCTCGCTGCCATAGAGCCGGAAGGCGGGGGTGCCGAGCGCCGCCGCCACCTCTGCCCGCAACGCCGCATCGGTGCTAGCCACCACCGCGGCGGCGGGCAGGCCGGCCGCCACCTCGGCGGCGAAATTCGGGCCGGAGAGCATGGCGGCGGGAAGGCCCAGATGGGTCTCCGCCAGCACTTCCAGCGGCAGGCGCAGCGTCCCGCGTTCCACCCCCTTGGCGGCGACCAGCGCCGGCGGCAGAGCCAGGCCGGCGATGACGCCGCGCAGATGCTGCGCCGGCACGGCGAGCACCGCGAACCCCGCCCCTTGCAGCGCCGCCGCCGCGTCCGCCTCCGGCCGCACCCCTGCCGGCAGCGCCACCCCCGGCAGATGCCGCGCATTCTCCCGCGCGGCCGCCATGGCCGCGACGCGCGCCGGGTCGCGGCCCCAGAGGGCGATTTCCGCCCCCGCCCGCGCCGCCTGCACGGAAAGCGCCGTGCCCCAGGCGCCGGCGCCGAGCACCGCGATGCGCATCTATTCCTCCGCCAGCCGGGTCATGGCCCAGCCCTGCCCGGCCTCGCCCAGCCCCAGCCGTTCCAGCAGCGCGGCGAGGATGGCGCTGCCCTCCGCCTCGAAGCGGAAGGGCGGGTTGGCCACCAGCAGCCCGCTGCCATTCAGCCGGTCCGCCGCCACCGGCTCCCGCAGCCAGAGCTCCGCCGCCACCAGGTCGCGCAGCCCGGCCGCCTGCAGCGCGTGGTGGAAGGCGCGGATGGGGGCGCGGTGCTTCACCGGGTACCAGCAGGCCACCGGCAGGCCACGGCAGCGCTTCGCCAGCAGCGCCAGGGCATCCGTCATGCGGTCGAATTCCCCCTCCTGCTCGAAGGGCGGGTCGATGAGGATGAGGCCGCGCTTTTCCGGGAAGGGGGTCAGGGCGCGCAGCGCCTCCCACCCGTCGCGCCTGTGCACCGCCACCTGCGGGTCGCTGCGGAAGCGGGCGCGGAGCTGGGCGTGGTCCTCCGGGTGCAGCTCGCAGGCCATCAGCCGGTCTTGCGGCCGCAGCAGGGCGCGGGTGAGGGCAGGGGAGCCGGGGTAGCGCGCCGGGGCGCCGAAGCCGCGGCAGAGGGCGACGTAATCGGCCAGCGGCCCCTCGGCGACGTCCAGCAACCGGCCGATGCCGGCGCGCCATTCCCCGGTGCGCTCGGCTTCCGGCGCGGCCAGCTCATAGCCGCCGGTGCCGGCATGGGTGTCCAGCACGGCGAAGGGGGCGGGCTTGGCCGAGAGGGCCTGCAGCAGCCGGACGAGCAAAGCGTGCTTCAGGCAGTCCGCGGCGTTCCCGGCGTGGAAGGCGTGGCGGTAATTCACGCCCCGCCGGTAGCCCCGTGACGGGGCGCCGGCAATGGCCTGGCGATGCCCGCGGCGGGAGTTTTGGGGAAGTCCTAACGAAAACGGGAAGAAAGGTCGGGGGCTTTGCTCCCAAACCCCCACCAGGGGCTCTGCCCCTGACCCCGCCGGGGAGGCGCGGTGAAGGCAGCGCCTTCACCCCCGGACCCCGGCGGGAGTTTTGCACCGGTGGGTTCAGCCAGCAAACTTATGGCGGGGTCCGGGGGAAGCCTTCCCCCCGGCGGAGGTGCAGGAGGCAGCGCCTCCTGCTGGGGGTTTGGGGGCAACGCCCCCAATCCTTCCGTGTTTTTCCGCCGGCCAGCCTCAGCCCCGGCCGTGGGAGACCACCGCCCCATGCCGCGCCTCCCCCGGCAGGCAGAGTGCGGCGATTCCCGGCGCCACCTCCGCCGGCTGGGTCAGCCCGGCTGGGTTCTCGCCCGGCATTGCCGTGGCGCGGAGCTGGGTGGCGACCGAGCCGGGGTCGAAGAGGTTCACCCGCAGCCTGGTATTCGCCGTCTCCGCCGCCCAGGCGAGCGCCAAATGAAGCTGCCCCGCCTTGCCGAAGCCGTAGAGGCCCCAATAGGCGCGCGGCGCCGCCGCCACCGCATCGGTCAGCACCACGGCGCGGCCGGCGGCGGCGGCGCGCAGCGGCGGGTCGCAGGTGCGGATCAGCCGCCAGGTGGCCGAGAGGTTCACCGCCACCGCCTCCTGCCAGTCCCGCGGCATGATGTGGGCGACGGGCGTCAGCTTGGCCAGCAGGCCCGCTGCATGCACCAGGATGTCCAGCCGCCCGAAGCGGTTGAGGATGGAGGGGCCGAGCAGGTCGAGCTTCTCGCCATCCTTCACCAGGTCCAGCGGGAAGAGCGTCGCCTGCCCGCCCGCTGCGCGGATCCGGTCGTCCAGCTCCTCCAGCGCGCCCTGGGTGCGGGCGGTCAGCACGCAATGCGCGCCGAGCCGGGCGAGTTCCAGCGCCGTCGCGGCGCCGATGCCGCGGGAGGCGCCGGTGATCAGCGCGACCGAGCCTTCGAGCGGGCGCAGGGCGCCTTCCGTGGCGGTCATCGGCCGCCGGCCCCAGGGCGAGCGACGGGCGAGGCGCCGGCGACCCTTGCGGCGGCGCCTTCAGGCGGCGGCATGGCGTATCCTGTGGCTGTCATCCGGCCGTGCCCATGCCCGGCCGAGCGGGCCGCGCCGGCGGCCGGTACGGCGAACCCTTCCAACGCTGTCATCGCAACCGCCGCGCTACCCCGCCTGCAGCAGCGAAAGCTGCCGGTCATTGTTGTCCTGGCTGTCGGTCAGCGGAATGGCGTAGTCGCCGGTGAAGCAGGCATCGCAGTAGCGCGGCTTGGCCGGGTCCCGCCCCTTCTGGCCGAGGGCGCGGTACAGCCCGTCGATCGAGATATAGGCCAGGCTGTCCACGCCGATGATCTGCGCCATCTCTTCCAGATCGTGCTTCGCCGCCAGCAGCTTGCCGCGCTCCGGCGTGTCGATGCCGTAATAGCAGCTATGGGTGGTGGGCGGGGAGGAGATGCGCATATGCACCTCCTTGGCGCCGGCGGCGCGGACCATCTCGACGATCTTCTTGCTGGTGGTGCCGCGGACGATCGAATCGTCCACCAGGATCACCCTTTTGCCTTCCAGCATCGGCCTATTGGCGCTGTGCTTGAGCTTGACGCCCAGATGGCGGATCTGGTCGGTCGGCTCGATGAAGGTGCGGCCGACATAGTGGTTGCGGATGATGCCGAGCTCGAAAGGGATGCCGCTTTCCGCCGCATAGCCCATGGCGGCCGGCACCCCGCTGTCCGGCACCGGCACCACCACATCGGCCGGCACCGCGCTCTCCCGCGCCAGCTCGGCGCCGATGCGCTTGCGCGTCTCGTAGACCGGCGTGCCCTCCACCACGGAGTCGGGGCGGGCGAAGTAGATGTATTCGAAGATGCAGAAGCGGTCCTGGTGCTTGCCGAAGGGCTTGATGCTGTGCACGCCCTGGTCGTCGATGACGATGATCTCGCCCGGGTCGATGTCCCGCACGAATTCCGCGCTGACGATGTCGAGGGCGCAGGTCTCCGACGACAGCACCCAGGAGGGCGGCTGGCCATCCGTGCCGCCGAGCCGCCCCAGCACCAGCGGCCGCACGCCGAGCGGGTCCCGCGCGCCGATCAGCGCGCCATTGTGCAGCGCGACCAGCGAATAGGCGCCCTGCACCTGGCGCAGCGCGTCGATCAGCCGGTCCACCACGGTGGAGTAGAGGCTGATGGCGATGAGGTGGATGAACACCTCCGAGTCGGTCGTGCTCTGGAACAGGCAGCCGCGCTGCACCAGGGAACGGCGGAGGCCGAGCGCATTGGTAAGGTTGCCGTTATGCGCCACGGCGAAGCCGCCGAAGGCGAAATCGGCATAGAGCGGCTGGACGTTGCGCAGCGCCGTCTCGCCGGTGGTAGCGTAACGGTTGTGGCCAACCGCGGCGCGGCCCTTCAGCGTTGCCATCACCTTGGGGTCGGAGAAGGTGTCGCCGACCAGCCCCTGGCCCTTATGGGCGTGGAAGATGCCGCCATCATCCAGGGCGACGATGCCCGCGGCTTCCTGCCCCCGGTGCTGCAGCGCATGCAGGCCGAGCGCGGTGAGGGCGGCGGCGTCGGTGGCGTTCCACACGCCGAAGACGCCGCATTCCTCGTGGAATTTATCGTCCTCGCCTGACCAGGGCTGGGTGGACATCTCGGGCATCGCTCTCCTCACGTCCGGTTCCGGGCCGGCGGGCGGATGAAGTCCTCGAGCGTCGGGACCCGCGGGTTGGGCGGCTCGGCGACACGGGGGCGGTATTCGGGCGGCAGATGCGCCACCAGCCAGCGCGCGCCGTCGACCACGAGCGGCAGCGAACGGGCGTCGCGTACCGGCTCCGGCCAGCGCTCGGCGGCGGGGAGGAGCATGCCGCCGATGATATAGGTGAGAATGACCAGAAAGGCACCCCGGGCGAGGCCGAAAAGCAGGCCGAGGGCGCGGTCCGTGCTGCCGAGGATACTGTCCTGCACGCGCCGGGCGATCAGGGCGATGAGGAGCTTCAGGACCAGCAGCACCACCAGGAACACGCCGCCGGCCGCCAGCGCGTCCGCCAGCCAGGGCGGGTCCACCGATTCGGCCAGGAAGGGCACCACGCGCGGGCGCAGGATGAGGGCCAGGATGGCGGCGCCGATCCAGGCGCCGACCCCCAGAACCTCATGCACCAGCCCCCGCATGAAGGCGAGCCCCGCCGAGACGACGAGCACCGCCACCACCACGCCGTCCACCCAGGTCATCGGCGGGGGTATAGCGGCGGCGGGGCGGCGGAGTCCACGCGGCGGGCGCCAGGCGTTGCGGACCGGCGGGAGTCCGCCGCGCTGCCTGCTGGGGCCGGGGCCTGCCGATTGGCCGCCCCGGCCCGCCGAAGGGGCCAGACAATGCCTGCCGATTCGCCGCCCAGGCCTGCCGAAGGGGGCAGGCAATGCCTGCCGCTTCGCCGCCCAGCCCGCCAAAGGGCCAGGCAATGCTTGGCGGCTCGCCGCCCAGCCCGCCGAAGGGCCAGGCAATGCTTGGCGGCTCGCCGCCCAGCCTGGGCCAGGCAATGCCCGGTGGCCGGCCTCATGGCGTCGCCCGCCAGAAATTCCGGCACAGCCTAACCGGGGATTTACCGCGTCCCCGCACCCTCTGCCGCGTTCCGCCCCGCAACACTGCCGGAGCGCCCGATGCGGACGGCCACCCTCGCCTGGACGGCACCCTATGGCTGGGACGCGCCGGATGCCGCGGCCGATGCCGATCTGGTGCTGTATTTCGGCGACCGCACCACCCTGGCCGATGGCGCCTGCCATGCCGCGCTGCGGGCGGCCGCCCCGGGCGCCCTGCTGCTCGGCTGTTCCGCTGCCGGGCATCTGGGGCCGGGCGGGCCGGCGGAAACCGGCGCCGTCGCCGCCGCGCTGCGCTTCGAGGGCACCGGGCTGCGCCTGGCCAGCCGGCCGGTCTCCGGCCCGGCGGACTCCGTGGCGGCCGGCGCGGCGCTGGGCGAGGCGCTGGCGGCGCCGGACCTCGCCGGCATCCTGCTTCTTGCCGACGGGCTGGCGGTGGCCGGGGCGGCGCTGGCCGCCGGGCTGAGCCGGGCGGTGGGGCCGGGCGTGCCGGTCACCGGCGGGCTCGCGGCGGATGGGGAGGCCTTCAGCCGCACCCTGGTCGCCGCCGACGCCCCGGCGCGGCCGGGCCTCGTCGCCGCGCTCGGCTTCTACGGCCCGCGCTGCCGCTTCGGCCACGCCCTGGCCGGGGGCTGGGACGGGTTCGGCCCGCTCCACCGCATCACCCGGGCCGAGCACGACGAAGTGATGGAGCTGGACGGGGAGGCGGCGCTGCCGGTTTATGCCGGCAGCCTGGGGCCGGACGCGGCCGCCCTGCCCGGGGCCGGGCTGCGCTTCCCGCTGCTGGTGTGGGACCCGGCGGCGCCGGGAGAGGCGGTGGTGCGCAGCGTGCTGGGGGTGGATCGCACCCGCGGCAGCTTGCGCTTTGCCGGGACGGTGCCGGAAGGCTGGCGGGCGCAATTGCTGCGCTTCCGGCAGAGCCGGCTGGAAGCCGCCGCCGCCACCGCGGCCCGGGCCGCCGGGCGGGGCGGCCAGGGCAGCCTGGCCCTGCTGACGAGCTGCATCGGCCGCAAGCTGGCGCCCGGCGCCCAGGCCTCGGCGGAGTTCGCCGCCATCGGCGCCGCCCTGGGCCCGCTGCAGCGGCGGATCGGCTTCTACGCCTATGGCCAATTCGCGCCCCATCCGGCGGCGGGCGGGGCGGCGCTGCACAATCAGAGCCTGGTCGTCACGCTGCTGGACGAGGATGTGCGGTGCTGATTGGGGGCGCTGCCCCCAAACCCCCGGCAGAGGGCGCCGCCCTCTGCACTCCCGCCGGGGAGGATACTCCTCCCCGGACCCCGGTCTGAGTTTCAGACCCGTGGGTTGAACTTGCCGACTCATACCGGGGGCCGGGGGCGAAGCCCCCCTTAGACCGCCCCACCCGAAGCCCAGGCGATCCCCAGGCTTTCCGGAAACGGCCCGCCCCGCCGGTCGATCGGCGTTTCCAGCCGGATCCCCGGCCGCAACAGCACCCGCCGCACCATTTCCGGGATCAGCACTTCCGCGATATGCCCGCCCAGGCAGGCATGATGCCCCCAGCCGAAATGGAAGGCGCTGTGGATCGGCCGCATCGGGTCGAAGGCGTCGGGGTTGGCGAAGCGCGCCTCGTCGAAGCTGGCGCTGCCGATCAGCGGCAGCACATGCGTCCCGGCCGGGATTTCCGTCTCCCACGCCTGCCCGCGGCCGAACACATGCGCGGCGGCGGATTTGCGGAACAGGTAGTTGGACATCGGCGCGAAGCGCAGCGCTTCCCACACATGCCCGTCGAACAGCTTCGGGTCGGCGAGCTGCGCCGCGGCCACCGCCGCCGCCAGCCGCGGCGGCCGGCGCAGCAGCCATTCGATCACCTGCGCCGCGGCCTGGGAGGTGGTCTCCACCGCGCCGATCAGCAGCCCGCCGACATTCAGCAGCAGCTTCTCCGGCGGGAAGCCCACCGGCCCGGCGATGCGGGATTGCAGCAGCCGCGCCACGATGTCGTCGGGCAGGGATTTCCCCGCCCGCAGCGCCGCCGCCCGCTCCCGCAGCAGGCCGGCCAGGTAGTCCTTCATCTCCGTCAGGCTACGCTGCGCCTCGGCATGGATGCGGTCATGGTCGGCGCCGAGGTCCCAGGGGTAATTGTGGAACCCGTCCATCTGCGCCCAGTAGGACCATTCCTGCAGCCTGGCGGCGTCGGACCCCGCGAAGCCGAAATACTCCTGGACCAGCCGCACCGGGATGTGGCGGGTGATGCCGGAGACGGCCTCGATCCGCTCCCCCGCCCCGTCCAGCACCTTGTCCGTCTCGGCGGCGACGAAGGCGCGGACGCGCGGCAGGTCGCGCCGGTCGAGCATCGCCGTCATCACGCTCTTGTCCAGCGCGTGGTCCGGCGTCTCGTCCTGCGCCAGCATGTAGACGTTCAGCGCATGCACATAGGGCTGCACGGTGAAGACGGTGGGCAGCCGCAGCACCTCGATCACGTCGTCGAAGCGCGCCACCAGCGTGCCGACCGGCGTCGCCAGCACCGGCCGGCGGGCGCGCAGCTCGGCGAAGAAGGGGCGCGGGTCCTCGCTGTTGACCCAGCCCCAGAGGAGGGGGAAGCGCTCCGCCTCCGGCGTCGCATCCAGGCGGTCCAGATAGCTCATCGCGGCGCCTCCCAGCGCAGGGGGTTCTTCAGGTACTCCACCACCGCCAGGCGCTGCGCCGGCGTCAGGGGGCGGCGCGGAAAGGCATGGCCCTGGTTGGAATTCGCCGGCTGCGCCGTGTCGAAGCGGAACAGGCCGGGTGCCTCGGTGGAGACGAAGCCGAGCTTCTCCACATCCAGCTCCGTGCCGCCCACCCAGAACACCTTGGGGCGCTCGGCGGGCGGGGACAGCAGATCGTAGATCGTCGGCACGGAGCCATTGTGCAGGAACGGCCCGGTGGCCCAGATGCCGAGCAGCGGCCCGGCCTTCAGGCTTTCCAATTGCGTGGCCGGCAGGGTCCAGGCTTCCGGCCCCAGCCGGGCCAGCCGGCCATCGGTGATGGCGCAGGCGTTGCGCACCTCGAAGGCGCCGGCAGGGCGGGGGATCTGCGCGGCCATGCGGCGGGTCACGCCGCCGGGGCAGGCGCGGGCCTCGCCGGTATCCAGCAATTGCCGGCGCGTCAGCCCGGCCGCCGCGGTGCCGGTCTCCACCACCTGCCTCACCGTGCCGAGGAAATAGCTGGCCGCCGGCACCTCCGCCTGGTTGTCGAACAGGTCGGCCAGCGGCCCGGTGCGGATGCGCCAGCCCTGCAGCGCGTCCAGATAGCTGCGGTCGGTGCCGACCACGCGCTGCGGCACCGCGCTGATGGTGATGAATTGCTCGCCGTCCAGGGATTGCCGCGGATCGGTCAACCGGTAGGGCGGCATGTTGTGGCAGCCCTGGCAATTTCGCTGGAACAGCCGCGCCCCTTCCGTCCAGCGGGCGCGGTCGATGGCGCCGAAGCGCGCTTCCGGCCAGGCGGGCGGCTCCAGGTCGCGCAGCCAGTCCTCCAGCGCCGCCAGCGCCTGGAAGTAGACGGAGGAGCCGAAGCGCCCTGGCGTGCCCGGGGCGGCGAGGCTGGCCTCGCCGAAGACCCCCAGCACCTCCCCGGCATTCCGGCCGACCGGGGAGCTGGCGATCGGCACCCATTGCACCCAGTCCTGCCGCGGCGCGGTCCAGAGGAAGGGGTAGGAGACCGGGGCACGGGGCGGCCGGCGATTGGCCTCCGTCACCTCCGCCGGGGCGGCGAGGTGCAGCACGGCGATGCTGTTGATGATCTGCCCCAGCGCATCGACGCGGGAGAAGCCCGAGGCATGCGCCGGGCGCTGCACCGCGGCATGCCGGGCGCTGGCGGCGGCGAAGGCGGCATAGGGCTCGGCGAGCACCGCCGGGGTGGTGCCGAGGCGGAGCGCGAAACCGGCGAAGCGGGTGCGGTCGCGCTGCGTGGCCTGCACCGCTGCGTCCAGATCGGCGACGAAGCGGTCGAAGTCGAAGCGGGCCGGCGCGCCCTCGATGCGCAGGCGGGTGCGGCCGAAACTCACCTCCCCGGTATGGCAGGCGGCGCAGGTCAGGCCGAGCCAGGGGCCGGTGAGCGGCGCCGGCTCGGGGTCGATGGCGAAGCCGATGGGCAGCTTGTCCGGGTTCAGCCCGGTGCCGGCATCCGGCGCGAAGAACAGCCCGTAGCGGGCGAGATTCGCCGGCGCGGCGAAGCGGCCTTCGCCATCGGTGCGGTCCAGCGCGGTGAACCAGGCGCGGGGGATGAGGCGGGAGCCCTGGGCGGAGAAATGGAAGCGGGCGGCTAGCTCCGGCGACCAGCCCTGCGGCAGGGTCTCCGCCTGTTCCTCCGGCAGGGACCAGGGGACCTGGCTGGGGGCGGGGGGCGGCGGGTTCCAGGGGAGCACGTTGCAGGCGCCGAGCAGCAAGGCCGCGGCCAGCCCCACCCATTTCGCAGCCTGCTGCCTGCGCATGACGCTCTCCTGCCGTTCCCCGGCGGCGGGCAAGCTAGGCTTTTGGTTGCGGGGGTGACAAGGCGGGAGCGCACCGAGGCGTGATGCAGGTCACAAAGGGGGCTTCGCCGGGGCTCTGCCTCTGGACCCCGGCAGGGGGCGCTGCCCCCGTTGGCGGCAGTGCCGCCAACCTCCCGCCGGGGGGAAGGCTTCCCCCCGGACCCTGCCGTGAGTCTGCCGGTTGGACCGGGTGCGGCTCTGGCGCAGGGCGGCGGGCCGGGCCAGCATGGGGGCATGCGCGCCTCGCTCGAAACCCGTGTCACCCGCCTGCTCGGCATCCGCTACCCCATCGTGCAGGGAGGGCTGGCGAGAGTAGCCACCGCCGAACTCGCCGCCGCGGTCTCGGAAGCCGGCGGGCTCGGCCAGATCGCCAGCGCCGGCCTCGCCGGCCCGGAGGCGCTGCGCGCCGAAATCCGCCGCTGCCGGGCGCTGACGGAGAAGCCCTTCGCGGTGAACTTCCCGATCGGCCGGCAGGACATCTGGCCCGGGCTGGAAGCGACGCTGGAGGAAGGCGTGCGCATCATCGCGCTGACCGCCGGCAACCCTGCGCCCTACATCAAGCGTTGCCAGGAGGTGGGGGCGAAGACCCTGGTGCTGACCGCCGGGCCGGAACTGGCGCGGAAGGCCGAGGCCGCCGGCGCCGACATGGTGGCGACCGTCGGCTATGAGGGTGGCGGGCATCTCGGCCGCTCGGATGAGACGACCATGGTCATGGTCCCCCGCACCGTGGCGGCGGTGAGGATTCCGGTGCTGGCCTCGGGCGGCATCGCCACCGGGGCGGGGCTGCTGGCGGCGCTGGCGCTCGGCGCCGAGGGGGTGGAAATGGGCACCCGCTTCGTCGCCGCGGCCGAGGCGAAGGCCCACCCCGCCTACAAGCAGGCCCTCGCCGCGGCGCAGCCGGGCGAGACCATGATCATCAAGAAGACCCTCGGCATGCCCGGCCGCGTGCTCATCAGCCCCTATGCCGAGCGCATCGTCGCGGCCGAGGCGGCCGGCGCGCCGAAGGAGGAGATCGTGGCGATGATCGCCGGCACCGCCAATGCCCGCGGCACCGATGAGGGCGACCTCGCCGGCAGCTATGTCTGGGCCGGGCAATGCGTCGGGTTGATCGACCGGGTAGAGCCGGCCGGCGCCATCGTCGAATGCATGGTGGCGGAGGCCGAGGCGGGCCTGGCGCGGCTGCGGGCGATGTTCTGACCTTCTCGCCCACCATCGGAAGGAAAGTCCGCCCTCCCGCCGCCACCGATCCGAGGGGAGCGGCGGCGCTGCCGCCAACCGGGGCGGGCGAAGCCATGCCTCCATCTCCTGCTCCCGCTTGCCGGGCCTGATGGCGCTGCCGCCAACCGGGGTGGGCGAAGCCATGCCTCGTCTCCTACTCCCGACTGCCGGGCCTGATGGCGCTGCCGCCAACCGGGGTGGGCGAGGCATGCCTTCCGCCTCCTGCTCCCGCTTGCCGGGCCTGATGGCGCTACCGCCAACCGGGGCGGGCGAGGCATGCCTCCGTCTCCTGCTCCCGCTTGCCGGGCCTGATGGCGCTGCCGCCAACCGGAGCGGGCGAAGCCATGCCTCGTCTCCTGCTCCCGCTCGCGGGGACTGGCGGCGCTACCCATCGGAGTGCACGCGGCAGCGCCCCTCTCCCTCCCCCGCTTGCGGGGGAGGGCCGGGGTGGGAGAGGGTGGGGCATGACGGACCCCGCCAGCCACTCCCACCCCGTTGGCGCCAGCGCCGGCAACCTCGCGCCAGCGGGGGCGGAGGCCGACCCGGCCCTTCTCCCCGCCACCACCCTGGCCGGCCTCTACGCCACCGGCGCCCTCTCGCCGGAAGCGGCGCTGGAGGCGGTGCTGGCCCGCACCGCCCGGCTGAACCCGCGCCTCAACGCCATCATCTCCCTGGACGAGGCCGGCGCCCGCGGCGCCGCCCGGGCCAGCGCCGCCCGCTGGCGCGCCGGCACCCCGCTCTCCCCGCTGGATGGCGTACCGATCACGGTGAAGGACAACATCGCCGTCGCCGGCCTGCCCTGCGCCTGGGGCTCGCCCGTCTTCCGCGACTTCGTCCCGGACCGCGACGAACTGCCGGTGGCGCGCTGCCGGGCGGCGGGGATGGTCATTCTCGGCAAGACCAACGTCCCGGAATTCACCCTGCAGGGCTATACCGACAACACCCTGTTCGGCCCCACCCGCAACCCCTGGGACCTGGCGCTGACGCCCGGCGGCTCCTCCGGCGGCGCGGTGGCGGCGGTGGCGGCGGGGCTGGGGCCGCTGGCGCTGGGGACGGATGGCGGTGGCTCCATCCGCCGGCCGTCCTCCCATACCGGGCTCATCGGCCTGAAGCCGACGCCGGGCCGGGTGCCGCGCTGCGACGGGCTGCCCGCCATCCTGCTGGATCTGGAGCAGATCGGCCCCATCGCCCGCACCACTGCCGATCTGGTGGCGCTGCTGCGCGTGCTGGCCCCGGCCGATCCGCGCGACCCGGCCTCCCGCGCCTTGCCGCCCTTCGCCGTGCCGGCGGTGCCGGGGCGGCAGCGCATCCTCTTCCTGCCGCGGCTCGGCGCGCATCCGGTGGAGCCGGTCATCGCCGCGGCCACCGCGGCGGCGGCGGCAGGCTTCCGCGCCCTCGGCCATCTGGTGGAGGAAGCCGAGGCGCCTTTCACCGTGGAGGAGACGCTGGCGATCTTCGGCCCGGTCAGCCAGGCCGGCCTCGCCTGGCTGCTGGCGGCGCGGGGCGGGGCGCCGGCCGCGCCCATGCTGCAGCAGATGGCAGAGGCCGGCCGCGCCCTGCCGGCGACGGCGCTGTTCGGCGCGGTGGATGCCATCGCCGGCTTCCGCCGCCGCTTCGCCGCGCTGTTCGGCGCCTGGGATCTGATCCTCACCCCGGCCGCCGCGGCGCTGTCCTGGCCGGCGGCGCAGATCGCCCCGTCCACCATCGCCGGGCAGGCGGTGGGGCCGCGGGGCCATGCCATCTTCACCAATTTCGCCAATATCGCCGGGCTGCCGGGGATCGCGCTGCCCATCGCCCCATCGTCCTCTGGCCTGCCCATCGGGGTGCAGCTTGTCGGCCCGGCCGGGGCGGATGGGCTGCTCTGCGCCATGGCGGGGCAGTGGGAGGCGGCGCAGCCCTGGGCTGGGCGCTGGCCAGCGCTCTGAGAGGCGGCAGCGCCGGCGCCCGGCGCGAGTTGGCCGGTGCAACCCACGGATCCGAACCACTGGGACTGGGGTCAGGCGCCCGTTACTGGCGGCACCGCGCCGACGACGACGAAGCCGCTGGCCCGGCCGGTCCCACTTCACCCCCGATACCGCTTGCGCTAGAGCATTTTTCAAATCCGGCGGAATCGCCGGACGACTCGGAAAATGCGATCAAACAAGGGGCTAGAGCGGCTTGGCGCTGACTCATGCCAGCGTGAAGCCGCCTTGGACCCATATCGGCCCGACCATATCGGGCGGATACGGGTCCAGGGATTCTTGCGCCGGCGATACGCGGCCTGAGCATGCCCATCGGAACTGGGCATGCTCAGGCTGATCGCCGGCCAGTGTCCTGCTCCGCGAAGGTCGTTGGATTACCGGCGAACGCAGCGGACAAGCAGGCCACTGAAAATAGAAGCCGGTGTCCTCTCGTATTTTCCCAGTCGCCTCGGCGATCCCGCCCAGCTTGAAATACTCTAGCATCCGAGCCTCATGCCCATCGACCCTTCCCCCACCCCCGGCCTGATCGGCATGGTGGATGTGCTGACCCCGCCCGGCACCGTGCATGGCTGGGCCCGGCTGCAGGGCGGGGAGGCGGTGGTCACCGTCATCCTCCGCCGCGGCGGGGCGGAGCTTGGCCGCACCCCGGCCGAGCTGCCGCGCCCGGACCTGGCCCAGCACCAGCTCGGGGATTGCGCCTTCCGCCTCGACCTGCCCGAGCCCCTGACGGCGGCGGAATTGGCCTCCGGCCAGGTGACGGTCAGCGCGGAGGCCCCGGGCCTGGCCCCGGTGGTGCTGCCCCTCAGCCCCTCCCTCCGCCCGCCGGAGGCCAGCCGCCCGGCCGCCGCCGCCGTGGTGGCGGCGCTGGAAGCGATGGACGCCCACGCCCTGGCGGAATGGCGCCTGGCCGCGCCGCATGGCGGCATGGCGGAACACATGCTGCAGGTGATGACCACCGCCTTCGCCTCCGCCTGGGCGCAGCGTGGCCTGCTGGATGAAAGCCGGCCGGAGGAGGAGCGCATCGCCTGGCTGCCCCTGCCGGTCGGCCTCGTCTCCGGCGACGGGGCGGCGATGCTGGGAAAAGGCGGCTGGCTGTTCCTGACCGGCGGGCCGAACCGGGTGCTGGATCTCTTCCCGCCGGTGGCCAGCCCGGCCTCCGAGGCGGCGAATGTCGCCGCCTGGGCCACGCTCTGCCGCGCCCGGCAGGAGGTGTGCGCGCAGCGGCGGATCGGCTTCCGCCAGCTCATCATTCCGGAGAAGCTTTCCCTGCTGCCGGACTACCTGCCGCTGGCGGTCGAGACCCCCTCCTGCCTGCTGGCGGGGCTGGAGGCGGAATTGGCCGGGCTGGGCGGCGCCTATCTCTCCGGGCTGGACCTGCTGCGAGAGGGGGGGAAGGAGGGGCGGCGGGAGGCGATGTACCGCCGGCTGGACAGCCACCTCTCCCCGGAGGGGGCCTGGCGGCTGGCGGCTTCGGTGGCGGCGAGCCTCGGCCTGCCGCCGCTGGACCCGGCGCCGGAATTCCTGCCGCGCGGGCGCCTTGGGGGCGGCGACCTGACCCTGCGCTTCTTCGGCGTGCCGATGGCCGAGCCGGTGGCGGAGGCCGAGGCGGCGGCGCTGGCGCGGCCGGAGCTGGTGCTGGACGCCCCGGCGCCGCAGGGGGCGCATCTCGGCACGCGGCGGGCCTGGCGGAACGCGGCGGCCAAGGGAGGGGGACGGCTGCTGGTCTGCGGCAATTCCTTCGCCGCGCCGGATGGGCAGGAGGGGCTGTGCTGGTGGCTGGCGCAGTATGTGGAGGAGGTCCACTTCCTCTGGTCCCCCGCGCTGGATTGGGCCGAGGTGGAGCGGGTGCGGCCGGACTGGGTGCTGTGCCAGACGGTGGAGCGGTATCTGCCGGCGGTGCCGGGCGCCTGATCCCTCCTGACGCTGCTGGCGCAGCGCCCACGGCCCACGCCGGCGGGAAGGCGCCAGGCGCCCGGAGCGTGATCGGCTGAGTCGAATCAGCCGGAGCCGGGCAGGACACCAGCTTGTGTTTTCAGTGGCCGGCTTGTCCGCTGCGTTCGCCGGAAATCCAGCGAGCTTCGCGGGCAGGACATTAGAGCAGATCGCCGGAGGGCGGCATCGCCCGGAGGCGTGAAGCTGCTCTACCATCCATAAGCTAGAGCGGTTTCGCGCTGCACAGTCAGCGTGAAACCGCTCTAGCTCCTTGTTCGGTCGCGTGATTCACGGTTTCGGTCGATTCGACCTCAACCGATCACGCTCTAGCCCTCGCTCAGGGCAGCACCACCACCGTCACGCTCCGCTCCTCCGGCACCGCGCCGCGGGCGAAGGCGGCACGGCGCGCTTCCGCTCGCACCCGGTCGCGCTCCACGCCCAGCTTCGCCAGCGCCTCCGCCACCGCGCCGGCCCGGCGCGCGGCCAGTTGCAGCCCGGTCTGCGCCCCGCCCTCCTGCCCGCCGGCATGGCCCAGCACGCAGATATTCCGCTCCGGCACCTGCTTCGCCCGCTCCGCCGCGGCGGTCAGGCCGGCCCGCGCGGCATCCTCCGGCGCCGCCGCGCCGCGCGGAAAGGGGATGGCGAAGACATCCTCCTCCAGCCGCTCCGCGCCGACGCAGGAGAATTGCCGGGGTTGCGCCCCGGCCAGGCCGGGCAGCAGCAGGGCGAGCAGCAGGGCCGGGATCACGCCGCCACCAGCAGGCCGGCCTCGCGCAGCCGGCCGAGCAGCGCGGCGGCATCCACCGCCGGGTGCGCCGCCCGCAGCTCACCCTCCGCCACATCCGGCCGGCCGAGGATCCAGCCGGCCGCCTCCGCCTCGGGCGGGCTCAGCGGCACCGCGCCGGCGGCGGTCTTCAGCACCCAATCGGCGCCGCGCCGCACCGGCTTCGCGCCGCCGGCCAGCACGCGGAACACCGCCGCCTCGCCCTCCTCCGCGCCCGCCGCGGCCGGCGCCGCCAGCCCGCGCGCCGCCAGCAGGTCGTTGCCGCCGCGCTGGTAGCGGTAGCCGGCGACGAATTGCTCCAGCACCGCCATCACCTGCGGCTCCCGGCAGAATTCCGCCAGGCGCTGGCCCAACTGCCCGGCCCGCGCCGTCAGCGCGAAGCGCGCCGCCGCCGAGCCGTCCTGCCGCGGCAGCGGCTTCCTGAACTCCAGATCGCGTACCGCGCGGTCCAGCAGGATGTTCATCAGGTCCACCCCATGCACCGCATGCACGCCATAGGCGACGTGGACCGAGGCCGGCGCCTCCGCCAGCGCGTCATGGTACCAGCCGCGCGGCAAATAGAGCAGGTCGCCGGCCTTGAGCAGCACCTTCTCCCGCAGCCTGCCCTTGGCCTGCTCATGCTGCGCCTGGCCCATGGCGCGGAAGGCGGGGTGGGGGATCGGCCAATCGGCCCGGCCCTCCCAGATGTTCCAGGTCTTCTCGCCCTCCACCTGCACCGCCCAGACGTCATGCGTGTCGAAATGCGCCGGGAAGGCCTTGTGGCTCTGCCAGGAGATGTAGACATTGGCCTGCGCCTTCCCGAGCCCCGCCCCTTCCAGCGCGGCGGAGATGGCGGCGAGGCCGGGGGTCAGGCTGTCCACATCGTTCAGCACCAGGCTGGCGCCGCGGGCGACCCACTCCTTCACCTTCGCCGGCTCGGGCTGCCAGACCTGGTCGTTGTCCCGGCTGGTGGCACGGCCGCAATACTGTTCCGGCGGAACCTTGTTGCCGTCCAGGACGAGCTGCAGCGAGTGGCCGGACCAGATATGCGTCATGTCCAGCAGCCGGTTGATCTGCCGCCAGGACAGCGCGCTGGCGAATTTCGCCGCGCCGCCCCGCACGTGCAAAGGCTGGCGGTCGTGGTATTCGGCGAAGAACCGGGCCGGCGTCATCGGCGCCAGCAGATCGTCCAGCGAGAGGGTCATGGCAGGCCAGCATAGCTTATCGCGCCCCGGCCGGAGAGGGGCGGGGCACGCGGCGCCTTCGGTGATGCCGCCAGGACACGCCCCGGCCGCCGGCCCCTGGCCCGGCGGCGCTGCGGCCGCCGCGGCGGGAAGCCCAGCGGGGAGCCAACTGGGAAGCCCAGCGGCGAGCCAAGTGGGAAAGTCAGCGGGAAGCCCGGTGGGCAGCCAGGCGGGCAACCAGGCGGAACGCGCGGCAGGCAGGCCGGGCCATGGCGCGGGCGCTGTCGCCGGTGCCCTGGATTCGCTGCCGCCGGCGCCGCGCCCGGTCCTGCCGGATGTGCTGGCGCCCGGGCTGCGGGTGGTCTTCGTGGGCAGCGCGGCGGGGGCGGTCTCCGCCGCGCGCGGCGCCTATTACGCCGGGCCGGGCAACCGCTTCTGGCCGATGTTGTGGGAGACCGGCCTGACCCCTCGCCTGCTGGCGCCCGGCGAATTCGCGGAGCTGCCGCGCTGGGGCATCGGCCTGACCGACCTGGCGAAGTACGAAAGCGGGGCGGATTCGGCCCTCTCCCGCACCGCCTATGACGCGGCAGGGCTGGCGGCCCGGCTGCGCGCGGCGGCGCCGCTTGTCGTCGCCTTCAACGGCCGCGCGCCCTGGCGGCACTTCATGGAGTCCGAGGCGGGCAGGGGCTTCGTCATGGCCTCCGGCCATGCGGGCTGCACCATGGTGGCGCTGCCCTCCACCTCCGGCGCCGCGCGGCGCTGGTGGGACCCCGCGCCCTGGCATGCCCTGGCCGCCCGGCTGCGCGCGGCATGAGCCGGGCCGCATGAGCCGTCCCGCCTGGGCCTGGGCCCTGTATGACTGGGCGAACAGCGCCTTCCCGACCGTGGTCTCCACCTTCGTCATCGCCGCCTATTTCGCCAAGGGCATCGCCCCGGACGAGGCCACCGGCCAGGCCTGGTGGGGCTGGATGCAGACGGTGGCGGGGCTGGCCATCGCGCTGCTTTCGCCTGTGCTGGGAGCCGTCGCTGATGCCGGTGGGCGGCGCCGGCTGATGCTGGCGCTGACCACCGCGGTGATGGTGGTGGCGACGGCCGGCATCTGGTTCGCCCGGCCGGTGCCCGAGGATGCGCTCTGGGCGCTCGCCTGCGTCGGCGTGGCGACGGTGGCCTTCGAGCTGGGGACGGTGTTCTACAACGCCATGCTGCCCCAGGTGGCGCCGCCGGAGCGGCTGGGGCGGGTCTCCGGCCTCGCCTGGGGCCTCGGCTATGCCGGCGGGCTGTGCTGCCTCGCCGTGGCGCTGGTGCTGCTGGTGCAGCCCAACCCTTCGCCGCTGGGCCTCGATCGCGCCGCGGCGGAGCATGTGCGGGCGACGGCGCTGCTGGTCGCGGCCTGGATCGTGCTCTTCGCCTGGCCGGTGCTGCTGGCCCTGCCGGACCCGAAGGGGGTGCGCCTGGCCTGGGGCGTGGCGGCGCGGGCCGGGCTGGCCGAGATCTGGGCGGTGCTGCGCCGGCTGCCTGCCAACCCCACCATGCTGCGCTTCCTGATCGCCCGGCTGTTCTACACGGACGGGCTGAACACGCTCTTCGCCTTCGGCGCCATCTATGCCGCGGGCGTCTTCGGCATGGGGTTCGAGGAGATCCTGCTCTTCGGCATCGCGCTGAACGTGACGGCGGGGCTGGGGGCGGCTGGCTTCGGCCTGGTGGAGGACCGGATCGGCTCCCGCCGCACCGTGCTGATCGCGCTGACCGCGATGATCCTGCTGGGCGCCGGGCTGCTGGTGGCGGAGGGCAAGGCGGCGTTCTGGGCGCTGGCGCTCGCGCTCGGCTGCTTCCTCGGCCCCGCCCAGGCGGCGAGCCGGGCGCTGATGGCGCGGCTGGCCCCGCCCGGGGAGGTGACGGCGCATTTCGGCCTCTTCGCGCTCTCCGGCCGCGTCACCGGCTTCCTCGGCCCCGCCGCGCTGGCAGCGGTGACGGCGGCGACGGGCAGCCAGCGGGCCGGGATGGCGACGGTGCTGGTGTTCCTCTGCCTCGGCGCGGCGATCCTGGCGACGGTGCGGGTGAAGCGAGGCTGACTCCCTCCCCCGCCCTGCGGGGGGAGGGCCGGGGCCGGGGGCGGGGGTGTGATGCCGGTGGGGGGTGTGGTGCCGGGGCGGGGAGCTGGAGGTTGCCGCCCGGCCCCGCTGCCGCGCGTGGCAGCCACCCCCACCCTGACCCTCCCCCGCCAGCGGGGGAGGGAAGGCGGTCCTCCGACGGGGAGTCTGAGGGGGGCTGATTGCCCCCTTTCCGCCGGCGCGAAAGGGTTGGTGTGGCGGCTTTCGTGCCGGCGGACCCAATCAAGCCGAATACAGATAGACCGGCAGCGGCTCCGTCAGGTCTCGGACGCCCTTCACCCCCGGCACCTGCTCCGCCAGCACCTTCAGCGCCCGCTTCGCCGCCTCATTGCGCATGAAGCCGTGGAACTCCACCACGCCCTCCTTCACCTCCACCAGCGTGTAGAAGCTGTCCGCCCAGGGCTCCTTCCGCATCGCCGCCAGCACGGCGCGGCGGATGCGGTCATCGTCCAGCGTCGCCTCCTCCTTCGGCGCCGCCACCAGCGCCCGCAGCAGATCGGCGCGGGAGACGATGCCGCGCAGCCGTCCCTCCTCCACCACCAGCACGCGGCGGATGCCCTTCTCCTCCATCAGATGGGCGATCTGCGCGGCGGTCGCCGCCTCGTCCACCGTCACCACCTCCTGCGTCATCACATCGGCAGCCGTCGCGCCATGGGTGCGGGCGTAGCGGTCCGCCTGCGCCACCGGGTCCTGGAACAGGCTGCGCAGCCAGCCCGGCTTCGCATCCTCCTGCCCCGCCAAGCGGCGGATCAGATCGGCTTCCGTCACGATGCCGAGCACGCCGCCGGCCTTGTCCAGCACCGGCACGGCGGAGATGCCGCGTTCCGCCAGCAGCCGGGCCACCGCCACCACGGAGGTTTCGGGCGGCACGCTCACCACATCCGGCGTCATCAGGTCCCGGGCGGTCAGTTGGGGGATCATCAGGAATTCTCCCGCTGCTTCGAGGGAAAGCCTATCCGCCCCATCTCGGCGCCGCCTTGACCCACCGCAAGCTGCCGGGGGCTTCCCCCGGACGCGCCCGGCGCCTATCTCTCGGCATTATTCCACCGGGAGGATGTTCCAGCATGACGCGCCTCACGCGCCGCACCACCTTCGGGCTCGCCGCCGGCATTGTCGCGCCCCTGGCCGCCCCCTTGGCCACGCCCCGGGCGGCGCGGGCGCAGGGGACGCAGCTTGCCATCGCCACCGGCACCACGGGTGGCGTCTACTACCCGCTGGGCGGCGGCCTCGCGAACCTGCTCTCCCGCAACATCCCGGGCATGAGCGCGACGGTGGAGGTGACGGGCGGCTCCGTCGCCAACAACCAGCTCCTCGGCGCCGGGCGGGTGGGGCTGATCTTCAGCCAGGTGGATGCCAGCGTGGATGCGGTGAACGGCCAGGACCGCTTCCGCGGCCGGCCGGTGAAGGTGCGCGCCATCGCCGTGCTCTACACCAACCGCATGCAGGTGGTGACGACGGCCGCCGCCGGCATCAACAGCATGGCCGACCTCAAGGGCAAGCGGGTTTCCACCGGCGCGCCGGGCTCGGCGACGGAGGTGATGGCCTTCCGCCTGATCGAGGCGGCGGGGCTCGACCGCGACAAGGATTTCCGGGCGCGGGAGCGGCTTTCCCCGGCGGAGAGCACCAACGCCATCAAGGACGGCAAGCTGGACGCGTATTTCTTCGTCTCCGGCGTGCCGACCAGCGCCATCACCGATCTCGGCGCCTCCCCCGGCATCACCCTGAAGATGGTCGACCATGCGGAGTACGTGCCGAAGATCACCGCGAAATACGGCCCGGTCTATTTTCCGGAGGTGATTCCGGCCGGCACCTATCCCGGGCAGAATGCGGACAACCACCAGATGTCCGTCGCGAATATCCTGGCGGTGCTGGACACCATGCCGAATGAGCTGGTGACGAAGATCCTGGAGGTCACCTGGAACGGCCGGCAGGAGCTGGCGCAGGTGCATGCCGAAGGGCGGAATTTCGCCCTGGACAAGCAGAAGAGCGCCGCCGCCGGCGTGCCCTGGCACCCCGCGGCCGAGGCCTTCTGGAAGGCCCAGGGGGCGACGCTTTAACCGGCGAAGTCGCTGCGCGCCTTCGCTTCGTGCCCTTATTCTCCGTGCAGCCGCCGCGCGGCGTCATGCGGACCCAACTCGCGCACGAGCGGCGCCTTGCACGGTCTTCCGCGGCAAGGCCGCGGAAGGACAGCAGGCAGCGGCACGCGCGATGCAGCCGCTGACGCGGCTGCATGGGCGACCCGGCGCCTGACGGCAGCATGCTCGGCCGCGCCTGACGCTTGACCTCCCGCGCCATGGCCAACAGGCTGGCGGCAAAACGGAGGAAACGGGATGCGCGCTTGGCATCGGGCGTTGATCGCCCTGGCATTGTTCTGTCCCCTGTTCGGCCCGTTTCGGGCCGGGGCGGCGGACCCGCCCTGGCCGACGCGGCCGGTGGTGCTCGTCGTCTCCTACCCGCCGGGCGCCATTACGGACACGGTGGGGCGGCGCGTCGCGGAGCGGCTGGGCGTGGCGCTGGGGCAGAACGTCGTCGTCGAGAATCGCGGCGGGGCGGGCGGCAATGTCGCGGCCGCGCATGTGGCGCGGCAGCGCGGGGACGACCACATCCTGCTCTTCACCTCCTACGGCAACCTCATCATCGCCGCGGCGGCGGAGCAGAAGCTGGATTTCCACCCCTTCCGCGACCTCACGCCGGTGACGATGATCGGGCCGATGAGCGTGGTGCTGCTGGTGCGGCCCGGCCTGCCGGCCGAGGATCTGCGCGGCTTCCTGGCGCATGCGCGAGCCAATCCCGGGCGGGTGAATTTCGCCAGCGTCGGCGTCGGCAGCTCCTACCATCTGCTGATCGAGCAGCTGCAGGCCTATGGCGGGCTCAGCTTCACCCATGTGCCCTATCGCGGCGGCATGGCGGGGATGACGGATCTGCTCGGCGGGCGGGTGGATGCGACGCTGGCGACGGTGCTCTTCGCCCGGCCCTTCCTGAGCGACGGCCGCGCCCGCGGCATTGCCATCGCCAATGCCGAAAGGTCGCCGGCGCTGCCGGAGCTGCCGACGGTGGCGGAGGCGGTGCCGGGCGCGCAGTTGACGGACGGGCTGGCGGTGCTGGGCCCGCCGACGCTGCCGCCGCCGGTGGTGGCGCGGCTGAACGCGGCGCTGAACGCCATCATCAGCGAGCCCGCGATGCGCGACTGGCTGACCGGCGAGGGCGTCACCCCCCGCCCCGGCCCGCCGGAGGCGCTGTCCACCGAGATGCAGACCGCCGCCGGCCCGCTGCAGCGCCTGCTGGCGGAGGCCGGCATCAAGCTGGAATAGAGGCGAACCCCTCCGCCCGTTGCGGCCCGGTTGTCCCGAAGCGGCTTTGCCGCCTCGGCCGTGCCGGGCGCTGACCGGAAAGGGCGCCGGGCACCTTCCGGTCAGCGCCTGCCTCGACCGCGGGGCGCATCATGCGTCAAGGGGTGCGTTGCGTCAGACAGGTGTTCTGCCCGCGAGCGCCCTCGCCTCGGCACGGCGCGGCTGCAGCGCGCCGCGGATGGCGATGGCAAGATCCGTGAGGCCGTAGGGCTTGGGCAATACCACGACGCCCGCGGCATCCGCATCCTGCCGCGCCGCGTCGGCATGGCCGCTCGTGAGCAGCACCGGCAGGCCGGGTCGCCGGCGTCGCACCTCGTCGGCGAGCCCCACCCCGTTCATGCCGCCCGGCATCATGATGTCCGAGAACACCAGATCGATGGCGCGCCCATTCGCCAGCGCGCCGAGCGCGGCGGCGGCGCTGGCAGCGCGCGTCACCCCGAAGCCGAGTTCGCCGAGCAATTGCTCCACGAGCGCGGCGACCTCGTCATCATCCTCGACGAGCAGCACATGCCCGGCCGGCCGCCTCGGGCGCTCCGGCCCGGCCTCGTCCGAGGCGGGCTTCGGGTCCGGCGCGGCGGGGATGTGCGCCGCGCGCGGCAGCAGCAGCGCGACCGTCGTGCCGCGTCCGACCTCGCTGTCGATCCGCACCGTCCCGCCGGACTGGCGGGCGAAGCCATAGACCTGCGCCAGCCCGAGCCCCGAGCCCTTGCCGACCTCCTTCGTCGTGAAGAACGGCTCGAAGACGCGCGCCTGCACCTCCGGCGGCATGCCGGTTCCGTTGTCGATCACTTCGAGGCGGACGAAATCCCCCTGCAGCCCGTCCTCGGCCGGGCCGGAGGCGTTCGTCGCGCGCAGCAGGATCGTCCCGCCCGAAGGCATCGCATCGCGGGCGTTGACGGCAAGGTTCAGCAGGGCGAGTTCCAGCTCGCCAGGATCGATCTCGACCGGCCACAGATCCGCCGCGAGCTCGAGCGAGACGTCCACATCCCCCCGCAGGCTGCGGTCCAGCAGCTCCCGCATGCCGCCGACCTGGCGCACGAGATCGACAGGCTCGGCGCGGAGCGCCTGGCGGCGCGAGAAGGCCAGCAATTGCCGGGTGAGCGCCGCCCCGCGCGCCGCCGCCTGCCGCATGCCGTCCATGATGCGCCGCCGCTCGCCAGGGTCGCTCCGGCGCTCGAGCATCTCGAGGCCGGCCGCGATCACCATCAGCAGGTTGTTGAAGTCGTGCGCCACCCCACCGGTGAGCTGGCCCAGCACCTCGATCCGCTGCGCCTGGCGCAGCGCGTCCTCGGCCCGCTCGCGCTCGGCCATCTCGCCGCGCAGCGCCCGGTTCGCCGCCTCCAGCTCCGCCGTCCGGGCGGCGACCAGCCCCTCCAGGTCGGCGGCGGCGCGCTCCCGCTCCGCCAGGTAGCCGCGCACCTCGTATTGCCGCCGGCGGGCGCGGATGGCGGCGAAGATCGCGCTCGCCAGGGTGATCGGCTGCACCGGCCGTTCGAGCAGCGAGACATTGCCCAGCCACCGCACCAGGCGTTCCCGTGCCGCCGCCGCGGCGGACCGCCCGTCCCGGCCGGTCAGGACGACGAAGGGCATGTCCGACCAGGGCGGCTGGCGCGCGACCCAGGCTTCCAGCGTGGCGGCCGCGCCGCCCAGCACCGCCTCCTCGGCGACGAAGGCGGCCTCGGCCCCGGCCTCCAGGCCGGCGACGAGCTCGGCGAGGGAGCCGCAGAGCTGGGCCCGGAGGCCCGCGCGGCGGAGCAGCGCGGCCACCACCGGGCCGTCACGCCCCAGCGGGGCGAGAACGAGCACAAGTGGAGCATGCGGGTCAGGCGGCGCCGTCACCGTGCTCCTCCCTGTCGTCATCCCCGAGCAGCGGCGAGGCCGGGCCCCGGTAGCGCGGCGTGCCCGAGAACACCCCGCTGAACTCCCGCAGCGGCGGCCCGACGGCAACGCCCTGCGCGCTGAGGCGGAATTCGCGGATGGTGTGCTCGTGGTGACCGCTGCGCTTCTTGACCACCGAGAGCGCGCGCCGCACTTCGCCCTCGAACTCGAAGTAGCGCAGCATCAGCACCGCGTCGCTGAGATAGCTGAGGTCGACCGGGGATTGCATCGGCCCGACCAGGCCGTGCTGGGCGAGCACCAGTATCGTCACCACGCCCATCTGGCCGAGATAGCTCAGCAGCTCGTGCATCTGCAGGACCAGGAAGCGCTCATCCGGCATGGCCTGCAGATAGCCGTTGAGGCTGTCGATCACCACGATCCGCGCGCTCTCGGCCTCCACGGAGTGCCGGACCAGGCTGGCGAATTCGCCCGGCGAGAGCTCGGCCGGGTCGACCTGCTGGATCCGGACCAGGCCGGCATCCACGGCCGCCTGCAAGGGCAGGCCGAGCGTCCTGGCCCTCGCCTCCATCGTGCCGCGCCCCTCGTCGAAGGCGTAGATCACGGCGCGCTCACCCCGATCGGCCGCGGCGACGGCATAGGTGAGCGCCAGCGACGACTTGCCGACACCCGCCGCGCCCAGCAGCAGCGCGTTGGTGCCGCGCTCCAGCCCGCCGCCCAGCATGGCGTCAAGCTCGGCGCTGCCGCTCGGCGCGAACTCGCCGGCAAAGGCCCGGTGGTGCTCGGCCGCGACGAGGCGCGGATAGACCTCAAGCCCGCCGGTGCGGATGGCGAAGTCGTGGAAGCCGCCCCGGAAGGCGATGCCCCGCATCTTGACCACCCGCAGACGCCGCCGCTCCGCCCCATACTCGATGGCGAGCTGCTCCAGCAGGATGACGCCATGGGCGATGGAATGAAGCTGGAGGTCGTCGGCATGCGAGGTGAGGTCGTCGAGGACGATGACCGTGCAGCGGCGGCCGGCGAAGAAATGCTTCAGCGCGAGGATCTGCCGGCGGTACCGCAGCGGATCCTGGGCCAGGAGACGCAGCTCGGAAAGGCTGTCGAACACCACGCGCGAGGGATCGAGCGCCGCGACGCGCTCGAAGATCATCCGCGTCGTCTCGCCCAGCTCCAGCTCGGACGGGTGGAAGACGGTCAGCTCGCGCTCGGGATCGAGGGAGGCCTCGGCTGGCACCAGCTCGAAGACCTGCACGCCGTCGAGCGACCAGCCATGCCGCTGCGCGACGAGGCGAAGCTCCCGCTCGGTCTCCGAGAGCGAGACGTAGAGCGTAGCCTCGCCGCGGCGGGCGCCTTCGAGCAGGAATTGCAGGGCGAGCGTGGTCTTGCCGGTGCCGGGCCGGCCTTCGAGCAGGTAGAGCCGATCGGCGTCCAGGCCGCCGCCCAGGATGTCGTCGAGCCCAGCATTCCCCGTAGAGACGCGCGGCGGGCCACCCTCGGCCGCCGCCGCCCCGTCGACGTGATCGCCCATCTGGAGCTCCCACGGGCCAGATGCCACCGGAATGGTGTGCAATTTGGCGGTTTGATGCGGTTATTCTATGCCGCACCCACCATCCGCGCCAAGCTGAGGGCTCAGCGCCTCAGGGCATCCAAGGCACCGCGCGGTGCCTTGGGAAAGGCATCAAGCCTCGCCGTAATGGATGCGCCGATACGGCCGCGACACCACCGTGTCGTCCGTATGCACGTCCCACAGCCCGGCGGTGTTCGCCGCCTGGTGCTCGGCGAACAGCCCAGGCATCCGGCCAAGCTGGTTCACCGTGGTGCCGCGCACGCCGAAGCCGTTAGCCACGCCCGCCAGGTCGCCGCGGCCATGGATCACCGTCTCGGGGCTCAGCCCGCCGGCGCGGAATTTGTGGATCTCGGCGCCATAGCCGCCATCGTTGATGATCGCCATCAACAGGCGGATGCCCTGGCGGCGGATGGTTTCCAGCTCCTGGATATGCATCAGCAGGGAGCCGTCGCCCTCGATCAGCAGCACCTTGCCGTCGCCCCGCGCCGCGGCGACGCCGATCGCCGCCGGCAAGCCGTTGCCGATGGCGCCGAAATCGCTGACCACATGGTATTTCTCGGCGGCGCGGCCGCGCAGATGCGTCATCGCAATGCCGAAATAGTGGCCGCCGCCGATCACCACATCCCAATCCTTCGGCACGGCGGCGTCCAACTCCACCATCGCCTTGCGCGGATCGACGGTGCCGGGGGCGATGGCGAATTCCTTGCGGTCCGGCACGTCCTCGGCGATGCCCTTCGCCACCGCGGCGGTGCGGTAGCCTTCCTTCTTCACCCCGCGCGCCTGCAGCGCCGCCGTCACCGCCTCCACGCCGGATTTGGCATCGGCCAGGATGTGCAGGTCCGCGGTGCGCAGCCCCTGCCACAGCCCGCGCGGGTGGATGTCGATCTGCACGGTCTGGGCGCCGGGGTAGAGATAGCCGCTCTCGGTCGTGTAGGCGCCGAGCCCGACGCCGACGCCGATGACGAGGTCGCTTTCCGCGAAGAGCTCCCGCGCATAGTCGCTGGAATAGGCGCCGGCGATGTCGAGGGCGTAGGGGTTGCCGTCGAACAGCCCCTTGCCCTGTAGCGACGTGGCGAGCAGCGCGCCGCTCTGCTCCGCCAGCGCCTCCATCGCCGCCTTGGCGCCGGACAGCTTGGCGCCGCGGCCGCCGATCAGGATGGGCTTCTGCGCCTCGGCGATCATGCCCACCAGCCGTTCCACCAGCGCCGGATCCGGCATCGGCCGCTGCCGGGTCGGCAGCACGTCGGCGGAGGGGATGTAGTCCGGGGTGAAGGGGAAGGGCTGCTTCTGCAGGTCCATCGGCACGGAAAGCACCACCGGCCGGCTTTCGAGCTGGGCGATGTGGAAGGCTTCCCGCACATTGTCCAGCGCGCGGTCCATGCTGCGGATCGGGATGTAGTGCGCGCCGGTGCCCTGGGCGAGCGGCGCCATGTCGATCTGCTGGATGTAGTAGGGCGCCGTCATCGGCGAATCGCCGGCGAAGACCACCAGCGGCACATAGGCCCGCGCGGCGATGGACAGCGCCGTCATGATCTGGGTGAAGCCCGGACCGCAGGTGGTGGAGGCGACGCCGACCTTGCCGGTGGCGCGGGCATAGCCATCCGCCATGGCGACGGCGCAGTGCTCGTGCCGCGCATGGATCACCTGCATGCCGGGGAGGCGCGACATCGCCTCCGACCAGTACATGTTGGCGTCGCCCATCAGGGTGAAGAGCACCTCGCAGCCCTCGGCCTGGAAGGCCTGGGCCAGCATGTCGGACAGCTTCAGCTTGGACATCTCACGGTTTCCTTGTTGTGCCGAACAGGCTGCGAAGCCAGGAGAGCAGCGCCTGCCAGAGCAGTCTCGTGGCGCTCAGCTCCCGCACCGGGGCGGCGCTGGGCCGCGGCGGCGGGGGTGGGGGTGAGGCGGCGGCGGCCGGGGCGGCACCGGGTGCCGCGCCAAAAGCGGCATTGGGCGCTGCGCCGCCGGCGCCCGGGGCGTCGGCCGCCGAGGCAGGCTCGGCAGCAGGCGCGGCGGTCTGCCGCTCCGCCACCAGCTTCGCCATGTTGGCGGAGAAATCCGCCAGCAGCGCCCGCGCCAGATGGACGCCGCCGGCATTGGCGAAGGTCTCCAGCGGCCCGGTCACGGTGAAGCTGCCGGCGACCAGCAGCAGGGTGCTGGCGCCATCCGCCTTCGCCTCGATGCTGCCGGAGGAGAGGGCGCGGGAGGCGCCGCGCTGGTCGATCCCCCGCCCCTCGATGGCGCAGCGATGCGCGGCGTCGTCGAAGGCCAGGGTCGCCTCGCCACGGAACACCGCCGCGGTCGGACCGAATTTCACCCGGATGGAGCCGCGCCAGGTATTGTCCCCCTGGCCATCACCCTGGTCCGGCGCCAGGCTGGCGCCCGGGATGCAGCTGGCCACCAGCGAAGGGTCGCGCAGCAGCGGCCAGACTTCGGCAAGCGGCGCGGGGATGCGCGTCTGTTCGGAAATTTCCATGCGGCGTTCCCTGCCCGGCTTCCGGCCCGGCGGCAGGGACGCGGCCGGCCTGGCGACGGACATGGCCGCGGCACGCCAGGGAAGGCGGCCCCGCCCTGCCCTTGCGGCCAGCGCGGCCATCCCCGCTGCCCTTCCGGATCGCGCCTGCCGTGGCGGGCCCGGCCCCTAGCCTGCGCAACCTCGGCGGCAGGCGCAAGGGAGGGGGATGCGGAAGGCGGCACGCGCGGCAGGAAAAGGCTTCGCAGCCACGGCCCGCCCCGGCTATGCAAGGGGGAGATGCCACCCATGCCCATTCCCTTCCCGGCCGCGGAGGCCGCCCGTCACCCGCCCCTCATCGGTTGCGACGAGGTGGGGCGCGGCGCGCTCTGCGGCCCGGTGGTGGTGGCCGCCGTTTTCTTCGACCCCTGCGCCCTGCCCCCCGCCCTGCTGGAGGCGCTGGACGACAGCAAGCGGCTGACGCGGGAGCAGCGGGAGGCGGTGGCGGATGCCCTGCCGGCCCATGCCAGGCTGGCCTTCGCCGCCGGCGCCGTCGCCGCCATCGATACCGTGAACATCCGCCAGGCCAGCCTGGACGCCATGGCGCGGGCGGTGCGGCGGCTTGGCCTTGCCGCCCCGGTCGCCGTGGATGGGCAGGACGTCCCGCCCCTGCTGGCCGGGCGCTGCCGCGCCGTGGTGGGCGGGGACGGGAAGGTGCCGCAGATCGCCGCCGCCTCCATCCTGGCCAAGGTGCTGCGGGACAGGATGATGGCGCGGCTGCATGCGCGCTACCCGGATTACGGCTGGGTGACGAATGTCGGCTACAGCACCGCCACCCATCTGGCCGCGCTGCAAAGCTGCGGACCCAGCCCGCATCACCGCCGCAGCTTCGCCCCGGTGGCCGCCGCCGCCATCCGGCTCCGCCTCGCCCCCCGCCTTCCGGACCCGATGAGGGAGTACCGCGTGCCATGACCCTGCCCCCCGCCCCCAGGCTGCGCCTGCCCTGCGGCACCGCCCTGCTGCTGGCCATGCTGGGAGGGGTGGCGGGCTGTGCCTCCCCGGATGCGGAACCGCCGCCCTGGTACCGCCCCGGCCTCGGCAGCCAGGTGCCGCTGGAGCGCTACCACGTGCCGGATGATGGCAGCCGGGACCGGCTGGCGACGCTGCGCCTGACGGCGGGCTGAGGCGGCGGCCGGCGGCCCTGGCTGCCCGCTGCGGCGCCGGCCTGCGGCCTGACCACGGCCTCGCGGCGCGCTGGCGCCTTGCCGCGGCTTCGGCATCGTCGAAGGCGCCTGTCGTCGAGCGCCATGATCCGGTCTTCGCATCGAGGATGCGCCGAAGGGGCGCCGCGCTTCGCGTGGCCGCGTCCCTGGCACGAGAGCGGACCATGGCCCGGGCTTGCCGTGCGCTCGACGCGACCGGCACGGGGCCGGCTCCGGACAGCCCCGGCCCCGCCAACGGTTTCCGCTCCCGCCCCGCCTGCTCTATGCACCCGGCCATGACCGACGCCACCGATGCCCGCCTCGCCGCCCAGTACGAGGCCTACCCCTACCCCGAGCGCGACCCGCGCGACGAGGCGAAGCGGCTGATCGTCGGCAGCCCCAGCCATCTGCTGGAGGTGGATCACTGGGTCTTCGGCGCGCGCCGCCCCGCCAGCCAGCCCCTCCGCGCCCTGGTCGCCGGCGGCGGCACGGGGGACGGCACCATCATGCTCGCCCAGCACCTCGCCGCCGCCGGCCGCCCGGGCGAGGTCACCTGGCTGGACCGCAGCGCCGCCGCCCGCCGCATCGCCGAGGCCCGCGCCGCCGCCCGCAGGCTGGAGAATATCCGCTTCGTCGAGGGCTCCCTGCTGGAACTGCCCGAGAGCGGCCTCGGCCCCTTCGACTACATCGATTGCTGCGGCGTGCTGCACCACCTGCCGGACCCGCTGGCGGGGCTGCGTGCCCTGGCCTCCGTGCTGGCGCCCGGCGGCGGGCTCGGCCTCATGGTCTATGCCCCGCATGGCCGCACCGGCGTCTATATGCTGCAGGACGCGCTCCGCCTGCTGGCCCCGCCCGGCGAACCCCCGGCGCAGCGGGTGGAGGCGGCGCGGCGCCTGTGGAAGCAGGCGCCGGAGACCGCCTGGCTGCGCCGTAACCCCTGGCTGACCGACCACATCTCCGGCGGCGATGCCGGCCTGTATGATCTGCTGCTGAACCCGCGCGACGTCGCCTTCACCGTGCCGGCCTTCGCGGCGCTGCTGGCCGAGGCCGGCCTGCGCCCCGCCTGCTGGGTGGAGCCGGCGCGCTACGACCCGGACCTCTACCTGACGGACCCGAAGCTGCGCGCCCGCACCGCCACGCTTTCGCCGCTGCAGCGCGCCGCGCTGGCGGAGGCCGTCACCGGCAATATGGGCATCCACATCGTCTATGCCGTCCGCGCCGAGGACCCCGAGCCGGCCCGCCCCTGGGAGGATCCGGAGGCCATCCCGGTGCTGCGGCAGATGGACGGCCCGGCGCTGGCCAAGGGCCTGCCGCGCGACGGCACCCTGCCCGTCGCCTTCGACGGGCTGCGCGTCATCCGCCCCATGCCGCGCCTGGCCGGCGCCATCCTGCAGCGGGTGGATGGCAGGCGGCGGCTGGGCGAGATCGCCGACGAGCTGGCGGCGAACGGAACGCCGCGCGAGACGTTCTGGCGCGACATGGCAGCGCTGCGGAGCACGATGGAGGGGCTGAACCGGCTGCTTCTGGCGGCGCCCGCGTGACGGCGCCACGCGCCGGCCTGGCGGGGCTGCAGGCCGCCATCCTCATCTTCGGCGCGGCGGTGCGGCCGGATGGCTCGCCCAGCCCGACGCTGCGCCGGCGCGTCGCCGCGGCGCATCGCTTCGGCGAGGCGATGCTGGTGCCGCCGCTCTACGTGCCGAGCGGCGCCAGGGGCCGCCATGGCGCGGCGGAAAGCCGGGTGATGGCGGCGCTGCTGCGGGAAGCGGGGGTGCCGGCGGAGCGGATCCGGGAAGAGCCGACGGGCACCGACACGCTGTCCTCCGTCCTCGCCATGGCGGCGCTGCTGCGGACGCATTCCGGGCCGGTCTATGCCGCGACCAGCCGCTTCCACCTGCCGCGCTGCCTGCTGCTGCTGCGCCTGGCGGGGCTGCCGGCGCGGCCGGTGCCGATCGAGGGGGCCTCGGGCGTGGCGCGCTGGTGGTGGCGGCTGCGGGAGGTGCCGGCCTTGCCCTATGACGCGGCGCTGATGCTGTGGCGGCGGATGCGGGGTTGAGGGGAGCTCTGCTCCCCTCGTTGGACGCGGTGCGTCCAACCCCCTCGCCAAAGGCCGAAGGGCCTTTGGAAACCATGAGTCCTGGACCCGTCGGTCGAGACGCCAAACTCAAGGGTTCCAAGGACCTTTCGGCCCTTGGCGGGGAGAGTTTGAGAGGGGCGGCGCCCCTCTCGAGCTTCACTCCGGCAGGAAGTCCGGCACCGAGAAGTACCGCTCCCCGGTATCGTAGTTGAACCCCAGCACCCTTGCCCCGGCCGGTAGCTCGGGCAGCTTCTGCGCGATGGCGGCCAGGGCGGCGCCGGAGGAAATCCCCACCAGCAGCCCCTCCTCCCGTGCCGAGCGCCTTGCATATTCCTTCGCGTCATCCGCCGTCACCTGGATGATCCCATCCAGCAGCCCGGCCTTCAGCACGCCGGGGATGAAGCCGGCGCCGATGCCCTGGATGGGGTGCGGCGAGGGCGCGCCGCCCGAGAGCACCGCCGAGGCGGTGGGCTCCACCGCGAACACCTTCAGCCCCGGCCATTTGGGCTTCAGCACCTCGGCGCAGCCGGTGATGTGGCCGCCGGTGCCGACGCCGGTGATGATCGCGTCCAGCCCCTCCGGGAAATCCGCCAGGATCTCCGCGGCCGTGGTCTTCGCATGGATGGCCGGGTTGGCCAGATTCTCGAATTGCTGGGGAATCCAGGCGCCGTCGGTCTGCGCCGCCAGCTCCTCCGCCCGGGCGATGGCGCCCTTCATGCCCTTCTCCCGCGGCGTCAGGTCGAAGGTGGCGCCATAGGCCTGCATCAGCCGGCGCCGCTCGATCGACATGCTCTCCGGCATGACGAGCACCAGCTTGTAGCCCTTCACCGCCGCTGCCATGGCAAGGCCGATGCCGGTATTGCCCGAGGTCGGCTCGATGATGACACCGCCGGGCTTCAGCTTGCCCTCCGCCTCGGCCGCCTCGATCATGGCCAGGCCGATGCGGTCCTTGATGGAGCCGCCGGGATTGCTGCGCTCCGACTTCACCCAGACCTCCGCCTGGGGGAACATCCGGGCGAGGCGGATATGCGGCGTATTGCCGATGGTGGCGAGGACGCTGTCGGCCTTCATGACGGGGTCTCCCTGTGTGGCGGGAACAGAGCGCGGTTCGGCCCGGCGCTGCAAGCTTCCCGAGGCGGGAATGGAGCTAAGCAGCATCGCGAGCGTGTGACCATGGCCAGGCGTGGATATTTTTCATATACGACGTGGCGTGGTGAAAATCACCCCGCCGCGCGGCGCGCCGCATTCGCCGCCAGATGCGCCAGCCGGGTCGGCTCCGGCAGGCGGTAGCCGCGGCCGCAGCGCCGCACCCAGCCCAGCGCCCCCGCCAGCGATACCCGGTGGCCGACCGAGACATAGAGCGGATTGGCCCGCGCCCGCGTGCGCAGCACGGTGCCGAGCTGCCGCCCCTGCCATTCCAGCGGGGCGGTGGCCCCCGGCGCCTCCCCCAGCGGCGCCGCCGGGCGGCCGACCAGCGGGGATTTGGCGACGCCGATGCTCGGCACGTCCAGCACCACGCCGAGATGCGCGGCGATGCCGAGGCCGCGGGGATGCGCGATGCCATGCCCGTCCACCAGCAGGAGGTCCGGCAGCAGGGAGAGCTTGCCCCAGGCCTCCAGCAGCGCCGGCACCTCGCGGAAGCCGAGGAAGCCGGGGATGTAGGGCATGGCGGCGCGCTGCACGGCGCTGGCCTCGTCCAGCTTCTCCAGCTCCGGCCAGGAGAGCACGACGATGCCGGCATGCACCCGGCTTTCGGGATCGAAGCGCGTGTTGCTGACATCGACGCCGGCGATGCGGCGCACCTCGCCATGCCGGTCCTCCGCCACCACCAGGGCGGCGAGGGCCTGCTGCGCCAGGCGGGCGGCGGCGAGGTTGGGCGGGTTCAGCCAGTCGGGCGGCAGGTCCGGACGCATCCTCCCTGCTCAGCACGCGGCGGGCACCGCGTCACCCCCCCGATGCCGGGTGGGGCGGTGCGTGGGTCGAAAAAGGGGGCGGCAGGCGACCGGCGGCAAAGGCGAGAGTCCAGTCCAACGGCCCAGTCCTGGAGCGAGCGCAACGGCCCGATCCCCGAGCGAGCACAACGGCTCGGTCCGGAGCAAGGGCACGGCCCCAGTCCCGGAGCGAGCGCAACAGCCTGACCCCGGCGCCCGCAGGCGGGATCAGGCCAGGAGCATGGCGGTGGTGATGGTGGTGACGTTGTGGCGGATCATCGCCTCGTAATCCGGCGCCGGGCCATCCGGCAGGGACAGCGTGTCGGCGTAAAGCCGCCCCGCCGCGGCGCGCCCGCTCTCCCGCGCCAATTGCTGCATCACCGCCTGGCTGCCGCGGCCTTCCAGGAAAATGGCGGTGATGCCCTGCTCGCGGATCTGCCGGATCACCGCGGCGATGCGGGCGGCGGAGGGCTGGGACGCGCCGCCCACCCCCTCCGGTGCCAGCACGCGCACGCCATAGGCGGCGGCGAAATAGCCGAAGGCCTCATGGGTGGTGACCATCACCCGCCGCGCCTCCGGCACCGCGGCGATGCGCTGGCGCACCCAGGCGTCCAGCGCCTCCAGCCGCGCGGCGTAGGCGGTGGCGCGGGCGGCGTAATCGGCGGCGCGGGGCGGGTCGGCGGCGGCGAGCCCGGCCCGGATACTGGCGACATAGCGGAGCGCGTTGCGCACATCCTGCCAGGCATGCGGGTCCGGCCCGGCATGGCCATGGCCATGCCCGTCCACGCCCTGCAGGGGGGTGAGGCCCTCCGTCGCCGTCACCACCACGCCGCGATAGAAGGTGCTGCGCAGCAGCCGGTCCAGCCAGGGCTCGAAGCCGAGGCCGTTGCGCAGCACCAGCGCGGCGCCACGCAGCGCCTCGGCATCCGAGGGCCGGGGCTGGAAGTGATGGGCGTCCATCTCCGGCCGGATGAGGGCGCGGATGTCCATGGCATCCCCCGCCACCTGGGAGAGGAGATCGCCCAGGATGGAGAAGGAGGCGAGGGCGAGGGGACGGGGCTGCGCCGTGGCGGCGCGGGCGAGGAAGGGCAGGGCGAGGAGGGTGCGGCGGGGGAGCATTGTTATATTATAACATGATGTAAGCCTGGCGCCAGCCTCCCCGTCCTGCTGCCGGCGCCGGTCCGAATTCCGATCCATGGGCTGGACCAGCCGACTCACGGCAGGGCCCGGGGAGCCTTCCCCGGCGGGCGTGCAAAGGGCCGAACCCTTCTTGGCAGGGCAGATCGGAGGCTGCTCTAGGGGCCCGGGCTACCCGCCCTTCCCGAACCACCGCCGCAGCCGGGCCAGCAACCCTTCCCCCCGGCCGGCCAGCTTCTGATGCGTCACATGCGGCCGGCGGGAGGGCGGCGGCAGGGCCGTCGCCACCGTGTGCCGCCCGCCGTCGCGGCCGGCTACCAGGCGCTGCTCCAGCGCCACCACCTGCGCCACCGCCTCTGGCGGGTCGCCGGCCGCCAGCGCCTCGGCGGTGGCGGCCGCATCCTCCCAGGCCTCGGCCCGGCGCAGGCAGTCGATCACCCGGACCGTCTGCTCCGCATCCAGGGGCGGCCCGCCGCGCCACAGCGCCACCGCCTCCAGCCGCCAGTGCCGGGCGAGGTCCGGCTGGTTCATGTCATCCGCCACCCAGGCGGCATGCAGCGTCGCCTCCGCCGCGGCATGCAGCGCCCCGGTCTCCTCCAGCACATGCGCCCAGGCGAGGAAGCGCCGGGCCAAGGGCGGGTGGCTGGCCTCCGCCAGCAGCGCCCGGAACGGCGCCGCCGCCACCGCCTGCGCTGCGGCCGGATGCGCCCTGGTGATGTTCGGCGCGGCATAGCCGCAGGAAGGGCATTGCTGCAGCCAGCGCGCCATGGTGGAGCGCACCGGCTCCCCCGGCCGCAGATCCAGGTCGGGCGCCTGCTCCGGCGGGCCTGGCCGGAAGGGCGGCTGCCGGCTGGCCGTGCCGCAGACGGCGCAGCGCGGCAGCGCATCGGCCGTGGGCGGGCGCGAACTGGCAGGGCTCGGAACGGACATCACCCCTCAAGTTAGGCATGGCGGAGCGGAAGGCGAAGAGGGCAATGCGGATCCGTGACCGCCGCCGCAGCTTTTCCCCGCCGGTGCTGCGGCGGCGACATGCCGTGGCGTTCCGGCGGCCGTCGCGCCCGGGGCGCCTGGCGGCGGCTCTTTCCCGGCGTCCGATGGTGGCTCCCCGGGCGCCTGGGTGGCGGCCCTTCCTGGCATCCTGGTGGCGAGTTCCTTCGCGTCCGGTGGCGGCTCCCGGGCACCTGGGTGGCGGCCCTTCCTGGCACCCTGGCGGCGAGTTCCTTCGGGCGTCCGGTGGTGGCTCTCCCCGGCGCCCCTGTACTGCTCTCCCCCAGGGCACAGGCGGCGATACCCCATGGCGCCCGGACGGGTTCGCCGCTGCGCGGCGCGATGCACCGCCAAGCGCCAACGCCACTGTTGCCCCGAGCCGCCCGGCCGGGGATAGTGCGGCCATGCCGCGCGGCGACCTCTTCCCCGACATTGCCCCCTATGAAACCGGGCTGCTGCCACTCTCGGGTGGCCATGTGATGTACTGGGAGCAGGTCGGCAATCCGCGCGGCCAGCCCGTGCTCTTCCTGCATGGCGGGCCGGGGGCCGGCGCCGGCGCGGTGCATCGCCGCTTCTTCGACCCCGGCCATTGGCGCGTGGTGATCTTCGACCAGCGCGGCGCCGGGCGGTCCCGCCCGCTCGGCGAGCTCAGGGAGAACACCACCCCGCACCTGGTCTCGGACATTGAGGCGCTACGCCGCTTCCTCGGCATCGAGCGCTGGCTGCTCTTCGGCGGCTCCTGGGGTTCCACCCTGGCCCTCGCCTATGCCCAGGCGCATCCGGACCGGGTGCTGGGCTGCGTGTTGCGCGGCGTCTTCCTCGGCCGGGACAGCGAGGTGGAGTGGTTCCTGACCGGCCTCCGCCGCATCTTCCCCGATGCCTGGGCGAATTTCGCCGAGCATCTGCCGCCGGAGGAGCGGCACGATCTGCTGGGCGGCTATCTGCGGCGCCTCTGCCACCCCGACCCGCAGACGCACCTGCCTGCCGCCCGGGCCTGGAGCCAGTATGAGGGAAGCTGCTCCACCCTGCTGCCAAGCCCGGAGACGGTGGCGAGCTTCGCCCAGGACCGCACCGCCCTCGGCCTCGCCCGGATCGAGGCGCATTACTTCGAGCACAAGCTCTTCCTGCCGGCAGGCGGGCTGCTCGGCCATATGGACCGCATCGCCCATATCCCGGCGGAGATCGTGCAGGGCCGCTACGACATGGTCTGCCCGGCCGAGACCGCCTTCGAACTCGCCGCCGCCTGGCCCAAGGCGCGGCTGACCGTCATCCCCGATGCCGGCCATTCGGCGCTGGAGCCCGGCGTCCGCACCGCCCTGGTCAGCGCCGTGGAGCGCTTCCGCCGGCGGAGCTGATCCGCTCCCTGCCCGCGGGAGAGGGCAGGGTGGATGCGGCGGTGAAGGCGTGGCGGCGCCGAGGAGGCCACGCCGCGCCGGCCGGCCGCCAGCCTTCCACGCCGCTTTCCCGCAGTTCCGGACGCCCGCTCCAGCCCTCCCCCGCCAGGCGGGGGAGGGAGAAGGCTACCGGCCGGCGGTCTTCCCCTCGGTCTCCAGCCGCATATAGGTCCGCACCACCTCGGGCAGGTTCTGCTCGATCCACTGCGCCATCCGCACCTCCTCATCCAGGCTCTGGCGCAGCGCTGCCGGGGCGGCCGCGTCGCCCGCCGCCTCCGCCATCTGCAGCAGGGCGTTGTAGGAGGCGATCTCGTAATGCTCGAAGGCGAAATTGGCGAAGCTGTTCTTCAGCACCTCATCCTGCATCGGCACATGCGCGATGGCGGCGACATTGCCCATCAGCCCGGTCATGACGTCCTTGAAGGTGCTCTCGCTGGTGCCATGGGTGCGCAGGATGTCCTCCAGCCGGGCCGACTGGTTGCGGCTTTCCTGGATATGCTCGCGGATCCGCGCCTCCATCATCGGGTAATTTTCCAGCCGCTCCGCCTGGCGCTCGAGGAGCTGGATGGCCTGCACCTCCAGCGCATGGGCGTTGCGCAGGCCGGTGAGATAGATGTCCTGAATCGTGCTGGCCATGGGCCTCTCCCGCTGCTTGACCCAGCCGGAACACGGGGCCGGCGGGGGCAGTTCCTTGCGGAAGGCGCTGGATTTCGAGCCGGGATAGGATAATACGCCTGGATCGTCAGCGCCCGGACCCCGTCCGCCCTTCGGCCGTGCGCCCTTCCGCCGCGCGGTGCGTCGCCCCTCCGAACGCGCCTGCTGCTACCTCGCCTTAACGCGTGCCCGGTCAAAGGCACGTCACACGCCGGCTTCCCAAAAAGGAGCTTCGCGTGCCGCGGCCTGCCCTTCCGTCCCGCGGCGCCCGCCGCCGAAGCGCCCAGGCCGGCGGAAGCCCCCGGCGCCCTGGTCACCTTGGCCGCCTGCGGCCCCCGGGCTTGCCGGCCGGCGATGGTTCAGGCGGCGGCGGAATATCCAGGATCTCCGCGGCATAGGCGGGGTCGACGGCAGCGTCGATCGCATCGATGCAGGGCGGGTGGGCATTGTCGTGCCGGACATGCCCCCGGTGCCAGGGCCCGTCCCGCAGCGCGATGTCGCTCGTGATGTCCCGCAGCCCGATGCAGCGCCAATCCCCGCCCGCCGCCAGGCCGCGGCTGGAACTGCCGCCGAATTGCCAGCCGAAGACGCGCCACTCCCTGCCCTTCCTGCCGAGGCTGTGCGGGCAGAGCCGGCGTTCATGGCCGGCGGATACGAACACCGCCTGCTTCCGCTGCCGGATGGCCGCGCGCAGCAGGGCGATCTGTTCCGCCCGGCCTTGCATCAGCCGCGGCCCCGGGCGGCCGGCATCCCGCCCGCTCCCGCCCATCGCCGCTGGCGCATACCGGGACCCCGCATGGCAGGCCGTGATCCTGGGCGCGCGGCATCCAGGGGCAACGCCCGCCCGGGGAAAAGCGGCGCTCCGGCGGGGCCGGCGCCGCGCCGCCCGGGCCCCAATGCCATCCCAGGCTTTGACTCCCGCCCCATCTGCCCTATCTCCCGGGGCTTGAGGCCGGACCCTGCCCTCCGCGCCGCCGGAATCCCATGCCCGATACTCCGCTGGACCGCATCCGCAACTTCTCGATCATCGCCCATATCGACCATGGGAAATCCACCCTGGCCGACCGGCTGATCCAGCACACCGGCGCGGTGACGGCGCGGGAGATGAAGGACCAGCTCCTCGACAACATGGAGCTGGAGCGGGAACGGGGCATCACCATCAAGGCGCAGACCGTCCGCCTGCACTACCAGGCGAAGGACGGGCTGACCTACACGCTGAACCTGATGGACACGCCCGGCCATGTGGATTTCGCCTATGAGGTGAGCCGCAGCCTCGCCGCCTGCGAGGGCAGCCTGCTGGTGGTCGATGCCTCCCAGGGCGTGGAGGCGCAGACCCTGGCCAATGTGTACCAGGCGATCGACGCCAATCACGAGATCGTCCCCGTCCTCAACAAGATCGACCTGCCGGCCGCCGAGCCGGACCGGGTGAAGCAGCAGATCGAGGACGTCATCGGCCTCGACGCCTCCGACGCCGTGATGATCAGCGCCAAGACCGGGCTGAACATCGAGGGCGTGCTGGAAGCCATCGTGACGCGCCTGCCGCCGCCCAAGGGCGAGCCGGATGCGCCGCTGAAGGCCCTGCTGGTCGATAGCTGGTACGACGCCTATCTCGGCGTCGTCGTGCTGGTGCGCGTCAAGGACGGGCATCTGCGCAAGGGCCAGAAGATCCGCATGATGTCGAACGGCTCGGTCCACAGCATCGAACAGGTGGGCATCTTCACGCCGAAGATGGCGGCCGTCGAAAGCCTCGGGCCCGGCGAGATGGGCTATGTGACGGCGGCGATCAAGACGGTGGCGGACACCAATGTCGGCGACACGCTGACGGAGGACCGCAACCCGGCGGCCGAGGCGCTGCCCGGCTTCAAGCCCAGCATCCCCGTGGTCTGGTGCGGCCTCTACCCGGTGGACGCCGACGACTTCGAGAAGCTGCGCGAAAGCGTCGGCAAGCTGCGGCTGAACGACAGCAGCTTCCATTACGAGGCGGAGACCAGCGCCGCGCTCGGCCTCGGCTATCGCTGCGGCTTCCTCGGCCTGCTGCATCTGGAGATCGTGCAGGAACGCCTCTCCCGCGAATTCGACCTGGACCTGATCGCGACCGCGCCCTCCGTCGTCTACAAGCTGAAGAAGACCAATGGCGAGTGGATCGACCTGCACAACCCGGCCGACATGCCGGACCCCAGCGTGATCGAGGAGATCCAGGAGCCCTGGATCAAGGCCACCATCATGGTGCCGGACGACTATCTCGGCCCGGTGCTGACGCTCTGCAACGAACGCCGCGGAAGGCAGGTGGAGCTGACCTATGTCGGCAACCGCGCCATGGCGGTGTACCGGCTGCCGCTGAACGAGGTGGTGTTCGACTTCTACGACCGCCTCAAATCCATCTCCCGCGGCTATGCCAGCTTCGACTATGCGCAGGATGGCTACGAGGCCGGCGATCTCGTGAAAATCTCCATCCTGGTGAATGCCGAGCCGGTGGATGCGCTGGCCTTCATGGCGCATCGCAGCCAGGCGGACCGCCGCGGAAGGCAGATCTGCGAGCGGCTGAAGGAGCTGATCCCCCGCCAGCTCTTCAAGATCCCGATCCAGGCGGCGATCGGCGGCCGCGTCATCGCGCGGGAGACCATCTCCGCCTTGTCCAAGGACGTCACCGCGAAATGCTATGGCGGCGACATCACCCGCAAGCGGAAACTCCTGGAGAAGCAGAAGGAAGGCAAGAAGCGCATGCGGCAATTCGGCAAGGTCGAAATCCCGCAAAGCGCCTTCATCGCCGCCCTGAAGATGGATGCGTGAACCGGCGCCGCCCCTGGCCGTTGGGGCGGCAGGCGGGCGGGCCCGCCGGCGCGCCCGTTGCTGACTCTGAGTTGCTGACTCTGATATGATCTTGACGCGACAGGCGGCGCTCGCCACAGGAAAAAGGGTAAACGGGCGGTAACCCGCCGCCCGCAGAGGATCGCTCCCGATGCGCCAATTCCTGCGCCGCAGCCTTGCCGCCTGTGCCGCGCTCGCCTGCCTCGCCCTGCCCGCGACGGCGCAGCAATTCCCCAGCCGCACCATCACCGTCATCGTCCCCTTCGCCGCCGGCGGCCCGACCGACACGGTGGCGCGGCTGACCGCGGAGGCGATGGGCCGCGACCTTGGCCAGACCGTCGTCGTGGAGAATGCCGGCGGTGCCGGCGGCACCATCGGCGCCCAGCGCGTCGCCCAGGCGCGGCCGGATGGCTACACCCTGCTGCTGCACCATATCGGCATGTCCACCGCGCCCACCCTCTACCGCCGCCTGGCCTATGACCCGGTGGGCGGCTTCGAGACCATCGGCCTGATCACCGAAGTGCCGATGACGCTGGTGGCGAAGAAGGATTTCCCGGCGACCACGCTGCAGGAGGCGGTGGCCCTCATCCGCCGCGAGCGCGACCGGCTGAACTATGCCAATGCCGGCATCGGCGCCGCCAGCCATCTCTGCGGGTTGCTGCTGATGAAGGCGGTGGACGCCCAGATGACGACGGTGCCCTTCCGCGGCACCGGCCCGGCGATGCAGGAGCTGCTCTCCGGCCGCATCGACCTGATGTGCGACCAGACCACCAACACCACGGAGCAGATCAATAGCGGCGCCATCCGCGTCTTCGCCGTGACCACCCCGCAGCGGGTGGAGGCCCTGCCCAACGTGCCGACCTCCGCCGAGGGCGGGCTGGCGGACTTCCAGGTGACGGTGTGGCACGGGCTCTACGTGCCGAAGGGCACGCCGGCCGAGGTCACCCAGCGCCTCTCCCGCGCCCTGCAGGTGGCGCTGCGCGACCCGCGCCTGGTGCAGCGCTTCGCCGAGCTGGGCACCGCCCCGGTGCCGCAGGCCCAGGCGACGCCGGAGGCGCACCGGAGCTTCTGGCAGGCCGATATCGCCAAGTGGCGGCCGATCATCCAGGCGGCGGGGCAATACGCGGACTGAACGGATGGCCCGGCGCCCGGCAGGGGGGCCGGGTTTGCCGGGGCCCTCCATCCCGGCTTTACGCCCGCCCGCCCCGCATGCGAGCCTTCCGGAAACCCGGGGGAGGGACCGATGCAGAACCGGCGGGAGGTGATGGCCAGCGGCCTCGCGGGGCTTGCCGCCGGCGGCGCCCCCGGCCTGCTGCACCCTGCCCAGGCTCAGGCCCCAGCCGCGGCGGAATTCGGCTATCGCCGCCACATGGTGCGCACCCCGGACGGCCTCGACATCGCCGCCTATGAGTACGGCAATCCGGAAGGCCAGCCGATCCTGCTGATCCATGGCTATCAGCAGGCGGCCCTATCCTGGGCCCGGCAGACCGGCGACCCCGCCCTGGCCCGCGAATTCCGCCTCGTCGCCTATGACATCCGCGGCCATGGCATGAGCGCCAAGCCGGAGGACGACCGGTACTACAAGCCCGGCCAGGTCTGGGCCGACGAGGTGAAGGCGGTGATCGACCAGCTTCGCCTCGCCCGCCCCGTGCTGGTCGGCTGGTCCTATGGCGGCCGGATCATGGGAGATTACCTGAACGCCCATGGCCATGCCGCGATCGGCGGCATGAACTGGGTGGCCGCCACCTCCTCGGTCGCCGACACCGCCCGCTTCGGCCGGGCGCTGCGCTGGATCGCCCCCGCCACCGGCGGCAGCCCGGACCCCGCCACCGCCATCGCCGCCACCATCGCCTTCCTGCATGCCTGCTTCGAGCAGGCGCCGGGCGCCGCCGATTTCCAGACCATGCTGGCCTTCAACATGATGGTGCCCCGGCATGTCCGCCTCGGCCTCGGCGGCCGGCCGCTGGAGATCGAGGCGCGGCTGCAGGCGCTCGACATCCCGGTGCTGGTGACGCACGGTTTGCATGACCGCGTCTCCGACGTCTCCATGGGCCGCTACACCGCGAGCGTGGTGCCGAATGCCCGGCTCTCGGTCTATGACGATGCCGGGCATTCCCCCTTCTGGGAGGATACGCCGCGCTTCAACCGCGAATTGGCGGAGCTGGCGCGCTCCGTCCGCCGTGCCTGATCGCGCCGCCGGGGCGGGCGGCACCGCCGCCCCGGTCTTTGTCTGATCGCGTGCGTCACGCTTTTCGCGGATCGCCATGAGCGATCACGCGCCGTCAAGGAAGGAGACCGTCATGGATGGCCTGACCAGGATCGAATGCCCGTGGAACCGGACGGCCGAGAATCTCGGCAATTCGGTCGAGCTGCAGCATGTGAACCTCCGCGTGCCTGACCAGCTCAAGGCGACGGCCTTCTACATTTCGGCCCTCGGCCTGACCCGCGACCCCTACCTGCTGACCGGCATCGACAATATGTGGGCCAATGTCGGCGTCAGCCAATTCCACCTGCCGACCGGCGAGGCGCAGCGGCTGCGCGGCATCGTCGGGCTGGTGGTGCCGGACCGCGCGCAATTGCTGCACCGGCTGCAGACCGCGAAGCGCTGGCTGGAGGGCACGCTCTACAGCTTCACCGAAGCCGCGGACCATGTGGACGTCACCTGCCCCTGGGGCAACCGCATCCGCGTCCACAGCCCGGATGCGGAGCGGTTCGGCCGCGTCGTCCTCGGCATGCCCTATGTCGCCTTCGACGTGGCGCCGGGGACGCTGCCGGGCATCGTCCGCTTCTATCAGGAGATCGTCGGCGCCCCGGCCGCGATCGAGGGCGGCGAGGCCCGCGTGCTGGTGGCCAATGGCCAGTACCTGCTGTTCCGCGAAACCGATGCGCCGCAGCCGGAGTATGACGGCCACCATATCCAGCTCGCCTTCGTCGATTTCGGCGGGGTGCATGCGAAGCTGGCGGAGCGTGGGCTGATCAGCCAGGAGGACAGCCAGTACCAGTACCGCTTCATCGACATCGTGGACCCGGAGAACGGCAAGCTGCTCTTCCAGGTGGAGCATGAGATCCGTTCCACCACGCATCCGCTGTTCATGCGCAAGCTGGTGAACCGCAACGCCGCCATCACCAACAACCTCTACGCCACCGGGCATGAGGCGCTGAACTGGGCGATGCTGCCGGAGTAGTTCCCCATGGCGTTGCTGTGCAACGCCATGGGGGCCCAGGTCTCGCCCCGGGCGGCCGCTTCGCGGCGCCATTGGGGGGCCTTGAACGCCTGAGCGGGACAGGTCTCACACAGCCTGAAGCGGCGAAGCCGCTTCAGGGCAGCGGGGCGCGGCGCGGCGCCTTGCGCCCGGCATCTGGCCTTGCCCGGCCAGGGACGGTAGAGCGGAGGATCGTCGCCGCAACCGAAGCGCCCAGATGCCGGAAACCCCCGAAAGCCTTCTCGCCCGCCTCGCCGCTGCCGGCATCGAGACCCGCACCGTCACCCACCCGCCGGTCTTCACCGTGGCGGAATCCCAGGCCCTGCGCGGCAGCCTGCTCAAGGGAGAGGGGGGCGGGCACAGCAAGAACCTTTTCCTCCGCCCCGCCAGGCAGGCCGCCGGCCCCTACCTGCTGGCGGTGCTGGAGGAGACCCGGCAGATCTCGGTCAACGCCCTGGCCCGGGCCGCCGGCGCCGGCCGCGTGGACATGGCCCCGGCCGAGGCGCTCCGCGCCCAGCTCGGCGTCGAGCCCGGCTCCGTCACCCCCTTCGGCATGGTGAACGCCGCCCCCGGCGCCGTCCGCATGGTGATCGATGCGGGGCTGGTGCGTGACCATGAATGGGTGCATTTCCACCCCCTGGTGAACAGCATGACCACGGCCATCCGCCCGGCGGATCTGCTGCGCTTCCTGGAAAGCCTCGGCCACCTTCCGGAGGTGCTGGACCTGCCGCCCCCGGCTGCTTAACTGCCGGCGCCCCCCATTGCCCCGGCGCCATCGCGTCGCATCTATGTCCCAAGGACCCGAGGAAGAGCTGCCATGGACGTGATCTTCGACCCGAACCGGCAGGCCGCGCCCGGCGCCGGGCCCGATCCCATCAAGGATGGCGACCAGCGGACCTTCATGCAGGACGTCATCGAGGCGAGCCGCGAGACGCCCGTCCTGGTCGATTTCTGGGCCACCTGGTGCGGCCCCTGCAAGACCCTGACGCCCACGCTGGAGAAGGTGGTCCGCGCCGCCGGCGGCCGGGTGAAGCTGGTCAAGATCGATATCGACAAGAACCGGGCCCTGGTCCAGCAGCTCTCCCAGATGGGGCTGCCGCTGCAATCCGTGCCGACCGTGGTCGGCTTCGTCCAGGGGCAGATCGCCGATCTCTTCCAGGGCGCCGTCCCCGAGGGCGAGGTGAAGCGCTTCGTCGAGGGGCTGCTGAAGGCCGCCGGCGGCCAGATGCCCACGGCCGACATCCTGGCCGAGGCCAAGACGGCGCTGGAGCAGGGCGATTTCCAGGCGGCGCTGGAGCTGTTCGGCGCCCTGGCGCAGCAGGAGCCGGAGAACCCCGAGGCCTATGCCGGCGTCGCCCGGGCCCTCGCCGCGCTGGGGCAGGAGGAGCAGGCGAGCCAGGTGCTGGAAAGCGTCCCGGCGAAGCTGCGCGAGCATGCCGAGATCGCCTCCGTCCGCTCCGCCCTGGAACTCGCCGCCGAGGGTCGCACGGCCCGGGCCAAGCTGGCGGAATTCGAAACCCGCCTGGCCGCCGACCCGGACGACCATGCGGCGCGGATCGACCTCGCCATCGCCCTGAACGCGGCGGGGGAGCGGGAGCAGGCGGTGGACGCCCTGCTGGAGGCCTTCAAGCGCGACCGCGCCTGGAATGACGAGGCGGCCCGCAAGCAATTGCTGAAATTCTTCGAAGCATGGGGCTTCTCCGACCCCGCGACGGTCGCCGGTCGGCGTAAGCTCTCCGCCCTGTTGTTCAGGTAGGGAGGCAGCGGTGACCGCGTTCGACCTGGCGTTCGAGGCGCTTCCGGCGGAGATCGCGGTCTTCCCCCTGCCCGGTGCGCTGCTGCTGCCGCATGCCAGGCTGCCGCTGAACATCTTCGAGCCGCGCTATTTGGCGATGACGCAGGACGCCCTGGCCCAGGGGCGGATGTTCGGCATGGTGCAGCCGGAGCCGGGGCAGCCGCGCGGGCCGCATGGGCCGGCGCTCTATCGCATCGGCTGCCTCGGCCGCATCTGTTCCTTCGCCGAGACGGAGGATGGGCGGCTGCTGATCACCCTCACCGGCATCTGCCGCTTCCGCGTGGCGGAAGAGCTGGAGCTGTGCCGCGGCTACCGCCGGGTACGGGCGGAGTATGACAGCTTCCGTGCGGATCTGGAGCCGCTGACGCCGCCGCCCGGGCTGGACCGCGCGGCGCTGCTGGGCGCGCTGCGGGAATTCTTCAAGGCGCGCGGGATCGAGGCGAATTGGGAGGCGGTGGAGCAGACCTCCGACGCCATGCTGGTGCTGACGCTCTGCATGGTCTGCCCCTTCGAGGTGCGGGAGAAGCAAGCGCTGCTGGAAGCGGACAGCGCCGCGCAGCGGGCCGCCATGCTGGTCGCGCTGCTGCAGATGGGGGCACATGGGGGCGGGACGCCGCCGGGGACGCGATTGAGTTGAGTGTCGAGGAAGGGCTCTGCCCTTCCTCGAGCTCCTACCCGCCAAGGGCCGAAAGGCCCTTGGAACCCTCGAGTTTTGCGGTTGAACCGTCGCGTCCAAACTCATGGCTGCCAAAGGCCCTTCGGCCTTTGGCGGAGGGAATTTGCGGGGGTGCGGCACCGCCGCAACGAGCCTCCCTCAAGTTGCCGTTCAGATGACGGCCAGCAGCACCCCCGCCGCCGCCGTCGCCGCCCCGGCCCAGCGCGCCGCGCGCAGGCTGCCTAGCGCCACGCCCGCGGCATGCAGCGCCGCGGTGGCGAGCAGGAAGCCAAGCGCCGCCGCCCCGCCAGCCAGCTCCGCCCCATGCGCCACGCCGTGCAGCAGGCCGAAGAACGCCGCGATGCCCGCCAGCACCGCCAGCGGGAGCCGCAGCGCCAGCGCCGCCAGCGCGCCCAGCACGATGAGCGAGGCGAGGATTCCGGCTTCGACGCCCGGGATGGCGATGCCGGCCATGGCCAGCCCCGCCCCCGCCGCCATGGCGCCGAGGAAGGCGCCCGGCAACACATAGCGCGCCGCGCCGCCCAGCAGCCCGCCGAGCAGCCCGACCGTCACCATGGCCAGCAGATGATCCAGCCCCAGCAGCGGATGGCTGAAGCCGGCGGCGAAGCCGGTTTCCAGCCCATGCCCCGGATGCGCCAGGGCGGGCAGCGGCGCCAGCAGCGCCGCGAGGAACAGGGCGCGGCGCATCAGGCGGCCTGCCGGCGGGCGATGCCGCCCTGGTCCAGGATGAAATTCGCGATCTCGGCCACGCCGGTATTCTCCTTCAGGTTGGTGAAGATGAAGGGCCGCTGCCCGCGCATCCGGCGGGCATCACGGTCCATGACGGAAAGATCGGCGCCGACCAGCGGCGCCAGGTCGATCTTGTTGATGACGAGCATGTCGGAGCGGGTGATGCCGGGGCCGCCCTTGCGCGGGATCTTGTCGCCCGCGCTGACATCGATGACGTAGAGGGTGAGGTCCGCGAGCTCCGGGCTGAAGGTGGCGGCGAGGTTGTCGCCGCCGCTTTCGATCAGCAGGAGTTCCAGCTTTGGGAAGCGCTCCACCATCTCCTGCACCGCGGCGAGGTTGATGGAGGCATCCTCCCGGATGGCGGTGTGGGGGCAGCCGCCGGTCTCGACGCCGGCGATGCGGCTGGGGTCCAGCGCGCCGGCGCGGGTGAGGAATTCGGCGTCTTCCTTGGTGTAGATGTCGTTGGTGATGACGGCGATGTCGTGGGTGGCGCGGAGGTGGCGGCAGAGGCGCTCCGTCAGCGCCGTCTTGCCGGAGCCGACGGGGCCGCCGATGCCGACGCGGAAGGGGCCGTTGGCCGTCCGATGACCGGAGCGCGCATCCTGCGCGGAGATCTGACTCGGCCGGCCATCCTGTAATGCGCTCATGAGCGGAACAGCCTCGTGTACTGGGTTTCGTGGCGCATGGAGAGCAGGTCCAGCATGGGCGCGGCGGTGCCGAGGCTGTCAAGCTCGGCCGATTCGGCGGCGTCGGCGGCGGCTTCGATGATGGGATGCAGCGTGGCGGTGGCGATCTGGCCATCGGTCTGGCCGAGCGGCACCAGGCGCACGCCGGCGGAGACGAGGTTGGCGGCGAAGCCGGAGAGGAAGCCGGTGAGCGCGGGGCGGAGCGGGATGGCGTGGAAGCCGGCGGCGGCGCCGAAGGCCACGGGATGTGCCAGGGCGCGGGGATGGCGGGCGGCGAGGGCGGCGAAGCGCGGGTCCGGCCAGGCGGAGTGGGTGACGCTGGCGAAGGCGGTGCCCTGCGCCATGGTCTCGAGCGCCGTCTCCGCCGTGCCGCGCCAGGCGGCGGCGAGGCGGGCGGCCTCGTCCAGCGCGGCATCGTCGTCGGCGATGGCGGCGCGCCAGGCGGCGACCAGCAGGGCGGCATCCACGCGGCCGGCGCCGTCGCGCAGCACGGTGGTGACATAGGCGAGGAGATCGGCGCGGGTCTTCACCGCGCCGTCCTCCACCGCGCGCTCCAGCCCATGGCTGTAGGTATAGGCGCCGATCGGATAGGCCGGGGAGAGCCAGGCCAGCAGCCGATAGAGCGCCGCGCCCTCAGTGATGGTGGTGGTGGTCGTCATCATCGCCATGGTGGTGGTGATGGTGGTGGCCATGGGGATGTTGATGCTGGCGGTTGTGCTCGCCATAGGCGCCGCCTTCCGGATCGAAGGGCGCATCGACGCGGCGGGTCTCGGCGCCGAGGCCCTGCAGCATCGCGACGATGACATGGTCGTCGCGGATCAGGATGCGGTTCCCTTCGATCTGCGTCGGCAGGTGCCGGTTGCCGAGGTGCCAGGCGAGGCGGGCGAGCTTCTCCGGCGTCTCGGCGGTGATTTCCACCAGCGGCTCCGGCGCCGCCCGCACCAGGATGACGCCGCCGCCCTCCAGCAGCAGCCCATCGCCCTGCCGCAGCGCCACGGCGGCTTCGAGGTCGAGCAGGAAGGCGAAGCCGTCCTCCGCGACGTAGCGCTTGCGGCGGCGGAAGCGGTCATCGAAGTCGAGCGTCACGGTGTGGCGCGCGGTGCGCTCCACCCAGCCGCCGGCGGGTAGCACCTGGGTGGCGCGGGGCAGTTCCTCGCCATCATGGATGTGATGCGGCTGATTCACGCTCCGCTCCTCGCGCTGGTGCCGCGCGCCTCCGGCATGAAATTCCGGCGCGACGCTGCGGCGCTCCACGATCAGACGCAGCATCAGAACAGGAAATAGCGCTGCGCCAGGGGCAGCACCTTCGCTGGTTCGCAGATCAGCAGCTCGCCATCGGCCCGGACCTCGTAGGTTTCGGGGTCCACCTCGATCTTCGGCAGGGCGTCGTTCAGCACCATGCTGCGCTTGCTGATGCCGCCGCGGGTATTCTCCACCCCGATGAGTTGGCGCTGCAGCCCCAACTTGTCCCCGATGCCATGCGCCAGTGCCGCCTTGGAGGTGAAGGTGACGCTGCTCGCCACCATCGCCTTGCCGAAGCCGGCGAACATCGGGCGGTAATGGACGGGCTGCGGCGTGGGTATGGAGGCGTTGGGGTCGCCCATCGGCGCCATGGCGATGGAGCCGCATTTCAGTACCAGATCCGGCTTCACCCCGAAGAAGGCGGGGGACCACAGCACGAGATCGGCCAGCTTGCCCACCTCCACGCTGCCGACATGGGCGCTGATGCCCTGGGCGATGGCGGGGTTGATGGTGTATTTCGCGATGTAGCGGCGGACGCGGAGATTGTCGTTGTCCCCCGTCTCCCCCGCCAGCCGGCCGCGCTGCTGCTTCATCTTGTGCGCGGTCTGCCAGGTGCGGATGATCACCTCGCCGACCCGCCCCATGGCCTGACTGTCGGAGCTCATCATGGAGATGGCGCCGAGATCGTGCAGGATGTCCTCCGCCGCGATCGTCTCCTTGCGGATGCGGGATTCGGCGAAGGCCACGTCCTCCGGGATGCGCGGGTCGAGGTGGTGGCAGACCATGAGCATGTCGAGATGCTCGTCCACCGTGTTCACCGTGTAGGGCATGGTCGGGTTGGTCGACGAAGGCAGGAAATTCGGCTCGCCGACAACCCGCAGGATGTCGGGTGCATGGCCGCCGCCGGCGCCCTCGGTGTGGAAGGCCTGGATGGTGCGGCCCTTGATGGCGGCGATGCTGCTCTCGACGAAGCCGCTCTCGTTCAGCGTGTCCGTGTGGATGGCCACCTGCACATCCAGCGCATCCGCCACGCTCAGGCAGGTGTCGATGGCCTTCGGCGTGGTGCCCCAATCCTCATGCAGCTTCAACCCGCAGGCGCCGGCCAGGATCTGCTCTTCCAGCCCCGCCGGCAGCGCCGCATTGCCCTTGCCGAGGAAGCCGAGATTGACCGGGAAGCTCTCCGCCGCCTGCAGCATGCGCGCCATGTGCCACGGCCCGGGCGTTGCGGTGGTGGCCAGCGTGCCATGCGCCGGGCCGGTGCCGCCGCCGAACATGGTGGTGACGCCGCTGGCCAGCGCCTCCTCGATCTGCTGCGGGCAGATGAAGTGGATATGCACATCGAGGCCGCCGGCGGTGAGGATGCGGCCCTCCCCGGCGATGATCTCCGTCCCCGGGCCGATGATAATGTCCACGCCCGGCTGGGTGTCCGGGTTGCCAGCCTTGCCGATGGCGGCGATGCGGCCTTCCTTCAGGCCGATATCGGCCTTGTAGATGCCGGTATGATCCAGGATCAGCGCGTTGGTAATGACGGTGTCCATGGCGCCGCCGGCGCGCGTCACCTGGCTCTGGCCCATGCCGTCGCGGATGACCTTGCCGCCGCCGAATTTCACCTCCTCGCCATAGGTCGTCAGATCGCGCTCCACCTCGATGATGAGGTCGGTGTCGGCGAGGCGCAGGCGGTCGCCCGTGGTCGGGCCGTACATGCCGGCATAGGCGGCGCGGGAGATGCGGCTAGGCATCAGACCTGTCCTTCCGTCTCGCCGCGGAAGCCGTGGACGATGCGGCTGCCGGCATAGGGGATGAGGCGCACTTTCCGCGTTTGCCCCGGCTCGAACCGCACCGCGGTGCCGGCGGCGATGTCGAGGCGGCGGCCCTTGGCCTTCTCTCGGTCGAAGTTCAGCGCCGGGTTGGTCTCGGCGAAATGGTAGTGGCTGCCGACCTGGATGGGGCGGTCGCCGGTATTGCCGATTTCGAGCTCGATGGCGTCGCGGCCGGCATTCAGCTCGATCTCGCCGGGGGCGGGGAGGAGTTCGCCAGGGATCATGCGCGGGCGCTCCTCGCGTCGCGGCCAGGTTCGGCGTGGGAGGGGACCGGGCGAGGCGCGGCCAGGAGGGGGCGGGGCTGCACGTCGCTCACCGGATCGGCTCATGCACGGTGACGAGCTTGGTGCCGTCGGGGAAGGTCGCCTCCACCTGGATCTCATGGATCATCTCGGCGATGCCCTCCATCACCTGGTCGCGGCGGAGCACGGTGGCGCCCTCACGCATCAGCTCCGCCACGCTGCGGCCATCCCGCGCGCCTTCCACGACGAAATCGGTGATGAGGGCGACGGCCTCCGGGTGGTTCAGCTTCACGCCGCGTTCCAGCCGCCGCCGCGCCACCTGGGCGGCCATGGCGATCAGCAGCTTGTCCTTCTCCCGCGGCGTCAGATTCATGCCTTGCCCCCCGAGCCCCGCCCGATCATGGCGTCACTCCCTCATGTCGTCCACAGCCGCGGCAGCCGCGCGGGCAGGCCGAGCTGGGCGGCGCGCAAGGCGCAGAGCGCGGCCGCCACGGCCTCCCTGACGGCGCCGGCGGGGCCGAGGAAGCGGGCCAGCAGCAGGCCGGGGCGGGGGATGGTGGCGCCGCAGGCCACGCGCTCCGGCAGGCTTCGCAGCGTCTCGCGCCCTGCCTCCGCCGCGCCGCCGGCCAGCAGCAGCGTGCCCAGCGCCTTCGCGCCGGCGAAGCCGAAGGGGGCGGCGAGCTGCGTGCCGATCCCGCCTTCCAGCGCCAGCGCATCCAGCCAGAGCAGCCCATCCGGGCCTTCCAGCCGCCAGGCATCGAAGACGGTGCCGGCGGTCATCGTCTCGCCGCTTGCGGCGCGGCCGAAGACCAGGGTCTCCGCCGCCAGCAGCCTCGCGCCCGGCGCCAGCCGCGCGGCCATGCGGCGGCGCAGCCGGGCGCCCTCGAACAGGATGGTCTCCTGCGGGATCCATTCCAGCATCGCGCCGGGGCCGAGGGTGACGGCGCTCTCCACCCGGGTCTCCGGGCCGAGGCTGCGATACACCTTCTCCGCCGCGGCGGTGCTGAGCGTGGCCCGCGCCCCGGCCTCCAGCCGCACCTCCTGCCGCAGCGAATCGCCACCGGCGAGCCCGCCGGCGCAATTCAGCACGGCGGCGGTCAGCGCCTCATCCGGCTCCGGCACCGGGAACAGCACGCGGGCGGGGGCCTGCTGGTAGAGATCCCGCAGCGCGGTCCCGCGCGGCCCGGCGGCCAGATGCAGCGCGAAGGCGCCCTCGGCGCGCTGGTGGCGGGGCGGGGCGGGCGGCAGGTCGCGGGGCATCGGCACGCATCCTGGCACGCGGCAAGGCGGCGGGGAATGCGAGCCGGGGCGGGCGAAGAACACGGCCGCGCCGCCCTCAGGCGGGCGGTGCCGCCGCCGACCGAGCCGGTCGGCCCGCCGATCCGCGGCCCGGCATGGTCCCCGCGCCCTCCTCACCCCTCCCGGCCTTGCCGCCCACCTTCCTCCGTGTAGTGTCGCCCCTCCGTGCAGTGCCGCCGATGCTCGTCATCGCTCCCCGCCCCGTGGCCCCGGCGGAAAATCTGCCCGTCTCCCCTTCCTCTCTTCCGCGCGGGCGGACATGCTGCCGCCCGCATCAGGGACATATGGAGGGACGCTTGATGATCCGCCTGGCTGCCGTTTCCGGCACGCCGATCCTCCGCGCCTCCATCGCATGGCTGCCGGCAGAGGGCCGGACCGGGAGGGCAAGGGGATGATCCTGCGCGCCGAACCCCTGACCTCCGCCGCCTTCCTGCCTTTCGGCGAGGTGATCGAATGCCCCGCCATCCCGGGCCGCACCTATTTCGAGGATGCGCTGGCCAATCTCCGCCCCGGGGCGCGGCCTTCCCTCTCCCTGACGGTGAAGGCGCCGCTGGCCGCCCTGCCGCTCCGCTCCACCACCATGGAGCGGCATGAATTCAGCTCGCAAAGCTTCATCCCGCAGGAGAGCGGGCGCTGGCTCTGCATCGTCGCGCCGCATGCGCCCACCGGCGGGCCGGACATGGCGCGGGCGCGGGCCTTTCTCTGCGGGCCGCGGCAGGGCGTGACCTATGGCGCCAATGTCTGGCACCACCCCTTCACCGTGCTGGACCGGGAAGCGCGCTTCGTCATCGTCATGTGGCTGGATGGCACGAAGACCGACGAGGAATTCGTCGAGGTGCCGCCCTTCAGCGTGGAGCTGCCCTGATGCCTTACGAGGTGCGACGCGATTTCATCGGCTACGGCGCCAGCCCGCCGGATCCGCAATGGCCGGGCGGGGCGCGGCTGGCGGTGAATTTCGTCATCAATTACGAGGAAGGGTCGGAGCCCTCCTTCGCGTTGGGCGATGGCGTGACGGAGAACGGCCTGACCGAATCGCATGGCCTCAACCAGGTGAAGTCCGGCCGGGACCTGGCCGCCGAGGGCATGTTCGAATACGGCTCCCGCGTCGGCTTCTGGCGGCTGCACCGGCTGTTCCAGGAACGCGGCCTGCCGCTGACGATCTTCGGCTGCGGCATGGCGCTGGAGGCGAACCCGGAGGCGGCAGCGGCCATCCGCAAAGCGGGCTACGACATCTGCTCCCATGGCTGGCGCTGGGTGAAGCATTTCGAGCTGAGCGAGGCGGAGGAGCGCGAGCATATCCGCCGCGCCTTCGAAAGCCTGTCGAAGACCGTGGGCAGGCCGGATGGCTGGTATTGCCGCTATGGCCCCAGCGTGAACACCCGCCGTCTCGTCGTCGAGCATGGCGGCTTCCTCTATGACAGCGACTATTACGGGGAGGAGCTGCCCTTCTGGGTGACGGTGGACGGCAAGGCGCAGCTCGTCGTGCCCTACTCGCTGACCAATAATGACGGGAAATATGCCGGCTGGATGGGCACCAGCGACCAGTGGTTCAGCTACATCCGCGATGCCTTCGACATGCTGTATGCGGAGGGCGCGAAGACGCCGAAGATGATGTCCGTCGGGCTGCATATGCGCCTCATCGGCCATCCGGCGCGGGCGGTGGGGCTGCAGCGGCTGCTGGACACCATGATGCAGCGGAAGGGCGTGTGGATCACCCGGCGCGTCGATATCGCGAAGCACTGGGTCGCCACGCATCCCTATCCGGGCAAGGGGCTGAACGAGTGACGGCGCCCTTCGCCCCCCTGCACGTCGCGCCGGGCGGGCAGCGCTACCGGGTGGAGCGGCCCTGGGGCGAGATCCCGCCGGACCTGGTGTCATCAGCGATGTGAGGCGTGCTATTCGCACGATGTGAGACGTGCTATTCGCAGCGATGTGAGGCGTGCTATTCGCAGCGATGTGAGGCGTGCTATTCGCAGCGATGTGAGGCGTGCTATTCGCAGCAATGTGAGGCGTGCTATTCGCAGCGATGTGAGGCGTGCTATTCGCAGCGATGTGAGGCGTGCTATTCGCAGCGATGTGAGGCGTGCTATTCGCACGACGCGCGGTGCCGCTGCGCGGCATTCTTGCCTCGAACATGGCCCCATGGCTCTCGCAAGGGGTCGCCTTCGCGCGAAACGGCTCAGGCCATAGCCACCGCGCCCCCCTTCGGCTATCCGCTGCCGATGCTCCGGGACCGGCGTTTCCTCCTGCTCCTCGCCCTCGGCTTCTCCGCCGGCGTGCCCCTGCCGCTCGTCGCCGGCCAAGTGCTGCGGCAATGGTTCACCGAAAGCGGCCTCTCCCTCTCCGCCATCGGCTTCACCGCGCTGATCGGGCTGGCCTACGCCAATAAATTCCTCTGGTCCCCGGCGCTGGACGCGGTGCGGCCGCCCCTGCCGCTCGGCCAGCGCCGGGGCTGGCTGCTGACCGTCCAGGCGGGGCTGGTCGCCGCCATCCTCGCCGTCGCTGCCACGGACCCCACCCAGGGCGCGGCGCTGACCGTCGCCTTCGCCGTGCTGGTCGCCTTCCTCTCCGCCAGCCAGGACATCGTGGTGGATGCCTGGCGCATCGAAATGCTGGGCGAGGATGCGGAACGCCAGGCCTTCGGCCTTGCCGCCTATGTCTGGGGCTATCGCCTCGCGCTGCTGGCCAGCGGCGCCGGCGTGCTCTTCCTGGTGCAGTGGCTGGGCTGGCAGGGCGCCTATGCCGCCGCCGCCCTGCTGCTGCTGCCCGGCATGGCGGCCGCCCTGGCCGGGCCGGAAACCCCCCGCCCGCCTGCCATCGCGCTCGGCTGGCGGGCCCGGCTGCGCGCCTCGGTGCTCGATCCCTTCCAGGAATTCCTCGGCCGGCCGGGCTGGCTCGCCATCCTGCTCTTCATCTCCCTCTTCAAGCTGGGGGAGGCGCTGGCCGGCCTGATGACCACGCCCTTCTACCGCTCCCTCGGCTTCACCCGGGAAGACGTGGCGAGCGTCGCCACGGTGTTCGGCATGGCCGCGACCATCGCCGGCGCGCTGAGCGGCGGGTGGCTGGTCGGGCGCATCGGCACCGGGCGGGCGCTGGTCGTCACCGGGCTCGGGCAGATGCTCTCCAACCTGATGTACCTGGCGCTGGTCGGCGGCGGGCGGGACATGCCGATGCTCTTCGCCCAGGTGGGGGTGGAAAGCTTCACCGACGGGCTGGCCGATGCCGCCTTCCTCACCTACCTCTCGGGGCTTACCAGCCGGGCCTTCACGGCGACGCAATATGCGCTGCTCTCCTCGCTGGCGGCGGTGCCGCTGCGGACGCTCGGGGCCTCCTCCGGCTGGCTGGCGGAGAGCCTGGGCTGGGCGGGGTTCTTCGTGCTGACCACGGCGGCGGCGCTGCCGGCGCTGGGGGTCATGCTGTGGCTGCTGTGGCGGCTGCCGGTTGGGGCTCTGCCCCGAACCCCGGCAGGGGGCGCTGCCCCCTGCACCCCCGCCGGGGGGAAGGCTTCCCCCCGGACCCCGCCCTAGTGTCCCGATCCGCGGTCCTGCGGACGTCGTTGTCGGGCCACTAGCTTATGTTTTCAGCGGCCTGCTTGTCCGCTGCGTTCGCTGGAAATCCAGCGAACTGCGCGGGCAGGACACTATCGGAGATAAGCTGCTCTAGACCTTATATTTTCCAGAGCAAGAAATCCGATCAGGTGATTCCACCTGATCGAATATTGCTCTAAGTCTGGGACCCGTCGGCATGAATCCTGCGCATCTGTGGCCGCCGCTGCTGCTGATCGGCAGCAACGTGCTGATGACCTTCGCCTGGTACGGGCACCTGAAGCGGCCGGCCTGGCCGATCTGGCTGGCCGTCATCGCCTCCTGGGGCATCGCCTTCTTCGAATACTGCCTGGCGGTGCCGGCCAACCGCATCGGCTACGGCACCTTCACCGGCCAGCAGCTCAAGGTGATGCAGGAGGTGATCACCCTTTCGGTCTTCGCCGGCTTCTCCGTGCTGGTGCTGGGGGAGCCGCTGCGCTGGACCTACCTGGCCGCCATGGCCTGCCTCATCGCCGCCGTCATCTTCATCTTCCTGCCGATAGACTAGATCCCCACGAGAGCGCCGCACGGCTGCTTCCTCGGGGCCGGAGTCGCTGCACGCCAGGCGCTTCGCGCAGCCTGCCGCGGCAAGGCCGCGTCAGCGCCGGGCGGCGTTCCTCGGCGCTGGCGTCGCAGGGGGCCGGCTGCAGGTGTTCCGCCTCCGGCACCGCTCCCCCGCTCAGCCTCTCGTGGCAAACGGCGCCGGGCGGCCGCCCGCTTCGGTGTTCCACGGCCGCCTGGGCGTTCCGCCCTCGGCACCCGCCGACATGCCTTCCGATGCCGACCGGGCAGCCCCACATCCGTGCCAACGGCATCGGAGGGGACACATGCTCATCGGCGTTCCGCGCGAGGTGAAGAACCACGAATACCGGGTCGGCCTGGTCCCCGCCTCGGTGCGGGAGCTGACCTCTAGGGGCCACCGGGTTCTGGTGGAAACCGGCGCCGGGGCCGGGATCGGCTTCCCCGATGCCGCCTATGCCGGCGCCGGCGCCGCCATCGCCGCGAATGCCGCGCAGATCTTCGCGACCGCGGAGCTGGTGGTGAAGGTGAAGGAGCCGCAGCCGGCGGAATGGGCGCAGCTCCGCCCCGGCCAGATCCTCTTCACCTACCTGCATCTGGCGCCGGACCCGGAGCAGACGCGCGGGCTGCTGGAAAGCCGCTGCACCGCCATCGCCTATGAGACCGTGACCAGCGCCGAGGGCGGCCTGCCCCTGCTGGCGCCGATGAGCGAGGTGGCCGGTCGCATGGCCGTGCAGGTGGGCGCCCACTGCCTGGAGAAGGAGTCGGGCGGGGCCGGTATCCTGCTCTCCGGCGTGCCTGGCGTGCCGGGGGCGCGCGTCGCGATCCTCGGCGGCGGCGTGGTCGGCTCCAACGCCGCCCGCATCGCCGCCGGCATGCGGGCGCGGGTCACGGTGCTGGACCGCAGCCTGCGCGTGCTGGATGGGCTGGACCGGGAATTCGGCGGCAATGTCGCCACGCTCTTCGCCACGGCGGAGGCGGTGGAGCAGGCGGTGACCGAGGCCGATCTCGTCATCGGCGCCGTGCTGGTGCCCGGCGCCGCGGCGCCGCGGCTGGTGACGCGCGCCATGCTGCAGGGCATGCGCCCGGGCAGCGTGCTGGTGGATGTGGCGATCGACCAGGGCGGCTGCTTCGAGACCTCCCGCCCCACCACCCATGCCGAGCCGACCTTCGTCGTGGACGGCATCATCCACTACTGCGTCACCAACATGCCCGGCGCCGTGGCCCGCACCAGCGCCGTCGCGCTGAACAACGCGACCCTGCCCTTCGTGGTCCAGTTGGCGGAGCTGGGCTTCCCCCGGGCGCTGTCGGCCAACCCGCACCTGGCCCAGGGGTTGAACCTGCATGCCGGCCGCATCGTCCACCCGGCGGTGGCGGCCGCGATGGGGGCCGAGCCGCTACCCTTGGCGGCCGCGCTGGCCGGTTGAGGGCCGGCCCCGACGCCCGGATCGCCAGACTCAGGGCGAGGTCCGGGGAAAGCCATCCCCCCGGCTGGCGGCGCTGCCGCCAACGGGGCCAGGGCGCCTGCTGGGGGTCCGGGGGCCAAGCCCCCGGTACGGCACGCCGATTTTCCTGATGGTGCCTTTTCCCCGCCGCACTCCCTTGCCACATCCCGCCCATGCAGCGTCGTGCCCTTCTCGCCCTTCCTTTTCTCCTCCCCCCGCTCACCGCCCTGGCCCAGCCGGCCACGCTGAACGAGCGCGACCGTGCCGACCTGGCCCGCGCCGAGACCTGGATGAACGGCCTGCAAAGCCTGAAGGCCCGTTTCCTCCAGATCGCCCAGAACGGCGCCAGCGCGGAGGGCACGGGCTGGATCGTCCGCCCCGGCCGCATGCGCTTCGAATACGATCCGCCGGAGCCCTTGCTGCTGGTGGCCAGCCATGGCCAGTTCTTCTACTTCGACAAGCAGCTCCGCCAGGCCACCACCGTCGCGCTCTCCGCCACGCCGCTCGGCATCCTGCTGAACGAGAATCTGCGCTTCTCCGGCGATATCACGGTCACCGGGGTGCAGCGCGGCGGCGGGCTGCTGCGCATCACCCTGTTCCGCACCGGCCGCGCCGCGGAGGGCCGCCTGACCCTGGTCTTCGCCGAGCAGCCCATGGAGCTGAAGCAATGGGCGGTGGTGGATGCCCAGGGGCGTGAGACCCGTGTCAGCCTGTTCCAGGCGGAGTATGGCGGCCGCTACCCGTCCAGCCTGTTCGAGTTCAACGATCCGCGCTTCCGCGAGCAGCTTGGCATTCCGTGAGCAGGTGGCGGCGGACTCTGCCGAATTGCATGGCAGATTCGTCCTCCGCTCAAGCTTCTGCATCTTGATCGCGCCGCAATCGCGGGGGAAGCTTCCGGGGTGATGAAGCCGCTCATTGGCATATCCTGCTGCGTCAAGCCCTTCGGCATCTTTGCCACGCCCAATCACGCCGCTTCGGACAGCTATATCCGCGTGGTGCTGGGGCCGGTGGACGGCATTCCCGTGCTGCTGCCCGCGGCCGGGGAGGCGCTGGTGCCGGAAATCCTGCCGCGGCTGGATGGGCTGATCCTCACCGGCAGCCGGTCCAATGTCTGCCCCGACTACTATGAAGGCCCGCCGCATGCCGAGGGCACGCCGGAGGACAAGGCGCGGGACGCCACCACCCTGCCGCTGATCCGCGCCGCCATCGCCGCCGGCCTGCCGCTGCTGGCCATCTGCCGCGGCTTTCAGGAGCTGAACGTGGCCCTCGGCGGCAGCCTGGACCAGCGGGTGCAGGATCTGCCCGGGCGGATCGACCATTCCACGCCTTCGGACCAGCGCTTCGCCAGGGTGCGGGTGGCGAAGGCGCATAATGTCCGGCTGCTGCCGGGCAGCTTCCTGGCGGAGCTGGGCGGCGCCACGGATATTCCGGTGAACTCCCTGCACAACCAGGGCATCGCCCGCATCGCGCCGCGGCTGACGGCGGAGGGCTGGGCGCCGGACGGCACCATCGAGGCGGTGCGGGTGAAGGACGCGTCCGGCTTCGCCTACGGCATCCAGTGGCACCCGGAATATGATTGGGAAACGGATGCGCTCAGCCGCGCGCTGTTCGAGCGGTTCGGCGCCGCGGCCACGGCCTGGGCGGCCCGCCGGAGCATGCCCCAGGCGGCGGAATAGCCGGGGCGGCCGTCCTGCCGGCCGGATCGAAGCGGGCCGGGCCCCGCCATGCCGAATCGAAGCAGGCCGATTCTTCCCATGCCCGGAGGCCAGCGGGGGATGTGGCTGCCTCCTCGGCGGCCCGTGCCGCTGGTGCCAGCCGCCCGGCATCTGCCCTGGCGCGCGGCGCCGCCCGGCGCCAGCCTCACACCTGCGCGAAATGTCCTGCGCGCTACAACTTTATTCGTGGAGTCGCGCAATCGCCTTTTGCGTCTTTGGCAACAACACGCTAGTCTCCACTCACCAGCCCCCCCAATAGGCTGGAGGTCGATGTCCGGACTCCCCTGCCGGCTCGCCCGACCTTTCCGATCGGAAACTACAACAACGGCGCCCGGACACCCCCCTGTCCGGGCGCTTTTTTGTGGTCGGGGAAGAATTACCCGTGAGGACTTAAAGTATCACTTTAAGTTCGGGCGGCCCGGGGTCGGGGCTGTTCGGGGCGGGTGGCGCGCGGTATGGCAGGGGCGAGACAAGCAAGGGTCCCGCCATGTCGGACTATGTCATCGCCCCGCCGGTGATCGCCGCCGTCCCCGTCAAGGGCAGCAGCCAGATGTTCCCGGTGCGCCGCATCTTCTGCGTCGGCCGCAATTACGCGGAACACGCCATCGAGATGGGCAGCGACCCGACCCGCGAGCCGCCCTTCTACTTCACCAAACCCGCCGATGCGCTGGTGGTGAACGACGCCGACATGCCCTACCCGCCGATGTCGAAGTCGCTGCATTACGAGATGGAGCTGGTGGTCGCCATCGGCGCGGCGGGCGCGAATATCAGCGTGGCGGATGCGCTGGGGCATGTGTGGGGCTATTGCGCGGGGTTGGACATGACCCGGCGGGATCTGCAGAACGAGGCGAAGAAGACCGGCCGCCCCTGGGACATGGGCAAGGGCTTCGACCTTTCCGCGCCGATGGGCGCGCTGGTGCCGGCCAGGGGCGTCGATCCCTCCAAGGGGAAGATCGAACTGCGGGTGAACGGCAAGGTGGTGCAGTCCTCCGACCTCGCCAAGCTGATCTGGAGCGTGCCGGAGGTGATCTCCAACCTCTCCCACCTGGTGCGGCTGGCGCCGGGTGACCTGATCATGACCGGCACGCCGGAAGGCGTCGGCCCGGTGGTGAAGGGCGATGTGCTGGAGGGGTTCGTGGAGGGCGTGGGCGAGGTGCGGACAAGGATCGTCTAGGAACTTCCGACGACGCCGCTGGCGCGGCGCCGCGGGGGCCCCGGAGTCGCTCTGCGAGCAGCGGCTTGCACAGCCCGCCGTGGCGGGACGCCGGGCGGCCCAGGATCGGCCGCTGCGGCTTGATCCCATGGGCGGGAGGCGGTAGCGCGGGAGGATGACCGCGCTCCGCATCGCCACCTGGAACATCAATTCCGTCCGCCTCCGCCGCCCGCTGCTCGCCGATCTCGTCGGCGCGCTGGCGCCCGATGTGCTCTGCCTGCAGGAGACGAAATGCCCGGACGAGCTCTTCCCGCTGGAGGAGCTGAAGGCGGCGGGGTTTCCCTACGTCGCGCACCGCGGGATGAAGGGGTATAACGGCGTCGCCATCCTCTCCCGCATCCCCTTCGCGGTGCGGGCGGAGGATCCGGACTGGTGCGGCAAGGGGGATTGCCGGCATCTCGGCGTGGCGCTGGAGCTGCCGGGCGGGGCGCTGGAGCTGCACGACTTCTACGTGCCCGCCGGCGGCGACGTCCCGGACCCCAAGCTCAACCCGAAATTCGCGCATAAGCTGGACTTCGTCGCGGAGGCGACGGCCTGGTGCCTGGAACGCGGCCCGGCGCGGCGGGCGGTGATGGTGGGCGACCTCAACATCGCGCCGCTGGAGCATGATGTGTGGAGCCACAAGCAGCTTCTCGACGTCGTCTCCCACACCCCCGTCGAGGTGGCGGCGCTGACCGCCTGGCAGCAGGCAGGGGCGTGGCACGATGCGGTGCGCCATTTCGTGCCGGCGGAGCAGAAGCTCTACACATGGTGGTCCTACCGGGCGCGGGATTGGGAGGCGTCCGATCGCGGGCGGCGGCTGGATCATATCTGGGTCAGCCAGGACCTCGCCGGCGGGCTGCGGCGGCATGAGATATTGAAGCCGGCGCGCGGCTGGCCGCAGGCCAGCGACCATGTGCCGGTGATGGTCGAGCTGGAGGTCTAGTTCTTCCCCGCGAAGCCCCTTCGCGCCTTCGCGCGGCCCCGGATTTGCCCCGGACTGGCGCTGCGCGCCGCCGCGGCGCCCGCAATCGCCCGATCGGCTGCGGCCCTGCACAGCCTGTCGCGGCAAAGCCACGCCAGGGCAGCGGGCGGCGCCCTGCCAGCCACCGCGCTCCCCGACCAGGCGCCGACGCCGCCGCTCCGGCCGGGCGCGCCTAGAGCGGGATCGGTTGAGCTGCGCTCACCCGCCCCGCTCTGGCTCATTGTTCGGTCGCGTGATTCACGGTTTCAGTCGATTCGACCTCAACCGATCACGCTCTAGGCCACGGCCATGGTCCCAAGGTCGGGCCGAGGGCGTCGCGCCTTGGGCGCTCCCCCGACTCTCCAGGCCCTCTCCACGCTCTCCAGCGCATCGTTCCGGTGACCCGTGTCACCGACAGGCCCGGGCAAGCCGGCCAACCTCCGCGCCATGCCGTAACCGGCCCCCCTCCAGCGTGGAGACCGCCCATGCCGCCCCGCCCTGTCCTGATCGTCGAAGACGATGCCGTGCTCTGCGAAACCCTCTTCGAGCAGCTCAGCCAGGAAGGCGAATTCGCGCCCCAGATCGCCGACACCACCGCCGCCGCGGCGGAGAAGCTGGCCGGCCCGGTGCGCTTCGACGCCATCCTGCTCGATCTCGGCCTGCCGGACGGCGACGGACGGGAATTCTGCGCCAGGCTGCGCGAGGAAGGGCAGAGAATGCCTATCATCATGCTCACCGGCCGGGACCGGGAGGAGGATGTGGTGCAGGGCCTGGATGCCGGCGCCAATGACTACCTGGCCAAGCCCTTCCGGCTGAACGAGCTGCTGGCGCGGCTGCGCGCCCAGCTCCGCATCCACGACAATTCGGAGGATGCGGTGTTCCCGATCGGCCCGCATCTCTTCCGCCCGGCGGCGCGGCTGCTGGTGGAGCCGACGCGGAACCGCAAGGTGCGGCTGACGGCGAAGGAGAGCAGCATCCTGAAATATCTCTACCGCGCCGGCGGCCGCGCGGTGCCGCGGGAGAAGCTGCTGGAGGAGGTGTGGGGGTACAACGCCGCCGTCTGCACCCATACGGTGGAGACGCATATCTACCGGCTGCGGCAGAAGATCGAGCCGAATCCGGCGATGGCGCAATTGCTGCTGACGGAGAGTGGGGGGTATTGCCTGATGGCGGGGGCGTAGCTCTTACGCGGTCGAGGCAGCGGCCGGCGCTTCCTAGGATCGAGACAATAGCGGCAGGCCGGCTAGGCTGCCGCCGCCGCCGCGGTCACGCTGCCTCAAGGTTCCTGACCCCTCTGTCGAAGTATTCGGCAGGGTTCCTCTTTCGCTTGTCGAGGGGCAGGCGCCGATAGATCGCCGCGTAGCCATCACCGACTTTGACATCGTTCACAACGACGTCCTTTAGCGTGGCAATGAGATGGCTTGGGCGCTGCGGCTCGATGGAGAAGCGGAAGCCATGCGGAGCGCCGAAGATGGCATTCTCCCACGCCGGGCTGACCACGTGAATCTGCATCGGGCTGATGCCGGCGGGCAGCGGACGGATCCGGAAGGCGCGCAGCAGGCGCTCGAAAATCCAGCGTGGGCCTCGGGTATCCACCATGGGCGACACGAGCACAAAGTGCCATTCATCAGTGTCCCGATTGCGGACCCAGGCTGCGGCATAGGCGTGAAAGCCAATCTCGTCAGTCAAGTCCAAAAGCGCAGCACCGGCAGCTTCGCGCTCAGGATCTAGCTCTACATCATCAGCAGCCATGCCACGAGCCTTTCTGCAGCATCGACCATGTCATCGACCATTGGCGCAGACAGCGGCTTGTCAGGGTATCGGCTAGCCATAGAGAATTCCTTAGCAACCACCCATGCCACCCCGACTTCCGTAACGTACCTTATCTCGGCCTCAACGTCCTGAAGAAGGCCGGCGATACGCAGCAGTTGTTCAAAATTGTGAACATACAAGTCGCCGCGCTCTGATCTTCCAGGCCAGCGATTGAGGCCGTTGCGCCTCATGATCAGACTCTTGATGGCGCACTCGACGCCAAGCCCCGCCATGCTATAAGCTTGCCTTGGCATGAGTTTTCTTAGCGCTAAGGCAGACTCTGCATAGCGCTGCGCCTCTTTCGCCCAGCCATCGGGCGTGGGGTCATTTTCAACCACGCCCGGGCATTGACTTGGCTTGCACCTTTCGAACCTTCTACTTCGAAATGAGTCTGCGGGGCCAGCTGGCTGGCGTCAAGACCGGGAGAAGGAGAAGTCAGGCAGAGGGCCCGATCTCCCCCCTCACCGTCAATGCGCCGGATGCGGTGCCGCCCCGTGCTGCGCCTCGGCCTTCTGCTTCCGCGCCATGGCCCGCGCCAGCACGTAGAACACCGGCGTGAAGAGCAGCCCGAACGCCGTCACCCCCAGCATGCCGGCGAACACCGCCGTGCCGAGGCTCTGCCGCATTTCCGCACCGGCCCCGGTGGCGACCGCCAGCGGCAGCACGCCCAGGATGAAGGCCAGCGAGGTCATCAGGATCGGCCGCAGCCGCGTCCGTGCCGCCGCCGCCGCCGCCTCCCAGCGCGTCATCCCCGCCGCCTCCGCCGCGCGGGCGAATTCGACGATGAGGATGGCGTTCTTCGCCGCCAGGCCGACCAGCACGACCAGCCCGACCTGGACCAGCACGTTGTTGTCCAGCCCCCGCCACAGCACGCCGGCCAGCGCGGCGAGGACGGACATCGGCGCGATCAGCACCACCGCCAGCGGCAGCAGCCAGCTTTCGTAGAGGGCCGCCAGCAGCAGGAAGACGAAGACCACGGCCAGCCCGAAGGCGATGGGCGCGGTATTGCCCTGCTGCGTCTCCTGCAGCGCGATCTCCGTCCATTCATAGCCGAAGCCGTCCGGCAGCCGCTCCGCCAGCAGCTTCTGCATGGCGGCGATGGCCTGGCCGGTGGAGACGCCCGGCTTCGCCGCGCCCTGGATCTCCGCCGCGGGGTAGAGGTTGTAGCGCGGCACCCGATAGGGCGCGGTGTCGTCGCGGAACTCCGCCAGCGCGCCGATCGGCACCATCTCGCCATCGTCGTTGCGCGTGCGCAGCAGCGCCACGTCGCGCGGAGTGCGGCGCTGGTCTTCCTCGGCCTGGGCGGTGACGCGGTAGGTGCGGCCGAGGATGTTGAAGTCGTTCACGAAGATCGACCCGAGATAGTAGGAGAGCGTCTCCGAGACGCGGGCCAGCGGCACGCCCAGCACCTCCGCCTTGGTCCGGTCCACCTCGGCCCGCAGCGTGGGCGTGGAGGTGTTGAACAGGGTGAAGGCCATGGCGATTTCCGGCAGCCCGTTGGCGGCGGCGACGATCTCGCCCGTCGCCTGTTCCAGCGCCCGCGCGCCCTGGCCGGTGCGGTCCTGGACGTACAGCTTGAAGCCGCCGCCGGTGCCGATGCCAGGCACGGAAGGCGGCGGGATGACGAGGGCCAGCGCCTCCCGCTCCGCCCCCAGCCGCGCCTGCACCTCGCCGATCAGGGCGGGGTAGGAGATGCCGTGGGCGACGCGGTCCTCGAAGGGCTGCAGGCCGAGGAAGATCACGCCGGTATTCGGCGCGTTGGTGAAGGTGGCGCCGTCGAAGCCGACGAAGGCCACGGCGTCCTTCACCCCCGGGATCTGCAGCACGGTCTCCGAGGCGCGGCGGATCACCGCATCCGTCCGGGCCAGCGAGGCGCCCGGGGGAAGCTGGAAGGCGGCGATCAGGTAGCCGCGGTCGAGCGGCGGGATCAGGCCGGTCGGCGTGCTCTGCACGGTGTGCCCGGTCAGCCCCAGCAGCCCGGCATAGAGCAGCAGCAGCAGGACGGAGAGCCGCACCAGCCGCCGAGTCAGGGCGCCATAGCCGAGCGACAGCGCCTCGAACAGCCGGTTGAAGCCGCGGAAGAACAGGCCGAAGGGCGCGAAGAGCCAGCGCCACGGCTTGCCCAACTCGCCATGGGCGTGCGGCTTCAGCAGCAGCGCGGCCAGGGCCGGGGAGAGGGTCAGCGAGACCAGCGCCGACAGCAGGGTGGCGACGGCGATGGTGGCGGCGAATTGCCGGTAGAAGGCGCCGGCAATGCCCTCGATGAAGGCCGTCGGCACGAAGACGGCGCAGAGCACCAAGGCGATGGCGATCAGCGCGAAGCCGACCTCATCCATGGTGCGCTCCGCCGCCTCCCGCGCAGGCATGCCCTCGGCCAGATGGCGCTCCACATTCTCCACCACCACGATGGCGTCGTCCACGACGATGCCGATGGCGAGGATCAGGCCGAACATGGAGAGCGTGTTCAGCGAAAGCCCCATCGCTCCCATGAAGGCGAAGGTGCCGATGATGGAGACGGGAATGGCAAGCAGCGGGATGATCGCCGCGCGCCAGGATTGCAGGAAGAGGATGACCACCAGCACCACCAGCGCCACCGCCTCGGCGAAGGTGTGGGTGACGGCCTCCATGCTCTGGGCGATGAAGCGCGTCGGGTCATAGACCACGCTGTAGGTGAGGCCGGAGGGGAAGCTGTGCGCCAGCTCCGCCATGGTGCTGCGCACCGCGTCGGCGGTGGCAAGCGCGTTGGAGCCCGGGCGCTGGTAGATGACGATGGCGGTCGCCACCTTGTTGTTCAGCAGGGCATTCACCGTGTAGTCCTGGCTGCCCAGCTCCACCCGCGCCACATCCTTCACCCGCAGCGGCGCGCCGCCGGTGCCGGTGGTGATGACGATCTCGCCGAATTGCTCCGGCGTGATCAGCCGCCCCAGCGCCTGCACGTTGAGCTGGAAGGCCTGGCCGGTGTTGTCCGCGGTCGGCGGCTGGTTCAGCCCGCCGGCCGCTACCTGCAGATTCGCACGGCGCAGGGCCGCCACCACCTCGCCTGGCGTCAGGCCGCGGGCGGCGACGCGCGCCGGGTCCAGCCAGATGCGCATGGCGTAGTCGCGCGCGCCGAAGACCTGCGCATCGCCCACGCCATCCAGCCGGGCCAGCCGGTCCCGCACGTTGATGGTGGCGTAGTTCGAGATGTACTGCTGGTCGCGGCTGTCATCCGGCGACAGCATGTGCACGACCATCAGCAGGTCGGGCGACGCCTTGCGGACAACGATGCCGAGGCGCTGCACCTCCTCCGGCAGCCGGGGCAGGGCGACGGCGGTGCGGTTCTGCACCAGCACCTGCGCCTGGTCCACATCCGTGCCCTGGCGGAAGACGACGTTGATCGTCAGCTTGCCGTCGCCCGTGGCCTGGGAGGAGAGGTAGAGCATGTTGTCGACGCCGTTGATCTCCTGCTCCAGCGGCGTCGCCACCGTCTCCGAGATCACCTGGGCGGAGGCGCCCGGATAGGTCGCGGTGACGGTGACGGTGGGAGGCGCGATCTCCGGATACTCGCTGATCGGCAGCCGGAAGCCGGCGATGGCGCCGATCAGGGTAATGGCGATCGAGATCACCGCGGCGAAGACCGGCCGGGCGATGAAGAAGCGGGCGAGGCGCATGGCGGCTCTCCTTCAGCCCGCGCTCAGCGGGATTCGGCGAGCTGGGAGGCATCGCCGATGCGCCCCAGCTCCGCCGTCACCCGGGCGCCCGGCCGGGCGCGGTGCAGCCCGGCGATGATGACGCGGTCCTCCGGCGCCAACCCGCTGCGGACCAGCCGCAACCCGTCGATGACCGGGCCGAGCACGACCGGCTTCGGCACCACCGTGCCGTCCGCCGTCACGGTCAGCACCATGCGGCTGGCCTGGTCCGCGGCGATGGCGGCATCCGGCACCAGCAGCGCCTCCGCCTCGCCGGCCCAGAGGCGGAGCCGGGCGAAGCTGCCCGGCGTCAGGAACAAATCCGGGTTGGGCAGCACCGCACGGGCGCGGACCGTGCCGCTGCGGGCGTCGAGCGCCGTATCCAGGAAGTCGATGCGGCCCTTGTGGTCGAAGCTCGTCTCATCCACCAGGCGGAGCTGCACCGGGGTGTTGCCCGGCTCACGGTCCGGCCGCCGGGCGCCGCTCTGGGTCTGCCTGGCGAGGCGGAGATAGTCCACCTCGCTCATGTCGAAGCGGGCATAGATCGGGTCGAGCGTCAGGATGGTGGTCAGCAGGGTGGTGTTGGCCTGGACCAGATTGCCGGCATCGACCCGGCGGTCGGAGACGCGGCCGGCATTGGGCGCGCGCACCTCGGTCCAGCTCAGCTCCAGCTCCGCATTGCGCTGGGCGGCACGGGCGGCGTCCAGCGCCGCCACCGCATCGCGCTGCGCGGCGCGGCGGGAGTCGAGCTGGGCCTCCGGCGCGAAGCGGTTGCGCACCAGGGGGATGGTCCGCTCGATCTCCTGGTTGGCGAGGTCGAGCTTCGCCTCGGCGCGGGCCACCTCGGCACGGGCGGCTTCCAGGGCGATCTCGAAGGGCCGGCGGTCGATGGTGAAGAGCAGGTCGCCGGCGCGGACGAGCTGGCCGTCGCGGAAATTTACCTTGTCCACCTGGCCGGAGACGCGCGGGCGCAGCTCCACCCGGGCGAAGGGTTCCAGGCGGGCGATGTGCTCGTCCCATTCCGTGATGTTGCGGTGCAGCGGCTGGGCGACGGTGACGGCAGGCGGGGCGGACGGCGCCTGGGCGGCGGCCAGCATGGGGCTGAGGGCCAGGGCGAAGGCCAGCGGGGCCAGGGCCTTGCCGAGCCTTCGGCCCAGGGTCCGATCCCGGGACTTGCGCGGAAGGGTGGGCATTGCTTATCTCCAGGGCCGGATGATACCGACCGGTTCGTCTCATTGATACGAACCGGTCAGTCTCTTTGCAAGAGGGACCAGCGCTTGTTCCGCGTATGGTCCCCAATGGACCGAGCCGAAAGCCAGGAGGTGCGCCGTGACCGAGGACCGCAAACCCACCACCCGCGAGAAGCGCAACGCGGCGGAAAGGGTGCGGGAAGCCGCCAGGGATCTGTTCTACCGCCAGGGCATCCATGCCACGGGGGTGGAGGAGCTATGCCGCGTTGCCGGCACCACCAAGATGGGGCTGTACCGCAGCTTCCCCTCCAAGGACGCGCTGGTGGAGGCCTTGCTGGAGGAGCAGTGCGAGTCGGGCGAGGCGCTCTATGCCGAGACCATGGCGCTACCCGATCCGCGGCAGCGGCCCTGGCATTACGTGGAACAGGCGGCGGCGCTGCTGCGCAGTCCGGGCTTCCGTGCCTGCCCCATGGCGATCGTCACGGTGGAGTTTCCGGACCCCGACCATGCGGTGCGGAAGCTGATCGACGGCTACCGGCAGGTGAAGCGGGACCGGCTGCGGAAGATGTGCGCGGAGGCCGGGGCGCCGGAGGCGCTGGGCGATACGCTGCTGCTGCTGCTGGAGGGCGCCTTCACCTCCGCCGCCTATCTGGGCAACGAAGCCGCGGCGGAATCGCTGGAACAGGCGGCGAGGGCGCTGCTGACGGAGGCCTATGGCCCGCGGGAAGGCGCTCCCGCAGCTTGAACCCGCTTGTTTGGGACCTGCGGGCGGGGTCCGGGGGGAAGCTCTTCCCCCCGGTGGGGGTTTGGGGGCAAAGCCCCGATCGCAGCCTTTGGATTGCCGCCATGCCGCCCGTCTGGATTCTCGCCCTGGATGCCTCCCTGGCCCGCTGCTCCGCCGCGGTGGTCGCCGATGGCGTGACCCGGGCGGAGCGCCTGGCGGAGGGCGACCGCGGCCACGCCGCGCTGCTGCCCCCTATGGTGGAGGCCGTGCTGGCCGAGGCCGGCATCCCGGCCGCGGCGCTGTCCGCCGTGGCGGCGGTGGTCGGCCCCGGCGGCTTCACCGGGCTGCGCGCCGCCCTGGCCCTGGCGGAGGGCGTCGCCCTGGCCGCCGGCTGCCCCGGCATCGGCGTGACGACCGGGGAGGCGTTGGCCGCCGCCCTGCCTCCTGCCCTGCGCGAGAGCCATGAGGCGTGGAGCGCCATCGACACCAGACGTGGTCGGGTGGTGCTGGAACGCTTCCCCCCGGGCGCCGCGGCGGCCGCCGGCCCCGCCGAGACCCTGGCGCCGGACGCCCTGCCGCCGCCGCCGCCCCGGCTGCTGCTGCTGGGCGATGCCGCCGCGGCCCTGGCGCCGCTGCTGCCGGGCGCCCGGCTGGTGCCGGAGGCCCGGCTGCCCCAGGCCGCGGCCGCCGCCCGCGTCGCCGCGCTGCGCCTCGCCGGCCGCCTGCCCTCGCTGCCGCTCCGCCCGCTCTATGCCGAGCCGCCGGCGGTGCGGCTGCCAGGATGAGCCCCGCCCTGGCCGGGCCGGAGGCGGCGCCGGCCCTGGCCGCGCTGCACCGCCTCGCCTTCCCGCCGGCGGAGGCCTGGGGCGCCGATGCGCTGCGGCTGATGCTGGAAATGCCCGGCGCCTTCGCCCTGCACCTGCCGGGGGAGGGCTTCATCCTGGCCCGCGCGGCGGGCGGGGAGGCGGAGATCCTCACCCTGGCGGTGGCGCCCGCCGCCCGCCGCCGGGGCTGCGGCGCCGCGCTGCTGGGCGCCGCGCTGGGCCTGGCCGCCGGGGCGGCGGCGATGTTCCTGGAAGTGGCGGAAAGCAATCCGGCGGCCCGGGCCCTCTATGCCGCCGCCGGCTTCGTCGAGGTGGGCCGCCGCCGGCGCTACTATGCGGATGGCGGGGATGCGCTGGTGCTGCGCCGCGCCCTGCCGGCTTCTGCCTGCAACATACTGTAGAACAAGGCGCCGCGGATTATTTTTTCCGCAACAGTAATAGTATGTCGCCCTCCGGCGTCTCGACCTCGGCCAGTACCGCATGGCCCTGTTCGGTCGCGGTACGCGGTATATTCCGGCGCGGTTCTTCGCCGCGCAGGCGGAGCAGCAGCGTTTCCCCGCTCGCCATGCGGTCCAGCGCAAGCCGGGTGCGGACGAAGGTCATCGGGCAAGTCTCGGCGGTGATATCGAGCTGGCGATCCCCGGTGATTTCTTGACCCTGAAGGTATGTCACCCCATTTACCCCCGCGAATCGACAAGCCGCATTGCGAAACGGCCAGCGAACGCAGTATAGCTCCAAGGCCTGGAACAGGAAGACATGCCAGATGGCTGAAGAATCCCCCGCTGCCGACCTCCTCGGACTGACCGCAGAAATCGTGGCCGCGCATGTCTCGAACAACCCGGTGTCGCTGGCCGATCTGCCGAACCTCATCCAGGAAGTGTATCGGACCCTGGCCTCGGTCGGGCAGCCGGTGGCCAAGCCGCAGCCGGAGCGGCCGCAGCCTGCCGTTCCTGTGAAGAAATCGATCACGCCGGAATATCTGGTGTGCCTGGAGGACGGCAAGAAGCTGAAGATGCTGAAACGGCATCTGCAGACCTCCTACAACCTCACCCCCGACCAGTACCGGGAGCGCTGGGGCCTGCCGCCGGACTACCCGATGGTGGCGCCGAATTACGCCAAGCATCGCTCCTCGCTCGCCAAGAAGATTGGCCTCGGCACCAAGCCGCGCGGCCGCCCGGCCCGCGGGGCGCGGCGCGACGCCGCCCCGCCGCCCGCCACCGCCAAGGCGGCCGGCTGAGCCCCGGAGCCGCATCGCCCTCGCCTTGCGGCAGCGGGTGGCTGGGACGCCGGGGCAGGGTTGGCCGGGAGGGGCAGGGGCGGCGGCGGACCAGGCCCGTCCGAGCGGCCCGCCCGGAAGGCCCGTCCAGGCGGCCAGCCGGCGCGCCGGTGGCGGCGCCCTCCGCCGGAACTGCCCGGAGCCGCCCCGCTTGACCCACCCCGCTTGACCCCCGGGCCGCCCGGCCGCTAACCCGGGCCGCCTCGTCCCGCATCGGCGATGGTGGCGACGCAGCCGCGGCGCTATGGTCGCGATCCCAGGCAGGCCACCCTCGGGCGGCCACCCATTCGAACCCCCCGCCGGCAGCCTGCTGCCCGGGCCATGAAGGCTAGATCACCGCGCGCATGCACACGCCCAGCCTCACCGAGGACCAGGGGATCTCCCGCATCGAAAGGCTGTGCATCGAGCGCGGCCTGAAGATGACGGGACAGCGCCGGCTGATTGCGCGCGTGCTCTCGGAAAGCAGCGACCACCCGGATGTGGAGGAGCTCTACCGCCGCGCCATCGCCCGGGACGATCGCATCTCCATCGCCACCGTCTACCGCACCGTCCGGCTGCTGGAGGAGAAGGGCATCCTCGAGCGCCGCGATTTCGGCGGCGGGCGCGCCCGCTACGACCAGGCCGATCGCGGCCACCACTACCACCTGATCGATGTCGACACCGGCAAGGTGATCGAATTCGCCGATGAGCGGCTGGAAGCCCTGCTCGGCCAGATCGCCGGCGATCTCGGCTTCCGGCTGGAGGATACCAGGCTGGAACTCTTCGGCCGGCGGCCGGCCACCGCCCCGCCCCCTGCCCGCCCTCGCGGCAAGCCGCAGCGCCAGGAATGAGCGGGGCTGAGGCGGGCGCCGGCTTCGGGGAATTGCGGGCCGGCCATCTCGGCGTCCGCATCGCCGAAACCCCGGCCGAGATCGACGCCGCCCAGGCGCTGCGCTACCGCGTTTTCTACGAGGAGATGGGCGCCCAGGCGGATGCCGCCACCACGGCCTCCCGCCGCGACCGGGACGAATTCGACGCCGTCGCCGACCACCTGCTGGTCATCGACCATGAGCGGGGCGAGGGCGCCGATGCCGTGGTCGGCACCTACCGGCTGATCCGCCGCTCCGCCGCCGCCCGGCTCGGCCGCTTCTACACCGCCAGCGAATTCGACATCGGCAAGCTGCTGGCCCTGCCGGGGGAGATCCTCGAGCTCGGCCGGTCCTGCGTCGATGCCGAGAACCGCACGCGCGGCACGCTGCAGCTCCTCTGGCGCGGCATCGCCGCCTATGTCTTCCGCCACAATGTGGACCTGATGTTCGGCTGCGCCAGCCTGCACGGCACGGATCTGGACGCGCTGGCGCCGGTGCTGACCTATCTGCACGCCCACCACCTGGCGCCGGAGCCGCTGCGGCCGCGCGCCCTGCCGCAGCGCTATGTGGACATGGCGCGGCTGGATCCGGCGCAGCTCGACCTGCGGGCGGTGCAGAACGAGCTGCCGCCGCTGGTGAAGGGGTATCTGCGGCTCGGCGGCTTCGTCGGGGACGGGGCGGTGCTGGACGAGCCCTTCAACACCACGGATATCTGCGTCGTGGTGAAGACGGCGCTGATCACGGACAAGTACCACAAGCACTATGAAAGGCGGCTGGGCCGGGGCGAGGGCCTGGGGAAGCCGGAAGAGCTCTAGAGCATTTTCAAGTCCGGCGGATCGCCGGACGACGCGGAAAATGCGACCGGACAAAGGGCTGGAGCGGGTTCGACTAGCGCAGGCGAGGCGAAGCCGCTCTGGAGCGTGATCGGTTGCGGTCGACTCGACCCAAACCGCTAATCACGCAGCCGAGCAATGCGCGACTGGGCGAAGCTCAGCCGATCCTGCTCCGGGAAAGGACGTCGCCCCCCGGTTCAGGTCCGTAGCTGCGACGCCCGCGCCGGGACGCCCATCGGGAGACCGGGGCGGTCCAGGCCCGGCGGGGGCGGCGGCCCTGCCGCCAACGGGCAGCCCCCTGGCGGGGCCAGGGCGGAGCCCCCCCCCCCGTGTTGCATTGCAGCATCCGCGGCGCCAGACTGCCGCCACAGCTTGCCCCGAGGGAGCCGCAATCGCGGCGCAGCAAGCCAATCGACGACAAGGCCGCACCCCAGGCCGGAAGGCATCGCCGCCGCGATGCCCGCCGCCATGGGTTCGGTCGTTTCCAGGACTGATGGAGAGCGTGGTGATGGCGAAATTGCAGGTGGTCCAGACGCGGGAATATCGCCTGCACCGGCTGGAAGTGGTGGATAACGGCAAGGCCGGCTTCAGCGTCACCATCGTCCCGCCGCCCAATCGCGGCCAGCCGCGGGAAGTGACGCGCGACGCGCTGGTGGTGACGCTGGCCGATGCGCTGAACCGCGCCAAGGCGGAGATCGACGCGGTGATGGGGCCGAAGCCGCCGCCGCGCATCCGTCCCGGCGGCCGCCCTCCCCAGCGGCTGGGCTGAGCCGGCGCGGGCCGGGGCCGGTTCAGCCGGACCGTGCGCGCAGCCCGGACTGGGCGCGGGCGATGACGCCGGGGTAGCGCTTATCCGGATACCAGGGCATGCGCTCCACCGCATCGAAGCCGGGAATCCCCTCCATGTGGCGCAGCATGCGGGCGCGCATGTCACGGTCCGGCATCGGCCCCTGCATGGCGGCCACATTCTCCGCCGCATGCGCCGGGTTGGCGGTGGCCGGCAGGGCGCAGGTCACCGCGGGGTGGGAAATGACCCATTTCAGGAAATACTGCGCCCAGCTCCGCACGCCGATCTCCGGCGCGAAATCCGGCAGCGGCCGCCCCTCCACCAGCTTGGTCAGCCTGGCCTTTTCCAGCGGCATGGCGACCAGCACGCCGATCCCCTGCGCCGCGGCGGCGGGCAGCACCCGCTCCTCTGCCTGGCGGGAGAAGATGGAATAGCGGAGCTGGATGAAGTCCACGGCGCCGCGCTCCGCCAGCGCGGCCAGCACCGGGAAATAGGCGTAGTCGTGATGCGTGGCCCCGGTGAAGCGCACCAGCCCCTCACGCTTCCAGGCCGCCATCAGCGGCAGGGCGATGTCGATGTTGACCAGGTTGTGGCACTGCAGCACATCGATCTGCGACCGCCAGCTCCGCGCCAGCGAGGTCTCCAGGCTGCGCCGCGCATGGCTGTCATCCGCCAGGAACTCGCCGGTGGACCACAGCTTGTTCGTCAGGAACATGCGGCCGTTGATGTCGAGGGCGGTGGCGAAGGCGCCGGCATTCACCTCGCCCATGCCATAGAGCGGCGAGGTGTCCACCACCCGCGCGCCGCCGTCCCAATAGGTGCGCATCACCTCCTGCAGATGGCCGCGCGGTGCCCCCGGGATGAGGTCGAAGGTGAGGAAGGTGCCGAGGCCGATCGCCGGCACGCTGTCCTGGGTGCGCGGGATGTTGCGGGTCAGCAGCCCGGCGCGTGGCGCGGCCGGCGCCGGTGCCGCGCCGGGTGCCTGGGCCTGGGCCTGGGCCGGCACCGCGCCGGCCGGCAGCATCCCGGCACCGCCGAGCCCGAGCCCGGCGCCCAACAGGCGCCGGCGGGTTGCCTCCGGCGCCGTCGCGCCGTGATCGGTTTGCATCATCTCCAATCCCTCCTTCGCCGCCGTCCCGGCGGCCCCGCGGGACCTCGGCCGGTTCCGCGGCAGGTAGGGGGTCGGCCGCGGCACGGCGCGCGCGATCCTGCGGCGGCAGGCGCGATCCTGACCTTTTCCCGCCCGTGGCCTTGCTGCCCCCGCCGGCGGCGCCATATCCCCGGCCGAGCCGCCATGGACGCGATCGCCGCCGCCCCCGCCCTCCGCCGCGTGGAACCGCTCTGCCGGGACTGGCGCAGCGCGAGCTGGCGGGATGGCAGCTTCGACACCGCCCGCCGCGACCTCACCGCCGCGGTGGAGGGGATCATCCGGCTGCCGCATCCGCTGGTCCTGGTGACGCTGCGTGGCGGCGCGGAGCGGCTGGAGGTGCGGAGCGAGTGCGGCCACCGCTATGCCGGGCCGGACCGGCCCGGCGCCGTCTCCTTCATCCCCGCCCATGCCACGCGGCAGCTCCGCTTCACCTCGGTACGCGCGGAATGGGCCTCCCTCGCCTTGCATCCCGCGGCCTTCGAGGGCTTCGGCCAGCCCGCCTGCGGCGCCTTCACCAATGCCGAGGATCCGTTCCTGGCGGCGCTGATCGGCGGCTTCGCCCGCCGGCTGACGGCGGACGGCCTGCTGGATCCGCTCTGGTGCGAGGCGATGGGCCGGGCGGCCGCCGCGCATCTCGCCGCCCGCCATGGCCCGGCCCGCGCCCTGCCGCGCGCCCATCGGCTCGCGCCCTGGCAGCTTCGCCGCATCGCCGAGCATGTGGAAGCCCGGCTGGCCGAGCCGCTGCGCATCGCCGAACTGGCCGCCCTGCTCGGCCTCTCGGCCGGGTATTTCCACCGCGCCTTCCGCGCCACGACGGGGCAGACGCCGCTGGCCTTCATCACCGAGGCGAGGCTGCGAAGGGCGCAGGCGATTCTCGCGGCCGAACGGCCCGGCATCGTCGCCCTGGCGGCCCGGGTGGGCTTCGCCAGCCCGGGGCATTTCGCCCGCCTCTACCGGGCGCATACCGGCCTGCCCCCAGGGGCCGCCCGGCGGCGTGACGCGCCGTCCGGCCCCGGCTGACCGCCGCCGCCGCGCCTCCGCCCCCCCGGCTACAACGCCCGGAAGTAGTAGTCGCCGATCGTCTTCAGCCCGATCCGCAGCAGCACCACCGTGTTCGACGGGTAGGTGGTGTCGGTCGCCGGGTCCTGGGCGAAGCGCTTCAGGAAGCGGCCTTCGAGGATGAAGCACTCATCCTCGTAGCCGACGCTGCCGGACACCACCGCGAAGCGCCCGATGCCGAGGTCGTAGCGCCCCGTGACCGCCGCCCGCCAGTATTCGCCGAGCCGCGCGCTGACGCCGGCCGAGACCTCGTCGCGCGAGCGCAACGGCGCCAGGTAGGCGACCGGCGGGGCGTAGAGATAGCCGGCCGAAAGGCTGACCGGGCCGAGGTCGAGCGTCGCCGTGGTGTCCGCCAGCCGGCGCTGCGTCCAGCGCTCGCCATCGGTGCGGACGCGGCCCAGCACCTCGAACCAGCTCGTCGGCGCCACGCGCAGCCGGGCGACGTAGTCGGAGCCGCGGCGGTCGAGGCCGGAGCCCGGATAGGGGCTGGAGATGTCGTCGTCGAGGCGGAAGGAGCGGCCGACCAGCGCCTCCACCTGGCCGCCATTGGGGAAGTCCCAGGCGGCGCGGATGGCGGTGTCCACCCGCGTCCCGCCTTCCTGCCGGTCCCGCCCGGTATAGCGGTTCAGGGCGAAGAGGTTGGCGTCGGTGAACTCGAAATCGACGCTGTCCTCGTTCGGGATGCGCCGCTGCGCCCCCATGCGCGGGCCGGTGACGAGCTGCACCCGCGGCTCGATGGTCTGGCTGCCCCAATTGCCGGCGGAGCGGACGAAGGGCATGCGCCAATCCACCGCAGCGCGGATATTGCCGACGGTGTTGTTGCCGTTGGCGTCCGGCAGGAGGGTCGGGCTCTCCTGCTGGCCGCGGGCGCGGTAGCCGAGCAGGTCGCCCTGCAGCTTGAAGGTCCAGAGCCCGCCGAGCTCGTCCACCTCCGGCCGGTTCCAGGAAACCCTGGTGGCCAGGCGCTGGCTGAGGCTGCCGACCTCCCGGTAGATGCCGAGGGCGCTGACATCGGCGGTGAGGAAGCCGCCCGCCACCCGTTCCCGCGGCGCCATCTCGTAGTAGAGGTTCGGCAGCACATAGGGCACCTGGCGGGTATCGTCCGAGGTGCGCAGCCCCTGATAGGCGCGGACATCGAAGCGGGCATAGCCGGTGGTGTCCCAGAAGCCCTCGGTATAGGCCTGGCTGGTCAGCACCCGCTGGTACAGGTAGCGGAAGGTGCGGAGATAGATCTCGCTGCTCGCCCGGTTCAGATCGAAGCCGGCGCGCCAATGCTCGTCCAGCGCAAAGCGGCCCTTCAGGAAGATATGGCCGGCCAGCTCTTCCTTCCCGTCATTGTCCTTGCCGGAGAGGCCGCCGATGGAGGCGCTGCCGGTGATCTCCCCGGAATTGAACATCCGGCGGTATTCCAGCCCGACATTGGGATATTGCCGGGCGGAGAACATCGGGGTGATCAGCAGGTCCTGGGTGTCGTCGATGGCCCAGAAATAGGGCAGGCCGATATAGGCGCCGAGGAAGCGGGTGATGCCGGTGGAGGGGAAGAGGAAGCCGGAGGCGCGCGGCAGCCCCGGCTCCGGATGCGAGAGATAGGGGGTGTAGAGCAGCGGCACGCCAAAGAAGCGCACCGTGGCGTCGCGATAGGTGATGCGGTGCGAATCGCGGTCCTGGATCGCCCGCCGCGCCTGCACCTGCCAGAGCGGCGGGGCGGTCGGGTCGTCCTCGCAGAGGTCGCAGCTCGAATAGACCACCCGCCCCAGCTCGTTCACCGTGCCGCCGGTGCGGCGGGCGCCGTTCGCCGCCATGCGGGCATTGGCGGCGAGCAGGGCGCGGACGCCGGTCAGCACGCCGTCGCGGAAGCGGTCCTTCAGCTCGGCCGTGTCGGCGAAGAGCACGGTGCCGTCGGCTTCGAGGAGCTGGACGTTGCCGCGGGCGGTGGCGATGCCGGTGTTGCGGTCATAGGTGAATTCATCGGCGCGCAGGATGCGCTCGCCCTGCCAGGCCTCCACCCGGCCGCGGGCGGTGACGACGCCGCGCTCCCGGTCATACTCCACCTCCTCGGCGGTGAAGGTGACCGGGGCGTTGCTGTCCTCCGGCGATTCCTCCCCGCCCACGCGGCCGGGGCGGCGGGGCTGCGCCGGGGCGGGCGCCGGCCCGGTCAGCGGCGCCGGGTCGCGCGGGGTGAGGGAGGGCGCGTCGAGCTGCGCCCGGGCCTCGCGCGGCAGCAGCAGGAACAGGCAGGGCAGAAGGAAGCCGGCCAGCGCCGCCGCCACACCAGGCGTCCTCGAGATCATCCATCCTCCAGATGCAGCAGCAAAGCGAGGGCAAGCAGCAGCCCGGCCATGGTAGGCGCCCAGGCGGCCAGTTGCACAGGGAGCGTGCCGGCCTCCCCGAACTCGCCGCTGATCCGGTCCAGCACGAAGAGGGCGAAGCCGGCCGCGACCCCGGCCCCGATCATCTGCGCCGTGCCGCCGCGGCGGGAGGAGCGCATGGAGAAGCCGGCCGAAAGCAGCGCCATGGCGGTGGCGAGCACCGGCAGGGCGAGGAGCGACTGGAAGTAGAGCCGGTGCCGCACTGCCGAGAACCCCGCCTGTTCCAGGATGGCGATGAAGCCCGGCAGGGCCCAGAAGCTCAGCGTGTCCGGGGAGGCGAAGCTGTCCTCGATGCGGTTCGGCGTCAGGTCGGTGGGGAAGCTCAGCTCCTGCGGCGGGCCGGCGCTGTGGTCCGGGCGGAAGGTCACGGCTTCCTCCAGGATCCAGCGGCCGGGCAGCAGCCGGGCGCGCGGCGCCTCGATCCGCGCCAGGGGCCGGTCCTGGGCGGAGAGGCGCCAGAGGCTGACGTCATTCATCGCGAAGGCGGCGCCCCTGGCGGCGCCGCGTTCCGCGACCGGCCGGCCGGAGAGGATCGCCACCCCCTGCGGCTCCAGCCCCCGATCCGCCTGGCGCAGCCAGAGCCGGCCGCCGGCGATGGCCGTGATGCCGGCCTGGGCGCGGAGATAGGCGTAGTCCAGCCGTTCCGCCCGGGCGAGCATGGCGGAGGAGAGGGGCGAGACGGCCAGCGTTCCGAGCAGGCCGAAGCCGAGCGCCACCAGCATGGGGCCGGAGAGGAAGCCCCAGGCGGAAATCCCCGCCGCCCGCGCCACGATCAGCTCCGAGGAGCGGGTGAGGCGCCAGAAGGCGAGCAAGCCCCCCAGCAGGATGGCGAAGGGCAGGATCTGCAGCGCGACGAAGGGCAGGCGGAGCCCGGCGATCTGCGCCACCAGGGCGAAGCCCGCCTCCGGCCGGTTGGCGGCGCGGCGCAGCAGCTCGATGAAATCGAACAGGGCGACCAGCAGGGTGAGGCCGGCCAGCATGGCGAGGCTGGCCGAGAGAAAGCGCCGTGCGACGTAGAAGCTGAGGGTGGCGGCCGGCATCAGGCGGCATCCGCCGCCGGCGGGCGCGGGCGGGGCCGCGGCAGGCCGGGCAGGCCGGCGATGGTCCAGGTCGCCGCCAGCCCGGGCAGCACGGTGACCAGCCAGAGCAGCGGGATCATCGCGTTCTGCCGCGCCGCCAGATTGCCGGCGATGAGCCCGGCGGCCAGCAGCACCACCACCACGGCGATGCCGGTGAAGAGGCGGAACCCGCCGCCATGCCGGCGGAACTGGCCGGTCAGCGCCGTCGCCAGGGCGACCAGGCAGAAGGAGAGGGTGTTGAGCGGGTCCGCCAGCCGCCGATGCGCTTCCGCCTTGAAGCGGCGCAGGTCGCGTTCCGGGACGTTGTCCGCCGGATCCGGGTGCAGCAGCTCATCCAGCGTGCGTTCCTGGGCGTTGCGGTAGCGGCTGTCGCCCTCCCCCCGCGTGGTGCGGGCCAGGTCCACGCTGTTCTCGCTGAAGGAGAGGACGGAGAGGCGGGTGGTGGGCGGGGTGCCGGGGGGGCTGCCGGGGGGCGGCGGCACACGCTCCACCTGCTGGCGCTGGCCGTTCTCCAGCGTCACGCGCGGGCCGGAGGGGGTGGGGGTGATGCGCCCGGCCTCCGCCAGGATAGTGACGGGGGCGCCGCGCTCCCGCGCATCATGCACCAGGATGCCGCGCAGCGTGCCGTCCTTGTCCCGGTAGCGGGCATAGACGGTGAGGTCGTCCCCCACCGAGCTGAACACGCCTTCCTGCACCAGGATGGCGGCGAGCTGGTTGCGGATCTCGAACTGCCAGGCGCGGAAGGCAGCCTGGGTGGCCGGCACCAGGTCCAGGTTCAGCCAGTAGCAGAGCCCGACCGTCAGCGCGGCCAGGCTGAGGGCGGGGCGGGAGAGGCGCCATTGCGAAAGCCCGGCGGCCCGCATCACCACCAGCTCCCGGTCCGCGACCAGGCGGACATAGACGAAGAGCGTCACGACGAAGGTGGTGATGGGCAGGATGACGGCGAAGAAGCTGGGCAGCAGCAGCCCGGTGAGCTCGATGAAGACGAGGAAGGAGAGGCCGCGGTCCAGCACCAGCTCGATGAACCGCAGCGACTGGGTAAGCCAGACCAGCGCCGCCAGCCCGATGGTGACGGCGAGCAGCGCGAGGGCGAGCTGGCGGAAGATGTAGAGGTCGAGTCGGGTCATGGGGCTGGCGGGCGGCACCCTAGAGCATTTTCAGGTCCGGCGGAATCGCCGGACGACCCCGAAAATGCGACCGAACAAAGGGCTAGAGCGAGGTGAAACCACTCCAGTGTCCTGCCCGCGAAGTTCGCTGGATTTCAGCGAACGCAGCGGACACGCAGGCCACTGAAACAAAGCTGGCGGCCCGAGAACGAAGTCCGCAGGATTTCAGAATCGGGACACTAGCGGCGGGCAGGGGCGGGCGGAAGGCTTGGGTTGGGGGGCGAGGGAAAACACGGGAGTAAGAATGGCGGCCTTTGCCTCCTGACCTCCGGCCGGGAGCCGCCCCCGTTGGCGGCGGCGTTGCCAGGCCCCGCCGGGAGGGAGGCTTCCCCACGGACCCCGTGAGTCTGCGGGTTGAGCCGGCGGAGCAGCTACTCGGCGGCGGGAAAGAAATCCGCGACCGGAAGGGTCAGGCCGGGCGGGTCCAGGATGAGCTCGCCCTGGCTCAGCAGCCGCGTGGCGATGCCGCCGGCCGCGCCCCTGCTATGGTGGACCACCAGCCGCGCCTTGGTCACCACCACCAGGTAGTGCCGGACGCTCGGGAGGCGGAAGTAATCCCCAAGCTTCTCCGTGCTGTCGATGCGGGAGGAGGAGGGGGAGACCACCTCCACCAGGATGAGCGGATCGGGCGCCACCAGCAGGTCGGGCGGCAGGGGCGCGCCGCAACGGACCATGGCGTCGGGCTCATAGACCGTGCCGGCATCCACCCGCACCGCCATGCCATCCACCAGCGCCTCGCAGGCCAGGCCGGCCGCGCGGATGGCATCGTCCAGGGCGCGGAAGACCAGCCCTTTCGTCCGGGCATGGATGTAGCGCTCCGGCGCCATGGCGATCACCCGGCCGCCGGCCAGCTCCGCCCGCACCTCATGCTCCTCGGCCCAGGCGAGGAATTCCTCGGCGGTCATCATCTCCGGCACGGGCTGGGGCAGGGCGTTCATGGCGCCAATATAGGGTGGCGCCCGGTCCGGGCGCATCGGAAACGGGCGGGAAATGGGATTTATCCTATCCACCCATAAGATGTCCCATCTGCCACGCGTAGCACCGGCGATGCGCGCATGGCGGTGCGGTCTGGGGCACCAATGCCACGCCAGCGCCGCCGCGTGGCTGGAGCGGTCTCACCGCTTCGCGTCCTGCCGGTCCGGCTCCCACCGGGCCCATGACCTTGGGGGTAACGCCGCGGCGACCAGGCCTAGGGCAGCACCTTCCCCGGATTCATCAACCCCAGCGGATCGATCGCCGCCTTCACCCGGCGCATCACGTCGAGCTCCGCCCCGCCGCGCCAGCTCTCCATCATGTCCGTCTTCAGCCGCCCGATCCCGTGCTCGGCGGAGAAGCTGCCGCCCAGCTCGCGGACGATCTCGTTCACCGTATCCATGATGTCATGGCTGCGGGCCAGGAATTCGGCGGCAGCCATCCCCGGCGGCTGCTGCAGGTTCATATGGATGTTGCCATCGCCGAGATGGCCGAAGGGCACCGGCCGGCTGCCCGGGATCAGCGCCTTCAGCGCCGCGGAGCTGTGCTGGATCAGCTCCGGCGTCCGGCTGACGGGCACGGAGACGTCGTTCTTCACGCTCGCCCCCTCGCGCTTCTGCGCCTCCGGATGCTCCTCCCGGATGCGCCACAGCGCCGCCCGCTGTGCCTCGCTCTCGGCAATGGTGGCGTCCAGCACCTCGCCCGCCTCCAGCGCCTCCTCCAGCACCGCCTCCATCAGGGGGCGCAGCCCCGCATCCGGGCGGGAGGAGGCGAGATCGACCAGCACGTAATGCGCCCCACCGGTCAGCGGCACCGCGCCGCCCTCGATCTGGGTGCGGTACAGCTCGACCCCCGTGCCGGACATGTATTCGAAGGCGCGCACCGCCGTCTCGTCGCGGTCCCGCACCCGGCGGAACAGCGCCAGCGCCGCGTCCTCGTCCCGCACGATGCAGAGCGCCACCTCGCTTTCCCGCGGCCGCGGGAACAGCCGCAGCACGGCGGCGGTGATGAAGCCCAGCGTCCCCTCCGCGCCGACGAAGAGGTGGCGCAGCGCATAGCCGGTATTGTCCTTCCGCAGCCGGCGCAGCCCGTGCCAGATCTGCCCGTCCGGCAGCACCACCTCCAGCCCCAGCATCAATTCGCGGGCATTGCCGTAGCGGACGGTGGTGTTGCCGCCGGCATTGGTCGAGAGCACGCCGCCGATCGTCGCCGTCCCCTCGGCGCCGAGGGAGAGGGGGAAGAGGCAGCCTGCCTCCGCCGCCGCATCCTGGGCGGCCTTCAGCACCACGCCCGCCTCGGCGGTCATGGTCATGTCCAGCGGATCGATGTCCCGCACCCGGTTCAGCCGGGCCAGGGAGACGACGATCTGCCGCCCGCCCTCATCCGGCACGCCGCCGCCGACCATGGAGGTATTGCCGCCCTGCGGCACCAGCGGCGCGCCGGCGGCAGCGCAGAGTTTTACGGCCTCGGCCAGTTCCTGGGTGCTGGCAGGGCGTAGCACGCAGGGGGTCTTGCCGTGGTACAGGGCGCGCCAGTCCGCGAGGTGCGGTTCGAGGTCGGCGGCCTCGGTCAGGATGCCGCGCGGGCCGAGCAGGGCGGCCAGGCGCTCGAGCAGGGGGGTCGGCAGGGGCTGGTCGTCGGGCATGGCGGGACACTCCCCCTTCCTTGGGCGCCGGTCAATTTCCGCCGCCGAAGCCGGGGCCTGTCAAAGGCTCCGCGCCGCAGCCAGCGGGTCTTTTCCGCGCCGGCAGCGTCCATGGCCTTGCCGCTGCAGCCGGCCTCGGTCGCGGCGACGTCCTGGCCCGGCGGCAAGATCCTTCGCCGCTCCGCGGCCGGGACCTCCTGAGACGGCTCCCAGGGCCGTTCGGCCGGGCTCGCCGGCGGCTCTCCTGCCCTGGCGAGGATGACGCCCGGGCAGCCTATCCCCCGGCCGGGCGGGGGGAGTGCCGGCCACGGCCCGGGAATGGCGGACTCGCCCATCCCCCGCACGGGCGGAAGCAGCCGGGCGCAGGCCCGCCGCAGGGGCGGTGACAAGGGCGTGTCTTTGCGGCATGCATCGCCGCATGTCCCGCCGCGCCCTGCGCCTTGGCCCGCATCTCGCGCTGCTGCTCGCGCTGCAGTGGGGCATGGCCTTCGCGCATTGCCTGAACGCGCTGGGCGGGCATGGGACGGCGGTGGAGATCTGCACCGTCGATGGCATCCGCACCCTGCATCTGGGCGCGGATGGCCAGCCGGAAGCCCCGGCGCAGCACGATAGCTGCCCGGTCTGCCCCGGCGTACCGGCGCTGGAGCCGGCGCCGCCGATCCTGCCGGTGCTGCCCATCGCCTATGTCCGGGCGCCGCCGCCGCGCCTGGCCGGGCTGCCGCCCGCCCCGGCCCGCGCCCCGCCGCAGCAGCCGCGCGCCCCGCCCCTCGCCTGACGCCCACCTCGCCGCGCGATCCCCGCGCGGCGTCCCGTGTTCGTCAGGAGATTGCCATGCCCATCCCGAAGCGCGCCCTGCGCGGCGCCGCCCTGCTTGCTGCCCTGCCCGGCCTTGCCCTGGCCCAGACCACCCTGCCCACCATCGAGGTGGAGGGCCAGGCCGCCGGGTCGCTGACCGCCCCCTCCGTCGAGGCCCAGCGCCGCGCCCTGGAACAGACGCCGGCCGCCGCCCGCTTCATCGAGAGCGAGCAATTCCGCAACCGCTACGCCTTCACCCTGCGCGACGTGCTGGCCGATACCCCCGGCGTCTTCGTGCAGAGCCGCTACGGGCAGGAATTGCGGCTCTCGATCCGCGGTTCCGGCATCGCCCGCGGCTTCCATCTGCGCGGGGTGGAGGTGCTGCAGGACGGCATCCCGGTGAACCTCGCCGATGGCAGCGGCGATTTCTACCAGATCGACCCGCTGGCCCTGCGTTCCGCCGCCGTCTACCCCGGCGGCAATGCGCTGCGCCATGGCAGCTCCACGCTCGGCGGCGCGGTGGATTTCACCACCCCCACCGCCCATACCGCGGAGGCGCCCAACATCCTGCGGGCGGAGGGCGGCACCTTCGGCACCTGGCGCCTCTCCGGCCAGGCCTCCCGCATCTTCGGCGATTGGGATGTGCTGGGCAGCGCCACGGTGGCGCATCAGGATGGCTGGCGGCAGCATAGCCGCAGCCAGTACGAGCAATTCAACGCCAATCTCGGCTACCGCATCAGCGACAATGTCGAGACCCGCTTCTATGCCGGGGCCTATATCGTCCGGCAGCAATTGCCCGGCTCGCTCAGCCTCTCGGATGCGCTGAACCGCCCGCGCAGCGCCGCCGCCGCCGCGCTCTCCGGCAACCAGGCGCGCAATGTCTGGGCGGAGCGCTTCGCCAACCGCACCACGGTGCGGCTGGGGGCGGGGCAGTTCGACATCGACACCTGGCTGACCCACAAGAGCCTCTACCACCCGATCTTCCAGGTGATCGACCAGGACGGGCTGAATTGGGGCGTAGCGCCGCGCTTCAGCACCAGCTTCCAGATCGGCGGGCTGCGCAATGAGCTGGTGGTGGGGGCGCGCTACTTCGCCGGCACCAATGACGCGCTGCAATATGTGAACAACCGCGGCTCCCGCGGCGCGCTGGTGGCGAAGGGGGTGCAGAACGCGGAAAACTACGAGATCTATGCCGAGAACCGGCTCTGGGTCCTGCCCAGCCTCGCCGTGGTCGCCGGCGCCAAGGCGCTGCATGACGACCGCAGCTTCGAGAACCGGCTGACCGGGCAGAGCTACAGCCGGACCTATGAGGGGCTGAACCCCCGCCTCGGCCTGCTCTTCGTGCCGCGGCCGGAGCTGCAATTCTTCGCCAATGTCACGCGCAGCCAGGACGTGCCGGATTTCTCCGACCAATTGCAGACGGTGGGCGGCGCGCCCTTCTGGGTGCCGCTGCAATCCCAGCGCGCCTGGACGGTGGAACTCGGCACCCGCGGCCGCTTCGAGCGCGGCGGCTGGGATCTGACGCTGTTCCGCAGCGTGATCCGCGGCCAGCTGCTGCAATTCACCACCGATCCCTCCATCCCGGCTAGCACCTTCAATGCCGGCACCACGGTGAACCAGGGCGTGGAATTCGCGGCGCATTACGACCTGGTGCGGGGCGTGCTGGCGGAGGGGGACCGGCTGACCCTCGGCCAGGTCTGGACCTGGAACGATTTCCGCTTCCGCGGCGACCGCCAGTATGGCGACAACCGCATCGCCGGCCTGCCGCAGCATGTGCTGCGCACCTCGCTCAGCTATGCGCGGCCGGAGGGCTGGATCACCCCGATCCTCGACTGGGTGCCGGAGGGCGCCTGGGCGGATTACGCCAATACGCTGCGGGGCAATGCCTATATGAAATTGGGGCTGGAGGCGGGGCTGAATATCGGCCGGGGCATCACCCTGTTCCTCGACGCCCGCAACCTGACCAACAAGCGCTACGTCAGCGATGTCGCCACCCTGGCCAATGCCAGCGCGCCAGGGGCGAATACCGCCGTGTTCTACCCGGGCGAGGGGCGAAGCGTGTTCGTCGGAACGCGGATCGCCTTCTGATCCGCGGACGCCTGCCGGTTCGGCTCCTCGCCCATCGGCGGCGCTTCGTCCGGCGCTGCCGGGTATCCTGCCGCGGCTTTGCCGCGGCAGGCTGCGCGAGGCGCCGATCGCCCAGCGATTCCGGGGCCCCCATGAAGGCGCGCCAGCGCCTTCATGGGGAAAGATCAAAAGGGGAAGCGGAAGGTGGCGCCGGGAGAGGGCAGGCGAAAGCCAGGGGCGGTGCGGCGGGCCGGCGCCGGATCGGCGCTGCCGAAGGTCTCGCCCTGGTTGGGTTCCGGCGGGGTCGGTACGCCGAGATCAACGCTGGACCGCGGCGCCGCATCCACCGATGGCGGGGAGATGCCGGTATTCGGCATCGGCGCCGGCGTCCGCCCGGATCGGGCGGAGGAGGTCACCGGGACGTCGATCGGCGGCACCGCGGCCGGGGCCGGGGGCGGGTTGACCGCCGGGGCCGGGGTTCGGGCCGGGGCAGGACGCGCCGGCCGGCGGCGCGGCCGGCTCTCCGCCGCCGCCGGCAACGGCGCGAGCAGGGCCAGCACCAGGCTCCGGCGGCCAAACCTTGCGATCATGCACCCATGACGCGGCAGCCGCCTCCCGGTTCATCCCGTTTCCGCGGTCAGCAGACGGACCAGCCCGTGCACCCCGGCCAGCACCGGCACGGGCTGCCCGAGATGCGCCGCCAGCTCCACCAGGCAGCCCAGCACCGGGCCCAGCTCCAGCCGCCGCCCCGCCTCCAGATCCTGCAGCATGGAAGTGCGGAAGGCACCCAGCCGGCGAGTGACAATCAGGCGATCCTCGATGGACTGGCCGATGGGCAGGCCGATGCGGTCGCCGAGCGCGGCCATCTCCGCCATCATCGCCCGTACCAGGCCGGCGACGCCCGGGTCTTCCAGCATCGCCCGCATATCGGCGCGGCAGAGGGCGCTGAGCGGGTTCATGTTGGAATTGCCCCAGAGCTTCAACCAGATCTCCCGGCGGATATCGGTGGCGGCTTCGGCCGGGATGCCGCCCCGGCGGAGCAGGGCGACGAGGGCGGCCAGCGCGTCCGGGTTGCGGCCGGAGGGGTCGCCGAACAGCATGCGGTCCTGCTGCACCAGCCGGATGGTGCCGGGCGCTTCCACCTTGCTGCCGACATGGGCGACGCCGCCGAGCACCCGCTCGGCCGGCAGGGCGGCGGCCAGCGCCCCGCCGGGGTCGATGCTTTGCAGGGTCAGCCCTTCGGCCGGGCCGCCGAAGCCTTGCAGGAACCACCAGGGCAGGCCGTTCTGCGCCGTGGCGACCAGGGTGCGCCGGCCGAGCAGGCGCTGGATCAGCGGCAGGGCGGCGGGAAGGTCCTGGCTTTTCAGCCCGAGCAGGAGGATGTCGGCGCCGGCGAGGGCGGCGGGGTCGTCCGAGGCGGGGAGGCGGAAGCGTTCCTCGGCGGTGCCGTGGCGGAAGGTGAGGCCGTTCTGTTGCAGCGCCGCCAGGCTGGCGCCGCGGGCGAGGATGGCAAGGTCGGCGCCGGCCCGGGCCAGCCCCGCCGCCAGCCAGCCGCCCACCGCACCGGCGCCGAGCAGGGTGATGCGCATTCAGGGCGTCTCCTCGGCCAGCAGGGCGGCGATGGCGGCGACGAAGCGATGGGCGGTGGCAAGGGCGGCGGCCGCCGGCTCCATCGCCAGGAAGATCGCGGGGTCAGCCTCGTAATCGGCCACCACCTTCATCTCATAGGCGGCGGACAGGAAGCGGGCGAAGCCCGGGTCGAGCCGGCTTTCCTCCCGCGCCAGCCGGGCGAATTCGGCGCGTACGCCGCGATGCGTCTTCACTACCCGGCCGGACCGAACGTAGATGAACGCCATGGCAGCATTGAAGACGGCGAGATAGGCGGCCCGCCCCACGGCATTCGGCAAGGCGGCGGCCTGCATCGCCTCGCCCTCCGTCAGCAGGTTCCGCGCCTTGGCCAGCAGGGCCGCGACCTCGGCGGTCACAGCGGAAGCCCCTCCCGCCGGATTTCCCGCATCAGCAGGGAAGTGCCGTTCTCCCAGGCCTCGGCGGGGAAGGGCTTGGCGGAGACCATCTCCCCGGTGTCGGCGGCGATGTCGGTGACGATGGGGGCCAGCCGCCCCAGCTCCTCCCACAGCGGGCCGGGCCGGTCCAGGAACACCGCCACGTCGTAATCCGAGTCCGCATGCGCATCCCCGCGGGCGCGGGAGCCGAACAGGACCACGCGCTTCAGCCGCGAGCCGTATTCCGCTTCCAGCGCCGCGCGCAGCCGGCGCAGCACGGGGTCCTCCTGGGGAGACATGGCCCCACTATAGCAGCTATTCCGCCGTGATCCCCGCCCCGGCGATGATGCGGCGATAGACCTCGCCCTCCCGCGCGATCCGGTCCGCCATCGCCTGGGGCGGCCCGCCCAGCCTCGCCATGCCGAGGCGCATCATGGCGGCACGCGTATCCTCCGCCGCCAGCGCTTCCCCCACCGCCGCGTTCAGCGCCGCCACCGCCGCCGCCGGCGTCCCCGCCGGCGCGCCGAGGCCGATCCAGGAGGTGAGGTCGAGATCGGGGAAGCCGGCCTCCGCCACCGTCGGCACCTCCGGCAGCAGCGGCGTGCGGGCGGTGCCGCTCGTCATCAGCGCCACGGCGCGGCCGGCGGCGACGTGCTGCGCCACATTGGGCACCGCCTCGAACATCAGATCCACATGGCCGGCGAGCAGGTCGTTCATCGCCGGCGCGCCGCCGCGATAGGGCACATGGGTCAGCGCCACCCCCGCCAGGGTGGTGAAATAGGTGCCCATCAGATGCGGCAGGCTGCCGGCGCCGGCCGAAGCATAGGAAAGCTCGCCCGGCCGCTTCTTCGCCTCGGCCAGCAGCCCCGGCACGTCGCGGAAGGCGCTGCCCGCCTTCGCCGTCAGCACCATCGGCGTGGCGCTGATGGCGGCGATGGGCGCGAAGCTCGTCGCCGGGTCATAGCCCGGGTTGCGGTAGAGATGCGGCGAGACGACCCAGGCGGTGGTCGGGCTGTAGAGCAGCGTATGCCCGTCCGGTGCCGCACGCGCCACATGCTGCGCGCCGAGCGTCGCTGCCGCGCCCGGGCGATAATCGAAAACGAAGGGCTGGCCGAGCAGGCGCTGCAGGTGCAGCGCGATGCCCCGTCCGAAGCCATCGGTGAAGCCGCCGGGCGAGAAGGGGTTGACGATCGTCACCGGGCGTTCCGGCAGCCAGCCTGCGGCGCGCGCGGCAACGGGCGCCAGCGCGGCGGCGGCCAGCAGATGGCGTCGCAGCATGGATGTTCTTCCTCCCTGGGGTCTTGCCGCCATCCTAGGGGCAGCGGATCATCACCGGAAAGCCCGGGGGACAGCGGATGCGAAGCGTGCCGGTGGTGATCGCGGGGGGTGGGCCGGTGGGCATGACGCTGGCGCGCATTCTCGCCCGGCTCGGCATCCGCTGCCTGCTGGCGGAGCGCAACCCGACCACCACGCGCCATCCGAAGATGGACATCACCAATAGCCGCTCCATGGAAATCTTCGCCCGCTTCGGCCTGGCGGAGGCGCTGCGGGCGGTGGCGGTGCCGGCCGCGAATAATTTCGACGTCTCCTGGATCACCACCATGGCGGGGCATGAGCTGCACCGCTTCCGCTACCCGAGCGTGGAGGAGTGGCGCGCGCGGCAGCGCGAGCGGAATGACGGGACCATGCCGCGGGAGGCGCCGATGCGCGTCTCCCAGGTGGAGATCGAGCCGGTGCTGCAGCACGCGCTGCTGGGCGAGGCGCTGGTGGAAGCGCACTGGGGCCTGGCCTTCGAAAGCTTCGCCGCGGATGCGGAGGGCGTGACCGTCACGCTGCGGGACAGCGCGACGGGGGCGGTGGAGCTGGTGCGTTGCGCCTTCCTCGCCGGCTGCGATGGCGGGGGCAGCCAGGTGCGCAAGCAGCTCGGCATTCCGCTGGAGGGTCAGGCGCGGGTGATGCCGCGCTTCATGACGCATTTCCGCTCCGACGACCGCGCGCTGCTGCAGCGCTTCGGCGTGGCCTGGCACTATCAGGGCCCCTACGGCACGCTGATCGCGCAGAACGACGTGGATGTCTGGACGCTGCAAAGCCGCTTCCCGCCCGGCGTCGAGGATCCCGGCGAGGTGGACCCGCAGGCGCTGCTGCGCGCCTTCGCGGGGCGGGATTTCGCCTATGAGATCCTGGTCGCCAATCACTGGCACCCGCATCTGCTGGTGGCGGAATCCTATGGCGGAGGCCGCGTCTTCCTGGCGGGGGATGCGGCGCATCAATACATCCCGACCGGCGGCTACGGCATGAATACCGGCATCGGCGACGCCATGGATCTCGGCTGGAAGCTGGCGGCGCGGCTGCACGGCTTCGGCGGCCCGGCGCTGCTGCCGAGCTATGAGGCCGAGCGGCTGCCGATCGGGCGGCGCAACCGCGATGCGTCGGGGCAGCATACCACGGTGCGCGCCGAGATCGGCGCGGTCTATGCGGAATACGGCGCGGCGCTGCTGGCCGAAGGTGCGGCGGGGGAGGCGGCGCGGGCGGCGGCGGGGGCGCGCATTGCGGCGCTGGGCAATGCGGAGAACGAATGCTGGGGGATCGAGCATGGCTATGCCTATCGCGACTCGCCGGTGATCGCAGCGGAGCCGGGCGCCGTGCTGCCGGACGACCCGCTGCGCTACGAACCCGTGACGACACCGGGCGTGCGGCTGCCGAGCCTGTTCCTCGAGGATGGGCGGGCGGTTTATGACCTGCTCGGGCCGTGGTTCACGCTGCTGGCGGTGGGCGTGGCGCCGAGCGGCGCGCTGTTGACGGCGGCGGCGGCGCGGCGCGTGCCCTTGGCAGTGCTGGCGACCACGGATCCGGTGGCGCGGCGCGTCTATGGGGACGGGCTGTTCCTGGTGCGGCCGGACCAGCACATCGCCTGGCGCGGCCGGGCGCTGGAGGATGGGCGGGAGGCCGCGGCGGTGATCGGGCGGGCGCTGGGCTGGGCGAATTGATGCCGACCGCCCCGATTGCCGGCGCGTTCAGGCGGTTCCTCGTCGCTGCCGGCGCAGCCCTGGTCCGGGCAGCGAACCGGCCCGCCGGGATGAGGCAGTTCCGCAGCGCGCCCGCCCGGCGCGCCGGGCTTGGCGGCACCGCACGACAAGGCCGCAGGCGATGCTCAGGCGCGAATGACGGCCAGCACCTGCTCCTCCTCCACCGCCTCGCCTTCCGCCACATGCAGTGCCGCCAGCATGCCGGCCTTCGGCGCCGCCACCGGAATCTCCATCTTCATCGATTCCAGGATCAGCAGCGTCTCCTCCGCCTCCACCGCCTCTCCGGGCTGCTTCACGATCTTCCAGACGGAGCCGGCGATCTCTGATTTCACGCGGATCTCGGGCATGGCGCTTCCCCACTCTCTTGCCGGCATTGCAGACGGCAGCGGCCCCAGGGTCAACCCCGGCTGGACGCCAGGCCCCGCCGGTGCTGCCATGCCGGCACGGAGGAACCGCCCATGACCGCGCAAGGCACCACCACCTTCAGCAACCCGGTGAAGGAGAAGATCGCCGCCGGCGGCGTCGCCCTCGGCCTTGGCGTGCGCATGTCCCGCTCGGCCGAGATCGCCCGCATCGCCCGCGCCACCGGCCACGACTTCCTGTTCATCGACGTGCAGCACAGCCTGTTCGGCCTGGAGACCATCGGCCATATCGCCCAGGCCGCCATCGCCCTCGGCATCGCCCCGCTTGCCCGCGTCCGCTGCGTCGGCGACCAGGATGTGCAGGCGCTGCTGGACAACGGCGTCACCGGCATCGTCTATCCGGATGTGAACACCGCGGAGGAAGCCCGCCAGGCCGTCGCCGCGGTGCGCTTCGGCCCGCTTGGCCGGCGCAGCGTCACCGGCGGCTATCCCTATTTCGACTTCCGCGGCGTCCCGCCGAAGGAGGCGCTGCCGGCCGTCGACGCCGCCACGCTCCTGGTCTGCATGATCGAGACGCCCGAAGGCGTCGCGAATGTGGAGGCGATCGCGGCGACGCCCGGCATCGACGTCATTCATATCGGCATGAACGATCTGCTGACCAATATGGGCAAGCCCGGCCAGTATCAGGATCCGGAGCTGCAGGCGGCGGTGGACAAGGTGCTGGCCGCCTGCCGGGCGAACCGGATCGCCTTCGGCTGCGGCGGCAACCGCGACCCCAAGGCCCAGGCCGCCATCATCCGGCGCGGCGCGCAATTCCTGACGACCCAGACGGATATCGGCCTGCTCTCCGCTGGCGCCGGCGCCTGGACAAGCGGCATCCGCGAGGCGCTGGAAAGCTGATCCGGGGCGGGACGCGAGGGAAGCCTTCCTCCCGGCGGGAGGGGTGGCGGCACTGCCGCCAACGGGCGAGCCCCCCTGCCGGGGGCTTGGGGGCAGCGCCCCAGCCGCGTCACTCGGCCTGGTCGGCCTCCGCCTCCCCCAGCAGCGCGCCGAAGATCCAGCCCTGCGGCACCGCCTCCCCCACCTGCACCCAGCCATCCCGCCTGGCATGGGCGCTGAATTCCTCCCCCCGCCGGGCCAGGCGCAGCACCTTGCCGCCGAGGTCGGGGCTCTCCCGCAGGTTGGCGGTCTTCTGCACCACCACCCGGGGCAAGGCCGGCGGCGGCGCGAAGACCGGGGCGGCGGCGGCGGGCGGCGGCGCCATGGCGGCCACCGGCAGGGCCTCGCCCCCCGCGAGCGCTGCCGCCGGGGCCGCCGGCGCGGCTGCCCGCACCGGCGCCGGCTCCGCCGCGGGCCAGAGCGCCGCCAGGCCGAACCCGCCCAGCGCCGCCACCCCCATGCCGATCGCCATGGCGAGCGGCAGGCGGCTCGGCGGCCGGGGCGCATCCGGGTGGTCCCGCCGCGCCCCCGCGACCCAGGCCGGCACCGGCCGGCCCGGGCGCCGCAGCCGCCCCTCCGGCACCGGCACCGCCTCGGGCGCCGGCGCCTCGCCCGCCCCGGGCCGCAGCACCGCGCGGCGCAGCGCCGCCACCCAGCCCTCGCCGCCCGGCAGGTCCAGCGGCGGCCAGGCGGCGAAGCCCGCTTCCAGCCGTGCCGGCAGGTCCGCCTCCTCCCCGGGCGCCAGATCCAGGGCCAGCATCGGCAGGGTGCCGGGATAGAGGGCGACGAAGCCCGTCACCTCCAGCCGGTGGCAGAGCGCCGCCAGCGCGGCCCGGGCGGCGGGCAGGTCCGGCGCCAGCAGCGCCAGGCCGATGCCCGGGTGCAGCAGGATGTCCACCTCCCGCGGCCCCTGGCCCAGATCGATCCGGCGCAGCCCTTCCCAGCCCGGTGCCAGCCCCGCCATCAGCGGGTCTTCCCCCGCCTCCCCGGCGCGCATCGGGCGTTGCAGGCGATAGACGATTTCCGGCGTCGCGGTCATGGCAGCCCCCTTCGCGCCGCGCCGCCGGGGCCGATTCACATGGCGTGAAGACTCCCCCGGAACATGGTCCCGGAACAGCTTCAGCCTGGCCGGACGCGCAAGGTCCGGCCAGGCTGAAGCTGTTCCAGGCGGCACGGCCACTTCCCCTCGGGCCACAACTCCCGCCGTCCGCCCGCGTTCCCGCCTGTCGCGACGTGGTGGCGAATTACCGGCCGGCGGCCGGGCCTGCCCGCCGGCGGTGGGCGCCCGGGCCATGCATCGCCGGTTCGGGACCGGCCCGGCCGGTATCGGCCGACCTAGAGGCGCCAGCCTGTATGGATGGCGACGATGCCGCCGGAGAGGCTGCGATACGTTACCTTCTCCAGCCCCGCCGCCCGCATCATGCCGGCCAGGCTCTCCTGGTCCGGGAACATGCGGATGCTCTCGGCCAGGTACTGGTAGCTCTCCGCGTCCTGCGCCACGCGCTTGCCGAGCGCGGGCAGCACCTTGAAGGACCAGGCATCGTAGAGCGGCGCCAGGGCCGCCACCTCCACCCGGCTGAATTCCAGGCAGTGGAAGCGCCCGCCCGGCCGCAGCACCCGCCGCGCCTCCCGCAGCACCGCATCCTTGTCCGTGCAATTGCGCAGGCCGAAGGCCATGGAGACCTTCTCCACGCTGCGGTCCGGCAGGGGCAGCCTCTCCGCATCGGCGCAGAGGAAATGCAGCCGGGCGGCGAGGCCGCGATCCAGCGCGCGGCCCTGCGCCACGCCCAGCATGGCCGGGTTGATGTCGGAGAGGATGACCCGCCCCGCCCCGCGCTCCAGCGCGCGGAAGCTGATATCGCCGGTGCCGCCGGCGAGGTCCAGCAAGGTCTCGCGCGGGGAGGCGGCGATGGTTGCGACGAAGGCCTGCTTCCAGGCCCGGTGCAGGCCGAGCGACATGAGGTCGTTCATCAGGTCGTAGCGCGGCGCCACGCTTTCGAAGACCTGGCGCACCAGCCCGGCCTTGGCCTCGCGCGGCACGTCGCGATAGCCGAAATCGATGCTGCCGCCGGGGCTGCTCTTGTCTTCCTGCATGGGGCGGCACCATAGGGCGGATCGCGCCAAGGTGCGACGGCGGGCGCGACGGCGGGGGGAAGGCAGGGCGATGCCGGAATTGCCGGAGGTGGAGACGGTGATGCGCGGCCTGGCCCGGGTGCTGCAGGGGCGGGAGATCCGCGCCGCCAGCATCGCCCGGCCGGATATGCGCTGGCCCTTCCCGGAAGGGCTGGTGGCGAGGCTGCTCGGCGCCCGGGTGGAAGGGTTCCGGCGCCGCGGCAAATACATGCTGATGCGGCTTTCCGGCGGGGACAGCCTGCTGATCCATCTCGGCATGTCCGGCCGCATGGTGGCGCGGCCCGCGGCGGAGCACCCCAACGCCGCCAGGCTGCATGAGCATTTCGCCCTGGAGACCACGGACGGCATCCATGTCGGCTTCGTCGATCCGCGCCGCTTCGGCTGCGTGGATCTGGTGCCGACGGCGGCGGAGGAAGGGCACAGGCTGCTGGCCGGGCTGGGGCCGGAACCGCTGGAGGCGGATTTCACGCCCGAGGTGCTGACCGCGGCGCTGGCCGGGAAGCACACCCCCGTCAAGGCGGCGCTGCTGGACCAGAAGGTGGTGGCCGGCCTCGGCAATATCTATGTCTCGGAGGCGCTGTACCGCGCCGGCATCTCCCCGAAGCGCCTGGCCGCCAGCGTGGCGGGGGCGCGGACGCTGCGGCTGGTGCCGGCGATCAAGGCGGTGCTGGAGGAGAGCATCGCGGCCGGGGGCTCCTCCCTGCGCGACTATGTCCAGGCGGATGGCGGCATCGGCTTCTTCCAGGACCGCTTCAAGGTCTATGACCGGGAGGGGCTGGCCTGCGAGGCCTGCGGCGGCACGCCGCCCTGCCCGGGCATAAGGCGCATCGTCCAGGCGGGGCGGGCGACCTTCTACTGCCCAAGGCACCAGCGTTGAGGGGCTCCGCCCCTGGACCCTGCCCTGGGTCTGCCGGTTGAACCTGCCGACTCACACCGGGGTCCGGGGAGGAGTATCCTCCCCGGCGGGAGTGCAGAGGGCGGCGCCCTCTGCCGGGGTTCCAGGGGCGGCGCCCCTGGCAAACGGAGACACACGGCATGCCCGAGTATGAGATGATCCTGACCGAGGTGCAGGGCAGGACCGCCATCATCCGCCTGAACCGCCCGAAGGCCTTGAACGCCCTTTGCGACCAGCTCATGGACGAGCTCGGCCAGGCCCTCCGCGCCTATGACGCTGACCCGGAGATCGCCGCCATCATCCTCACCGGCAGCGAGAAGGCCTTCGCCGCCGGCGCCGACATCAAGGAAATGCAGTCCCGCAGCTATCCGGCCGTCTATCTGGACGATTTCATCGGCAAGCGCTGGGAGGCCGTGACCCATGTGCAGAAACCGGTCATCGCCGCCGTCGCCGGCTATGCCCTGGGCGGCGGCTGCGAACTGGCCATGATGTGCGACCTCATCCTCGCCGCCGAGAATGCCAAATTCGGCCAGCCGGAGATCAATCTCGGCGTCATCCCCGGCGCCGGCGGCACCCAGCGGCTGACGCGGGCCATCGGCAAGTCCAAGGCCATGGAGATGGTGCTGACCGCCCGCATGATGGATGCGGCGGAGGCGGAGCGTGCCAACCTGGTCGCCCGGGTGGTGCCGCTGGATCAGCTCCTGCCGGAGGCGCTGAAGGTTTGCGAAAAAATCGGCGGCCTTTCCGCCCCTGCCGTCGCCATCGCCAAGGAAGCGGTGAACCGCGCCTTCGAGACCACCCTGGCCGAGGGGGTGAAATTCGAGCGCCGCGCCTTCCAGTCGCTCTTCGCGACCGAGGACCAGAAGGAAGGCATGGCCGCTTTCGCCGAGAAGCGCCCGACGCTTTTCCGCAACCGGTGACCGCCATGCGCAACCTTCGCGTGCGGCGCACAACCCTGGCGGGCCGCCGGGCCTGCGGAATCCCGCAGCGCTTCCCTTGACGGGCCGAGGAGGGCGGCGTTAGAACCGCCCTCCTCGCGCTCGCCCGGCGTGCGCATTTCCTGGTCACCCCTGCTGAATTGAAACCGGACCCCCATGGCGAACACGGCTTCCGCCCGCAAACGTATCCGTCAGACCGAAAAGCGTACCCTGCGCAATCGGGCCCGCCGGTCGCGGGTGCGGACCTTCCTGCGTAAGGTGGAGCAGGCGATCGCCGAGGGCGACAAGGGCCAGGCCCAGGACGCGTTGAAGGCGGCGCAGCCGGAGCTGCAGCGCGCCGCCACCAAGGGCGTGTTCCACCGGAACACCGTGGCGCGGAAACTCTCCCGCCTCTCGGCCCGCATCAAGGCGCTGGGCCTTTCCGCCAGCGCCTGAGCCAGCCCGCCGACGCACCATTCCCCCGACAGGTTATATCCGCCCAAGAACTGACCGCGCGCTGAATTCCGGCGTCAGTAATTGTCGCGGAGAATCCGGTGCTTGTCTAGCGGATCAAGGTGCTGGCCGGGTCATAACGCTTCGCATCGAAAAGTTACTATTTACCCCGTCTTTGGCCCCAGGGTAATCTTCGGGTGTCAGGCTGGCGGGTCTGGTGTGCCCCCCGAGACCACGGCAATCCGCCGCCTGACAACCCGCGCGGGAAAAGCCCCGCAGGCGGCCAATCCGGCGTTGTGCGCCGGCCGGTCCCTGCAAGGGTATCGTTCGGTCAACGGGACGGAGAAGGAGAGGCGCAGCTTGTCCCCCCAGGATCCCGGACACATGGCCGCCTGCTGGGCCCGCATCCGCGGCCGGCTGCGCGACGAGGTCGGCGAAGTCGAATACCGCAGCTGGCTGCGGCAGATGACCCTGGCCGGGATCGAAGGCGATGAAGCCGTCATCCTGCTGCCCACCCGCTTCCTGCGGGACTGGGTGAACAGCCATTACGGCGACCGCCTCCGCACCCTCTGGCAGGGGGAGGATGTGATGGTCCGCCGCGTCGATATCCGCGTCGCGCAGCCTGCGCTGGCAGGCGGCTCGGACGGCCAGCCGGAATATGCCCTGGCCGTCGCCGAGCCAAGCCAGATGCAGGGCCTCGCCGAGAGCCTCGCCCCCGCGCCCATGTTCCGCCTGCCGGACCGCCCCGCCGCCGAGCCCCGCTCCGACTGGGTGGTGCCGCTCGAGGCGCGCTTCACCTTCGACACCTTCGTCGTCGGCAAGCCCAATGAATTCGCCCATGCCTGCGCCCGCCGCGTGGCGGAGCGCCCGGCCTCGCCGGGCTTCAACCCGCTCTTCCTCTATGGCGGCGTCGGGCTGGGCAAGACCCACCTGATGCACGCCGTCGCCTGGGCGATCCGGGAGCTGCAGCCGGCCCGCACCGTGGCCTATATGAGCGCCGAGAAATTCATGTACCGCTTCATCGCGGCGTTGCGCAGCCAGAACACCATGGAGTTCAAGGAGACGCTGCGCGCCGTCGATGTGCTGATGATCGACGACCTGCAATTCCTCATCGGGAAGGACAACACCCAGGAGGAATTCTTCCACACCTTCAATGCCCTGGTGGATCAGGGCAAGCAGATCGTCGTCTCCGCCGACAAATCGCCCTCCGACCTCAACGGCATCGAGGACCGGCTGCGCACCCGGCTGGGCTGCGGCATGGTCGCCGACATCCATGCGACGACCTATGAGCTGCGCATCTCCATCCTGCAGGCCAAGGCGGCCGCGGCGCGGGTGGAGGTGCCGGGCAAGGTGATGGAATTGCTCGCCAGCCGCATCACCGGCAATGTGCGGGAGCTGGAGGGGGCGCTGAACCGGCTGGTGGCGCATGCGGGCCTGTTCAACCGCCAGGTCACGTTGGATACCGCGCATGAGGTGCTGCACGATCTGCTGCGGGCGCATGAGCGCCGGGTCTCGATCGAGGAGATCCAGCGCAAGGTCGCCGAGCACTACAATCTCCGCCTGACCGACATGGTCTCCGCCCGCCGCGCCCGCAACGTGGCGCGGCCGCGCCAGGTGGCGATGTATCTGGCGAAGCAGCTCACGCAGCGGAGCCTGCCGGAGATCGGCCGGCGCTTCGGCAACCGCGACCACACCACGGTCATGCATGCCGTCTCGCGCGTCGCCGAGCTGATGCAGCAGGATGCCGGCTTCGCCGAGGATGTCGCGCTGCTGCGCAAGATGCTGGAAAGCTAGTCCCCGCGAAGCCGCTTCGCGCCTTCGCGGGGGCCCCTGGGGGTTTTTCCCCACGAAGCTGCTGCGCGGCTTCGTGGAGGGCCCAGGTTTTGCCCCAGGCGGCCGTTGGCGCGGCGCCGTGGGGTCCGTGAACGCCTTGCGGCCTGAGGGCCCGCACAGCCTGTCGCGGCAAAGCCGCGCCAGGGCAACGGGCAGCGCGGGCGGCGGTGGGGGCTTGCGGCCCGGCCGGGGTGGGCGGTCGGCCGATCATCGCGGCGGCCTCACCGTAACGCTTGGCCCGGGACGCGGGAAACCCTACCTTTCCCTTGCGAATCCACGCTGTTAGCATGCGCGCCCCCGGTAGACGGGGCGGCACGGTCTGGGGAGCCTCTGGGGCTATGAAATTCACGGTCGAGCGGGCGCTCCTGCTCAAGGCGCTGGCGCATGTCCAGAGCGTGGTGGAGCGCCGGAACACCATCCCCATCCTGGCCAATGTCCTCCTCGCGGCGCAGGAGGGCAGCCTGAAGCTCACGGCCACCGATATGGAGATCGCGGTGGTGGAGGATCTGGCTGGCGTCCAGGTCGCCAGGCCGGGCCGCACCACGGCGCCTGCCGCCACGCTTTACGAAATCGTCCGCAAGCTGCCGGACGGCGCCAAGGTGGAGCTGGACCATGCCGGCGGCGATGCCCCGCTCCGCCTCCGCGCCGGCCGCTTCAACACGGATCTCGCCGTGCTGCCGGTGGAGGATTTCCCCTCCATGACCGAGGGCAAGCTGCCGCATGGCTTCGCCCTGCCCGCCGGCCAGCTCCGCGAGCTGATCGACCGCACCCGCTTCGCCATCAGCACGGAAGAGACCCGCTACTACCTGAACGGCATCTTCCTGCACGCGACGGAAAGCGAGGGCGCCCGCGTGCTGCGCGCCGTGGCGACGGACGGCCACCGCCTGGCGCGGGTGGAGGAACCCCTGCCCGAGGGCGCCGCCGGCATGCCCGGCGTCATCATTCCGCGCAAGACGGTGAATGAGGTGCGCAAGCTGGCGGAGGAGACGCAGGACGAGATCGCGGTGAAGCTCTCCGACACCAAGATCCGCTTCGACATCGGCACCGTTCAGCTCACCAGCAAGCTGATCGACGGCACCTTCCCGGAATACGACCGGGTGATCCCGCGCGGGAACGACAAGGTGCTGAAGGTGCTGAAGAAGGAGTTCGCCGAGGCCGTGGGCCGCGTCGCCGCCATCAGCAGCGAGCGGTCGCGCCCGGTGAAGCTTTCCATCGACCGCAACCACCTGCTGCTCTCCGCCTCCTCCGCCGAGCAGGGCCAGGCGCAGGAGGAGCTGGATTCCGACGTGGTGAAGTATGAGAGCTCGCCGCTCGAGATCGGCTTCCAGGCGCGCTACCTGAACGACATCACCGACCAGATCGCCGAGCAGGTGGAATTCCGCTTCGCCGATGGCAGCGCCCCGACCGTGGTGACGGACGCGGCGAAGCCGGAAGCGCTCTATGTGCTGATGCCGATGCGCGTCTGAGTCGGAGCGCGATCGCCGGCGGTGGCATCGCCGACGGCGTGAATCGCGCGACCGAACAGGGCAAGATCGTCGCCGGGCGCGAGGCACAGGAGGGGAGGGGCGGCGCCGTGGATCGCTTCATGGCGCTTTCCGTCTTCGTCCGGGTGGTGGAGCAGGGCGGCTTCACCGCGGCGGCGAGCAAGCTGGGGCTGTCGCCCTCCGCCGTCACCAAGACCATCGCGCGGCTGGAGGATGCGCTCGGCACCCAGCTCTTCACCCGCACCACGCGGCGGCTGCGCCCCACCGATTTCGGCCAGGAATTCTACGAACGCAGCCTGCGCATCCTGGCGGAGCTGGAGGATGCGGAAGCCGCGCTGCGCCAGGGCAGCGGCGCGGCGCGCGGCCGCCTGCGCGCCGTGCTGCCGCTGAGCTTCGGCCGTGTCACTCTGGCGCCGGAGCTGCCGCGCTTTTTCGCGCGCTACCCGGGCATCACGCTGGAGCTGCATTTCAGCGACGGCGCGGTGGACTTGATCGCGGAGGGCTATGACGTGGCGGTGCGCACCGGCAGCATCGCCGACAGCCGCCTGACCATCCGCCTGCTGACGCGCGGCCGGCAGGTGACGGTCGCCTCCCCCGGCTATCTGGCGCGGCATGGGGAGCCGGCGACGCCGGACGCGCTGCGGGAGCACAATTGCCTGATCAGCCGCTTCGGGCCGGAATGGGGGTTCCGCGGGGAGGATGGCCGGCCCTTCTCGCTGCGGGTGAAGGGCAACGCCGTCATCAATAGCGGCGACGCGCTGCGCGAGGCGGCGGTGGCGGGGACCGGGATCGCCCAGGGGACCTGGTGGCTGTACCGGAAGGATCTGGAACGCGGGGATGTGCGGGAGATCCTGCAGGCCTACGCGCCGGAGGGGGCGCCGGTTTCGGTGCTCTACCCGGCGCAACGGCATCTGCCGGCGAAGCTTCGGGCCTTCATCGACTTCCTGGTGGAGATCACGCGGACGGGTTGAGAGGGGCTCTGCCCCTCTCTCACATCGGACCCCTCTCTCCATCGGACGCAGTGCATCCGATCCCGCAAAGGGCCGAAGGACCCCTTGAGCCCTTGAGTTTTGCGCTTCGACCGTCGGGTCTGAAACTCGAGGTTGCCAAAGGCCCTTCGGCCTTTGGCGGGGTGAGCTCGAGAGGGGCAGCGCCCCTCTCGACACCCATTCAGGCCCAGGGCAGCACATACCCTTCCGGCGGCGACACCTGGAACACGTTGAGCTGAAAGGCCAGCAGCGTGTAGTACCCGACCAGCCCGGTCAGCTCGACCGTTCCCTTGTCGCCCAGCAGTTTCTGCGCCGCAGCGTAGGTGGCGTCGCTCGCCTGGCCGGTGCGCAGCACCTCCCGCACGAAATTCGCCACCACGCGGTCGGGCTCGGCGTCGAAGGGCACCTCCGCGGCGCCGGCGCCGATGGCGGCGATCACCGCCTCCGGCACGCCCTGCTTCGCCGCGATCGGCGCATGCGCGTACCATTCATACCCCGCCTTCCAATGCTGGCCGATGCAGAGGATCGCCAGCTCCCTGAGCCGCATCGGCACGCTGCATTCGTAGCGGATGAAGACGCCCACCTGCTCCACCCGGGCGCAGAGCTCGGCGCTGGTCAGCAGCGCCAGGAAGGGCCCGCCCACGCCGCCCCGCGCGCCGGAGGCAATGCGGTCCCACACCGCCCGCTGCGCGTCATCCAGGGTTTCGCGGCTCTTCGGCGGCAAGCGGCTCATCGGGTTCCTCCCTGTCCATGGCGAAGGTCCGCACCCTGCGGCGCGCCGGGCGATCTGTCCATCGGGGCCGGGGAAGCCCTCACTCGCCCTGCGGGGGAGGGTTGGGCGGGGGCACTGCCACGCGCTGGGCATCCCGCACCGGCCACCCCATCCCGGCCCCCCGGCAGGGCGGGGGAGGGAGATCCCTCTGTCACCGTCGTGCCCAAGGGCAGACGGCTTCGCCCTCCTCCGCGGAGGGAGGTCGGGTCATTCCGCCGCGGCCGGTACCGTGGAGGTGAAGGCCGGCATCACCTCCCGCGCGAAGGCGCGGAGATTGGCGACGGAGGCGTTGGGATCCGTCAGCAGGATGTTCGTCGCGCCGCCCGCCTGCAGCAGCCTGAGGCGGGCGATGATCTCCTCCGGCGTGCCGAGCAGCGGGGCGGTGTCGTCCTCGATACGCCCCGCCAGCTTGTCCCGCGCCAGGTCGCCGATCACGCCGACCACGCGCCTGCGCGTCGCATAGGCGGCTTCGCGTTCCGCCTCGCTGCGGATCATCTGCAGGGCGCGGGCGGTGCCGACCATGTTGGGGTGGTAGTCGCGGCCGATGCGGGCGCATTCCTCGCGGTAGATCGCGATCCGCTCGATGATCTGCTCCACCGAGGCGAGCTGGTCCAGCAGCAGGTTGTACCCCTCCCGCGCCGCACGGCGGATGCTGTCCTTGCTGCCGGCGGCGAGCCAGAGCGGCGGGTGCGGCCGCTGCAGCGGGGCGGGCTCCACCAGCATGTTCTCGTAATGCCAGCGCTTGCCGTGATGGCTGAAGCGGTCCTCGGAGGTCCAGGCCTGGCGGATCACCGCCATCGCCTCGTCGAAGCGCTCGGAGGCTTCCTCGATGGGGATGCAGAAGGCGTCGAATTCCGCCTGGCGATAGCCCTTGCCGACGCCGAAATCGAAGCGTCCGCCGGAGAGCAGGTCGAGCGTCGCCGCCTGCTCCGCCACCAGCACCGGGTTGTGCCAGGGCAGCACCACCACCGCCGTGCCGAGCCGGATGCGCTGCGTCCGCGCCGCCAGATAGGCCAGCAGGGTCATGGAGGCGGAGACCTGGCCCTGGCCGGTGGAATGGTGCTCCACCATGAAGAGGTGGCGGAAGCCGAGCCGATCCGCCTCCATCACATAGTCGATGAAGCTCTGATAGCCCTGGCTGTCCTCGATGCCGACGCTGCGCTTGGTGCGCGCGCCGCCGAACAATCCGAATTGCATGGGCCGCTCCCTCCAGGCCTCCGATCGGAGGTTTCCGCCTATGGTCGTTCGACCGAGCATGGGCGGAAGCAGAGCGGAAGGAAAGTCCGTTATCGGCAGAACTGGTGTGACAGGATGTCCGCAATCCCGTCTGGCGGTGGGGCGCCCCCTCCCGCATCCTGGCCGGACAAGGGAGGACGACCATGGCCTGGAAGCCGCAACCGCTGGACCCCGCCGACGTCACGCTGCATCGCCGTGGCAGCGGCACGCCGCTGGTGCTGCTGCATTGCCTCGGGATGGATTGGCGCTTCTGGGACGTGCTGGAACCGCTGGCCGAGCACCATGAACTGATCGCCTATTCCTTCCCCGGCCATGGCGACACGCCGCTGTCGAAGGGCCAGTACGGCGTGGCGGAGCTGACCGCCCAGCTCCTCGCCCTGGCGCGGCGGGAGGGGCTTTCGCGCTTCCACCTGGCGGGGATTTCGCTCGGCGGCTCCGTGGCGCTGCATTTCGCCGGCACCCATCCGGAGCTGGTGGAGAAGCTGATCCTCTGCGACTGCACGCCTCGCTATACGGAGGAGCAGCGGGCGAATTGGCCGGTGCGCGCCGCCGCGGCGCGGGAGAAGGGCGTGGCCAGCCTGATCCCGACGCTGCTGCAGACCTTCTTCACCCCGGACTCGCTGGCCGAGAACGGGCCGAATGTGCAGTACGTCCGCCGGACCTTCGAGGCATGCAGCAACGAAGGCTATGCGCTGGCCTGCGAGATGCTGGCGATGGTCGATGCGCGCGAGGAGGCGAAGCGCGTCACGGCGCCGACGCTGATCATGCTGGGGTCGGAGGAGAGGCAGCCCTTCAAGGATGCGGCGGCCTGGATGCAGGGCACGATCCCGGGCAGCCGGGTGCTGGAGGTGCCGGCGGCGGCGCATGCCTCGGTGCGGGAGAGGCCGGAATTCGTGGTGCGGGCCTGGCGGGAATTCCTGGGGTAGGGGGCACCCCTACCCTCCCCGCAGAGTGGGAGGGTGGGGGTGGCGCCCCTGGAGCAATATCCGATCAGGTGGCATCACCTGATCGGATATTGCTCTAGAAATATGACGTCTAGAGTAGCTTATCTCCGCTTAGCGCCGCCGCGGCGGCTCCCGGCTCAGCCCCTTCTCCGCCAGCGCCGCCTCGTACTCCGCCCAGCGCTGCGCCTGTTCCCTGCCGAGCTGGTGCAGATAGGCCCAGCTATAGATGCCGCTGTCATGCAGATCGTCGAAGACGATCCGCACGGCGTAATGCCCCACCGGCTCCAGCCGCAGAATGCCCACCTCCCGCCGGCCGGCGACCAGGGTCTTCTGGCCCGGCCCATGGCCCTGCACCTCGGCGGAGGGGCTTTCCACCCGCAGATACTCCGCCGGCAGGCTGAACCGGCTGCCATCGTCGAAACCCACTTCCAGCAGCTTCTCGGCGCGTTTCAGCCGCAGCTCCGTGGCGTTCGGCATGGTCAGGGGGCGGGGTCGTCCAGCCGCCGCGCCTCATCCGGCAGCATGATGGGGATGCCGTCGCGGATGGGATAGGCCAGGCGCGCGGCGTCGCTCACCAGCTCGCCACGGGCGCGGTCATAGCGCAGCGTGCCCTTGGTGACGGGGCAGACCAGGATTTCCAGCAGGCTGGGGTCCACCTCGCCACCCGGGGCGGCGGGTTTCGGCATGTCGCTCATGGAAGGGGTTCTAGAGCAAATCCGGGGCGGGAGGAACGGTGGGGGCTTCGCCCCCGGGCCCCCCAGCAGGGGGCTCTGCCCCCTGCACCCCCGCCGGGGGGTGGACCACCCCCCGGACCCCGGTCCGCGTCGGCAGGTTGAGCCGTCGGGTCGGAAACTAGGGCCAGGGTGCAGGTCCCGTCCCGGGCAGGGTCGCAGGCACTGCCCGCGACGACTTCCTGCCAAGGGGGTCCGGGGGCGGAACCCCCGTTGCCTGCCTAGAGCTCCGGCCCGCCGCCCCGCTACTTCTTCGTCTCCGCCTCGTACCGCGCCTTGTTCTCGGCATTCGGCGGATAGAGGCCGGGCAGCTTCTCCCCCGCCTCCACCTTGGAGACGATCCAGGCCTCCAGCCTCTCCTGCTCCGCGCCGCCTTCCAGCACATAATCCAGCAGCGCCTTCGGGATGCAGACCGCGCCGTCATCGTCGCAGACGATGATGTCGTCCGGGAACACCGCGACGCCGCCGCAGCCGATCGGTTCCTGCCAGCCGACGAAGGTGAGGCCGGCGACGGAGGGCGGCGCCGCGCCGCCGCGGCACCAGACCGGCATGTTCGTGCCCGTCACCCCGGCCACGTCGCGCACCACGCCATCCGTCACCAGCGCGGTGACGCCGCGCTTCATCAGCCGGGCGCAGAGGATGTCGCCGAAGATGCCGGCATCGGTCACGCCCATCGCATCGGCGACGGCGATCACGCCTTCCGGCATGTCCTCGATGGCGGCGCGGGTGGAGCGGGGAGAGGACCAGCTTTCCGGCGTCGCCAGATCCTCCCGCGCCGGGACGAAGCGGAGGGTGAAGGCCGGCCCGACCAGCCGCTTGCCCTTGGCCGTGGGGGTGAAGGGCAGCGGCCCGCGCATCCAGATGTTGCGGAGGCCCTTCTTGAGCAGAAGGGTGGTGATGGTGGCGGTGGAGATGTTCTCCAGCGTCGCGCGGGCGGCGGGGTCGAGGGGCATGGGGCGGTTCCTTGGATGCTGCCGGACAGGATGCGGGATATCCGCATCCACCGGCGCTTCCTAGTGTCCTGCCCGCGAAGTTCGCTGGATTTCCAGCGAACTTCGCGGGCAAGCAGGCCACTGGAAACCCCGCGGTGCCAGGTGCGTCCGCTGCCGGCGATCCCGCCGCGTTCAGGTGGCGACGCCGCTGATCCAGAAGTTGCGGAATTCCTCCAACTTCGAGCTTCGCGCGATGTTGGCGGCGACGACCTCGGCGCCGTCGAAGCTGTTGACGCCGAGCGCGGCCAGCCTGGCCTCCAGCCCGGCCGCGAGGCGGCGGCGGAATTCCAGCATCCGCGCCACGGTCCTGGCCCGGATATCCGCCGGCGAGATGGCACCGTCGCGCAGCCGGGCGAGCAGGCGCGCGACGCCCGCCGCCACCGCCTCCGGCGTCGGCTCGACGATCTCGGCGGAGAATTCGTCGTAGTAGTCGTGGCGGCCGCCCCGGCTCGGCGTGCTGACGACCGGCAGGCCGCAGAGCAGATACTCGGTCGAGGAGTAGCAGGCGCCCTCCTCGGCGGAGAGGATCAGCCCCACCCGGCTGCGCTGCAGCAGCGCAACGAGATCCGTCCGGCCCAGATCCCAGAAGACCCGCTCGGCGCCGAGCGATTCCACCGGCACCGGATCGCTCTTGTCGGTGACCCTGATCGAGCTGGCCGCGTAGGAAATGATGATCTTGTTGGGCACGTCCTTCGCCAGGTGCATGCGCTTGAACGGCGCCGGCTTGGACACCAGGACCGCGTCGTAGAGCTTCTCGCCCGGCCCGATCGGGAAGAGGTCTTCCTTCAGGAAGGCGGTGTTGTTCACGTGCAGGACGGGCACCTCCGGCAGCGCCTGCTTCAGGCTGGCCCGCTCCTCCTCCGAATTCGCCAGGAACAGGAAATTGCGGCTGAGGCCGAACGGCGCCGGCGCCGCCTCCTCGAGCTGCTTCAGGATGTCGAGCAGCCCCTTCACCCGCGCCTTGTCGCGGTACCAGGAGGAGGATTGGACGATGAGGGTATCGGGCCCGATGATGCCGGCCGCGAGCATGGCCGGGAAGGTCCGCACGCAGTCATGGAACATCAGGACCCGCTTGCCGCCACCCGACCAGAATTCCCGCACCGGCCGGCGGCTACCCCAGAGGTCCAGAAGCTCGACTTGTTGCACCGACCACTCCCGCAGACCCTGACCCACGATTCGAGGTAGCATGGCGCTCTGCATTTCGACAACGACAAGTCACAGGCCGCGCCTCGGCCGAATATGCATCAAGACCAACCGCGTATATCCCGGCCAGTGCGGCTCAGCCGTTGCGCGCCGAGGCTGCATCTCTGCCGAGCGGATCTCCCATCGACCAGAACAGCTTGCGGCTGGGCAGGGACTCGCTGGCGGTAATGACAGCTGAATTGGTGTTTCGCCGCTTCAGGTACTTGTCGGAGAAGCGGCCTTCCAGCGGCCGCTCGTAGTCATCGACGAAAACATGGGTGCTGCGGTCGGCGAGCTGCAGCGCCCAGTAGATGGCGACGGCGCGGCCGGGCTGGTCGGCCGCGAAGCCGGTCGGCGCATCCACCAGGATCACGTCCCATCTGGCGGAGCGGAGGGCGGCGGGGATGGTGCAGGCCTGCAGGGCCGCCTCATCGGCGCCCATGCTGGTGGCGACCGTCAGGCCGAAATTGGGCATCAGGCCGACCTGCAGCCCGGGGTGCCTCGCCTTGACGGTCTCGATCCATTCGGGGCTGGTTTCCAGGAAACAGGTCTCGCCGGCGCCGTTCACCTCGAGCCACAGGCCGGTATCGTTCCCCAGCCCGAAGACCAGGAGCCGGCAGCCCGGGCTGCGCGAGAGGATCGCCGAAGCGATGGCCTGCAACTGGAAGCGGGAGAGCTGGATGTCCTTCGACCAGTGCCGGCGGAAGGCGGATGGCAGATTCATGGCGGCTTGCTCCTGAGGGAAGGCGGGGGTCTTGCGGCCTCGAAGGGGGTTCCGGCTGGACCGTCCTGCTCCGCCCGATGCGTGGCAGGGCCATAGCCGCCCGGCCCGAACGGCTTCGGGCTAGTGTCCTGCCCGTGAAGTTCGCTGGCTTTCCAGCGAACGCAGCGGACAAGCAGGCCACTGAAAACACAAGCTAGTGGCTCGAGAACGAAGTCCGCAGGACTGCGGAATCGGGGCACTAGAGCAAACTCCGATCGGGTGGAATCAGCTGGCCGGAGCAATTTGCGCGCTTGAACAAAGACCTGGAGCATTCTCCATGCACCTTGGCGCATGGAGAATGCTCTAGCAGGCAGGTTTCACGCCAGCCCGGCGGACGGCACCGGCTTCCTGCCGCGATCCCCGCTATCCGCCCCGCGCGGCCGCGGTGCGCCGGGCATCGGCGGCGGTTCAGCCTTGCCGTAATTGCAGCAATGCCCGCTCCACCACCGCCTCCGGCGCCGCATCCACGGCAAGGGTGATCGCCCCTTCCGCTTCCCCCGGCGCTTCCAGCGCGGCGAATTGGCTGGCCATCAGCCCGGGCGGCATGAAGTGGCCCTGCCGCGCCGCCTGGCGGGCGCTGATCAGCGCCGGGTCGCCGGCGAGGTGGACCAGTCGCAACCCCGGGCAGGCCTGCCGCAGCCGGTCGCGATAGGCGCGCTTCAGGGCGGAGCAGGCGACGACGCCCCCCGCCGCCCCGCGCGCCGCCAGCCAGGCGCCGATCGCATCCAGCCAGGGCCAGCGATCCTCATCCGTCAGGGGTTGGCCGCTGCTCATCTTGGCGATGTTCGCCGCCGGGTGGAACGCGTCCGCATCGGCGTATTCCACGCCCAGCGCCGCGGCCAACCTCGGCCCGATGGTGCTCTTCCCGGCGCCGGAGACGCCCATGAGCAGGACCGCCTGGCTCATTCCTTCTTCGCTTCCAGATGCCCGCCGAAGCCCTTGCGCTGGGCGGAGAGCACCTTGCCGCTGAAGCGGTCCTCGTCCCGGCTGGCGAAGCGGGCAAACAGGGCGGCGGCCAGCACCGGCGCCTGCACCGCGCTGGCGACCGCCGCATCCACCGTCCAGCGCCCCTCGCCGCTGTCCGAGACATGGCCAGAGAAGCCCTCCAGCTTCGGGTCCTGGGCGAGGGCCTGGGCGGTCAGGTCCAGCAGCCAGCTCGCCACCACGCTGCCGCGGCGCCAGGCCTCGGTGATCTCCGGCAGGTTCAGCGCCAGCCGGTGCTCTTCGGGCAGGGAAGGGCTGTCGGCATGGTGCAGGATGTCGAGGCCTTCGGCGAAGGCCTGCATCATGCCGTATTCGATGCCGTTATGGATCATCTTGGTGAAGTGGCCGGCGCCGTTGGGCCCGGCATGGACATAGCCCTGCTCGGCGCGCGGGTCGCCGGCGTAGCCGGGGGTGGGGGGCGCGCTGTCCTTGCCGGGCACCAGCGCCTGGAAGATCGGGTCCAGCCGCGCCACCACCTCCGCCTCGCCGCCGATCATCAGGCAGTAGCCGCGGGAGAGGCCCCAGACGCCGCCGGAGGTGCCGATATCGAGGAAATGCAGCCCCTTCTCGCGCAGCGCGGCGCCGCGACGGATGCTGTCCTTCCACATGGAATTGCCGCCATCGATCAGCACATCGCCGGGGGAGAGCAGCCCGGCGAGGGTCAGCAGCGCCGCCTCCGTCGCCGCGCCGGCGGGCAGCATGACCCAGATGGCGCGCGGCGCCTCCAGCGCGGCGACCATGGCGGGCAGGTCCGCCACCGGCCTGGCGCCGAGGGCAGCCAGCTCGGCCCCTGGGGCGGGGTCCCGGTCATAGGCGACGCAGTGATGCCCGGCCGCCTGCAGCCGCCGCACGATGTTGCCGCCCATGCGGCCGAGCCCGACCATGCCGAGTTGCATTGGCACACTCTCCCTATGGCGCCACCCGGTGGTGGTGCGGGCGCGCATTCTGCGCGCTCGACACCGTCGGGCGCATTCCAAGCGAACGCCATGGGGCCTCGGCGCTGTCAAGGCTGCGGCTTCGCTGCACGGCGCGAAGCGCGGCTCCGGCCTTGACAGCGCCGAGGCCCCATGGCCCTGGGCAAGGTGGCCTTCGACGGCGTCGAAGGCCCTGCAGAGGGCCTTCGCTGCCACGACAGTTGCTGTGGCAGACTGATGTGCCCCGGTGCCGCCGGGCGCGCCTGCTGCACCTTGCACCGCCCGTTGCCCTGGCGCGGCCTTGCCGCGACAGGCTGTGCGTGGCCCCGGCCGCAGGGCGTTCGCAGGTCCCGGGCTCGCCCCAGGCCGGCGCTGCGCACCGTCTTGGGCCCCCGCGAAGGCGCGTAGCGGCTTCGTGGGGAGACAACCCGTGAAGGCGCGCAGCGACGTCGCGGGGGGAGATCAATCGCTGGCGCGAATGCCCAGGTCGCGGACCAACGCCGTCCAGCGCGCCCGCTCGGCGGCCGCCACGCGCCGCAGCGCCGCGCCATCCTCGCCCTTCGGCTCGGCGCCCAGCCCCGCCAGCTTCTCCCGCAGCGCCGGGTCGCGCGCCGCGCCGATGGCGGCGTCGCGCAGCCGCGTCGCCTGCTCCGCCGGCAGCCGCGCCGGGCCGAACAGCCCGAACCACACCTCGCTCTCGAAGCCCGGCACCGCCCGGGAGATGGCGGGCAGGCCGGGCACCAGCGGCGTCTCCGCACCCCCCACCCCCAGCGCCCGGACGGCGCCGGAGGCGAGGTGCGGCGCGGCGGTGGAGGGCGTGTCGAACAGCGCATGCACGTCGCCGCGCCGCAGCTCGGCATAGACCTGGCCGGTGCCGCGATAGGGCACATGCACCATCTGCAGCTTCGCCAGCGCGGCGAACAGCGCCCCGGTCAGGTGCGGCGCGGTACCGACGCCGGAGGAGCCGTAATTCACCTCGCCCGGCCGCGCCCTCGCCCAGGCGACGAAATCCTCCACCGTGGCCGCCGGCACCGCCGCGGACACCACCAGGATGTAGGGCTGGGTGGCCAGCAGCGCGATCGGGGTGAAATCCGCCTCCACGTCATAGGGCAGGTTCGGGGTGACGGCCGGGCCGGCGGAATGGGTGGAGCTGGTGGTGAAGAACAGCGTCAGCCCGTCCGGTGCCGCCCGCACCACGTTTTCCGCCGCGGGGACGCCGCCGGCGCCCGGCCGGTTGTCGATGACGACCGGCTGGCCCAGCCGCTCCGCCATGCCGGGGGCGAGGACCCGGGCCACGGCATCCGTGGCGCCGCCGGCGGGGAAGGGCAGGACGAGGCGGACCGGCTTGGCCTCCTGCGCCAGGGCGGCGGTGGCCAAGGGGGCAAGGGGCGCGGCAGCGGCAAGCCCCAGCAGCGAGCGGCGATGCATGGAAGGTCCTCAAGGGGGCCGGAAACGGCGCCGGCAGGCCATATGCCGCGCCGAAGCCGGCAGGAAAAGCAAGCGCCGGGCCGGAGGGCTGCCGCGCGCGCCCCTCTCTCCCCCCCGCCATGCGGGGGGATGCCATTGGGCCATGCGAGACGCCGGGCGCCGCCCCTGCCGGCCCAGCCTCCCTCCCCTGCCGGCGCGTTGCGGGCCTGGCGCCGTCTGCGCCGGCGGCAGCCAGCCACGGCGAGATGCCGGGGCCTCCGCAAGCGCTGACGGGCATGGCAGGATGCGGCGGCGATGCTGTTCTCCGCTGCGTTCCGGCCCGGCGCGAGCCAGGCCCTGGGGGCTCCGGCCGTGGCCATGGGCGTCACCTTCCTCGCCTTCGGGGCGGCGGTGGCGGCCAGCGGGCTGGGGCTGGGCTGGGCGCTGGGCGCCTCCCTGCTGGTCTATGGCATGGCGGGGCAGGTGGTGCTGCTGGGCGGCGCGGCGGGGCCGGCGCTGCCGGCGGTGCTGGGCGCCACGGCGGCCAATGCGCGGTTCCTGCCCATGGCGGTGGCCATCGGTCCGCTGCTCGGGCCACCCGGCTGGCGGCGCTGGCTGGCGCTGCCCTTCATCGCCATCACCCCCTGGGCGGCGGCGATGCGGGTGCTGCCCGGCCTGGCGGCGGAGGCGCGGCTGGCCTGGTTCCTCAGCTTTGCCCTGGCCTCCTGGGTGGTGGCGGGGCTGGCGACGGTGGCGGGCTTCCTGGCGGCGCCGCTGCTGGGACCAGCGACCTTGGCGGCGCTGGTCTTCGCCAACCCGCTCTATTTCGCGCTGCTGATGGCGGATGACCTGACACGCCCCGGGCCGCGGCGGGCGGTGCTGGCGGGCGTGCTGGCGGCGCCGCTGGCGCTATGGCTGCCGGCGGCCTGGGGCGTGCTGGCGGCCGGGCTGCTGGGCGGCACCGCCGCCTTCCTGCTGGGGCGGCATGAGCGGCCCTGACCTCGCCCTGCTGCTGACGGCACTGGCCATGCTGGCGCTGCGCGCCGCCGGGCTGGTGGTGGCGGGGGCGCTGGGGCCGCGGCACTGGCTGGTGCAATGGGCGGCGGCCGTCAGCCAGGCGACGCTGGCGGCCTTCGTGGCGCTGGCGGTCACGGTGCCGGGCGGGGCGCTGGCGAGCGTGCCGCTGGCGGCCAGGCTGGCCGGGCTGGCGGCGGGGCTGCTGGCCTGGCGGCTGCGCTGGGGCGGGCTGCTCGGGGCGCTGCTGGCGGGGTTGGCGGTGCTGGTGGGGGTGCGGGCGGCGATGGGCTGAGGACACGGACATGCAGCCGCCGCACGGCGTCCCGGTGTCCTGATCCCGCAGTCCTGCGGGCTTCGTTCCCGGCCGCCGGCCTGTGTTTCCAGTGGCCCGCTTGTCCGTTCCGGTCGCTGGACGTCCAGCGACCTTCGCGGGCAGGCCCTCCTCATGGTCCCTAGAGCGTGATCGGTTTCGGTCGAATCGACCGAAACTGTGAATCACGTGACCGAACAATGAGCTAGAGCGGGGCGGGTGAGCGCAGCTCAGCCGATCCCACTCTAGAGAGGTTTCACGCCGACTGTGCAGCGCGAAACCGCTCTAGCTTATGGATTGTGGAGCAGATTCACGCCTCCGGGCGATGCCGCCCTCCGGCGATCTGCTCTAGCTTGCCGAGGGCAAGGGCCCGGAAGGCAGCGCATGGCACGGCGGAGGCCCCGAAGGCGCCGCCCGCCTGTTCCTGCCCCGCCTATTCCTGCCGGAGCCCCTCCGCCCGGATCATCGCCGCGGCGAAGCTCCGGTACTCGGCCATGGCGGCGGCCATCTCCTCCGGCCTGCTGCCGACCGGGGTCATGCCCAGCACCTCCAGCCGCGCCAGCACCTCCCGGTCGGCCAGCGCCGCCACCACGGCCTGGTGCAGCCGCGCGATGCAGCCGGGCGGCGTGCCGGAAGGCGCCCAGAGGCTGGTCGCCTCCGACCGCTCGAAGCCCGGGAAGCCCTGCTCCGCCACGGTCGGCACATCGGGCAGGGACGCCATGCGCTGCGGCGAGGAGACGCCGAGGGCGCGCAGCTTGCCCTCCCGCACCAGCGGCACCGCCTGGGGCAGGGTGGAGAAGCCGAAATCCGTGTCGCCGCCCATCACCCCGGCAATGGACTGGCTGCCGCCGCGGTAATTGACATGCGTCGCGGTGATCCCCGCCCGGCGCATCAGCATCACGCAGGTCATGTGCGGCCCGCCCACGATGCCGGAGGAGAAATAGGTCATCCGCCCCGCCGCCTGCCGCGCCATCTCCAGGAGCTGGTCCAGGCTCTGCGCCGGATAGTCGGCCCTGACCACCAGCAGCAGCGGCGCCGAGGTGAGCTGGGAGACCGGGGTGAAGGCCGCCTCGGGATCGTAGGGCAGGTTCCGCAGCAGCATCGGGTTGGTGACGATGCCGAGGCCGGTGGCGAGCAGGGTGTAGCCGTCCGGCGCCGCCCGTGCCGCCTCCGCCTCGCCGATCGAGCCGGAGGCGCCGCCGCGATTGTCGAGCACCACCGGCTGGCCGAGAAAGCGGCTCATCGGGACGGAGACGAGGCGGGTCGGGGTATCGACGCCGCCGCCGGCCGGCCAGGCCACGACGACGCGGATGGGCCGGTTGGGATAGGCCTCCTGCGCCAGGGCGGGGGTCGCCAGCAGCAGCGCCGGCAGGGCGCGACGGGTGAGCATCCGCTATTCGACCCTGATGTTCTCCGCCTGGATGATCGCCCCCAGCCGGTTCCGCTGGTCGTTGTAGAAGGCCTGGAACTGCTCCGGCGTGCTCCCCACCGGGATCATGCCCAGCTCGCCCAGCCGCTTGATCGCGTTCGGGTCCCGCATCCCCGCCTGGGCCGCCTCCGCCAGCCGGGCGATGACCGGGGCCGGCGTCCCTGTCGGCGTGTAGAAGCCCAGCCAGTCGGCGATATCGAAATCCGGGAAGCCCTGCTCCTGCACCGTCGGCACCTCCGCCAGGGCGGGCAGGCGTTCATTGATGGAGACGGCGAGGCCGCGCAGCCGCCCTTCCTTCACCAGCGGCGTCGCCTGCGGCAGGGTGGAGAAGACGAATTCCGCATCCCCCGCCAGGATGCCCGCGATGGAGGCCGCGCCGCCGCGATAGGAGACATGGTTCGCCGTCACCTTCGCCCGGCTCAGCAGCAGGGCCGGCGCCAGATGCGTCATCGTCCCGACGCCGGAGGAGCCGAAGGGAATCTGCCCCGGCGCCGCCCGCATCCGCTCCAGCAGCTCCCCCAGATTCCGCGCCGGATGGTCCGCCCGCACCACGCAGAGCAGCGGCGAGCGCACCATCTGGCTGACCGGCGTCAACTGCTTCGCGAAATCATAGGGCAGCCCGGGAATCAGCAGATGGTTCACCGAGCCGCCGGCGGTATCCGCCAGCGTCGTGTAGCCATCCGGCGCCGCCTGGGCCACCACCCCGGCGCCGACCGAGCCGGAGGCGCCCGCCCGGTTCTCCAGCACCAGCGTCTGGCCGAGCACCTGCTGCATGGCGGGGGCGGCCAGGCGCATCGGGATGTCCGCCCCGCCCCCGGGCGGCCAGGAGATGACCACCCGCACCGGCCGGGTCGGCCAGCCGATATCCGAGGCGCGGGCGATGGCGGGGGCGGCAAGCGGCAGGGCCAGTAGCGCACGGCGGCCCGGCGAAGCGGTCATGGAACATCCTCCCAGTCTCGTTGCCGCCATCCTGCCGTCCCGGCGGCCCCGGCGGAAAGGCTTTGTTTGCGGCGGGGCGACGGGCCTAGCCTGGGGCCTGGCGACCCGGGACCAAAGCCACCGGCCTCCGGTCCCGGGCCGCCTGTTCGCGGAGCAGAACCACGCCTGCGGGCGTGCCGCCGCAGGGCGGTCTGCTTCAGGGGAAACGCCAGAAGAAGGGACGGACCATGCAGCTCTCCGCCGACCAGATCGCCCAATTCCAGGAAGAGGGATGGCTCTTCCTGCCCGAGACCTTCTCGCCCGAGGAAGTGGCCGTGCTGCGGGAGGAGGCGGAGGCCATCTACGCCGTGCAGCGCCCGGAGATCTGGCGAGAGAAATCCGGCGCGCCGCGCACCGCCTTCGCCGCCCATACCTACAACGAGGCCTTCCGCCTGCTCGGCGCGCATCCGCGGCTGATCCGCCCGGTGGAGCAGATCTTCGGCGAACAACTCTACATGCACCAGTTCAAGATCAACGCGAAGGCGGCCTTCACCGGCGATGTCTGGCAATGGCACCAGGATTACGGCACCTGGGCGCGCGATGACGGCATGCCGGAGCCGCGGGCGATGAACATCTCCGTCTTCCTCGATGAGGTGATGCCGATCAACGGGCCGCTGATGCTGATCCCGCGCAGCCACCGCCATGGCACGCTGGCGGCGGGGCATGATGTCAGCACCACCAGCTACCCGCTCTGGACCCTGGACGACGAGATGGTGACGAAGCTGGTGGCCGAGGGCGGCATCGTGGCCCCGACCGGCCGGCCGGGCGGGGTGCTGCTGTTCCACGGCAATCTGGTGCATGGCTCGGCGCCGAACATCACGCCCTATCCGCGGAAGATCGTCTACCTGACGCTGAACGCGGTCTCGAACCACATCCGCCGGCCGACGCGGCCGGACTGGATCGCGCACCGGGATTTCACCCCCATCCTGCCGGTGCCGGAGGATGCGCTGACCGAATACGCCCGGCGCGGACGGCGGGCCGCGGCCTGAGAGCAGGGGCTTCCCGCCCCTGCACCCCCGCCCGGAGCGTCCGGCCTGCCGGCGATCGCGCGCCGGGCGCCGCCGCCCTCGCCATGGCGGCCATTGCCGGATCGCTGCCCGGCCGGAGGGCCGCCGGCGGAGGCTTCGCGCCGGCTGCCCGCCCTACCGCAGCCCCGGCCTTCCCGCCCGCAGCCAGGCGATCGTCTCCCGCAGCCCCGCCTCCAGCGTCACCGGCTCCCCGAGCCCCAGCGCTGCCCGCGAGGCCGCCGGGTCGCCGAGCGAGTGCCGGATCTCCCCGCTGCGCGCCGGCGCCTGCCGCAATTCCAGCACGGTGCCGCAGAGGCCGGCGATCGCCGCCGCCAGCTCCCGCACCGCGACCGGCCGCCCGGTGCAGAGGTTGAACACCGGGGCGGCGGCGGAGGCCTGGCGCATCGCCGCCAGCAGCCCGGCCACGATATCCGCCACGAAGATGAAATCCCGCGTCTGGCCGCCATCGCCGAAGACAGTCACCTTCTCGCCGCGCACCAGCTTCTCGCAGAAGATGGAGATCACGCCGGAATAGGGCGAGGACGGGTCCTGCCGCGGCCCGAACACGTTGAAGAAGCGCAGCCCCGTGGTCGGCAGCCCATGCACCACCCCGCCGACCCTGGCATGCAGCTCGCAGCCCAGCTTGTCCGCGCCATAGGCGGAGAGCGGGCGGGTCGCCGCGGCCTCGGTCAGCGGCAGCGATTCCGGCTCCCCATAGACGGCGGCGGAGGAGGCGTAGACCACGGGCACCGCCTCCGGCCTGCCGCGGGCACGGGTCTCGGCCACCGCTGCTTCGAGCACCGCCACGGTGGCGCTGAGATTGACCCGGTGGGTGCCCGCCCAGTCCCGCCGCCCCCGCTCCACCGAGGCGATGGCGGCCAGATGGAAGCAGCCCGCCACCCCCGCCATGGCATCCCGCAGCGCGGCGGGGTCGGCGCAATCGGCGCGGATCAGCTCGGCGCCCGGGGCGAGATTGGCGAGATGGCCGGAGGACAGGTCATCCAGCACCCGCACCGCATGCCCCGCCGCCAGCAGCGCGGCGGTGAGGTGGGAGCCGATGAAGCCGCAGCCGCCGGTCACGAGATAGCTTGCCATCCTGCCCTTCCCTTTGGGCGTGCGGCATTCGCCGCCCCGCACGCCCTGCCCTTGCATCTCGTCGCATGTTTCACGCCGGCCGGTGAACCCGGTTCAGGCGCCGCTCTCCGGTGTCGCCCCTTGGCGTCACCCCTTTGGCGTCACCCCTTTGGCGTCATTCCGCTGGTGCCATCCCGTCCGGTGCCCCCTTGGCGCCATCCCGTCCGGTGCCACTCCTGGCGTTGTTCCGCTGGTGCCATCCTGCCCGGTGCCACTCCTGGCGTCGTTCCGCTGGTGCCATCCCGCCCGGCGCCATTCCTGGCGTCGTTCCGCTGGCGCCATCCCGTCCGGTGCCACTCCTGGCACCATTCCCTTGGCGCCACCGTCGGCAGCCCCTCGGCTCCGCGCCTCACGGCGCCGCGGAGCCGGCGGCGGCGGCGCGGGCGATGGCCTCGCCCTGGCTTTCCAGCAGCCGCACCAGCAGGTTGCGCTCCGCCGCGCTGGCCGGGTGGCCGCCCGGGGCGGGCAGCAGCCGCACCAGGGCCAGCACCGGCCGGCCGCGGCGCAGGCCCAGGCTGCGCTGCGCCTGGTCCAGCCGCGCGCCGAGGCCGCCGCCGCTGGGCCGCCCCGCCACCCAGATGGCGCTGGCCACCACCCCCTCCCCGCCGCGGGATTGCCGCGCAGTCCAGCGGGCGATGCCGGGCTGGGGCAGGGCGAAGGTGATGTCGTCATCCGTGCTGGCGAAGCCACCGAGGCGGCCGGCGGCAACGGCCGACCAGGTGGCGCCGGCCGGGAAGGCGATGAGCCGGGCGCTGAGCCGCGCCCCGTCGCAGTCCAGCGCCGGCCCGTCCGCCGTGGCGGCGCAGCCGGGCAGGGCGGCGAGCGGCAGGGGCTGCTCCGCCACCCGGCCGCCGCGCTGCAGCGCATAGGCGAGGGCCGGGGCCGTCAGGGCCAGCACCAGCAGCAGCGCGCCGGCGATGGCGGCGGTGGTGGTGGCGGCGGCGGGCGGCGCCGGCGGGCCGGGCGGGGCGGGGGGCAGCGGGGCGGGGCCGGCCGCATCCTCCCGGAAGGGCAGGCCGGCCAGGATCAGCAGCAGGATGACGGCGGAGAAGAACAGCCAGCCATAGATCACATGGTCCGCCGCCGCCGCCTCCGCACTGCCCAGGTGATGGCCGAGCCAGACGATGCCGAAGGCGCGCACCCCGTTGGCGAGAATCGGCACCGCCAGCGCCAGCAGCATGACGATCAGGCGCCGCCCCGGGCTGCGGAACATCACCGCGGCGTAGAGCGCGCCGAAGGCCAGCGCGGCGATGAGGAAGCGCAGGCCCGCGCAGGCCTCGGCGACGAGGAAATCGCCGGCCGGAATCTGGATCAGCAGGTCGTCGATGTAGAAGGGGATGTCGGTGAGGCCGAGGAAGAACCCGATGAGCTTCACCGTCACGAGCTGCAGGGCCGGCACGGCGAAGGCGCCGAAGGGGACCAGGAAGACCAGGTAGAGCAGCGGCGCGGCGAAGGCGCGGAAGACCCGCCGGCCGAGAATGGCCAGCACCGCCACCTCCACAAGCCCGAGGGCGGCGAATTGCCGCCCTTCCATGATGCCGAGCCGCTCCGCCGCCAGCCAGGCCAGCGCCGGGGGGATGGCGAGCAAAGCGAGGCGGGCATCCGGCGCGGGACGCAGCCCGGCCAGGCGGAAGCGGCGCTGCCAGCCGAGCCAGAGGGCGATGGGCAGCACCAGCCAGCAATGGTTGTAGGCGGTGGAGGCGTTCCAGACACGCACCGCCGCCGCGCCTTCCGGCAGGAAGACCAGCGCCAGGGTGAAGACCACGCTGCCCAGCCAGAGCAGCGGGCCGCGCCATTCGGCCGGGCTCGCCAGGAAGGCGGGCATTGGGCCGGCGGCGGGGCCAGGCGCTGGGCTGGCGGCAAGGCTGGGTGGGCCGGCGGAGCCGGGCGCTGGGCTGGCGGTCGGGCCGGGCGTTGGGCCGGCGGCGAGGTCGGGTGCCGGGCCGCTGGTGATGCCGGGTGTGGGATCCGCCGCAGAATCCGCGTCGGCGCCGATGAGGCCAAGCGCGGCGCCGGCGGCAGGCGCCGCCGCCGGCCCGCGGGAGGCCGTTGGTGCGCCCGCCGGCGCCTCCTGCGAGGCGGAAGAGGGGGCGAGGGGCAGGCTCATGCGGCGATCGGCGCGGGCGCCGCCTCGGCAGGGGAAGGGTCGATCAGGGCGTCCAGCGGGGCGAGGCAGGCGGCCCAGTCATGCCCGGCCATCACCGCGGCACGGCCGGCGGCGCCGAGGCCGGGATGCGCGCCCGCCAGCACGGCGGCGACGGCGGCGGCGAAGCCCTCCGCCCCCGCCGCTACCAGCAGGTCGCGGCCGGGCTCGGCGCGCAGCCCCTCATGGGCCTCGGGCGTCGCCACTACGGGGCGGGCCATGGCCATCGCCTCCAGCACCTTGTTCTGGATTCCCCGGGCGATGCGCAGCGGCGCCACGGCGCAGGCGGCATGGGCCAGGTAGGGGCGGACATCCGGCACGGTGCCGGTGACGGTCACGCCGGGCAGCCTCGCCAGGGCTTGCACCGCGGGCGCCGGGTTGGCGCCGACGATCCAGAATTCCGGCGCCGGACCGGGGCTGGTGCGCAGCCGCGGCAGGATCGCCTCGGCAAACCAGGTGACGGCGTCGACATTGGGCCGGTAGCCCATGCTGCCGGTGAAGACCAGCGCCGGGACGGGGCGGGGGAAGGGGTTGGGCCAGTCGTGCTTCGGGCTGAACCGCGCCAGGTCCACGCCATTGTCGAGGGCGGCCAAGCGCGACGCCACCTCCGGCGCCAGCGCGGCGAAGCGGGCCGTCTCCGCGGCGGAGACCAGCAGGGTGCGATCGAATTCCAGGGCGGCCCGGCGCTCGAAACCCAATAGGGTGCGGGCCTCCCGCGCCCAGACCTGGCGCATGGGCGGGGCGGCGCCTTCGGCATAGGCGGCCCATTTCTCGGAATCGATATCCACCATGTCCAGCACCCGCCGCAGCCCGGGACGGCGCGCGGCCGGGCCCATGGCATAGGGCGCCATGGCGGAGGAGAAGACGAAGGCGGCCTCGTAGCGCCCGGCGGCCAGCCCCGCCTGCGCCCAGGCGAAGAGGCCCGGATGGTGGAACCAGCCGAGGGTGAGCGGCCGGCCGGGCCGGGCTCGCGAAAGCGCCCTCGCCGCGGTGCCGAAGCGGGAGAAGGCCGGCCGCCATTCCACATGGGCGCAGCGCGCGGCGAGCACCGGCAGATGCCGCAGATCGGCGGGGTCATCCACCAGGAAGCCGGCCTCCACCGCGAAGCGCTCCGCGAGATGGTCGAGGATGTGCCAGGCGCGGATCTTCTCCCCCTTCTCCGGCGGGTAGGGGATGCGGTGGGAGAGGAACAGCAGGCGCTTCATGCCGGGTGCGCCGCGGATGGCCGGCGGGGGCGCTGCCTCCAAACCCCCGGCAGAGGGCACTGCCCTCTGCACTCCCGCCGGGGCCAAGGCTTGGCCCCGGACCCCGCCGTGAGTTGGCGGGCTGAACTGTCGGATCCGAAGCTCACACCGGGGGCCGGCCCCGAAGGGGGTTGGACGCACTGCCTCCGACCATTGCCGCCAATGGGCAAAGCCCTCGTTCCTTCGGGGCGCAGCCCATGGTTGCGCGGCGCCGGGAGGTATCCGAGCCCCGGCATCAGCCCAGCCCCCGCACCAGGGGCGGACCCAGCAGATTGGCCACCGCCAGGGGCAGCCGCTTCCAGGCGGCGATGACCAGCTTGTATTTCGGGTTGTTCGGGTTGTTCTCCGGCACGGCGGCGCCGGGGGCGAGGCGGTAGCAGTAATGCAGCTCCTCCTCGGTGAAGCCCCAATTGCGCTTGTAGGCGAAGGCGCCGGTGCCGGCCTTGCTGCGGCCGAAATCGAACAGCGTCGCGCCCCGCTCATTCCCGGCGCGGCGCATCACTTCCCAGTACATGAAGTCGTTCGCCGAAAGCCCGCGCGCCGCCTGGGTGCCGCCGCCGTAATAGGGCAGCACCTGATCGCGGAAATGGAAATTCAGCACGGCAGCGACGGGGTTGCCTTCGTGCAGCACCGTCGTCACGTCATGCGCGCCGGGGAAGGCCTGCCCCAGCAGGCGGAAATAGCGCCGCGGGAAGACCGGGCTGCCGAGGTTGCGCACGCTCTCCGCATAGATGCGGTGCAGCCGGTCCGTGTCGCCATCCGACACGGAGGTGAGCTTGAACCGCTCGATCGCCTTGCGCACCTCCGCGCGCTGCTTGCGCGGGATGTTCTTCTGCATGTCCTTGGTGTCGTCGCCGGTCAGCGCGATGGGTTTGCGGAAGGTGAAGTAGAGCGGCGAGCGGCCCTGCCAGCCGGCATCCGCCGCGTCCAGCCGGCGGTATTCCAGGCAGGGCACCCGCAGCTTCTTCTGGAGGTCCAGCGCATGCGCCTCCAGCGCCAGCCGCGCCGCCTCCTCCACCGCCACGGCGCCGCCATAGACGCAGAAGGGGGTGGAGGCGAGGCTGTCCCCGAACAGGCGCGTGCGCATGCGGGCCAGCGGCAATACGCCGAGAATGGCGCCGTCCCGCTCCGCATAGGCGTAGTAGGTGCGGTGGCCGAAGGCCTCCCGGATCACCCGCGCCCAGGGCGTCAGGTGGAAGAAGGTGGCGGCGGGCGTCGCCTGGACGAAGGCGTCCCAGGCCGGGGCGGCGCGATCCTCGAGGCTGTGGATGCGAAGGGCCATGGCGCGGCGCTCAGGCGGCGCGGGGGGCGTTGCAGCCCCGGGCATCATGGGCCGGCGCGCAAGGGTCCAGGGCGCCAGGGCCAGGCGCTGGGGTGGCAGGCCTCGGGGCGTTGGGGCCCGCGGCACCAGCGCCCAGCGCTTCCCGGCCCAGGGCTTCCCGGCCCAGCGCTTCACCGCCCGGCGCGTCCCGGCCCGCGGCGTCGCGTCCCGGGGCTGTGGGCGCCGCCAGCTCCGCCGCGAAGACCGTCTCCACCCGCCCCCAGGCGAATTCGCCGAGCAGCCGGGCGAGGCGCGGCGCCATGCGCTGCAGGCCAAGGAAATGCCGCAGCCGCCGGCTGGCGGAAAGCCCGGGCATGCGGGGCTGGTCCGGGTCGATCTCCCAGGGGTGGAAGTAGAAGATGCCGCGTCGCCCCGCCGCATTTACCCGCCGCAGCGCGGCGGCAAACAGCGTGTGCGGCGTTGCCCGGAAAGGCCCGCCGCCGGAGACCGGCAGGCAGGCCGGGCCCAGCCGCAGCGCCGTCATCGGCAGTTCCACCACCCCGTCCGGATGCGGGCGCCAGGGCGTCAGCGGCACCGGCCCGCCGGCGCGCGGCCCGGGGAAGATGGAGGAGGAGTAGCGATACCCGGCCTCCGCCAGCACGACATGCGCCCAGGGCGTGGCGCCGGGGTTCACCGAGAAGGTCGGCGCCCGGTAGCCGGTGACGGCGACGCCGCCCGCCTGTTCCAGCAGGTCCCGCGCCACGCGGACATCCTCGCGGAACCGCGCCGCGCCGATCTCGAACACCCGCTCATGGCCGTAGCCATGGCTCGCCAGCTCATGCCCTGCCGCGACGATATCGCGGATCAGCGCCGGGTGGCGTTCCGCCACCCAGCCCAGGGTGAAGAAGGTGGCGCGAATGCCGGACGCGGCGAAGAGCGCCAGCACCTCCCGCGTCCGGTCCTCGACGCGGCGGGGCAGGCTGTCCCAGCGCTCCCGCCCGATCAGCCCGGCGTAATTCTGCACCTGGAACCAGTCCTCCACGTCGATGCTCATGGCATTGACGGGCCCAGGGGTGGTGGCCGAGGCGGTGGCCGGGGCGGCGGCGGCGCTCACCGCCGCGACTCGCCGCCGAACAGCTCGGCCATGCGGCTCAGCACCCTTTCGCGCCGCGCCACGCTCTGCTCCAGCGCATCGACGCGCTGGCTGAGATCGTCGATCGTCGCGCCGAGGTCGAACCGCGCCTGGGGCGAGAGCGCCCCGGGATCGCCGCCGAGATCCTCGGCCAGCTCCAGCGCCACCGCCTCCACCATCGGGCCGGAGATCGCCTCCGCCTGCTCCAGCGCGCCGGCGAGCAGCACGCGGGAGCAGAGCCGGTTGATACGCCGCGGGACGCCGTCGCTGTGGCGGAACACCAGCTCCAGCGCCGCCTTCTCCCAATGCGGCCTGCCGTCCCAGCCGACGGCGCGCATCCGGTGCTCGACATAGGCGCTGGTCTCCTCGGCGGAGAGGCCGCCGAGATGGTAGGAGGCCAGCACCCGCTGGCGGAGCTGGTCCAGATCCGGGCTCGCCATGGTGCGGCGGAGCTGCGGCTGGCCGAGCAGCATGGTCTGCAGCACCGCCTGGCCGCCCTGGGTGACGTTGGAGAGCATGCGCAGCTCCTCCAGCGCCGGCGCCGCCAGCCCCTGCGCCTCGTCGACGATGAGGAGGTGGCGCTTTTCCACATGGCGCAGCGCAGCGATGACGCTGCGCAGCACCGCCGCCTTGTCGCCTTCCGGCTGCGCCCCGAAGCTGTCCGCCACCAGGCGCAGCAGGTCGTCGCCCGAGACCTGGGTGGTGACGATGCGGGCGATGGCGAAGCCCTCCGGGTCCAGCTCGGCGCAGAGGCGCTCCACCAGCGTGGTCTTGCCCGCCCCCACCTCCCCGGTGATGACGACGAAGCCCTCCCGCTGCGCCAGCCCGTACATCAGGTGGGCATAGGCCCGGGCATGCACCGAGCTGGCGTAGAACAGCCGCGCATCCGGCGTCATCAGGAAGGGATGCTCGCGGAAGCCGTAGAAGTCGATCTGCATGGCGCCGCCCCTTCAGAAGAATTGCCGGAGGCCGAGGATGATGAGGTTCTGCACGGTGCTGCCCCCGGCGAGATCCGCGCTGCGATAGCCGAAGCCGTATTCCACCCAGCCGCTGAGGCTGGCGGTGAGGCTGTGGTTCAGCCGCAGCCGCAGCCCGTAGCTGTCCGAGGTCCTGGCGCCATCGCGCTCCGTGCGCCCGATCGTCGCGAAGGCGGAGCCGGTGGTGGCGGGGTCGAGCTGCCGGGACCAGCTCAGGCTCACCGCATAGGCCGTCTGTGCGAAGGCGGTGGTGCCGCGGGCGGCGGAAAGCGGCAGCCTCTCGTCATAGGTGAAGAAGAAGCCCAGCGTGTCCCGCGTCCAGCTCTGGCTCAGGCCCAGCGTGCCGCGGCGGTTGCGGGTGATGGCGCTTTGCGTCGCCAGCAGCCCGGTGCCGAAGGGGGCGACGAGCCGGCCGCCGGAATGGCCATCCACCAGATTGCCGAGCGCGTCGGTCCGGGCGGCGCTCAGCAGATCGGCGCTCTGCAGCAGGGCGGTGCCGATCTGGTCCGAATAGCGGGCGGTGAGCCGGGTGCGCGCGCCGAGCGCGACATTGGCGTTGAGGCTGGCGGATTCATACCCGTCCCGCCTTCCGTAGCGCAGCAGGATGCTGCTGTCCTGCCCCGCCGTCAGCCGGGCGCCGACCGACCAGGTCATCCCCTGCACGGTGAAGGGCCGGGTGCCGCCGAAGCTCTGATCCTCGTAGCCCAGCGCCACCACCGGGGCGAGCCAGCGGGTCACGGCGTAGCGGGCCTCGACGCCCCCCTGGATGCGGTGGGCGCCGGCCAGGGCGCTGGTGCCGCTGTAGGTGGTGCCGGAGCCGCTGAGCTGCAGGCCGAGCGGGCCGAAATTCTCGCCCGAGCGGAGGGCGCCCTGCACCTCCTGCATCGTCGTCTCCTCCGGCTTGAAGAAGGGCGTGCTGGAGCCGGGCAGGGCGGCGCTGCGGCCATCCTGCACCAGGTTGCGGACGGCGTAGCCGAGTTGCAGCGTGGCGTCGCCGCCGAAGCGGTGCAGCAGGTAGGGCGCGGCCTGCAGCATGGTGGTCTGCACCGCGCGGTTGCGATCGAGCGCGGCGGTGCTGCCGCTGGCATTGCCCTCCACATCGCTGACCGAGCCGCTGCCGAGCAGGTCGAGGAAGAGCAGATCCTCCACCAGCACCGCCTGGCCGGTGCCGAAGAAGCGCTGGTCGAAGCGGTCGGACCGGGTGTCCTCCGCATGGAAGCGGCCGGAGGGGTTGTAGGCCAGGCTGCCGCTGAAGCGGGCGGTGCTGGCGAAGGCGGTGACCGCCGGGGTGAGGGTGAGATAGGCGTCGCCGCGCCGGTCCCGCGCCGTGTTGCGGACATTGTCCGTGCCGGCGAGGGTGAGGCCGAGGCTCGGGCTGATCCCCCAGCCCCGCTCCGGGCCGGCGGCGGTGCCGCCGGCGGGGAGAAGCCCGAGCTCCCCGCCCCGCATCAGGGGGGTGTCGAACAGGCCGATATCGTCGAGGGCGGGGGCGGAAAAGCCGCTGCCGCGCCCCTCTGCCCCGGCATCCAGCCGGACCTCGCCGCCCCCGGGCGCCAGGAGCTGGGCGGCGGCGGGGCTGGCCAGGGCCAGGGCGGCGCAGAGCCCGGCGCCGAGGCGGTGCGCCGCGGCGCCCTCCCCCTTCCCCCGGCCGGCTCCCGCCTGCGCGGCCTCTCCGCGGGTGGCCTGCCCGTCGGCAGCCCGCGCCTGGGTGGCTTTCCCGCGGGCGGCCTGCTCCTCGGCAGCCCGCCCCTGGGTGGCTTTCCCCTGGGCGGCTTGCCCCTCGGCAACCCACGCCTGGGCGGATTTCCTCCGGGCGGACCACACCCGGCAGGCCTCTCTTCTCCAGGCGCGCGCGGCCGCGCGGCACCTCACCGGACCGACCGGGAGCGGCATCTCAGCCCCCGGGCCTCAGGCCGTAGGAGCCATAGACATCATAGGCGCCATAGGCGCCGAAGCTGTCATTGCTCATCATCCGGGTCTGGTTCAGCACGAGCTGCAGGCTGGGGCAGGCCTCCACCAGGTCGAGCGCTGCCTCCACCTCATCCCGCTGGGTGCGTTCGGCCTGCACCACCATCACCACCTGGCCGACCGCCGGCGCCAGGTTCGAAGGATCGCTGGTGGAGAGGCAGGGCGGGCTGTCCAGCACGAAGACATGCTGCGGCAGGGCGGCGGAGAGGCGCAGCAGCATGGCCACCACCCCGGCGCCGGGCGGCAATTCGGAACCGCCCGCGGCCGGGCCATAGGGCAGGATAGAAAGCCGCGGCAGCTCGGTGGGGATCGGCAGGGTTTCCGGCGCCAGGCCGGGATCGGCGGCCAGGGCCCGCACCCCCGGCTGGTCCGCCAGGCCGAGCAATTCGGAGAGGGAGCCGCGCTTGCCGTCCATATCCACCAGCACGGCGGGGCGGCCGCCGCCGGTGGCAATGCTGGCGGCGAGGTTGAGGGCGGTGAAGGTCTTGCCCTCCCCCGGCCGGGCGCTGGTGATGAGGATGGCGCGGGCGCAGCGCCCCTCCGCTTCCGGCGTCGAGCGCAGGGTGCGCAGCACCTGGTGCTGCACCACGTTCATCTCTTCGGAGGCCCGGTTGCGCTCCGCCCCGCCCGGGGCGACCACGAGGCCGGCGCGGCGGATGGTCTCGAGGCTCACCGGCTCGGGCGCGGCCGGGGCCTCGCCGGCATCCACCGATGGCAGCGTGGGGGCTTCGGCGGCGCCTGTGCCGGCGATACCTGTGCTGGCGATACCTGTGCCGGCGATACCTGCCCCGGCGACGCCGGCCCCGGCGGCCAGGCCGTCCCCCGCGATGGCCTCCCCTGCAACAGCGCCCCCGGCGAGGGCGTCGCCGCCCCCGGCAGCACCGGTCGTGGCGCTGCCGGGCCGGGCGGCGCTGCCGGGGGCGGCACCGCCGCGCGGCGGGGCGAGGGCCGCCCCGCCCGGCGCGGCGCCGCCCGGCGTGGCCGGGCTGCCGCCGGCGCGCAGCAGCGTGCCGGCACCACCCAGTGCTTCCATGGCGCGCTCGACCAGATGGGAGCGGGTCTTCGGGTCGCTCACGCCAGGATCCTCGCCACCAGGGAGGGGAGCCGGGCCATCACCTTCGGCCCGACCGACAGCACCGCGCCATAGGTCAGCAGCAGCAGCCCGAGGCTGCCGGCGAAGCTCAGCCGCGCCACGGTGGGGGAGGCGGGGGCGAGGGTGGAGGAGACGCTGCCGAGCACCGGCAGGCCGAGCTGGCGGAGGTCGTGCAGCGTGTAGAAGCCGCGGTCGAACTGCACCAGCAGCAGGGCGAGCCCGGCCCCGGCCCCGAGCCCGAGGGCGAGCACGGCGGAGGCGAGAAGGAAGCGGTTCGGCCCGGTCGGCAGGCTCGGCACCATGGGCGGGTCCACGATTTCCAGCCGCACCCGGTCGGTGCCGCTGCGGGCGGCGCCGGCGATCTGCACCGCCTCCCGCCGCGCCAGCAGCTCCTCGTAATTCCGCCGCAGCACGTTGTAGTCGCGATCGAGGTTCTGGTACTGCGCCTGAAGCTGCGGCGCGCCGCGGGCAATCGCCTCCAGCCGCTCCACCTGCTGCTCCTCCTCCTGCACCCGGCGCTCGCGGGAGGCGATCTCGGCATCCATCTCGATCAGCCGCAGCTTCATCTGCTCATAGACCGGGTTGGGCCTGGTGGTCTGGGTGCCGCCGCCGCCGCGGGACGGGGCGCCGCCGGTGCCGGAGGCGCGCAGCTCGGCCAGGGCGGTGCGGGCGGCGATGACGTCCGGGTGCTGCTCGGTGAAGCGCAGGCGCAGCTCGCGCAGCAGGCGCTCGCCCTCGGCGATGCGGCTTTCCGCCGGCGGGCCGCCGGCGGCCTCGGCCGCGGTCAGCGTCTGCGGCAGGGATTGGAGCTGCGGCTTCATCAGATCCCGCCGCACCACCAGATCCTGCAGCTCCCCACGCAGCCGCAGCAGGGAGGCGCGGGCGGCCTCCATCCGGCTGACGCCGCCGAGCGAATCCTGCGGCAGCAAATCGATGTAGCGGGCACGGAATTCGGCGCGGCGCCGCTCCGCCTCGCGGAGCTGGGTCTCGTAGCTGGCAATCTGCTGGGCGACGAAGGCGCGGGCATTCTCCATCGCCTGCCGGTCGTTGCTGCTGGCGGATTCGATGAAGATGGTCAGCAGGGTCTGCACCACGTCGCGCGCCAGGCGCGGGTCGCGGTCGGTGTAGGAGATGGTGAAGAGGTTGCGGGTCTGGGTGGTGATGCGGACATCCCGCGCCAGGCGCTGCAGCAGCGCTTCCCGCGCTGCCACGCTGTTGACCCGCAGGTCCAGGTCGGTGCGGGCGATCACCCGTTCCAGATTGGGCTGGCTCAGCAGGGTGCGCTGCAGGATGTCCACCTGGTTGGCCGGGGCGTTGTCCACCGCGATGCCGCGCAGGAGCTGGCCGAGGATCATGTCCGCATCGGCGTAGAGCCGGGCGGTGGCGCGGTACTGGTCCGGCAGGTTGGAGACGGCGGCCCAGCCGAGGGCGCAGATGGCCCAGGCGAGCAGCATGGCCTTCCAGCGGTGCCGCCAGCCGGATTTGGCGAAGCGGCGGGCCTGGGTGAGGAGCTGCATCGGCTCAGAACCAGCTCTGCGGGATGACCAGCGTATCGCCCGGCCGCATCGGCATGTCCTGGGAGATGTCGCCGTCCCGCAGCAGGTCCGAGAGCCGGAGGCGGATGTTCTGCGCCTGGCCGTCCGGGCCGCGGCGGACGATCTCCGCCCGGTTGCCGGCGGCGTAGCGGGTGAGGCCGCCGACCTCGATCAGCACGTCGAGCACCGACATGCCTTCCCGGTAGGGGATGGCCTTGGGCTGCGCCGCCTCGCCGATGATGCGGATCTGCCGGCTGGTGGGGCCGATGAAGGACCGCACCATGACAGTCACGTTCGGCTCCCGCACATATTCCTTCAGCTTCTCCTCGATCACCTTGGCGAGCTGGGAGGGGGTGCGGCCGGCCGCCTCGATATCCGGCACCAGGGGGAGGGAGAGCCTGCCATCCGGCCGCACCGGCAGCTCGGCGCTGAGTTCGGGCGAGCGGTAGACGAAGATGGAGAGGTTGTCCCCGGGGCCGATCACGTAATCCGGGGCCGGGGTGGCCGTGGTGCCGGATTGCCCGGTGCCCGCCTGTGCCGCGCCGGCGGCCCCGGGGCCGCCGGCCGGTGGCGCGGCGCAGGCGCCGAGGCCGAGCAGCAGGGCCAGCATGGCCAGGCCGGCCGGCCCTGGCGGCAGCAGGCGCCGCCGCGCCGCTGCCCGCCGCGCCGCCACCCCGGGCTGCGCCCCGCCGGGCTCCACACTGTCGAACGTCACGCTGCCCGACGTCGCACCGCCCGACGTCACGCCGCCCGACGTCACGCTGCCGGCCTGCGCCCTGCCGGCCCATGCCACGCCGGGCCACGCCATCCCGGGCCACGCCGCCAAACGCTGCGCCACCATTCCTAGCTCTCCTTTGGCGCGCATGGCGCCGCCGCGACCGGTCCGCGACAGCATGCAGCCCAGTTCTTGAGATGGCGTGAAGCTAGGGGGAACCTAACCCTTCCGCAACATCCAAATAATAACACTTTGCTAAATTTCCACTATGTTCCGGCAGCGGATGAGTCCGTCTGGCGCCAGCCATTGACGCAGGATTGTGACCGGAATACCGGCCTTGCCGCGGGAACCGCAGCGGCTCACCAGCCAGGTTTCACAAAAATTTGAGAATCCGACCAGACGGCTTCGGCCCCAGGGGTTGCGCCGCCCGCGGCGCAATTACGACGACGATCCCGCTCCAACTCTTATATTGAAAACTTTTCTCAAAGAGTGGACATAGCCGGCAGACGCAAACGGATCGTTAACGACGCGGCCGCCCCAGCGGCCGCGGGAGCAGGGATGCCAGCCATGACCACCCTTTTCGGGCACAGCATCCGTTCCGAGCTGCTCATCCTCTACGTCGTCGAATCCCTCGCCTGCTTCCTCGCCATCTACCTCCTCCTCACCTGGAGCATCCCCCCCGCCGGCCCGCCGCTCGACCAGGGCGCCGGCCTCGCCCTCGCCATCCTCCTCGCCCTCGCCGCCGGCCTCGTCGCCGGCGCCAGCGGCCTCTACCAGCCGCAGATCTGGTCGCGCGGCCGCCGCCTGCTGCGCGGCAGCCTGGTCGCCGGCCTGCTGCTGCTGCTGCTGGCCTGGCCGCTGCTGCACCTGTTCCACGCCGTCAGCCCGGAAACCCGGCTGCGCGGCCTGGCCGAGCTGGGCCTCGCCTTCTTCCTCGTCATCCACGCCACCCGCCTCGGCTTCGCCGCCCTCGCCCGTTCCGGCCTGCTCCGCCGCCGCCTCGTCCTGGTGCGGGACGGGGAGGCGCCGGCCCGCCCGCTGGACCCGGCCGAGCCGGGCTTCGAGATCGCCTTCGCGCTTCGCCCCGGCCAGGGCCTGGCCGCCGAGCTGGCGCCGGACCGGCTCCGCGCCGGCCGGGTCTGGGCGGTGGTGGCGCCGGACCCGGCGCTGCTGCCCGCCCCCGTCCGCCATGGCTGCGAGGCCGCCGGCGTGCATGTCTTCTCCACCGCCGAGCTGCGCGAGCGGCATCTCGCCCGGCTGGACATCGACAATCTGCCGGAGGATTGGGCCGCCGGCACCCGCGCCGCCCGCGAGGGCTGCGTCGAGGCGGCGCTGCGCCGCGCCTTCGACATCGCCATCGCCCTCTTCCTGGTGGCCTTCACCTTGCCGGTGCTGCTCTGCACCGCGCTGGCCATCAAGCTCGACACCCGCGGCCCGGTGCTCTACCGGCAGGAGCGCGTCGGGCGCGGCGGCAAGGTCTTCAAGCTGTTCAAATTCCGCAGCATGGTGGTGGATGCGGAGGCGGGCGGCGCCCCGGTCTGGGCCAGCAAGCGGGACCCCCGCGTCACCCGCGTCGGCCGCATCATCCGCCTCACCCGCATCGACGAGGTCCCGCAGGTGCTGAACGTGCTGCGCGGCGACATGGCCCTGGTCGGCCCACGGCCGGAACGGCCCGCCTTCGTCGCGCAGCTCACCCGCCTCATCCCGCATTACGGCGACCGCGCCCTGGTCCGCCCCGGCATCACCGGTTGGGCCCAGGTAAACTTTCCTTACGGCGCGTCGGTCGAGGATGCGCGCATGAAGCTCGCCTACGACCTCTACTATCTCGGCCGCCGCAGCCTGTTCCTCGACCTGCTGATCCTGGTCGCCACGGTCCGCGTGGTGCTGTTCCAGGAAGGCTCCCGATGAGCAGGCTGCCGGCGGGCCCGGCCGGCGGCGGCCCGAAGCTGCCGTGACCGTGGCCGCATCGGTGGTGCTGCATGGCGGCTCGGCCGCCATCTGCCTCGCCTGGACCCTGCTGATCCTCGCCGCCGCGCGCGGGCCTGCCGCCTGGCTGCTGGCCGCCGCCTGCGGCAGCGCCGGGCTGTGGGCCGCCGCCGTGGCGCTGGTGCCGGACACCCCGCTCACCGGCCCGGCCGGGGTGATGGAGGTGCTGCGCGACGCCGCCTGGGGCCTGCTGCTGCTGCGGCTGCAGGCCCGCATCGCCGGCGGCACCCCGCCCCTGCTCCGCCGCCTCGCCTGGCTCGGTGCCGGCTTCGCCCTGCTGGCCCTGGCCGGGCTGCTGCCGGAGCTGCTGCTGCGGCAGCCCGTCCCGCCCGGCCTCGCCGGCGCCGCCGGGCTGGCCCGCATCGGCCTTGCCCTCACCGTCGTGCTGCTGGCGGAGAATCTCTACCGCAACGCCGATGAGGCGCTGCGCTGGCATGTGAACCTGCCGGCCATCGCGCTGGGCGGCCTGGCCGCCTTCGATGTCCTGCTCTTCGTCGGCGCCAGCTTTTCCGGCGGGGTTCCCGGCCCGCTGCTGGATGCCCGGGCGGCGCTCGCCGCCCTCTCCGCCCCGCTGCTCGCCGTGGCCGCGGTGCGGGACGGGCGTTGGCGGCGGGACCTGCCGGTCTCCCGCCGCGTCGCCTTCCATGGCGCCACCCTGGTCGTCGCCGGCGCCTGCATGCTGCTGGCCGGCGCGGCCGGGGAGGCGATGCGCCACCTGGACGAGCGCTGGGGGGAGGCGGGCCGGGCCGTGCTGCTGGCCGGCGCGCTGATGGCGCTGGCCGTCGCCCTCTCCTCGGCCTCCATGCGCTCCCGCCTCCGCCGCCTCGTCGTCGACCATTTCTTCACCGCCCGCTACGACTATCGCCAGGAATGGCTCCGCTGCGTCGACATCCTCTTCGGCCCGGACGGCGCTGCCCCGGCCGAAAGCCGGGCGATCCGCGCCATTGCCGATGCGGTGGACAGCCCGGGCGGGGTGCTGCTGCTGGCCGAGGGGGAAGGGCAGGAAGGGGCGGAGGCACGGCTGCGCTGGGCGGGGTCCTGGAACATGCCGCCGCTCGCCGCGCCGGTGGTGCTGCCGGCGCCGCTGGCCGCCGCCCAGGCGGCGGGGGAGGTCTTCCGCTTCGAGGCCGCGACGCCGCCGGTGCTCGCCGGCCTCGGGCCGCTCTGGCTGGCGGTGCCGCTGCCGCATCACCGCAACGGGCCGGGGAGCGGGTCAGCGGGCGGACCGGCGGGCGCAGCCGTCGGGCTGGTGCTGCTGGCCCCGCCCCGCGCCGCCTTTCCCCTGGACCGGGAGGTGTTCGAGCTGCTGCGGACCCTGGGCCGGGAGGTCGCCCTCTTCCTCGCCGAGCGTGCGGCGGCGCAGCGCCTGGCCGAGCAGCGCCAGCTCCAGGACCTCGCCCGCCGCTTCGCCTTCGTCGCGCATGACGTGAAGACCGTGTCCAGCCAGCTCAGCCTGCTCCTCGCCAATGCCGAGGCGAATATCCAGGACCCGGAGTTCCAGCGCGACATGCTGCTGACCGTCCGCGCCTCCGCCGACCGGATCAACGCCCTGATCGCCCGGCTGCGCCAGCCGGAGGAGGCGGCGGCGGCGCCCGAGCTGCTCTGGCCGGAGGCGCGGCTGCGCGCCCTGCTGGCCGCCCGGCCGCACCCGGTGGCGCTGACCGTCGCCGGCGCCGCCGGCCCCGCCGCCATGGCGCCGGAGGAATTCGACGCCGCCTTCGGCCATCTGCTGAACAACGCCGCCGAGGCCTCGCCGCCGGGCGATCCGGTGCGGGTCACGCTCAGCGCCGCGCCCGGCCGGGTGGTGGTGGAGATCGCCGATGCCGGCCCCGGCATGACGCCCGAATTCATCCGCGACGAGCTGTTCCGCCCGCTCAGCACCTCGAAGCCCGGCGGCTCCGGCATCGGCGCCTGGCAGGCGCGGGAGCTGCTGCGCGAGGCGGGCGGGGAGCTGCTGGTCGAAAGCCGGCCGGGCGCCGGCACCACCATGCGGCTGGTCCTGCCGGCCGCCCACGGACCATATGCCGGGGCGCCGGCGCCGGCCGAGGAGGCGCGCGCGTGAACAAGCCGAAGCTGCTGATCGTCGAGGATGATCCGGGCCTTGCCGCGCAGTATCGCTGGGCCTTTCCCGCCTGCCGCGTGCTGCTGGCCGGGGACCGCGCCGCCGCCGAGCAGGCGGTGCGGCGGGAACAGCCCGCCGTGGTGCTGCTCGATCTCGGCCTGCCGCCGGATGCGGAGGACGTGGCGGAGGGCTTCGCCACGCTGGAGATGCTGCGGGCGGTCAATCCCTGGCTGCCGGTCGTCGTCGCCTCCGGCCAGGGGCAGAAGGAGAATGCGCTGCGCGCCATCGCCCTCGGCGCCTATGATTTCCACGAGAAGCCGGTCGATCTCGCGGTGCTGCGCACCATCATCGACCGGGCGCTGCGGCTGCGCGAGCTGGAGGAGGAGAATCGCCGCCTCGCCGCCGCCCCCGGGCCATCCCCCATCCGCGGCATCGTCACCGCCGATGACGGCATGCTGAAGGTCTGCCGCACGGTGGAACGGCTGGGCGGCGTCGCTGTCCCCGTGCTGCTGCTGGGGGAAAGCGGCACCGGCAAGGAAGCCCTGGCCCGCGCCCTGCACGAGATGGGCCCGCGGGCGGCAAAGCCCTTCGTTGCGCTGAACTGCGCCGCGATTCCGGAAAACCTGCTGGAAAGCGAGCTGTTCGGCCATGAGAAGGGCGCCTTCACCGGCGCCGTCGCCCGCGTCATCGGCAAGATCGAGGGCGCCAGTGGCGGCACCCTCTTCCTCGACGAGATCGGCGAGATGCCGGTCAGCCTGCAGGCCAAGCTGCTGCGCTTCCTGCAGGACCAGGTGATCGAGCGGGTGGGCGGCCGGCAGCAGATCCGCGTCGATGTCCGCGTCGTCTCCGCCACCAACCAGCCGCTCGAGGCGCAGATCGAGACCGGGCGCTTCCGCGGCGACCTGCTCTACCGGCTGAACTCCGTCACCGTCCGCATCCCGCCGCTGCGCGAGAGGGGGACGGATTCCGTGCTGCTGGCACGGCTGTTCCTCGCGCGCTTCTCCCGAGAATTCGGCCGCAAGCTGCGCGGGCTGGATGCCGCGGCGGCGGAGGCGATCGCCGCCCATCGCTGGCCGGGCAATGTGCGGGAGCTGGAGAACCGCATCCGCCGCGCCGCGCTGATGGCGGACGGCCAGCTCGTCACCACCGCCGATCTGGAACTGGCCCCGGCCGCGGGGGCGGAGGAGACGAAGCCGGACCTGGATTTGCGCGCCGCCCGGCTGCGGGCGGAGCGGGACACCATCGAACGGGCCCTGGCGCGCAGCAATGGCAGCCTCGCCACCGCGGCCAGGCTGCTCGGCGTCAGCCGGCCGACGCTTTACGGGCTGCTGGAAACCCATGGCCTCGGCGCCAGCCTGCCGCGCGCGGCAGAGGGGGCGGCGGATGCGGGGTAGCGGAAAGGCCGGCGGGGAGGGGCGCGCGGGCGGCCCTGCGCCGCGCTGCATCGTCACAAACCCGGGCTTGTCAGGACATCGGCTTCCCCCGCCTATGCCGCGCCGGCCGGCCGGCGACCCACCCTGCCGTAGCGGAGAATTCAGCATGGCACCGCCCACCCCGACCCGCCGCCACGCCCGCTGGCCCCTGCTGCTGGCCGGGCTGCTGAGCGCCGGCCTCGCCGCCGCCCCCGCCGCCGCCCAGCCGCTGGAACGCGCCCGCGCCGCCCAGGCCCGCGGCGACATGCGCGCGGCGCAGATCGAGCTGCGCAACGCCGTCCGCCAGGAGCCGAATTCCGCCGCCCTGCGCGCCGCCCTCGCCCAGCTCAGCCTTGACATCGGCGATGCCGACACGGCGGAGAAGGAAGCCAGGGCGGCAATGGAGCGGGGCTTCGACCCGGCCGCTGGCACCGCCATCGTCATGCGCGCCTACCTCCAGCGCACCCGCTTCCAGGAGCTGCTGCGGGATTTCCCGATGCCGCCGGACGGCACCCCGCCCGCCCTGGCCGGGGAGGTGGCGGCGCACCGCGCCTTCGCCCTGCTGGCGACGCGGGAGGTGGAGCAGGCGAAGGCGGCGGTCGCCGAGGCGCTGCGCCTCGCCCCCGGCTCCGCCCAGGCGCATCTCGCCGCTTCCAGCCTGGCCCTGGCGCAGAACGACAGGCCGGGGGCGATGGCGGCGATCGAGCGCAGTCTGGCGATCGACCCCGATCTGCCGGAAGGCCTGCTGCGCCGCGCCGCCCTGCTGTTCGACCGTGGCGACCATGCGGAGGCGGTGGCGACGCTCGACCGGCTGCTGGCGAAATGGCCGGCCCAGGTGCAGGGCCGCCTGCTGCGCGCCGAGGTGCGGCTGCGCGCCGACGACCTGCCGGCGGCGAGGCAGGATGTGGAGGCGGTGCTGCGCGCCGTCGGCAACAACCCGGGCGCCCTTTACCTCCGCGCCGTGCTGGCGACGCGGGAGCGCGACTGGCGCGGGGCGGATGAGTCGCTGCAGCGCCTCGGCGCCGGCGTGGGGAATTTTCCGGAAGGCTTCCTGGTGCTGGCGACGGTGAAGCGGGCGCTGGGGCAGAACGCCCAGGCGCTGGACGCCGCCGGGCGCTACGCCGCGCGGCGGCCGGAAGATCCGCGCGGCGCCAAGCTGCTGGCGGTGATGGAGATGGAGGCCGGCCGGCCGGACGGCGCCATCGGCGCGCTGGAGCGGCTGCTGCAGCGCGGCGCGGTGGATGCGGAGGCGCTGGACATGCTGGGCCGTGCCCGGGTGGCGGCGGGCCGGCCGCGGGAAGGCGCCCAGGCCTTCGCCCGCGCCGCCGAGCTGGCGCCGGCGGATGCCGGCATCCGTACCCGCCTGGCTGCGGCGCGGCTGGCCGCGGGCGACACCGACGGCACCGCCGCGGCGGCGGAGGATGCGCTGCGCCTCGCCCCGTCCCAGGCCGGGGCGCGGGAGATGCTGATGCTGGCCGCCCTCGGCCGCGGCGACCTGGCAGCCGCCGAGGGGGAGCTGGCCCAGCTCGGGCCGGAGGCGCGGGCGGCCGAGGTGCCGGCCACCGTCGCCGCCATGATCAGGCTGGCCCGGCTGCAGACCGCCGAGGCGCGGGCCGGCTTCGAGGATGTGCTGAAGCGCTTCCCGGAGAGCATCGGCGCCCGGGTGGGGCTGGCCCGCACCCTGATGGCGCAGGGCGTGGAGGGCGAGCCGGAGCGGCTGCTGGGCGAGGTGCTGCAGCGCCAGCCGAATCATGGCGAGGCGATTTCCCGGCTGCTGGCGCTGACCGGCGCCGGTGGCTCCCGCGCCCCGGCGGCGCGGCAGGTGCTGCAGCGGGCCCAGGCCGCGGCGCCGGGGGAGCCCGCCCTGGCGCTGGCCATGGCCCAGGTGCTGCGGAACGCCAATGATGCCGCCGGCGCCGCTGCGCTGCTGGACGGCCCGGCGCTGCGGGTCCCGGGCCGTGGCGTGGCCCTGCCGCTCGCCCGGTCTCAGGCCTATGCGGCGGCGGAGAAATGGCCGGAGGCGGAGGCCGCTGCCCGCGCCGCCCTGGCCGAGGATGCCAGCAGCGCCCCGGCGCGGCGCCAATTGGCGGCGCTGCTGGCCCGTGGCGGGGATGCCCAGGGCGCCGAGGCGCTGCTGCAGGAAGGGCTGCGCAGCCAGCCGCGGGATGCGCTGCTGCAGCAGGGGCTGATCGGGCTGGTGAACGAGGCCCGCGGCGCCGAGGCGGCGCTGGCGCTGGCCGACCGCATGGGGCAGGACCCGGGGATGCAGCCGAACGCCCGGCTGCTGAAGCCGGAGCTGCTGCTGAGCCTGCGCCGCCCGCTGGAAGCGGCCCAGGCCTATGCCGCGCAGCTTGCCGCCGTGCCATCCGCCAGCCTGGTATTGCGCACCGCCGGCGCCTGGATGGCCGCCGGCCGGCCGGTGGATGCCGAGGCGGTGCTGACGCAATGGCTGCAGCGCGAGCCGGGCGAGGTGGAGGTGCTGAACCTGCTGGCGCAGATCGACATCGCGGCGGGGCGGACGGAGCTGGCGGAACACCGGCTGAGCGCGGCCCTGCAACGGGCGCCGAACAACAGCGTGGCGATGAACAACCTGGCCTGGCTGCTGGCGCAGCAGGACAGCCCGGAGGCGGTCGCGCGGGCGCGGGAGCTGGCGGAGCGCGCCTATTTCCTGCTGCCGACGCCGGAGACCGCCGATACCCTGGGCTGGGTGCTGACCCGGCAGGGCGAGGCGCGGCGCGCGGTGCCGCTGCTGCGGGCCGCCGTCGCGGTCAGCCGGCGCGGCCCGGCCCAGGATGCCGGCGGCATTTACCGCCTGGCCTTCGCGCTGAAGGAGGCGGGGGACAAGGTGGAGGCGAAGCGGCTGGTCGATCTGCTGCTGGACCGCATCCCGGCCTTCCCCGAGCGGGCCGAGGCCGAGCGGCTGCGGGGCGAGCTTCTTTCGCCATGAGCTTCGTTCCCCACGACGTCGCTGTGCGCCGCCATGGGGGCACGGCCTCGCCCCGGGCGGGCGCTGTGCGCCGCCATGGGGCCCATGAAGGGCTGAATGGCCGGGACCTCGCACAGCCTGCCGCGGCAAAGCCGCGGCAGGGCAACGGGCGGCGCAGGTGATTGCGGGGGCTGGCTGCCGCCACCGCAACGGCCGTTCCGGCCGGGCGCGGACATGCGCGCTCGACCTCATCGAGCGTACCTCAAGGTCCAGCCCTGGTGCCGATGCCGGGTCAAGCAACTGTGTCGGCGGTCCAGGGTGAATGGGATTTGGCGATGGCGTTGAGGTGATGAGGAGGCGTCGCATGCAGGCGATGCGCCGGAGGCGCACCGCGCTCCGCGCGGCGACGTCCTTGACCGGACATCGGCACCATGGCCCGCGCGAATGGCCGCCTTCGGCCAGCGGCGATAGACGGGGGGCCTGGAGCACCCGGCGCAATGCTGCGCCGCGGCAGGGGTTTTTTCCGCTTGACCCAAGCGCGTCAAAGGATTAGCGACTCCGCCGGCGGCATGTAACCGCCACGCCCGCCCCCAGGCGGGCCGGGATGGGACGGGCCGTGACACCGCCCAGCAATCCGGGTCCCTCGGCACCTTTCGCAGCCCGCCGGACCAAGCCGTGCCCGCGTCAGGCGGGGGCGCAAGACACTGACCCGCTCTTTACCGAAGGGCGGGCCCTTCCAGGAACCAGAGACCGCATGGCATCCGCCACAACCCTCGCGCATGACGCGGGGACCGAAGACTTTGCCGCCCTCCTCGACGCCACCCTCGGCCCCGATACCGGCTTCGCCGGCTCCGTGGTCTCCGGCCGGGTCATCCGCGTGGATGACGATTTCGCCGTCGTCGATGTCGGGCTGAAGAGCGAGGGGCGCGTCCCCCTCAAGGAATTCGCCCCGCAGGGGCAGAAGCCGGAAGTGAAGCCCGGCGACGTCATCGAACTCTTCGTCGAGCGCTATGAGGACCGGGACGGCTCCATCGTCCTGTCGCGCGAGAAGGCGCGGCGCGAGGAGGCCTGGACCAACCTCGAAAAGGCCTACCAGGCCAACCAGCGCGTCAACGGCGTGATCTTCGGCCGGGTCAAGGGTGGCTTCACCGTCGATCTCGGCGGTGCGGTGGCCTTCCTCCCGGGCTCCCAGGTCGATATCCGCCCGGTGCGCGATGTCGGGCCGCTGATGGGCAGCCCGCAGCCCTTCCAGATCCTCAAGATGGACCGCGCCCGCGGCAACATCGTGGTCAGCCGCCGCGCTGTCCTCGAGGAGACCCGTGCGGAGCAGCGCTCCGAGCTGATCCAGGGCCTGAAGGAGGGCATGATCCTCGACGGCGTGGTGAAGAACATCACCGACTACGGCGCCTTCGTCGACCTCGGCGGCGTGGACGGGCTGCTACACGTCACCGACATCGCCTGGCGCCGCATCAACCACCCGTCCGAGGCCCTGACCATCGGCCAGCCGGTGAAGGTGCAGGTCATCCGCTTCAACTCGGAGACCCAGCGCATCAGCCTCGGCATGAAGCAGCTCATGTCCGACCCGTGGGATGGCGTCGCCATCAAATACCCGGTCGGCGCCAAGTTCAGCGGCCGCGTCACCAACATCACCGACTACGGCGCCTTCGTGGAGCTGGAGCCGGGGGTCGAGGGCCTGGTCCACGTCTCCGAGATGAGCTGGACCAAGAAGAACGTCCATCCGGGCAAGATCGTCGCCACCTCCCAGGAAGTGGACGTGATGATCCTCGATGTGGACGAGCCGAAGCGCCGCATCTCGCTCGGCCTGAAGCAGGCCCAGGGCAACCCCTGGGAGCTGTTCCTCGAGGCCCATCCGCCGGGCTCCGAGGTCGAGGGCGAGATCCGGAACATCACCGAATTCGGCCTCTTCATCGGGATCGGCCCGGATATCGACGGCATGGTGCACATGTCCGACATCTCCTGGGACGAGGCCGGCGAGGCGGCCATGGCCCATTACGAGAAGGGCCAGGTGGTCAAGGCCAAGGTGCTGGATGTTGACGTCGAGAAGGAGCGCATCTCCCTCGGCATCAAGCAGCTCCAGGCGGATCCGGCGGCCGAGGTGCTGGACAAGGTCAAGAAGAACGACATCGTCACCTGCGTCGTCACCGCCGTGCAGGCGAATGGCATCGAGGTGAAGGTGGAGGATGTGCTGACCGGCTTCATCCGCCGCGCCGAGCTGGCCCGCGACCGCGGCGACCAGCGCCCCGAGAAATTCGCGGTGGGCGAGAAGGTGGATGCCAAGGTCGTCGCCGTGGACCGCGCTGCCCGCCGGCTCTCCCTGACCATCAAGGGCAAGGAGATCGAGGAGGAGCGCGAGGCGATGAAGGAGTACGGCTCGACCGACTCCGGCGCGTCGCTGGGCGACATCCTGGGTGCCGCCATCCGCCGCCGCCGCGAGATGGCCGGCGAGGAATAAGCCGGGCGCCCTTCGGGGGCCTGGGGAAGCGGCCGGCGGGGCGACCCGCCGGCCGTTTTTCGTTTGGGAGAAGTGGCTGCTTGCTTACTGGTGTCCCGATTCCGCAGTCCTGCGGACGTCGTTCTCGGGCCACTGGCTTGTGTTTTCAGCGGCCTGCTTGTTTGCGCCATGCGCGGTGGGGCGATCCGGGTCATCACGCTCCGGAGGACGAGGCGGAATGAAAGAGAGCACTACCAGGCGCCGCCGGGGTCCGGGGCCCTCCCCGGCGGGCGTTGGCGCCGCTGCCGCCGGCGGGGCCCGGGGCGAAGCGCCCAGCCGTTGCCCTTGGCCCCCCGCCACCCAACATCCCGCCGAAACGCCGGAACCCGCATGTCCCTCGATGCCGACCTGCTGATCGACCGCCGCCGCCTGAAGCGCCGCCTCGCCTTCTGGCGCACCCTGGCCGTCCTGCTGCTGCTCGCCGGCGTCCTCGCCGTCGCCGCCCGCCAGGCGAACCTTCCCTTCCCCTCCCGGGACCATGTCGCCCGCCTTGCCGTCCAGGGCTTCATCGGCGATGACCGCAAGCTGTTCGAGGCGCTGGAGGCGCTGGGCGAGGACCGTTCCACCCGCGCCCTCATCCTCGCCATCGACAGCCCCGGCGGCAGCGTCGGCGGCGGGGAGGCGCTGTACGGCGCGCTGAACCGCCTCCGCGAGAAGAAGCCCGTCGTTGCCGTCATGCGCGGCACCGCCGCCTCCGCCGCCTATATGGCCGCGCTGGGGACGGACCGGATCTTCGCCCGGGATTCCACCGTCACCGGCTCCATCGGCGTGCTGCTGCAATCGGTCGAGGCCTCGGAGCTCGCCGCCCGGCTCGGCATCCGCGGCGAGACCATCGTCTCCGGCCCGCTGAAGGACCAGCCCAACCCCCTCCACCCCCTCAGCCCGGAGGGGCGCGCCGCCCTGCAGGCGGTGGTGCAGGACATGTACGAGCAGTTCCTCGCCAAGGTTATCGCCGCCCGCCGCCTGCCGGAGCCCAAGGCCCGGGCGCTGGCCGATGGCCGCGTCTTCACCGGCCGCCAGGCCCTGGCGGAAGGGCTGATCGACGCCATCGGCGGGGAGGCCGAGGCCCGCGCCTGGCTGGCCGCCGAGCGCCAGGTGCCGGCCGAGCTGCCGGTGCGGGAGGTGGAGACCCGCGGCCCCGCCCAGCGCCTGTTCGGCGCCCTGTTCCATGGATTGTGGAAAACCGTGATTTCAGAATGGGTTGGCGTTGACGGGCCGCGCCTGCTCTGGCAGCTTCCCCGGTGAGGGAGATTGGGGACGGGCGCCATGACGAAGAGCGAGCTGATCGCGCAATTGGCGGCGGAGAATCCGCATCTGCGCCAGCCGGATATCGAGCTGATCGTGGCGACGATCTTCGAGGAAATCACCGCGGCCCTGGCGCGCGGGGATCGGGTGGAGCTGCGCGGCTTCGGCGCCTTCTCCGCCAAGCAGCGGGACCCGCGCACCGGCCGCAACCCGCGCACCGGGGCGGCCGTGCCGGTGGCCGGCAAGGCCGTGCCCTATTTCAAGCCGGGGAAGGAGCTGCGGGAGCGGGTGAATGGCGGTGAACCGCAGGCGCCCCTGCGCGCCCGGGCGGCGGAGTAGCGCATGGTCCGGCTGATCCTGCTGGCGCCGCTGCTCATCCTGCTGGTGCTGTTCGGGCTCTCGAACCGGGAGGAGGTGGCGCTGCGCCTCTGGCCCTTCGACCTCGCCTGGGCGGCGCCGCTTTCCGTCGCGGTGCTGCTGATCGCGGCGGTGTTCTTCCTGTTCGGCGCCTTCATCGCCTGGGCGGCGGCGCTGCCCTATCGGCGGCGGGCGAAGGCGCTGGAGAACACGACGCGCATCCTGGAGCGGGAGCTGGCCGAGCTGCGCGCCAGGGAAGCGCGGCAGTTGGGCCCGGTGCCGCCGCCGGCCAATGGCGCGGCCAATGGGGTGGTGCGGCTCTCCCGCCCCGCCGCCTGAGCCAGGCCCGTGCTGCCCCGCCCGCGGAGCGCTGCCGCCCGGATCATCCCGGCGATCGATACGCCGGACGCGGCGCGGGCCGTGGCGCTGGCCGCGGCGCTGGGGCCGGGCAGCGGCGCGGTGAAATTGGGGCTGGAGCTGTTCACCGCTGCGGGGCCGGAGGCGGTGCGGCGCGTGACGCCGCTGGCGCCGGTCTTCCTCGACCTGAAGCTGCATGACATTCCGAACACCGTGGCTGGCGCGGTGCGCAGCCTGCTGCCGCTGCGGCCGGCGATGCTGACGCTGCATGCGGCGGGCGGCGCGGCGATGCTGGCCGCGGCGCGGGAGGCGGCGGAGGCGGCCGGCGAGGCGCGGCCCATCCTGCTGGCGGTCACCGTGCTGACCAGCCTGGATGCGGCGGCGCTGTCCGAGACCGGCGTTGCCGGCGGGCCGGTGCAGCAGGTGCTGCGCCTGGCGCGGCTGGCGCTCTCCGCCGGGGTGGATGGGCTGGTCTGCTCGCCGCGGGAGGTGGGGCCGATCCGCGACGCCTTCGGGCAAACGCCGCTGCTGGTGGTGCCCGGCCTGCGGCCGGCCGGCAGCGCGGCCGGCGACCAGGCCCGCACCGCGACGCCGGCAGAGGCGGTGGCGGCGGGCGCGGATTGGCTGGTGATCGGCCGGCCCATCACCGGCGCGGCGGACCCGGTTGCGGCGCTGGCGGAGATCGCGGCGGGGCTGCCGGGATGACGCTGGTCAAAATCTGCGGGGTGAATGATGCGGCGGGGTTCGACGCCGCGGTGGCGGCGGGCGCCGATCTGCTGGGCTTCGTCTTTTACCCGCCCTCGCCCCGGGCGGTGACGCCGGCGGTGGCGGCCGGGCTCTCCGCCCGGGCGGCGGGCGGGCCGCTGCGCACCGGGCTGTTCGTGGACCCCGAGGACGCGCTGATCGAGGCGGTGCTGGCGGCGCTGAAGCTGGACCTCATCCAGCTTCACGGGGCCGAGGACCCGGCGCGGGTGGCGGCGATCAAGGCGCGCTTCGGCCTGCCGGTGATGAAGGCGCTGGGCATCGCGGCGCCGGAGGATCTGGCGGTGCTGGAGGCGTTCGCGCCCGTCGCGGACCGCTTCCTGCTGGACGCCAAGCCGCCGCCCGGGGCGAGCCTGCCCGGTGGCAATGCCGCGCCCTTCGACTGGCGGCTGACGGCGGGGCGGGTGATCCCCCGCCCCTGGCTGCTGGCGGGCGGGCTGACGCCGGAGAGCGTGGCGGAGGCGCTGCGGCAGAGCGGCGCGCCGGGGGTGGACGTGTCCTCCGGCGTGGAGCGGGCGCGGGGGGTGAAGGATCCGGCGCGGATCAGGGAATTCGTGGCGGCGGCCAGGGGCGGATGAGGGAGAAACGGAAAAAGAACAAGGCGGAAGATCGGGGGCTTTGACCCCGGCCGCCTCCGGGGACGGGAGCCCCTCCCCGGACCCCGGCCGAGTTCCAGCCCTGCCGTTTGAACCGGCGGACTCAGGGCGGGGTCCGGGGGGAAACCTTGCCGGCAGTGCCGGCAACCCCGGGGGGGTGCAGGGGGCAGCGCGCCTGCCGGGGGGAGGAACCCCCGTCTTCAGCGTGGCAGCACCACCGGAATGGGCGCCGCCGCCTCCTCCACCTCCACCGGCAGCATCCCTGCGGCATCCCCATCCGCCTGCACCGGCACGCCCTCGCCACGCAGCACCACCCGCCGGGCCGGCTTCAGCACCACCCCCGGCAGCCTCGGCAGCAGCCCCAGCGGCAGCGCCGCGCCGTACAGCGCCGCCGCCAGCGCCCCGCCGCGCGGGAACAGCGCCACCTGGAAGCCCGGCTCCCCCGGCCGTGCTGCCGGCGCCAGCAGGTGCCGTCCGGCATAAAGCCGTCCCTTGGTGACGATCACGCTCGCCACCTCCTCCGCCGCCCCGCCATCCAGCGTCACGGTGAAGCGCGGGAAGGGGTAGCGCCCCAGCTCCCGCGCCCCCTGCAGCACATAGGCGAAGCGCCCCAGCGCCCGCTTCCAGCGCAGATCCAGGTGGTGCACCACCGCCGCGTCGAAGCCGGCCCCCAGCATCTGCACGAAGAGCCGCTGGCTGCCATCGCCGAACCGCGCCACCCCGGGGCGCAGCCAGCGCGGTGCGCCCTCTGCCACCACCGCCGCCGCCGCTTCCGGCGCCAGCGGCACCCCCAGCTCCCAGGCCAGCACATTCGCCGTGCCGAGCGGCAGGATGCCGAGCCCCGCGGCGCTGCCGGCCAGCCCCGCCGCCACCTCCGCGATGGTGCCGTCGCCGCCGGCCGCGACCACCAGGGGGCAGCCCCGCCCCGCCGCCTCCCGCGCCAGGGTGGTGGCGTGGCCGGGCCGCTCGGTCTCCGCCAGCTCCGCCGCCACGCCCTTGGCGCGCAGCACGCCCAGCGCCTGGGCCAGCCGGCGGCGGCGGCGCCCGCCCGCGGTAGGATTGAAGACGATCAGCATGCCCCTGGGCACGGCCCCCTGGCCCGGAGGCGCCGCCGGTAGCCGCCCGGCATGACAATCAAGCTTCGATTCGCCCGCAAGGCCGTGACACTTCCCGGAAGCAACCATGTAATTAGGACAAGTCATGCAAGATTCACAACCGCGCCGGTGTTGCCGAGTTACTTGCCCGTCGCGCGACGGCCGGCGACTCGGCGGCGCCGCGGGCGGCAGGACGCGCCGCCTGCCTGGAAGGCGGGACAATGCAGACCACGGATACCAAGCGCCGCTACCGGACGATCTTCCTCTCGGACATCCATCTCGGTACCCGTGGCTGCCGCGCCGATTTCCTGCTGGATTTCCTCAGCCGGGCGGAGTGCGAGCGGCTTTTCCTGGTCGGCGATGTAGTGGATGGCTGGCGGCTCCGCAAATCCTGGTACTGGACCGAGGAATTCGACGAGGTGGTGCGCCACATCCTCGCCATGGCGCGGCGGGGCGTCGAGGTCACCTACATCCCCGGCAATCATGACGAGATGTTCCGCGACTGGCTGGGCCTGGAAGTCGCGGGCGTGAAGCTGGAACGGGAAGCGGTGCATGAGGCCGCCGATGGCCGCCGCTACCTGATCATCCATGGCGATGAATTCGACGGCGTCATCCGCTACGCCAAGTTCCTCGCCCATCTCGGCGACTGGGCCTATGACTGGGCGCTGACGCTCAACCGCGTCTTCAACGCCGCCCGCCGCCGCCTCGGCTACCCCTACTGGTCGCTCAGCCAATGGCTGAAGCGGCAGGTGAAGGAAGCGGTGAAGGCGATCGACCGCTTCGAGGTGGCGCTGGCCACGGAGGCGAAGCGCCGCGGGCTGGACGGCGTGGTCTGCGGCCATATCCACCATGCGGAAATGCGCACCGTCCAGGGCGTGATGTACATGAACGACGGCGACTGGGTGGAAAGCTGCACTGCCCTGGTCGAGCATGCGGACGGGAAATTCGAGCTGATCGACTGGGCGGAGGAGAACCGCCTCTCCTTCTGGCGCCAGATGGAACGGCGCAACGCGTCCCAGCCGACCGTCGCGGCCGATGTGCTGGCGCGGGTGCAGCCGCCGGACACGCGCCGCGCCCCGGCGCGCCCCTGAGCCTTCCCAGGCCCGCCCCGCCCCCCCCCATGCTGTTCGATGAGGCCGTGGCCCCGAGCGGTGCCGCTCCCGCTGAGCTCAGCCCTGCCGCGCCGGCCTGGCGCCCCCTTTGGGATGCGCCCGTGATGCTGCCGGACGATGCCAAGCTGCGCCTGCTGATCGTCACCGATGCCTGGGCCCCGCAGGTGAACGGCGTGGTCCGCACTCTGTCCACCGTGGCCCAGGTGCTGCGGGAAAGGGACGACACGGTGGAGGTGATCGGCCCCGACCGCTTCCGCACCATGGCCATGCCGAGCTACCGGGAAATCCGCCTGGCCCTGGCGCCGCGCCGGAAGCTGCGGCGGCTGGTGGATGCCTACCGGCCGAACGCCGTGCATATCGCGACCGAGGGCCCGCTGGGCTGGGCGATGCGCGCGCTCTGCCTGAAGCGCGGCTGGGTCTTCACCACCAGCTTCCACACCAAATTCCCGGAATACCTGCAGGCCCGCACCGGCCTGCCGCCCAGCCTCGCCTGGGCGGTGCTGCGCCGCTTCCACGAGGCGGGCGGCGGCACCTTCGCCGCCACCCACAGCCTGCGGGAGGAACTGGCGCGCCGCGGCTTCACCAAGATCCGGCCCTGGACGCGGGGCGTCGACCTCTCCCTCTTCAACGGGGAGGGGCGGGAGGAATGGGCCGGGCTGCCCAGGCCCATCTTCCTCCATGTCGGCCGGGTGGCGGTGGAGAAGAACATCGAGGCCTTCCTCCGCCTCGACCTCCCCGGCTCCAAGGTGGTGGTCGGGGACGGGCCGCTGCGCGCCGCGCTGGAGCGCAAATTCCCCGAGGCGCATTTCGCCGGCTGGCGCCAGGGCGCGGCGCTGGCCCGGGCCTATGCCGGGGCGGATGTGCTGGTCTTCCCCTCCCGCACCGACACCTTCGGCCTGGTGATGCTGGAGGCGATGGCGAGCGGCACGCCGGTCGCCGCCTATCCGGTCACCGGGCCGCTGGACGTCATCCCCAGCTCCGGCGCCGGGGTGGTGGACGAGGATCTGCGGGCGGCGGCGCTGGCCGCGCTGCACTGCGACCGGGCGGTGGCCCGCGCCCATGCCGAGCGGTTCTCCTGGGAGGCCTGTGCCATGGGCTTCCGCCGCCAGCTCGTGCCACTCGCGATCACGTGAGGTTACCGGCTTTCTCCGTCCCCGCCTCCATGCTAGTGTCCCGCTTCCGAAGTCCTGCGGCTTCGGAAGCGGGACACCAGCTTTTATTTTCAGTGGCCTGCTTGTCCGCTGCGTTCGCCGGAAATCGGCGAACTTCGCGGGCAGGCCACCGGAGCGTAACCTTGGGCGGCTGGAACGGCCGGGCACGCGACTCGCGTGGCCAGGTGACGGCCCGGGACAGGAAGGTCCGCGGCGGCGTCGCCGGAAGGCGTGACCTGCGCGGCCGGGCCATGGCCCGGGCGGCATCGGCAAGGCCGGGCATGGCCATGGCCTGGGCCGCGGTGCCGGGCGAGGAAGAGCGAGGCAGGGGCATGAATCGGCATGGCGCGGGCGGGAATGGCATGGGGCGCGGCCAGGGCCGCCGGCCCGGCGCCTGCGGCGCGCGCTAGGCCCGGCCGGCTCCTCGCTTCGCTGCCGCCCCTCCGGCCCCGATGCTGCGGCGCGCGCTTCGCCACCCGACGACCCAGGCGGTGCTGGCGCGCCTGCTCGGCCTCTATCTCCGCCTGGTCTTCGCCACCACGCGCTGGCGGGTGGAGGGGGAAGGGCATCTCCGCGCCGCGGCCGAGGCCGGCCCCATCCTCGCCGCCTTCTGGCATGAGCGGCTGCCGCTGATGCCGGCGGCCTGGCTGACCTCCGCCCGCGTGGTGCCGGGGCTGGCGGCGAAGCAGGCGCGGGTGCTGGTCTCCCGCCACCGCGACGGGCGCTTCATCGGCGAGGTGTGCCGGCCCTTCCGGATGGAGATGGTGCATGGCTCCACCAATCGCGGCGGCGCCGCCGGGATGCGGGTGCTGCTGCGCCTGCTGGCGGCGGGGGAGGTGGTGGTGATCACGCCGGACGGGCCGCGCGGCCCGCGCCGCATCGCCGCGCCGGGGGTGGCGCAGCTTGCCGCGTTGTCCGGCCTCGCCGTGCTGCCCTGTGCCGCCCGCAGCAGCCGCGGCATCACGCTGCGGAGCTGGGACCGGATGGTGCTGCCCTTGCCCTTCGCCCGCGGCGTCATCGCCTTCGGCCCGCTCGTCCCGGTGGCGCGGGAGGCGCCGGAGGCGGCGCTGCCCGCCATCGAGGCGGCACTCAGCGCCGCCTGCGACGCCGCCGATGCCGGCGCGCTGGGACGGCGCCTTGGGGCCGTGCCCGCGATGCGCGCCGGATGAGCCTGGCCGGCCCGCTCTGGCGGCTCGGCACCGCCGGCCTGGCCCCGCTGCTGGGCCCCTGGCTGCACCGCCGGGTGCGGCGGGGGAAGGAGATCGCCGCAAGGCTGGGGGAAAGGCGGGGCGAGGGGGCGGCGCGGCCGCCCGGGCGCCTGCTCTGGCTGCATGCGGCGAGCGTGGGCGAAACCATGTCCATCCTGCCCCTGCTGGAAGCCCTGGCGGCCCGCGCCCCGGATCTGACCCTGCTGGTGACGACGGTGACGGTGACCGGGGCGGAGCTGCTGATGCGCCGCCTGCCGCCCTCCCTGGCGGCGCAGGTGCTGCACCGCTTTCTGCCGCTGGACGTCCCGGCCTGGGTGGAGCGCTTCCTGGAGGGCTGGCGGCCGGATGCGGTGGCGCTGGTGGAATCCGAGCTGTGGCCCAACCTGCTGGCCGCGCTGCGCGCCCGCGGGGTGCCGGCGGCGCTGGTGAATGCCCGGTTCTCCACCCGCGCCGCCCGCCGCTGGGGCTGGGCCCCCGGCCTGGCGCGGGAGATGCTGGGCGGCCTCCGCCTGGTGCAGGCGCAATCCGCCGCCGATGCGGCGCGGCTCCGTGCCCTGGGCGCGCGTTGCGTGGAGGTTCCGGGCAACCTGAAATACGCCGCCCCGCCTCTGCCGGCCGAGCCCGCCGCCCTGGGGGCGCTGCGCGAGGCGATCGGCAACCGGCCGGTCTTCCTCGCCGCCAGCACTCATCCGGGGGAGGAGGCGATGGTGCTCGGCGCCCACCGGGCCGTGGCGCCGCTGCTGCCCGGGCTGCTGACCATCATCGTGCCCCGCCATCCGGAGCGCGGGGCGGCCATCGCCGCCCTGGCCGGCGGCCTGCCGCTTTCCCGCCGCGCCGCCGGCGCGCTGCCGGGGCCGGGGCAGGCGGTGCATATCGCCGATACGCTGGGGGAGCTGGGCCTGTTCTACCGCCTGGCCGGGGTGTGCCTGGTGGGCGGCTCCCTGGTGCCGCATGGCGGGCAGAATCCGCTGGAGCCGGCGCGGCTGGGCTGCCCGATCCTGATCGGGCCGCATCACTGGAATTTCGCCGAGCCGGCCGCGGCGCTGCTGGCGGAGGGCGGCGCCCGGGCGGTGACGGAGGCGACGCTGGCGGCTTCGGTCATGGGCGTGCTAACGGATGCGGCGCTGGGCCGGGCCATGGCGGCGACGGCCTCCCGCCTGGCCGCCGCCGGGGCCGGGCTGCCGGACCAGGTGGCGGACAGGCTGCTGGCCCTGCTGCCGCCCGGGCCGGCCGCGGGCCGGGTCGAATGGGGCGGGGCGGGGCGGGACTTGTCCTGCTGACCCGCCTGGCCGGTGCCGGGCCGGACGGCGGGGTACGCCTTGCTGACCCGCCCCGGCACGCCCGGTGCCGGGGCGGGGTGCGGGCCGGATCGAATGGGGTCGGACGGGCGGGGTACGCCTAGCTAACCCGCCCCGGCACGCCCGGCGCCGGACCGGGGTGCGGGCCGGATCGAATGGGGTCGGACGGGCGGGGTACGCCTAGCTAACCCGCCCCGGCACGCCCGGCGCCGGACCGGGGTGCGGGCCGGATCGAATCGGGTCGGACGGGCGGGATGCCCTGCTGGCCCGCCTGGGCGCGGCCGGTGCCAGACCGGAGTGCGGGCCGGATCGAATGGGCCAGACGGGCGGGATGCCCTGCTAGCCCCCTTGGGCGCGGCCGGTGCCGGGCTGGGGTGCGGGCCGGATCGAATGGGCCGGAGACGGCGGGATTGCCCCGCCGACCGCCCGGACGCGACCGGTGCGCCAATCGGTTTGCGGGCGAGCGGCCCGGGCCCGCAGCCGGAGAGGCTTCGGTCCCGGGCCACTGGCCGCTATCTTCGGTGGCTGGCCGATTCCTGCCATGCCCGGGCGCGGCCCCGGGCGTTCAGGGGCGGCGGGTGAAGATGGGCGCCCGCGCCTTTCTGCCCCTGCCGGGGCGGAAGACGAAACCCGAGCTGCGAGGACCGGTCGAGAGACGATGCGTGCTCCCGAATTCTGGGGCGGGGATGGCAAGGGGCTGCTGCCCCTGCTGCTTTCGCCCATTGCGGCCCTCTATGGCTGCGCCACCGCGCGGCGGATGGCGCGGCCGGGCTGGCAGGCGCCGGTACCGGTCATCTGCTGCGGCAATGCCACGGCGGGCGGCGCCGGCAAGACCACCGTGGCGCTCGATCTTGGCCAAAGATTGGCGCGGCGCGGCGTCGCCGTGCATTTCCTGCTGCGCGGCTATGGCGGGCGGCTGAAAGGCCCGGTGCGGGTGGACCCTGCGGTGCATGACAGCCGGGCGGTGGGCGACGAGGCGCTGCTGCTGGCGGCCGAGCGCCCGACCTGGATTTCCGCCGACCGCGCCGCCGGCGCCCGGGCGGCCGTCGCGGCGGGGGCGCAGGCCATCGTCATGGATGACGGGCTGCAGAACCCGACGCTGGAGAAGGACCTCTCCCTGCTGGTGGTGGATGGCAGCTTCGGCTTCGGCAATAACCGCATCATCCCGGCGGGGCCGTTGCGGGAGCCGGTGGCGGCCGCCGCCGCCCGCTGCCGCGCCGCGGTGATGATCGGCGCGGATGAATCCGGCGCCGCCGCCCTGCTGCCGCCCCGGATGCCGGTGCTGCAGGCCAGGCTGCGGCCGGGGCCGGAGGCGGAGCTGCTGGCGGGCCAACCGGTCTATGCCTTTTGCGGCATCGCCAATCCGCGGAAATTCTTCGCCACCTTGCAGGAGGCGGGGGCGGTGCTGGCCGGGCGCATGGCCTTCGCCGACCACTACCCCTTCGACGAGGGCGATATGCGCGACCTGCTGGCCGAGGCCGATGGGCTGCGTGCCATGCCGGTGACGACGCGCAAGGATTACGTCCGCATCCCGCCGGCCTTCCGCAGCCGCGTGACGGTGGTGACGGTGCGGTTGGAATGGGCGGATACCGTGGCCATCGAGGCCTTGCTGGACCCGCTGGCGCAGCGCGTGCCGATGCCCGCATAGCGTTGGGGCTTCGTCCCCGAACCCTCAGCCGGAGGCGTTGCGGGCAGTGCCCCGGACCCTGCACCTCCGCCGGGGGGCCTCCTCCCCAGGATCCCGGTGCGAGTTGCTCACCGGCTGGCGCCAACCTGCCGGAGATGAGGGGCGCCGCAATACGATGCCATTTCTGTCTGGTCAGCAGGTTCAAGCGTCGGGTCCAGGACTCGGACCGGGGTCCGGGGAGGAGTATCCTCCCCGGCGGGGTCCAGGGGCAGAGCCCCTGGCGGGGGCTTGGGGGGCGGAGCCCCCTTGCGACCCGCCGCGCTTCCCGGCATCCCCTTACCGTCACGGGCGGGGGTGGCGATGCAGGCGGTGCTGACCATCGATCTCGGCGCCATTGCGGCGAATTGGGCGATGCTGCGGGACCGCGCGGCCCCGGGCCTGGTGGCCGCGGCGGTGAAGGCGGATGGCTATGGCCTCGGCGCCGCCCCGGTCGGCCGGGCGCTGCTGGCCGCCGGCTGCCGGCATTTCTTCGTCGCCGATCTGGCGGAGGGCATGGCGCTGCGGGCCGTCCTCGGCCCCGGCCCGATGATTGCCGTGCTGAGCGGCTTTGCGCCGGGCGGGGACGAGGATGCCGCCCTGGTCCCCGTGCTGAACGGGTTGGCGGACCTCACCGCCCATGCCGCAGCCGGGCGGCGCCGCCCGGTCATCCTGCATGTCGATACCGGCATGTCCCGTCTCGGCCTCCCTCCCACCGAGTTCGAGCTGCTGGCGGCGGAGCCGGGGCGGCTGGGGCCGCTGCAGCTTCTTTATGTGATGACGCATCTCGCCGCCGCCGATGAGCCCGCGCATCCGGCCAACGCCGTCCAGGCTGCCCGCTTCGCCGCCGCCCGCGCCCGGCTGCCCGGCGTGCCGACGAGCTTCGCCAATTCCGCCGGCCTGTTCCTCGGCGCGGATTTCGCTTCCGACCTTTCCCGTCCGGGTTGCGCCCTTTACGGCATCAACCCCACCCCGGGCGCTGCGAACCCGATGCGCCAGGTCGTCACGCTCTCCGCGCCCATCCTGCAGGTGCGGGAGATTCCGGCCGGCGAGACGGTGGGCTACGGCGCCGCCTGGCAGGCCGCGCGGCCCAGCCGGATAGCGACGGTTGCCGCGGGCTATGCGGATGGATACCTTCGCGCCCTTTCGGGGCGGGCGGTCGGCATCCTCGCCGGGCGGCCCGTGCCCCTGGTCGGCCGGGTGTCCATGGATCTCATCACCTTCGACGTCACCGATGTGCCTGCCTGCCGCCCTGGCGAGATGATCCAGCTCCTCGGCCCCGGCAACACGCCGGACGAGGTGGCGGCGCGCGCCGGGACGATCGGCTACGAGATCCTCACCTCCCTTGGCGCGCGCTACCGGCGCGACTATCTCGGCACCTGATGGTCGCCCTCCTGCTCGACCCTTTGGCGGCCATCGGCCGCGCCACGCTCGGCGCCTGCCGGGTGGCGGGGGATGCCGCGCTGTTTGCCCTGGAAGGGCTGAGCCATGTGCTGCGGCCGCCTTTCCACTTCCGGCTGTTCTGGCGCGCCTTCCTGGAGATCGCCTGGTTCTCCCTGCCCGTGGTGGCGCTGACCGCGGTGTTCACCGGCATGGTGCTGGCGCTGCAGAGCTTCACCGGCTTCGCCCGCTTCAACGCGCAATCGGCCATCGCCAGCGTCGTCGTCATCTCGCTGACGCGCGAGCTCGGGCCGGTGCTGGCGGCGCTGATGGTGGCGGGGCGCATCGGCGCCAGCTTCGCCGCCGAGATCGGCACCATGCGGGTGACGGACCAGATCGACGCGCTGACCACGCTGTCCACCAACCCGATGAAGTATCTGGTGGCGCCAAGGCTGCTGGCGGCGATCATCGCCCTGCCGCTGCTGGTGCTGGTGGCGGATATCCTCGGCGTCATGGGCGGCTGGCTGATCGGCACCTTCAAGCTGGGGTTCGTCTCCGCCGCCTATCTGAAATCCACCTTCGACTATCTGCAGACCCAGGATGTGGTCTCCGGCCTGGTGAAGGCGGCGGTGTTCGGCTTCATCATCGCGCTGATGGGCACCTGGTGCGGCTACCGCAGCAAGGGCGGGGCGCAGGGCGTGGGCGGGGCCACCACTTCGGCGGTGGTCGCCGCCTCCATCCTCATCCTCGCCCTCGACTACATCCTCACCGAAATCTTCTTCGCGCAATGACGGAGGCGATGGCAGCGACGGGACGCGACCGCGCGGTGGCCGCCGCCACGCCGAAGATCCGCGTGCGCGGGCTGCACAAGGCCTTCGGGCCGAAGCAGGTGCTGGACGGGGTGGATCTGGAAGTGCTGCAGGGCCATTCCCTGGTCATCCTCGGCGGCTCCGGCTCCGGCAAATCGGTCACCATCAAATGCATCCTCGGCCTCATCCAGCCCGATGCCGGGGTGATCGAGATCGACGGCCAGGACGTGCTGAAGATGAAGCGGCGGGAGCGGGAGGCGGTGGCCGACCGCATCGGCATGCTGTTCCAGAATGGCGCGCTGTTCGACAGCCTGCCGGTCTGGGAAAACGTCTGCTTCAAGCTGCTGGCGCAGAAGCGCCTCACCCGTGCCGCGGCGCGGGACAAGGCGGCGGAGGTGTTGGAACAGGTGGGGCTGGCCGCGTCGGTGGGCGAGCTCTGGCCGGCGGAGCTGTCCGGCGGCATGCAGAAGCGGGTGGCGCTGGCGCGGGCGATCGCGGCGCAGCCGGACATCATCTTCTTCGACGAGCCGACGACGGGGCTGGACCCCATCATGGGCGCGGTGATCGACGGGCTGATCGTCGATTGCGTGAAGCGGCTGGGCGCGACGGCGATCTCCATCACCCACGACATGGCGAGCGCGCGGCGCATCGGCGACAGCGCGGCGATGATCCACAAGGGGCGGATCGTCTGGACGGGCGAGGCAAGGAGCCTCGGCCACACCGGCAATGCGATGGTGGACCAATTCGCCAATGGGGAGCGGGAGGGGCCGATCCAGATGGAGTTGCGCCGGTAGCGCCACCCGCGCCGGTTTTCCTCGCATTCCACCCGCGGCCGCGCGCATCCTCCCCGATGCCGGGGCGCGCTCCCGGGCGCCGCCCTGGCCACGCGCAAGCCAGGGAGGAACAAAGATGCAACATGTTACCCGCAGGGCGGCCCTCGCCCTCGGCGCCGCGAGCCTTGCCGCCGGCACCCACGCCCAGCCCCGGCCCGATGGCAGCGCCATCCCCCGCGCCGACATCCCGCCGCCCCGCCAGCCCATCGAGCCGAACGCCGCGCTGCGCGTCATCCGCCCCGCCCGCTTCGTCGATGCCGACGAGATCATCTTCCGCGAGAATTGCGCCCGCTTCAGCGAAGCGCATGGCGTGCCGGTGCGCGTCGATTTCGTCGGCTGGGAGGATATAAGGCCGCAAACCGCCGTCATCGCCAATACCGGCAGCGGGCCGGATGTCGTCATCGGCTGGGCCGACGACCCGCATCTCTATGTCGAGAAGCTGCACGATCTGACGGAACTCGCCGCCTATCTGGGTGAGCGCTATGGCGGCTGGTCCTTCCTCGCACGCAAATACGGCATGCAGCATGGCGGCACGCGCTGGCTGGGCATTCCCTTCGGCGGCGGCACCGGGCCCATCGTCTACCGCGCCTCCGCGGTGCGGGAGGCCGGGTTCGAGAAGGTGCCGGAGGACCATGCCGGCTTCCTCCGCCTCTGCCAGGGGCTGAAGCGCATCGGCAAGCCGGCCGGCTTCGCCCTGGGCAATGCCGTGGGCGACGGCAACGGTTTCGCGAACTGGCTGCTCTGGTCGCATGGCGCGGCGCTGACCGACGAGGCGGGGAAGATCGCCATCAACAGCCGCGAGACCATCACCGCGCTGAACTATCTGCGGGAGCTGTATCCGAATTTTGCGCCCGGCACGCTCTCCTGGCTCGATCCCTCGAACAACCGCGCCTATGCCTCGCAGGAAGTGTCGCTCACCGCCAATGGCGTGTCGCTCTACTACGCGCTGAAGAACGATCCGCGCACCAAGCCCATCGCCGACGACACCGAGCACGCGCCGCTGCCGCGCGGCGTGGCGGACGGCCCGCCGCAATCGGCGACCGTGCTGAACGCCATGGTGTTCCGCCATGTGCGCTACCCCAACGCGGCGAAGGAGTTCATCCGCTTCATGCTGGAGGCGGAGCAGTACGACCCCTGGCTGACCGGCAGCCTGGGCTACTGGTCGCAGCCGCTGGACGCCTACCGGCAGAGCGAGGTCTGGCGCTCCGACCCCAAGCTGGTGCTGTTCCGGGACGCGATGAATCATAAGTACTGGAGCGGGTATAAGGGGCCGATCACCCAGGCCTCCGGCGCCGTCGCGGCGGATTACGTGCTGGTGCAGATGTGCTCCTCCGTGGCGTCGGGCCAGGCGACGCCGGAAGCGGCGGCGCGGGAGGCGGAGCGGCGGGCGAGGCGGTACTACCGGGCTTAGGGTCGAGGAGGGCTCTGCCCTCCTCGAACTCCACCCGCCAAAGGCCGAAGGGCCTTTGGAAACCTTGAGTTCGGACCCGACAGTTCAACCTGTAAACTCAAGGGTTCGAAGGGCCTTGCGGCCCTTTGCGGGAGGGGTCGGGCGCACTGCACCCAACGAGGAGGGCAGAGCCCACCCTCAGATCAGCCGCGCCCTGGCATGGCCACACTGCGCGACGACGAACCGGCCGCGCCCCTATCTTCCCTGGCTGGGCAGGATTTCGGCACGATAATTGCTTAAATGCCGGAGCGCCTCTCACCGCGGCCAATCACCCCGGGCCAGCCGGACCCGGGCCGCCAGGACCACAGCCCTGCCTGCCGGGAGCATTGCCGATGCGTCGACGCCAATTGCTGCAGACCGCCGCCCTCGCCTTCGCCGCCCCGCGCCTCGCCGCCGCCCAGGGCGCCCCTGGGGGCGCCAAGGTGCTGAACTTCGTCCCCTATGCCGATGTCGCGGTCACCGACCCGATCTGGAGCAGCACCTACGCCACCCGCACCTCGGCGCTCGCGGTGTTCGACACGCTCTACGGCACCGATGCCAGCCTCGTCACCCGGCCGCAGATGGTCGCCGGCCATGTGGTGGAGAATGACGGCAGGCTGTGGAAGCTGACGCTGCGCGACGGCCTGCGCTTCCACGATGGCGAGAAGGTGCTGGCGCGGGACTGCGTCGCCTCCATCAACCGCTGGGGCAGGCGGGACGCCTTCGGCCAGCAGCTCCTCGCCGCGACCGAGGAGCTTTCGGCGCCGGATGACCGCACCATCCAGTTCCGCCTGAAGCGCCCCTTCCCCATGCTGCCGGACGCGCTCGGCCGCGCTTCCTCCCTGGTGCCGGTGATGGTGCCGGAACGGCTGGCGAAGACCGATGCCTATACCCGCATGCCGGAGACCATCGGCAGCGGCCCCTTCCGCTACCTGGACTCGGAGCGCGTGCCCGGCGCCCGCGCGGTCTTCGAGAAATTCGCCGCCTACCAGCCGCGCGAGGAGGGCGAGCCGAGCTTCACCGCCGGGCCGCGCCTCGCCTATCTGGACCGCATCGTCTTCAACGTGATGCCGGACCCCGCCGCCGCCGCCTCTGCCCTGCAGGCCGGGGAGGTGGATTGGGTGGAGCAGCCGCTGATGGATCTGGTGCCGCTGCTGCGCCGCAACCGCGACATCGTGGTCGAGGTGAAGGACCGCACTGGCTATGTCGGGCAGTTCCGATTCAACCACATCCAGCCGCCCTTCGACAATGTCGCGCTCCGCCGCGTCGTGCTGGCCGCGATCGACCAGCAGGATTGCATGACCGCCGTGGTGGGCGGCGAGCGCGCCAACATGAACCCGCATGTCGGCGCCTACACCCCCGGCTCCCCCCTGGCGAGCGAGGCCGGCTTGGCGCGCCCGAAGCCGGATTTCGCCAGGCTGAAGCAGGCCGTGCTGGATGCCGGCTACAAGGGGGAGCGCGTGGTGATGCTGGCCGCGGCCGAGGTGCCGCGCATCACCGCGGTCTGCGAGGTGACGCGCGACGTGCTGGTGCGGCTCGGCCTCAATGTCGATTACGTCTCGGCCGATTGGGGCACGCTCAACGCCCGGACGACGAGCAAGGAGCCGGTCGAGCGCGGCGGCTGGAGCTGCTACTGCACCTATGTCGGCGGGCTCGACATGATGACGCCGGCGACCCATGGCATGCTGCGCGGCGGCGGGGTGGCCGGCGGCTCCCCCGGCTGGCTGACCAGCCCGAAGCTGGAGGCGCTGCGCGCCGAATTCTTCGCCGCCCCCGACCTGGCGACGCAGAAGGCGGCGGCGGAGAAGCTGCAGCTCCAGCTCTGGCAGGACGTGCCTTATGTGCCGCTGGGCCAGTTCATCCAGCCGGTGGCCTATCGCCGCACCCTGACCGGCATGCTGGACGGCGCCCCGGTCTTCACCAACCTGCGCAAGGGCTGACGCCCCTGGGGCCGGGCTGGGGATCCCTGGCGCTTGACCCCCGCCCGGCCCGCAGCCTTACACTTCCTCCGGGAGGAACGGACATGACGCTGCACCTGACGCCGCTGCATCCGCTTTTCGTTGCCGAGGTGCGAGGGATCGACCTGCGCACCACGCCGGGGCCGGAACTCTGCGAGGAGATCCACCAGGCGATGGACCGCTACGCCGTCCTCGTCTTCCGCGACCAGCAGATCGAGGACGAGCAGCAGATGGCGTTCGGCCAGGCGCTGGGCCCGCTGGAACAGACCCGCGGCGTGGTCGATGTCCACAAGCAGCGCCTCAAGCACAACCAGATGGCGGACATCTCCAACATCGACCTGGATGGCAAGCTGCTGGGCGCGGATGACCGCCGCCGCATGTTCAACCTCGGCAACCAGCTCTGGCACTCGGACAGCAGCTTCAAGGCGACGCCGGCCAAGTATTCCATGCTGCATGCCAGGGTCATCCCGCCCGAGGGCGGCGAGACCGAATTCGCCGATATGCGCGCCGCCTGGGATGCGCTGCCGGCGAAGATGCAGGCGAAGCTGCGCGACATGGTCACCGATCACAGCCTGATCTTTTCCCGCGGCAAGCTTGGCTTCACCGACTATACCGAGCAGGAGCGGCGCGACTTCGCCCCGGTGCCGCAGCGCCTGGTGCGCTGGCATCCGCGCTCGCAGCGCCACTCGCTCTATCTGTCCTCCCATATCGGCCGCATCCATGGCTGGCCGGTGCCGGAGGCGATGGCGCTGATCCGCCAGCTCGAGGAATTCGCGACCCAGCGCCACTTCGTCTACACGCATCGCTGGCGGCAATGGGACATTGTGATGTGGGACAACCGCAGCACCATGCACCGCGCCCGCCCCTATGAGGACCACACCTATCCGCGCGACATGCGCCGCGTCACCCTGATGGATGTGGCGCCGACGCTGGAGCAGCAGATAGCCGCCTGAACTCAGGCCGGGGTCGGGGGTTGTCCCCCCCGGGCGGAGGTGCAGGCGCTGGGGGCCGAAGGCGCGGGACAAGGCGGCGGCGTTGCGCTACACCCGGGATGTTCGCCTTTCGTCCATGGGGGACCGCCTTGGCCAAGGACCGCACCCGTTACGTCTGCCAGGCCTGCGGCGCCGTCTTCCCGAAATGGCAGGGCCGCTGCGATGGCTGCGGCGAGTGGAACACCCTCTCCGAAGAAGCCGTCGAAACCCCGCGCGGCCCCGGCCCCGCCGCCCGCGCCGGCGGGGGGCGCCGGGTGGAATTCGTCGGCCTGCAGGGCGAGGCGCCGCCCCCCGCCCGCATCCCGACCGAGCTCGCGGAGCTGGACCGGGTGCTGGGCGGCGGCATCGTCCCCGCCTCCGCCGTGCTGGTCGGCGGCGATCCCGGCATCGGCAAATCCACCATCCTGCTGCAGGCCGCGGCGCGCATCGCGACGGCCGGCCGCCGCACCCTCTACATCTCGGGCGAGGAGGCGGTGGAGCAGGTGCGGCTGCGCGCCCGCCGCCTTGGCCTGGAGACCGCCCCCCTGGCGCTCGCCGCCGCGACGGCGCTGCGCGACATCGTGGCGAGCCTGGAGCAGGAGCGCGAGGCCGCCCTCGTCATCATCGATTCCATCCAGACCCTGTGGCTGGACGCGCTGGACAGCGCCCCCGGCACCGTCGCCCAGGTCCGCACCTGCGCGGCCGAGCTGATCCGGCTGGCCAAGTCGCGTGGCTTCGCGCTTGTCCTGGTCGGGCATGTGACGAAGGAAGGCACGCTCGCCGGCCCGCGGGTGCTGGAGCACATGGTGGATGCCACGCTCTATTTCGAAGGCGATCGCGGCCACCAATTCCGCATCCTGCGCGCGGTGAAGAACCGCTTCGGCGCGACCGACGAGATCGGCGTCTTCGAGATGACGGAGCGCGGGCTGGTGGAGGTGCTGAACCCCTCCGCCCTGTTCCTCGCCGAGCGCCGCGGCAATGTCGCCGGCAGCGCCGTCTTCGCCGGCATCGAGGGCACAAGGCCGGTGCTGGTGGAGGTGCAGGCGCTGCTGGCGCCCTCCGCCGGCGGCTCCCCGCGCCGCCAGGTGGTGGGCTGGGATTCCGGGCGGCTCGCCATGCTGATGGCGGTGCTGGAGGCGCGCTGCGGCATGACGCTCGGCATGAACGACGTCTATCTCAACATCGCCGGCGGCTTGCGCATCGCCGAGCCGGCGGCCGATCTGGCGGTTGCCGCCGCGCTGGTCTCCGCCGCCACCGACCGGCCGACGGACCCGGGCATGGTCTATTTCGGCGAGGTCGGCCTGTCCGGCGAAATCCGCCAGGTGAGCCAGGCGGAGGCGCGGCTGCGCGAGGCGCAGAAGCTGGGCTTCACCGCCGCCACCCTGCCGCGGCGCCTGGCGCGCGGCGGCCGCGCGCCCGCGGCGCTGGACGGGCTGCGGCCCACCGAGATCGGCCATATCGCCGATCTCGTCGCCCCCTTTGCGGCGCGGGCGGAAAGGCGGGCGGGCCGGGCCGAGGCTGCGAAGCCCGGCGCGGCGAAAGCCGAGGCCGTGGAGGCCGGCCCGGCGGGCTGATGCTCCTGATCGAAAGCTACAGGCCCCCGGTGGGGGAGGCGCCCGAGGGCGTGCTGCTCTCGGCCGCGCTGCCGGCGGTGGTGATGCAGCTCGGCCGGCCGGAGGTTGCGGCGGTGCTCTGGCACCGCCCGCTGCCGGGCGGGCTGGCCGGTGTCACCGCCCCCCTGCTGGCTGCGCTGCTGGCCGCCGGCCCCTTCCACCGAAGCTGCCGCTTCGCCGGCAATGGCGCGGCGGCCATGCTGGCACCGCTGCTGCCGGCGCCGGCGCCGCCCGATCTGCTGGCGAATTGCGCCGTGCTCGGCGCCTTCTTCGCCATGGCGGTGGGCGGTGGCGAGGGCGTGCTGCACCTGGCGGCGCTGGCGGGCGGCGCCGCGCCGCGCTGGCCGGTGCAGCCGGCGGGCTGCCGGCTGCTCGCCGCCTATGCCGGGCCCGGCCTGGCGGCGCGCCTGCCGCCGGAGGCCGGCGGCCCCGGCGCGGTGCGGCGCCTGCCGCGCGGCACCGTCTGGGCGCTGAAAGGCCCCGCCTGCCCGGGCCAGCCCGCCGCCAATGCCGGCCACGCCGCGGGCGCGCCGCCGCGCCTGCTGCTGTGCCTGGAGCAGGGCGGCGGGGGATAGGCTGCGGCCGGCGGCGTGACGGCTCCTGGTCACGGGACCCCGGCCGCGTCAGCTCCGGCCGTGCTGCCCTGGCCGTGGCACCCCCAAGGCCGCGGCATGTCCCTGCCACTGCCAGCCGTGGACCCCTGGCCGCGTGACCTCCGGCTGTGCGACCGGTGGTCGTGCCACTTGCAACCGTGCTCCCCGGCCGCGTCAGCTCCGGCCGTGCTGCCCTGGCCGTGGCACCCCCAAGGCCGCGGCATGTCCCTGCCACTGCCAGCCGTGGCCGCCTGGCCGCGTGACCTCCGGCTGTGCGACCGGTGGTCGTGCCACTTGCAACCGTGCTCCCCGGCCGCGTCAGCACCGGCTGTGCTGCCCCGGCCGTGGCGCCCCCAAGGCCGCGGCATGTTCCTGCCACTGCCAGCCGTGGACCCCTGGCCGCGTGACCTCCGGCTGTGCGACCGGTGGTCGTGCCACTTGCAACCGTGCTCCCCGGCCGCGTCAGCACCGGCTGTGCTGCCCCGGCCGTGGCGCCCTGGCCGCGCCAAGCCGGGCCACGGAACTCGGGCCGTGTCACCCCCGACTGCGCCACCCCAGCCTGGACCGAACGGCCCCATATCCCCCACCCGATTCACGTTTTCCAAAGGCATTCCAGGGTTTGATGCGGCGAGCCCGGGAGGGCGCGCATCAGGCGCGTCTTGCGGCACGGCGTCGCGTCCGGCCGTCGCGGGGCCGTCCTGCGACGGCCCGCCCGGCCGCCGCGGCGCTGGCGCCTTGAGCCCGGGCGGCCCCTGCCGCATCTTCGCCGGCAGATGGAGGAAATGCTGTGACTTTGCCCCGCCGCCTGCTGCTTGCCTTGCCCGCCCTCACCTTGCCCGCCCTCACCTTGCCCGCCCTCACCTTGCCCGCCCTCACCTTGCCTGCGCTCACCTTGCCTAACCCGGCCCGCGCCGCCGGCTTCCCGGACCGACCCGTCCGCCTCGTCGTGCCCTTCGCCCCGGGCGGCAATGCCGATACGGTAGGGCGGGTGCTGGCCCCCAAGCTTTCCGAGGTGCTGGGCCAGCCGGTGGTGGTGGAGAACCGCGCCGGCGCCGCCGGCAATGTCGCCGCCACCGCCTTCGCCCGGGCCAAGCCGGACGGCTATTCCCTGCTGCTCGGCAGCAACGGGCCGCTGGCGGTGAACCCCGTCATCCAGGCCAATCTCGGCTATGACCCGGTGCGGGATTTCGCCCCGCTCGGCCTCGCCGTGCGCACGCCCAACGTGCTGGCGGTGCACAAGGCGGTGCCGGCGCAGAATCTGGCGGAACTGCTGGCGCTGGCCAAGGCGAAGCCGGGGCAGATCGCCTGCGGCTCCTCCGGCACCGGCAGCACGGCGCATCTGGCGATCGAGACCTTCAACGCCATGACCGGCGCCGGGCTGCAGCACGTGCCCTATGGCAGCGGCGGCGCCATGGCGCCCGACCTGGTGGCGGGCAATCTGGAGGCCGGGATGACCGAGATCTCCACCGCCCTGCCGCTGCACCGGGAGGGGGCGATCCGCATCCTCGGCGCCGGCTCCGCCGAGCGGCTGCCGGTGGCACCGGATATCCCCACCATGGAGGAGCAGGGGGTGCGCGGCTTCCGCGCCGCTGCCTTCCTGGGCCTGGTGGTGCCGACGGGCACGCCGCCCGACATCCTGGCCAAGCTGGCCGACGCCATGGCGGCGGCGGTGGCGGACCCGCCGACGCGCAAGCGCTTCGAGGAGATGGGCAGCATCATGGCCAGCCGCGAGGAAGCGACGCCGGCCGGCTTCGCCGCCTTCCTGGTGCGGGAATCGGCGTGGACCCGCGCGGCGGCGGAGCGCGCCGGGCTGCGGCCGAGCTAGAGCAGATCGCCGGAGGGCGGAATCGCCCGGAGGCGTGAATCTGCTCTGCCATCAATAAGATTGAGCGTCTTCACGCTGCGCAGTCAGCCTGAAGACGCTCTAGTGTCCTGCCCGCGAAGTTCGCTGGATTTCCAGCGAACGCAGCGGACAAGCAGGCCACTGAAAACAAAAGCTAGAGCGTGATCGGCTGAAGTCGAATCGACCGAAACCCTGAATCACGCGACCGAACAAAGAGCTAGAGCGGGGCGGGTGAGCGCAGCTCAACCGATCCCGCTCTAGTGGCCCGAGAACGAAGTCCGCAGGACTTCGGAAGCGGGACACTAGAGCAGCCTCCGATCAGGTGATCCCACCTGATCGGATATTGCTCCAGACGCTGCCTTCGAGCTCCGCCCCCGCGCTCTGAACCGGGCTGCAGGTTCAACCGGGGCCGGGACTCCTGCCGTGGCCCGGGACCGGCCCATCCCGGCCGGGGGTTGGACGCAGGCGTCCAGCGGGCAAGCCCCGACCGTTTCCGGCAGCCGGCGCCGCCGCGGCGGCGCCCATCACCCTTCGCAGCGCGGCACGTCCCGCGGCGATAGCGGCTGCCCGCGCGGGACGATGCTGAGCGTCGGCGTGCGGGCGAAGGCCGTGGCATCGGTGAAGGGCGCCCCGGCCGCTTTCAGCCAGGCATAGGCCGCCGCCGCCCGGGCGGAGCCGAGCGTCTCCATCAACAGGGCCAGGCTCGCCAGGCCGAGCCGGCCGTAATAGCCCTCGCTCTGCCGCCAGCCCTCGCCATTGGAGAGGCCGCGGGCCCGGCTCGCCTCGCCGATCTCCGCCCAGCTCCGCAGCGCCCGGGCACCGGGGCCGAGGCTGCTGTCGGCGAGGTTGTAGGCAACCCCGTCATGCGGCGGGAAGCCTTGCCCGGCGGCGAGGAACCGGCCGGCGAGGAAATTCTCCATCCAGCGCAGCACGGCCAGCGCATCCGGGTTGCCGCGGCGCGCCGCCGCCGCGGCGGAGGTGGTGAAGTAGTCCTGTTGCCAGGGCGCCATGTTGCCCGGCGCGCCATATTCCCCGGGCAGCCGGCCATGCGCCTCGCCCTGCTCGGCCGTCAGGGCCGGCAGCCGGGCCCGCAGCCAGGCCCAATTGCGGTCGGCCAGCCAGCGGAAATAGCCCTGCTGGGGGTCGTCCTCCGGGGCGATCCAGGCAGCCTGGTCCAGCTCCCGCATTCCCCAGGCGGCGCCGCGCACCTGGCGGTTCTGCAGGATGATGGCGCCGTCGCCCGGATCGCCCGGGGCCCGGCGGGCACCGGGCCAGATGCCGATGACGTTCCACGCCGCCTGGGCCTGCAGTGCATCCAGCGCGCTGCGCCGCCCGGTCAGCAGGAAGGGGATGAAGCCCAGGGCGGGCTGGTGTGCCGCATCGGTCTGCCAGCCGGTATCCGCGGGCACGGGCTGCAGCAGCCCGCCGGGCGGGCGGCCGCCGCGGGGATCGGTCCAGAGGCGCGGCCAGCGCCGCTGCTCCAGCCAGCCGCCCTGGCCATCCGCCCCGCCCTCCGGGTCCCAATGGTGCCAGGGGATGCTGCCCGCCGCCTCCGCCTGGCCGATCGAGACCGCGGCGGCCCGGCGGTCGCCGGAGATGAGCCAGGCCGCCTGGTATTCCGTGGTGGGGCCGATATCCGGCCGGTTCCCGGTGGCGCCCATCCGCTGGGCGATGCCCCGGCTGCCGAAGGGCGGCGCCCAGTCCGGGGCGGCGAGCAGGGCGGCGTAGCGGCTCAGCACCGCCTCCTCCACCCCGAGGGAGAGGTCGTAGCGGGCGATGGCGCCGGCCTCCGCCAGGTAGCCGGCATCCTGGCGGGGGTAGGGCGGCGCCGGCGCCGACGCCCCGGCCAGCACCCGGAGCTGGCGGCCCCAGGCGGTGTAGAGCCGGTGCCGCAGCCCTTCTGCCCGCAGCGCCTCCCGGCCATCCACCAGCACCCGCAGGGAATAGGCGGCATCGCCGCCGCCCGGCCGCATGGTGGCGTCGTTGCGCAGCCAGACATCCAGCCACAGGCTGCCATCCGCCCGGGCGGCGAGGTCCACGACCAGGCGCAGGGAGGTGGCGCCGCCGCAGGCGGCGGGCGGCACCCAGGCGGCGATGCGCGCCTGGGCGGCGAGCGGCCCGGCCTGCCATATCGCAGGGCCGCCGCGCAGCCCGGCCAGCAGGGCGGCGAGGTCGGCCTGCCAGGGCGCCCCCTGGGGCGGGGCGATCTCCACCAGCGGCCGGCGCGGCGCGGCGAGGCGGGCGAGGTCGAGGGCGGGTGCTGCCTCAGGCGGCCGGGCGGCAAGCACGACGCCGAGCTTCTCCCCGCGGCGAAGCGGCGGGGCGGCGAGGCTCAGCACGGCGAAGCGGGCGGAGCCGTCCGGGTGCCGGGTCTTCACATCCGCCTGGGCGCGCAGGGCCTGGCCGGCGGTGGTGCGGGCATGGATGGCGCGGTCCCGCGGCAGGTCGCCGGGACGGAAGGCCTGGCCGAAGACCAGGGCGGTCCCGGCGGTGGTGCCATTGCCCTCCAGCACCATGCCGAGGAACTCGCCGGGGCGGCTGGGGCAGGGCATCGCCACCTGGCGGACTGTGGCGGCCTGGGCCTGGGCGGGCAGGCTGAGCGCGCTGGCGAGGAGCGGGAGGTGGCGGCGGGTTATGGGCATCGGGCGCTCCTTCGGCCGTTCGAGGAGGGCTCTGCCCTCCTCGAGCTCCACCCGCCAAAGGCCGAAGGGCCTTTGGAAACCATGAGCCTCGGACCCGTCGGTCGAGGCGCAAAACTCAAGGGTTCAAAGCCCCATCCTAACCATACTCACAAGACACAAGGGCCCTTCGGCCCTTTGCGGGTGGGAGCTTGAGGGAGGGCAGAGCCCTCCCTCAAAACCCGCCGGAACAGCGCCAATTGCCCCTCCGTGGTCGCCTCCCACCCGAACCCCTCGGCATAGGCCCGCGTCGCCGCCCGGCAGGGCGGCGCGGCGAACAGCGCCCGCACCCCCGCGGCGATGCTGCCCGGCGAATCGTCCGCCAGCACCAGCCCTGCTTCCGGCGCCGCGATCGCCTCCCGGCTGCCCCAGGCGGGGCTGGCGATGGCGGGCGTGCCGCAGGCCATCGCCTCCAGCAGCACATTCGCCCAGCCCTCCCGCGCGGAGGCCAGCACCAGCGCATCCGCCGCGCCGTACAGCGCCGGCAGCTCCGCATGCGGCCGGGCGCCCAGCAGCCGCACCCGCCCGCCCAGGCCGAGCCGGGCGATCTGCGCCTCCAGCGCCCCGCGCTCCGGCCCCTCGCCGGCGATGAGCAGCCGGTGTTCCGGCAGCCCCCGCAGCGCCTCGATGATCAGGCGATGGCCCTTGCGCGGAATCAGCAGCCCCACCGAGAGCAGCGTCGGCCCCTCCAGCCCCAGCGCCGCCCGCGCCGCGGCACGGTCCGCCGGCGGGCGGAACAGCGCCAGATCTACGCCGTTGCGCAGCACCGTCACCTTCTCCGGCGGCGCGCCGAGCGCCACCAGCCCCTCCTTCAGCGCCGCGCTCACCGCGATCAGCGCCGCGCTGCCGGCGATGGCCTGCCGGATCAGCCGCCCCGGTATGCGGTAATTCGGCAATTGGCTGGTGTCCGAGCCGCGGCCGGTGATGACCACCGGCAGGCCGAATTCCTGCCCCAGCCACACCGCCGCGACGCCATCCGGGTAGAGGTAATGCGCGTCGATCGCCTGCGGCCGCAGCCCTTCCGCCAGCAATCGCCGCAGCACGGCCCGGGCGGCGCGGTGCAGGGTCCAGACATTCGCCCACAGCCCGATGCCGGGCGGCCCCAGGAAGCGCGGATGCAGCACGCGGATGCCATGCCCCACCCGCTCCGCCGGCACCGCGCGGCCCGCCGGCCAATGCCCGGGGAACCAGGGCACCGGCGCCAGCACCGTGCTCTCCGCCTGCCCGGAGGCCAGCAGGTGGCGCAGCCGGTTCTCGACGAAGACGCCGTGATTGGGCTGTGCCGGGTTGGGGTAGAGCGTGCTGAAGGTCAGCAGCCGCAGCCTCTCCGCCGCCATCACGCCGGCCCGTCCCGCAGGGCGCGCAGCTTCGCCAGCAGCGCCGAAGGGGTGGTGAACTCGCCGCCCAGCTCCTCCCGGAAGAAGCGGCAGAACCCCTCGATCCGCCCGAGCACGGCGCGGAGATCGGCCGCAGAGCGGACATAGGGCGTATTGCCCACCTGCAGCGTCGGGCTGTGCAGGCTGAGGGTGAAGACCCGGAGCCCCCCCGCGTGCAGCTGCCGCGCCACGCGCCGCATCTGGGCCAGCTCGGCGCCCTCCGGCGAGAGGCGCATGGGGTAGAAGGCGTTGGCGCGGGCCGCCAGCCGGTCCAGCCCCAGCCGCTTGCCGGGGCGGCTGCGCAGCAGCGGCGCCACCCGCCCCGCCTGGCCATGCAGCCAGCCGAGCGGCGCCGCGGTGGTGGGCAGGGAAAGCATCCGGCCGCCGCTGCCGAACCAGCCGGGCCGGGCGGTGAAGCGGGTGAAATCCGGCCCGCCGAGCGCGGAGTAGTCGTACCAGGGGCAGATGCTGAGATCGATCTCGAAGCCCAGCGCCTCCAGCGCCGCCACGGTATTGGCGCCGAGCCCGTAGCGCCCGGCCTTGAAGATCCGCGGCGCCTGGCCGGTCAGCTCGGCGACGCGGCAGGTCAGGGTCTCCAGCTTCCGCCGTTCCAGCCAGGCGCCGATATTGCCGGAGAAGGAGTGCCAATCATCCTTCGGCTCGACGATGGGCGGCGTGGTCCAGCTATGCAGGTGCACCCCCACCTCGCAGCCCGCTGCCGCCAGCTTTCGGACGATGCGCCCGCCCTCCGCATGCGTCGCCACCGGGTGGTCGATGACCAGGGTCGGGCGCAGGCCGAGCCGTTCGAAGAGCGGGAAGCTTTCCTCGATGCCGGAGATGGAGACGACGCGGCCGGTATCCGTCGCGATGCCGCGGTCCCAGTCGAAATCCGCCTCGGTGTCGATCACCACCTGCAGCAGCGGGCGCCAGTCGCGGGGCGTGTCCACCTCCCTGAGGCCGATGGCGGCGGGGCCGGCGGCCAGCCCGCCGCTGAACCGCACCGGCAGCTCCGGGATGGGCGGCGGCGCTGCGGCCCCAGCCGGGTCCTGGGCCGGGTCCCGGTACAGCGCGGCGTAGCGGGCGGCGAGCTGCGCCATGTCCAGGTTGCGCTCGACGAAATCCCGCCCCGCCTCCCCGATGCGCGCGGCCAGCGCCGGGTCGGCCCGCAGCCGCTCGACCGCCGCGACGAATTGCCCCTGCGTCGCGGCGAGGAAGCCGGTGCGGCCGTGGTCGATGATGAAATCGGTGATGCCGGGCAGGAAGCAGGTGACGATGGGCAGGCTCCTGTCCATCGCCTCCAGGAAGACATTGCCGAAGCCCTCGGAGGTGGAGGCGAAGACGAAGAGGTCGGCCGCCAGGTACCAGGGCCGCGGATCGGCCTGGAAGCCGGCCAGCACCACCCGCTCGCCCAGCCCATGCGCGGCGATCGCCGCCGCCAGCTCCGCCGAGTAGTCGGGCTCCAGCGCCGGGCCGACGACGAGGAGGCGGACCCGGGGATCGGGGATGCCGGCCAGCGCCTCCACCAGGAAGCCGATATTCTTGCGGCGGGAGACGGAGCCGACATTGAGCAGCAGCGTGTCCCCCGGCGCGAGGCCGAGGGCCTGGCGCGCCGCCAGCCGGTCCCCGGGGCGGCGGCGCGGGCCGGGCTGCACCCCCTGGGGGATGAAGCGCAGCCGTGCCGGCCCCGTGGTCTCCAGCGCCCGGCGGAGGAGCTGCGGGCTGATGACGACATAGGCGCTGATGGCGTGCAGCAGCAGGCGGATCACCCCGCGGTTGCGCGGGCGGTACTGTTCCAGCAGCTCGGTCGGGCTGTCGTTCAGCGTGCAGGAGAAGATGACCCGGACGCCGAGCAGGCGGGCGAGCAGATAGGCGGCGCAGTGGCGGTCCACATGGGAATGGAGGTGCAGCACCTCGTAGTGCCGGAGATGGAGCAGCAGCCAGCGCATCAGCGCCAGCCAGCCCCGCCGGTCCGGCCGGGCGCCGAGGTAGTGGACCGGGACGCCCTGGTGCAGCGCGCTGGCAGCCCCGTCCGCCGGCCGGGTCTCGTAGGCGAGGACCGCATGCTCGCTGCCCAGCGCCCGCAGCAGCGGGATGAGGCGCATGAAGTAGATGCCGTCCCCGGTATAGTCCGGGTGGAAGCGGCGATAGAGGTGCAGCACTCGCAGCCGGCGCGGGACGGCCTCGGCCTGGGCCGGGAGGGTGGCGGCTTCCGCCAGGGAAGTTCCGCTCGGCACGCGCGTCCTCTCCTCGGCTGGTCGCCTGCCTGGCCGGCAGGCGGGAAGGTGGTGGCGGGCGGGCCCCGGGCCGGTGGGGCCCCGGCTGCGGCCTTCGTTCGGCTCGCGGTACAGGGCTTCTAGCCCTGGGCGAAGGGCGCGGCTAGAGCATGCACCTGCTGTGGAATTTTATGACCGGAACGGCCTCCGCCTGACCGGAACGATCGCCGTTCCCGCCAGGCCGCGGCTGCTCTAATCTGGCGCGCCCGGCGCAGCCAGGGCGGAAAAGCCGGAGCGAGGCTTGGTCGCGCGCCCGTCCGGCCCGGGGCAGGGCGGGCGGCGGCGGGCGAGGCGGGATTCGGCATGCGGCAGGACGGAATGGTGCGGCGGCGGCGGATCGGCGGCGGCCCGGCCCGCCGCGGCGCCTGAGCGAGGGAGCCCCGGCCCATGCCGCCCGCCATCAGCGTCGTCATCCCCAGCTACAACCGCGCGGCGCTGATCGGCGAAACGCTGGAGAGCGTCCTCGGCCAGTCGCAGCCGCCGGCAGAGGTGATCGTCGTCGATGACGGCTCCACCGACGGCACCCAGGCGGTGCTGGAAAGCTTCGGCCCGCGGATCACCTGGTTCGGCATCCCGAATTCCGGCCAGCACGTGGCGATGAACACCGGGCTGCGCCGCGCCCGGGGCGAGCTGGTCGCCTTCTGCGACAGCGACGATCTCTGGCTGCCGGACCATCTGGCGCGGCTCGGCCGGCTGTTCCTGCTGGAGCCGGGGGTGACCGCCGCCTTCGGCAATTTCCGCATCCTGCGCGAAGGGGGGCTGGAGGAGGGGGATAAATTCGCCACCGCCCCGCCGGGCTACTGGGAGGGGATGGAGCGGCCGGAGCCCGGCTTCGGCCTGTTCCGGCAAGCCATCGTGGCGCGCATGGTGGGTTTCACGCCCTTCTTCCCCTCCGCCACCATGGTGCAGGCGGCGCGGTTCCGCGCCCTGGGCGGCTGGGACGAGGTGGTGGGGCGGGTGATGAGCATGGATTTCGCCACCACGCTGCTGCTGGCGGAACAGCCGCCGATCGGCATCTCCCTGCAGCCGACGGTCGCGGTGCGCAAGCATGCGGGGAATTTCTCCGGCGACGTGCAGAAGATGAATCTCGGCGATGCCGCCATCCTGGACTACGCGCTGCGCACCCGGCCAAGCCTGGCACCGCTGGCCGGGCTGATCCGGGCGGATATCGCGAAGCGCCGGCTGGCGGCACTGGACACCGCCTTCGCGCGCCGGGACTACGCGGGGGTGGAGGAAATCCGGGCGCTGCTGGGCCCGGGGCGGCTGCCGGGGCGGGCGGCGCTGAAGGCGGCCATCGCGGCGTTGCCGGCGCCGCTGCGCGGGCCGCTGGCCGGGGCGCTGCTGGTGGCCGGAACGCTGAAGGGGAGGGTGAGGGGGTAGAGCATGGGGGCTCCGCCCATTGGCGGCAGCGCCGCCAACCCCCGCCGGGGGGCGGACTGCCCCCGCGGACCCCGGCGTGAGTTGCGCACCGGCTAGAGCAGATCGCCGGAGGGCGGCATCGCCCGGAGGCGTGAATCTGCTCTACAATCCATAAGCTAGAGCGGTTTCGCGCTGCACAGTCAGCGTGAAGCCGCTCTAGCCGTCCCCCTGCGGATGAAGAATGTCCCGCCCCGGGGACATTGCATTCAAGGCGCTTTCCGCCTGGCCGGCGGGTTCAGCCGTCGGGTCCGAAGCCCAGACCGGGGTCCGGGGAGGAGTATCCTCCCCGGCGGGAGTGCAGAGGGCAGAGCCCTCTGCCGGGGGTGTCGGGGGCGGAGCCCCCGATCGCCTCAGGCCGCCAGCCGCTCCATGATCAGCGGCAGGCCCGGCACCTTGCCGGCCGGGCCCAGCGCCGCCAGGGTCGGCGCGCCGCGGAAGGCGGCGGCGGCGGCTTCCTGCACCTGCTCGATGGTGACGGCGGCGATCTTCGCCTTGGTCTCCTCCACCGGAATGACGCGGCCATGCACCTGGATCTGCCGCGCCAACTGCTCCGTCCGGCTGCCGGTGCTTTCCAGGGACATCAGCAGGGAGGCGCGGAATTGCGCCTTGGCGCGGTCCAGCTCCTCCTGCGTCACATCCACCTGCACCTTGCGCAGCTCCTCCAAGGTGACGGGGACCAGCTCCTCCGCCTCCTTCTCCCCGGTCCCGGCATAGACGGCGAACAGGCCGCCGTCGCGGAAGGGATGGGCGAAGGAATAGATGGAGTAGACCAGCCCGCGCTTCTCCCGGATCTCCTGGAACAGCCGGGAGGACATGCCGCCGCCGAGCAGCGTGCTCAGCAGGAGGGAGGGGTAGTGCAGCCGGTCCTTGTAGCCGGTGGCGGGGAAGCCGAGGACGATATGCACCTGGTCGAGGTCCCGCTCCTCGCGGAACTCGCCGCCGACATAGCGGGCGGCCTCCGGCGGGGCGGGGGCGACCTGGGGCAGGTCGGCGAAGTGCTTCTGCACCAGGTCCAGCAGGTGGTCATGGTCCAGGGCGCCGGCGGCGGCCACCACCATGCGCTCCGGGCCGTAATGGTGGCGCATGTACTCCACCAGCGTCTCCCGCTGCATCTCGCGGATGACGTCCTCGGTGCCGAGGGTCGGGCGGCCCATGGGCTGGTCCGGATAGGCGGTCATCTGGAAATGGTCGAAGACGATGTCGTCCGGCGTGTCGTTGGCCTGGCCGATCTCCTGCAGGATGACGCCGCGCTCGCGCTCCAGCTCCTCCGGCGCGAAGGTGGAATGCGTCAGGATGTCGCCGATGATGTCGGCGGCGAGGGGGAGGTCCTCCTTCAGCACCTTGCAGTAATAGGCGGTGTTCTCCCGCGCCGTGTAGGCGTTGAGATGGCCGCCGACATTCTCGATCTCCCGCGCGATGGCGGCGGCGTCCCGCTTCTCCGTGCCCTTGAAGGCCATGTGTTCGAGGAAGTGAGAGACGCCGTTCTCCGCCGCCGTCTCGTTGCGGGTGCCGGTGGCGACATAGGCGCCGAAGGAGACGGTCTCCACCCGCGGCATGACCTCGGAGACCACGGTGAGGCCATTGGGCAGGCGGGTGAGGCGGACGGCGTCGGACATGAAAAGCCTTGTGCGTGAGGAGGGGCGGCGGGGGGTGCCGCGGAACGGTAATATGGGGTCAGGCGGGGCCGCGGCCCAGGGTCTCGATCAGGGTGCGGAGATCGGCGGCTTCGTCCATGAGCTGGGCGAGGGTGAGGTCGGTGCGGTCGGGGATAGGGTGGGCGGGGGTGTCACCCTCGATCGCCAGCACGGCCCTGCGGGCGCGGGCGAAGCAGCGCTCCACCTCGATCTGCTGGGCCATGCTGGGCCGGTAGCGGTCCTGCGCCTGTTCCAGGAAGGTTGCCGCCTCGCTGCTCCAATGCATGCGGGCCGGGCTTTCGGGCCAGCGCGCCAGCTTCAGCGCATGCACCATGGCCTGGATCAGCAGCGACCGGACGGCGGCGATCTCGGAGAGACCCAAATCCTCGATCTCCTCGATCACATGCGCCCAGTCGAGGTCGTTCACCCTTTCCCCGGCCACGTGCCGGCGGAGGCGCTCCGCCTGCTGGCGGGACCAGGTGACGATGTCGGTCCGGTAGAGGTCATCGGGCATGGCGGGGCAAGCTTAGCACGGCCCGCCGCGCCTCAGGCATTCCGCCGGGCATGGGCCCGGACGAAGCCTTCCACCTGGGCCAGGTCGGCGGGCAGCAGGCTGAACCGCTCCTCGCGCTCGTACAGATCGGCCAGTCGGGCGGGCAGGGGCGGGCGGTGGCCGGTGGCCTGTTCCACAGCATCCGGGAATTTCGCCGGATGGGCGGTGGCGGCGACCACCACCGGAATGGCGTGGTCGGCCGGCGCCAGGGCGCGGGCGGCGGCGGTGCCGATGGCAGTGTGCGGGTCCGCCAGGTAGCCGGCGCCTTCCCATAGCCGGCGGATTTCCGCCAGCGTCCCGGCATCGTCCAGAGTGAAGCCGTGGAACAGGGCGGCCGCCCTGCGCCAGGCGGCATCCGGCACGGGCATGCGGCCCTCCGCCCGGAAGCGTTCCATGGTGGCGCGGGTGGCGGCGCCGTCGCGGCCCAGCAGCTCGAACAGCAGGCGCTCGAAATTGCTGCTCACCTGGATGTCCATGCTGGGGGAAAGGCTCGGCTCCACCGGCCGCATGGTCATGTCGTTCGCCGCCAGGAAGCGGTGCAGGATGTCGTTGCGGTTGCTGCCGATGATCAGCCGCTCCACCGGCAGCCCCATCTGCCGCACCGCCCAGGCCGCCAGCACATTGCCGAAATTGCCGGTCGGCACGCTGAAACCCACCGGCCGGTCCGGGGCGCCGAGCGCCAGGGCGGCGGCGGCGTAATAGGGGATCTGCGCCGCGATCCGCGCCCAGTTGATGGAATTCACCGCTGAAAGCTGCATCTCCCGGCGGAAGGGCGCGTCGTTGAACATCGCCTTCACCAGGTCCTGGCAGTCGTCGAAGCTGCCCTGGATGGCGAGGTTGGCGACGTTCGGCGCCAGCACCGTGGTCATCTGCCGGCGCTGCACCTCGCTGGTGCGGCCCTCCGGGTGGAGGATGACGATGTCGATCGCCTCGCGGTCCCGGCAGGCCTCGATGGCCGCCGAGCCGGTGTCGCCGGAGGTGGCGCCGACGATCGTCACCCGCTCCCCGCGCTTCGCCAGCACATGGTCGAACAGCCGGCCGAGAAGCTGCATCGCCATGTCCTTGAAGGCCAAGGTCGGGCCGTGGAACAGCTCCAGCGCGAAGGCGCGGTGGTCGAGCTGGACCAGCGGCGCCACGGCGGGGTGGCCGAAGCCGTAATAGGCGGCCTCTGTCATGCCGCGCAGGGTGGCGAGGCTCATCGCCTCCTCCCCGACGAAGGGGTGGATCAGCCTTGCGGCCAGTTCCGGATAGGGCAGCCCGCGCAGCCCCCGCCATTCGGCGGGGGAGAGGACCGGCCAGGCGGCGGGCAGGAACAGCCCGCCATCCTCGGCCAGGCCGGCGAGCAGGACGTCCTCGAAGCCGCGGGGCGCGGCCTCGCCGCGGGTGCTGAGATAGCGCATGGCGGCGGAAGCTAGTGCAGATCGGGGCGGGGCGAAATCAGCGAGGGAGGCAAAGGTGAAACCAGGGGTGGGGGCTTCGCCCCCAAACCCTCAGCAGGAGGGCGTCGCGGGCAGTGCCCGCGACCCTGCACCTCCGCCTGGGGGAAGGCTTCCCCCCGACCCCGCCGTGAGTCGGCAGGTTCTACTGTCGGGCCCAAAACTCGGACCGGGGTCCGGGGCCAGGTCCTGGCCCCGGCGGGAGTGCAGAGGGCAGCGCCCTCTGCCGGGGGTATGGGGGCGGAGCCCCCATTCCTTCACGCCGCGAGCCCCAGCCCCGGCCCCGCCCGCCTGGCCGCGCCGCCCAGCGCGTCCAGCGCCATGCGGCTGCGCTTCGCCACCGTCAGCAGCGCCGGCAGCTCCCGCGGTCGCTTCAGCAGCGCCAGCGCCACGCGCCCCGCCGCCGGCCGGCCATCCGAGGTCAGCCCCACCGCCGCGGCTCCGGGCAGCACCTCCTCCGCCGTATCCGCCACTGCCCGCAGCGCCGCGAAGGGCAGGCCGCGCCGCGCCGCGAAGGCCGCCGCCGCCTCGGTTTCCAGATCCACCACCATGGCACCCGTCGCGGCGTGCAGGGCGCGCTTCCGCGCCACCTCCCCTACCACCGCCGGCGCCCCGGCCACCATGCCCAGCCGCGCCCCGCAGGCCCGGGCCAGCGCCGCGGACCAGCCGAGATGAGCCGCATAGGCTCCGCCCGGGCCGCGCACCCGGGTCGCCACCACCAGGTCGCCGCAGAGCAATTCCGGGTCCAGCCCGCCGGCGATGCCGAAGCTCAGCACGGCCCGGATATGCCGCGGCGCCGCTTCCAGCAGAGCGGGCAGGCGCAGCGGGTCGCCGCCGCTCACCACCACCGGCATGCCCGGCGGCAGCAGCCGGGCTTCGGACTGCATGCCCACCACGGCAAGGATGGCGGACGGAGTCATCGCGGCGCCTCCCGTTATGCTGCGCCGCACACTAGGGCATCAATGCCGGTGATCGGAAGGGCTGGCGGCTCAAAGGCCGTGCATCACGCGCTTCGTGTTGCTCTGCCGCATCTTGCGCAGCCGGGCCAGCGCCCAGAGCGGGAAGAGCCGCGCATAGCCGTGATATCGCAGGTAGAAAACGCGGGGAAAGCCGGTGCCGGTATAATCCTGCTCCGGCCAGGCGCCATCCATGCCCTGGTGGCGCAGCAGCCAGGCCTCGGCCCTGGCCACCGCCGGGTGGTCCGATTCGCCGGCGGCCAGCAGGGCCAGCAGCGCCCAGGCGGTCTGGCTGGCGCTGCTCGGCCCCATGCGGAGATCGGCATCGGCCCGGGTGCCGCCGCGGCGGGGATAGGTGTCGCCATCCTCGCCCCAGCCGCCATCCGGGTTCTGCGCCAGGGCCAGCCATTCCACCGCCCGGCGCATGGCGGGGTGGTCGTGCGGCAGGCCGGCGGCGTTCAGCGCGGTCAGCGCGGACCAGGTGCCATAGACGTAGTTCACCCCCCAGCGGCCGTACCAGGCGCCATTCGGCTCCTGCTCCGCCAGCAGGTAGCCCACGGCGTCCTGCATCGGCTTGCTCTCGGCCGGGTGGCCGAGCTGCGCCAGCATGGCCAGGCACCTTCCGGAGACATCGACGGTGGGCGGGTCCAGCAGCGCGCCATGGTCGGCGAAGGGGATGGAGTTCAGGTGGTGATGGGTGTTGTCGGCGTCGAAGGCGCCCCAGCCGCCGCCCTTGGACTGCATGCCGAGGATCCATTCCGTCGCCCGCGCCACGGCGTGCGGGGTGCGGGGATCGGCCTCGCCGCATTCCCTGGCGGCGCGGTCCAGCGCCAGCACCACCGCGGCGGTGTCGTCCACATCCGGGTAGTGGGGGTTGGCGTATTGGAAGGCCCAGCCGCCGGGGCGGAGGCCGGGCCGGGACTCCGTCCAGTCCCCGACCACATCGGTCACCTGGCGGTCCAGCAGCCAGTCCAGGCCGCGGCGGGCCGCCGCCGCCGCCTCGGGCGCGCCGGTCTCCAGCAGGGCATGGGCGACGAGGCTGGTATCCCAGACCGGGGAAAGGCAGGGCTGGACGTAAGTCTCACCGGATTCGTCTGAGCCGGCAACGCCGGCGGGCCGGTCGCAGACCAGCTTCTCCACCGCCTGCCAGGCGGTGACGACCCGCGGATCGCTCTCCGGGATGCCGAGGCAGTGATACATCCAGATGGCATTCGCCATGGCCGGGTAGATGCCGCCGAGCCCGTCCTCGCCATTCAGCCTTTCGGTGACGAAGGCTTCGGCCCTGGCCTCGGCGCGGGCGCGGGTGGCGCGGGGGAAGAGGCCATGCGCCCGCTGCAGCACCGCATCCAGCCCGGCGAAGAGGGTCTTCCAGGGCTCGGCCGCATGCGGCCCGGCGGGCCAGCGTTTCACCTGCTCCGGCGGCGTGCGGAACAGCTCCCCCAGCGAGACGCCGATCGGCGCCACCGGCAGCGGCCTTCGCGCCATCACCACGGTCAGCGGCACCAGCACGGTGCGGGCCCAGTAGCTGACCTTGCTCAGGTGGAAGGGGAACCAGCGCGGCAGCAGGGCGATCTCGGGCGGCATCACCGGCACGGCGCGCCAGGGCACCTGGCCGAACAGCGCCAGGGTGGCACGGGTGAAGACGTTGGATTTCTCCGCCCCGCCGGCGGCGAGGATCGCCTCCCGCGCCCGCCGCATGTGCGGAGCATCCGCCGGGTCGCCGATCAGCCGCAGGGCGAAATAGGCCTTTACCGAGCAGGAAATATCCAGCGCTCCGCCATGGAACAGCGGCCAGCCGCCGGCGCAGCGCGCCGCCTGTTCCGCCTGGACACGGCGCAGATAGCGGCCGATGCGGGCTTCCTGCGCCTTGTCGTGGCGGCCGAAGAAGCGCTTCAGCATGACGTATTCGGCCGGGATGGTGGCATCCGCCTCCAGCTCGAACACCCAATGCCCGTCGGCCTGCTGGCGGCCCAGCAGATGCGCGGTGGCCCGGTCGATCGCCGCATCCAGCGGCGTCCCGGCGGCCGCCCTCATCCCCTCGGTCAGCGACACGGTCAGGTCCTCTCTGCCGGCGGAGACTCAGCCCGGGCCGGCGGGGCGGTCGGCGCGCGGTCCCGCCTCGCCCTTCCACATCCCGCCTCGGCCGCACCATTCCGCCAGCGCCGAATTCAGGGTGAAGGCCATATAGGCGGCGGCGATTCCTGGCAAGGCCAGGCCACGCGCGGCAGATAGTCCGAAACGGCGCAGCGTGGGGGCATAGGCCAGCACCATGGCGGCCCAGGCGGCGGCCCCCAGCAGCGCCGGCGCGCCGCCGGCGAACAGCGCCAGCAGCGGCGGCGCCAGGAAGACCAGCGCCAGGGCCAGCAGCATGCCGGCCAGCAGCAGCGGGTTGTAACGGAGCTGGGCATAGGCGGTGCGCGCCACCATGCGGCGGATCGGCCCCACCGTTTCGTAGGGGCGGAGGCTCTCGACCCGCTCCGTCAGCCCGACCCAGATCGGGCCCTGGCGCTTCATCTCGGCCGCCAGGGCGCAATCGTCGATCAGCGCGCCGCGGATGCCGGCGAGGCCGCCGGCGCGCGCGAAGGCAGCACGGTCCAGCAGCACGCAGCCGCCCGCTGCCGCGGCGGTGCGGGCGGCAGGGTCGCGGGCCCAGCGGAAGGGGTAGAGCATCTGGAAGAAGAAGATGAAGGCGGGGATCAGCCAGCGCTCCGCCGGGCTTTCGCAGCGCAGCTTCGCCATCAGGGAGACGAGGACCAGGCGCCCGGCCAAGGCGCGCTGCACCAGGCGGCGCAGGCTGTCCGGCGCGTGCCGGATATCGGCATCGGTGAAGAGGAGGTAGGGAGGGGGTGCGGCGGAGCCGGCGTCCGGCCGTCCATCCCCACCCGCATGTCCACCCCCACCCTCCCCTGCAGGGCGGGGAAGGGAGGCGTCTGCCGCTGCCTCGCTGGCGGGCGGGTGGACGCGCTGCGTCCAACGGGGCGGGGGCGCGGGCGCCGCCAAGGGCGGAGAGCCGGGCGAGCGGACGGAGGCCGCCGAGTCCGCCACTACCCACCGCACCCCCTGCTCCAGCGCCCAGAGCTTCCCCGTCCACCCCGGCTCGCGCGCCCCGCCGCGGAGCACGGCCAGCCGTTCATCCCCCGCCGCCCGCGCCACCTCGCCCGTCCCGTCGGTCGAGCGGTCATCCACCACCACCAGCCGGAATTCCCCTGGATAATCCTGCGCCAGCAGGGAGCGGACCGTCTCGCCGATGGTCGCCGCCTCGTCCCGCGCCGGCACCACCGCCACCACGGCGGGCCAGGCCGCCGGCACGGGCAGCGCCGCGGCGTCCGAATCATCGTCCCGCGCCAGCCAGAAGAAGCCGCGGCCCAGCAGCAGCACCGCCCAGGCCAGCAACGCCGCCAGCCCCAGCCACAGACTCATGCCAGCATCCCCGCGCCGCGGAACCAGGCGATGGCCTCCGCCACCGCCGCCTGCCAGGGCCGCGCCCTATGGCCCAGCGCCCGCTCCGCCTTGGCGGAGGAGAAATACATCGGCGTCTTCGCCATCCGCAGCCCGTCCCGCGTCAGCATCGGCTCCCGCCCCGTCAGCCGCGCCAGCCCCTCCGAAGCCAGGGCCAGCGGCCAGAGCGGCGCGCGCGGCAGCCGCACCGGGCGGCGGCGGCCCTGCAGCGCGGCGATATGGCCCAGCAGCTCCGCCAGCGACACATCCTGCCCGCCGAGGATGTAGCGCCCGCCGATCTTGCCCCGCTGCAGCGCGGCGACGCAGCTCCGCGCCACGTCATCCACATGCACCAGGTTCAGCCCGGTATCGACATAGGCCGGCATGCGGCCGCGTGCCGCCTCCAGGATGACGCGGCCGGTCGGCGTCGGCCGCCGGTCGCGCGGGCCGATGGGGGTGGAGGGGTTGACGATGACGGCTGGCAGCCCCGCCTCCGCCACCAGCTTCAGCACCAGCCGCTCCGCCTCCGTCTTGCTGCGCTTGTAGGGGCCGATCGTCTGTTCCGGCAGCGCCGCATCGGCTTCCGTCGCCGGCAGGTGGTCCGCCCGCGGCTTCAGCGTGGCGACGGAGGAGACATGCACCACCCGGCGGCAGCCCGCGGCCAGGGCGGCGCGCATCACCGCCTCCGTCCCGGCGACGTTCACCGCCCACATGCGGCGCGGATCGGGGACGAAGATGCGGTAATCCGCGGCGCAGTGGATGACCGTATCGGCGCCGCGCAGGGCGGCGGCGATGGAGGCGGCGTCGGTCAGGTCGCCCGGGACATACTCCACCGCCGCGCCCTGCAGCACGTCGCGCGGCGTGCCTTCCCGCACCAGGGCGCGCACCGCATGGCCTTCCGCCCGCAGCGCCAGCGCGATGGCCGAACCGAGGAAGCCGGTGGCGCCGGTGAGCATGACGGTCTCTGGCATGGATCTCCCGCTCTTCGGCCGGCCCAGGCCCGGCAATTCAGGCTGCGCAACGATGCCGGCGGTGTAGTAGCCCGGCCTTGATCGCGCGCCGATGGGCAGCATGTTATGCCCCCGTCATGCGACTGCGCCGAGACCTCCCCGCCCTGCTTTTCCTCTCCCTTCTGCCATTCCGGCCGGCGCATGCCCAGGCCGCGGTGGTGGAAGCCTTCCATGCGACCTTGCTGGAGGTGATGCGCAATGCCCGCGCCCTCGGCGTGAAGGGGCGGGAGGCGCGGCTGCGGCCGGCGATGGAGGCGGCCTTCAACCTGCCGGCCATGGCGCGCATCGCGATCGGCCCGGCCTGGACCGGCATTGCGCCCCCGCTGCAGCAGGCGCTGGCCCGCGCCTTCGCCGACTGGTCCATCGCCACCTATGCCAGCCGCTTCGACGGCTATGGCGGGGAGCGCTTCGTCACCCAGGGCGAGCAGACCCTGGCGAATGGCGACCGGCTGGTGCGCACGCAATTGCAGCGGCCGAACGACGCGCCGGTGCAGCTCAACTACCTGGTACGGGATGGCGGCGGCGCCTGGCGCATCGTGGATATCTACCTGACCGGCTCGGTGAGCGAGCTGGCCAGCCGCCGCGCCGAATTCACCATCCTGCTGCGGGAGGGCGGGCCGGAGCGGCTGCTGGAGGAGCTGCGCCAGCGCACCGCGGCGTTGTTGCGGTGAAGATGGGGGCTTTGCCCCTTTGGCGGCGCTGCCGCCAACGCTTCGGACCCCTGGTTGGCAGGTTGAACACTAGAGCATGCTGTGTTTGCTCTGAATCGGGGGTTCCGAAACGGGCTGAGATCTGATTCAAGCTCTGGGCTGGGCGATGGAGGCCAGCCAGGATGCGGCCATACTCCGAGGATCTGCGTGAGCGTGC
>NZ_SRXO01000012.1 GCF_008360935.1 Siccirubricoccus phaeus
TACGACCTCATCCCCAACATGCCACAGCCGCGCCTTGCGCCGCTGATGCAGGGCTTCGCCAAGGCCGTGGCAGATGCCAACCTCTTCGTGCGAGCCAACGCCGGTTCAAAATGAGGGGATGGGTGAGGCTCACTCCTCCTCGCCATAGAACATCCGTTCGACTTCCTCCTGACACAGGGTGTCGAAATCATCCGGGACGGTGAACTCGCCCTTCATGAAGCCGATGCGCTTCTTCGCCACTTCTTGGTGGCTCTCCAGCGGCACCAATTTCGCCACCGGCTTGCCGGCCTTGGCGATGACGATGGCCTCCCCCCGCGCGGCCTGATCGACCAGCCGGGAGAGATGCGTCTTGGCGTCGTGGATATTCACCTGGGCGGCCATAGCGGTTAGTCTGGCGGACTAAGTCCACCTGGTCCAGCTCTCGCGGCAATGCGAGACGCCGAACGTTCCGACTTCCGACAATCGCGCTAGGAGCATTTCCAATTCCGACGGAATCGCCGGACGCCTCGGAAAATGCGGCGGAACAAAAAGCTGGAGCGGGTTCGCCGCGCGCAGGCAAGGTAAAACCGCCCTACATCCGCTGATGCAGCGCGCAGACCAGGGTGAAAAGCCGCCGCGCCGTCTCGAAATCCAGCCCGATCCGGCCCTCCAGCCGGGCCATCAGCAGTTCCGCGCCTTCATTGTGCAGCCCGCGGCGCCCCATATCGATAGCCTGGATGCGCGCCTCCAGCCCGCCCTCGATCACCGCCCGCTCATGGCTCTCCACGATCATGTGGTAGTCCTTGATGAGCCGGCGGAAGGGCCCCAGCGCCAGCGCCACCGCCCGCACCGGCACGTCCCGGGTATCGCGGATATCGAAGACCAGGCGGCCATCCCGGATGCAGAGATGCAGCAGGAAGGGCCCGCCGGCGACGCCTTCGGGGTCGAAGCGGTTCTCCCGCAGCAGGTCGGCCACGGCCTGGCGGCGATCCGCCTCGGCATAGGCGGAAGGCAGCGGGGTGGCGTCGGGCAGGATGAGCTCCGCCAGCCGCCGCGCCTCCGGCGCCAGCGTGGCGGAGGCGGCGTGTCCCTTAGACATCGGGGCGAGGCGCAGCCGTCACGGTCTCCGGCTCGGCCTCGACGAAGCCCAGCGCGCTCATCCAACCCACCACCGCCCCCTTCACCGGCCGCAGCAGCGCCACGCAAAGCAGGGTGAAGAGCGGCAGCCAGACGGCCATGTGCACCCACATCGGCGGCTGCCAGTTGCGCTCCACCCAGAACACTCCGGGCACCAGCAGATGGCCGACCAGGAAGATGGTGAAATAGGGCGGCGCGTCATCCGCCCGCAGCCGGCCGAGCGGCGCACCGCAATTGGCGCAGGCCGGCACCACCTTCAGATAGCCGGCGAAGACCCGCCCCTTGCCGCAGAAGGGGCAATGATTGCCCAGGCCGCGGCCAACCGCCGTCGAGAACGGCGGCGGGGGGTAGGCGGGCGGCGTGGCAAGGCGGCTGGCATCCCAGCGCATCCGGCAATCCTCCAATGGCGCCGGTCCGGCGCGGTCCGTTTCGGCTTGGCGGCGGGGGAAAGCCGCAATGATGCAACGCAATATCGCCCCCCGCACAGGCATATCAAGCGTTGCGCTGCGCCCGATGTTCCCGCCGCGTCCCGGCTTGCGCCGGAAGGCCCGCCCGGGCGAGGCTGGCGCATGGCCCAGCGCATCCTCGTCATCAACCCCAATTCCTCGCTCTCCTGCACCGCCGGCATCGCCGCCGCCCTGGCGCCGCTCGCCACGCCCGGCGGCCCGCGCCTCGAAGTGGTGCGGCTGGAGCAGGGGCCGCCCGCCATCGCCACCTGGCGCGACTGGTTCCAGGTGGCGGAGCCGCTCTGCCGGATGGTGGAGCGGGAGGCGGCGGACGCCTATGTCATCGCCTGCGTCTCCGACCCCGGGCTGGAGGCGGTGCGGCTGGCCACGCCCCGGCCGGTGCTCGGCATGCTGCGCTGCGCGGTGGCGGCGGCGCTGACCCGGGCGGAGCGCTTCGGCATCATCGGCTTCATGGAAACCAGCCGGCCGCGGCAGCGCCGGGTGCTGCAGGCCATGGGGGTGGAGGCGCGGCTCGCGGCGTTCGAGCCGCTGAACCTGCCGATGGAGGTGCTGACCGACCCGCTCGCCCCCCGCGCCCGGGTGGAGGAGGCGGCACGCCGCCTGGCGGCGGAGGGGGCGGAGGCGATCGTGCTGGGCTGCACCGGCCTGGCCGGCCATGTCGCGGCGGCGGAGGATGCTGCCGGCCTGCCGGTGATCGAGCCCTGCCTCGCCGCCGGCAGCATGGCGCTGCTGGCGCTGCGGGGTGGGGCGGTGGCGGCCCGCGCCGCCGCCTGACGCCCCCGGCGCCAGGAAGAGGAGCCGGTTGGGCCGCCCGCACGGAGCTCACGGCGGGATGCGGGAGAGGAAGCTATCGCCGGCGGGCTGGTGGCCCTGCCGCCAACGGGCAACGCCCCGGGGGATCTGGAGGCGAGGCCCCATGCTCCCTTGGCGTCCGGCGCCCAGATGGCGGCAACACCGGGTTACCCTTCCTCACCCGGCGGCCATGGCGCGTGATGCTGGCGTCGCATGCCGCCGGCAGGCTCGGCCTCCGCCCTGGAGGGAGAGCAAGGATGGCCCAGCCCCTGTTCCGCGCCGGCCTGTTCAGCCTGGTCGTATCGCTCGGCCTGCTGCCCTATTTCGGCGCCGCGGCGCGGCTGGCCAGCCCCGGCCCCGCCCGCAGCCAGGCCCTGGCCACGCCGCGCCAGCCGGCCGCGCTGCCTACCCCCGCCGAAACGCCGCGGCGCGCCCCCGGCCAGCCCCGCCTGCCGGGCTGAGAGCCTGTTTCGGAAGGGGTCAGCGGCGTATCGGCCCCCCTGCAGGTCGCTGCACAACGGCATGGGAACCCGTGCCTGGCGGGTCCTTTCCGCCCCGGCGTCCTGCGTCAGCAGGCTTCTCGCATGAATTCCGTGGGTTCGCCGATGCCGCCGACATCGGCCGGCGGCGTCGCGGCCGTGCCGCGACCCTGGCCGGGACGCGGAATCCCTCGCCGATCCATGGCCCGGCTCCTGCCGAGCCGGGCTCCGGGACCGGATTGACCCCGGCTCGCCGCACCATGAAGCTGCGGCAAGGAGTTCCGGGACCAGAACATGAAGCCTTTCACCCGCCGCGGCCTCGCCGCGACGCTTGCCGCTGCCCTGCCCGCCGCCGCTCTGCCTGAAGCCGCCCAGGCCCAGCCCTGGCCGGCCCGCCCCATCCGCTTCGTCGTCCCCTGGCCGCCCGGCGGGCTGAACGACCTGATCGCCCGGCATTTCAACGACCGCGTCTCGGCCCGGCTCGGCCAGGTGATGGTGAACGACTTCCGGGCCGGCGCCGGCGGCCGGATCGGCGTGGCGGAAGTGGCGCGGGCGGCGCCGGACGGGCTGACCATCGGCATGGGCAATCTCGGTCCGCTGACCATCTTCCCCAACCTCTACCGCGACATCCCTTACGACGTCCGGCGCGACCTGATCCCGGTGATGATGTTCGCCGCCTCGCCCTTGGTGCTGGTGGTGAACAAGGACCTGCCGGCGCAGGACGTGGCCGGGCTGATCGCCCTGGCCAAGGCGCGGCCGGCGCAGCTCAACTACGCCTCCATCGGCATCGGCACGGCGCAGCACCTGATCTTCGAGATGTTCCGGGCGAAGGACGGCATCCGCATGGAGCACGTCCCCTATCGCGGCGCCGGCGACAGCCTGCTGGCCATCCTCGGCAACGATGTGCAGGCGGAATTCGAGACGCTGCCCTCCATCCTGCCCGCCATCCGCGACGGCCGCGTCCGCGCGCTGGCGGTGACGACGCCGGAGCGGGTGCCGCATCTGCCGAGCGTGCCGACGCTGCGGGAGGTGGGCTACGACATCGAGGTCGCCACCTGGTATGCGGTGATCGTCCCCGCCCGCACGCCGGAGCCGATCGTCGAGCGACTCTACGCGGAGTACACCGCCATCTCCCGCTCGCCCGAGACCCAGGCCTTCCTGGCCGAGCAGGGGCTGATCTACCTGCCCAACACGCGCGCCGAATTCGCCGCGCGGATCGAGGCGGAGACGGCCCGCTGGGGCCGCATCATCGCGGAGCGCGGCATCAAGGTGGAATGAGGCGGCGGCGGGGCTGGCGAGGCGGCTGCCAGGACAAAGCCCCGTCACCGGCCTCGATCATGGTCTGCCATGGCATGATCGGGGCCGTCGATGGAAGGCGCCCGACGCGCCGGGCGACATGAAGAGTTCCCGGATCGCAAGGCTTCGTGATCGCCGGCCTGGGAGCAAATTGCATTCAATATACCTCTCGCATCTGTCGGCGAGGGGAGAACACCATGTCACGCAAGCTGGTGGCCGAATGCATCGGCACCTTCTGGCTGGTGCTGGGCGGTTGCGGCAGCGCCGTGCTGGCCGCCGGATTTCCCGATCTCGGGATCGGCTTCGTCGGCGTCGCCCTGGCCTTCGGGCTGACCGTGCTGACCATGGCCTATGCCATCGGCCATGTCTCGGGCTGCCACCTCAACCCGGCCGTCACCTGCGGCCTGGTGGCGGCCGGCCGCTTCCGCGCGGCGGAGGCGGTGCCCTACATCCTGGCGCAGGTGATCGGCGCCACCATCGGCGCCCTGCTGATCTGGGCCATCGCCTCCGGCCAGCCGGGCTTCGACCTGGCGGCGAAGGGGCTGGCGACGAATGGCTATGGCGCCGCCTCGCCGGGGCAATTCAACCTGACCGCCGGCTTCCTGACGGAGGCGGTGCTGACCGCGCTCTTCCTGCTGGTGATCCTCGGCTCCACCGCCGTGGCGGCGCCGCCGGGCTTCGCGCCCATCGCCATCGGGCTCTGCCTGACGCTGATCCACCTCATCAGCATCCCGGTGACGAATACCAGCGTGAACCCGGCGCGCAGCACCGGGCCGGCCATCGTGATGGGCGGGATCGCGCTGCAGCAGCTTTGGCTGTTCTGGGTGGCGCCGATCATCGGGGCGGTCTGCGCCGGGCTGCTGCATCGCTGGCTCTCGGCCGAGGCCGAGGAGGATGATTTCGACCTGGTCAATGCGGTGGAGGCGGCGAAGCTCGCCTCGCCCGAGCCGCTGGCGCCGATGACGGCGCGGGAGCCAAGGTAGCTGCCCGGGGGCTTCACCCCCCGGCAGGAGGCCCGTCGCGGGCAGTGGCCGTGACCCTGCACCTCCGCCGGCGCCAGGACCTTGCCCCGGACCCGGTCTGAGTTTTGGATCCGACGGTTCAACCAGCAGACTCAGGGCGGGGTCCGGGGGGAGGCCTTCCCCCCGGCGGGGTCCAGGGGCGGAGCCCCTGGCGGGGGTTGGGGGCGGAGCCCCCTGGGCAGAGGTTGGGGGCGGAGCCCCCTGGCGCCGCCTGCCGGCCCGGGGCAGCCTGCGCCATCGCTGCGCGGAGGCCCCTGCATGTATGACGTGATCGTGGTCGGCGCCGGTTCCGCCGGCGCGCCCCTCGCTGCCCGCCTGTCGGAAGACCCCGGCCGCCGCGTGCTGCTGCTGGAAGCCGGCCGCGACTGGCGCGCCGCCGAGGCCCCGGCCGCGCTGCGCAGCCCCAATATCGTCCCCTTCATGCACCACCCCGCGCATCAGGCCGAATGGCAGTGGCCCGGGCTGCTGACCCGCCGCACCGTCGCCCAGGCGCCGAAATTCTACTGGCGCGGCAAGGCCATGGGCGGCTCCTCTGCGGTGAATGCGCAGATCGCCATCCGCGGCGTCCCCGCCGCCTTCGATGCCTGGGCGGAGCTCGGCTGCGAGGGCTGGTCGGCGCGCGATGTCCTCCCGCTTTACGACCTTATCGAGGACGACGCCGATTTCGCCGCCCCCGGCAGGCGCCAGGGCGGGCCCTTGCCGGTCTGGCGCGCGCCGCTCGCCGCCTGGGGTGCGGTGGATCTGGCGCTGCGGGAGGCGGCGCTGACGGATGGCCATGTGTGGAAGCCCGACCTCAACGCGCCCGAAGGCGAGGGCATTTCCTGCAACCCGATCAACCTCCGCGACGGTCTTCGCGTCACCACCAATGACGGCTATCTGGAGCCGGCGCGCGGCCGGCCCAACCTCGAGATCCGCGGCGCGGCGCTGGTCGATCGCGTGCTGTTCTCAGGCCACGAGGCGCGCGGCGTCCGCGTGTGCTGCGGCGACGGCCCGTGGGAGGAGGTGGCGGGGCGGGAGGTGGTGCTCTGCGCCGGCGCCATCCACAGCCCGGCCATCCTGCTGCGCTCCGGCATCGGCCCGGCGGCTTCGCTGGCGGCGCTCGGCATTCCGGTGGTGCGGGACGTGCCGGCGGTGGGGCAGGGCTTCATGGACCACCCGATCCTCCGCGCCACCATGGCGCTGAAGCCGCCATACCGGGCGCAGGGCAAGGATGCCCGCCACACCAATTGCTGCGTCACCTACAGCAGCGGCCTCGCCGGGGGCGGGGAGCGGGACATGATCCTGGTCGCCTACAACCATCGCGGCCTGACCGAGGACGGGATGCCCGCCGGCCAGGGCGGCATCGGCGTGGCGCTCTACGAGGCCTTCTCCCGCGGCGAGGTCCGCCTCGTCTCCGCCGATCCCGAGGCGAACCCGGTGGTGGAAGAAAACATGCTGGCCGATCCGCGCGACCGGGAGCGCATGCGCGACGGGGTGCGCCGCCTGGCGCGGCTGGCGGCACTGCCGCCCATTGCCGCCATTGCCGAGAGCATCACCTTCGGCGACAGCGGCCTGGATTTCGCCCGCGCCGCCGCCCTGCCCGCCCCCGAGCTGGACGCGCTGATGCTGCAGGAGGCGGCGGATACCCAGCACGCCGCCGGCACCTGCCGGATGTCGGCGCATGAGGATCCGCGCGGCGCGGTGGACCCCGATCTGCGGGTGCGCGGCGTTGTCGGGCTGCGGGTCGCGGATGCCTCCATCATGCCGGCCGATTGCCGCGCCAATCTGCACTTCACCTGCGTGATGATCGGCGAGATGGCGGCAAGGCGCATGCGCGCCGGCGGCTAGTGTCCTGCCCGCGAAGTTCGCTGGCTTTCCAGCGAACGCAGCGGACAAGCAGGCCACTGAAAACACAAGCTAGTGGCCGAAGAACGAAGTCCGCAGGATTTCGTAATCAGGCCGCTAGATTATTTTCAGGTCCGGCGGAATCGCCGGACGACTCGGAAAATGCGACAGGACAAAAAGCTAGAGCGGGTTCACCGAGCCCAGGCGAGGTGAAACCGCAGGACGAAACCTCCAGGGCCTAGGTGACCGGCCGCGATGACCGCGAACGCAACTGGGCCGGGCCCGGCAGCGGCCCCTCGCAACCGGACCGCCCGTTGCCCTGCCGCGGCTTCGCCGCGGCAGGCTGTGCGAGGCGCCCTCCGTCAGGCGCCTTCCGGACCCCCCCATGGCGTCGCGCAGCGGCGTCATGGGGAGCTGGCGTCACGGGAGCTAGCGCCAGGCCGGCCGGCCGAGATTGACGTCACGCCCGCTGGTCAGCGCGCCACCCGCCGCGCCGGCCGCACCGCCGATCAGCGCGCCGGTGCCGACATTGCCGCCGGTCAGGGCACTGACGCCCGCGCCCGCGCCGGCGCCCAGCAAGCCGCCGGACACCGCCCGGTCACCGGTGGAATAGCCGCAAGCGCCAAGGCCCAGCGCGGCGAGGCCGAGCAGGGCAAGACAGGTCTTGCGCATGATGTCTTCTCCTTATTCCCGGTTCCGGATAGGCAACGCCGCCCATCCCCCCGGGTTGCGGCGAGGCCGGCCCCCCCGGGGGCGCCGCTGGCGCGGGGCTTGAGCCGGGGCCAAGGGGCGGGTAAGCCAGCGCCTCGCCGGCCGCCCGCGGCTTTGTGAACGCCCCCCGGACGCTCCCCCTGGAAGCTCCTCCGGCGGCCTTCCGCACGCCTGCCCGGGCGGCAGAGTCCGAGCTGGAAGGTTGCCACCGCATGTTTTCTCGCCTGTTCGGCTTTCTCTCGGCCGACATGGCCATCGACCTCGGGACCGCGAACACGCTGGTCTATGTCAAGGGTCGGGGCATCGTGCTGAACGAGCCGAGCGTGGTGGCGATCGCCGACCACCGGGGGCGCAAGCAGGTTCTGGCGGTGGGGGAGGAGGCCAAGATGATGCTGGGCCGCACCCCCGGCAACATCGCCGCCATCCGGCCGCTGCGCGACGGCGTCATCGCCGATTTCGAGGTGGCGGAGGAAATGATTAAGCATTTCATCCGCAAGGTGCACAACCGCCGCAGCTTCGCCTCGCCGATGATCATCGTCTGCGTCCCCTCCGGCTCCACCGCGGTGGAGCGCCGCGCCATCCAGGAAAGCGCCGAGAGCGCCGGCGCCCGCCGCGTGCTGCTGATCGAGGAGCCGATGGCCGCCGCCATCGGGGCGGGCCTGCCGGTGACGGAACCCTCGGGCTCCATGGTCGTCGATATCGGCGGCGGCACCACGGAGGTGGCGGTGATCTCGCTCGGCGGCATCGTCTATGCCCGCAGCGTGCGCGTGGGCGGCGACAAGATGGATGAGGCGATCATTTCCTACATCCGCCGGCAGTTCAACCTGCTGATCGGCGAGAGCAGCGCCGAGCGGATCAAGATGGAGATCGGCGCCGCCACCATCCCGGATGAGGGCGATGAAGGCATGCTCACCGAGGTGAAGGGGCGCGACCTGATGAATGGCGTGCCGCGGGAGGTGGTGGTCAGCCAGCGACAGATCGCCGAGAGCCTCGCCGAGCCGGTCACCGCCATCGTCGAGGCGGTGAAGGTGGCGCTGGAGAACACCCCGCCCGAACTCGCCGCCGATATCGTGGACAAGGGCATCGTGCTGACCGGCGGCGGCGCCCTGCTGCACCGGCTGGATGAGGTGCTGCGCAACGCCACCGGCCTGCCGGTGGTGGTGGCGGAGGAGGCGCTCTCCTGCGTCGCCCTCGGCACCGGAAGGGCGCTGGAGGAAATGAAGCGGCTTCGCCAGGTCCTCACCTCGATGTATTAGGAGAAGGCATGGATCGTCCCATGGCGGTGGGCGCATGACGGTTCTGGCACATGGCGGTTCTGGGCGCATGACGGTTTTGGGCGCATGACGGTTCTGGGCGCATGACCGGGGCCGGCCGGGACCCTGAACGGAAGCGGGTGCCGATGGCCTCCGCCGGGCGGGGTGCGGCCGGATGATCCGCCTCAGCATCCCGCTGCGCCAGGCCCTGGCGCGGCTCAGCCTGCCGATGATGATCGCCGCCGCCTTCGGCGTGATGCTGCTGGGCAAGGCGGATGCGCTGCTGGCGGAGCGCGCCCGCATGGCGCTGGCCGATCTGCTGACCCCCATCTGGGCGGCGCTGCAGCAGCCCGTCTCCGCGGTGCAGGAGGTGGTGCGGGAGGGCCAGGCGCTGGTCCATCTGCGCCGGGAGAATGTCAGGCTGCTGGAGGAGAACGAGCGGCTGCGCCGCTGGCAGGCCGCCGCCCTGGCGCTGGAGGCGGAGAACAGCCTGCTGCGGCGGCAGCTCAACTACCTGCCGGAAGCGGCGCCGGCCTACACCACCGCCCGCGTGGTGGCGGATGGCGGCGGCACCTATGCCCGCGCCGTGCTGCTGGCCGCGGGACCGCTGCACAGCATCCGCAAGGGCCAGGTGGCGCTGGATGAGCGCGGCCTGGTCGGGCGGGTGACGGAGGTCGGCAGCCGCTCCGCCCGGGTGCTGCTGGCCACCGACATGAACAGCCGCATCCCGGTGACGCTGGAAGGCAGCCGGGCGCGGGCCATGATGGTCGGCACCAACGGCGCCCGGCCGCGGCTGCAGCACTGGCCGGAAGGCGCCATCCCGCAGGAGGGCGACCGGGTCGTCACCAGCGCCGAGGCCGGGGCCTTCCCCGCCGGCCTGCCGGTCGGCGTGGTGCGCTGGAGCGCGACGGGGGCGCCGGAGGTGGAATTGTTCGCCCGGCTGGACCGGCTGGATATGGTCCGGCTGTTCGATTACGGGCTCAGCGGCATCCTGCCGCCGGAAGCCGTCGCCCGGCCCGAGCCGCGGGCGCGGCGCTGATGCCCCGTCCCCGCAACCCGGCGGCGCCGGGGCCGCTGGTCTCGGCGTCCGGCAGCCGCCCGGCCCCAGCGCAGCGCCGGCCGGCGGCGGGGCGGTAGCGTCATGGCCTCCAAGGGGCGGCCCGCCCCCTCCCCCGGCCTGCTGCGGCAAGTGGATGCGCTGGCGCGGGCGGCCTTTCCCTCCGGCTTCACCGCCCTGGCGATGATGCTGGCGGCGCCGCCGGTGGGGCTGCCCGGGGTGGTGGCCGCCGCCGGCCTGCCCTGCATCTTCTTCTGGTGCGTCTTCCGCCCCGCCGCCCTGCCGCCGCCGGCCATCTTCGGCCTCGGCCTGCTGCTGGATTTGCTGAGCGCCGCGCCGCTCGGCAGCAACATCCTGATCCTGCTGGTGGTCTACGGCGTCGCCACGCGCTGGCGGCGGTTCCTCGCGCGGCAATCCTTCCTCGCCGTCTGGCTGGTTTTCTGCGGCTTCGCCGCCGCCGCCGCCCTGCTGGGCTGGGGGCTGCAGGCGCTGCTGGGCTGGGAGCTGCCGCCGGCCATGCCGGGGGTGGTGCAGGTGATGCTCTCCGCCGGGCTCTACCCGGTGCTGGCCGGGCTGCTCAGCCTGGCGCAGCGCGCCATGATCCGCGCCGAGAGCGCCGCATGAAAGGTATCAGGCGCGAGGAGGAGAAGCGGCGGAGCACCTTCACCCGCCGCGCTCTGGCCCTGGGGCTGGGCCAGATGGCGCTGTTCGGCGTGCTGGGCACGCGGCTCTACCGCCTGCAGGCGGAGGAAGGCGACCGCTACCGCACCCTGGCGGAGGAGAACCGGCTTTCCGCCCGGCTGATCCCGCCGCCGCGTGGCCGCATCCTCGACCGCAACGGCCAGGTCGTGGCGGGGAACAAGCTGAATTGGCGGGTGCTGCTGGTCGCCGAGCAGACGCAGGATGTCGGCGCCACGCTGGAGACCTTCTCCCGCATCGTCCCGCTGGCGGAGCATGAGCGGGCGCGGATCGAGCGCGAGCTGCGCCGGCGGCGCCGCTTCGTCCCGGTCATGGTGCGCGAATTCCTCTCCTGGGAGGAGATGGCGCGGATCGAGGTGAATGCGCCAGATTTGCCAGGCATCCTGATCGATGTCGGCACCACGCGGCTGTACCCGGAGGCCGAGCACCTGGCGCATCTGGTCGGCTATGTGGCGCCGCCGGCGGAGCGCGACATGGATGGCGACCCGCTGCTGGAACTGCCCGGCATCCGGGTTGGCCGGGCCGGGCTGGAACGCTTCCACGACCAGGTCCTGCGCGGCCGCGCCGGGGCCGTCCAGCTTGAGGTCAACGCCGTCGGCCGGGTGATCCGGGAGGTGGAGCGGCGGGAGGGGGTGCCGGGCCAGGATGTGCAGGTCTCGGTCGATGCCGAGCTGCAGAAGGCCATCCGCGGCAAGATCGAGGAAGGCACCAGCGTCGTCGTGCTGGACGCGAAGAACGGGGAGGTGCTGGCCATGGCCTCCCAGCCATCCTTCGATCCGAACCTGTTCAATGCCGGCGTCTCCGCCGCGCAATGGCGGCAATGGACGGCGAACCGCTCGACGCCGCTCATCAACAAGGCGACCAACGGGCTCTACGCCCCGGGCAGCACCTTCAAGATGGTGGTGGCGCTGGCGGCGCTGGAGGCGAAGGTGATCGCGCCCGGCGAAAGGGTGTCCTGCCCCGGCTATTTCGACCTCGGCGATACCCGCTTCCATTGCTGGAGCCGCTATGGCCATGGCGGCGTCGATATGCGGGCCGGGCTGAAATATTCCTGCGACTGCTATTTCTACGAGGCCGCCCGGCGCACCGGCATCGACCGCATCGCCGCCATGGCGAACCGCTTCGGCCTTGGCGTGGATCTGGACATCGAGCTGCCGGGGACGCGCAAGGGGCTGGTGCCGACGCGGGCCTGGCGCCAGGCCCAGGGCAAGCCCTGGAATCTCGGCGATACCATCGTGCATGGCATCGGCCAGGGCTTCTACCAGCTCACGCCGCTGTCGCTCGCCACCATGGCGGCGCGGCTGGCCACGGGCCGGGCGGTGCAGCCGCATCTGACGCGGAGCATCGGCGGCCGCCCGGCGCGCGGCGGTCGGCCGGAGGAGTGGCCTGCCCTCGGCATTCCGGAGCGCGATCTGCGCCTGGTGCGGGAGGGCATGTGGGCGGTGGTGAATGAGGCGGGCGGCACCGCCCGGGTCGCCCGGCTGCCGGAGCAGCTCGGGGTGTTGGCGGGCAAGACTGGCTCCGTCCAGGTGCGGCGGGTGAGCCGGGAGCAGCGCGAGCGCGGCTTCAAGGTGGAAAACCAGCCGCGGGAATGGCGGCCGCATGCCCTGTTCGTTGCCTATGCACCCTATGATAACCCGCTCTATGCCGTCTCCGTGGTGGTGGAGCATGGGATGAGCGGCGCCGGCGCCGCCGCGCCCCTGGCGAAGGAGGTGATGGTGGAGGTGTTCAACCGCTTCCGCGCCACGCCCGGCCAGCGCGTGGCGGAGGCGGGGCGATGAGCGGGGGACGCAACCTTGCCCTGCGGCCCGCAGGGCCGGGCGCCCGGGGGGACGCCACGGCCAGGGCCGCGCAGCCAGGGGCCGCGGCGGCGGCCCGCCCGGCACCCGAGGGACGCGAAGGCATGGCCTTCGCGCGCAGGGCATGAGCGGTACCTTCGAGCGCCGGCTGCTGACGCGGGACCGCGGCAATGGCTGGCTGCAGAAGCTGTGGCTGATCCCCTGGAGCTTCGTGCTGCTGCTCTGCGCCGTCGCCGCCGTGGGCTATGTCGCGCTCTATTCCGCCGGCGGCGGGCCGGAGGCCTATGCGGCGAAGCACGCCATCCGCTTCGGCTTCGGCCTGGTGCTGATGCTCGGCATCGCGCTGGTGGATATCCGCTTCATCGCCCGCTTCGCTTGGCTGGGCTATCTGGGCGGCCTGGCGCTGCTGGTGCTGGTGCTGCTGCACGGCAATGTCGGCAAGGGGGCGCAGCGCTGGATCGATATCGGGCCGCTGCAGCTCCAGCCCTCGGAGCTCATGAAGATCATGCTGGTGCTGGCGCTGGCCGCCTGGTTCCAGCGGGCGAGCTGGGAGCGGATCGGCAACCCTTTGTTCCTCGTCCCGCCGGCCATCATGGTGCTGGTGCCGGTGGGGCTGATCCTGAAGCAGCCCAATCTCGGCACCGGGCTGATCACCGCCATCATCGGCGGGGCGGTGTTCTTCGCCGCCGGGGTGCGGCTGTGGAAATTCGCCCTGATCCTGGCGGGCGCCGGCGTCGCGGCGCCGATCGCCTATGAGCACCTGCACGACTACCAGCGGGCGCGGATCACCACCTTCCTCGACCCTGAGAGCGACCCGCTGGGGGCCGGGTACAACATCATCCAGTCGAAGATCGCGCTGGGCTCCGGCGGGTTGTGGGGCAAGGGGTTCCTGCAGGGGACGCAGGGCCACCTGAACTTCCTGCCGGAGAAGCAGACCGATTTCATCTTCACCATGCTGGCGGAGGAATTCGGCCTGGTGGGGGCGCTGACCACGCTGGGGCTGCTGGCGCTGGTGGTGCTGTTCTGCTTCGCCGTGGCGTTGCGCTGCCGGCATCAATTCGGCCGGCTGCTGGCGGTGGGCCTGGGGACGAATGTCTTCTGCTACGTCTTCGTCAATGTGGCGATGGTGACGGGCTCCATCCCGGTGGGCGGGGTACCGCTGCCGCTGATCTCCCATGGCGGCTCGGCCATGCTGACCACCATGCTGGGCTTCGGGCTGCTGCTCTCGGTCTATGTCCATCGCGACGCCGAATTCGGCCCGGCGCGCGATTAGGGGTAGACAAAGCGGCGCCGGACGCTATGAAGCGCGCCCGGTCGGGCGCATAGCTCAGTTGGTAGAGCAGCTGACTCTTAATCAGCGGGTCCAAGGTTCGAATCCTTGTGCGCCCACCAATCCCAATCACTTGCGGGATGGTGGTTCCGACGTTCCGGCGCTTGTCCGCCGCCCGTTCGGCCACCCCCGTTAGTCGCGCCGCTTTCCCCGCCGCTCAGCCCCTTCGCGTACACAGCCGGCCATGCCAACCGCCGCTCTCCCTCGGCCGCGGGCAGCCCGGCCCCTGCAGGAGCCCGGTCATGGCTTCGTCGAGGCCATGTCCTGCGCCAGGCCTTCCGCCCCGGCACACAGCCGTGCCTTCTCCGAACGATCCCAGGCGGCGGCGAATTCCTCGCCGGCCTCCACCTCATCCGGCACCGCCTCGCCGCGCCGGAACCCCTCGAACAGCGCGATCTGGCGGGCGAGCTCCCGCGCCAGCGCCGGATCCGTCGGGCGGCGGCCGTGCCGCGGCTGCATCTCGAACAGCCCGTTGGGGCAGTAGCGGTCATCGTCCCAGCCGGGATGAGAGACGATGGGGTAGAGGCACAGCCCGCCGATCGGCACACCGGCGCGCATCGCCGCCCGCACCTCGTTGCAGGTATAGCGCAGCCAGGGCGCCCGCGGGCTGCCCTCGATGCTCGTCTCGGTGATGATCATCGGCCGCCGGAACCGGGCGTAGGCGTCCTGCAGCAATTCGCGGAACGGGCGGTGGCGGGGATCGCCCAGGCGCACCGTCCTGCCGGCATCGCCCTCCCGCTCCCACTGATTGTTCCAGTAGTAATTCACCCCCATCACGTCGAAGCCATCCGGCCCGCCGCCGAGCTCCGGCCAGGCCTCGCCCAGCAACCCGTTCCAGGCATCCCACTGGGTCCGGCCATAGGCGGCGGCGGTCTCCGCATCCTCCGGCCGGTGCGGCAGGACATGGATCAGGGGGTCCACCGCGAGCAGCCGGGTGCCGGGCACCGCGGCGCGCGCGGCGCGGCCGGCCGCCAGGGAAGCGGCGACGAGCCGCGCCTTCAGCTCCCCTCCCCGATCCTGCGCGCCGGGATTCATCACGCCGACCTCGCCGCCGGCCCAGGACCAGAAGGAGATCTCGTTGACCGGGCAGAGGATGGGCGGTGCACCCTCCTCCTCCAGGCAGAGACGCGCGAAGGCAGCGGCGTAGCGGGCCAGGGCGGCGGCGAAGCCCTCCTCCAGCGGGTTCAGGTGGTCGGGGTAGCCGTAATGGCAGAGATCCCAGGCCACCCGCACCCCGGCCTGCCGCGCCGCCCGTAGCAGCGGCAGCACGGAGGACCAGTCGTAATGGCCCGGCACGCGCTCGATCAGGTGCCAGCGCGCCCCGTCCCGCGCGCCGCGCAGGCCATGGGCGGCGAGCGCCGCGTAATCCTCCGCCGCCAGCAGGTCGTGGCGGGTGGCGGCGATCAGGTCCAGCCGCCTGCCATCCTGGCGGCGATGGGTGGAACATTCGAAGCCGCCGAGGAAGAAGCTCGGGAAGGGGCTGAATGCCGCCGCATCCGGCACCGCTCACTCCCCTGCGGCGACGAGGAACCGGCCGTCATTCGCCGCGCGCGGCGGCACCTCGGCCTCGATCCGGCGGAAGGTCGCCAGCGCCTGCGCCACCACCTGGTCCATGTTGTAGTAGCGGTAGGTGGCCAGGCGGCCGACGAACCAGACATCCGGCGTCGCATCCGCCAGCGCCTCGTAGCGCTTGTAGAGGGCGGCATTCTCCGGGCGCGGCACCGGGTAGTAGGGGTCGCCCTCCGCCGCCGGGTATTCCGTGGTGATGGTGGTGGAGGGGTGCACCTGCCCGGTCAGGTGCTTGTATTCGGAGATGCGGGTGAAGGGCACCTCCTCCCCCGGATAATTCACCGTGCCGGCCGGCTGGAACCATTCGCGGTCCAGCGTCTCATGCCGGAAGCGGAGGGAGCGGTAGGGCAGCTTGCCGTGGCGGTAGCCGAAGAATTCATCCACCGGCCCGGTCCAGACCAGGCGGCGATGCGGCAGGCTGTCCCGCACCGCGCGGTAATCGGTGCCGGTGAGCACCGTGATGTTCGGGTGGTCCAGCATCCGCCGGAACAGCGCCGTATAGCCCTCCAGCGGCATGAATTGATGGCTGTCGGTGAAGTAGCGGTCGTCGTTGCAGTTGCGCGTCGGCACCCGGGCGGTGACGGACCTGTCCAGCTCGGAAGGGTCGAGGCCCCATTGCTTCCGCGTATAGCCGCGGAAGAAGGTCTCGTAGAGCTGGCGGCCGATGCGGGAGACGACGACATCCTCGGAGGAGCGGATCTCCGGCACATGCTCGGCGCGGGCGGCGAGGAAGGCCTCCACCTCCCCCTCCGTCGTCAGCGAGAGGTCGTGCAGCCGGTTCACCGTCGTGCGGTTGATCGGCATGGGCACCAGCCGGCCATCGGCCAGCCGCGCCAGCACGCGGTGTTCATAGGCGCGCCATTTGGTGAAGCGCGAGAGATGCGCGAAGACCTGCTCCGAGTTGGTGTGGAAGATGTGCGGGCCGTAGCGGTGCATCAGCAGGCCCGCCGCATCGGTCTCGTCGAAGGCATTGCCGCCGACATGGTCGCGCCGGTCGATGACGGCCACGCGCTCGCCGCGGACCGAGGCAAGGCGCTCGGCCAGGGTCGCGCCGGCGAAGCCGGCGCCCACGATGAGCCAGTCAAACATGGGTCTGGCCCGCGGCCGCGATGGCGGGCTTGCGGCTGCCGGCCTTCGCCGCCGCGGCGGCGCGGATGCGCTCCTGCATCGCCGCCCAGATGGAGTCCCAGGAGCAATTCGCCAGGTGGCGATCGGCCTCCGGCCACCAGGATTGACGCGGCCGCGCCATCGCCGCCTCGGCCGCCGCGATCACCCCGTCGGCATCGGCGGCGATGGCGACGAGGCCCTTCGCGCCCCAGTCCCGCGCCACATCCATCACCGGCGTGGAGACCACCGGCACGCCGGCCGCGAGGTATTCCGGCGTCTTGGTCGGGGAGATGTAGCGCGTCGACTCGTTCATCGCGAAGGGCATCAGCCCGCATTCCCAGCCGGCGAGGTAGGCGGGCAGCTCCGCCATCGGCTTGCCGCCGAGCCAATGGATGTTCGGCCGGCGCGGCAGGCTCGCCGGGTCGATCTTCACCACCGGGCCGATCATCACCAGCGACCAGTCCGGGCGGCGCGCCGCCACCGCCTCCACCAGGCCGAGATCCATCCGCTCATCGACGACGCCGAACCAGCCGAGGCGCGGGCGGGGGATGGCGGCCTGGTCGGCCGGCCCGGGCACCGCGGCCATCCAGGGGGCCCGCGCCTTGCCGAAATGCGCGACATCCACGCCGGAGGCGAATTGATGCACCGAAGGGTGCAGCCCACGCTTCGCCTCGTGCAGCGAGCGGCCGCCGGTGAAGACGACATCGACCCGCTGCAGCAGCCGGCGCCCCAGCAGAACGAGGCGCGGCGAGGCGCCGAGGAAGGCGGAAAGCTCGTCCATGCAGTCATAGACCGCGACCTCGGGGTGCAGATGCGCGGTGAAGGCCAGCGCCATCGGCGTGTAGTACCAGGCGATCGCCGGCTGCTCGCCGCCCAGCAGCCCGTCCAGCAGGGCGCGCTGCGCCGCGTCGGCGGCGGCCTCGTCCAGCGTGTCCGGCAGCACGGGGGTGGCGACCTCCACGCCCTCCGGCATGCGCCGCAGCTCCAGCCGCGGCAGGTCCGGCGCCGGCGCCTGGCGCACCGGCTCCTCGAAGAACAGGACGCGGTGCGTTCGGGCCGCGCGGGTCAGGAGATGTTGCGGGCGCTGAAAGACGAAATCCCAGCGGAGATGCGAGAGACAGAGCAGGAGCGGCTTACGGGCGACGGGCGCGGGGGGAGGAATGGCGGTTCTCCTGGCATATATGTTGGACGGCGATCGGGCGGCAGGCGCCCGTCCGATCCGCCTGAGCTGCTGACGACCATGGCGGGGAGGCGGCGGCGAGAGCGCGGTGGCCCCGCCCGTGGCGCAGACAACGCGGCAGACCGGATTCTGTTGGCCGCCGCCGCAGGGCCTCTCGAATTCTTTGGCCCGGCCCGGCCCGTCCCCGTCCGCCGTTGTGCCGCCGCGGCATGGCGGCGCGGACCGGAACGGTTATCGCCCCGGCCGGGCTTCCGCCGCGGAAAAGCCACGGAACCCGGCGCCCGGGGGAACGGCAGGCCGGGACACGCTTTCTGGCGTGGTCCCAGCGAGTGCGCGCCCTATGCCGCCCAGCCCGACCGGCACCCGCCGCAGCCTGCTCTCCGCCACGGCACTCATCGCGCTCGCGCACGGGCCCGCCGTGGGCCGCACCGTGCGCGGCGCCCTGCCCTGGTCGCCGAACGAGGCCTATCCGCCGCCCCGCGCCGTCCCCGGCGGCTGGCTGTTCCTCACCGCTGAGGAAGCCGCGGCCATCGAGGCCATGGCCAACCGCCTGATCCCCGCCGATGAACTCGGCCCGGGCGGCGGCGAGGCCGGCTGCGCCGTCTTCCTCGACCGCCAGCTCGCCGGCCCCTATGGCAGCTCCGAATGGCTCTACATGCGTGGCCCTTTCGCCCGCGGCACGCCGCAGCAGGGGCTGCAGGAGGAGCGGCCGCCGGCCGTGCTCTATCGCCAGTCCCTCGCCGCCATCGCCGCGCATTGCCGCGCGCGCTTCGGCGGCCGCGCCTTCGCCGGCCTCACCGCGGCGGAGCAGGATGCGCTGCTGCAGGCGATCGACGCGGGCCGCTCCGGCATTGCGGGGCTGGAGGACAAGCCCTTCTTCGAGATGCTGCTGCAGAACGTGATGGAGGGATTCTTCGCCGATCCGATCTATGGCGGCAACCAGGACATGGCCGGCTGGAAGCTGCTGGGCTTCCCCGGCACCCGCTACGATTACCGGGAGATGCTGGACCGGCCGCACCAGCCCTATCGCGACCCGCCCGTGCCGCTCTCCGGCCTGCGCGCCGCAAGCTGGCAGGTGGCGCGGTGAGCCGCCGGCTGCCGCCGACCGATGTGGTCGTGGTCGGGCTGGGCTGGACCGGCTCCATCCTGGCCTATGAGCTCTGCCGCGCCGGGCTGCGGGTGACCGCGATCGAGCGCGGCCCCTGGCGCGACACGCCGACCGATTTCCCGACGACGACGGCGCCGGACGAGCTGCGCTATTCCATCCGCCACGACCTTTTCGTCCGGCCGGCGCAGGAGACGCTGACTTTCCGCAACAACCGCGACCAGACGGCGCTGCCGATCCGCCGCTGGGGCAGCTTCCTGCCCGGCAATGGCGTGGGCGGCGCCGGCGTGCACTGGAACGGCCAGACCTGGCGCTGGCACCCGTGGGACTTCACCTTCCACAGTTCGAGCGTCGAGCGCTACGGCGCGGCATTCCTGCCCCACGACCACATGATGCAGGATTGGGGCGTCACCTATGAGGAGTTGGAGGAGAGCTTCGACCGCTTCGAATATCTCTGCGGCATCTCCGGCAAGGCGGGCAATCTGAAGGGGGAGATCCAGGCGGGCGGCAACCCCTTCGAGGGGCCGCGGCAGCGGGAATTCCCGACCCGCCCGATGCAGATGACGGCGGCGCCCGACCTCTTCGCCAGGGCGGCGCGGGAGCTGGGCTGGAAGCCCTTTCCGCAGCCCTCCGCCAACCTCTCCGAGGCCTATACCAACCCCTATGGCTGCAAGCTGGCGCCCTGCACCTATTGCGGCTTCTGCGAGCGCTTCGGCTGCGGCAATTTCTCCAAATCCAGCCCGCAGACCTGCGTGCTGCCGGTGCTGGTCCGCCATCCGGGCTTCGAGGCGCGGACCGAGTGCCAGGTGACGAAGGTCAACCTCTCGGCCGATGGCAGGCGGGCGACCGGCGTCACCTATGTGGACACGGCGGGGCAGGCATGGGAGCAGCCGGCGGCGCTGGTGCTGCTCTGCGCCTATCAGCTCTTCAATGTCCGGCTGCTGCTGCTCTCCGGCATCGGCAAGCCTTATGACCCGGCGACGGGAGAGGGCGTGGTGGGGCGCAACTACGCCTATCAGGTGACGGGCGGCGCCACCGGCTTCTTCGGCGAGGACAGGCTCTTCAACCCCTTCATCGGCGCCGGCTCGGTCGGGATGGTGGCGGATGAGTTCAACGCCGATAATTTCGACCACGGGCCGGCGGGTTTCGTCGGCGGCGCCAGCCTCGCCTGCATCCTCAGCAACGGCAGGCCCATCACCACGCGGCCGGTGCCGCCGGGCACGCCACGCTGGGGTGGCGCATGGAAGCGGGCGACGCGCGAGAACTACAATCGCTGGGCGGCGGTGGGGCTGCAGGGCAGCGTCATGCCCTATCGCGGCAACTACCTCGACCTCGACCCCACCTACAAGGATGCCTACGGGCTGCCGCTGCTGCGGATGACCTTCGACTTCCCGGAGAATGAGCGGAAGCTCAGCCGCTTCGCCGTGGACCGCTGCGTCGAGGCGGTGCAGGCGATGGGGGCGCACACGGTGCGGCGCAACGAGATCAGCGGCCCCTACGACATCGTGCCCTACCAGAGCACCCACAACACCGGCGGCGCCATCATGGGCAGCGCCCCGAAGACCAGCGTGACGAACAAATACTGCCAGGTCTGGGACGTGCCGAACGTATTCCTCGCCGGCGCCTGCCTCTTCCCGATGAATGCCGGCTTCAACCCGACAGGGCCGGTGGGGGCGCTGGCCTACTGGGCAGCGGATGCCATCCGCGACCGCTATCTGCCGAACCCTGGCCCGCTGGTGCCGGCATGAGGGCGCTGCTTCTGCTCTGCGTCCTGCTGCTCGGCGCCGATGGGGCGCAGGCCGACAGCCAGGACTGGACGCAGGTGGAGCGCGGCCGCTACCTCGCCACGGCCGGCGATTGCGTCGCCTGCCACAAGGCGCCGGAGGGCGTCGCCGCCAGCGACTATGCGGGCGGGCGGCCGATCGAGACGCCCTTCGGCCTGATCAAGGCCGCGAACATCACCCCGGATGTCGAGACCGGCATCGGCCGCTGGAGCGCCGAGGATTTCGCCCGCGCCATGCGCGAGGGCGTGCGGCCGGATGGCGCGCATCTGTATCCCGCCTTCCCCTATCCCTGGTACACGCGGATGAGTCGGGCGGATATGGATGCGGTCTACGCCTTCCTCCGCACCATCCCGCCGGCGCGCCACGGCGTGGACCGCTCGACGCTGCCCTTTCCCTTCAATATCCGCCTGGCGATGCTCGGCTGGAATTGGCTGTTCTTCGAACCGGGCGAGCTGCGCCCCGACCCGACGAAATCGGCCGAGTGGAATCGCGGCGCCTATCTGGTGGAGGGGCCGGGGCATTGCGGCGCCTGCCATACGCCGATGAACGCCCTCGGCGGCAGCCGCGCCAGCCAGGCCTTTGCCGGCCAGGCGCTGCAGGGTTGGATCGCGCCCAATATCGGCGGCAGCGAGGCGCTCGGCATCGGCGCCTGGGGGGTGGAGGATGTGGTGCAGTATCTCCGCACCGGCGCCACCGCCTGGACGCGGGCGAGCGGGCCGATGGCGGAGGTGGTGGAGTTCAGCACCAGCCGCATGACGGCGGCCGACCTCCGCGCCATCGCCATCTACCTGAAGGACCAGCCGCCGCGCGGCCCGGCCCCGCCGCAGCCGCTGGCCGCCGAGGCGCCGGGGACGCAGGCGGGGGAGGCGCTCTACATCGACAATTGCGCCGCCTGCCACCGGCGGGACGGGGCCGGGGTGGCGGGCATGATCCCCTCCCTGAAGGAGAACCAGATCACCGTGCAGCCGGGCGCGGAGACGCTGGTGCGGGTGGTGCTGACCGGGGTACGGAGCGCCGCGACCGATGCGGAGCCGACCGCGCCCGGCATGCCTGCCTTCGGCTGGCGGCTGGACGACCGGCAAGTGGCGGCGCTGCTGACCTATGTGCGCAACGCCTGGGGGAATGCGGCGCCGGAAGTGACGGCGGAGCTGGCGCAGCGCCAGCGGGCGAGGCTGACCGACCCGGTGCCTTGAGAGCCGGTCCGCCCGGCATTGGGGTCACCCGGTCGCCTTGATCCGACCGGATATTCGGCGTGGCGGCGGCTGACAGGCGCCGGGTCCCGGCTTGTCCCCGACTTTCCACGGGTCAGGCGGGCTGCGGGAGCCCCGCCCGCCCTGCTCGGTCGCTGACGGGAGGGCGAGTCCGTCGTTTCGGCGCCTGCCCCATCCTGCGTCCCCGCCACGGCAGGATCCGGCGCCGCCATGCCCGCCGCACCCGGCCGCCGCACAAGCTTGTGACCGCAAAGAAAGGCCGGCCGTTGCGTAGAAGGCCCGGGCGGTCGAAGCCACACCGCCGGTGAGCGTAGCGGAAAGCATCACGGTGTCGGCACATCATGCAAGCCGCCCTCGCCGGCTCGCCCGGCCGGCCTCCATGGCGATCCTGGCGCTGGCGCTGCTCGGCGCCTGCAAGCGGGAGGTGCGGGAGCTGCGGCCGGATCCGCCCGTCGCCGCGGCGCTGGGCGGCGTGGCGGCCTTGCCGGTCGGCATCGGCGGGCGGCCGCCGGAAGTCTATTTCGCCCTCGGGAAGCCCTACCGCACCAACGCCTACCAGCTTTCGGAGGGCAAGCGCCTCTACGCCTGGTTCGGCTGCGCGGAATGCCACGGCCAGGGAGAGGGCACGGCGCGCGGCCCGGCGCTGCTGGATGGCTGGTGGAATTACGGCCCGGCGATGGAGACCATCTATCTCTCGCTCCGCGACGGCAGGCCGGGCGGCATGCCGGCCTTCCACACCCGACTGACCGAGGACCAGCTCTGGCAGCTCGCCGGCTATGTCCAGCAGCTTGGCGCCTATAGCGGGGGGGCTGCCGCGCCCGGGCGCAGCGACGAACCGCCGGTAAGGCCGGCGGAGAACCGCGCCCCCGCCCGCTTCGCCCCGCTCGAGCCATGAATGGGGCGGCGCAATCGGCCCTGGCGCCGGGTGGGGCGGAGGCGGCGGCGATCCTCTCCCTCTTCTGGCCGGTGACGGCGCTGCTCGGGGCGATCTGGCTGGCGGTGCTGCTGGTGCTGGCCCTGGGGCTGTGGCGCCGGCCCGGCGCCGCCCCGCGCCGTGCCGGCCTCGCCGTGGGGGCGGCCACGGCCGGGACGGTGCTGGTCGTCATCGGCCTGACCCTCGCCAGCTACCTCGTCACCCGCCCGCTTTCCGCGGCGGCGGAGGCGCCGCTGGTGGTGCAGGTCCAGGGGCGGCAATGGTGGTGGCAGGTGACCTACCCGGCGGAGGGCGACGCCCCCGGCTTCACCACCGCCAATGAGCTGCGCCTGCCGCTCGGCCGCCCGGTGCGGCTGGAGCTGGCGGCGGCGGATGTGATCCACAGCTTCTGGGTGCCCAACCTGGCCGGCAAGCAGGACATGATCCCCGGCCGCGACAACGCCCTGCTGCTGACCCCCCGCCAGGCGGGCATCTTCCGCGCCCAATGCGCCGAATTCTGCGGCATGCAGCATGCCCGCATGGCGCTGCCGGTGGTGGTGCAGCCGGCGGCGGAATTCGCCCGCTGGCGGGCCGGCCAGGCTGCGCCCGCTGCCGCGGAGGCCCTGGCCGTGGCCGGCCGCCAGGTCTTCGAATCGCGGCAATGCAGCGCCTGCCACACGGTGCGTGGCAGCGAAGCCGCCGGCAGCACCGGCCCGGACCTGACGCATCTCGCCTCGCGCGAGACGCTCGGCGCCGGGCTGCTGCCGATGACCCGCGGCGCGCTGGCCGCCTGGACTGCCGACCCGCAGACCCTGAAGCCCGGCAACAACATGCCCCTGGTGCCGCTTACGGCCGATGAGCTGCAGGCGCTGACCGAGTTCCTGGCGCTGCTGCGGTGAGGGCGCAGCCGCGCGACACCGGGCGGGAGGAGGCGGCGCTGGAGGCATCGCTCGCCGCCGTCTGGTCCTCCCGTCCCGGCCTCCTCGGCTGGCTCACCACGGTGGACCACAAGGCGATCGGCCGGCGCTACATCGTCACTGCCTTTCTCTTCCTGGCCCTTGGCGGGGTGCTGGCACTGCTGATGCGCTGGCAGCTCGCCCAGCCGGAGGGGCGGCTGCTGGGGCCGGACCGCTACAACCAGGTCTTCACCATGCACGGCACGACGATGATGTTCCTCTTCGCCGTGCCGGTGATGGAGGCGATGGGCGTCTATCTGGTGCCGCTGATGGTCGGCACCCGCAACATCGCCTTCCCTCGGCTCAACGCCTTCTCCTACTGGGTCTACCTGTTCGGCGGCGCGCTGCTCTGGATCGCCTTCCTGCTGGACATGGCGCCGGATGTCGGCTGGTTCGCCTATGTCCCGCTCGCCGGCCCGCAATACGGCCCCGGCAAGCGGGCCGATATCTGGGCGCAGATGATCACCTTCACCGAGGTCTCGGCGCTGGCCGTCGCGGTCGGGCTGGTCGTCACCGTCTTCAAGCAGCGGGCGCCGGGGATGTCGCTGGACCGCATCCCGCTCTTCGTCTGGGCGATGCTCGTCACCTCCTTCGTCGTCATCCTCGCCATGCCATCCATCGTCCTGGCGAGCACGGCGCTGATCCTCGACCGGCTGGTGGGCACGCAATTCTTCAACCCGGCGGCGGGCGGCGACGTGCTGCTGTGGCAGCACCTCTTCTGGTTCTTCGGCCACCCGGAGGTCTACATCATCTTCATCCCGGCGGTCGGCATGGTCTCCACCATCCTCGCCACCTTCTGCCGCCGCCCGGTCTTCGGCTACCTGGCGATGGTGCTGGCCCTGGTCGGCACCGGGCTACTGGCCTTCGGCCTCTGGGTCCACCACATGTTCACCACCGGCCTGCCGCGGCTGGGGGAGAGCTTCTTCACCGCCTCCTCCATGGCCATCGCGGTGCCGAGCGGGCTGCAGATCTTCTGCTGGCTGGCGACGCTCTGGGGGGCGCGGCCGCGCCTGACGGTGCCGATGCTCTACGTCCTCGCCTTCCTCTTCACCTTTGTGCTGGGCGGCATGACCGGGGTGATGGTCGCCTCCGTGCCGCTCGACACGCAATTGCACGACAGCTTCTTCGTCGTCGCGCATTTCCACTACGTGCTGGTCGGCGGCGCGGTCTTCCCGCTGCTCGGCGCCATCCACTACTGGTACCCGAAGCTGACCGGGCGGCTGATGGAGGAGAGGCTGGGGCGCTGGGCCTGGGGCCTCGTCTTCGGCGGCTTCAACCTGGCCTTCTTCCCGATGCATCTCCTCGGCCTCTGGGGCATGCCGCGGCGGGTCTATACCTACCCGCCGGAGCTGCCCTGGGGCGGGCTGAACCTCTTTTCCTCCCTCAGCGCCGCGCTGCTGGCGGCAGGCTTCCTGCTGTTCTTCTGGAATGCCTGGCGCAGCGCCCGCCATGGCGAGGCGGCAGGGCCCGATCCCTGGGGCGCGGGGACGCTGGAATGGGCCACCTCCTCCCCGCCGCCGCCCTGGAATTTCACCCGCATCCCGGTGGTGGAGGGCGCCGATCCGCTTCGGGACTCGCCCGACGCATTGAAGGTTGCCGCCGGGCTGCGGCTGGACCGGCGGGAGTTGCTGCTGACCAGCGTGATGGCGGCGGAGCCGGAGGCGCGGGAGTCCTCGCCGCGGGATTCGGTCTGGCCGCTGCTGGCCGCCATCGCCACCACCGCCATGCTGATCTGGTCCATCTTCACCCCCTGGGCGGTGGTCTGGGGCGCCATCCCCGTCGCCGCCACGCTGATCTTCTGGTTCTGGCCGCGCGGCACGCCGGAGGACGAGTCATGAAGGCGCGCATCGTCGCCGACCTGTCGGAGCTGCCGACCAGCGGGCCGCGCGGCTCGGGCCCGACCTGGTGGGGCAACCTCGCCTTCATGCTGATCGAGGGCATGGGCTTCGCGCTCGGCATCGGCGTCTATCTCTACCTCGCCACGGTGGCGCCGGACTGGCCGCCGGCGCCGCCGCCGGAGCTCGCGGCGGGCACCGGGGTGGCGCTGGTGCTGCTGCTGAGCCTCATCCCCAACGCCCTGCTGGCGCGCTGGGCCAAGGCGCAGGATCTGCGGCGCATCCGGCTCGGCCTGCTGGTGATGCTCGGGATCAGCGTGCTGCCGCTGGCGCTGCGGGTGCTGGAATTCCAGGCCTTCCATGTGCGGTGGGATGAGAGCGCCTATGGCTCCATCGTCTGGGTGCTGCTTGGGCTGCACACCACGCATCTGCTGGCCGACCTGGTGGAGACCGCCGTGCTGGCGGCGCTGATGTTCACCCGCCATGCCGACAATCCGCGCCGCTACGGCGATGTGGAGGATGAGGTGGCCTACTGGGTCTTCATCGTCGCGACCTGGCTGCCGGTCTATGCCTGCCTCTACTGGGCGCCGCGGCTGTGAGCGGGCGGGCAGCCTGGCTGGCGCCGGCGGGCTGGGTGCTGGGCCCGCTCGCCCTGGCGGCCAGCACCCAGATCGGCGAGATGGCGCCCTGGCTGTTCTGCCGGGAGGGGACGCGGCCGGGCGTGCCGCTGGTGGCGCTGTGCCTGGCCATGGCGCTGGGCGGGGCGGCGCTCTCCTGGCGCGGCGCCGCCGGGCGCGGCCCGTGGCGCTTCGCCGCCCTGCTCGGCGCCTGGCTGGCGCTGCTGCTGGCCCTGCCGCTGGGGCTGCATCTGCTGGCGACGCTGGTGCTGCACGGATGCGAGGCCTGACCGCCCTTCTCCTGCTCTGGCCCGGCGCCGCCCTGGCGCATGGCGGAGACGCGCCCGGCTGGCAGTTCGACCCGCTGGTGGCGGGGCCGCTGCTCGGCTTTCTCACCCTTTATCTCGGCGGGCTGGCGCGGCTGGGACGGCGGGCGGCGCGGCTGGCGGCGCCGGCTGCCGCCTGGCTCACGGGCTGGCTGGTGCTGGCAGGCGCGCTGCTCTCGCCGCTGCACGGGCTGGGCGAGCTGATGTTCACCGCGCATATGGTGGAGCATGAGCTGGTGATGGCCGTCGCCGCGCCGCTGCTGGTGCTGGGCCGGCCGATGGCGGTGGCGCTCTGGGCCTTTCCGCCGGCGGCGCGGCGGCGGATCGGCCGCGGCGCGCGGGCGCTACGCCTGCCCTGGCGCTGGCTGACGCATCCGGCCGCCGCCACCTTCCTGCATGGCGCGGCGATCTGGCTGTGGCACGTGCCGGCGCTGTTCGATGCGGTGATCGGCCATGCCGGGCTGCACCGGGCGCAGCACCTTTCCTTCCTGCTCAGTGCGCTGCTGTTCTGGTGGGCGATGCTGCGGCGGGCGAAGCCGCTGGTGGCGGTGGCGGACCTCTTCGTCACCATGCTGCATACCGGGCTGCTGGGCACGCTGCTGGTGCTGGCGCCGCGCGTGCTCTACGGCGTGCAGACGGCAGAGGCGGCACGCTTCGGGCTGACGCCGCTGGAGGACCAGCAACTGGCCGGGCTGGTGATGTGGGTGCCGGGCGGCGTCGTCTATGCCGCGGCGGCGCTGCTGCTGCTGGGACGAGCCTTGCAGCGGGGAGGACGCCGCCATGCGCCGGCTTAGCCTCCTGGGGCTTGGCCTCCTGGGGTTTAGCCTCCTGGGGCTGGGCCTGGCGGCCGCGCTGGGCGCGGCTGCCTGGTGGTGGTGGCGGCCACCCGGCGAGGCCGAGCTCGTGGCCCGCGCCATCACCGGCGGCGACCCGTCCCGCGCCCCGCCGCTGCTGCGCCGCTATGGCTGCGCCGGCTGCCATAGCATCCCCGGCGTGCCCGGCGCCGATGGTCAGGTGGGGCCGCCGCTGGGCGGGCTGCGCAGCCGCGTCTACCTGGCCGGGGTGCTGCCCAACAGTGCGGAGAACCTGGTCGCCTGGCTGCGCGACCCGCGCGCCGTCTCCCCCCGCACCGCCATGCCGGCGGCCGGCCTGGGCGAGGCCGAGGCCCGGGACATCGCTGCTTACCTGTACCTGCGCTGAGGCGGGGCGAGCGGCGATTCCGCAGCGCGGCAGCACCACCTGCCCTTGGCGGCCTGCGCCGGGCGCCAGCTACCCTTGGCCGGGCAGCGCCCCCGATTCGCGGCGCTCCAGCAGGGCGAGCCCGCCCAGCAGCAGCAGCCCGGCGCCGCAGGCGCCCCAGAAGGCGAGCATGGGCGGCACCCGTCCGGGGGCCATGGCGTCGCTCAGCAGCAGGGCGACGAGGGCGGTGATGAGGCAGAGGGCCCCGAAGATGAGGCCGCAGGCGATGCGCTGGCGCATGGCGGCGAATTCCCTGAGATGCTGGCGGCCAAGCCGGCCGGTACGCTGGAAATAACTCCACCCCCCTGGCGATATCGGGCCGGCGAGGCGGCGATTTCATGGCAGCGCACAGCGGCAGCCGGGGCGCTGCGCGACGGCCATTGCCGGCTCCGGCCTTCCCCTCCCTGCCGATCGGCGCAACCATGCGCGGACCGCAGGAGATACGCGCATGATCGAGCACCTCACCCAGCACTGGCAGCTCCGCAAGCCGGAAGCGCGCGGCGCCGGCGGCATCGTCGTCTCCCAGGTGAAGGCGGCGGCCGAGGCGGGGGCGGAGATGCTGCGCGCCGGCGGCACCGCGGCGGATGCGGCGGTGGCCACGGCCTTCGCCCTGGCCAGCCTGGAGCCGTGGAATTGCGGCCTCGGCGGCATCGGTTTCGCGCTGGCGATGAAGCCCGGCATGCAGGCTGCCGAGACCTTCGATTTCGGCCCGGTCGCGCCCGCCGGCCTGGACGCCTCCGCCTTTCCGCTGACCGGGCGGCTGAAGCAGGACCTGTTCTCCTGGCCGGAGGTGGAGGGGGACCGCAACATTCACGGGCCGCTCTCCTTCGTCATCCCCTCCGCCGTCGCCGGCTGCGCGCTGCTGCACGAGAAGCACGGGCGGCTGCCGATCCGGGAGGTGCTGGCGCCGGCGGTGGCGCTGGCGAAGCGCGGCCTGCCGCAGGATTGGTACACCACGCTGAAGATCGCCGCCTCCGCCGCCGTGCTGCGGCTGTATGGCGAGAGCGCGCGGATCTACCTGCCGAACGGGTTGCCGCCGACCACGCCCTATCAGGGCAAGCCGGGCTATCTGGTGCAGGGCAAGCTGCCGGCGACGCTGGAACGGCTGCAGCAGGCGGGGCTGCGCGATTTCTACGAGGGCGAGATCGCGGCGCAGCTCGTCGCCGATATGAAGGCGGTGGGCGGCGTCATCACCGCGGCGGACCTCAAGGGCTGCGCCGCCCGCGTGCTGCCGGCCATCGAGGCGCCCTGGCGCGGCCGCACCCTGATGCTCGCCAATGGGCTGACCGCGGCGCCGACCTTGCGGCGCGTGCTGGAAGGCATGGCGGATGCGCCCTATGGCGAGGCGCCCTCCGCCGCCTGGTACGGCAAGCTGGCGCAGGTGCTGCAGACCTCCTATGCGGAACGGCTGGCGGGGCTTGGCGATGCGGAGCCCCAAGGGGAGCCGCCTGGGGCGGATAGCTGCACCACCCACCTGACCGTCTGCGACAAGGACGGGATGATGGTGGCGATGACCACCACGCTGCTCTCCTCCATGGGCTCGCGCGTGGTGCTGCCGGGCACCGGCGTGCTGATGAACAACGGCGTCATGTGGTTCGATCCGCAGCCGGGCACGCCCAACGCCATCGCACCCGGCAAGCGGCCGCTGACCAATATGTGCCCGGTGATCGCCGCCAGCGGCGGCGCGCCGGAGATCGCCGGCGGCGCCTCGGGCGGGCGGCGGATCATGGCGGCGGTGTTCCAGCTTCTTACCTATGTGGCGGATTTCGGTATGGGGCTGGAGGAGGCAGCGCATTATCCGCGCATCGATGTCTCCGGGCCCAGCGGCATCACCGCCGACCAGCGCCTGGCACCGGAGGTGATCGCGGCGCTGGAGGCGGCGGGGCCGACCCAGAGGGTGGAACACGCGGTGCTGCCGCTGAACTTCGCCTGCCCGAACCTGATCCGGCGAGTGCCGGGCGGGGCGGTGGGGATCAGCGATGCGATGACGCCATGGAGCGGGGCGGTCGCAGCCTAGAGCGTGATCGGTTGAGGTCGAATCGACCGAAACCGTGAACCACGCGACCGCACAATGAGCTAGAGCGGGGCGGGTGAGCGCAGCTCAACCGATCCCGCTATAGGTGTCGAGGGAGGGCGCTGCCCTCCCCCGAGCCCCCACCCGCCAAGGGCCGAAAGGCCCTTGGAACCCTTGAGCTTTGCGGTTCGATCGACGGATCCGAGACTCATGGTTTCCAAAGGCCCTTCAGCCTTTGGTAGGGGGAGCTTGAGGGGGACAAAGTCCCCCTCAATGCTAGACGCCGTAATACTCCCGATACCACGCCACGAAGGCCGCGATGCCTTCCTCGATCCCCGTGCTCGGCCGGTAGCCGGTCAGCGCCGCCAGCAGGCTGCTGTCGGCCCAGGTCTTCAGCACCTCGCCCTGCTGCATCGGCATCAGGTTGCGGATCGCCTCGCGCCCCGCCGCCCGCTCGATGGCCGCGATGAAGTCCAATAGCTGCACCGGCTGCGCGTTGCCGATGTTCACCACGCGGAAGGGCGCCACGGGGCTGAGGCTGTCGATCTCCGCGACCGGCTTCCCCTGCTCCGGCACGCAGTCGATCAGCTTCTCGATCGCCTGCACCAGATCCGCCACATAGGTGAAATCGCGTTCCATCTGGCCGTGATTGTAGATGTCGATCGGCCGGCCGTTCAGGATGGCGTCGGTGAATTTGAAGAAGGCCATGTCCGGCCTGCCCCACGGCCCATAGACCGTGAAGAAGCGGAACATCGTCACCGGCTGCCGCCAGAGATGCGCATAGCAATGGCCGACATGCTCGGTGGCCAGCTTCGTCGCGGCGTAGATGTTCAGCGGCGTCGCCACCGCATCCGTCTCGCGGAAGGGCATTTTTTCATTCGCGCCATAGGCGGAGCTAGTGGAGGCCATCAGCAGGTGCCGCACCTTCTGGTGCCGCAGCGCCTCCACCAGCGTCGAGGTCGCCACCAGGTTGTTGTGGACATAGCTCTCCGGGTGTTCCAGCGCGTAGCGCACCCCCGCCTGGGCGGCGAGGTGCACCACCACCTCCGGCGCCTCCGCCCGCAGCAGCGCGCGCAGCCGCCCATCCTCGCAGAGGTCGAATTCATGGCGGGCGAAGCCGGGCTCGGCCGCCAACAGCGCGTGCCGGGCCTCCTTCAGCCGCACATCGTAATAGGGCACCATGGCATCCACCCCGGCCACCCGATGCCCGGCGGCGAGCAGCCGGCGGCAGAGGTGGAAGCCGATGAAGCCGGCGCTGCCGGTGACCAGGACCTTCATCCCACGCGCTCCCTTGCCCGCCTCTCCTAGAGCAATCCGCGCTCGGGCGAAATCACCCCCGCGGCTGGCCTGTTCTGGAAAATACAATGGACAGAGCGGTTTATCCGCCGATCGGTACGACACCGCACGCCGAAATTCGCCCATCCGGCCAGGAGGAAAGCCGCCGCACCCTTCGCCGACGCGCCTCGCCCGCGCCTTCGACCTGCCAGAGCGTGGCCGCTTGAGGTGGAATCACCGAGAAGCGTGAGTCGCGCGATCGAACAAGGACCTGGAACGGGGTGCGTGAGCGAAAACCCATGACGCTCCGACACCGCCCGGGCACCCCGTTCGGCCGGGCCTGCCATCCGGTGTGGCCGCCGCGGTGGGGGACTTCCCGGCGGCCCCCGCCCCCTTCCCCGGGCGAGAGGCGGCGCTGGAATCAGCCATCCCGCGTAGGTTGTTTCGCTAATACCATTTCTGGTTGACTTCCTAGGAACGATAGCGGAATGCTCATCGCATGCCGGATACGATACTCCCGCAGATTGACTCGGCTCCGCCCGGTACCCGCGCTGCAGCTTTTTGGGACGGGCTGGCGGAACGCTTCGAGGCGCGGGATGCGCGGATTGCCGTCATGGGGCTCGGCTATGTCGGCCTGCCCCTGGCCCTGGCCCTGGCAGAGGCCGGCTTCGCCACCACCGGCTTTGATACGGATGCGCAGAAGCTCAGCCGCCTCGCCACCGGGGAAAGCACGCTGCGCCAGGTGAAGCGGGAGAAGGTGCAGCAGGCAGTGCGGTCCGGCCGGCTGGCCGTCACCGGCCACTGGTCCGGCCTGGCGGAAGCCGACGCCATCCTGATCTGCGTACCGACGCCGCTCGGCCGCCACCGGGAACCGGACCTTTCGGCGGTGGAAGCCGCGGCACGGCGCATTGCTGCCCATCTCCGCCCCGGCCAGCTCATCGTGCTGGAATCCACCACCTGGCCCGGCACGACGCAGGAAGTGGTGCGGCCGATCCTGGAAAGCTCCGGCCTCGCCTGCGGCCGCGACTTCGCCCTGGCCTATTCGCCGGAACGCGAGGACCCCGGCAACTGCCATTATGACACGGCCAGCATCCCCCGCGTGGTCGGCGGCGTCGACGCGCACTCCCAGCGCCTGGCCCTTGCCCTCTACGGCGCGGTGATGCAGCGCGTCGTCCCCGTCTCCTCCCCCCGGACCGCTGAGGCGGTGAAGCTGACGGAGAACATCTTCCGCGCCGTCAACATCGCTTTGGTGAACGAGCTGAAGCAGGTCTACGCCAGCATGGGCATCGATGTGTGGGAGGTGATCGAGGCCGCCAGCAGCAAGCCCTTCGGCTACATGCCCTTCTGGCCCGGCCCGGGCCTCGGCGGCCACTGCATCCCGGTCGATCCCTTCTACCTCGCCTGGAAGGCCAAGGCGCAGGGCGTGCCCACCCGCTTCGTGGAGCTGGCGGGCGAGATCAACACCGCCATGCCGCATTACGTGCTGGAAGGGCTGGTGCGCGGGCTGGATGACAGCCAGGGGCGCGGGTTGCGCAACAGCCGCATCCTGGTGCTCGGCGTCGGCTACAAGCCGAATCTGGAAGACGTGCGGGAAAGCCCGGCGTTGCGGCTGATGGAGCTGGTCGAGCAGCGCGGCGGCGTCGCCGCCTATCACGACCCGCTGGTGCCCGCTTTGCCCGCCGAGTTGCCGGAGCATCCGAGCCTTGCCGGAAGGCGCTCCATGCAGTTGAGCGATGCGGCGCTGGAAGCCTGCCATGGCGTGCTGATCGCCACCGACCATGATGCGGTGGATTATGCCCGCATCGCCCGGCTGGCACCGCTCGTGGTGGATACCCGCAATGCCTGCGCCCGGCGCGGCGTCACCGGGCAGTACATCGTCAAGGCATAATCCCCGCAACGTCGCTTCGCGCCGTTGCGGGGGCCCCGGGTTTCGCCCCAGACGGGCGCTGCGCGCCGTCGTGGGGCCCATCCGGGCCCTGCGGCCCGGCGCCTCGCACAGCCTGTCGCGGCAAAGCCGCGCCAGGGCGACGGGTGGTCCGGGGTTGTCGCGTGGCGCGGAGCGCCCGGCGGACTCAGCGACGCTGGGCGGCCTGGGCGAGGAAATTGTCGAAGCTCAGCTCCGCCACGCGGAACCAGGCGCGCATGTCGTCGCGCGCCTTGGCCCAGCCTTCGTGGATCTTCCTGAACTCAGGGCTGCTGGTGGCCAGCTCCTGCTCCACCGCCATCGCCTCGCGGTAGCAGGCCTCCATCACCTCGCGCGGGAAGGGGCGGAGCTGGGTGCCGGAAGCGAGGATCCGGCGCAGCGCATCCGGGCTGCGCATGTCGTAGCGGCCGACCATCCAGTGCGTCGCCTCGGCGGCGGCGGTGCGGATGGCCGCCTGGTAGCTCTTCGGCAGCGCCGCCCATTGCTGCTGGTTGACGAAGAGATAGGTGTTCGCCGCCCCCTCCCACCAGGCCGGGTAGTAGTAGTACTGCGCCACCTTGTGGAAGCCGAGCCGCTCATCGTCATAGGGGCCGAGCCATTCCACCGCGTCGATCGTGCCGCGCTCCAGCGCCGGGTAGAGATCGCCGCCGGCGAGCTGCTGCGGCACGCCGCCGAGGCGGGAGAGCACGGTGCCGCCAAGGCCGGCGATGCGCATCTTCAGCCCCTTCAGATCCTCGACCGAGCGGATCTCCTTGCGATACCAGCCGCCCATCTGGGCGCCGGTGGTCCCCAGCGGCAGGCCCTTCACATTGTACTGGCGGAACAGCTCGTCCATCGCCTCGATCCCGCCGCCCTCATACATCCAGGCATTCTGCTGGCGGGTGTTGAGGCCGAAGGGCAGGCCGGTGGCGAAGGCGAAGGCCGGGTTCTTGCCGGTGTAGAAGCTCGCCGTGGTGTGGCAGGCCTCCACCGTGCCGGCCTGCACCGCATCCAGCGCCTGCAGCGGCGGCACGATCTCGCCCGGGTTGAAGACGCGGATCTGGAAGCGGTCGTCCGTCAGCTCGGCGACGGTGCGGGCGAAGAGCGGGCCGGCGCCATGGATGGCATCGAGGCTGCTGGGATAGCTGCTGGTCAGCCGCCAGCGCAGCGCCGGGGCCTGGGCATACACCACGGCAGGGGCGGCCAGCGGCGCGGCTGCCGCAAGGCCGAGCAGGGAACGGCGGGACATGGGCGCTTCCTCCGGCGAATCGATCGGGCGCGGGAGGAACCACGGAATGGCGCCGGGGAAAAGGCGAGAAGGGCTGACCTACCTGTTGTACCAGGCGCGCTCGGAAGGGGTGGAGCGGCGGTTCTGGATGCGGTCCGCCGCCCAGCCATCGCCGTTCCGCCAAGCCTGGCAGGCAGCGTATTCGGTATAGGGGCAACGCGGGCCGGAACGGGCCGGGGCGCTCGGCGTATTCGCCCAATTGCGCAGCGCCGGGCCGAAGATGCCGCCGAAGCCGAGGCCCTGCGTCATGAGCTGACGGCGGAAGGCGGCCTCGCGCTGCCGGCCTTCCTCGGACTGAACCTGCACCTGCCGGATGTCCGGCGCGGTGCCGGCGGCGGGGGGCGAAAGGGCAAGGCCGGCAAGGAGCAGGAGCATATCCGCGGGCATGGCACGGATCCTTCGGGCCGCCGGATGCGGCCGGCGCAGCATGCGGAAAGAGGCCGCAACGAAACAAGCACCGTCCCGGCTGGAAGCGCACTCTTTCTGTCACAAGCCTGCGATGGCGGCTCCGCCATGAGATGGAGACTTTGCCCCCGATGTCCCCGGCGAAGGGCGCTGTTCTCGGACTCCCGCGGGGCCGTGGAAGGCTGTGCCTTCGAACCTCCCCGCCCCCCGCCGGGACTCGGCAGGCGAATCATCGGGTCTGAAACTCGGACCAGGGTCCGGGGGGTGGTCCACCCCCCGGCGGGGGTGCAGGGGCAGCGCCCCTGCCGGGATCCGTGGCGAAGCCCCCGCCTATTCCGGCGCGATCCGGAACCGCCCCAGCCGGATCAGCGCATCCGCCGCCGGCGCCGGCAGCAGCGCCAGGCCCCGCAGCAGCGCGCCCAGCGCCCAGGGCGTCACCACCCGCCCCTGCCCGGCCCGCAGCGCGCGCAGCAGGCGCGCCGCCATCGCCTCCACCCCCACCTCCAGCGGGTGGGCGCCGAGGTAGCGCGCGCTCATCCCGCTTGCGAAGAAGCCCGGCGCCGCCACCAGCACGCGCAGCCCGGCCGGGCCATGCGCCGCCCGCAGCGCCTCGCCATAGGCCCAGAGCCCGGCCTTGCTGGCGGAATAGGCCGGGCTGTCCGGCAGGCCGAGGAACCCTGCCACCGAGCCGACCAGCAGGATGCGCCCCTCGCCCCGCGTCAGCAGGCGGGGCAGCATGGGCTGCACCAGATGGATGGCGCCCAGCAGGTTCACCGCCACCACCTGCGCCGCCGCCTCCGGGCTTTCCGGCGCGCCGTCCGGCGTGGTGCCGGCGCTGATGCCGGCATTGGCGATGAGCGTGTCGATCGCCCGCTCCGCCTCCCAGGCGGCCAGCAGCGCTGCCATGCCCGCGGCGTCGGCCACGTCCTGCGGGCGGGTCGCGACCTCGGCGCCGCGCGCCTGACAGGCGGCGGCCGTCGCCTGCAGCCCGGCCTCGCTGCGGGCGATCAGCGAAAGCCGCCGCCCCGGCGCTGCCATCTGCCGCGCCAGCGCGGCGCCCAGGCCGCGGGAAGCGCCGGTGATCACCGCATGGCGAATCGGGCCCTGGCGGCTCACCGCCCCGCCCACCAGCCGGCGAGGAAGCGCGAGACCCGCGCGGTGAGGGCCCGCAACGCCACGGGCACGGTCGGGCGCAGCGCCGGCCGCGGCGGCGCGGTGGCCAGCCGCTGCACCAGCAGTTCCGGCGGGCAGGGCAGGCCGGTCACCGGGTCGAAGCAGCGGATATAGAGGATCAGCGCGGCGGCGGTCAGCGCATCCAGGCAGAGGCGGCGGCCGCGGCGCGGCGGCGGGTCGCGATCCTCGGTCAGCCCCCAGCCGGCATAGAAGGGCTGGCCGTAGGTGGTCACCTTCAGGCCGCGCAGCAGCGCCTCGAAGCCCGCCAGGGAGGAGATGGTATGCACCTCCTGCACCATCCCGTAGAGGGCGCCGATCGGCACCTGCGGCAGCACATGGTCGGCCAGTGCCGCAGCCGCCGCCGGCGGCACCGCGCCGCGCCGCATGCCGCTGACCACATCCGGGTGCGGCTTGAAGAGCAGCACCGCGTCCGGATTCGCCGCCCGCACCGCCCGCAGCAAGGCCAGGTTGCCGCGGATGCGGCCGCCGCCGCGCCGCATCGCCGCGTCATCCTCCACCTGCCCCGCCACCAGGATGGCGCGCCTGCCGGGCGGCAGGGCGAGGGAAGGCGCATCCCCCGCCAGATTGTATTTGGTGATGTTGGCCGCCAGCAGCGCCTGGCGCAGCCGCGCCGCGCGGGCCAGCAGCGCGGCGTCGAATTCGGCGGTCGCCAGCAGATGCTCCAGCGCGCTTTCCCGCTGCGGGTCGAAATGAATGCCGCGATCATCCACGGCGAGGGAGGCGGCCGGCGTCAGCAGCACCCCGAGCCCGGCGGAGCGGATGAAGCCGTCCTCGAGCTGCAGCAGCGGCACGCCCTCCGCCGCCGCCCGCAGCCGCAGCCTCTCCGGCATCACCGAGGCCCAGACGGCGACCGCCCCGTCCTCCCGCCGCGCATCGCGGATGGCCACGCTGCCGCGCATGCGCATGCGCGGCGGGCCGGCGCTGCTGGCGAGCGCATCGCGGATATGGCGGTGCTTGAACCACTCGATGCCGGTGCAGGCGCGGATGCGGCGATGCGCCGCCTCCGCCTCCCGCCAGGCGGCGAGCTGGGCGAGGCCCTGCCCGGCGGTCCAGGCGCCGCCGCGGAACGGGTCCACCCAGCGCGTGGCGGCGAAGAGGGCGGCGAGCACCGCCTCGGCGGGCGGCCCGGCCCAGGGGGAAGCGGCATGGTCGCGCAGCCGCACCCCGGCGGCCAGGGCGAGCAGGCCCAGCTCATCGCCCAGCACATGCAGCTCCGCCGCCAGGTCGAGCAGCGTCCAAGGCGCCAGGCGCTCCGGCCTGGTGCCGGGTAGTACGGGGCGCGCGCCGGCCGGGGCGTCGGGGCGGCGCAGCAGCAGCAGGGGGCGGCCGGCAGCCGCTTCGCCGGCACGCGCCAGCATGGCCCGGGCCGCGCCGGCCTGCGCCGCATCGCACGGGTCCAGCACCAGCACCGCGCCGCGCGGCACCAGGCCGAGCGTCGCCGGGCCCGGATCCGGCAGGCCCGGCTCCCCGCCCACCCGGCCGGCACGCCAGGCGGCCAGCAACTCGGGCAGCGCCGGCACCATGGCCTGCGCCGCGAGTCCGGCATGGATGGCGGCAGGCAGGTCCGGCGCGGCCAGCCAGGAAAGCGCCACCTGCCGGCGCCCGAATGCCGGCGCGCGGAACAGGCCGGGCGAGCGGCCGCTCCCGGCGTCCTCGGCCGCGGCTTTCGCCGCCGCCGCGCCTGCCGGCGCCTCGGCGCTCTCCAGCGTGCGAAACAAATGATTCATCCCCGCCGCCCTATAGGGGAGCCGAGCTTCGCCCAAAATGCGAAACGTGCTTACCGCCGCCTCGCTTTTTGCTAGAGGGGGAAATGGGGGCCATCAGCGAATGAATACCACTTTGCGCATTGTCCAAAACGGCGCGTGCAACCAGGACGGGAACCACCAGCGGCCGCCGCACTGGCTTCGGGGGGGCCAGAGGGCGAGGGTGCTGGGGCTGCTCCTGGGCGGGATGGCGCTGGCGGGGTGCATCTCGCCCATGGAAGGGGGCGGGGCAGATGGGGCCGCGACCGTGCTTCCGGCCAGCTATGCGATGCCGGCGGACCCGCTGCTGGCCTTCGCCGCCAACGCCGCCCCGGGCAGCGAAAGCGCCGTGACGCTGGCCAGCGGCCAGACCGCGCGGGTGCGGCTGCTGCGCCGCTACACCGCCGCCAGCGGGCGGGAATGCCGGGAATTGCTGATCGGCCGCGGCTATGACGAGCGCAGCCGGCTGGTCTGCCAGGGCGAGACCGGCTGGGTGGAAGCCCGGCCGCTGCTGCGCGCCGGCAAGGGCCGGCCGTGAGCGGCAGCGCCGCCTCCCGCGGCAGCGCCCTCACCGGGCTGCGGGTGCAGCTTCGGGTGCTGGGCGCGCTGACCCTGCGGGAGCTCGGCACGCGCTTCGGGCGCGACAATCTGGGCTATCTCTGGCTCTTCGTCGAACCTGCGCTGCTCGGCGGCGCGATCGGCGCGGTGCACCATCTCAGCGGCCACGGCCTGCCGGGCGGGCTGCACGTCGCGACCTTCTGGGTGATGGGCTACATCCCCTACTACCTGCTGCGCGGCATCATCAACCGGGCGCCGGTCGCCATCGTCTCCAACCAATCGCTGCTCTACCACCGCAACATCTCGATCTTCGACATCATCCTGGCGCGCGACCTGCTGGAAGGCGCCGCGGTGGGCGGGGCGATGCTTGCCTTCGCGCTGTTCTTCGGCATGACTGCCGGCGAATGGCCCCGCGAGCCGGAGAAGGTGGTGATCGGCATGCTGATGATGCTCGGCTTCAGCCACGGCGTCGCCATGCTGATCGCCGCCGGCAGCGTCTATACCGAGCTGTTCGACCGGGTGGTGCACCTCTTCACCTATATCTCCCTGCCGGCGACCGGCGCCTTCTTCATGGTGTTCTGGCTGCCGACGGAGCTGCAGCAGGCCGCGCTCTGGATTCCGACCGTTCACATGTTTGAAATTGTCCGCAACGGGCAGTTCGGCAACCAGGTGCCGACGCATTACGACGTCGGCTACGTGCTCGGCTGGGTGGCGGGGCTCAACCTGCTGGGCATGGCGGCCATCCGGCGGGCGCGGCAGGATCTGGTGATCTGAGGCGCCATGATCCGCATCACCGATCTCTGCAAGGTCTACAAGACCCATCTCGGGCCGAAGACGGTGCTGAACGGGCTGTCCGCCGAATTCCGCCATGGCGAGAAGGTGGGCATCCTCGGCCGCAACGGCGCCGGCAAGACCACGCTGCTCCGCCTGATCTCCGGGGTGGAGGGCTACACCTCCGGCCGGATCGAGCGGCGGATGAGCGTCTCCTGGCCGCTCGGCTTCGCCGGCGCCATGCATTACAGCATCTCCGGCGCCGACAATGCCCGCTTCATCGCCCGGATCTACGGCAAGCCGCTGGACTGGACGGTCGGCTTCGTCGAGGATTTCGCCGAGCTCGGCGAGTATTACCGGCTGCCGGTGCGGACCTACTCCTCCGGCATGATGATGCGGCTCGGCTTCGCCCTCTCCCTCGCGGTCGATTTCGACTGCTACCTGGTGGATGAGGTGATCGCGGTCGGCGACAGCCGCTTCGGCGAGCGCTGCCGCGTCGCCCTGGCCGAACGCCATGCCAACAGCACCCTGCTGCTCGTCTCTCACCAGGTCGCCACGGTGCGGGCCTTCTGCTCCTCCGCCGCGGTCCTGCAGGATGGTAGGTTGACCCGCTATGACGATCTGGACGAAGCAATCGCCGCCTACCACGCTGCCTGACGTCGGGGCGAGCGATGCCGGCTGGTCCGGCCCGGTCGCCCCGCCTGGCCTGCTGAGCCGGCTGCGCCGCCTGGCGCGGCGCAACGCCTTCAAGCTGACGGTCCTGCTGCCGACGCTGCTGGCCGGGCTCTACTTCATCCACTTCGCCGCCCCGCAATATGATTCGGAAGCCCGCTTCCTGATCCGCGGCCGCCAGCAGGTGCCCACCGGCGGCCTGGGCGAGATGCTGCATGCCTCCGGCTTCCGCCCCGCCTCCGAGGATGCGATGGGGGTGCGGGACTATCTGCAGTCGCATGATGCTGTGGCGGCGCTGCGCGCGCGGCTGCCGCTGGTGGAGATGTTCCGCCGGCCGGAAGCCGACGAGGTCGCCCGGCTGTGGTGGGAGAACCCGACGGCTGAGCGGCTGCATGATTATTTCCGCCGCATGGTGACAGTGGAATACGACACCACCAGCGGCATCACCGCGCTGCGTGTCCGCAGCTTCCGGCCTGAGGACAGCAGGACGATCGCCGAGGCGCTGCTCGGCCTTTCCGAGGCCATGGTCAACAGCCTGAACCAGCGGCTGCAGGAGGACGGGCTGCGGGTGGCGCGGGAGGAGGTGGGCCGCGCCGAACGGCGGCTGGCCACCGTGCAGCTGGAGATGACCCAGTTCCGTGAGCGGGAGCGGGCGGTGGACCCGACCCGCTCCGCCGCCCTCGCCCTCGAGAATCTCGGCAAGCTGGAAGGCGCGCTGGCCCAGGCCCGGGCCGAGCTGGCCGAGGCCCAGCGTTTCACCCGCGCGGACAATCCGCGCGTCGTGCAGCTCCGCAACCGCATCGAGGCGCTGAACGCCCAGGTGGCCGAGGAGCGGGTGCGGATCAGCAGCACCGATGCCGGCCTTTCCCAGCAGATCGGCGAGTATGAGCGGCTGGGCACGGAGCGGGAGCTGGCGCGCACCCAGCTCGCCTCCGCCACCGCCTCGCTCGAGCGCGCGCGGGTGGATGCGCAGCGCCAGCAGATCTTCCTGCTGCGCGTGGTGGAACCCAACCTCGCCGAATACGCCCGCTACCCAAAGGGCGTGCAGACCACCCTCTACATCTTCATCTGCCTGTCCGTGGCTTACGGGCTGGCTTGGCTCCTCGTGGCGGGAATGCGTGAACATGCTTCTTGAAGGCCTCACCAGGCGCGCCAGGATGGCGCTGCTGGTGGCCATGGCGCCGGGCGTCGCCCTGGCGCAGACGCCGATGCAGCTCCTCCAGCAGAACCAGATGCTGCAGCAGCAGAACCAGCAGCTCTCCCGGCCCAGCCCCGGCCCCAGCGGCGCCGCGGTGACGGAGAGCCTGCCGAGCCTGGTCGGCCCGGACCGGGTGCTGAGCCGGACCGGCACGGAGACGCAATCCGAAGGCGGGCCCACCGCGACCGGGCCGCTCGGCGATGCCAGCCGCATCGGCGGGCGGCCGGCGGTGTTCGGCGCCAGCCTCTTCACCCGGGACGCGACCTCGGTTTCCGACGCGCCCAACCCGAATTACCAGATCATCCCGGGCGACCGCGTTTCCATCCGGGTCTGGGGCGCGGTGGAGGCGGAGACGGTGGCCGTGGTGGACCCCACGGGCAATCTCTTCCTGCCCAATATCGGCCCCATCCGCATCGCCGGCACCCGCGCGGGCGATTTGCAGCAGGTGGTGGAGGCGGAGGTGCAGCGCACCTACACCAGCCAGGTGCAGGTCTATGCGGTGCTGCTCTCCACCCAGCGCATCGGCGTCTTCGTCGCCGGCTTCGTCCGCACCCCGGGCCGCTTCGGCGGCAATGCGGCGGACAGCGTGCTGGACTTCCTGGTGCGAGCCGGCGGCGTCGATCCCGGCCGCGGCTCCTACCGCGACATCCAGGTGCAGCGCGGCGGCCGCAGCGTGGCGACGGTCGATCTCTACCGCTTCCTGCTGGAAGGCAGGCTGCCGGCGGTCCGGCTGCAGGAGGGCGACACCATCGTCGTGGCGCGCCAGCGTGCCGTGGTGGGCGCCGATGGCGCGGTGCGCAACAACTACCTGTTCGAGGTGCCGGGCCGCGTGATGGCCGGGCGGGAACTGGTGGAGTACGCCCGCCCGCTGCCGGCCGCGACCAACGCCATCATCCGCGGCAGCCGCGGCGGCCAGCCCTTCTCCCGCTACGTCTCGCTGAGCGAGCTTTCCGGCGTGACGCTGGGGGACCAGGACACGGTCACCTTCATCACGGACAGCCCGGCGCCCAGCGTGCGCGTGACGGTGGAGGGCAGCCGCATCGGGCCTTCCGTGCTGGTGGCGGACCGCGAGGCGACGCTGTGCGACGTGCTGGACCATATCGCGGTGGACCCGGCGCTGGCCGATACGCGCTCCGTCTTCCTGCTGCGGCCTTCCGTGGCGCAGCAGCAGCGCCGCGCCATCGATGAGGCGCTGGACAGGCTGGAGCGGCAGCTTTTCATGGCGGTTTCCGCCACCACCGGCGTCGCCGCCATCCGGGCGACGGAGGCGAATCTCGTCTCCTCCTATATCCAGCGGGCACGGCGGACTCAGCCGGAAGGGCGCGTGGTCGTCTCCGACCGCGATGGGCGCTGCGCGCCGGTGCGGCTGGAAGAGGGCGATGTGATCGTCATCCCGGAGAAATCCCAGACCGTGTTGGTGGCGGGCGAGGTGACCGCGCCGCGCGCCGTGGTGTGGCGGCAGGGGATGCGGATCACGGATTACGTGCGCGCTGCCGGCGGCTATACGCCGCGGGGCAGCGATGGCGCGATGATGATCAGGCGCGCGAGCGGGGAGCTGGTGCTGGACCCGGAGGAGGGTCCGCGGCCGGGAGATGAGCTGATCGCGCTGCCGCGGCTGGATCCGAAGGTGTTCCAGGTGGGCAGCGAGCTGCTGGGGCTGATCTATCAGATCGCGGTGGCGACACGAATCTTCCTGTGATTGAGGGGGAGCTCTGCTCCCCCTCGCAAAGGGCCGAAGGGCCCTTGTGTCTTGTGAGTATGGTTAGGATGGGGCTGCCGGCCCGGGGCTCGCCCCGGGCCGGCGGCGCGATCTCGAGGCCGCATGGCCCCCGGTGCAAAGACCGTTTCAAAGCCTGGCCCGGATCCGCCTCCTGTTGAACCCGAACAGTTGCCTGGGGTGCAACCCCGAACTGGCAAGGATGGGGCAGAGGATGCGGAACCACAGCGGCAGCACCGTGATCGGCGTCGATGTCAGCGCCGCCTGGCTGGATGTGGCGTGGCCCGGGCAGCAGCCCAGCCGCTTCGCCAATGACCAGGCCGGCCATGCCAGCCTGCTCGGCTGCCTGCACGCCACCGGCGCGCTTGCCCCGCGCCCGGTCTTCGCCTGCGAGGCCTCCGGCGGCTTTGAACCCTTGAGTTTCGCGTCTCGACCGTCGCGCCCAGGACCCAAGGTTTCCAAAGGCCCTGCGGCCTTTGGTGGGGTGGGTTCGGGAGGGGCAAAGCCCCTCCCGGTTCAGCCCCGTGCTTCCTGAATGGCCCGCCACACCCGCTCTGGCGTCGCCGGCATGTCGATGTGGCTGATGCCATACTCCGAAAGCGCATCCACGATCGCGTTCATCACCGCGGGCAGCGACCCCGCGCACCCCGCTTCGCCGCAGCCCTTGGCGCCGATCGGGTTGGTCTTGCACGGATCCGGCCGGCTGAGGAAGCCGAAGCTCGGCACATCCGAAGCGCGCGGCAGCGCGTAATCCTGATAGCTGCCGGAGAGGAGCTGGCCTTCCTCCGAATAGGCCACATGCTCGTAGATCGCCTGGCCGATGCCCTGGACGATGCCGCCATGCGCCTGGCCTTCGACCAGCAGCGGGTTCACGATGACGCCGAAGTCGTTCACCGAGGTGTAGCGCACCACATGGGTCAGGCCGGTCTCCGGCTCGATCTCCACTTCGCAGATGTGGCAGCCATTCGGATAGGCCATCGGCGCCTGGTCGAAGACATGCCTCACGTCCAGGCTTTCCGGCAGCTCCGGCGGCGGGTTGTTCGCGGTGCGGATGCGCGCCGCCACCTCCATGATGCTCATGGAGCGGTCGGTGCCGGCGATGGTGAAGCGGCCGGTGCCATCGGCGTCGCGGGTGAACTCGATATCCGCCGGCGCCGCTTCCAGCATATGCGCCGCGGCGAGCTTGCCCTTCTCGATGACGAGCTGCGCTGCCTCGATGATCGCGGCGCCGGAGGCCATCAGCGATTTGGAACCGCCGGTGCCGCCGCCGGCGATCAGCAGATCGGAATCGCCCTGCACCAGACGGATGCTCTCGAAGGGTACGCCCAGGGTCTGGTGCAGCACCTGGGCGAAGGGCGTCCAATGCCCCTGGCCGTAATCGAGCGTGCCGGTAATGATGGTGACCGTGCCATCCTCGTTGAAGCGGATCTCTCCTTGTTCCTTCATCGGCGGCGCGGTGCATTCGAGGAAATTGCCGATGCCCCGGCCGCGCAGCTTGCCGGCGGCCTTGCTCTCGGCCTTGCGGGCCTCGAAGCCGTCCCAGTCGGCGGCGTCCAGCGCCGCCTCCAGCACCCCGGTGAAATCGCCGCTGTCATAGACGCTGCCGGAAGGGGCGCTGAAGGGAAAGGCCTCCGGCTTGATGTGGTTGATGCGGCGCAGCTCGATGGCGCTGCGCCCGGTCTCCTTCGCCGCCTGCTCCAGCAGCCGCTCGAAAAAGTAATTCCCCTCAGGCCGCCCGGCGCCGCGATAGGCGGAGACCGGCGTGGTGTTGGTGACGAGGCATTTGGTGCTGACCTCGATCAGCGGCGTCGCGTAATTGGACTGGATGTTCTTGCTGAAATTGCCGGTGCCCATCAGCGGCCCGACCGTCGCCAGATAGCCGCCCATATTGGCGTAGGAGGTGAGGCGCACGGCGAGCGCCTTGCCCTCCGCATCCAGCGCCAGCTCCGCCTCCACCTCATGGTCGCGGCCATGCTGGTCGGAGAGGAAGGAGCCGGTGCGCTCATCCGTCCATTTCACCGGCCGGCCCAGCACCTTAGCGGCATGCAGCAGGCAGGTGTATTCCGGATAGGCGCTGGCCTTCATGCCGAAGCTGCCGCCGACATTGCCGGTCAGGATGCGGACCTTGTCCGTCGGCACCTTCAGGATGTCGTTCGCCATCTGGCCGCGCAGGCCGAACACGCCCTGGCTGCCGACATGCAGGGTGTAGCGGCCGCTCTCCGGATCGTATTCGCCGATCGCGCTGCGCGGCTCCATGGCGCAGACGACGATGCGGTTGTTGCGGATGGAAAGCTTCGTGACATGGGCGGCGGCGGCGAAGGCGGCGGCCACCTTCTCCGCATCGCCGAAATGGAAATCCAGCACCTGGTTGCCGGGGATGTGGTCGTAGAGCTGTGGCGCATCCGGGGCAGCGGCGGCGGAGGCGTCCGTCACCGCCGGCAGGATGTCGATGTCGAGATAGACCGCCTCGGCGCCATCCTTCGCTGCTTCCTTGCTCTCCGCCACCACGCAGGCGACGGGGTCGCCGACGAAGCGTACCTTGTCGGTGACGAGGGAGGGCCGCAGGATGTTGATCAGCGGCGAGCCGTCCCGGTTCTTCAGCGGCAGCACGCAACGCAGCGGGCCGTATTCGGCGAGGTCGGCGCCGGTGAAGACGGCGACGACGCCTGGCACCTCCTTCGCCGCCGCCGTGTCGATACCCTTGATGATGCCATGCGCATAAGGGCTGCGCACGATGACGCACCAGAGCTGGCCGGGAAGGGCCAGGTCATCCGTATAGCGGCCCTGGCCCTGCAGCAGGGTCGGGTCCTCATTGCGCGGAACCGGCTGGCCGACGCCGAATTTCAGGCGCGTGACATCCGGCAGGGTAATGTCGGGCATGGGCTCTCTCGCCGCTGTTGGGGATTGCGGCAGAGATTGCACCCGCCCGGGGATTTGCAACAGGCCCCCCAAGGGCGTGTGGCGGGGGCCTGCGATGCCTCAGCCAATGGGCGGCAAATGCAGCGCCACCGCTTCGCCGTCATGCCCGGCCACGCTGGGAAAGCGCCGGCGCACGTCCGGGTCATGGCCGGGGATGACGCGGCTCTCATCGCCTTCCGCCAGCCGCTTCACGGCGCGCCAGCCCTGGGTCATGGCGCCGAGGTCGAAGATGATCGGGAAGGGGTTGCCGGTGCCGGGATTGGCATAGAAGTGCAACGCATCGGAGGCGATCACCACCGGCCCCCGCGCCGTCTGCACCCGCACGACCTGCAGCCCGTCCGAATGCCCGCCGACCCGATGGACGGTGACGCCGGGCGCCACCTCCCCGTCGCCGTCATGGAATTGCACCTTGTCCGCGTACAGGGCACGGACCATGGAGATGACGTGATCCGCCTCGAAGGGCACGCGGATGCAGGCGGCACACATATGCCGGCCAGTGGCGAAGGCCATCTCCCGGTCCTGGATATGGATCCGGGCGCCGGTGAACAGATCGATGCTGCCGGCATGGTCGTAATGCAGATGCGTCACCACCACGTCCTGCACCTTGGCCGGGTCACAGCCCATGGACCGCAGGCCCTCGGCGACGCTGCGGCTCAGCGTGCGGCCGCGCTTCTCGGCCAGGGCAGCGTCGAAGCCGGTATCGACGACGATCTCATGGCCCTCGGCATTGCGCAGCAGCCAGACATAGTAGTCGAGCGGCATCGCCTCATGCGGGTCGGCGACCGGCAGCAGGAAATTGGCCTGGGCCGGACGTTCATGCCGGCCATAGCGGATGGCGTAGGCTTCCCACAATTTTGCTGCCGTCATGGCGCTTGTCCCTCCCGATCCTAGTGTCCCGATTCCGAAGTCCTGCGGGCTTCGTTCTCGGGCCACTAGTATCGCGGTGCGGAGGACGTCTCCGGGTCACGCAGGTAGTAGGAATCGCGCGCGTGCCGTCGGTAGTATCGCTCCTCCTCGGCCGGCATCCCGATATCCTTGTACCAGGGAAGATGCCTGCAGACGTAACGTCCGGCAACCCGCACGCCACGCAGCGGGTCGCTCGGATCGAAATACCGCTTGTTGTACAGCGCGAAGGTGGTGTCCACCGGTGCCCGGTAGACCGGATCGCCTTCCGGCAGTGGCGTCAGCGGCTCCTGCCAGAATTGATCCTCCCACTCCCAGATCTTCCAATGGCGATCACCGACGGGGAATGCCTCGTCCCGCATCCTTGCGACATCTGAGATGTCGAGGGCCAAGCCTGCCTTGCCGATCGCGAGTGTCTCGGTGAGGGCGGCAAGGCGAGCGAGGAAATCCGCCGGCATCTCCGGGTTGAGCACGAGATCCGGATCGGTGACGCAGAAGAATTGCGGCAGCAGCGCGTAGCTGACGGGGTCGAGGAAGATGGCGCGCGGTCCGCGATTCTCCGGCAGGAGGATGACCGTCACGCCGGGGCCGGGCGCGGCCAGATAGTCCCGCATGGGCGGATAGTCCGAGGCGTTGTCCAGCAGATACAGCCGACGCAGGCCTCGCGCGCGCAACTGCTCGACCATCCCGCGGGTGTAGGTGACCGCGTTGAAGCAGGGAATGAAAACCGGAATGTCCGCTTGCATGGCGGCACCTACCGAGACATACGGGGCGGGCAGTGAGGCGGTGGGTAGGATGTCGCGGCGGCCCTGTGGCGCGGTCGTGTCGAGAAGCAGCGCCGCGAAGCGGCGCCGCAGCCTCAGCCGATCCACGAGCCAGACCCTGGCCCGGTTGGTCACCTCCGCACGCCAGTCCATGCGTTTCCGCTGCCATTCCTGCGCGATATCGGGTGCAGGACCGTATGCGGAAGCGCAGCCAGGGCGGCATCGCGATCCTGCGACACGCCGACATGGCGGCCGGCGCGCCGGTGGGGAGCTATTTGTTGCCGCCGAGAATCTCGCCGGCGAGCTTCTCCGAAAGCTGGCTCATCGCCGTGTGGTTATGGCCAGGGCCGAGGGCCGCCAGCGCCCCGGCCCACATCTCCTTGCACAGCGCGGAGAAGGGCGTCGGCGTGTTGGTATCCCGCCCCACTTCTAGTGCGATGCCGAGATCCTTCACCATCAGCTCCATGGCGAAGCCGTCGTCGAAGCGGCGGTTCAGCACATATTGCTTGAACTTCCGCTGGCTGCTGTTGGACATGCCGGAGGAAGCGTTCAGCACATCCACCATCGTCCCGGCATCCAGGCCGAAGCGCTGGCCGATCAGCAGCACCTCGATGCCCATCAGGAAGGTGCCGGCGGAGGAGAGGTTGTTCAGCGCCTTCATCGCCTGGCCGGCGCCGATGCCGCCGCAGCGATAGAGGCTGCTGCCCATCGCCTTCAGCACCGGCTCCGCGCGGTCCAGCTCCGCCGTCTCGCCGCCCAGCATGATGGCGAGGTCGCCGGTCTTGGCCCGCGGCACGCCGCCGGAGACGGGCGCGTCGATCATCGCGATGCCCTTCTCCGCCAGCTTCGCCGCGATCTCCCGCGTCTTCGCCGGCTGGCCGCTGGTCATGTCGATCACCAGCGCGCCGGCGGCGAGCACGGGGGCGAGCAGCGCCGCCACCTCCGCCACCTGCTTGCTGGTGGGGAGGATGGCGATGACGGCATCCGCGCCCTTGGCCGCGGCGGCGGCATCGGCGGCGGCATTGCCGCCCACCTCTTCCGTGAACTTCGCGCTGCGGCCGGGGACGGCGTCGCAGACCGTGACCTCGAAGCCGGCCTTCACCAGATTGGCCGCCATCGGCCAGCCCATATTGCCGATGCCGACGAAGGCGAGCTTCTTGAGCGGGGTGGCCATCACTTCTTCCCCGGCAGCGCACCTTCCGCGACCAGCACCTCATGCGCCGCCTTGAAGGCGTCGAGGCCGGCCGGGATGCCGCAATAGGCGGTGGCGTGCAGCAGCGCCGCCTTGATCTCCTCGACGGTCACGCCGTTGTTCAGCGCGCCCTTCACATGCAGCTTGATCTCCGGCGCGCGGTTCAGCGCGGTCAGCATCGCCAGGTTGATCAGGCTGCGGGTCTTGCGGTCCAGCGTCGGGTCGCCCCAGGCCCAACCCCAGGCCCAGCTCGTCGTCGCACGCTGGAAGGACATCATGAAGTCGTCGGCCTTGGCCATGGAGGCATCGACATAGGCCGGGCCCAGCACTTCACGGCGAATCGGCAGGCCCTTGTCGAACAGGGCGGAATCCTCGGACATCGCATCCTCCTGAGGGGGGAAAGGGGCCGCAGGCTCGCGCGCCCGGGCGCCGAGGTCAACGGGTGGCGCCGGGTTTTCAGGGGGCTAGGATGGGGGGGCGAAGGAGACCCGTCCATGTTCTTCGAGGGATTCACGCTCGAGACCCGGGAAGCCAACGGCCAGCGCATCCGCCTGCGGCATGGCGGCAGCGGCCCGCCCTTGCTGCTGCTGCACGGCAATCCGCAGACCCATGCCATGTGGCACAGGCTGGCCCCGGTGCTGGCGCAGAAATACACGGTCATCGCCCCGGATATCCGCGGCTATGGCTTCACCGAGGCGCCGCCAGTGACGCCCGACAGCCGCCACTACGCCAAGCGGGAGATGGCGGCCGATCTGGTCGCGCTGATGCGGGGCTTCGGCCATGCGCGCTTCCGGGTGGTGAGCCATGACCGCGGCGCGCGGGTGGCGCACCGGCTGGCGCTGGACCATCCGCAGGCCGTCGAGAAGCTCTGCACCATGGACATCATTCCGACCATCGAGCATTTCGAGCGGGCGGATATGCATTTCGCGCTCGGCTACTACCACTGGTTCTTCCTGGCCCAGCCGCATGACAAGCCGGAGCGGATGATCCTGCGCGACACGGAGGATTGGTTCGACCTGCACACCTCGCGCGAGCCGAAGGACAAGAGCTTCTTCCACCCGGAGGCACGGGCGGACTACCTGGCGGCGCTGCAGGAACCGGGGACGGTGACGGCGATCTGCGAGGATTACCGCGCGGCGATCGGGATCGACCTGGAGCATGACCGGGCGAGCCGGGCGGCGGGGGTGAAGGTGCAATGCCCGATGCTGGCGCTGTGGGGCGCCAAGGGGTCGCTGCCCAAATGGTACGCGCCGCTGGAGGTGTGGCGCGGCTATGCCGCGGGGTCGCTGGAAGGCGGCCCGGTGAACAGCGGGCACTATCTGGCGGAGGAAGCGCCGGAGGAGTGCCTGGGGTATTTGGAGAAGTTCCTGTGAGGAATTGAGGGCGGGCTCTGCCCTCCCTCTCACGTTGAACGCAGCGCGTCCAACCCCGCAAAGGGCCGAAGGGCCCTTGGAACCCCATGAGTCTTGGACCCGACGGTCGAGACGCCGAACTCAAGGTTTCCAAAGGCCTTTCGGCCTTTGGCGGGGTGGGTCCGGGAGGGGCGGAGCCCCTCCCGGTCAGCCCAGCGCCTTGTAGAAGAACACCACATCCTCCCGGTCCGGCCCGTAGCCCGGGATACGTCCGGCTTCCTGCCAGCCCAGCCCACGGATCAGCGCCTCCGCCGCGCTGCCGGCCGGGCATTCCAGCGTCAGCAGCCGCCGCCCGCAGCGTTCCACCGCCTGCAGCAGCGCGCGGCCGACGCCCCGGCGCCGCTCCGCCGGATCCACCAGCAGCAGGCTGATCCTGCCACGATGCGGCGGCGCGGCGGTTTCGACCTGCACCGTGCCGACCAGCCGCCCCTCCAGCCAGGCCACCAGCAGCAGCCGCTGCCCCGTGGCGACCTCGCCCGTCACCCGGCGCCAAAAGGCCGGCGCCGCCTCGGCACCGCAGCGCGCCTGGATCGCCGCCAGGCGCCGCTCCGCGCTCCCCGCCGCCGCGGCGTCCAGCATCTCCACCACCAGCCCGGTGGCCGGCTTGGCGTAGCGGAATTCCAGGGATTTCGAGAGGTCGTCCAGGATGCGGATGGCGCCCTGGCGGACATAGCAGCGCTTCTCATAGAAGCAATGCGCCGCGTCGAAGCGCGTATCGGACCAGAGCACCAGGCGCCGCGCGCCCGCCGCCCGCGCATGCGCCTCCGCCAGATCCAGCAGAAGGTGCGCCAACCCGGTGCCGCGATGCCTGGCCGCCACATACATACGGCAGATCTCCCAGGCTGCGTCATCGCCGAGCGGGCGAGTGCCGACCATGCCGATCACCTCCCCCGCCTCTTCCGCCGCCCAGAGCGCGCCGCCGGCCTCGGCGAAATAGCTGGCGAGGGCGCGCAACTCCGGCACCTCCCCATCCACGTCCAGCACGCAGCCCGGATATTCCGCCCAGCAGGCGCCGATCAGGGCGATGAAGCCCTCGGCATCCGCGTCCCGGCCGGGCCGCAGAATCACGACAGCTCCCGGCAGAACTCCTGGATGCGGCCGCAGGCTTCCACCAGGCTGGCAGGATCCGTGGCGTAGGAGATGCGCATATGCGGGGACATGCCATAGGCCGCGCCCTGCACCGCCGCGACGCGCTTCTCCTCCAGCAGCGCCATGACGAAGTCCGTGTCGGTCTCGATCTTCCGGCCGCCCTTGCTGGTCTTGCCAAGGCAGCCGGCGAGGTTCGGGAAGACGTAGAAGGCGCCTTCCGGCTTGTGGCAGGAGATGCCGGGGGCGGCGTTCAGCATCTCCACCACCATGTCGCGGCGCTGGCGATACAGCTCCGCCCGCTCCTTCACGAAATCCTGTGGCCCGTCCAGAGCGGCGGCGGCGGCGGCCTGGCCGATGGTGGAGACGCCCGCCGTCGCCTGGCCCTGCATGTTGAACATGCCTTTGATCAGCGCGGCCGGGCCGCCGCCGAAGCCGACGCGCCAGCCGGTCATCGCATAGGTCTTGGAGACGCCGTTGACCGTCAGCGTGCGGTCCTTCAGCGCCGGCTCCACCGCCGCGATGGTGTGGAATTCATGGCCGTCATAGAGCAGATGCTCATACATGTCGTCGGTCATGATCCAGACATGCGGATGGCGCAGCAGCACATCGGCGATGGCGCGCATCTCGGCGTAATCCGGCACCGCGCCGGTGGGGTTGCTGGGGAAGTTCAGCAGCACCCACTTCGTCTTCGCGGTGATGGCGGCGTCGAGATCCTCGGGCCGCGGCTTGAAGCCGTTATTCTGCGGGCAGGGCACGCTGATCGCGGTGCCGCCGGCCATCTTCGCCATGTCGGCATAGCTGATCCAGAAGGGCGAGGGGATCACCACCTCGTCGCCCGGATCGACCGTCGCCATGAAGGCGTTGAAGATCACCTGCTTGCCGCCATTGCCGACGATGATCTCATCCGCCGCGTAGTCGAGGTTGTTGTCCCGCTTGAACTTGCGGGCGATGGCGGCCTTCAGCACCGGCGTGCCGCCCTGGGGCGGATACTTCGTGTCGCCGCGCAGCGCCGCCTGGTGGGCGGCCTCGATGGCGTGCGGCGGGGAGGGGAAATCCGGCTCCCCGTTCGAGAGGCTGATGACCTGGATGCCCTGGCTACGCAGCTCCCGCGCGCGCTGCGTCATGGCGGCGGAGGCGGAGACCTTGATCTGGCTCAGGCGGTTGGCGAGGGCGGGCATGGCGGGTCAGCTCAGGCTCTCGCAGAAGGCCCGGATGCGCCTGCACGCCTCCACCAGCACCGCATCCGCCGTCGCATAGCTGATGCGGAAATGGCCTGGATACATGAAGGCCGCGCCATGCACGCAGGCGACGCCGGCCTCCTCCAGCAGCGCCGTGCAGAAGGTCTCGTCATCGGCAATCTTCACGCCCTTCGGCGTCACCTTGCCGAGGCAGCCCTGCATGGAGGGGAAGACGTAGAAGGCGCCTTCCGGCTTGTGGCAGTACAGGCCAGGGGCCTTGTTCAGCTCCTCCACCATCATGTCGCGCCGCTTCTTGTAGGCGGCGCGCATCACCTCGATGCTCTCCTGCTGGCCGGTCAGGGCCTCCACCGCCGCAGCCTGGCTGACGCTGCTGGTGTTGCTGGTGGACTGGCTCTGCAGCTTGTCCATTTCCTTGATCAGCGCCACCGGCGCCGCGGCGTAGCCGATGCGCCAGCCGGTCATCGCATAGGCCTTGGAGCAGCCATTCATCGTCACGGTGCGGTCGCGCAGCCGCGGCTCCACCTCCAGGATCGTCGCCGGGCGGAAGCCATCATAGGCCAGCTTCTCATAGATGTCGTCGGTGAAGATCCAGACATCCGGGTGGCGCATCAGCACGTCAGTGAGCTGCTTCAGCTCCGCGGCATTGTAGGCGGCGCCGGTCGGGTTGCAGGGGTTGTTCAGGATGAACCATTTTGTCCGTGGCGTGATCGCCGCCTCGAGCTGCTCGGGGCGGAGCTTGAAGCCGCTGTTCTGATCACACGGGACGATGACGGGCGTCCCCTCGGCCAGCTCGACGATGTCCGGGTAGCTGACCCAGCAGGGGGCGGGGATGATCGCCTCCTCGCCCGGGTTGATGGTGGCCAGCAGCGCGTCGAAGATCACCTGCTTGCCGCCGGTGGCGATCAGGATCTCCTCCGGCCTGAACTCCAGCCCGTGGTCTTCCTTGAAGCGGTGGCAGACCGCCTTGCGCAAGGCGGGGGTGCCGGAGACGTCGGTGTACTTGGTCTCGCCGCGCTCGATGGCGGCGATCGCCGCGTCCTTCACGTTGCGCGGGGTGTCGAAATCCGGCTCGCCGGAGGACAGGCCGACGATGTCTTTCCCCGCCGCCTTCAGGGCCCGCGCCTTGGTGGTCATCGCAATGGTCAGCGATGGGGAGATGCGGTCGAGGCGGTCGGCGGTGAGCTTCATTGGGGCCCTGCTTGTGCTGCGAGGGCCGGGACCCTACCCCCCGCAACCGGGGGGTTCAACCCGCCGCTGCCGCATTCCGGGGCGATTCGGCGCGGTTTCAGTCAGGATCGCCCCCCCCGCCCGCGCAGCGCCCAGCCCGCCACCCCCAGCGCCGCCAGCACCAGCGCCAGGATCACCACCCCCAGCGCATTCACCTCCGGCGTCAGCCCCATGCGCAGGGAGGAGAAGATCAGCACCGGCAGCGTCGTGCCGGCAGGGCCGGAGACGAAGCTGGCCAGCACCACATCGTCGAGCGAGAGGGTAAAGGAAAGCAGCCAGCCCGCCACCAGGCTCGGCACCATCTGCGGCAGGGTGATGGTGCGGAAGACGGTGAAGGGGGTGGCGCCGAGATCCTGCGCCGCCGCCTCCAGCAGCGGGTCCAGCCGGGCGAGCCGCGCCTGCACCAGCACCGCGACATAGGCGAGGCCGAGCGTCGCATGGGCGAGCACGATGGTCCCCGCCCCCCGCTCCAGCCGCCAGCCCAGCAGCTTCTCCGCCGCGCCCTGGCCGAGGACGAAGAGCAGCAGCAGGGAAAGGCCCGTCACCACCTCCGGCAGCACCAGCGGGGCGCCGGCCAGCAGGCCGAAGAGCGGCCGGCCCCGGAATCGCCCGCCCCGCGCCAGCGCCCAGCCGACCAGCCCGCCCACCAGGCAGGCCAGCGTCGCCGCCCCCGCGGCGACGGAGAGGGAGAGCAGCGCCGCCTCCTGCACCCGGGCATTCTCCGCCAGGGCGGCGAACCAGCGCAGGGAGAAGCCGCCCCATTGGAAGGGGATGCGGTCCGCGCTGAAGGCGTAGCCCGCCAGCAGCAGGATCGGCGCCCAGAGGAAGAGCAGGCCGAGGGCCAGGACCAGCCGCGCCATCACCCTCGACCCAGGCGCTGATAGGCGCGGATCGGCAGGGCCAGCACCGCCAGCAGCACCAGCGCCAGGGCGGCGGCCAGGGGCCAGTCCCGGCTCTGGAAGAATTCCGCCCAGATCACCCGCCCCAGCAGCGGATCGCCCGGCGGGCCGAGCAGCTCCGGGATCACGAACTCCCCCGCCGCCGGGATGAAGACCAGCAGGAAGGCCGCCGCCACCGCGGGCAGGGAGAGCGGCAGGGTGACGGACAGGAAGACTCGCCCCGGCGCCGCGCCCAGATCGGCGGCCGCCGCCTCCAGCCCCCGGTCCCGCCGCGCCAGGGCGATGGCCAGTGGCAGCACGGCATAGGGCAGGTAGCTGTGCAGCATGCCGGCGAACAGCGCGACATCGCTGAACAGCAGTGTCAGCGGGGCCTCGATCAGCCCCGCCCGCAGCAGCACGCCGTTGATCCAGCCCTCATCCCGCAGCAGCCCGATCCAGGCGCCGAGCCGCGGCATCAGCCCGGTCCAGACCGGCGCCAGCACCAGCGCCAGCAAGGGCAGGCGCCAGCGCGGCCGCGCCTCGGCGACGGCATAGGCCATGGGGTAGCCCAGCAGCAGCGCCAGCCCCGCCGTCCCCGCCGCCACCAGCAGGGAGCGCAGCAGGGCGCCGGCATAATGCGGGTCCTCCAGCAGCAGGGCGAAGCTTTCCAGACTGCCCTGCCAGACCGGCGCCCCCGCCTGCCAGGCGAGCGGCGGCGCCACCGGCGGTACCCCCTCCGCCGCGCTGCCGAAGGCGATCCAGCCCAGCAGCAGCGACGGCGCCGCCACCAGCGCCAGCAGCCAGAGGAAGGGCGCCGAGATTAGCGCCGCCCGCATCAGCGCCCCGCCTTGAAGCGGCTCCACAGCCGCGAGCGCGCCCGGTCCTCGGCCGGGCTCAGCGTGCCCGGGACGAAGGCGCGGGCCAGGCTCTCGGCGGAGGGATAGACGCTGGGATCCTCCCGCACCGCCGCCGGCACCAGCGGCCGGGCGGCGGGGACGGCGTTGGGGTAGCGGACATGGCCGGTGATGGCGGCCATCACCTCCGGCCGCAGCAGGAAATTGATGAAGGCTTCCGCCGCCTCCGGATTCGGCGCATCGGCCGGGATCGCCAGCAGGTCGAACCAGAGATGCGCGCCGCTTTCCGGCGCGGCATAGGCGATCTCCACCCCCCTGCCCGCCTCCCGCGCCCGGGCCGCGGCCTGGATGACGTCGCCGCTATAGGTCAGCGCCACGCAGATCTCGCCCCGCGCCAGCATGTCCAGCAGCGCGCCGGAGCCGGGGATGGCGCGGAGCTGCGGCCGCACCGCCAGCAGCGCCTGCTCCGCCGCGCGCAGATCGGCCGGCGCCGTGCTGTCCGGGGCCTTCCCCAGCCAGCGCAGCACGGAGGGCAGCACATCCGTCGCGCTGTCCATGACGGCGAGGCCGCAGCGCGCCAGCTTCGCCGCATTCTCCGGCCGCAGCAGCAGGTCGAGCTGGTCGAACCGCGCCCCGGGCAGGATCTGCCGCACCGCATCCGCCCGCACCCCGAGCCCCACCGTGCCCCAGAGATAGATCGCGCCGAAGCGGTTGCCCGGATCCACCGTGGCGACGCGCGCCATCAGCGCCGGATCCAGATTCCCCCAATTCGGGATGCGCGCCTGGTCCAGCGGCCTGAGCGCCCCGGCGCGGACCAGCCGGGCGAAAGTCGGCTCGCTGGTCGGCACGATGAGGTCATAGCCGGAGCGGCCCGAGGAAAGCTTTCCTTCCAGCGTCTCCAGGCTGTCATAGACGTCGTAGCGGACCCGGATGCCGGTCTCCGCCTGGAAGCGCTGCACCACATAGGGGTCGATGTAATCCGCCCAATTATAGACGTTCAGCACCGGCTGCGCCGCCGCCGTCCGCCCCGCCAGCAGGGCGCCGAAGAGCAGGCCGAGGCATAGGGCACGGCGAAGGGTCATCGGGTCTCCCGGGCAGCTTGCGGTGGTGGCGCAGAGTGCCGCCGCCCGGCCGGAAAGACCATCGGCAAGAACCAAGGACCATTTTCCTTGACTTAGAGAAACTATTCCAGTAGACCCGCCTTGCCGACGGCCGAATTGCGCCCGGCGCCCCTCCCCGCACCCTCCGCGCCCGCCGCCCAGGCCGCCCCGTTCGGACGGCCTGCCGCGCGCGCACGCCCGTTGAGACGGAGATCCCCGTGCCCTTCAGCCCGGCCAACCTCACCGCCCTCGTCCAGGGCAACAATTTCACCCTCTGGCACTACCGCACCGCGGACAGCCGCTCGACGGTCGGCAGCGCCGGCTATTTCGGCAGCGTCGCCGGCAGCCTGAAGCCGGGCGACCTGATGATGCTGCAGACCGCCGACGCGGTGGCGCTGCTGCCCATCCGGATCGGCGCGCAGCTCGGCACCGGCGTCACGCTGGACGGCGCGGTCGGCCCGCTCAACACGGTGCGCAGCGTTGCCCAGAGCTTCGGGCTGAGCCAGGTGGCCGCAGCGGTGGTGCGCACCATCATCCTCGCCCCCTTCGCCGCCGGCATCGTCGCCGGCACGTCCATCCCGGTCTCCGCCACCGTCACCGGCCCGGTCAGTGCCGTGGTCTTCACGCTGCGCGACGGCACCGGCGCGGTGGTGCCGCCCGCCCGGACCATCCCGGTCTCGAACGGCGCCGCCGCCACCACCTTCCCGGCGCCGCCGGTCGGCACCGGCTACCGCATCCATGTCGAGGACGTGGCGGACCCGCGCGTCGCCACCTTCTCCCGGAGCTTCAATGTCGGCCCCGACCTCAAGCTCATCCTGGTCGAGGCCGACGGCAAGCTGCTGACCGAAAGCGGCAACGTCCTGAAGCAATAGGCGCCGCGCCCCGGCCGCCCTTCCCCCCAGCCGCGAATACCGGAACGGAGCCCCATGCCCGACGCAAGAATCAGCGAATTGCCCGTGGCCGCCACGCTCGGCGACAGCGACCTTGCCCCGCTGGTGCAGACCAGCGGCGCCATCACCGAAACCCGCCGCGCCTCCATCACCCAGATCCGCAACGCCATCCTCGCCGAGCGCGGCGCGCATGTGCGGGATTACGGGGCCAGGGGCGACGGCACCACCAATGACGCGCCCGCCATCCAGGCCGCGGTGAACGACCTGAAGACCAAGGGCGGCGGCACGCTCTATTTCGGCCCGAAGGTGTACCGCATCGCCTCCGCCATCACGGTCAGCGACGCCACCATCCGCTTCCAGGGCGCCGGCTTCACCGAAGGCCCGGGCCCCGGCCAGGGCACCTGGCTGCAGATCGCCGCCACCGGCTTCACCCCCTTCACCTTCACCGGCGTCTCGACGCGCGGCGCGGCGGTGAGCGACATCGCGGTGCGGCAGAACCACACCAACCCGATCAACGCCTCCTGGACGCCGAACGCCTTCGACTACGTCTTCCGGGTGGAGGACTGCCTAGGCGGCGTGGACTTCGACAACGTCTTCCTCTGCGCCATCAACAAGGGCATCTACTGCCGCAATTCCGGCCGGCTGGACATCCGCCGGCTGCGCGGCCAGATCTTCACCGCGGGCGTCGAGATCGACGAGTGCTTCGACGTGCCGCGCATCCACAACCTGCATTTCTGGACCTTCCTGACCGCGGACAACAACGTCGTCCGCTGGCAGCAGGCCAATGGCGATGCGATGATCTTCCGCCGGGTCGACGGCGTCTTCATCGACCAGGCCTTCGTGCTCGGCTACCGGAGCATGTTCCGCTTCGCCTCCTCCACCGCCGGCAACACCACGAAATTCTACATCGGCCAGGCCTATGCGGATTTCGTGAAATACGCGGTGCTGGTGGAAGCCAACGGCACCGAGGGGCAGATCGGCAGCCTCACCTCGCAGAACGAGCTGTACAATTCCGGCGGCGCCGCTCTCGCCGGCTCCAACGGCATCTGCGTCAACGCCGCCAACACCCGGATCCAGGCGGCGAATCTCCGCATCGACGCGGTGCAGGACAACCCGATCGCCATCGGCGGCAGCGGCAACCGGCTCGACATCTTCTCGCTGCGCTGCGTGCGCTTCAACGCCCAGAACAACGGCGCGGCGGCGATCAGCATCGCCGATTCCGGCGGCAATCCGCCGAACGCCGTCTATCTCGGCTCCCCGGCGCTGCTTGAATCCGGCAATGGCGGCCCGGTGGTGAACAGCGGCACCAACGGCATCCTCGCCACGGGCGCGCCGGCCGGGCGGGCGGCGCGCCCGGGACTCACGGTCGGCAGCACCGACACCGGCCTCTACCTCCCCGCCACCGGCGTCCTGGCCGGCAGCGCCGGCGGGGTGGAGGTGCTGCGCGCCACCGCCGCCGGCGCCGTCACCCTGGGCGCGATGCCCGGCAGCCATGCGCTGGAAGTCGCGACGCCCGGCAGCACGGCGAACCGGCTGCTGGTCACCGGCGGCACCACCGGCAATGCCGTCACGCTCCAGGCGGCCGGCGCTGATGCCAATATCGGCATCGCCCTGACGCCGAAGGGCAGCGGGCTGGTGCGGCTTGCCGCCGACGTCCTGACGGCACCCGGCGGTAGCGGCAATATCGCGCGGCTGCAGGGCGCGGCCACCGGCAACCCGGTGGCGGTGCTGGCCGATACCGGCTCGGCGGATGGCAATGTCGGCCTGGCCCTGGTCACCAAGGGCACCGGTGCGCTGATGGCCGCCATCCCGGACGGGACCGCGGCCGGCGGCAATGCCCGGGGCACCAATGCGGTGGACTGGCAATCCAATCGCTCCTTCGCCAACCAGGCCGCCACCGGCAACGCGGCGACCATCAGCGGCGGCAGCGGCAACATCGCTGCCGGCACCTTCTCTACCGTCGCCGGCGGTAACGGCAACGCCGCAAACAGCGGCGCTAGCTGGGTCCCCGGCGGGCAGCAGGCCTATACCCGCAACAACATTCACCGGGGCGCCTGGGCGGCCGGCCGCTTCATCACCGATGGCGACGCCCAGGCCGGCGAGTTCCTGCTTCGCCGACAGGCCACTGACGCCACCGCGACGCGGCTGACCGGGGATAACGGCGGCCCCAACACCAGCAACACGCTGAACCTGCCGAATAACGGCACCTATCTCCTCAGGCTGATGGTGCTCGCCCGGCAGACCGGCGGTGCCGCCGGCACCGCGGGCGACAGCGCCGGCTGGACAGTGGAGGCGCTGGTGAAACGCGGCGCCACCGCTGCCGCCACCAGCCTGGTCGGCGGTGGCGGCGCTTCCCTCGCGCCCACCTACAGCGACAGCGCGGCTGCCGCCTGGCGCCTGGCCGTGGCGGCCGACACGACCAATGGCGGCGTCGCCCTCAGCGGCACCGGCGAGGCGAACAAGACGATCAACTGGGTCGCCCGCGTGCTGTCCGTCGAAGCCGTCGGCTGACCCCGGCGCGGCCGCCGCCCGGCGGCCGCACCACCCACCACCGGCCAGGCGCGCAGGGCGGAAGCCGCGGCGAAGCCCACGCGCGCCGGCAGATCCACCGGAGAGCATCATGGCCCTGCTGAAGCCCATCGAGATCGAGAATACCGGCCTCGTCGCCAGCTACTGGCGGCTGACCCATACGCAGATCGACCATGTCGCCGGCGTGGCGGAGTTCCGCCTGCATGGCTACCCGGACGCCGAGGCGCGCAGCGCCGGCAAGACGCCGCTGCCCGCCATCCGCTTCCGCGCGACGCCCGAGGAGCTGGGCGAGGCGAGTCTGCACAGCCTCACCACCGCGGCGCTCTACGCCGCGGCCAGGACCCTGCCTGCCGAGGACGGGCAGGTGTGGTTCACCGACGCCACCGATTGCTGAGCAGGAGAGAGCGATGCCCGACCTGACCGATTATGCGAAGAACCTTCTCGGCCGCGCGCTCTGCGCCCGGGCGCCGGCGATGCCGACCGCGGTCTATCTCGGCCTCGGCACCGGCGGCAGCGATGCCACCGGCCTGACCGGCGAGCCGACCGGCACCGGCTATGCCCGGCAGCGGGTGACCTTCAGCGGCACCGGCGCGCAGCAGAACACCGATGCGGTGACCTTCACCTTCGCCGCCTCGGCCGGCACGCTGACGCATGTCGGGCTGTTCGACGCGGTGAGCGGCGGCAATGCGCTGACCTGGTCCGCGCTGTCGCAGGCCGCTGCGGTGACCGGCGCCGGGACGGTGACGATCAACCCGGCCGGGCTGGTGCTGACGGCGAGCTGAGGCAGCGGCCGGGCCCGGCCGGAGTCGGCGGTTTAACCTGCCGACCGAGGGCGGCACCGACCAGGCGCCGCCCTCTTTCCGGTTCGTGCCACCGCCTGCCGAAATGTTGAGTCACGTGGGAGACGGCATCGGCCGGGCGCGCGGGGCGGCGGCAACCCTGCTCCGCACGCAGGCGTTGGCCCAGGCTGAGGAACGGCCGGAGCGCCGTTCCGTTTCGATCTCGCACGCATTCCGGAGAGATTGCCTCGCATGCAGGTCCAGGCCGTCGTCCTCGACAAGCCCGAACCGCCGGCGCGCCCTGGGATCTGCATCGAGGCCGCCGAACTCAGCGGCCCCTGCCCCAGCGGGTATCGGTACGCGGGGAGAATGCCGCGTCTCTGGCACCGGCCGAGGCTGAGCCATGGCCCGAGCCATGGCCCACACCCTGCGTGTCTGGCCATGAAAGGCGCCGGCATCATCGAGCCCGTCGGATGCGAGGTCACCCAGTGAATCCCCGCGACCGCCCTTTCCCATATCGGTTCGGATCCGGTCGAGGCCTTCGAGCATCTCGGCCTGCGGCGCCGGGGAACGGTCGAGCTGGGGCCGAAGCCGGGATCGTGACCGGCGTGGCCGCCTCGGCGCGCACCACAGCACGGCCGCTTGCCGCCCCTGATCGGGAGTTTGCCGGAAATGGGCATCAAGGCCGCCCGCCATCGCGGCATGGAAGATGATCGATTCGGATGGCTGCGGCTCCTGCCGGTCCTGGTCCTGCTGGCCGGGCTCGCGACGGCCTGGGCGTTCGGCCTGCAGCGCTACATGTCGCTGGATGTCCTGGCGGAGTACCGCGACGCGCTGTCGCAGCAGGTGGCGGCGCGGCCGTTCCTGTCGGCCGCATGCTACCTTCTGGCCTATGTGGCAGCGGTCACCTTCTCCGTCCCCGCCGGTCCCGTGCTGACGCTGGCGGGCGGCCTGCTGTTCGGCCGCTGGCTCGGCGCCGCGCTCGCGGTGACGGCCGCCACGGCGGGGGCCTGCCTGCTGTTCCTGGCCGTTCGCTCGGCGCTGGCCCCGGCGGTGGCGCAGCGGGCCGGCCCCTTCCTGGACCGGCTTCGGCCGGGGCTGGAGCGCGACGGCTTCTGGTACCTGCTCTCGCTGCGGCTGCTGCCCATCGTGCCCTACCCCGTCGGCAGCATCGCGCCGGCCCTGGTGGGGATGCCGTTCCGCGCTTTCCTGGCCGCGACCGCGCTGGGGATCGTGCCCAGCACCCTGATCTTTGCCGGCATCGGCGCCGGGTTCGGGCAGGTCTTCGCCCAGGGTGGGCGGGCGGATGCATCCGTGCTGCTCTCGGCGCCGATCCTGTTGCCGCTTCTCGGCCTCGCCACACTTTCTCTGGTGGCGATGTGGTGGCGGCGTTGGAGGAGCCATGCGTGACAATTGCGGGCCGGGATCGGCGCATTCATCCCGTGCCGCCTCGGATGTAGCGGAGGCGAATGTCGGCGCCATGTGGCCGGAGTCCCGGCTCAGGGGTGCGGAGGAGGCCGCGCCGCATGGCGGGCAGTCCTCGCTGCTGCGCGCCGGCGAGACCTGCTGGCGTGTCGAGTCGGCGGGACGCATCGCCTTCCTGCTCGACAACGCCGCCTATTTCGCCGCGGCCAAGGCCGCCATGCTAAGAGCTGAGCGATCCATCCTGCTGCTCGGCTGGGATTTCGACCCGCGCACGCGCCTGTGCCCGGACGCGGCGGCACAGGAACCGCCGGACGAGATCGGGCCGCTGCTGACCGCGCTTGCGACGCAGCGGCCGGGCCTCGACATCCGCGTGCTGGTCTGGGACATCCCCCTCCTGCTCACGGCGCGCAGGCAGTTCTTTCCCAGGCGCGCAGCCGCGCGGTTCCGGGGCGGCCAGGTGCATTTCCATCTGGACCACGCACCCATCGGCGCCTGCCATCATCAGAAATCGCTGATCATCGACGACGCCATAGCCTTCTGCGGCGGTGGCGATTTCGCGATCAATCGCTGGGACACGCCGCGGCACCCGGACCATGATGCGCGCCGCCGCCTGCCCTTCGGCAGGGAGCACGCGCCGCGGCATGAGGTGATGATGCTGGTGGATGGCGGGGCGGCGGCGGCGCTGGGCCAGCTTGCGCGCGAACGCTGGCTGCATGCGACCGGCGAACGAATTGCGCCGCCGCCGCCTGTGGGCGGCGATCCCTGGCCGCAGGAGGTGCCCCCCGACCTGATGGGCGCGCCGCGCCTTGGCATCGCCCGCACCGAGCCGGCCTGGATGCACGACCCGCCGGCGCGCGAGGTCGAGGCGTTGTACCTGGCGGCCATCGCCGCCGCGCGCCGCTTCATCTACCTTGAGAATCAGTATTTCGCCTGGCCGCGGCTGGCGGATGCGCTGGCTGCGCGGCTCGCGGAGGCCGAGGGGCCGGAGATCCTGCTCATCGTGTCGAGGAGGAGTCCCGGCATTCTCGACCGGATGACGATGGATGCGCCGCGCGACTCGCTGGTGGCGCGGCTTCGTGCCGCTGACCGCCACGGCCGCTTCTCCGCCTATGCGCCGCGCACGGCGGGTGGGCGGACCGTCATCGTGCATTCGAAGGTCGCCATCATCGATGATCGGCTGCTGCGCGTCGGCTCGGCGAACCTCAACAACCGCTCGGGCGGCTTCGATACCGAATGCGACCTCGCCCTCGAAGCCCCGGCCGGGCCGGACGGCGCGCGCGTCCAGGCCGCGATCCGCCGCTTCCGGGAGCGGCTGATCGGTCACTTCCTGGACGTCGACGATGCACGCATGGCGGCGGCGATCACCGCGGCGGGCGGGCTGGCCAAGGGCATCGAGGCGCTGGACGGCGGTCGCAGCCAGCGGCGGCTGCCGCCGCTCCAGCCCGGCGAGCCTGGCCCCTTCGGGGCGGTTGTCGCCGCCCTGCAACTGGGCAACCCGTGCGGGCCCGAGGATTCCTGGCGGCCCTGGCGACGGTGGCGTGCGTCGTAAGCGCTGCTTACACCGGCGCCTGCGGGCGGATGCTCAGCTCCACGACCAGCGGCAGGTGATCGGATGCCAGCCGCTCGAGCGGACCGCGGCGCACCTCCGCGCTCTGCGCCTCGACACCCTCGCCGAGGAAGACATGGTCGATGCGCAGCAGCGGCCACCGGGACGGGAAGGTGGGTCGCGGCCGCTGCCCGGGCTGCGCGCATTGCGCGTCGCGCAGGCCGGCGGCGAGCCGCCGATAGGCGCCGGAACGAGGCACGGCGTTGAAGTCGCCGAGCAGCACCGCCGGCTGGCCGCGGCAGGCCGGATGGCCGAGCCAGCCCTCCCCGAGCAATGCCGCGACCTGCGCCAGCCGCTCGCTTGGCGCCAGGCCGAGATGCGTGTTGATCACCTGCAGCACGGTCCCTTCGCCGAGTTCCACCGCGACCCAGAGCGCGCCACGCGGCTCCAGCAGCGGCCGATGCGTCAGGCCGGGCAACGGCCCGGCCTTGACGAGCCGGAGAGGCAGCGTGCTCAGGATCGCATCGCCGTAGGATTCCTCTTCGACCCGGAGCGCCGGGTGGAAGTGGAAATTCATGCCGAGCTCGCGCGCGATGCTGTGCGCCTGGTCGAGGCCACGGGTCCGGACGCGCCCGACATCGAGTTCCTGTAGCGCTACGATGTCGGGCCGGGCGGCGGCGATCACGGCGGCGATCCGCTCAGGCGAGAGCACGCCGTCCGTGCCGCGGCAGCTATGCACGTTGTAGGTCAGAATACGGGGCATGCCGCGACAACGCGCGATGGCCGCAGCGGCAGCGACCTGGCTTGGCGCACGTCCGGGGAACGTCCCGATATCGACCAGGACGTCGCCATCATCGCCAGGCCGGCTGGTCGCATCTGTTGCCGTCCTGGCACAGCTTGCTTCTCCCTCTCGCTGACCGCGTTCCGGATACGGATTGCCGTCGCCCTCGGCGCGGTGGCGCTCAGGCCAGTGCTGGATGGCACCGGTCAGGAATTTCTTCCACACGGCGCACGTTCTAAGGCGCCTCCCAGTACCGAACAAATTGGGCGCTTCGCCCTGAGAGCTGCGCGGCCGGGGCGCCACCGACGACGCATCAAATTCACGCCGCACAGCCTGTGGTTCCTTCCCTCCCGGCTGGCTGCAGGGAGCCGGTGCTGTTCGATGCGCCGCAGGCACAGAAGCTCGCCGGCCGGAGCTAACGGAACAGGGGGCGATCTGTTATTGCGAGCGGCTCGCAAACGGGGACCACGCCATGCCGCCAGACTTCGATCGCCGAAGAGAGCCCGGCAAATTGGCCGGCCTGGGCGAGGAGCTGCGGCACGTCTCGACCGGCCTGTGGCGCAGCGTCCCGCCCTCGACGCGCTGGCAGATGGGCGGCGTGCTGGTGCTCGTGGTGCTCGGCTCCGCCTTCCAGGCCCTCTCCCCCCTGGCGCTCAAGGCCATCATCGACGGCCTCGGCAGCGGGCCGGCGGCGGTCGTTCTTCCTGTCCTGGCCTATGCCGGGCTCATCGGCGCCGCCCGGGTCGGGCCCTCCATCGCCGGCTGGGGCTATCAGCTCTCATCCCGCCGCGTGGAACGCGCGCTTTCGCTGCAGGCCTATGCGCGCCTGCTCGATCTCCCCCACGCATTCTTCCTGAAGCACCGCAGCGGCGAGATGGCCCGCACCGTGTCGGATGGCGTGAGCGGAAGCACGACCATCCTGGGCGCGCTGCTCTTCTCCGCCCTCCCCTTCCTCGTCGAGGTCGGCATCGCCTTCGCCGTGCTCGCGGCCAGCTCCTTCCCGTGGTCGATCACCCTCGTGCTCGTCGTCTTCGTCATCGGCTACGGCATCGTCTTCGAGAAGGGGATCGCCGGGCAGCGGGCCGCCTACCGCGATGCGGCCAGGGACAACGCCGAGGCCGCCGGCATCGCGCACGACGCCTTCGCCAATCACGAGGCGATCAAGCTCTTCGCGCGCGAGCGCTACGTGCTGGACCATGTGGTCAGCGGGATGGCGCGCAGCGACGCGCACTGGTCCCGCTTCGCGCGGCTGATCGGCGTGACGGGGGCCGCGCAGGGCCTGATCGTCGCGGCCGCCATGGGATGCACCCTGCTGCTGGCCGGGCGCGAGGTGGCGGCCGGCCGGCTGACGGCGGGCGACTTCGTCCTGGTCAACGCCTACGTCCTGCAGGTGATGGGGCCGGTGGAGCGGCTGGGGCACCTGATCCGCGAGGTGACGCGCGGCCTGGACATGGCGGGCCGGCTTCGGCGGCTCCTGGCGGAGCCCTCGGAAAGCGAGCTCTCCCCCGGCCAGGCAAGCCTGCCGCCAGGGGGCGCCCTCTCCGTACAGGTCCGGCAGTTGCGGTTCGGCTACGACGGCGAGCGGGAGGTACTGCGGGGCATCGACCTGGACATCCCGGCAGGGCGCACCCTGGCCGTCGTCGGCCGTAGCGGATCGGGCAAGTCGACCTTGGCGCGGCTGTTCCTCCGCCTCTACGCAGCGGATGGCGGCCGGATCGCCCTGGACGGCGTGCCGGTCGAGGATCTCGACCTGCAGGCGCTGCGCAGGGCGATCGCCATCGTTCCCCCAGGAAACCGTGCTGCTGCATGACACGCTGCGCCGGAACGTCGCCTTCGGGCAGCCGGATGCCAGCCCGGATGAGATCGAGGCGGCGGCAAGGACCGCGGGGCTCGACCGTGTGGTGGCCGCCCTGCCGGAGGGATGGGAGACGGTGGTGGGCGAGCGGGGGCTGCGCCTCTCCGGCGGTGAGCGTCAGCGGGTCGCGATTGCCCGCGCGCTGCTGAAGAAGCCGCGGCTCCTCGTGCTGGACGAGGCCACGGCCTCCCTGGACACGCGGACGGAACGGGAGGTGCAGGCCCGGCTGGACCTGCTGGCCCGGGGCACGACGACGCTGGTGATCGCCCACCGGCTCTCGACGATCCGCCAGGCCGACGAGATCGTCGTGCTGGACCACGGCTCGATCGTCGAACGCGGGAGCCACGAGGAGCTGCTGCAGCGTGGGGGCCTCTACGCCTCGCTCTGGCGTGCGCAGATCGAGGCGGAAGAGGTCCTGGAGCAGGGCGTCAGGCCGATCGGACGTGCCAGGGCGACCTGATCGGACCCTGCCCTCGATCTCGATGCCGGCCATGCGGTCGATGGCGAAATGGCCACCCTCGGAGATGGGCGCTGAGCCGCCCGGCTGAAAGTGGCCGCGTCTGCTCTCCCCATGGCCTCATCATTCGTCCGGCGGATAGCGCTCACGCAGGTAGCGAAGGGTTTCGGACAGCAGCTCCTCCAGCACCGCACCGTCCACATCCGCCAGGCGCCCGATGTAGAGGCAAGCTTTTCCGGTCCGGTGCTTGCCAAGCTTCTGGAGCCGGTTCTCGTACTCGGGAAATCCACCCATCCCATAGAGCACGAGCTCCTTGGCGCGTGGCGAGAAACTCACGCGCGCCATGCTGCCCTCCCGGCCGCTCTCATAGCTGTAGCGGTAAGCGCCGAAGCCGACGAGGCTGCCACCCCACATCACGGCCGGTTCGCCCGATACGCGTTCCATGATCTCGCGCAGCGCGATCGCATCCGCGCGGCGCGCCGCATCGGCCAGCCCGGCAAGAAAGGCGTCCACCGATTGCACGTTCGGCTGTGTCCTTGCCTTGGGCCTGGTCATCGAGGGGTCTCCCCAGGGGCCCTCCCTAGGGGGCCTCCCGCTGCCTCACGGCGATCGCCTCTGCGCCGGGCAATCTCCATGCGCGCGACGTCCGACGCCTTGAACATATAGTCCCCGCGTCTTCGCCCGAGCGGGATACCAGGTCGCGCTCTCCGGTTCGTGTGCTTCGGGATCATGCACCGCGAGGCGACCAGCCTGGCGCGCCGCGGAAGGGCCGCATGTCAGGGTAGCCGGTGACTGCCCAGGCACCATCGACCAGCAGGCTGGCGCCGGAGACGTAGCGGGCCTCGTCGCTGGCCAGGAACAGCGCGGGACCGGCGATGTCCTCGGGTTGCGCGGCGCGGCCGGCCGGGATGCGCGCGAGGAAAGCGGCCTGCGCCGCCGGATTCTCGAAGTGCCGGCGGGTGAGCGGCGTCTCGACCAGCCCCGGAAGGACGGCGTTGACCCGGATCCCGTCCGGCGTGAGCTCCAGCGCCGCGTTCCTGGTCAGCATCTCGACGCCCGCCTTCGCCGAGGCATAGGCGGCACCGGCATGCATGGGCACATGCGCGTTCAGCGAGGCGATATTGACGATCGTGCCGCCGTCAAAGCCCAGCATCCGCCGCGCGGCGTGCTTCGTGCAGAGGAACACGCCCTTCAGGCAGAGGTCGACGGTGAAGTCCCAATCCGCCTCGCTCAGATCCACCAGGTAGCCGGGCCGGGAGGCGCCGGCGACGTTGAAGGCGCAGTCGAGCCTTCCGAACCGCTCGACCGCGAGAGCCATCGCCGCCTCCACCTCGGCCTCTTTCGTGACGTCCGCTGTCGTGCACGCCACCCGGGTTTCGAAGCTGCCCGCAACCGCGTCCAGCTTCTCGCGGTTGATGTCCGCGCAAACGATGCTGGCCCCCTCGCGGTGCAGGCCGCGCAGGATGGCCAGCCCGATGCCCGAGGCACCGCCCGCCACCACCGCCACCCTGCCGGCGAAGCGTCCCGTGCTGCCGCTCATGCCCAATCCTCCCGTCAATCCCGCCGCCCGTCCGCCGCTAGCCGCGCGACGGATCGAGCAGTACCTTGTTGTGCGGGTTGGGACGCCGGAGCGCCTCGAAGGCGTCCGGCAGCTCCGCAAAGCTGACGACCCGCGAGATCATTGCCGTCGCTTCCGCCCCCTTCGCCCGGAGGAGGTCCAGGGCCAGCGCGAAATCCTCCGGCACGTAGCCCAGCACAAATTGCAGCCGCAATTCCTTGAGCACGGCGCGCCGCGGGATCAGACGGTCCTCGGTGCGGCAGACCCCGACGATGACGACGCAGGAGCGGACGGACGCCAATTCGATGCATTGCTGCAGCAGGCCAGGCGCACCGACGCACTCGAACAGAATCTCGGGCGGGCCGCCGGTCAGGCCGCGGAATGCCGCATCGAGCGCGCCGGCGGCAGGGTCGACCCCGGCCGTCGCGCCCAGGCGCACCGCCCGGTCCCGCCGGACCGGATCGATTTCGCTGACCACCACATCCCGCGCGCCGGCCGCGCGGGCGAAGAGGACGACAGCGATGCCGATCGGCCCCGCCCCCACTACCAGCACCCGCCGCCCCAGCAGCGGCCCCGCCATGCGCACGGCATGGGCGCCCACCGCCAGTGGCTCCGCCAGAGCGGCGGCCTGATCGTCCACGCCGTCCGGGATCCGCAGGGCCTGGCGTCCGCCGAGGCGGACATACTCGGCGTAGCCGCCCGGGACCGCCGGGGACATGCCGACGATCCGGCTGTTCGGGCAATGGATGCCGAGGCGGTCCCGGCATTCGCCCTCGGCTCGGCAGTCGTCGCAGGGCCACACCGGGATACCGATGGCGCGGTCGCCCGGCGCCCAGCCCGCAGCGCGGGACTCCACGACCTCGCCGGCGAATTCATGGCCCAGCACCGTGCCGGCCGGAATATGGGACGGGCCCGGCTCCGTGGCATGCAGGTCGGAGCCGCAGATGCCGCAATAAGCGACCCGCAGGACGATCTCGCCCGGTTCGGCCCGGGGCGCGGGCCGTTGCTCGATCTGCAGGGGCATCCCCGGCCCGGCGAAGACAGCGGCTTTCATGACGCCTCTCTCGCTGATGAAGACCGGCACCTCACGCCCGACCGGCGCCAAGCGGCCGTGCGCTGGCGGGCGCCGCCTCGTCCGCCGCCGAGCGGCGGGCAAAGAGCGCGACGGTCAGGGCACCGAGGACGACCAGCACCGCAGCCAGGATGAAGGCGCTGATGAAGGTTCCCGTGCCCTTCACCAGGTAGCCGGTGATGATCGGCGCCAGCATGCCGCCGACATTCGCCACGAAGACCATGAAGCCGCCGACGCTGCCGAGGCTTTGCTCCGGCACGCCGTCCAGGCCGATCGCGTAATAGGTCGGGCCGGTCAGGTACATGAAGCCGACACCAAGCCCCATCAGGGTCACCGCGGCGGGGACCGAGCTGACCAGGCCGGCAAGCGCCACGCATCCCGCCGCGACCAGGAGTCCGACCACGAGCACCATCTTGCGGCCACGCAGCGGGTCGCCGGAAAGGCGGGTCACGTAGTCGCAGATGAAGCCACCGCTGATCAGCCCGAGCGCACCGAGCATCCAGGGGATCGCGCTGACGACGCTCATCGTCCCGACGCTCATGCCCAGCGACATGGTCAGGTAGCTCGGGAACCAGGAAAGGAAGAAGTAGAGCAGGTAGCTGTAGCTGAAGAAGCAGAGCGACGTGGCGATGAGGGATGGCTGGCGCAGCGCGTCGCGCAACCCGCCGGGAACGGGCGGCGTGGCGGCGGCCTCGGCCTGCCGTTCGCGCTGCACCTTCTCCCGTTCATCGGCGCCCAGCCAGGGATGCTCTTCCGGGCTGTTGGCGGCGAGGAGAAGCCAGCAAAGCACCCAGGCCAGGCCGATAGCGGCGACGGCGAAGAAGGCCGCGCGCCAGCCGAAGGCGGCTGCGATCACCCCGACGAGCGGCCCGGCCACGACGCCGCCGAGCGGCTGCCCGGAACTGGCGAGACCGAAAGCGCCGGCGTAGCGCTCGCGCGAGAACCACCGCATCAGCACCTTGTTGGCGGCGGAGATATAGGGCGATTCGCCAATGCCGAAGAGTGTCCGCAGCACGAGGAGCGAGAGGAAATTTCCCGCCGTCCCGATCAGCCCGCAGAAGACCGACCACAGCGCCATCGAGACTGCGAGGGTACGCTTGGATCCGAAGCGGTCCGCGGCCCACCCGCCGAAGAAGCAGAAGATGGTGTAGCCGAAGGAGAACACGCTGAACGCCAGGCCCAGCTGCGCCGGATCGAGCTCGAGATCACGTCCGATAAGTGGCGCCAGGACGGCGAACACCGCACGGTCCATGTAGTTGATCAGGCCGCCCGCGAAGAGCAGCCCGATAGTGGCCCATTGCAGGCGCTTCAGCATCCCGTTCCCCCAGATGGTCCCACGGCCGCGCGATCAGCCGCCGCGCTACGGCGTGCCGCGCTTCCTGGCCTCTTGCCGGGCGATCTCCGCCTGCACGGCCGCGCTGGCCTGACCGACGAACTCGGCATGGTGGTCGCGGGCAAAGGCGTAGCTGTCGCGCCGCCATTCGCGTGAGCGCTGGAAATGCGGGTGAACGTAGCGCGCCATCAGCTCGTAATGGCGCTTTGTCTCGGCCCAGTCGGCCCAGTTGTGCGCCAGCTCCAGGATGGTGCCGAAGCCGCCGGATCCCTCCAGCAACCGCTCGATATAGGCGATGGCGTCGTCGGGCGTGCCGATGCAGCCGGCTCCGGTCTCGACGAAGAAGGTGTAGGGGTCCTCGACGTCCGGCGGGACGATCGGGAAGGTCGCCACGTCATTGAAGTAGTCGCGGAAGGCATGGATACCGTGCTGCACGTTCCGGCGGGCCTGCTCGCGGGTTTCGGCGATGTGGAAGAGGGTCACCATGCGCCATTTGCGCCGGTCGGGGCTGTGACCGTTCCCGCGCGCCTGATCCTCGTAGAGATTCCAGTTGTTGCTGTGGTGCTTGATGGCCTCCGGGCTGGTGCCGCCAATCGATAGCATGCCGAGCCCGTGTCGCCCGGCCGCCAGGGCGCCGGCCGGGGAGCGGGAGGCGGCGACCGCCATCTCCATGACAGGCTGGGTGTAGCAGGGGAGCTGCAGCCGGGCGTCCTGCAGATCGTACCAGCCTGTCTTCTCGGTCACCGTCTCGCCGCGCAGCAGCCTGACGATGACGTCGAGCGACTCGTTCATCATCCGCCGCTGGTCGGCCGCCTTGATGCCGATCTTCAGGGCATCGTGGACCAGCGCACCCGGCCCTACGCCGAACATCGCCCGCCCGCGCGTCATGTGGTCGAGCTGGACCATACGGTCGGCGAGGATGAAGGGGTTGTGGTAGGGCAGCGACAACACGCCGGTGCCGAGCCGGATGTGGCGTGTCCGTTCGGCAGCGGCCGCGATGAACAGCTCGGGCGCGCCAATGATCTCGAACCCGCCGGAATGGTGCTCGCCGATCCAGGCTTCGTGATAATTCAGCCGGTCGAGGTGCTGCAGGAGCTCGAGGTCGCGCTCAAGCGCGAGGGTCGGGTTTTCGTCCAGGTTATGGAATGGCGCGAGAAAGATCCCGCTGCGCAGATACTCGCTCATGCGTGCCTCGCCGCTGCGATCGGGACGGATGCCGTGGGCCGGCCAGGTCGATGGGACGGCGACGCGCGGCATGGATCGGGGGCGAGCGCCGCGGCAGGGCGCGCATTCCCTGTTCGGGCATAGGGGGTCAGCACGGTTCGGCTGCCTTTCTTGCTTGGACGTCCGGTTCTTATAACGCGTTATAAAAAGCGGCTGCGGGATGCCCGGGAAAATCACCTCATCGCGACGCCACGAAGCGAGCCGGTGCTTGGTAGCCCGTACGCGGCGGCTTCTTGCGGGGCATGGTCCGCCTGACAGGGATGAGCAATGGCCAGTCACGCAGAGAGCAAGGCCGAGCGACGTGCGAGAATCATCCGGGCGGCCCGTGCGCTGATCCGCGAGACCGGACGGACCGGGCTTTCCATGCGCGCACTTGCGTCACGCGCCGGCGTCAGCCTCGCCACGCCCTACAACCTCCTTGGATCGAAGGAGGCGGTCCTGAAGGCGCTGCTCGAGGCAGACCTTCAGGAATTCCGGGAGGCATTGCCCATCCCCGGATCGGGGGATCCCATTGAGCACATCTTCGCGGCGATCACCGTGGCCACGCGGCTCTATTCGACCGAAGAGAGCTTCTACCGCGCGTTGTTCCTGGCGCTCTTCGAGTCCGACAATGTCGAGCTGCGGACGTTCTACGGGCCGGATCGCCAGCAATTCTGGGCAGGATTGCTCCGCGAAGCCGTTTGCACCGGCCAGGTCCTTGCCGGGACCGACGTGGCCGCACTGGCACGCAACATCCGCTACGTCTTCGCCGGCGTGCTGCATCGCTGGGCGACATCCAGCAGCAGACCCGGCTGGATCGAGGCCGAGATAGGCTATGGCGTTTCACTCGCCCTGTGCGCCGTGGCGACGCCGGGCGCGATCGGCCGCATCCGCGCCAGGCTGAACGCCTATCAGGAGCGGATCGCTGAACACCAGACGGCTGAGCCCGCAATCCCGCCCGAATCCACGGCGAGTTGCAGGACCGCCTCGGTGTGACGATCGGTGTGACGATAAGCAACTCGCTGGAGGAGAAGGGGGTCTTTCAGAGCCCGCTCGGACGGGTCGAGTAGGCGGCTGAGTGGAGGATGGGGTTCCGCAGTGCCCGGGGGGAATGTCTGACGCGGTTTTCCGGTACGGCAAGGTGGCTTCCCGCCACCGGCGAGACCGATCGTGATGGCATCCGTCCGGGCGGTCCTTCCCTGCATCGCCTTCGACGGCACGCATCCTGGCGCCAGGATGCCGTCAGGAGGGCCGCTCTTCGCTCCGGCGGAGGTGCAGAAGGCGGCGCGAAGCCCCCATCACCGCATGCGGCACTCGCCCGCCCAGGGATCGACATCGTCGCTGAGGACCTTCCGCACCACCTCGGTCTGGAACTTCCCATCCGCCCGCTTCGCCACCTGGCAGAGCCAGAGATCCTGCACGGGAAACTGATTCGCGCCGAAGCGGAATTTGCCGCGCACCGAGGCGAAGTCGGCCGCATTCAGCGCCGCCCGCAGCGCGTCCTTGTTCTGCGTATTGCCGCCGGTCCTCTGCAGCGCGCCATCCAGCAGGAAGGCGGTGTCATAGGCATGCGCAGCGTAGGAGGCGGGGACCATGCCGTAGGCCGCCTCGAATTCCGTGACGAAGCGGCGGTTCTGGGCGTTGTCCATGTTCGGCACCCAGGTGCTGGCGGAATAGAAGCCCACCGCGGCGTCCTGCTGCGCCGGCAGCGTCGCCTCATCCACCGTGAAGGTGGAGAGGAAAGGGATGTTCTGCAGCCCCGCCTGGCGGTATTGCCGCACCAGGCTGACGCCGAGCCCGCCCGGCATGAAGGTGAAGAGGCAATCCGGCTTCGCCGCCGCGATCTTCGCCAGCTCCCCGGAGAAATCCATCTGATTCAGGGGGACGTAGCCCTCCTCCAGGATCTCGCCCTTGAAGCGGGATTTGAACCCCGCCACCGCATCCCGCCCCGCCTGGTAATTCGGCACCAGCACGAAGGCCCGGCGATGGCCGAGATCCTGCGCCGCCTGGCCCATCACCGCATGCACCTGGTCGTTGTTGTAGGAGGTGCAGAAGAGGAAGGGGTTGCACCCCCGGCCAGCGATGTTGGAAGGGCCGGCATTGGTGCTGATCAGGAAGGTGCGGCTTTCCGTCACCGGCCGGGCGATGGCGCCAAGGATGTTGCTGAACACCACGCCGACGACGAAATCCACCTTGTCCCGCTCGATTGCGGTGCGGATTTTCTGCACCGCCACTTCCGGGCGCAGCTCGTCATCCAGCACCTGCACCTCCACCGGGCGGCCGCCCAGCTTGCTGTCCAGATGCTTCATGCCGAGGGCGAAGCCGTCGCGGAGCTGCGTGCCGAGGGCGGCGCCCGGGCCGGTAAGCAGCGCGAGCACCGCGACCTTCACCGGCGCCCCTCCTGACGCCCCCTGGGCACGAAGCGTGGCAGGGGCGGCGAGCGCGGCTGGCAGCGCCAGCGCGGCGCGGCGGGTGAGCAGCATCATGGCAAGGCGGGTTCCCGGGTTGGATGGCTGGCGAGCAGGATTTGCTCGCGCAGCGTATCATACATCGCGGTGCTGCGGAGGCAGCGCCGGCCGGCCGCCACCCGCGCCGAAATCCGGCCCGCCGGGCCGTGCGGCCCTGCCGCGGGGCGGGTGCGCGCCGCCCATGCGCCAGGGCCAGCGTCACCCGCCACGGGGCTGGCCCCAGAGACCAATCCGCTTGGGACCAATCCCCTTGGGACGAATCCCCCGAAACCAATCCGCTGAAACCAATCCCCTGGGGGCGGTCCCAGGCTGCGCCTCCCGCCGCGCCGCGAACGGCAGGCCGGCAGCAGCGAGCGGCAGCGGGGAGGCGGCCCTTGCCCCGGCCGCCGCCCGCGCCGCCGCGGCGGCAGGCAGGCCCCGCCTCAGCCCGCCGGCGAGAGGATGTGGATGACGCGGCTGGCCAGCAGATCCTTCACCTTCGCCGCATAGGCCGCCATGTGCGGCGCCGCGGCATGCGCCTTCAGCGCCGCCGGGCTTTCCCATTTCTCGATGACCACGAAGGTATCCGGCCCGAAGGGCGTCTGGATGCTGCCCGCCCCCTCGAGGTCGATGGCCGGGCCGTATTCGATGCAGCCCTGCTCGGCATGCACCGCCGGCATGTTGGCGCGGAAATGGCCCAGCACTTCCTCCCGCTTGCCCGGCTTGGCGGTGATGATGGCGATGACGTGGATCATGTGACGTTTCCCTGGTTGAGCACGAACCCGCTTGGCCTCGAGCGTCCCCATGACGCCCGCGCCGCCCGGTGCCCGCTGCGGCTTCGCCGCGGCGGGCTGTGCGAGATGCTGACAGAACGGGGAGCGGGGCCCCCGCGACGGCGCGCAGCGACGTCGCGGGGAACTAAGAGACCGCCTCGTAGGGCTGGCGCTTCACCTTGTCCATGTTGAGCCCCTCGATGCGCAGCAGCCGGGTGGCGGCGTCGCGGCGCGGGGAATGCAGCACGCCCGGCTCATACAGATAGGCGTCGCCCGGCTTCAGCACGTAGTCGTGCTTGCGCCGCGCCTTGCCGGGCTTGCCCTCGGCCGGGCGCTCCACGCATTCCCAGTCGGTCATGATGGTCTCGCCCTCCGCCTGGCCGTAGATGGCCCAGGAAGGGCCGTGGTCATGCGGCTTGCTGTTCTTCGCCCCTTGATAGGCATGGGCGAGGATGGCGAAGCCCAGCTCGGGATCCTCGTAGATCACCTTGCGCTCCGGCGTCCCCTCCGGGATGGCGGCGGCGACGAAGGCGGGGTCCTTCAGCGCCGCCCGCACCAGCTCCACCACCTTCTCCCGCCCAGCGGTGTCCGGATGGGTGCGCAGCGCATCGTGGCACTGGGCGGCGAATTGCTCGATCGTCATGGCCATGGCGGGCCCTCCCTGAACTTCCAGGCATAGCCAAGCGCCGCCAGGCGGTGCCTGTCAAACCCGGTCTTGACGCCTGTCTCGAAGGTCTGCGGCACGTCTCGGCGGGTCTTTTCCGCCCTGGCGTCATGCGCCGGCATGCTGCCCGCATGAATTCCGCGGACTTGCCGATGCCACCAGCATCGGCAAGTCCACCTCCTGGCCAGGACGCAAAATCCCTCGCCGATCCGCTGCCGGAACCCTTCGGGACAGGCTCCTAGAGCGGGATCGGTTGAGCTGCGCTCACCCGCCCCGCTCTAGCTCATTGTTCGCTCGCGTGATTCACGGTTTCGGTCGATTCGACCTCAACCGATCACGCTCTAGTCCTCGATCGGCACCCGCGCCTCCGCCACCACCTGGCGCCAGCGGGCCATGTCCGCCCGCCAGCTCCGGTCGAAGGTGGCGGACTCCTCGGCGGCCGGCACGGCGCCCAGGCCGCGCAGCTTCTCCTGCCCCTCGGGGGACACCGCCGCCGCGGTGAAGGCGCGGGAAAGCTGGGCGACGATCTCCGGCTTCATCCCGGCCGGGCCGAAAGGCCCCACCCAGCTCACCACGACGAAATCGGCCATGCCGGCCTCCGCCATGGTCGGCACCTCCGGCAGCCGGGCGGAGCGGGCGGCGGAGGTGATCGCCAGGGCCCTGAGCGCGCCGTCCTGCACCTGGCCGATGACGGAGGGCAGGTTGTCGAAGATCACCTGGATCTGCCCGCCGCGCAGATCGGCCGAGGAGCCGCCGGCGCCGCGATAGGGTACATGGGTCATGTCGAGCCCGGTGCGCAGCTTGAACAGCTCCCCGGTCAGGTGGATGGAGGTGCCGACGCCGGTGGAGCCGAAATTGATGCCCCCCGGCCAGGCCCGCGCCCAGGCGACGAAATCCTGCAGGCTGCGCACCGGCAGCTCGGCGCTGACCACCATCACATTGGGGAAATCCGCCACCCGGGCGATCGCCGTGAAGTCGCGGTCCGGGTTGAAAGGCAGGCTGCGCTTCACCGCCGGCGTCACGCCGTGGGAGCCGCCGCCGCCCATCACCAGCGTATGGCCATCCGGCGCCGCCTTCGCCACCAGGTCGCTGCCGATCACGCCGCCGGCGCCGGCGCGGTTCTCCACCACCACGGGCGCGCCCAGGCGGTCACGCACCAGCTCCGCCATCACCCGGGCGACCAGATCCAGCGAGCCGCCCGGCCCATAGCCGACGATCATGCGAATCGGCCGCCCCGGCTCGATCTGCGCCGCGGCGGGCGCGATGGCGGCAAGCAGCAGGATCAGCGAGGCGAGCAATCGGATCACGGCGGCACCCCCCAGCCTCCGGCGCCGGCGGTGCCCATGACCAGCCGATCGCCCGTGTGCAGGACCGTGCTGAGTTTCGACCGGATTTCCTCGCGCCCTCCGTTGTGCCGCAGGATATAGGCTTCGGCAACCCGGCCCGGCCTACCCCCCAGCGCGCCGCGCGGGGCGTTCAGGTGCCGCTCGCCGCGGAAGCTGAGGGTGAGCGGGCCGTGCAGCACCTCATATTCCCGCAGGATGCCGCAGCCGCCGGGGTGCTGCCCGGCGCCGCCCGAGCCGCGCCGCACCGCCACGCGATGCACCCGCAGCGGCGCATCGGATTCCAGCATCTCCGCCGGCTGGTTCATGGTGTTGGAGACATCGGTGGAGATGCCGTTGACGCCCGGCCCGAAGGCCGAGCCGCCGCTGCCCCCCGCCACCACCTCCGTCACCACATAGGGGCTGCCATCTTCGCGGCGCCCACCGAAGGAGACGATGCAGGAGACGCCGGCATTGGCCGCCGGAATGCGCTCCGGCGCCGCTTCGGCCAGGGCGCCGAGGATGGCGTTGGTCAGCACCTTCACCGTGGCGGTGCGGGCATTCACCGCGGCCGGCATGCGCGGGTTCACCAGGCTGCCCTCCGGCAGCACCAGGCGCAGCGGGCGGAAGCAGCCGCCATTGTTCGGGATGTCCGGGCCGGTGACGGCGCGCAGCGCGAAGAAGGCGCCGGCCATCACGCCGGCCGGGGCCGCATTCACCGGTCCGCGCACCTGGGGGGAGGTGCCGGTGAAGTCGATGGTCAGGCTGTCCCCCGCCACCGTCACGGCGACGCGCACCGGCACGGGCCGGTCCAGCTCCACGCCGTCATTGTCGAGCTGGTCCTCATAGACCCAGGTGCCGTCCGGCAGGGCGGCGATGGCGGCGCGGGTGGCGATCTCTGCCTGCCGCACCAGCTCCCGCAGCATCGCCGTCAGCGGCGCGGCGCCATGCTTTGCCGCCAGCTCCGCCAGCCGCGCGGCACCGGTGCGGCAGGCAGAAATCTGCGCGTTGAGGTCCCATTCGAAGGCATCGAAGGTGCGGATGTTGCGGCTGATGATGCGCATGATCTGCGCATCCACCACGCCCTCCCGCGCCAATTGCAGCGGCGGCAGGCGCAGCCCCTCATGGAAGATCTCGGTGGCGCTGGTGGGGACGGAGCCAGGGGTCAGCCCGCCCATATCCTGGTGGTGCAGGATGGTGGCGGAAAGGGCGATCACCTCCTCGCCCGCAAAGACCGGCACGAGAAGCGACACATCCGGGATATGCGTGCCCCCATCATAGGGGTCGTTCATCAGGTAGATGTCGCCGGGGCGCATCTCGGCGACGGGGAATTCCCGGATCAGCCGCCCCACCGCCGGCACCAGGCAGCCCAGCAGCAGCGGCAGAGAATTGGACTGCGCCAGCACCGTGCCATCCGGCAGGAACAGGCTGGCCGAGGCGTCATTCGCCTCCCGCACGATGGGGGAGACGGCGCTTTTCAGCATGATCGCCTGCATCTCCTCGGCAATGGCGTCGAGGCGGCGGCGGATGATCTCGATGCTGGCGGGGTCCAGGCGATGCGCGTTCATGCAGGGAGGCGCTCCATCAGCAGATGGGTGGCGGCGGCGGTGAGGCGCCAGAAGGGCGGGACCAGCAAGGTGCTGTCGATGGTCTCGAGGATGGCGGGGCCGGCGAGGTTTTCGCCCGGGGACAGGTTGCGGGCGATGCGGGCGGTGGCGAAGCCCGCCTCGCCCAGCCAGGCGCGGCGCAGCGTGCCGGCGCCGGCCGCGCCCTGGCTGGCGATCAGCGCCACGCCGCGCGGCCGCGCCCGCTGCACCACGCGCAGCGCGACCAGGCGCACCGGCGCATCGCGGGTATGGCCATAGGCGGCGTGGTGCGCCGCGATGAACGCGGCGCGGATATCGGCGGCGGGGGTGGCGCTGCCGGGCTGGATGGTGACGTCCAGCGTATGCCCCTGGCCGAGGAAGCTGGCGGCGGCGGTAATCTCCGTCTCCTCCGGCGCGGCGCCGTCCCGCGCCAGGGCGGCGGTGCAGCTTGCCGTCAGGGCGGTGATGGCAGCGCGCAATTCCGCCTCCGGGATCAGCTCCGTGGCGCGGAAGAAGCCCAGGGTGGCGTCATGCTCCAGCGGGGCTTCCAGCAGGCCGGTTGCCGCCAGCACGCCGGGGGCGATGGGCACGACGAGGCGGGTCATGCCAAGCTCCTCGGCAATGGCGGCGGCGTGCAGCCCGCCGCCGCCGCCCGCCGGCACCAGAGGCAGCTCCCGCGGGTCGGTGCCGCGGCCCACCGTCATGCGCCGCACCGCCTCCGCCAGCGCCGCATTGGTGATGCGGTGGATGGCGATGGCCGCCTCCTCCACCCCGAGGCCGAGCGGCGCGGCGACGGCATCGCGGATCGCCCGCGCCGCCGCCTCTCTGTCCAAAGGCATGGTGCCGCCGGCGAAGCGCGCGGGGTCCACCAGCCCCAGCACCACCGAGGCATCCAGCACCGTGGGCGCGGTGCCGCCGCGGCGGTAGCAGGCCGGGCCGGGATCGGCGCCGGCGCTCTGCGGCCCGACATGCAGCCCGCCCGCCGCATCCAGCCAGGCGATGCTGCCGCCGCCCGCGGCGATGGCCAGCACATCGGCGGTCGGCACCCGCACGGGCGTGCGGCCGACGCTGCCATCATGCCGCAGCACCGGGGCGCCGCCGGCGATGACGGCGATATCCGCGCTGGTGCCGCCGATATCGATGGAGATGCCCTCGGCGCAGCCCGCCTCCCGCAGCACGCTGGCGGCGCCGATGGCTGCCGCGGAGGGGCCGGAAAGGGTCAGCCGGATCGGCTTCGCCCGCGCCGCGGCGGCGCCCAGCAGCCCGCCGCGGGAATGCATCACCTGCAGCGGCGCCGGCACGCCGCGCGCCGCCAGCATGGCCTCGATGCGGCCGAGATAGGCGTCCAGCACCGGCTTCAGCGCCGCGTCGAAGACCGTGGCGCAGCTACGTTCATACTCGCGGATCGCCGGGTCCACCTCGCTGGACAGGGAGATGGCGATGCCCGGCAGCGTCGCCGCGACGATCTCCCGCGCCCGCCGCTCATGCGCCGGGTTGAGGAAGGCGAAGAGGAAGCAGATGGCGACCGCCTGCACCCCCTGCCCTGCCAGCGCCCGCGCCGCCGCGGCGACGCCCGCCTCATCCAGCGGCACCAGCTCGGCGCCATCCGGGCCGATGCGCTCCGCCACCTCCAGCCGGCGCTCTGCCGGCACCACCTCCACCGGCGTCTGTGGGCCGAAGACGAGGTCGTAATTGGCGGCGCGGGTCATCCGCCCGAGCTCCAGCACATCGGCGAAGCCGGCGGTGGTGATCAGCCCGACCTTCGCCGCCTTGCCCTCCAATATGGCGTTGGTGGCGACGGTCGTGCCGTGCAGGAAGCGCACCACGCCAGCCGCGCCGCCGGGCAGCAGGCGTTCCAGCGCCGTGCCGACGGCGCGGGAGGGGTCATCCGGGGTGCTGGCGACCTTCAGCAGGCGGAAGCTGCCATCCGCTTCGCGGCACACCGCATCGGTGAAGGTGCCGCCTATGTCGATGCCGATTTCGAGAGTCATGCGTCAATCCAAGCGCACCTGGCCGGCCTTGACCACTGCCGCCCATTTCGGAATTTCCGTCTCCAGCAGGGCGCGGAAGACCTCCGGCGCGCTGCCCTCGATGGCGAAGCCCTGGCTGGCGAAGAACTCCCGCATATCGGGCGCGGTCACCGCGGCGTGCACCTCATTCGCCAGCCGCGCGACGATGGCGGGCGGCGTGCCGGCCGGGGCGAACAACCCCTGCCAGGAAAGGGCGAGGAAGCCGGGCAGCCCGGCCTCCGCCATGGTCGGCACCTCCGGCAGCAGCGGATGGCGCTGCGCGCCAGTCACGGCCAGCGCCCGGATGGTGCCGGCGCGGAGCTGCGGCAGCACCACCAGCAAATCACCGAACATCGTCGCCAGATTGCCCGCGACCAGATCATTCAGCGCCGGACCGGAGCCGCGATAGGGCACATGGCTCAGCCGCGTGCCCGCCTGCATGTCGAACATCACCCCCGTCAGATGCATGGAGGTGCCGTTGCCCGGCGTGCCATAGGTGATGTCGCCCGGCGCCGCCTTGGCCGCGGCGATGAAGCCGGCCAGATCCCTCGCCGGCAGGTCCCGCCTCACCACCAGCACCAGGGGCGCGGTGACGACCAGGGAGATGGGCGCGAAATCCTTCAGCGGATCATAGCCGAGGCGCGGGAAGAGGCTGGGCGCCACGCCATGGGTGCCGGTGACGCCGAACAGGATGGTGGCGCCATCCGGCGCCGCGCGCGCCACCATCTCGGAGCCGGTGGTGCCACCGGCGCCGGGCCGGTTCTCCACCACCACCGGCTGGCCGAGCGCCGGGCTGAGCTTCTCCCCAATGCGCCGCGCCAGCAGATCCGTGCTGCCGCCCGGCGGGAAGGGCACGACGAGGCGGATGGGGCGGGACGGCCAGTCCTGCGCCGCCGCCGCGCCGGAGAGGAAAGGCAGGGCAAGCACGGCACGGCGCGGCAGCATGGGCGGAAGTCCTTTCAGGCAATATGATGCGAAAGCAAGGACGGGGAGCAAGGACGGGGCCAGGCGCCGAAAGATCGGGGGCGCTGCCCCCGAACCCCCGCCGGGCCAGGACCTGGCCCCGGACCCCGGTGGGAGTTCTGGGCCCGACGGGTTGAACCGGCGGACTCACGGTGGCACTGCCGTGAGCGGGCAGAGCTCCATTCTCAGGCGGCCCGCCGGAAGCGATCCGGCGCGAAAGGGGCAAGGTCGAGCAGCGGCGCCCGGCCGGCGACGAGGTTGGCGACCTCCCGCCCCGTCGCCGGCGCGCCGCACATGCCGACATGGCCATGGCCGAAGGCGAGGAAGGCATTCTCCACCCCCGGCGCCCGGCCGATCACCGGCAGGCTGTCCGGCAGGCAGGGGCGGTGGCCCATCCAGCGCGTCGTGCGGCTGGCATCGAGATGCGGAAACATCTCCCGCCCTCGCGTCAGCAGCGCCTCGGCCCGGCGCCAATCCGGCGCCGCCTTCAGCCCGGCGAATTCCACCGTCCCGGCGAGGCGCAGCCCCATGGCCATGGGGTTGACCATGAGGTTGTGCTCCACCGCCATGACGGTGTGACGGAGCTGGAGATTGCTGCTCTCCACCGTCACATGGTAGCCGCGCTGGCTCTCCAGCGGGATGCGGGCGCCGAGCTGCGCCGCCAGCTTCGCCGACCAGGCGCCGCCGGCCAGCACCACCGCGTCGAATTCCAGACGCTCGCCAGTCTCCAGCCGCACGGCGCGCAGCATGCCGCCCTGCGCGTCCAGCGCCGCCACGCGCTGCCGCACCACCTCCGCCCCATCGCGTTCGCATTGCACGAAGAGGGCGCGGGTCAGCGCCGCGGGGTCGGGGGTGGAACCATTCTCCGGCGCCAGCAGGCCGAAGCGGAAGCGTCCCTTCAGGTCGGGCTCCAGCGCCTCCAGCTCCTCCTGCTCCACATCGCGCAGCAGGACGCCAAGCTTGCGGCGGAGGTTCATCCCCCAAGCCCATTGCGAAGCCGCCTCCCGCCCCGAATAGACGTAGAGGCAGCCGCTGCGCCGCATATGGCTCATGCCGCCGGCGCGCTGCAGCAGCGGCTCGTAGCACTCGAAGATCGGCGCCAGCAGGTTGCGCAGCGCGCCGGCGATGCGCGTCACCTCCGCCGGGTTGGAGAATCGCAGGAAGCGCGCCAGCCAGGGCGCGGCGATGGGCGCATAGGCCCAGCGCACGGAAAGCGGCCCTAGCGGGTCCAGCAGCCAGCGTGGCACCTTCTTCCACATCCCCGGCATGCCGACCGGCAGGCAGGCGGAGGGCGAGAGGGACCCGGCATTGCCGAAGGAGGTCGCCTCGGCCGGCCCCAGCGGGTCGATGAAGGTGACCTTATGGCCGTCCCGCTGCAGCCAGGCGCCGCAGCAGGTGCCGACGATGCCATTGCCGATGACGGCGATCTTCATGGGCGTGCGCCCGCCCGTCGGAAGGCGAGACCCGGCCGCGCTGCCGCCGGCCCAGGATCGGCGCAATGAGCCGCGACGCGCATGGCTCAGCGCGCCACCAGGGGACAGCCGCCCTGGTCCAGCGGCCGGAAGGCCTGGTCCGGCGGGATGGTGGCGACATGCTCGTAATAGTCATAGGCATAGCGGCTCTCGCCCGGCGCCTTCACCTTGAAGACATGCATCGCATGCACCGCGCGGCCATCCGGGCGGATGGTCACCTCGCCGAAAAGCGGGTCGGCGATCGGCGCGCGGCGCATCTCGGCCACCACCGCCTCGCCCTCGATGCTGCCGGTCCGCGCCACGGCGCGCAGCCAGGCGATGGTGGCGGAATAGACGCCGGCATGGTCCATGGTGGGCATCCGCCCGCCCATGCGCGCCGCCCAGCGGCGCGACCACTCCCGCGTACCGTCGGTCAGGTCCCAGTAGAAGGGCGAGGCGAGCAGCAGCCCCTGCGCCGTGTTCAGCCCCAGCGCATGCACATCGGAGAGCAGCAGGAACAACGCCGCGATCTGCACCCGCCCGCCGCGCAGCAGCCCGAATTCATTGGCCTGCTTGATGGCGTTGATGGCGTCCGTCCCGGTATTGGCCAGGGCGATCACCCTGGCGCCGCTGCTCTGCGCCCGCAGCAGCAGGGAGGACATGTCGCCGGTGTTCAGCGGGTGCCGCGCGGCGCCGAGGTTGCGGCCGCCCGCCGCCGTCACCGCCGCCTGGGCATCGCCTTCCAGCGCATGGCCCAGGGCGTAATCCACCGTCAGGTAGTACCAGCTCTCGCCGCCGCGCTGCACCACGCCGCGCGCCACGGCGTTGCCCTGTGCCCAGGTGTCGTTCACCCATTGCACCGTGGTCGGCGCGCAGAAGCGGCCGGTGACGGCGGAGGAGGCGGTGGAGGAGGCGAGCGCCGTCCGATGCCGCTCCTTCATGATCTCGATGACCGCGAGGCCGACGCCGGAATTCGGCAGGTCGACGATGGCCTGCACGCCCTCGGTATCCACCCAGCGCCGGGCGATGGCGCTGCCGACATCCGGCTTGTTCTGGTGGTCGGCATGCACGATCTCGACGCGCATGGCGGGGTTCTCCCGCATGAAGTCCTCGGCCGCCAGCTGCGCCGCGGTGACGCTGCCTTGCCCCACCTGGTCGGCGAAGGGGCCGGACATGTCGGTCAGCACGCCGACCTTCACGGCGGCGACCTGCGCCGCGGCCGGCAGGGCGAAGAGCAGGGCGGCGAGCAGGCAGGCTGGCAGGCGCATGCGCGGGTCTCCAAGGCGCTCGGGGCGGCGGTCAGAACAGGTCGAAATACTCGCGCTGCTCCCACTCCGAGACCTCGGCGTTGAAGCGGGCGATCTCGGCGCGCTTGAGGCGCAGGAAGTAGTCGATGAAGTCGGCGCCGAAGCCGGCGCGGAAGACCTCGCTCGCCTCCAGCGCGGCCAGCGCGCCGTCCAGCGTGGTGGGCAGGAGGGGCGCCCTGGTCTCGTAAGGCGCATCGGCGCATGGGCCGGGATCCTGCCGCGCCGCCAGCCCCGCCAGCCCGCACACCACCTGGGAGGCGAGATAGAGATAGGAGTTGGCCGCCGGCTCGCCGACCCGGTTCTCGATATGCGTCGCCGCCGAGCCCGGCCGCCCCAGCACCCGCAGCATGACGCCGCGATTATCGATGCCCCAGACCGCGCGGTCCGGCGCCAGGCTCATCGGCCGGTAGCGGCGATAGCCGTTCAGCGTCGGCGTGGTGAAGGAAGCGGCCGCCGGCGCCTCCGCCAGCAGCCCGCCCAGCCAGTGCATCCCGAGCGGCGAAAGCGGCGCGCCATCGGCGGAGGCGAAGGCGTTGCGCCCCTCCTGTTGCAAGGACTGGTGCAGATGCCAGCCGCTGCTCATCACATTCGGCAGGCGCGGGCGGCACATGAAGCTGGCGTGGTAGCCATGCCGCCGCGCCACCTGCTTCACCGCGCTGCGGAACAGCACCATGGCATCGGCTGGCGCCAGCCCCACCCCCGGCGCGAAGGTGAATTCCACCTGGCTCGGCCCGTACTCCACCTCCACCGAGCGCAGATCGAGGCCGAGCGCCGTCACCTCCCGCTGCAGCACGTCCAGGATGGGCTGCATCTGGTCCAGCCGCGCCTCGGTCAGGTATTGGTAGCCCTGGGTCAGCAGCGCGACCTCGGGCGGGGAGCCGGGCTGGCCGGCATCCTCCGGCGCCAGCTTTGGGTCCAGCAGCTTTGTCAGGTGGAATTCGACCTCCAGGCCGGTGACGAACTCATAGCCCTCCGCCGCCAGCGCGCCGAGGCAGCGGCGCAGCAAAGCGCGAGTGGCGAAGCCCACCTCCCGCCCATCCGGCCAATGGGCGTCGCAAAGCATCCAGGCGGTGCCAGGCGCCCAGGGCAGCATGCGCCAGGTGGTCGGGTCCGGCACCAGCACGAAGTCCGCCGCGCCCTGCACGTCCCGCAACCCGATCCCGCCGCCGGCCGAGAAGATCGGCACCACGGTGCGATGGGAGGTGTCCTTCAGCAGCAGGGTGGAGGTCAGGGAGACGCCATCCTCCATCGCCCCCGCCAGGGCCGCCGCCGTCACCGCCTTGCCGCGCAGCACGCCATGCTGGTCCGGGAAGGCCAGGCGGACCAGGCTGACGCCCTCCCGCGCAGCGCGAGCCAGCACCTCCTGTGCGGCTGCCTGTTGCTCCGCGCTGCGCAGGCCGTGCTGGCTGACGAAGCCCATCACTCCGCCGCCTGCCGGGACCCCGGGGGAAACCATGACGCGCCCTGGCGGCGGCGCCGATCCACTTCGGGCCAGTATTGCTCCCAGCCCTCGGTCGGGCCGATGCCGTCCATGGTGGCCGGGCCGGTCACGCCGGCCGCCGCGGCCGCATCCAGCGCCATCAGCGGCCGCTCGCCGCGCTCCACGGCGTCCATGGCGCGGAACAGCAGGCGGCGATTGGCGGCGATCGCCTTGTCCGAGGAGGCCAGGTGTTCCCGCGTGCGGTCCTGGATGCGCCCCTGGCTTTCCACCGCCCATTGGTCATGGACGTTGATGTCCTCGCCCATGCCCGTATAGGTGCGGCGCCGCTGCTCCTCGGGGTCGAAGCCGTAGCCATTGTGGCGGCCGACCTTGGGGCGGTACTCCGGCAGCTCGTACAGCGCCAGGCGCTGCTCGCGCATGCGGGCCTTGTCCACCGGCGCGGCGAAGCTGGTGAAGATGGCGTACCAGTAGCAATTCACGTCATCCACCGGGACATGCCATTGGGTAATGGTCATCTCGGCGGAAAGCGGGATGGCGAAGGCCTGGGGGAAGACGAGATTCGTCACCCGCACATGAGTATGCGCGTCGGAGATGCGGCGCAGCGCGGTGATGCGCAGCCCGTGCGGCGCGTTTTCCACCTCGATGCGCGGGCGCGGATATTCCCGCAGCACGCGGCTCATCGGCATGTCGCTATCGGCGCTCGCCGCACGGAATTGCTTGCCGTAGCTCTGCGCCTGGTCCTCATCCTCGAAGAAGCGGTGCAGGAAGCTGGCATGGGCGGGGTCGATCCCCACCTCCAGCGCCTGCAGCCAATTGCATTCGATCAGGCCCTTGAAGGCGAAGACATGGCTGTCCGGCGCGGCGAAGCAGTCCAGCGCCGGAAAGGCGGGCGGCGCACCTTCGCCGAGGAACGCCCAGAGGATCCCGCCGCGCTCCGCCACCGGATAGGCTTTCTGCCGGATGCGGTCGCAGAGCCGGCTTTCCGCCGGCTCCGCCGGCGTTTCCAGGCATTGGCCCGTCACGTCGAACAGCCAGCCATGGAAGGGGCAGCGCAGCCCGCCATCCTCCAGCCGCCCATAGGCGAGGTCGGCATTGCGGTGCGGGCAGTCCCGATCCAGCAGGCCGATCCGCCCGGCCTCGTCCCGGAACAGCACGAAATCCTCGCCCAGCAGCCGGACGGGACGCACCGGCCGTGGCCCTTCCAGCTCCTCCACCAGGGCCACGGGCTGCCAGTATTGCCGCAGCAAGGCCCCGCCCCGGGTGCCCGGGCCGATCTGGGTCAGGCGGCGATTCTGCTCGGCGCTCATCATGGCTGGGGATCCTTCCCGTTCGGCTATCGAACACCTGTTCAATTCTAGGCCAATCCCGGCTAGGATCGCAACGTCCGTGCAGGGGGGGAGAGCATTGCCACGACTTTCGGCAGCGGATGCCGCACGCCGCGCGGAAGAACCGCGCGAGCTGTCAGAGGCGCTGTCCCGCGGCCTCGCCGTGATGCTGGCCTTCCAGCCCGGCCAGCCGGCCATGACCCTGGCCGACATCGCCCGCCGCACCGGCCTCGCGCGCGCCACCGCGCGGCGGGCGCTGCTGACCCTGACGCATCTCGGCTTCGCGGCGCAGGAGGGCAGGCTGTTCCGGCTGACGCCGAAGGTGCTGCTGCTGGCCGGCGCCTATCTCGGCGCCTCCGCCGCCGCCACGGTGCTGCAGCCCGAATGCGACCGGCTCTGCGCCGAGCTCGGCGTCACCTGCTCCGTCGCCGTGGCGGACGGGGCGGAGGCGGTGATGGTCGCCTATGCCTCGCCGCGCCGGCTGGATGTGGCGGGCGCCGGGCCGGGGCTGCGCCTGCCGGCCTTCTGCAGCGCGGTGGGGCGGGTACTGCTGGCGCATTTGCCGGCGGCGGAACAGGCCGCCTTCCTCGCCCGGCTGAAACCCGAGCCGATCACCCCCCGCACCGTCACCGCCAAGCCGGCGCTGCGGCGCATCCTGGACCAGGTGGCGGCGGAAGGCTTCTGCCTGGCGGACCAGGAGGCGGAATTGGGCTTCCGCTCCATCGCCGTGCCGCTGCGGCGGGCGGATGGCAAGGTGGTGGCGGCGCTGAACGCCGGCTGCGCCGCGGCGCAGGTCAGCCTGGAGGTGATGCGGCAGCATTTCCTGCCGCGGCTGCAGGCGGCGGCGGCGGGGTTGCAGGGGCAATTGCTTTAGGTTTTGAAAGGGGCTCTGCCCCTCTCAAACTCTCCCCGCCAAAGGCCGAAGGCCTTTGGAAACCACGAGTTTCAGACCCGACGGTCCAACCGCACAGCCTGCCGCGGCTTTGCCGCGGCAGGCTGTGCGATGCCTTGGGAACAGGGCGACTCAACGGGCCCCTCCCGCGAAGGCGCGCAGCGACTTCGCGGGGAATTCAGCGCCGGTAGCGGTTCACCGTCTCCCACTGCCGGCGGGCGACGGCACTGGCCGGCCGGCCGCGCGAATCGCAGGCCGTGACGATATGCGGCGAGATGTCCGAAATGCTGCGCAGCGCGGCGGAAACCGGCAGGGAATAGCCGGCCAGCAGAATGGTCAGCAGCCCTTCCGCATCCACCGCCAGCACCTTGCCCCAATCCCCCGCCTTGGCCGTGCCGAAATCCCCCGGCTCATCCATGACGAGCATCACCAGATCACCAGGCACAACGCCGGCCGGCGACGCGGCGCCACCGGACCGGTTGGCGACCCTCATGCGCACCCCCATGCCATTCCGGCGCGGATCATGGCGGGAAATCCTTATCAGGCGGTGAGCAGCGCCGCGCGCGCCATCTCCCGCACCGCCACGCTGCCCTCCGGCAGCCGCCCCGCCAGCGCCGCCAGATGCGGGTGATGCGTCAGCAGGATCACCTGGGTGTGCCGGCTCAGCGCCAGCAGCGCCTCCAGCGCCGCCAAGGCGCGGTCGTCGTCGAAGCTCTGCAGGATGTCGTCGGCGATGAAGGGCAGCGGCGGCGCCGCGGCCACATGGTCCTCGATGGCGATCAGCCTGAGGGCCAGGAAAAGCTGGTCCCGCGTGCCTTCCGAAAGCGCGGCAACCGGCTTCGGCTCGGTGTCCGGCGGCTCCTCGGCCAGCAGGCGCAGCTCGCCATCGGCGCCCTCCTGCGTCACCACCCGGGCGATGGCGCCGCGCGTCAACTGCCGCAGCGTGGCGGAAATCCGCGCCAGCAGGGCGGAGCCATCCACCGCCTCGGCGGATTTCAGCGCCTCCTCCAGCAGGCTGCGCGCCACCTGCAGCACCAGCGCCTCCTCCAGGCTGCGGCCCAGCAGGGCCAGCGAGGCCTGCTCATCGGCCTTGGCCGCCACGGCGGTGGTCCGGGCCTGGCGCTGCGCCAGCTCGGTGCGCAGCCGCCCGGCCTCCCGCGCCGCGGCGGCGGCGGCCTCCTCGGCGGCGCGGGCGCGGGCCTCGGCTTCCGCCAGGGCGGCAGCCAGCGCCTCGGGCGGCAGGGCAGCGGCTTCCTCGGCCAGATCCGCCTCGGCCCGCCCCTCCCCCGCCTCGCGCAGCGCCGCCTGGGCCTGGTCCAGCGCCTCAACCTGCCGCTGGCGTTCCTCCGCCAGGGCCAGCAGCCGCGCCGCCGCCGCTTCCTCGGCGGCGCCGATCGCCGCCAGCAGCGCCGCCCAATCCCGCTCCAGCGCCGCCCGCCCGGCCGCCAGCCGGTCCAGCTCCGCCGCCAGCGCAGCCAGTTGCTGTTCCAGCCGGGCACGCTCCGCCGCGCGGCGCTGTTCCGCCCCCAGCCTCTCCTGCAAGGCGCGCAGCCCGGCATGCGGGTCGGCCGCCGCCGCCTCCGGCGCGAAGCGGGCGAGGAGGGGCAGCGCCGCCTCCCGGAACGCCGCCGCCGCGGCATCGGCCGCCTGCCAGGCCCGACGGGCGGCAGCCTCCGCCGCCACGGCGCGATCCAGCGCCTCCAGCAGCTCCAGCACCACGGAGACCGCTTCCGGCGCCTCGCCCTCCGGCCGGCCCAGCCGGGCAAGCAGCGTCGCCCAGCCCCGCGCCCATTCCCCCTGGCGATGCCGCGCCGTCTCCAGCGCCCGCCCGGCCGCCGCCGCCTCGCGCTCTGCCACCCCCAGCTCGGCGAGCGCCGCCACGCGCCGCTTCGCCAGGGCCTGTTCGGCCGCCAGCCTGGCCTCCGCCTGGTCCAGCAGCAGCGGCAGCGGGGCCGGCGCCTGGCCCAGCACGGCGGCCAGGCGCGCCGCCCAGCTTGCCTGCCGGGCGAGCAGCGCCGCCTGCGCTGCCTCGGCCCCGGCCACCGCTTCCAGCGCTGCCGTCACCGCCGCGCGGGCGGCCAGCAGGGCGCGCAATTCGGCCGGGCCGGAGTCGGGCGGCAGGCCGAGCGGCGCGATCGCCGCCGCCCAGGCCGAAGCCGCTGCGGCCCGCTGCACCTCCGCGGCCTGGCAGGCAGCCTCTGCGGCCGCCGCGCGCGCCCGGTGGCCGGCGAGTTCGGCCTCGATCGCCTGGGCCTCGCCCAGCCGCGCCGCCTCCGCCACCAGCCGGTCGGCAAGCTGGTCCGCCGCCTGCACCGCCCGGTCGAAGGCGAGGTCGAGCGGCGCCCCGCCGGCGAATGCCGCCTCCGCCGCCGGGTCGGGCGGGGTGGGGCCGAAGGCGCGGGCGCGGATGAGCTGCCAGCCGGCCTCCCTGTGCCGCCGCGCCGCCGCCAGCGCGGCCGCATCCGGCAGCCCGGCCCGGTCCCGCAGATCGCCCAGGCGCCTGGCGGCGGCCTCGGCCGCCTCCGCCGCGCCGCGCTGCGCCTCGGCGGCGCGCGCCAGCTCGGCGGCGGCAGCGTCCCGGGCGGCGGCCAGGCGCTCGAAGGTCGGCAGGCCGGGCAGGGGCAGGTCGCGCAGCGCCTCGGCCGGGCCCGACCAGGGGGCGGCCTCCGCCAAAGCGCGCGCCAGCGCCGCCTGGGCGCGGGAGAGCGCCGCCCCCGCCGCCGCCACGGCCGCCGCTGGCTCGCCCGCCTCCCGGATCTCCCGCAGCAGGGCGGGCAGCCGGTCCTCCGCTGCGGCTTCCGGCAGGGCGGCAACGGCCTTCCGTGCCGCTTCCAGCCGCTGCGCCGCCTCGGCCTGGCGGGTGGCGGCTTCCGCCAGCGCCGTCGCCAGCCCGGCCGCGGCGCCGCAGGCCTGGCGCGCCGCCACCAGCTCCGCCCGGGGCGGGACCAGCCGGGCGGCCTCCGCCTGGGGCAGCGCGGCGCCGAGCTGGCGCAGCAGATGCGCCACCTCCGCGGCCGCCGCGTCCTGCGCCGCTTCCAGCCGGGGCAATTCGCGCTCAGCCCGTTCCGCCCCGGCCAGCTCCTCGGCCAGCAGGGTGATCCGGTCCGCCGCCGCCAGCAGCTCGGGCGCTTCCGGCAGCGCGGCCAATTGCCCGGCCAGCTCCGCCTGCCGGGCGAGCGCGGCCTTCCGCTCCACCTCCGCGGCGGCCAGGGCACCGCGCAGCGCCTGGAAGCGCGGCGCCAGATCGGCGCCCAGCACGGGCGCGTCCGGATGCGCGGCCAGCCAGGCCCGCGCCGCCTCCGCCGCCGCCAGCCAGGGGCGGGCGGCGCGGATGCGCTGCAAGCGGGCGGTTTCCGCCGCGGCGGCGCGGCCCGCCTCACGCGCCTCGGCCAGCGCCGCTTCCGCCGCTTCCAGCGATTTTTCCTGGGCCAGCCAGTCCTCCGGCCGCCAGATCTCCTGCTTCAGCGCCCGCTGCGCCGCCTGCACCCCGTCCAGCCCCTGGTAGAAGGGGCGGCTGCGGTTGGCGCGCGTCGGGGCCAGCCGGTCGCGCAGCTCGGAAAGCTCGCCCCGCAGCTTATGCGCATCCCGCAGCCCGCCCGCCGCCGCCTGCAAGGCCGCGCCCAGCGCCCCGCCGGAGGCCAGCAGCTCCTCCCCGCCCGCCCGCAGCCTTTCCGTGCCGAGGACGAAGAGCCGTTCCAGCAGGGGCTGGTCCACCTCCCCCAGCACCGGCCGCAGCGCCTCCCGCGGCAGCTCCACGCCCGCGGCATCCACCAGCGTGTTGCCCTGGCCCTTGCGCCGGCCGAAGGCGAAGGGGCGGCCGGCGGCGTCCACCGCCTCGGCCGCGAGGCGCATGCCGCTGTAGCCGAAGCGGAAATCCATCGGCGTCCGCGCCGGAATGCCGAAGAGCAGGTTGCAGATCGCCCGCAGCAGCACGGATTTGCCCGCGCCATTCGGGGCCAGCACCAGGTTGAGGCAGCCCGGACGGGGGTCGAATTCCAGCCGCAGCGCCTCGAAGGGGCCGTAGCGCTGGGCCTCGAGGCAAGCGAGGCGCATGCGCTACCCCTCCGCCAGCCGGGCCAGCAGCAGGGCGCGGGCGCGGGCCAGGATCTCGGGCGGCAATTCGCCGGCGGCGGCGCGGACGGCCGGGTGGTCCTCGCCCAGCAGCCGGCGCAGATCGGGGCCCTTGCCGAGCAAGGTCGCGGCATAGGATTGCGCCTCGGCCGCCGCCGCCTCCGGCGCCGCGTCCTGCAACGCCGCCAGCATGCGGCCGAAGGCATCGGAGCGCGGGGCGGGCGGGGCGCCGGGCGGGGCGGTGGCGAGGTCCAGCTCCTCCAGCCAGAAGCCCTCCGGCGCCAGGGCCAGCCCCTCCGCCCGCAGCTTCTCCCGCAGCGCCCCCGGGTCCCGCAGCAGCCTGCCATGCAGGGGGGTGGTGCCCTGCAGGGCGATGCGGGTGGCGAGCAGTCGCCCCTCCGCCGCGTCCAAAGCCGCTTCTAGCGCCAGCCGCACCCGGTCCAGCGCCGCCGCTTCCTCCTCCACCCCCTCCAGGCTCACGGCCAGCCGGGCCCAGCGGACGGTGTCCAGCGCCCGGTGCTCCACCGAAGCCACCTGCCCGTCCCGCACCGTGACCAGGCTGGCGCCCTTGGCGCCGTCCTCCTTCACATGCCGGCCCTGGAGGTTGCCGGGGAACACCACCCAGCAGGCGCCGCGCGCCAGCTCCTCCCGCGCATGGATATGGCCGAGCGCCCAATAGTCGTAGCCATGCCGCAGCAGCTCCGGCAGGGCGCAGGGGGCGTAGCCGGCATGGCCCGGGCGGCCATCCAGCGAGGTGTGCAGCAGGCCGATGTTGAACGCCCCCGGCACCGCCGCCGGGTAGTGCGGCACGAGGTTGTCCAGCATCTCCCGCCGGGCATAGCCCTGGCCATGCAGCACCACCCCCAGTTCCGGCAGGGGGTGGGAGGTGGGGTGGGTGGGCAGCAGGGTGACGCCCGGCGGCAGGCGCAGCCGGCGGGTCAGCACGCTTTCCGCATCATGGTTGCCGGAGATGGCGACCACCCGGATGCCCTCCCGGGCCAGCCGGCCGAGCTGGGTGACCAGGGTGTGGCCGGTGGTCCAGTCCCGCCAGTCGCCGTCATAGAGGTCCCCGGCCAGGACCACGAAATCCACCTGCTCGGCGATCGCCAGATCGACCAAGTTGCGCAGCGCCTCTCTGGTCGCGCCGCGGATGCGCTCGGCCGGGGCGTCGGCCAGCGCGTCCAGGCCACGCAGGGGGCTGTCCAGATGCAGATCGGCGGCGTGGAGGAAGCGGAATCCCGGCATCGCCCCCATCATCGCCCAGGCGATGGCCGGGCGGAATCCCCAGCCGTGCGACACCGGCTTAACAGCGCCTTAGCCATGCCCGGTTACTGTCTTGCCGACCTGTCGCCGGCCTTGCCGGGGAGCCAGGGGCCTGCCCGCGCCGCTCGCCGGATGTCTGGCGAAAGGGGCGGACCAAGCAGGCCGCTGGAAATGGGGGCTGGCGGTGACTGCCGATTCGGGACGCCAGGGGCGGGGCGCGGATGGCCCGGGATCGGCGCCAAGGGGGCTGGGGGACGCCGGTGGTCCGGTCCTGCGGCCCGGGCGCCGGGCGCCGCCGGGCGATAGGGCTGGGCGCCCAGGTGGCTCGGGCCGCCGGACAGGGCCTGGCGGGGGCGGTGCGGATGGTCCTGGCGTCCGGCGGGCACCGCCGGGCGATGGGGCTGGGCGCTGGGCGGCTCGGGCGCCGGACCCGGCGGGGGCAGCACGGATGGGTTCTGACCATCCGGCGGGGCGCCCGCCGGGCGATGGGGCTTGGGCGCCGGGCGCATGGGGCGTCAGGCGCATGGGGCATCGGCATGGAATTGGGAACCCGCAGCATCCGTTCCTCGGGCGCCGGCAGCGGCAGCATCGAGCTGACGCTGCCCGCCGCCCTGCGGGAGTTGCAGGGGCTGCCCTGCCGCATCACCCTGCGGGACGGGCCGCGGCCGGAGATCGTGCTGCAGCCGGAGCTGCGCGGGGCGCTGGCAGCCTTCGAGAAGCTGGGCGCCCTGCTGCGCGGGGCGCTCGGCCTGGCGCCGGAGGATCCCGGCCTCTCCGAACGCATCGCCAGCCTGCACCCCACCCCCTCGGCCTCCGGGGCGGCAAGGCTGGCCTGGACGGATGGGCTGGCGCTGGCCGGCCCGCCGCCGCAGCCGAGGGACGCGCTGGCCCGCAGCCTGCGCGCCCTGGCGGAGCCGGCCGGGGTGGCGGCCGGGCTGGGCGAGGCCTGGGCGCCCGGCTTCGCCGCCGCCCTGGCCTGGCTGCTGACCGGGCTGGTGCCGGACGCGATGGAGCAGCAGGGCTGCGACATCGCCGCCGCGGCGCTGCTGGCGGCGGGGCTGCGCCCTGCCCCGCCCGTGCTGTCGGGGGACGCCTTCTCGGCGGCGGGCTGGGGCGCGGCGGCGCCGCTGCTGGGCACGCTGCTGGCGCTGCACCGGGGCTGGACGGCGGAGCCGGCGCGGCACGCGGCCCTGGCGCTGGGCTGGCGGCGGGGGCTGGCGGCGCAATTGCGGGTGGGGTGAGGTGGCAGGCCGGGGCCGGGCGGGCGGCGCTTCGCGTGGCAACGCCTGGGCGGGACAACCGGTGGCGGGGCACGAGGGCCTGTGCAAGCGAAGGCGCTTTCAGGCGCCTTGGATACCGCCAAGGCGAGTATCCGCCCCGGCCCTGAGTCCGGCTTTCCTGGCAAGGACCTCGCCGCGCGCCGTGCGAATGCACGCCTTGGGCGTCCCGCGCGGTGCCGCTTCGCGGCATCCCTGACACGAAAACGGATCACGGTCGGGGCCTGAGATGCGCTCGAGGCGCGCCGGGCCGGAACGGGAAAGGGACGTCCCGGCCGAACAGGCCTCGGCAGCCGCCCGCCCTCGCCCCATGGCCGCCCCACGACCGGAACCTGCGATACGCTCGACGGTGACGGGCGGCGCACCGGATTAGAGCGTGATCGGTTGAGGTCGAATTGACCGAAACCGTGAATCACGCGACCGAACAATGAGCTAGAGCAGGGTTGAGTGCAGCTCAACCGCCCCGCTCTAGTGTCCTGCCCACCAAGTTCGCTGGATTTCCAGCGAACGCAGCGGACAAGCAGGCCACTGAAAACAAAAAGCCAGTGGCCCGAGAGCGAAGTCCGCAGGACTGCGGAATCGGGACACCAGAACAGCCGCGGAGGCGGCCGGCCGGCCCCTCGCCTCAGCCGCCGGCCTGCCGGCCCTGCTCCTGCGAAACCCGTTGGCCTTGCTGCTGCTGCTGCGGCACCGGCGGGGCGCGGTGGCGGCCGGCCTCCCGGCGGCGGTCCCGCTCCTCCCGCGCCATGGCATCGCGCAGGGCGCCTTCATAGCTCAGCCCGCAGGCCGCCCCGCCCAGAGCCGAAACCCCAGGCGGCAGATGGGGGATGTTGTCCTTGTGCATGCGCGCTCTCCCATCGCCGCACGCGGGGAGTGTGCACCCCTTCGCGCGCGGGGTGCGATGGAAATCAGATGTCAATCCGGGGAAATCAGCGCGGAGCTGCCGCTTGCCGCGCCGCCAGCAGGTCGATCGCCAGGGCCAGCACCACCACCAGGCCCCCCGCCCAGGCCCCGGCCGGCGGCAGGCTGCCGAAGGCCAGCCAGACCCAGAGCGGCGCCAAGGGCAGCTCCGCATTGCCCAGCAGCGCCGCCCGCGCCCCCGGCAGAAGCCGGCTGCCCTGGGTCAGCAGCAGCAGCCCCAGCCCGAATTGCCCGGCGCCGAACAGCGCCAGCCAGCCCGCCTCCGCCCCCGTCACCGCGAAGGGCCGGGCCAGGGGCAGCGCCAGCAAGGCCGAGGCGAAAGCGGAGAGGCAGGCGGCCGGAAGCATGGGCAGCGCCCGGTGGCGGCGAATGATGACCATCATGGCGGCGATCAGCGCCGTCATCCCCAAGGCCAGCAAATTGCCCAACAGATGGCCGCTGCCCGGCGCCGCCCCGGTCATCAGCGCCACCCCGGCCAGCGCCAGCAGGCTGGCCAGCAGCGTCGCCCGGGCCGGCTTCTCGCCATGCCAGGCCCAGGCGAAGGCGGCGGCCAGGAAGGGCGCCGTGGCGAAGAGCAGCGTCACCTCCGCCACCGAGCTCAGCCGCAGCGCATGGATGTAGAGCAGCGTGCCGAGGGTGGAGCATCCTGCCGCCGCCAGGGCCGGGCGGGAAAGCCATCGCCACGGATGCAGCGCCCGCAAGCCGCCCTGCCAGGCGACGCAGCCGGCGAGGAACAGCCCGCCGCAAACGCCGCGCCAGACCAGGATGGTCCAGGGATCGGCCGCGACCAGGCCGGTGAACAACCCCGCCGTGCTGAACAGCAGGGCGGAGGCGAGGATGCAGCCCACGCCCCGGGCGGCGCTGGAGGGGGTGGCGGCCGGGGCGGCGGCGAGGCGAGCGGACATGGCGAAGGAGCCTTTGCCTTCAGGGGCCTGGCCGTCCCCGGCGCGCCATCGGCGCGGCCCGGGACCGGCAGGGCCGGACCCTGGTGTCCTGTCCGTGGCATTCGCTGGATTTCCAGCGAATGCCACGGACAAGCAGGCCACTGAAACCAAAAGGCCAGTGGCCCGAGAACGAAGTCCGCAGGACTTCGGAAGCGGGACACTAGCCACCCCCTCCTGACAGGGTTATGTCAGGAGCCGTCGCGCCTCGGAGGACCGCCATGCGCCGCGCCGACCGCCTGTTCGACATCATCCAGACGCTGCGCGTCGCGCCGCGGCCGGTGACGGCGCGCGCCCTGGCGGAACGGCTGGAGGTGGCGGAGCGGACCATCTACCGGGACATCGCTACGCTGCAGGCCCGCCGCGTGCCCATCGAGGGCGCCGCCGGCCTCGGCTACGTGCTGCGCCCGGGCTTCGAGCTGCCGCCGCTGATGTTCAGCGCGGAGGAGATCGATGCCATCGCCCTCGGCGCCCGGATGGTGCGGCAGGCGGGCGATGCCGGCCTCGCCCGGGCGGCGGCAGGGGTGCTGGCCAAGCTGGCGACGGCGCTGCCGGAGAGCCTTAGGCGGGACATGCTGGAAGCGCCCTTCTGGGTCGCCACCGGCAGCGCTGCGGTGCCGCAGGGCATCGACCTGAGCCTGCTGCGCCAGGCGATCCGGGAGCGGCGGAAGCTGCACCTGGACTATGCGGATGCCGAGGGGCGGCGGACGCAGCGCGTCATCTGGCCCATCGCCATGGCCTATTACGAGGATGCCACCCTGCTCGGCGCCTGGTGCGAGAAGCGGCAGGATTACCGGCATTTCCGGACGGAACGGGTGCTAGCCTCAGCGGTGCTGGAGGAGCGCTTCGCGCTGCCGGCGGAGGCGCTGCACCGCGCCTGGTTCGTGCAGGGGGATTGACCCCTAGAGCAGATCGGTTGAGGTCGAATCGACCGAAACCGATCACGCTCTAGCAGGCTGCTGCACCTGGCGCGGCGTCCGGAACGGCACGGCGGCGGATCAGGCAGGCGCCGGTCACCGCCCCCAGGCGCCTCAGCCCGGGACCTCGCCGGCCAGCCGGGGGTTTCGCCAGGCCTGCAGGCCATCCACGGTGGTGAGCGCCTCCAGCGCCGTGCCGGCGCGCCACTGCATGACCGCCGGCTTCTCCGCCTCCAGCACCCAGCCGGCATCGTGGAAGAGGCGCATCACCTCGCCATCCAGGGCGCGGCTATGCGTGCCGATGACCACCCGCCGCACGCACTCCTCCATCGCCTTGATGCCGGCGCGGCACACCTCCGCCTCGCCGCCTTGGATGTCGAGATGCACCAGGTCCCATTGCGGCTCGCGGCGCAGCAGCTCCTCGATGCCCAGCATCGGCAGGCGCCGGGTCGCGACATGCGCGATGCCGGCATAATCCACCAGCCCGGCCTCCAGCGGGCGGGCGCCGTAATGCTGCGCCGCCTCCGGCGCGACGCCCCATTCGACGGTGCCCGCCGCCTTCCCCACCGCGCCATGCAGCGCCACGTAGGACTCCGGCGCGATGCCATTGTCCCGCATATGCGTGTGCAGGAAGGCGCAGCGATCCGCATCGCCTTCCACCCCGTACAGGCGGAGCCGCCCGATGCCGCGCTGCCGTGCGGCGCAGGCGGTGATCGCCATCCAGGGGCCGTAGCCCGCGCCCAGCTCCAGCATCGCGTAGCGCCCGGGCGCGGCGGCGAGGACGCTGCGCAGCACGGCGATCCATTCCGCGGTCTCGCCCTGCAGGCTGCCGACCGGTTCCGGCCGGCCCTCGACCATGCCGCCGAAGGGCAGGGTGGAGCGGACGAAGGCGGTGCGCACCGAGACGCCGAGCCAATTGACGTAGCGGTCCGGCGGCGCGGTCCCCTGCCATGGCGTGAAGGCATCCAGGATCGCGCGATCGCCGGGGCCGTAGCCGGCGAAGACCTGATGCTCGTGCGGGCGGGGCGGCTGGCGAAGCTGAAACTCCCGGGAGTTCAGCAGCACCTCGCCCAGCGTCTTCACATCGGCGAGGCGCAGGTGGAAGTCGATCGCCGCCTGGCTCTCCGGCTCGCGGCCGAGGATCAGCGCATAGGCCGCGCGGACCAATTCGGGGGTGAGCGGCGTGCCGAGGCCCATGGCGGCAAGCGTGCCACTCATCCCCCGTGCCTCCGGCGGCACAACCCGGCGGCGGCACCGCGGCCGCGCGGCGGGCAGAGTCGGGCCGTGCCGGGCAGGGGTTCGAGCGCCTGGAGATGCCGCATTCCTGGGTTCCCGATGGGGTCGCGTTCCAGTCTGCGCAACAGCCTGATCAGAAACAAGCCTGGCCGGCCTTCATTGCAATGCGGCAGGCGCCGGGGCCTTTGCACCTTTGAGTTCGGCGTCTCGACCGTCGCGCCCGAACGCATGGTTTCCAAAGGGTAGGAGTTCGAGGAAGGGCAGAGCCCTTCCTCGACACCGGTGTCCCGATGCGGAAATCCGGCGACTTCGCGCGCCGTACACCGGAGCGGGATCGGTTGAGCTTCGCCCGCCCGATCCCGCGCTAAGCCCGGGCCAAAGCCACCCTCGGCCCGTCCTTCACCGGCAGATGCACCAGCGCCGCGAAGGCCGCCGCCGCGATGCAGATGGACCACATCAGGTCGTAGCTCCCGGTCCGGTCGAAGATCAGCCCGCCCAGCCAGGCCCCGGTGAACCCGCCGATCTGGTGCCCCAGGAACACCAGCCCGAAGATCGTCGCCAGCCAGCGCGTGCCGAAATTCCGCGCGCAGAGCGCCACCGTGGGCGGCACGGTGGACAGCCACAGCACCCCCATCACCGCCGAGAACAGCAGCACGGAGGCCGTGGTCTTCTCCACGAAGAGGAACACCGCCATGACGACGCCGCGCAGCGCATAGATCGCCACCAGCAGCCCGCGCCGCGACCAGCGCCCGGAAATCTCCCCCGCCCCCAGCGAGCCCACCACGTTGAACAGCCCGATCAGGCTGATCGCCCCTGCCCCCACCGCGGCCGGCAGGTGGCAGGAGGCGACAAAGCCCGGCAGGTGCACCCCCATGAAGGAGACATGCAGCCCGCACACCCAGAAGCCGAAGAACAGGAACCAGAAGGAGGGCGTGCGGAAGGCCCGGCCCAGCGCCTCCCGCGCCGTCTCCTCGGCCGGGGCGCCGGCGGCGCGGGGGGCGGGCGCGTCGTTCAGCGGCAAGGCGAGCGGGATCATGGCCAGCGCGGTCAACGCCACGATCACCAGCGCCGCCTGCCAGCCGAAGCCGGCGATCGCGACATGCGCCAGCGGCACCACCAGGAATTGCCCGAAGGAGGAGCCGGCGGTGCCGAGTCCGGTGGCGCGGCTGCGCAGCTTCTCCGGCAGCAGCCGCGTCAGGCTGGCCATGATGACCGGCATGCCGGCGGCGGACACGGCGGCACCCACCACCAGCCCGGCCAGCAGGGTGAAGACCAGCAGGCTGTCCGTCAGCGCCATGCCCAGCACGCCGGCGAATTGCAGCGCCGCGCCCAGCATCACCACCCGCCGGCCGCCGATGCAGTCCGCAAGCTGGCCCCAGAGCGGCTGGGTGAGGCCGTTCACCAGCACCTGCAGCGCGATGGCGAAGGAGAAATCCGCCGCGCCCCAGGCCTTGGCGGCGGTCATCGGCGCCAGGAACAGGCCGAAGCTCTGGCGCAGCCCCATGGCCAGCGCCGCGGCCATGACGCCGCAGGCCAGCAGCAGGCCGACCGATATGGCGGGGCCGGCCCCCCGGCCCGCCCCTCCGCTCCCCGCCGGGGGCGGCGTTGCCGCCCCGCTTGTACCCGCCATGCCGCGCTTCCTCCGCCTTTCGCCGGCAGGCGACCGCCCGGCCCGCCAGCCGGCGGGCCTGACGGAGCGGCCGCCACCGGCGCGAATGATCTCCAGGGTGGCTTGTGTCCCATTCCGGCGGGCGCCGTTACAAGCCTTGCCGCCGCATGGCGGCCCGGGGAAGGCATGCGGCAAGCGCGGGGCAATGGGCCGTGAATTGCCTCGTGAATTGCCTCCCTGCCCCTGGTGTGCCAAGCCGCGCCGGGCTGCAGGGGATGCAAGGATGCTGCGACGCCTTTACGATTTGGTCCTGCGGCTGGCCGGGCACCCCAGGGCGCCCTCCTGGCTGGCCGTGGTGAGTTTCGCGGAAAGCAGCGTCTTCCCCATCCCGCCCGACGCCATGCTGATCCCGATGTGCCTGGCGAAGCCGGACCGCGCCTATCGCTATGCGCTGATCTGCACCATCGCCTCGGTGCTGGGCGGCATCCTCGGCTATGCCATCGGCTATTTCCTGTTCGAGGCGCTGGCCGAGCCGGTGCTGCGCGCCTATGGCCATGCCGATGCGCTGATCCGCTTCCAGGGCTGGTATGACCGCTGGGGGGCGCTGGTCATCCTCATCAAGGGGCTGACGCCGATCCCCTACAAGATCGTGACCATCGCCTCCGGCGCGGCGCTGTTCAGTTTTCCCATCTTCCTCGCCGCCAGCATCGTGACGCGGGGGGCGCGGTTCTTCCTGCTGGCCTGGCTGCTGCGCCGCTTCGGCCCGCCGATCCAGGGCTTCATCGAGCAGCGGCTGACGTTGGTGACGACGGCTGCCGCGGCCGGCATCGTGCTGGGCTTCCTCGCGCTGCGCTACGTCTGATCATTCCCCACGAAACCGCTGCGCGGCTTCGTGGGGGCCCCGGAGTCGCTGGGGGCCTGAGGCCTCGCACAGCCTGCCGCCGCGGCAGGGCAGCGGGTAGGGACGGCGAAGGCACGCGTTCGCCACGCTCCCCATGGCAGGGGAGCCCATGCCATAAAGCAGCCACGGCCGAAGTAAGGCAGAGGCGGCCGAAGGGAGCCCGTCGGCACGGCGCCTTCTTCGCATCCCGGCATGGAGGATTGCCAGGCAGCGGGGCATGGGCGGAGGCAGCCAGAGGGGACGCCCCTCAGGACGCCGCCCTATTCTGCCCCCGCGGCAGCGGCCATTCCAGGATGCTCGGCCGGCCTTCCGGCCGGATCTCCCGCGCCGTCCAGTCGAACAGCACGGCATTGTACCCCTCGAATCGCGTGCTGCAGTAGAGGATGCCGCGGAAGCCCGCCGCCCGCGCCGCATCGGCGACGAAGCGCGGGACGAAATATTCCGGCTTCCAGGGGCTGCCCGGATCGGGCCGCAGCCGGTCCATCACCGCATTCAACCCGGCGGTCAGCAGCACGCCGCCGCGCCCGGGGCGGGCGCCGGTGACGCCCGCCAGGTCCAGCAGCCCCCGCATCTGGCGGGCGCGGAAATCCTGCACCCAGAGGATGCAGCGCGGCTGCGGCGCGGTCTCCGCACAGGCGCCGTGCACCGTGGAGGCGAGGTAGAAGACGCTCTGGCCATGATGGTTGAAGCGGCCTTCGGTCCAATTCGCCGGGGGCGGGCCCATCTCCGCCGCGGTGTGGCGTTCCGGCCCGCTCGGCAGCCGGGCGCGGTGCCAGAGCGCGTCCTTGAGAATCAGCTTCGGCGCCCGCCGGACCGCCGCCAGGATGCGCCGCCCCACCGGATGGTCCAGGCCGAGATAGGGGTAGCGCGCGAGATGTGCGCCGAACGCCTCCATCTCCCGCGTTGCATCCGCTGCCTTCGCCATGCCGGCGGAAGCGCCGCCGCCACGCCGCGGTTCGTCGCAGGCCGCAAGATTGCCGCCCGCGCCGCCCGTTGCCCTGCCGCACAAGGCAACCGCGAATGGCCGAGCATGGCCGGCCGGCCGACGCGGCAGGATCGGCCGGGGCGCCCGTCAGGAGCCCTTTTCGGGAAATTGCCGCATGCGGCCCTGCCCTGCCGCGGCCTCCCGCTTCAGGCCGGGCGAGCCCTCCGGCCCCAAGCGCCTCCCGCGGCACCGTGCAGCATGCGCGTGGAGATCAATCCCGCCAGGGATGCTGTTGCCACAGCTTGCCGTAATGGTCCCGCATGGCGACCAGCTCCGCCCGGTACTCGTCCGGGCCGAGCAGCCGCAGCGGCAGGGCAAGCTGGGTCGCGACGGCCTGCCATTCCGGATCCTCCGCCGCCTGGCGCGCAGCACTCACCAGCTTCTCCAGCACCGGCCGCGGCAGGCCGGCCGGCGCCGCCAGGCCGCGCATGGAGCCCTCGACCACGTCGAAACCCTGTTCGCGGAAGGTCGGCACATCCGCCATCACCGGCCAGCGGCTGGTGCCCATCTGGCCGATCGGGCGGAACATCCCCTGGCGGTAATCGCCGATCGCCTCCCCCATATTCGTCACCGCCAGCTCGATCTGCTTGGAGAGCGTCGCGGTCCGCACCGGCGCGCCGCCGGCGAAGGGCACGTGCAGCAGCTTGATGTCCGCCACCCGCTCCAGCGCCAGCATGGCGAGATGGTCGTCCGAGCCGATGCCGGAGGTGCCGTAGCTGATCTGCCCCGGCCGCTTCTTCGCCTCTGCCACCAGGTCGGGGACGGTCCTGATCGGGCTGTCCGGCAGCACCCAGACGGCGCCGGGATCATCCACGATGTTCAGCACCGGGGCGAAATCATCCAGCCGGAAGCGGGCCTGCGGCCGCTCGATGGGGATGGTGACGATGGTCGGCGTGTTGATGAAGCCGATGGTGTAGCCATCCGGCTTGCTGCGGGCGAGCTCGGTGAAGCCGATCTCCCCGGCGGCGCCCGGCCGGTTCGTCACCACGATGGGCTGGCCGAGATATTTCTCCATGATCTTCGCCAGGGGCCGGGCGGCGACATCCGTGCCGCCGCCGGCCGGGAAGGCCAGCACCATGTTCAGCGGGTGGTCCGGGTAGGCCGCCCCCTGGGCCCGGACGGAGCGGATGCCGGGAGCGGCAAGCGGCGCGGCGGCGAGGCCGGCCAGAATCGTGCGGCGGCGCATGGCCACCAGGGGGCGGCGGGGCATGGGTGGTCCTCCCGGAACGGCCGCACGGTGCGGGCGGCCTTGGCCGGGATCGGACCACAGCGGCGGCGGCGGGGCAACCGTCCCGTCAGCCAGGGCGGGCGATGAACCCGGTCTTCTCCCCGCGGCGGAAGCCGGCGCCTTCGTAGAAGCGGAAGGTCGAGTCCTGCTTCGAGCCGGTGAGGAGCATCGCCTTGTAGCAGCCCGCCTGCCAGGCGGCGGCGAGCGCCGCCGCCAGCACCGCGCGGCCAATGCCCTGGCGGCGGTGATCCGCATGGGTCACCACATTCTCGACGAAGGCGTAGGGGCGGGTGCCGCGCGTCAGGTTCGGCACCTGGATTAGGGTGCAGGTCGCCACCGCCTCGCCCCCGCGCTCCGCCAGGAAGACGGTGAGGCCCGGCATCGCCAGCATGGCCTGCCAGGCGGCGGCGGTGAGCTCCGGCGGCGGCGTCGGATCCTCGTGGTTCAGGTGGCGGTAGAGCGCCAGCAGGGCGGGGAGGTCATCGGCGGCGGCAGCGCGGATGCGCAGATCGGTCATGGGGCGGGCCTGGGCATGGTTCCGCGAGGATGGCACAGGATCGCGCACCGGGCCTGCGCGGATCACGCGCTTCGCCTGTGCGGCCGCGCGAGATTGCGCCGCGGCGGAACGGCCCGTCGCTGGCACGGTTCCTGCCTGCCCATGCCGGGACCACCGGAGGAGAGGGCGATGCGGGAGTGGGTGAAGCGCCTGCTGGCGGGCGCGATGCTGGCGGGCGGCCTGGCCGCCGCGGCGCAGGCCGGCACCACGCTGGACGCGGTGCGGCGCAATGGCGTCGTCTCCTGCGGCGTCTCCACCGGGCTGGCCGGCATGTCCCAGCCCGATGCGAACGGCGTCTGGCGCGGCTTCGACACCGATATCTGCCGCGCCGTCGCGACGGCGGTGTTCGGTGATGCGTCCAAGGTGCGCTTCGTCGGCACCACCACGGCGACGCGCTTCACCGCGCTGCAATCGGGCGAGATCGACATGCTCTCCCGCACCACCGCGCTGACCGTGGCGCGGGACAGCCAGATGGGGCTGACCATCACCGTGCCGCATTTCTTCACCGGCCAGGGCATCCTGGTGCATAAGCGGCTGAACATCACCAGCGCGGCGCAGCTCGACGGCGCCACCTTCTGCGCGACGCTGGCCAGCGAGATCGAGCGGAACCTGGCGGATTGGGCGCGGCAGAAGAACATCCGCATCACCACCGTGCCCTTCGACACGCCGCCGAGCATCCTGGCGGCGTTCCAGGCCGGCCGGTGCGACGCGATCAGCAACGACATGATCAACCTCTCCGGCAACCGCGCCGCCTCCCCCACCCCGGACGAGCTGGTCCTGCTGCCGGAGCTGGTGTTCAAGGAGCCGCATGGGGTGCTGGTGCGGAATGGCGACCCGGAATGGGCGGCACTGACGCGCTGGGCGGTGTTCGCGCTGATCCAGGCGGAGGAGATGGGGCTGACCAGCGCCAATGTGGGGCAGATTCGCGCCACGACGCAGGACCCGAAGATCCGCCGCTTCCTTGGCCTGACGGAGAATGTCGGCACCGGCTGGGGGCTGCCGGCCGCTTGGGCCTATGAGGTGGTGCTGCAGGTGGGCAATTACGCCGAGGTGTTCGAGCGCGGCCCGGGCAAGGTGCTGGGCATGGAGCGCGGGCCCAACCGGCTGTGGACCGAGGGCGGGATGCTGATGTCCTGGCTGTGGCAATAGGCCTTGAACTCGCAGGCGAAGCTTCGAAACGCTGCGCAACCTTGGCCCCGGAGGTCACCCCCGCGCCGTGATCACCGACCGCGCCAACCGCACCAGGGCCGCCGGGGCGGCATTTGCCCCCTCATGCCGCCCGCCGTGCCTTGCTTCGCGTCACGCCGCCGATGCGCATGGCTGATCGCGACGCGCCTTTCCTCGATTCTTTTCGGACTTCCGCGCGATGCCGAGGGACTTTTTCTGCAGCCTGCTAGAGCGGTTTCACGCTGACTGTGCAGCGCGAAACCTCTCTAGCTTATGGATTGTAGAGCAGATTCACGCCTCCGGGCGATGCCGCCCTCCGGCGATCTGCTCTAGCTTATGGATTGTAGAGCAGATTCACGCCTCCGGGCGATGCCGCCCTCCGGCGATCTGCTCTAGCGCCCGCGCGTAGCGGCCCATGCCTTTCTCAAAAGGACAATTCGGTCGTCCTGTTGTGCCACGGCGGGCCCGGCCGGGCCGGGGGCGACGTCGCCCCATCGCCGCACCGGTCCGCTGTCGAGGTGGACGAAGCTGTGCCGCCCGTAGACGCCCACGCCGCCGCGCCGCAATGCCAGGGCGGCGTCCCCGAAGCCGGCCAGCTGCGCCGTCGGAACATACACATCGAGCGCGCCTGCCCGCAGATGCTGGCTGTCGCCGGCGCCGTGGACGGCGGCATTGGTCTCCGGCGTGCGGTAGCCGGACAGCACGACCAGCTCATCGCCACCGAGCCTGGTCTGGCGGGCCACTTCCCACAGGATGTCGATCGCCCTTGGGTCAAATGGCCGCACGGCGCCGGTGCGGGTATCGGCCAGGACGATGGAAAGCTCGGCCATGGCGACCGGATCGGCTGCCCTCCCGTCATGGTAGGGTCCGGAGAAGCGGGCACCCGTTGCCGCGTGCCGCAACTGCAGGCGCCTCGACATCGGGCCGGCCGGGCGACGCCCATCCCGCCTGTCAGGGGCCGCATGAGCCGCAGGTATGATGGTCGCAGCCAGGGCCGGGATGGCGGCACCAAGCAACAGGATGCGTCGGTTCATCGCCATTGCTGCTAGTCGGTCGCGGTACGCGGCGGAACCCAACCTCGCGCGATCTCGGCATACCGTGATTCACAATCCACTTTGGATCGCGCTTTCGCGTGCTGCCCTCAACCGCAGGGCGGCAGGCCGACAAGGCACCTGCCCCATCATCCCGACTCGCCGCGGCACCGGACGGCCTGCTTCCCCGGGCGCCCCCGACGCTGCCGCACTCGCATCGGGCACTGCTTCGGCAAGCTCAAGCGCGTCAGGCGCGCCGCCTTCCGATGCGGGAAACCGCCCGGACCTACGCTGCCTTCATCACGCCCGCCGGCGCCCTGCTCTGGACCGGATCCGTCCACACCACCCAGCAGCTCGGGGCAAGCGCCAGCTCTCGCGTGAGGCCCCTCAGCGCGGCGGCGCTACGCCTCGAACCCCGCCACCGCCAGGATCGTGGCCAGGCTCGCCGCCATGCCGCGCAGGCACTCGCCCTTCTCCACGTCGATCCACTCCTCCAGCGAATGCGCCCGCCCGCCGCGCCCGCCACTGCCGATGCGCAGCGCCGGAATGCCGAGACTCATCGGGATGTTCGCATCGGTGGAGGAGCTTTCGAACACCGGGATATAGCCCTCCGCCGCCACCGCCGCGGCGGCAAGCTGCGCCATCGTCGAATCCCGCGGCGTCGCCCCGGCCGGCCGGTCGCCGATCGGGGCGATCTCCACCGTCACGGCCCCCTCCCGCGTCGAGCGCGCCGCGTTCTCGGCCGCCACCGCCGCCGCCACGCCGTCCAGGAACTCGCCCTCCAGCCGCGCCAGCTCGGCGGCGGACTCGCTGCGCAGATCCACCTCCATCCAGACCGCGTTCGGGATGGCGTTCACCGAGGTGCCGCCGCCGAGGACGCTGACGCAATGCGTCGTCTTCGGCGCGCCCGGCGCCGCCAGCCCGGCCAGCGCCAGGCTGGCCCGCGCCATGGCATAGGCCGGGTTCACCAGGCCGAAAGCGCCGAAGCTGTGCCCGCCCGGCCCGCGGAACACCACGCGGAACCGCTTGCTGCCGACGCCGCCGGTGACGATGCGGTCCACCTCCGGGCTGTCCACGGTGAAGAAGGCGTCGATCCGGTCGCGGTGCCGCCCCTCCTGGAAGAAATGCCGCACGCCACGCAAATCGCCCAGCCCCTCCTCCCCCACATCGCCGAGGAAGAGCAGGTCGCAGCGCGTCACGATGCCGGCCGCATCCATGGCCCGCAGGAAGGCGAGGTTGACGGCCAGGCTCCGCGTATCGTCGCCGATGCCGGGGGCGAAGAGCTTCGTCCCCTGCCGCCGCACGCGCACATCCGTGCCCTCGGGGAAGACGGTGTCCAGATGCGCGGCCACCACCACGGTCCGGCCATTGCCGCTGCCCCGCCGGCGGCCCATCACATTGCCGACGGCATCCTGCTCCACCTCCGCCAGCCCATGCGCCCGCAGCATCTCCAGATAGGCGCTGGCGCGCGCCGCCTCCTGGAAGGGCGGGCTGGGGATTTCGGTCAGGCGGATGGTGTCCTCGACGGTGCGCTCATGCTCCGCCGCCAGCACCTCCAGCGCCGCCCGGAACCGGGGATGGGCGCGGATGCGGGCGATGGTCTCGGCGGCGTCCTGCATGCGGCCTCCGCACCCCGGCGCGCAGCAGGTCGTGCCAGGGCGCCATTCAGGGTTCCTCAATCGACATAGCCTATCCCTCCCACCACTGACAGGGAAAGGCGGCAAAAATGCGCATCAGAACGCTCTTCGGCGCGGCCATGGCCGCGATCGCCATCGTCGGGCTTGCCGTCGGCGGCGGCATCGCGCTGCAGCAATGGCAGCGCGGCGCCGCGGCGCGGGAGGCGGCGCAGCTCACCCGTGCGGCGAAGGACCTGCTGCGGCTGATCGAAACCCTGGTGATCGAGCGCGGCAATTACGTCATCCGCGTCGCCGTGCCCACGCCCGCCGAGCCCGAGGTGATCGAGCGGCTGCAAGGCATCCAGCGGCAGACCGATGCGGCCCTGGCGGCGGTGCTGGAGGGGCTGCGGCAGAGCGGAGAGGAAAGCCTCGCCGCGCATCGCGCGCCGCTGGCCGGCCTTGCCGGGGAGCTCGCCACGCTGCGCCGGGACGTCATGGCCGCCATCCGCCTGCCCTGGGCGGAGCGCGCCGGCAGCCTCCAGGTGCGGCCGGCGCGGGAGATGAATGCGATGCTCGGCAAGGTGGTGGCGGCGCTGGATGCCGGCCACCGCACCATCGCGGCGCAGACCGGGGAGCTGGACGCGATGCTGCGCATCGCCCGCAGCACCTGGGAGATGCGGGAGGCGGCGAGCCGCCGCATCCTGCCGATTTCCACCGCCCTCTCCTCCCGCCGCGCGATGACGCCGGCGGAGCTGGAAAGCGTCGCCGCTGCCAGCGGCGGCACGCTTGGCGCCTGGCGCTCGATTCGCGAGATGATCGGCGTCGCCGGTCGCCCGCCCCGCCTGGCGGCGGCCGAAACCGAGGTGCAGCGCCGCTATTTCGAGGCAACGGAGGCGCAGCTCCGTACCCTGCTGGAGGCCGGGCGCGCGGGCAGCACCTACCCGATGACCCCGGCGGAATTCACCGGCTTCGCCACCCCCTCGATGCAGGAGCTGCTGCGGGTGCGCGACGCCGCGCTGGAGGAGGCGCTGGACCGGGCGACGGCCATGGCAGGCGCGGCGCAGGGCTGGTTCCTGCTCGCCCTGCTCGGCACGCTCGGCCTCGCCGCTTTGCTCTGCGGCCTGACCCTGCTGCTGGCGCGGCGGGTGGTGGCGCCGGTCGCGACGCTGACCGCGACGGTGGAGACCCTGGCCCGCGGCGAGCACGGCATCACCGTGCCGCACCAGGCCCGCGGCGATGAGATCGGCAGCATGGCCAAGGCGGTGGAGGTGCTGCGCGCCGGCGCCGCCGAGGCCGCTGCGCTCGCCGCGCGCGTCGCCGCCGAGCAGGCGGAAAAGGTGGCGCGGGCGGAGAAGCTGCGGGCCGAAATCCACCGCTTCGAGACCGAGATGGCGGAAGGGCTGGGGCATTTCGTCGCCGCCGCGGCGCCGCTGGAAAACACCGCGGACGCGCTGGCCGGCGCGGCGGAGACCGCACGCAACCAGGCCCAGGCCATGTCCGGCGCGGCCGGCAGCGCCTCGGCCAATGTGCAGACCGTCGCCGCCTCGGCGGAGGAGCTGGCGGCGAGCATCGCCGAGGTGGCGCGGCAGATCACCGACAGCGCCCGCGTCGCCCGCCGCGCCGCGGAGGATGCGGCGGCGACCGATGCCGCGGTGACGGGGCTGAGCGACACGGCGCAGCGGATCGGCGAGGTGGTGGGGCTGATCTCCTCCATCGCCGGCCAGACCAACCTGCTGGCGCTGAATGCCACCATCGAATCGGCGCGGGCGGGGGAGGCCGGCAAGGGCTTCGCCGTCGTCGCGGGAGAGGTGAAGGCGCTGGCGGCGCAGACCGCCAGGGCGACGGAGCAGATCGGCGCGCAGATCGCCGCCATGCAGGCAGAAACCGGCCGGGCGGTGGAAGCGATCCGCGGCATCGCCCGCACCATCGAGGAGCTGAACGGCATCTCCGCCCAGGTGGCGGCGGCGGCGGAGGAGCAGGCGGCGGCGACGCAGGAGATCGGCCGCGCCGTGGCCCAGGCGGCGGCGGGGACCGAGGAGGTCAGCCGGCAGACGATGGGCGTGCTGGAAGGGGCGGAAAAGGCGGGCGCCGCGACGGTGGAGCTGCGCCAGGCCTCGGGCGGGCTGACGCGGCAGGCGGATGTGCTGCGGGGGACGGTGGATGGGTTTTTGGCGGTGGTGCGCGCGGCTTAGCTCGAGGGGGACGCCGCCCCCCTCGAGCTCCCTCTGCCAAAGGCCGAAGGGCCTTTGGAAACCTCGAGTTTGGCGTCTCGCCCGTCGCGCCTGGAATTCATGGGTTCAAACGGCCCTTCGGGCATCCAACGTTGAGGAAGGACAGAGCCCTTCCTCAACCCTCCCCCTGCAAGGCAGCCCGGAACTCATCCAGCACCCGCAGCCGCCCGCCCGGCTGCTCCACATGCCAGAAGGCCCAGCCATTGCAGCTCGGCGCCTCCTGCACCAAAGCGCCGACCTGGTGGATGGACCCCTGTGCCCGGCCGCAGCGGATGGAGCCATCCGCCGCCACCACCGCCTGCCAGCGCCGGCCGCGATCCACCAGCACTGTCCCGGCCGGCACCAGCCCGCGCTCCACCAGGTGCCCGAAGGGGATGCGCTTCTGCTCGCGCTTGCCGGCGGTGACCAGGGCGGCGGACTCCGAAAGCGGCTCGACGGAAGCGATCCGGGCCTTCGCCGCCGCGGCATAGGCGGGGTCCCGTTCCAGCCCGATATAGCGGCGCCCCAGCCGCCGCGCGACGGCGGCCGTGGTCCCGGTGCCGAGGAAGGGGTCCAGCACCACCTCCCCCGGCTGGGTGCAGCTCAATATCACCCGGTGCAGCAGCGCCTCCGGCTTCTGCGTCGGGTGCAGCTTCGCCCCTTTCTCATCGCGCAGCCTTTCGGCGCCGGTGCAGAGCGGGATGAACCAGTCGCTCCGCATCTGCACCTCCTCGTTCAGCGACTTCATGGCGGCGTAATTGAAGCGGTAGCGGCTCTCGGCGCCATGGGCGGCCCAGATCAGCGTCTCATGCGCGTTGGTGAAGCGGCGGCCGCGGAAATTCGGCATCGGGTTCGCCTTGCGCCAGATGACGTCGTTCAGCACCCAGAAGCCGAGATCCTGCAGCGCCGTGCCCAGGCGGAAGATGTTGTGGTAGCTGCCGATGACCCAGATGGTGCCGTCCTTGCGCAGCACCCGGCGCGCCTCCCCCAGCCAGTCCCGGGTGAAGCTGTCATAGGTGGCGAGGTCGGCGAAGCGGTCCCAGGCCTCGTCCACGCCATCCACCAGGCTGTCATCCGGCCGGCGGAGATCGCCCTTGAGCTGGAGGTTGTAGGGCGGGTCGGCGAAGATGGCGTGCACCGAGGCCGGCGGCAATTGCCGCATCAACTCGACGCAATCCCCGACCAGCACCTGGTCGAGGAGCAGCTCCGGCCCCGTCCCCAAGCCATCCCCCATGCGGCACCACGCCCCCGCGACGCGGCGGCCCCAAGGCGGCCACGATGGCGGGCGGGGGAGTCGCGGTCAACTGCGGGATGCCGGCCGGCCTAAGAGCCTGCCGCAAAAGGGCCTGCGGCGTGTCCTGGCGGGTCTTTTCCCCCCTGGCGTCATGCGCCAGCCTGCTGGTCGCATGACGTCGGCGAACTTGCCGACGCAACCAGCATTGGCCGCGTTGTGGCGGCCGTGCCGCGACCCTGGCCAGGATGCAAATCCCTCGCCAATCCATCGCCGGAACCCGCTTGCGACAGGCTCCGACTCTGGTTCCGCAGCCCCGCGGACTTCGCCCCTGGCCCGCCATGCCCGCCGGGCCGCGCTCTTCGCCGGCGAACGCCGCGGGCAGGAAGCCCTGGCCGCCGGTCCACGCCGACGGCAGTGCGGATCAGCAGCCAGCCGGGTCTTTCGCGGCGGGTGAGTCGCACCGCCAGGCGCTCCGCCCTTCGGCGATCGCGCGCTACCCCAGCGTGATCTTCGCCTCGCGCACCACCTCGCCCCAGCGGCGATACTCGGTGGCCATGAAGTCGGCGAATTCCGCGGCGCCGAGCGGCGCCGGCTGGATGGAGAAGCTCTGCAGCCGCTCCTTCACCTCCGGCGTCCCGAAGCCTTCCAGGATGGCCTCGGCGACGCGCTGGAGGATCGGCGCCGGGGTGCCGGCGGGGGCCTGCACGCCCCACCAGATCATGGCGGCGAAGCCGGGCATGTTGGCGGCCTCCGCCACGGTCGGGATCTCGGGCGCGGAGTACCAGCGCTCGGCGCTGGTCACCGCCAGGACCTTCAGCTTCCCCTCCCGCGCCTGGGGCAGGTAGGCGGGCAGGTTGTCGTGCACCACGTCGAGGCGGCCGGCGAGCAGGTCGGTCATCATCGGCGCGGTGCCGCGATAGGGGATGTGCTGCAGGGAAAGCCCGGCGGCGCGGTTGATGGATTCGCCGATCAGGTGGCCGGAGGTGCCGTTGCCCGGGCTGCCCATGGTCAGCGCGCCGGGGCGGGACCGGATGAGGTCGAAGGCCTCCTGCAGCGTGTTCACCGGCAGGTCGGCGCGCACCGCGATGCAATTCGGCGTGTGGCAGGTGCGGGCGACCGGCGCCAGATCCTTCACCGGGTCATAGCCCAGGCCGGTGTAAAGGTGCGGGCCCATCACCGCGGCGCTGATGGTGGTGATCAGCAGGGTGTAGCCGTCCGGGGCGGATTTCGCGACCGCCTCGGCACCGATATTGCCGCCGGCGCCACCGCGGTTTTCCGCCACCACCGGCTGGCCGATGCGGGCGCCGATGACGGCCGCGGTGGTGCGGCCCACCGCATCCGTGGAGGCGCCGGGCGGGAAGGGGATGACCATGCGCACCGGCCGGTTCGGCCAGGGGCCGCTCTGCGCCAGGGCGGGGGTGGCGAGCAGCGGCAATGTCGCAAGCAAGGCACGGCGAGTGGTGGTCATCTGGTCCTCGGCTACCGTTTTGCAGTGCAGCACAGCAAGCGGCGTGCCTGAGGGCAAGAGAGAGCGCGCAGAAAAACGTGGTTTACGGGATAATAATCATCGAAAATCGTGTTTCGCGGCGCCGGCGGCCTGGGCGCGGGCGACGGCAAAGGCTTCCCGCTTCGGGACGCGGTCGCTCGATCGCCGGACCGAAAGCGTGATCACGGGGCCGGACAAGGCGCCGGCAGCCGGGGTGCGAGCAACGGCAAAGGCTTCCCGCCCCGGAGCGCGAACACCCGAGTTCCCCACCGCAAGCCTGCTCGCATGCGCGGGCGCGGAGGCCTCCGGCTCAGCAACACCGCCGCCCGGGCCGGCCCGACCGCACAGCGCAGATCACGCGACCGAAAGAAGGGCCCGGGGGCCGGATACCTGGTATCCCGCTTCCGCAGTCCTGCGGACTTCGTTCCCAGGCCACCAGCTTGTGCCTTCAATGGCCTGCTTGGCCGCTGCGTTCGCTGGACATCCAGCGAACGCAGCGGGCAGGACACCAGAGCATCTTCGCTCTAGTCGAACCAGACCGGGTTGGACCAGGCCTGCCGCCCCGCCGCATCCGCCACCACGATGCGGGCGAAGCCGCCGGGGCGCAGCTTTTCCAGCTTCAGCGTCGCCTCCCGCTGCCCCGGTGTCACGGATTGCACGGCACGGGAGCCGCGGCCGAGCGCCATGATGCTGGCAGCCTCCGAACACCGGATGGTGACGCTCTCCGCCCCCCATTCGATGTGCTCGATGCGCGGCCCCTGGGTGGCGTAGAAGGCGCCGGCCTGCAGCGCCGCCAGCAGCGCCGCCGGCTCATTCGCCGCGGCCTTCACCATCAGCCAGCCGCCGAAGGCGTCGTCGCAGGCGAAATGCGCGTCATCCACCGCCAGGATGGTCACCCGCCGCCCCTCGGCCAGGAGCTGGTCCACCAGATAGGTGCCGTCGCCACGCGCCGTGCGCAGGGCGGAGGTGTGGTTGTAGATCTCCACCGCCCGGGCCCCGGGCAGGCTGTCGGCATCCGCCGTCGTCAGCGCGTACCAGCCGGGATGCGGGATGGCGACGAAGGCGCCGGCCGCCACCGCCCGCGCCGCCAGCGCCGGGCCGGTTTCCGCCGCGCCGGTCGGCGCGAAATCGAAGGGCAGGCCCACCGCCAGGATGTGCCACAGCTCGCCAAGGCCGGTGGCCGGGGCGTGCAGCTCCGCGCCGATCAGGGTGGTGAAGCCGGGGGTGCGGAAGGGACGGGTATCGGTGATGGGGAAGCCGTATTTCGCCATGAAATGGTCGGTCAGGGCGAGGAAGTCGTAGCCCGCTTCCCGATAGGCGGCGCAGACCTCCTCCGGCCCGCGCACCCCGTCCGAGCGGGTGGAATGGGTGTGGATATTGCCCTTCCAGAAGCGGCCGGGCGTGGCGAAGGCGGGATCCTGCGGCATGGCGGCAGGTGTAGGCCGGTCCCGGCCAGGGGGGAACCGGCGGCGTCCGGCCACCCCGCATTTCCCCGCCCCACGGAAGGGGTCTAGAAGACCCGCATGACCTGTCCGGAGAGAAGCATGCGGCGTTGGGTGATGCTCCTGATCCTTGGCCTGCCGCTTTCGGCCACCTTGGATGCTGGGGCGCAACCGCGCCCGGGGGATGCTGGGGCGCAACCGCGCCCGGGGGATGCTGGGGCGCAACCGCGCCCGGGGGATGCCGGGGCGCAACCGCGCCCGGGGGATGCCGGGGCGCAACCGCGCCCGGGCCCGCCGCATGAATGGAGCTTCGGCGCCTGGACCGGCGGCATCTTCCCCGCCGCCGACAACGACACCCCCGCCTGCTTCGGCAGCCCAGTGGTGATCTTCACCCGCGACGTGGTGATGCGGGCGACGCCGCTGGACGTCGCCTACCGCCAGCGCAACATCGAGACGGTGGCCGCCACGCCCGATGGCGGGCTGGAATTCCGCTTCACCCCCGCGGCGCCGGTGATGAGCGCCATGGGCCCCCGCCCCGCCAATGATGCCAGCTTCGGCTGCGAGGGCGGGCCGAACGTGCTGCGCGTGGAACGCCGCGGGCCGGATGAGATCGTCTTCCCGAATTGCCGAGACTTCCCCTCCCCGCTCAAGCGCTGCGTGACGAAGTAGGGGCTGCCGCCATGCGCATCGCGCTGATCCACGCCCTCCGCCACTCCCCGCCGCCGATCGAGGCGGCCTTCGCCCGGGCCTGGCCGGAGGCGGCGCTGATGAACCTGCTGGACACCAGCCTTTCCGCCGATCTGGCCAAGGCAGGGAAGCTGGATGCGCGGATGACGGAGCGCTTCCTGACCCTGGCCCGCTATGCGACGGGAACGGGGGCGCAAGGGATTCTCTTCACCTGCTCCGCCTTCGGCCCCTGCATCGAGGCGGTGGCGGAAGCCCATGCCCCGCTGCCGGTGCTGAAGCCGAATGAGGCGATGATCGAGGAGGCCTGCGCCGCCGGGACGCGGATCGGGCTGCTGGCCACCTTTGCCCCGACGCTGGACAGCATGCCGCCGGAATTCCCGGAAGGGGTGACGGTGGTGCCGAAGCTGGCGGAAGGGGCGCTGGCGGCGCTCGATGCCGGCGATGCGGCGGCGCATGACCGGCTGGCGGCGGAGGCGGCGACATCGCTGGCGGATTGCGACGTGATCGCGCTGGCGCAGTTCAGCCTGGCCCGGGCGGCGAAGCTGGTGGCGGAGGCGACGGGGAAGCCGGTCTTCACCACGCCGGACAGCGCGGTTAGGAAGCTGAGGCGGTTGCTGGGGGCGTAGGTGTTGGGGGCTTCGTCCCCAAGCCCCCGGCAGAGGGCGCTGCCCTCTGCACTCCCGCCGGGGGGAAGGCTTCCCCCCGGACCCCGCCGCGAGTCGGCAGGTTCAACCAGCAAACTCACACCGGGGTCCGGGGACCGGTCCGGTCCCCGGCGGGGTCCAGGGGCGGAGCCCCTGGCACTACAGCGCCGCGGCGGCCTTCAGCACCTCGCCCGCATGCGCGGCCGGCTTCACCTTGCGCCAGATCTTCACCAGCGTCCCATCCGCCCCGACCAGGAAGCTGCTGCGCTCCATTCCCATGTACTTCCTCCCGTACATGGATTTCTCCACCCAGGTCCCGTAGGCCTCCGCCACCTTATGGTCCACATCGGAGGCCAGCGGGAATTCCAGCCCGAATTTCTGCGCGAATTTCTCGATGGGCGGCAGCTTGTCCGGGCTGACGCCAATCACCGTCAGCCCCAGCTTGCCGAGCTGCGGCAGGGCTTCCTGAATGCCGCAGGCCTGCTGGGTGCAGCCGGGCGTATCCGCCTTCGGGTAGAAATACAGCAGAAAGGGCCTGCCCTTCAGCGCCTCCAGGCTCACCTGCCGCCCGCCGCTGGCCGGCATGGAGAAATCCGGCGCCGGCGCGCCCTCGGCCAATTCCGTCCCGCTCATTCCGTCCCCCATCCCGTCACGGCCCGGCGCGGTCCCGCGCTTCCGCCAGCGGCCCCACCCGGCGCTCGAAGATCGCCCGAACCTCGGCCGCCATCTCCCGCATCTGGCCGCGCAGCGCGGGCAGGTCAACCGCCGGCGCGGGCAGCAGCAGCGCCACGGCGCGCAGCATCGCCTCGGCCGCCGGGGCGGGCAGGCTGGCCTCCTTCGTCTTCCCCACCGTCAGCCGCACCATGCCGATGACGGTGCGCCACAGCCGGTCGGCGGCGATCAGCGCTTCCGTCTCCGCCGCCGGCAGCAGCCCGGCCTTGCCCAGCCGGGCCAGCGCCACCCGCGTGGTGGTCGCCAGCACCTCCGGCCGCGCCGGCCCGTGGCGGAGCTGCAGCGCCTGGGCGATGAACTCCACCTCGATCAGCCCGCCCGGCATCGCCTTCACATCCCAGGGGCCCTCGGCCGGCAGCTCCCGCAGCATGCGCGCCCGCATGGCGGCGGCATCCGCCAGGGCCGGCTCCGCCGCGCCGGGCTTCAGCATGGCCGCGCGCAGCGCCTCCGCCACCCGGCGTTTCAGGGCCGGCGGCCCGGCGATCGGCCGCGCCCGGGTCAGCGCCATGCGCTCCCAGGTCCAGGCATTCTCCCGGTGGTACTGCTCGAAGGCGGAGAGGCGGATCGCGACCGGGCCTTTGTTGCCCGAAGGCCGCAGCCGCATATCCACCTCCCACAGCCGCCCCTCCGCCCCCGGGGCGGTGATGGCGGCGACGATCTGCGGCGCCAGCCGGATGAAGTATTCGGAGGGCGCCAGGGACCGCCTGCCGCCCGTGCTCTCCACCGCCTCCGGGTCATGGTCGTAGAGCAGCACCAAATCGAGGTCGGAGCCCGGCAGCATCTCCCGCCCGCCGAGCTTGCCCATGGCCAGCACCGCCATGGCGCCGCCCGCCACCCGGCCGAAGCGCTCGGCGAAATCCGCGGCGATGCGCGGCAGCAGCGCAGAAATGGCGGAGTCCGCCAGGTCCGAGCGCAGCTCCCCGGCCAGGTCGGCGTCCAGCGCGCCCTCGAAGGCGGCGGCGTCGATCTCGAATTTCCGCTCGGTGGCGAGGCGGCGGGCGGCTTCCAGCGCCTCCTCGAAATGCCGCGCATCCTTCACCAAAGCAGGCAGGGCGGCGCTGGGATCGGCGCCCTCCGGCGCCAAGGTCCCGGCCAGCAGCCCGTCCAGCGCCGCGGCGTTGCGCGCCAGATGGTCAGCAAGCTGCGGCGCCGCGCCGAGGATGCCGGCCAGCCTATCCAGCATGGCGGGATTCCGGTGCAGCAGGGAGAGCATCTGCACCCCCGCCGGCAGGCGGGCCAGCACCCGGTCGAAGCGTACCAGCGCCTGGTCCGGATGGCTCTGCCGGCCGAAGGCGGCGAGCAGCGTCGGCATCAGCTCCGTCAGCAGCTCCCGCGCCCTTGCGCTGCGGGTGGCCCGCGGCCGCCCATGGTGCCAGCCGCGGACCAGCGCGGCGATGGAGGGCGAATCGGCGAAGCCCAGCCGCTTCAGCGTCGCCAGCGTCTCCGGGTCATCCTCCACGCCGGTGAAGACGAGGTTGCCGCCATTCCCCCCACCTTCCTCGGACAGCGCCGGCGCCGCCTCGAAGAATTTCCCGTAGTGCCGCTCCACCCGCTGGAGATGGCTGAGGAAGGCGGCGGCGAATTCATCCGTGCTGGCGAAGCCCATGAAGGCGGCGATGCGGGCCAGCCCCGCTTCATCCTCCGGCAGCCGGTGGGTCTGCCGGTCGTTCACCATCTGCAGCCGGTGCTCCAGGTCGCGCAGGAAGAGGTAGGCATCCGCCAGATCCGCCGCCGCCCGCCGGTCCAGCTTGCCCGCACCGGCCAGCGCCGCCAGGGCGCCCAAGGTCGTCGGGTCGCGCAGCGCCGGGTCCCGCCCGCCCCAGATCAATTGCAGCACCTGGGCGGTGAACTCGATCTCGCGGATGCCGCCCCGCCCCAGCTTCACATCATGCCCGGCCAGCGCCACCGTGGCGCCCGCGCCCCTCGCGGCCTTGTGCACATGGATCTGCCGCTTGATGGAATGGATGTCGGCGACGGCGGCGAAGTCCAGATGACGGCGCCAGACGAAGGGCCGGATCTCGCGCAGGAAATGCTCGCCCAGCGCGCGGTCCCCGGCGACCGGCCGCGCCTTGATCATCGCCGCGCGTTCCCAATTCTGCCCCATGCTCTCGTAATAGGTGATGGCGGCGTTGAGCGAGACCGCGAGCGGCGTCGCCGCCGGATCGGGGCGCAGCCGCAGATCGGTGCGGAAGACGTAGCCATCCGCCGTCCGCTCCTCCAGCAGCCGCACGAGATCGCGGGCGAGGCGGACATAGGCGGCGCCCGCCCGGTCGCTGTGATAGGCTGCCGCCTCCGGGTCATAGAGCACCATGAGGTCGACATCCGAGGAATAGTTCAGCTCCCTGCCGCCCAGCTTGCCCATGCCGAGAATGGCGAGGCCGCTGCCCTTGCCGATGGCCCGGGCATCGCCGTTGCGGCCGCGGGAGATCCGCAGCTCGCCCCGTTCCGCCGCGGCAAGCAGCAGATGACCGGCGGCGAAATCGATGGCCTGCTCCGCCAGCTCGGAGAGCGCCCCCGTCACCCGTTCCAGCGCCCATTGCCCGGTGAGGTCGGCGACCGCGACGATCAGCGCGCCCTGCCGCTTGGCCTGGCGCAGCAGCGCCGCCACGGCCTCCCGCCCCGCCCCGGGATCGGCCCGGCCCAGCGGGTCCAGCGCCAGGGCGAAGGTCTCGTCCGGCCCGCGCTCCGCCAGGCGCAGCAGGGTGGCGGATTCCCGCACCGCGAGATCGGAGAGATAGGGGCTGTTGCCGCCCAGCCGGGCGAGCAGCGCCGTCCCCTCCGCAGTGGCGGCATAGGCGCGGCAGGCAGCGTCGCGCTCGGCGAAGCGTTCCAGCAGGCGGTCGACGGCGTCGGAATCGAAGGGGCGCGGCAGGCGCCCGGACGGGATGGACATACCGGAGGGAAAGGGTGAGCCGCGCCCGCGGTCAAGCGCTGCATTGGGTTCCCCGGGCCGGCAATTGGGTGCTGGGCCTGGTGGTCGGGCTCGGCCTCTGCCTCGGCGCCCTGGCCTGGCGGCTGGCGGAGGCCCCGCTGGAAGTGCCGGCGCTCGCCCGGCGGATCGAGGCGGCGGTCAATGCCGAGCTGGGCGAGGCCAGGCTGACCATCGGCCGGGCGGATATCGCCTGGGAGGGGTTCCGCGGCGGCACCGCCGCGCCGCTCGACATCGTGCTGCGCAACGTGGTGCTGCGGGATGCCGACGGCACGCCGCGGGTGGAGCTGCCGGATGCGGCGGTGACACTTTCCGCCCGCGCCCTGCTGCGCGGCATGGTGGCGCCCTCGGTCATCGAGCTGCGGCAGCCCAGGGTGCTGGCGCTGCTGCGCCCGGACGGCTCCTTCGGCCTCACCCTCAACCCGGCGCCGGAGGCGCTGCCGCCCGAGGGGGTGGGGGCGCCGGAGAAGGCGGCGGAGACGCCGGCGACGGCGCCCGGGTCGGATGCGCTCGGCCTGCTGGCGGCGCTGATGCAGCCGGCCTCGGACCGCGCCGCCTATGCCGCGCTCCGCCGCCTCCGGGTGAATGGCGGGGAGGTGGTGCTGGCCGAGGTCGCGACCGGCAAGCGCTGGAGCCTCGTCGACCCGCAGCTCGACCTGCGCCGCGCCGCCGGCGGCGGGCTGGCCGGGGAGGGCTCCGCCAGCTTCCATGCTGGGGCGGTGGTGATGCCGGTGCGGCTCTCCGGCGCCGCCGAGGGCGCGCCGATGCAGCTCCGCGCCCGGATCGCCCTGCCGGCGCTGCGCCCGGCGGAGCTGGCCGAGATCTGGCCCGGCCTTGCCCCGCTGCGGCCGCTGGACGCGCCGGTGGCGCTCTCCGCCGGCGCCAGCTTCGATGCCGCGCTGCGCCCGCTGGCGGTGGAGATCGGGCTGGATGGGGAGGCGGGGGAGATCGTGCTCGGCCCGGCCCGGCTGCCCATCGCCCGCTTCTCTGCCCGGCTGGCCGGCGGGATGCGTGCGCTGCGCCTGACGGCGGCGGAGCTGGAATTGCCCGGCGGGCCAGGGGGTGGACCAGGGGGCGGACCAGTGCTCAGCGCCAGCGGCACGGCGCTGAAGGGGCCGGCGGGGTGGCAGGCGCAGCTCGACCTGCGCAGCTCCCCGGTGACGGCGGAGGCGCTGCCCCGGCTCTGGCCGGCGGAGCTGGCGCCGGAAGCCCGCGCCGCGCTGCTGACCGCCCTGCCCGCCGGGCGGCTGCGGTCGGCGTGGCTGCAGCTCGACCTCGCCCTGCCGGAGAGCCTGGAGAACCCGAGCTGGCAGGCGGCGCGGCTGGATCTCGGCCTGGACCAGGCGGTGCTGCGGCTGGGCGAGGCCGGCAGCCTGGCGACGGAAAGCCTGGACCTCACCCTCGCCGCCACCCCGGACCGGCTGCGGCTGGAAAGCCTGGCGCTGCATCTGCCGGGCCCCGCCGGGCCGCGGCTCGGCGCGGCGGGCGAGGCGATGCTGGCGGAGGGGGAATGGCGCGGCGGCTTCGACCTCACCTTGGACCAGGCGAATTTCGCCGAGCTGGCCTCCTGGTGGCCGGAGGGCATCGCCCGCGGTGCCCGGGGCTGGATCATCCGCAACCTCACCGCCGGCCAGGCGCGCAACGGCACCTGGCGGGTGGAGGGGAAGCTCGGCGCCGACCTCGCCGGCTTCGCCCTCACCGGGCTGCACGGCAAGGTGGAGGCGCATGAGGCGGTGGTGCACTGGCTGCGCCCGGTGCCGCCCATCCAGGGGGTGTCCGGCACCGCGGAATTCTCCGGCACGGAAATCACCCTGCACGCCCAGGGCGGGCGGCAGATGCTGGGCGAAACCCAGCGTGGCGGGATGGAGCTGCGCGAGGGGCAGATCCGCTTCTTCAGCCTGGAGGCCGAGCCGCCCATGGCGGAGATGGCGTTCCAGCTCGCCGGCCCGCTGCCCGACATCCTCACCACCCTGCGCCACCCCCGGCTGAAATTGTTCGAGCGGCGGAAGCTGGAATTGCAGGGGACCGGGCAGGTGGAGGCGCGGCTGAACCTCGCCCTGCCCCTGCTGAACGAGCTGCCGGCGGAGGAGCTGCGGCTTGCCGCCGAGGTGAAGCTGGCGGAGGGCCGGCTGCAGAACGTCCTGGCCGGGCAGGCGCTGGAACGGGTGGCGCTGGAGATGGCGGTGACTGCCGCCGGGTTGCGCGCCAATGGCCAGGGCATGCTGCTGGATCAGCCGGTGCGGCTGGGGGTGGAGATGGATTTCCGCGCCGGCCCGGCCAGCCAGGTGGTGGAGCGGACCTCGGTGACCGGGAAGCTGGACCAGGGCCAGCTCGCGACGCTGGGGCTGGAGACGCTCGGCCTGCTGGACGGGCCGGTGGCGGTGGAGGCAAGGCTGGAGAAGCGCCGAAGCGGCGAGGGTCGCGCGACGCTGCGGGGCGACCTGCGGGAGGCGCGGCTGGCGCTGGACGGGCTGGGCTGGCGCAAGCCCGTCGGCGTCGCCGGCCAGGCGGAGGCGGTGCTGCGGCTGCAGGGCGACACGCTGCAAAGCGCCGAGGGCATCAGGCTGGAAGCGCCGGACCTGCTGCTGCGCGGCCGCGCCCTGCTCGGCCCGCGCGCGCGGCTGGAGCGGCTGGAACTGGCGGAGGGCGCGATCGGCGCCTCCCGCTTCCAGGGAGAGGTGCGGCGGCCGGCGCGCGACGGGGCGCCCTGGCAGGCGGTGCTGCGCGGCCCGGTCTTCGACCTGCGCCCGATACTCGCCTCAGAGGAGGGGCGGGCCGAGGCCGCGCCGGCCGCCCCGCCACCGCCGGCCGGGGAGGACCCGCCCCTCGCCCTCGACCTCGGCTTCGACCGGGTGACGATGGGCGAGGGCCGCACCCTTTTCGCCATGCAGGCCACCGGCCGCACCGACAGAAGCGGCTTGCTGCGGGAAGCCCAGGTGCAGGGCCGCACCTCGGCGCGGGCGGGGGCGGAAGGGGCGGGTCGCTTCAGCCTGAGCCTGGCGCCGCGCGGCGATGAAAGGCTGCTGCGCATCGCCGCCGAGGATGGCGGGGCGCTGCTGCGGGCGCTGGACGTGCTGGATTCCATCCAGGGCGGCAGGCTGACCGTCACCGCCAGCTACCGGGAGCTGCGGCCGGGCGCGCCGCTGACCGGCACGGCGGAGCTGGAGCAATTCGTGGTGCAGGACGCGCCGGCGGTGGCGAAGCTGATGCAGGCGATGACGCTCTACGGGCTGGTGGAGGCGCTGCAAGGGGGAAGCGGCCTGGTCTTCGCCCGGCTGGTGGCGCCCTTCGCGCTGACGCCGGGGGAGCTGGTGCTGCGCGATGCCCGGGCCTTCTCCGCCTCGCTGGGCCTGACCGCCAAGGGGCGGATCCGCCGCCAGGCGGGGGAGCTGGACATCGAGGGCACCATCGTCCCGGCCTATGTCTTCAACACGCTGCTGGGGAATATCCCGCTGCTCGGCCGGCTGTTCAGCCCGGAGGCGGGGGGCGGGGTCTTCGCCGGCACCTATGCGGTGCGGGGGCGGCTGACGGATCCGGAGGTCTCGGTGAACCCGCTGGCGGCGCTGACGCCGGGCTTCCTGCGGGGCATCTTCGGGCTGCGGCCGAGCGAGGCGCCGCCGGGGACGGGGCAGCCGCAGACGGGGGTGGACAGGTGACGGGGGCTCTGCCCCCCATGTCCTCACCAGTGGCGCTGCCCTGGACCCGGCAGGGGGCGCTGCCCCCATCGGACGCATGCGTTCGATCCCCGCCGGTGGGTGCCGGCAGTGCCGGCACTCCCCTCCCCGGACCCCGGTGTGAGTCTTGAATCCGTGGGGTGAACCAGCAGACTCAGGGCGGGGTCCGGGGGGAAGCTCTTCCCCCCGGCGGGGGTATGGGGGCAGAGCCCCCATTTCCAGGCCTTAGTGCCCTCTACCCCGCCCGCACCAGGATATGCCGCTTCCGCCCCAGGCTGAGCTTCGCCGCGCCATCCCGCAGATCGGCTGCGCTCACCATGGCCTGGGGGTCCGTCACCGGCGCGTCGTTCAGCCGGATGCCGTTCTGGCCGATCAGCCGCCGCGCTTCCCCCTTGCTGCCGACCAGCTTCGCCGCCGCCAGCAGATCCACCACGCTGGCCGGCAGGGCGTGGGTCAGGCTCGGCAGGGTCGCCGCCGCCTCGCCCTGCTCGAAGGCGCGGCGCGCCGTCTCCGCCGCCTGCCCGGCGGCTGCGCGGCCATGCAGCAGGGCGGTGGCCTCGGTCGCCAGCACCTTCTTCGCCTCGTTCACCTCGGCGCCCTGCAGCGCGCCCAGCCGCGCCACCTCCGCCATCGGCAGCTCGGTGAACAGGCCGAGGAAGCGGCCGACATCTTCATCCTCGGTGTTCCGCCAGAATTGCCAGTAGTCGTAGGGCGAAAGCTTCTCCGCATTCAGCCAGACCGCGCCGGCGGCGGTCTTGCCCATCTTGGCGCCGGAGGCGGTGGTGAGCAGCGGCGTGGTGATGCCGAACACCTCCGCCCCATCCATCCGGCGGCAGAGCTCCACCCCCATGATGATATTGCCCCATTGGTCGGAGCCGCCCATCTGGATGGCCACGCCATAGCGCCGCCGCAGCTCCGCGAAATCGTAGCTCTGCAACAGCATGTAGTTGAATTCGAGGAAGCTGAGAGTCTGCTCGCGGTCCAGGCGCAGCTTCACGCTGTCCATGGTCAGCATGCGGTTCACGCTGAAATGCCGGCCGACATCGCGCAGGAAGGGGACGTAGAGCAGCCGGTCCAGCCATTCGGCATTGTCCAGCATCACCGCGTCGGTCGGGCCCTCGCCGAAGGTGAGGAAGGGCTCGAAGGCCTTGCGGATGCCGGCCTTGTTGCGCTCGATGGCGGCATCGTCCAGCAGCGGCCGCGCCTCGTCGCGGAAGGAGGGGTCGCCGACCTTGGTCGTGCCGCCGCCCATCAGCACCACCGGCTTGTGGCCATGGCGCTGCAACAGCCGCAGCAGCATGATCTGCATCAGGCTGCCGACATGCAGACTGTCCGCGGTGCAGTCGAAGCCGATATAGCCCGGCACCACCCCCGCCTGCAGCCGCGCCTGCAGCGCGGCGCGGTCGGTGATCTGGTGGAGGAAGCCGCGCGTCTCGGCCTCGTGCAGGAAGTCATTCATGCCGCTGGATTTCGCTTCGGGGCTTGGCAATGGGGTGGCCCCCGTAGCACAGGGGAGGGATGCTTAGAACCATCGGCCTGATGAGCGGCACCTCCCTGGACGGCGTGGATGCCGCCTGGATCGAAACCGATGGCGAGACGATCGGCCGCGTCGGCCCGAGCCTGACCCTGCCCTACGCCCCTGCCCTGCGGCGCGATTTGCGCCGGCTGCTGGATCTGGCGGCGGGGCTGGACCCCGAGGATGCCTTCCTGGCGGATTGCGTCGCCCGGCTGACGGACCGCCATGCCGAGGCGGTGGAGAGGCTGCGCGACCAGGCCTGGCAGCAGATGCGGGAGGAGACGGAGCTGCTGGGCTTCCACGGCCAGACGATACTGCACCGCCCGCCGCCCGCCCGGGCCGGGGGGAATGCGGCGGGGGGCGAGGCACGGGTGCCGGGGCGGACCTGGCAGGTGGGGGATGCGCTGGCGCTGGCGCAGCGCACCGGGCTTTCCGTCGCCTATGATTTCCGCAGCGCCGATGTGGCGGCCGGCGGCCAGGGGGCGCCGCTGGTGCCGGTGGTGCATGCGGCGCTGGCGCGGTCCCTGCCGAAGCCCTTGGCGGTGCTGAATCTGGGGGGTGTGGGCAACGTCACCTTCATCGGCGCGGCGGGGGAGCTGCTGGCCTTCGACACCGGGCCCGCCAACGGCCCGCTGGACGATTGGGCGCGGAAATCCACCGGCAGCGACTACGACAAGGATGGGAATCTGGCCCTGGCCGGGCAGGCGGATGGCGCCGTGCTGGGGCGGCTGATGGGCCACCCCTATCTGGCGGCGCCGCCGCCCAAATCCCTGGACCGGCTGGATTTCGACCGGGCGCTGAAGGAGGCGGGGGCGGGAGAGCTCTCCCCCCAGGACGGGGCGGCGACGCTGGTGGCGTTCTCGGCTGTCTGCGTGGCGGCGGCGGCGCGGCATTTCCCGGCTGCGCCGCTGCACTGGCTGGTCTGCGGCGGCGGCCGGCGCAACCCGGCGATGATGCGAGCCCTGGCGGCGGCGCTGGAAGCGCCGGTGCGGCCGGTGGAAGTGGCGGGGTGGAACGGGGATGCGCTGGAGGCGCAGGCCTTCGGCGTGCTGGCGGCGCGGGTGGCGCGTCGGCTGCCGCTGACCTTTCCAGGGACGACGGGGGCGCCTTACCCTCTGTCCGGGGGGCGTCTGCTGGGCCCGCTACTCTGATCCCCGCGCAACCGCTGCGCGGTTCCGCGAGGGCCCGGAGTCGGCTCCGATCAGCGCTTCGGCACAGCCTACCGAGGCGAAGCCTAGGGCAGGACACCGGCAGGCGACAGGGTCCGAGAGGCGCGCATTTTGGGAGGACGTCCAATGCCGATCATCGACGCACAGGTACATGTCTATGAGCGCAACCATCCGGGCCGGCCCTGGGTGGATGCGCTGGCCGGGCCGCCCGAGGTCACGGGCGACCAGATGGTGGCGGCGATGGACGAGGTGGGCGTGGATGGCGCGCTGCTCGTCTCCGTCCATTCCATGTACCGCTACGATGCCAGCTATGCGGTGCAGGAACATGCGAAGCACCCGAAGCGCTTCGCCCTGATCAAGCCGGTGGACCCGCACGACCCTGGCGTGGCGGAGACCATCGCGGCCTGGAAGGCGCAGCCCGGCACGGTCGGCATCCGGGTGATGATGCGGCAGGATGTCTCGACCGACCCGGGTGATCCGGGCCTCGGCCGGGTGCTGGCGGCGGCGGCGCAGCACGGGCTGGCGCTGAACCTGCTGGCCTATGGCCGCCTGCCGCAGGTGCTGGAAATGGCGAAGCTGTACCCCGATACGCAGATCGTCATCGACCATCTGGGCCTGCCGCAGCCCTTCCACCCGCCGGCGCCGGAGCAGCCCTGGGCCGCCCTGCCCGATCTGCTGGCGCTGGCCGCCTGCCCGAATGTGGCGGTGAAGATCACCGGCGCCGGCACCCTGGCGAAGACGCCCTACCCCTACCCGGATATCTGGCCGCAGCTGGCGCGGATCTTCGAGGCCTTCGGCCTGGAACGCTGCTGCTGGGGCACCGACTGGACCCGCGCCGTGGCGCTGCTGACCTATCGCCAGGGCGTGGACGCCTTCCGCCTGAACGAGCGCCTGTCGGAGAGCGACAAGGCCATGCTGATGGGCGGCGCGGTATCCCGCGTGTATGGCTGGTCGCCGGGCTGAGACCCCAGCCGGGGGCGGCGGGGTCCCCTCTCCCGGGTCACCCGCCGCGTTCCGGCGCCGCCCGTTGCCCTGGCGCGGCTTTGCCGCGACAGGCTGGGCGAGGCGCCGCTCGCCCGGCGAATCCGGGGTCCCCATGGCGTTGCGCAGCGACGTCATGGGGATAAGGCGTCCCCGCGGCGCCGCGCAGCGGCGTCGTGGGGGTAAAGGGCCCCCCCATGGCGTTGCGCAGCAACGTCATGGGGAATGGAATCAGTGGCCCCGCAGGATCTGGCTGAGGAACAGCTTCAACCGGTCGGTCTGCGGCGTTTCGAAGACCTGCGTCGGCGTGCCCATCTCGACGATCTCGCCGCGGTCCATGAACACCACGCGGTCCGCGACCTGCCGGGCGAAGCCCATCTCATGCGTCACGCAGATCATGGTCATGCCGGTCTCCGCCAGGCTGACTATGGTTTCCAGCACTTCCTTGATCATCTCCGGGTCGAGCGCCGAGGTCGGCTCGTCGAACAGCATGATCTTCGGCTTCATGCAGAGCGCGCGGGCGATGGCGACGCGCTGCTGCTGCCCGCCGGAAAGCTGGCCGGGGTATTTCTTCGCCTGTTCCGGGATGCGCACCCGGGTCAGGTATTCCATCGCCAGCTCTTCCGCTTCCTTCTTCGGCATCCGGCGCACCCAGATCGGCGCCAGGGTGCAATTCTCCAGGATGGTGAGGTGCGGGAAGAGGTTGAAGCTCTGGAACACCATGCCGACCTCGCGGCGGATGTCGTCCAGCGCCTTGATGTCGTCCGAAAGCTCGATTCCGTTGACCAGGATGCGGCCCTCCTGGTGGGTCTCCAGCCGGTTGATGCAGCGGATGAGCGTGGATTTGCCGGAGCCGGAGGGGCCGCAGATCACCACCCGCTCGCCGAGGGCGACGTTCAGCGACACGTCGCGCAGCACATGCAGGGCGCCGTACCACTTGTTCACCTTGTCCAGCACGATGGCCGGCGGGGCATCGGTGCGGGCGGCGGAGGCGACGTGTTCCAGGGTCTCGCTCATGGGATCACCCGCGATGCTTGGATGAGTGGTCGGAGACAACGGCACGGGGCAGCGCCCCGTGCTGAGCGCGCTTCTGCACGTCGCGCCTCCCGCCGTAAGGCGCGCCCGGAAGCGAGACGGCGCTTGGCGGAGCCGGCGCCCGGCGATCGAGGGGAGACCTCATCTCCGGCGGTGGCGGTTGAGTTCCGCCTCCAGCCCCTGGCTGTATTTGCTCATCGCGAAGCAGAAGACGAAGTAGATGGCGCCGACGGTGATGTAGACCTCGATGCCGAAGCCCTGCCAGGCAGGCTCGATGATCGCCGTCTTGCCGGCCGTCAGCAGGTCGAAGATGCCGATGATGAGCACCAGCGAGGTGTCCTTGAAGAAGCCGATGAAGGTGTTCACCAGCGGCGGGATCACCAGGCGCAGCGCCTGCGGCAAGATGATGAAGCCGGTCTTCTGCCAGTAATTCAGCCCCAGCGCGTCGGCGGCCTCGTACTGCCCCTTGGGCAGGGCCTGCAACCCGCCGCGCACCACCTCCGCCAGATAGGCGCCGGCGAAGAGGATGATGGCGATCTGCGCGCGCAGCAGCTTGTCGATGTTCATGCCCTCCGGCAGGAAGAGCGGGAACATCACGCTGGCCATGAAGAGCAGCGAGATCAGCGGCACGCCGCGGATCAGCTCCACATACAGCACGCAGATCGCCTTGATGGCCGGCAGCTTGGAGCGCCGGCCGAGCGCCACCAGGATCGCCAGCGGGAAGGCGAAGGCGAGGCCGAAGGTGGCGAGGATGAGGGTGATGACGAGGCCGCCCCAGCGCTCCTGCGGCACATAGGGCAGGCCGAGCACGCCGCCCCACATCAGCACGCCGATCACCGCCAGCACCCCGGCCCAAAGGAAGGCGAGCCCCGATCGCCAGAAGCGCCGCATGGCGGAGACGATGTAGAGCCCGATGAAGAGCAGGATGCAGAGGGCCGGGCGCCAGTGCTCCTCATAGGGGTAGGTGCCGAACAGGATGAAGCGGTGCTTCTCCGTCACCACCGCCCAGCAGGCGCCGATGCCCTTCATGTCCCGGCAGGCCTGGGTCTGGCTGTTGGGCACCGACCAGACGGCGTTGATGATCCCCCATTCGACGAAGCCCACCACCCAGCGGAGGATGAGATAGGCCAGCGCCAGGGTGACGAGGGTGGAGAGCCAGCCGGAGAAGAGGTTGGCCCGCACCCAGGCCAGCAGCCCGATCTGGCTGGCGGGCGGGGTGCGCGGCGCGGCTTCCGGCGCGGCGGTGGCGGCGTTCAGCGTGATGTCGCTCATCGGCTCAGCGCTCCACCAGGGTGGGGTTCGCGGCGTAGCTGGCCCTCGGGCCAGCGAAGCGGGAGGCAGCGATGCTGGCCCTCGGGCCAGCGAAGCGGAAGGCAGCGGCGCCGGCCGCGGCGCCGGCGAAGCGGAAGGGGCACGTGGCGCGCATGGCCGTTACCTCTCCACCAGCGCGATGCGCGCATTGTACCAGTTCATGAACAGCGAAATGGACAGGCTGATGCTGAGATAGACCAGCATGATGATGGCGATACCCTCGATCGCCTGCCCGGTCTGGTTCAGCGTGGTGTTGGCGATGGAGACGATGTCCTGGTAGCCGATCGCCACCGCCAGCGAGCTGTTCTTGGTGATGTTGAGGTACTGGCTGGTCATCGGCGGCACGATGACGCGCAGCGCCTGGGGCAGCACGATCTGCCGCAACACCTGCCCGGCATGCAGGCCGAGCGCCTGCGCCGCCTCCCACTGCCCCTGCGGCACCGCCAGGATGCCGGCGCGGACGATCTCCGCAATGAAGCCGGCGGTGTACAAGACGAGGCCCAGCAGCAGCGCGAAATACTCCGGCGAGACGGTGAGGCCGCCGCGGAAATTGAAACCGCGCAGCTCCGGCCAGTCCACCGCCCAGGGCGCCCCGGCGGCCCACCAGACGGCGATGGGCAGCGCCAGCATCAGGCCCAGCGCGACCGGCCATACCTTGCGCGGCTGCCCGTCCTGCATCTGCTGCGCCACCGCAGCGCGGCGGTAGAGCCAGGTGAAGAGCGTGCCGACCAGGAAGGTGAGCAGCGCATAGCTGTGCGCGTCCTGCCACTCGATCCAGGGCAGCTTCAGCCCGCGATTGGACAGGTACACCCCCGCCGCCGGGTGGATCGCCTGGCGCGGCCCCGGCAGCCCCTGCAGGATGGCGTACCAGAACAGCAATTGCAGCAGCAGCGGCAGGTCGCGGATCACCTCCACATACACCGCCGCCAGCTTCGCCAGCAGCCAGTTGCGGGAGAGCCGGGCGATGCCGATCAGCGTGCCGAGGATGGTCGCCAGCAGGATGCCGATGACGGCGACCTTCAGCGTGTTGAGGAAGCCGACCAGCAGGGCGCGGAAATAGGTGTCGGTCGGGCTATAATCGATGACGTGCTCGGCAATGGGCAGCCCCGCTTCCCGCCCGAGGAAGCCGAAGCCGGTGGCGATGCGCCGGACTTCCAGGTTGTGGGCCGTGTTGGACCACAGCCACCAGACGATGAAGCCGATGATGCCGACGACCAGCGCCTGCCAGACGATGGCGCGCACCCTTTCGTCGGACCAGGAAAGGCGGATGGGCCGTTTCGGCGGGGCGCGCAGGCTGCGCGGGTCGATGGCGGCGTCGGACATAAGGCGGACCTCCTCGCCAGGCGGGGAAGGCGGCGGGCGGCGGGCTCAGCCCCGCCGGCCCGCCGGGGGCATCAGCGGAAGGGCGGGGAGTATTGCAGCCCGCCCGTGGTCCACAGCGCATTCGGGCCGCGCTGGATGCCGATGGGCACCAGGTTGCGCTCGAAGACCTCGCCGTAATTGCCCACGGCCTTCAGCACGGCAACGCCCCAATTCTCCGGCAGGCCGAGCATCGGGCCGAGCCCGCCGGTCTTGCCCAGCATGCGCTGCACCTCCGGCCGCGGATCGTTCAGCATCTGGTCGACATTGCCCTGGGTGATGCCGAATTCCTCCGCCGAGAGCAGCAGGAAATGCACCCAGCGGGTGATGTCGGCGAAGCGGGCATCGCCCTGCCGCACCGTCAGCGCCAGCGGCTCCTTGCTGATCACCTCGGGCAGGATGAGGTGGTCCTCCGGCTTGCTCTGGGCGGCGCGCAGCGCGGCCAGGCCGGACACGTCGGTGGTGTAGGAGTCGCAGCGGCCGGCCAGATAGGCCGCAGTCACCTCCGCCAGCGTCTCGATCACCACCGGGGTGAAGCGGACGCGGTTGGCGCGCGCCCATTCCGCCAGATTCTGCTCGGTGGTGGTGCCGGGCTGCACGCAGATGGTGGCGCCGTCCAGCTCCTTTGCCGCCTTCACCCCGGCGCTCGCCCGCACGATGAAGCCTTGGCCGTCGTAGAAGTTCGTCGCGGCGAAGTCGAGCCCGAGCGAAGTGTCGCGGGACAGCGTCCAGGTGGTGTTGCGGGAGAGCACATCCACCTCGCCCGATTGCAGCGCGGTGAAGCGGACCTGCGGCGTGGTGGGCACGAACCGCACCTTGGTCGCGTCGCCGAAGATGGCGGCGGCGACGGCGCGGCAGTAATCCACGTCGAATCCCCGCCAATTGCCCTGGCTGTCCGGTTGGGCGAAGCCGGCCAATCCGGTATTCACACCGCAGATCAGGTGGCCGCGGCCGCGGACGGCGTCCAGCGTATTGGCCGGCGCCTGCTGGGCGCGGGCGGCCAGCGGCATCGCCAGGCCAAGGGCCAGCGCCGCCGCGCCCAAGGCGCGCAGGATGGAAAGCCCGAAGGGCTGCATCAGGTCAGTCTCCCTGTTCACCGCCCCGCGGGGCGGCGTCCCTGTTCCCGTTCTCAGCAAATGCTGCGCCAGCAAGGGGGAAGCGATCAACGAAGATCGCCCCGCGCCCTTGCCGAAGCCCGCCTTGCCGGGGCCGCGATAGCAGAGCGGCCTCTGGTTGCGAAGTTGTATCGGTTCCGGCTGCGCGCGGCATGGGCGGCGGCTGCCCAAAGCTTCGCCTTGCCGGGGCGGCAGACCGCCGATCGGCAGGTCGAACCCGTGGGGCCAAAACTCACACCGGGGTCCGGGGCCCAGGTCCTGGCCCCGGTGGGGGTTCGGGGGCAAAGCCCCCGATCTATCTTTTTGTCTTTCTTGATGATTCCTAAGTTAACGCCTATGGGGGCGCGCCCCCTACGGCACGGCAAGCGGGAAGCTCAGCCGCCAGCCATCCTCCACCGCCTCCGCCTCTCCGCCGGCCGCCCGGACCAGCGCCGTCAGCCGTTGCAGGGCGGGCGGGGCAAGGCCCAGGGGCAGGGAAAGACGCAATTCCGTCGCCCCGGGCAGCGCCACCACCTCCAGCCCCAGCCCGGCGCCGGGCGGCAGGGCCTCCGCCACCTCCACCGCCAGGGTCAGCAACGCCTCCTCCAGCGCCGTCCGGTCCAGCGGCAGGGGCGCATCCTCCGCCTCCAGCGCCAGGCGCAGCGCGCCGGGGGCGGGCAGCAGCAGCAGCAGCAACGGGCGCAGCGCCTCCACCAGCTCGGTCAGGCGCAGCGTCACCGGCTCCGCCTCCACCGGGCGGCGCAGCAGGGACAGCATGGCCCGGGTCGTCGTCTCGAAGCGCTTCGCCGCTTCCTGGATCCGGCCGAGCTGGCGCTGCGGCGCGCCTTCCGCCGCACTGCGCTTCAGCATCTCCAGATTGGCGAAGACGACGGTGAGGAGGTTGTTCACCTCATGCTGCACCGGCCGGGCGAGGGTGCCCAGCGTTGCCAGCCGCGCCGCCCGGCGCTTCGTCGCGGCCCCGTCCTGCGCCATGGCCGATCCTTGTCCTGCTCATCCCGCCATGTCCCTAACGCGGTCCGCGGCGGTTGGCACCCCCGCATTTGGCGAATTGCGCGCCTGACCTTCGCGCCGGACGACGTGGTGAGATGATACTGTTCCAGATCGGATCAGTACCCGCTGCCGGTGCCATGCGCCTGGTCGAGGTCGCCGAACCGGGTGAATTCCGCCTCGAAGAACAGGGGGATGGTGCCGGTCGGGCCGTGCCGCTGCTTGGCGATGATGAGGTCGGCGCGATTGTGCACCGCCTCCATGCGCTGCTGCCATTGGTTGAGCGCGTCCTGGAATTTCTCCTCCGAGTCGAAGCCCATCTGCTTCGGGGCGCGCTGCGCTTCGTAATACTCGTCGCGATAGACGAACATGACCATGTCGGCGTCCTGCTCGATGGAGCCGGATTCGCGGAGGTCCGAAAGCTGCGGCCGCTTGTCCTCCCGCTGCTCCACCTGGCGGGAGAGCTGGGAAAGGGCGAGGACCGGCACCGAAAGCTCCTTCGCGATCGCCTTCAGCCCCTGGGTGATCATGGAGATTTCCAGCACGCGGGATTCCGGGCGGGTGCCGGCGGCGGGGCGCATGAGCTGGAGATAGTCCACCACCACCAATTCCAGTCCGCGCGTGCGCTTCAGCCGGCGGCAGCGGGTGCGGAGCGCGGAGATGGTGATGGCCGGCGTGTCGTCGATGACCAGGGGCAGGGTGGAAAGCTCCCGGCTCACCTCCACGAAGCGGTCGAAATCGCGCTGGCTGATGTCGCCGCGGCGGATCTTGTCGCCGGAGATGCGCGACGCCTCCGAGAGCAGGCGGGTGGCGAGCTGGTCGGCGCTCATTTCCAGCGAGAAGAGGGCGACGGCGCCGCGGGGCTGTACCCCCTCCCCCTTCTCGGCGGCCTCCCGCACCAGCGCCTGGGCGGCGCCGAAGGCGATCTTGGTGGCGAGCGCCGTCTTGCCCATGCCCGGCCGGCCGGCCAGGATCAGCAGGTCCGAGGAATGCAGGCCGCCGGTCTTCGCATCCAGGTCGCGCAGGCCGGAGGAGAGGCCGGAAACGCCGCCCGGGGTGGAGAAGGCGCGCTCCGCCATCAGCACCGCTTCGGTCAGCGCCTTCTCGAAGGTGACGAAGCCGCCCTCGGAGCCGCCATCCTTGGCGAGGTCGAAAAGCCGCTGCTCGGCGGCCTCGAGCTGCGCCTTGGCGTCCAGCTCCGGCTCCCCGCCAAAGGCGCGGTTCACCACCTCCTCGCCGACATCCACCAATTGCCGGCGCAGCCAGCAATCATGGATGATGCGGCCATATTCGCCGGCATTGATGATGCCGATCATGGCGGAGAGGAGCTGCGCCAGATAGGCGGGGCCGCCCACCTCGTCCAGCAGGCCGGAATGCTCGAATTCCGGCCGCAGGGTCACGACGTCGGCGAGCTGCCCGGCCTCGATCCGGCGCTGGATGGCGCGGAAGATGCGGCCATGCACCGGGTCGGCGAAATGCTCCGGGGCGAGGAATTCGGAGACCCGCTCATAGGCCTTGTTGTTGGCCAGCAGCGCACCCAGCAGCGCCTGCTCCGCCTGGTAATTGTGCGGCGGCACGCGCTGGGAGAGGCCAAGCAGGCCCCCGCCATCGGCGAAGGGGGCGGGCGAGTCGATGGTGTTCATCCGGGGAGTCTAGCGCAGCCGGGGGGCTGTGAATTGCGGGGATGGCTGTGGATCACGGGGACGGCCGCGCCAGGGCCGGCCGGCGTGGCGCGAGGGCAACGCGGCGGGAACGCCGCTCCGCCTCGCCATGCTGACGCCGCATTCAGCGCGGTCGGCGAAGCTGGCCGCCCCGATGGCCTTGCATTCAGTTTCCATATTGCAATTATCGGGCGGCCCGGAGGGATGGCGTGCCCAGGCGTCTCGAATTGCTGCGGTTCGAATTGCTGCTCTGGCCTTCGATCCTGCTCTGCGCCGCCCTTGCCCTCGCCGGGGCCGGTGCGGCGCGGGCCGCCGACATCGCCGCCACGGCGCAGCCGGATGGCAGCGCGATGGTCACGCTGGCCGGCAGGATCGAGCCGGACGATGCCGCCAAATTCCGCTCGGCCACCCTGGGCGTCTCCCATGCCGTCATCGTCCTGAACAGCGATGGCGGCAGCGCCTATGACGGCATCGAGATCGGCCGGACCATCCGCCAGCGGGGCTATGCGACGGCGATACTCGAGGGGACGCGCTGCGCCTCGGCCTGCGCCCTGGCCTGGCTCGGCGGCACGCCGCGCTATATCGGCGCCACGGCGTCGGTCGGCTTCCATGCCGCCTACACGCTCCAGGCCGGCCGGGCCTCGACCTCGAGCGCGGGCAATGCGCTGGTCGGCGCCTATCTCCACGAGCTTGGCCTGTCGGACCGGGCCATCGTCTACCTGACCCGGGAGCGCCCGAGCCGGATGGGCTGGCTCACCCGGAACCAGGCCGAGCGCTACGGCATCGACACGGTCTCCCTGCCGCCCGGGCCATTGCCGCCCGAGCTGCGCGCCGGCCTCGCCCCGGCGGCCGGGCCGCTGCGCCGCCCCGTCCCGCCGCCGGTCCAGCCGGCAGCCTCCGCCCCGCCCCGGCTGCGGCCGGAGGGCAGGCGGTTCCTGCCGCCGGAGGGGCAGCGATACCGCGATTCCCTGGCCCTGCGGGGGCGCCGGATTCCGCTGCCGCCCGGCGAGTGGGCGGAAATCGGCCGCTACGCCTGGTCGGGGCCAGGTTTCCGCTATGAGGACCTGGCGCTGGTCCGGCTGCGCGAGACCGGCGTGACGGCCCTGGTCATCGTCCGAACCAGCGATTCCGAGGGCGGGTACTTCGTCGGAGCCTGGGGCAACAGCCCGATCTGCAGCAGGACGGATGGCTATGCCGCGGCGGCCAGGCGCCATGGCGCCGCGGTGCAGGAATGCGCCCTGCTGACCCATGCCGTCCATGCCGATGAGACCAGCACGAGCGAGGTATGGCGGACCTACCTCGCGCTCCGGGCGAATGACGGCGACCACTATCCGACCACCTTCATCGCCGCCGCCTACCGCTTCGCCCGGGATGCCAGGGCGACGACGCTCACCTATTATTTCGGCGTCGAGGAGCACGGCTTCCCCGCGGCGGCGGGGAGCTGGGCGACGAGCCCCTGGCACCCGGCGCAGCTAAGCCCCGAAAGGGCCGCCCTCGTCACCCGCTACAGATATTGGCTGGAGGAAAACTTCGATTCCGTCCAGCAGGGCGTCCAGGGCAACCGCCCCACGGCGCTGACCTCGCCGCCGTAAGGCCGTTCTCCCGTCACGCCGCCACCGCCGTCCGCGCCGTGCTGCCATTGCCCCAGGCGATCTCCCCCACGGTATCGCAGGCGGTGCAGACCGGGGCCCAGCTCGCATGCTCCGCGCCGCAATGGCCGCAGCGCCAGCGCGGCTCGGGCGGGGCCTTGGCGGCCTCGCGCAGCCAGCGGCCCTGGGCGGCGCGGGCCTCGGCGGTTTCGCCCTGCTCCGCCTCCTCCAGCTCCGCCAGCAGCAGGAAAGCCCGGCGATCCGCCTCGCCGGAGGCCACCAGCGCCTCCAGCGCGGCGCGCGCCCGGCCGGTCAGCCCGGCGGCCAGGGCGGTGCGGGCCAGCAGCAGCCGGCTCTCCGCCGCCTCCGGGTTGCGGCGGATCAGCCCTTCCGCCGCCTTCACCTGCATCAATGTGTCCGGCTCGGCCGCCAGATAGGGCCCCGCCAGATCCGGGTGCGGCCTCGCCAGCCAGGCCTCCTCCAGCACCCCTCGGGCGCGGCGCGGGCTGCCCGCCGCCTCCAGCCTGCGTGCATGCGCCAGCGCCGCCGGGGCAAAGCCGTGATCCGCCTCGAAGGCCTGGCGCTCCAGCTCGGCGGCCTTCGCCGGATCCGTCTCCTGCGCCGCGGCGGCGAGCGCCAGGGCGGCGCGCGGCGCGTCCGGCGGCGAGAGGGCCAGCGCCTCCCGCCAATCCCGCGTGCGCAGCGCCAGCTCGGCGCGTTCCTGGCGCAGCCAGGCGGCGCCGGGATGCACCGCCTCGGCCTCCTTCGCCAGGGCATGGGCGGCGTCCCAGTCGCCCTCCTGCATCGCCTGGCGCAGCAGGCCGCGCAGCCCGAGGAAGCGGGCATCCTCCCGCCCCGCCAGCGCGCGGAACAGCTCGCCGGCGGCGGCCTCGCGCCCGGCCAGGCGCTCCGCCTCCGCGGCCAGCAGCAGGGTCTGCGGCGTGTCGCCCAGCAGGTGCCGGGCGCGGCGGGATTCCAGCCGCGCCGCCTCTGCCGTGCCGGCGGCCAGCGCCACCAGCACGCGGGTCACGGCGGCATCGCCCTCCGCCCGCCGGCGGGCGGCGCGGCGGGCGCGCAGCCGCCCGGGCAGCCGGCGCAGCGCGCCGATGCCGTTCAGCAGCAGGTGCAGCACCACGAAGCCCAGCAGCAGGGCCAGCAGGGCGACGGGGAAGCTGGTGCCGATCCAGGCATCGCCCACCTGGATCTCCACCGTGCCGCCCACCCCGGCCAGCCAGAGGGCCAGGGCGACGGCGGCGCCCAGCAGGGCGAGGACGAAAAGCGCGCGGCGCATCGCCTCAGCCCGCCGCGAGCTGGCGCAGCGCGGCGCGGGCGGCGAGCAAAGCGCGCGCCTGCTCCGCCCAGCCCTGCATGGCGGCGCGGGCGGGGGGCGGCAGCTTCTCGATATGCGTCAGGCTCATCTCCACATCCCCGGCTTCCAGCGCGCGGCGGGCGCGCTCGATCTCGGCTTCCGCCGCATCCCCCCAGACCACCTGCTCGCCGCGGCGGATGGTGACGAGGCCGCCAAGCCGCGCCAGGGCGCTATCCACCACGCCGGCGCGGCTGCCATCCGGCTGCATGGCGGCGTCGGAGGCGGCGCGGGCGGCCTTGGCCGCTTCCTCGAAGGAGAGGCGCAGCCCCGCCTCGGTGGGCGGCGGGGCGTTGGCGAAGCGGGTCAGCGCCGCCGGCGCCTCGCCGATGCGGGCCAGGGCCGGGCCCAAAGGCTGGCCGGAGATCAGGCTGGACCGCAGCGCATCCACTGCGGCGAGGCGGGCGGTGCGACCCTCGATGGCGGCGAGGCGCTGCTGCGCCGCCTCCAGCGCCGCGATGCGCTGGCCAAGCTGCGCCTCCAGCGCAGCCAGCTTCTGCTGCGCCGCGGCCTCGACGGCGGCGACGCGCTGGCCCAGCATCTCGCGCGTCTCGGCGGAGCGCTGCGCCTGGTCGGCGGCCTGGGCATCCAGCCTGCCGGCCAGGGTCTCCAGCGCCTGGCGGCTGGCGAGGCCGGCGGGGTCCACCACCGGGCGGCTTTCCAGCGCGCCCAGCCGGCGGTCGAGCGCCGTGCCGCGCTCCGTCGCCGCGCGGTCGGCGGCGGCCAGCCGCTCGGTCAGGGCGACCACCTGGGATTCCAGCGGCCGCAGATCGGGCGGCGGCGGGCGGCCTTCCAGCGCGCGGGTCCGCGCCTCCAGCGCCTGGTATTGCTGCACCCGGCCGTCGAGCCCGGCGACGTCGCCGCGCAGCGCCTCCAGCCTTTCCTCCGCCCGGGCCAGGCGCTCCGCCTCGTCGCTGCCCTCCGGCAGGATGCGCGGGGTGACCAGCAGCCACCACAGCGCCAGCAGCAGCACCACCCCGCCCACGCCGATGAGCAGCGCCGCCGGGTCCAGCCGCCAGGGCGCCGGCGGGGCGATGGGCGAATTGCGCGGCGGCGGGGCTTCCGGCGGGGCCTGGGTCTGGTCGGAATTGTCGCTCATGGTTCGCCTAGCTGGGGTCGAGCAGTTGCAGAAGCGAGTCCTGGTCCGGCCGCGCGGCGACCTTCAGGGACTGCCAGGTGAAAGGCGCCAGGGCGGCGCGGGCAGCCTCCGCCACCCTGGGGCTGATGGCCAGCGCCGCCATGGACGCGGCGCGTTCGCCCAGCCCGGCCTGACGCAGCAGGGCGATGGCGGCCGCGGCCGAGCGCGGGGAGAAGAACAGCGCTGCCGCCACCTGGTTGTCGGCGAGCGCCGCCCGGGCCGGGGCCGGCAGGGCGGCGGCTGGGGCGGCGGCATAGGCGATGCGGCGCAGCACGCGGAAGCCGGCGGCGCGGAGGGCGGCGGCGAGGTCCTGCCCATAGCCGGCGCCGACCGCCAGCAGCAGCGGCCCCGCTTTGGGGTCCAGCCGGGCGGTGGCGAGGCGGGCCAGGGCGGCGGCATCGCCCTCCGCCGCCGCCACCTTCACGAAACCGTGGGCGCGGGCCTCCGCAGCCGTCGCCTCCCCGACCGCCAGCACCGGCAGGCTGCGGGGCAGGGTGGCGGGCAGGCAGCGGGCGGCGGCGCGGCTGGTGAGCAGCAGGGCCTGCGCCCCCCGGGGCGAGATGAAGGGGCGCGGTGCCAGCAGCAGCGCCGGGGCTTCCAGCGGCTGCCAGCCCAGGGCGGCAACGCGCGCGGCGGTCTCCGCCGCGCCCGGCTCCGGCCGGGTGATCAGCACGGCGGGGGCGGGGTGGCCTTCGCGCATGCCGCGGCTTATAGGGCGGGCCGCCGGGCTTGGGCACCCTCGCCCGGCATCAGAGCCGGTTGAGACGGCTGGCGGCGGCGGATCCGCGCGGGAAAAAATTCGTCCCGGGGCCGGCCGGAGAAGGCGCCGATGGCATCGGCAGTCCTTCCGGCCCCTCGGGGCGGCGCGGGGTGCTGCGGCCGGCCGTGGCAGCGGCGCCTCACCCTTGCCCTCACCTTTGCAAGGATGCCGGATGCAGAGCAGCGCCGCGGTGCTGGGGCTGGAATCGAGCTGCGACGAGACCGCGGCGGCGGTGCTGCGCGCCGACGGCACCATCCTGGCCGAGGCGGTGCTGAGCCAGCTCCGCGAGCACGCCCCCTTCGGCGGGGTGGTGCCGGAGATCGCCGCCCGCGCGCATCTGGAACATCTGCCGGGGCTGATCGCCCGGGTCATGGCGGAGGCGGGTCTCGGCTATGCCGAGCTGGCGGGGGTGGCGGCGACCTCCGGCCCCGGGCTGATCGGCGGGCTGATCGTCGGCGCCTCGCTGGGCAAGGGGATCGCGCTGGCGCACCGCCTGCCCTTTGTCGCGGTGAACCACCTGGAGGCGCATGCCCTGACCGCGACCCTGCCGGGGCTGGTGCCGGGCGGGACGCGGTTTCCCTATCTGCTGCTGCTGATCTCCGGCGGGCATTGCCAATGCGTGGCGGTGGAGGGGGTGGGGCGCTATCGCCGCCTGGGCACCACGCTGGACGATGCGGTGGGCGAGGCCTTCGACAAGGCGGCGAAGCTGCTGGGCCTGCCCTGGCCGGGCGGGCCGGCGCTGGAAAGGCTGGCGGCGCGGGGGGATGCGGCGCGCTTCCCGCTGCCGCGGCCGCTGCTGGGGCGGGCGGGCTGCGATTTCTCCTTCAGCGGGCTGAAGACGGCGGTGGCGAATGCCCTGGCCCGGCTGCCGGGGTCGCCATCGGAGCAGGACAAGGCGGATTTGGCCGCGGGGTTTCAGGCCGCGGCGGCCGCGGTGCTGGCGGACCGGGCCGGGCATGCGCTGGCGATGCTGCCGGGCGCGACGGCGCTGGTGGTGGCGGGCGGCGTCGCGGCGAATGCGGCGGTGCGGGGGGCGCTGGAGGCCAAGGCGGCGAAGCACGGGCTGCCCCTGGTGGCGCCGCCGGTGCGGCTGTGCACGGACAATGCGGTGATGGTGGCCTGGGCCGGGGTGGAAAGGCTGCGGCGGGGGCTGGTGGATGCGCTGGGGCACGCGCCGCGGCCGCGATGGCCGCTGGAGGAGTTGGCGGGTTGAGGGGGACGCTGTCCCCCTCAAACTCCCCCTGCCAAGGGCCGAAGGGCCCTTGGAACCCTTGAGTTTTGCGGTTGAACCGTCGGGGCTGAAATTCGTGCCTTCCAAAGGCCCTTCGGCCTTTGGCGGGATCGGACGCACCGCGTCCGATGCTCGAGAGCGGCAGCGCCCCTCTCGATTTACCCCCGCAGCGCGGCCCCCGTGGCCTTCACCACCGCCGCCACGATCTTCCCCGCCACCGCCTCGATGTCCGCATCGGTCAGCGTCGCCTCGCGCGGCTGCAGCGTCACCTGGATGGCGAGGCTGACCTTGCCTTCCGGCAGCTTGTCGCCGGCATAGCGGTCGAACAGCATGACATCCGCGATGAGCGCCTTGTCCGCGTTCCGCGCCGCGCGCAGCAGCGCCTCGGCCGGTACCGTCGCGTCCACCAGGAAGGCGAAGTCGCGCCGCAGCGGCTGGAAGGCCGGCAGGTCGGGCGCGCCTTTCTTCCGCTTCTTCGGCTCCGGCACCGCGTCCAGGAACACCTCGAACGCCACCGCCGGCCCGGCGATGTCGAGCGCGGCGCGGATTTTCGGATGCAGCTCCCCGAAGGTGGCCAGCACCGTCTTCGGCCCCTGCCGCACCACGCCGCTGCGGCCCGGATGGTAGAAGCCCGGGGCATCCGCAGTGACGGAGAGCGCCGCCATCGGCACGCCGAGCGCCGAGAGCACGGCGAGCGCATCGCCCTTGGCGTCCATCGCATCGACGGGGCGGGAGGCCTCCGCCCAATGCCGCGGCGTGTGGCCTGCCCGCACCCCGGCGGCGACGGCCAATTGCCCTTCCGGCGAGGGATCGCGATAGGCCGCGCCGAGCTCCGCCAGCGCCACATCCGGCCAGCCGCGCGCAGCGCTGCGCGCGGCGGCCAAAGCGAGGCTCGCCACCGGCGTCGGCCGCATCTGGTCGAGATCGGCGGCGATCGGGTTCTCCAGATGCAGCGTCTCCGGCGTGGCGCCGAAGAGGGCCGCAATCTTCGCCTCCAGGAAGCCGAAGCTGACGCAATCCAGCATGCCGCGCGCCGCCAGCACCCGGCGGGCCAGCACGGCGCGGGCCTGCTTCGGCGTCAGCGCCGGCGGCGGGACGATGCCGGCGGTAGGCAGCGAGACGGGCGGGATGGCGTCGAGGCCGCGCAGCCGCAGCACCTCCTCCACCAGATCGGCCTCGGGCTCGATGACGGCGCAGCCCTCGGCGGCGGCGCGGGCGCGCTCCGGCTTCAGGCCGGGGAATTGGTCCAGCGCGCCGCAGCCGGCGATGTCGTTGCGCCAGGAGGGGATGGCGACCGCCACCTTCGCCGCGTCGCGCGCTTCGACGGTGAAGCCGAGGCGTTCCAGCGCGCCCACCGCCTCGTCGGGCGGCACCTCGGCACCGCCGAGGCCGGCCAGGCGCTCGAAACGCAGCGTGGCGCTGCGCTGCCAGGCGGGGGGGGTGCCGGCTGCCGCCACCTCGCTCGCCTCGCCGCCGCAGAGCTGGATCATCAGCTCGGTGGCCAGGTCCAGCGCCAAAGGCGGCAGGGCCGGGTCCACGCCGCGCTCGAACCGCGCGCGGGCATCGGTGCGGATATCGTGCCGGCGGCCGGAAAGGGCGATGCGCACCGGGTCGAACAGCGCGCATTCGATGAAGCATTCGGTGGTGGTCTCGTCGCAGCCCGTGGGGGCGCCGCCGATGATGCCGCCCAGGGCTTCCGGCCCGGCGGCGTCGGCGATGACGCCATCCTCCGGCGTCAGCGCATACTCCTTGCCGTTCAGCGCGGCGAGCACCTCGCCCGCCCGCGCCATGCGCATGGTCAGCGTGCCACCCTTCACCTTCGCCACGTCGAAGACGTGCAGTGGCCGGCCGAGGCCGAAGGTGAAGAGGTTCGTCACATCCACCAGCGCATTGATCGGCCGCTGGCCGATCGCCACCAGCCAATCCTGCAGCCATTTCGGCGAGGGGCCGTTGCGCAGCCCACGGATGGCGCGGCCGAGGACGTAGTCGCAGGCGCGCGGATCGGCGATCTCCCAGCGCAGCGGCGAGGCATAGGCCGGCGCCACCGCGGGCGTCGGCAGCGGCTGCAGCGTGCCGAGGCCCGCCGCCGCCAGATCCCGCGCCACGCCGCGCACGCCGAGCGCATCGCCGCGATTGGGCGTGACGCTGATCTCGATGACCGGGTCGTCGAGCCCGGCCCAGGTCACGTAGCTCTCGCCGAGCGGGGTGTCTTCGGGCAGGTCCACGATGCCGCTATGGTCGTCGCCGAGGCCCATCTCGCGCGCCGAGAGCATCATCGCCTCGGAGGCGACGCCGCGGATTTCTCCACGTTTCAGGGTGATGCCCGTGCCGGGGATATAGGCGCCGGGCAATGCGACAACGCCTTTCATGCCGGCCCGCGCATTCGGAGCGCCGCAGACGACGGAGAGCAGCTTGCCGTCGCCCGGATCGACCTTCAGCGCGCGAAGGCGATCGGCGTTGGGGTGCTGCACCGCCTCCACCACATGGGCGATGCGGAAGGCGGCGAGCGCCGCGCCGCGATCCTCCACGCCTTCCACCTCCAGCCCGATGCGGTTGAGGGTGGCGAGGATGATCTCCAGCGAGGCCTCGGTCGCGAGATGCGCGCGGAGCCAGGAGAGCGGGAATTTCATCTTGGAGCGCCTATCGCTGCCTGTCGCTGCCCGTTGCCCTGGCGCGGCTTTGCCGCGGCAGGCTGTGCCGAAGCGCGGATCGGGAGGGACCCTTCGGGGCCCCGGCGACGCCGCGCAGCGGTGGCGTGGGGATCGGTCATACCCCCTCCGCGAGCGAAGGCGGCGAGAGCGGGTCGCTCGCCCAGTGGCGCAGCCAGCGCAGGTCGCTCTCGTAGAAGGGGCGGAGGTCGGGCATGCCGTGCTTCAGCATGGTGATGCGCTCGATCCCCATGCCGAAGGCGAAGCCCTGCCACTCCCGCGGATCGAGGCCGCAATTGGCCAGCACCTTGGGGTGCACCATGCCGGAACCCAGGATCTCCAGCCAGTCGCCGCCTGCGCCCAGCGCGCCGGTCTTCCGGTTCCAGCCGATATCCACCTCCATGGAGGGCTCGGTGAAGGGGAAGTAGGAGGCGCGGAAGCGCACCGGCAGGTCGGCGATGCCGAAGAAGGCGCGGAGGAAGTCGATCAGGCAGCCCTTGAGATGGCCGAGATGGATGTGGCGGTCGATGACCAGCCCCTCCACCTGGTGGAACATCGGGCTGTGGGTCGCGTCATGGTCGGCGCGCCAAGTGCGGCCTGGAACGATGACGCGGATCGGCGGCTCCTGCGAGAGCATGGTGCGGGCCTGCACCGGCGAGGTGTGGGTGCGCAGCACCGGCCGGCGGCCATCCGGCCCGGCGGGCAGATAGAAGGTGTCGTGGTCCTGCCGCGCCGGGTGGTGGTCCGGGATGTTCAGCGCGGAGAAATTCAGCCAGTCGGACTCGATATCCGGCCCTTCCGCCACGGAGAAGCCCTGGGCGCCGAACAGGGCCACCAGCTCCTCGAAGGTGCGGCTGATGGGGTGGATGCCGCCTTCCCCGGCGGGCGCCGCCGGGCGGGGCGGCAGGGTCACGTCAAGCCGCTCCGCGGCCAAGCGGGCGTCCAGCGCCGCTTCCTCCAACGCCAGGCGGCGGGCCTCGATGGCCGCCTCCAGCTCGCCCTTCAGCCGGTTCAGCGCCGCCCCGCGCTCCTTCCGCTGCTCGGCCGGGACGGCGCCCAGCCCCTTCAGCAGCCCGGTCAGCCGGCCGCTCCGGCCCAGCGTCGCCACGCGCACCGCATCCCAGGCGCGCAGATCGGCGGCGGCGGCGAGAAGTTCGGCGGTTTCGGCCCGGAGGGCCTGAAGGTCATCGCTCATGCATCGCGGGTCCCGGACAGGCAAAAGGCCGCACCCTGGCGGGAGCGGCCCCTTGCGCAACACTCTACCCCGAAGGGGAAGGATCAGCCAGCCGGCGCGGAGGCCGGCTTCGCCGCGCGGGCCTTCTCGACCAGCGCGGCAAAGCTCGCCGGGTCGTCGAAGGCGATGGCGGCCATCACCTTGCGGTCCAGCTCGATCCCCGCGGCCTTCACCCCGGCGATGAACTGGGAATAGGTCAGCCCGTGCTCCCGCACCGCGGCGTTGATCCGCTGGATCCACAGGCCGCGGAAGTCGCGCTTCTTGTTGCGGCGGTCGCGATAGGCGTATTGCAGCGCCTTCTCGACCCGCTCCAGCGCGGGACGGTAATTGGTGGAGGACCGGCCGACATAGCCCTTGGCGAGCTTCAGGACCTTCTTGTGCCGGGCATGGGCGGTAACGCCCCGCTTCACGCGTGCCATGGTGCCGCCTCCTTACCGCTCGAGCCCGTAGGGGGCCCACTGCTTCACCGTCAGCCCATCCTGGTGGCGCAGCACCTGGGTGCCGGTGTTCTGCCGCTTCACCTTGGAGGAGCGGGCGGAAAGGTTGTGCCGCTTCTTGCCCGGGCCGGCGAGCACCTTGCCGGTGGCGGTGATCTTGAAGCGCTTCTTCACAGAAGACTTCGTCTTCATCTTGGGCATTTCGGACCTCCGTACTCGGCCGTGAGGCGCCCCGGCGAAGGGGCGCGAGAACGCGGCCGGGCATGCCCTACAGGCCCGGCGCGCGTGGGAGGCGGGCGTATAGCGGCGCCCCCCGGCGGAGGCAAGACGCGGCGGCGCCGGGGCTGCGGGGTGCCACCGCGCAGGCGGGCATGATTTTGCAACCAAGCCGTGTCTTTGAGCCGTCCCGATCGTCTCAAAGAGTGTAATATTAAGCTGTGCCACTGCCGGTTGCTGGACTTATTCCCGCTCCGCATCGCAACATGAGAACACGGCCAGGGGAATTTCACCTTTTCGGAGAGAGGTGCCGCGAAATGCGGCAACGCCGGGGCGGTGGGCATGCCAGGCCAAGCTGATCCGCGGCCCCGCCGCCGAACCCGTTGCACGGAGAGCGCCGATGCCCACCTCTGATTCCCCCTATTCCGTCTATCTGCTGTCCGGCGTGGACAGCACCGGCGACACGACCGGCGCCATCAGCGGCGCGCCGGCCACCGGCAGCACCATCACCCTGTCCGGCACCGGGAATTTCAGCCTGGATTCCGGCGAGGGCTTCGGCACCCAGGTGCCGGGCCAGACCGGCACGGTGCTGCTCAGCTATCGCGGCCTGGCGGTGGTGGACGGGGTGTCCGGCTTCTATGCCTCCGGCACCGTCGGCGGCAGCCTCAAATACTACTTCTTCACCAAGGACCCGGCCGCGCTCGGCAGCGGCGCCGCGGCCACGCTGAGCCCGGATGCGGTGGGCGCCGGCGCCACGGACTACACCTTCTGCTTCATGCCCGGCACGCGGATCGCCACCCCGGCAGGCGAGCGCGCGGTGGAAAGCCTGGCGATCGGCGACCTCGTCACCACGCTTGCAGGCGAGACCCGCGCCATCCGCTGGATCGGCCGGCAGACCGTCTCCACCCTCTTCGCCGGCCGCGCCGACCGCCTGCCAGTCCGCATCAGGGCCGGCGCCCTGGCCGAGGGCGTCCCGAGTCGCGACCTGGTGCTCTCCGCCGGCCATGCCCTGCTGCTGGACGGCGCGCTGGTACAGGCCGGCGCGCTGGTGAACGGCACCACCATCCTGCGGGATGAGGACGCGCCGGCAAGCTTCACCTATTACCATATCGAAACCGCCGACCACGCCATCATCCTGGCGGAGAACACCCCGGCGGAGACCTTCCTGGACGCCGAGACCCGCGCCACCTTCGACAATGTGGCGGAGTACGAGGCGATGTTCGCCGAGGCGCCCGCCATGCCGGCGCTGGACCTGCCGCGCGCCCTGTCCCACCGCCAGGTGCCGGCCGCCATCCGCCAGCGCATCGCCGCCCGCGCCGCGGCGCTGGCCGGCCCGGACGCCGCCGCGGCCTGAGCCCGGTCCCGCAGGCAGGGCGACCAGGCAGGGGCGGGCCGCGGCCGGCGGTCCGCCCTTTCTGCTGCCTGTCGCCTGGCCCTAATATCCTGCCCAACGGGGCAGGAGAGGCAGGGATGGCCGACTCGATTCTTCTCGGCGCGGGCGATCTGCCCTGCCGCCTGCTGCTCGCCCGCGCCAACCGCCACGGGCTGATCGCCGGCGCCACCGGCACCGGCAAGACCGTGACCCTGCAGACCCTGGCAGAAGGGCTCTCTCGCGCCGGGGTGCCGGTGTTCTGCGCCGATGTGAAGGGCGACCTCGCCGGCCTGGCCGAGGCGGGCAGCCCCAACCCGAAGCTGGAGCAGCGCGCCGCCGCGCTGGGCGAGGCGGATTACGCCTATGAGCCCGCGCCCGCCGTCTTCTGGGACGTGTTCGGCCAGCTCGGCCACCCGCTGCGCGCCACCGTCGCCGAAATGGGCCCGGTGCTGCTGGCGCGGATGCTGGAGCTGAACGAAACCCAGGAAGGCGCCCTCGCCATCGCCTTCGCCCTGGCCGACGACGAAGGCCATCTGCTGCTGGATTTCAAGGATCTGCGGGCGATCCTCGGGCATGTGGCGGAGCGCGCCTCGGAGGTCAGCACCGCCTATGGCCATGTCACCAAGGCCAGTATCGGCACCATCCAGCGCCGCCTGCTGCTGCTGGAGCAGGAGGGCGGCGAGCGCTTCTTCGGCGAGCCGGCCCTGGCGCTGCAGGACCTGATGCTGCTGACGCCGGAGGGGCGCGGCGCGGTGAACGTGCTGGCGGCGGAAAAGCTCATCGCCTCGCCGCGGCTCTACGCCACCTTCCTGCTCTGGCTGCTCTCCGAGCTGTTCGAGGAGCTGCCGGAGGTGGGCGACCTGCCGAAACCCAAACTGGTCTTCTTCTTCGACGAGGCGCATCTGCTGTTCCGCGACGCGCCGCGCAGCCTGGTGGAGAAGGTGGAGACGGTGGTGCGGCTCATCCGCTCCAAAGGGGTGGGGGTCTATTTCGTCACGCAGAACCCGCTGGATCTGCCGGCGACGGTGCTGGGGCAGCTCGGCAACCGGGTGCAGCATGCGCTGCGCGCCTTCACCCCGGCGGAGCAGAAGGCGGTGCGGGCGGCGGCGGAGACCTTCCGGCCCAACCCGAAGCTGCGGGTGGAGGAGGCGATCACCGCCCTGGGGGTGGGAGAGGCGCTGGTCTCCACCCTGCAGGAAGACGGCACGCCGAGCATGGTGGAGCGCGCCCGCATCCTGCCGCCGCGCGGCCGGATCGGGCCGCTGACGGCGGAGGAAAGGGCGGCGATCATGGGCCGCTCGCCGCTGGCCGGGCATTACGATACGCCGGTGGACCGGGAAAGCGCCTATGAGCGGCTGGTGGGCCGCGCCTCGGCACCGCAGGCGGAAGGGCCGCAGCGCACCGGCGGCGCGCCGGTACGCGGCGGCAACCCCTGGGGCGGGGCCGCCCTGCCGCCCCGGCCAGTGCCGGAAGCGCGCGGGCCGCGGGGCGGCCGCATCCCCGATACCGGCGGAGGGCTGGGCGGCATGGTGGGGGATATCCTCACCGGGCGCGGCGGCCGGCGGGAAGGGGTGGTGGAATCCATGGCCAAATCCGCGGCGCGCAGCGTGGGGCGGCAACTCGGGAACGCGGTGCTGCGGGGGGTTTTGGGGTCTATCCTGAAACGCTGAGGCACCGGGAGGGGCGCCGCCCCTCCCGGACCCACCCCGCCAAAGGCCGAAGGGCCTTTGGAAACCCTTGAGTTTGGCGTCTCGACCGACGGGTCCGGACTAAAGGGTTCCAAGGGCCCTTCGGCCCTTGGCGAGTGGGAGTTTGAGGGAGGGCAGCGCCCTCCCTCAACACCTTGGCCTGACGCCCCGGAAAGCGCATATCCCCCGCACCATGACTCCCTTCCGCAAGATGCACGGCCTCGGCAACGACTTCGTCGTGCTGGATGCTCGCCGGGCCGATCTGCCGATCACCCCCGCCCGGGCGGCCGCCATCGCCGACCGCCGGCGGGGCATCGGCTGCGACCAGTTCATCGTCATGGAGCCCGGCGCGGACGGTGCGGATGTCTTCATGCGCATCCGCAACCCGGATGGCTCGGAGGCCGGGGCTTGCGGCAATGCCACCCGCTGCATCGCTGCCCTGGTGGCCGAGGAGACCGGCAAGGACCACGTCCTGGTCCGCACCGTCGCCGGCGATTTGCCGGTGGAACGCCTGCCCGGCGGCCTCTGGCGCGCCGATATGGGCCCTGCCCGGCTCGACTGGCGCGACGTGCCCCTGGCGCGGGAGGTTGACACGCTGCACCTGCCGCTGACGCGCGGCGGGCTGGCCGACCCCGCCGCCTGCTCCATGGGCAACCCCCACGCCACCTTCTTCGTGCAGGATCTGCACGCGCTGCCGGTGGCGGCGCTGGGGCCCTCGCTGGAACGCGACCCGATCTTCCCGGAACGTGCCAATATCGGCTTCGCTCAGGTGCTGAACCCGGAGCATCTCCGCCTGGTGGTCTGGGAACGCGGCGCCGGCCTGACCCTCGCCTGCGGCTCCGGCGCCTGCGCCGCGCTGGTGAATGCGGCGCGGCGCGGCCTCACCGGCCGCCGCGCCACCGTTTCCCTGCCGGGCGGCGACCTCGTCATCGAATGGCGCGCGGACGGACATGTGCTGATGACCGGCCCCGTCGCCACCGCCTTCACCGGCGCGCTCGACCTGGAGGCCTACGCCGCGTGACCGCCCCCCTGGGCCAGGACGCCGCGCGGCAGGTCGAGCCCGACCGCCCGCGCCAGAACGCCGTGGAGCGGGGCGGCATCGAGGTGCTGACCTTCGGCTGCCGGCTCAACACCTATGAGTCGGAGGCGATGCGCGACCTGGCCACCAAGGCCGGGCATGGCCGCGCCATATTGGTAAACACCTGCGCCGTGACAGCGGAGGCGGAGCGCCAGGCCCGCCAGGCCATCCGCCGCGCAGCGCGGGAGAATCCGGACACCCCGATCATCGTCACCGGCTGCGCCGCGCAGATCGCGCCGGAGAAGTGGGCCGCGCTGCCCGGCGTCACCCGCCTCATCGGCAATGCGGAGAAGCTGAAGCCGGAAGCCTGGGCGCCGGAGGCGCCGCCCGCGCCGGTGACGGATATCATGGCGGCGCGGGAGACCGCGGCGCATCTGGTGACGGAATTCGCCGGCCGCGCCCGCGCCTTCGTGCAGGTGCAGCAGGGCTGCGACCATCGCTGCACCTTCTGCGTCATCCCCTATGGCCGCGGCCCCTCGCGTTCCGTGCCGATCGGCGCGGTGGTGGAGCAGGTGCGGGCGCTGGTGGCGCATGGCTACCGGGAGGTGGTGCTGACCGGCGTGGACATCACCAGCTACGGGCCTGACCTGCCCGGCGCGCCCAGCCTCGGCCAGATGGCGCGGCGGCTGCTGGCGCTGGTGCCGGAGCTGCCGCGGCTGCGGCTTTCCTCGCTGGATCCGGTGGAGATCGACGACGACCTCTGGCGGCTGATCGAGAATGAGCCGCGGCTGATGCCGCATCTGCACCTCTCGCTGCAGCATGGCGACGACCTGATCCTCAAGCGGATGAAGCGGCGGCATCTGCGGGCGGATGCGCTGGCGGTAGCGCGGCGGGCGCGGGCGGTGCGGCCGGATATCGCCTTCGGTGCGGACCTGATCGCCGGCTTCCCGACCGAGGATGAAGCGGCCTTCGCCCGCTGCCTCGAACTTGTCGAGGAGATGCAACTCGCCTTCCTCCACGTCTTTCCCTATTCCGAGCGGCCGGGCACGCCGGCGGCGCGGATGCCCGCCGTGCCGGTGAAGCTGCGGAAGGAGCGCGCGGCGCGGCTGCGTGCCGCGGGAGCGGCCAGCGCGGCGCGCTTCTACGCCGGGCGGCTGGGGCAGGAGGAAGCGGTGCTGTTCGAGGGCGAGGATCGCGGCCACACCGCGCATTTCGCGCCGCTGCGCCTGCTGGGCGGCGGCGCCGCGCCGGGCGAATTGCGCCGGGTGCGGGTGACGGGGGCGGAGGAGTCCGGCCTGCTGGCGGAGGCTGCCTGAACCATGGCGCTGCGCGACTGGCTTACCCGGCTGCGCGGGAAGGAGGCGCCGCCGAGCTCCGCACCGGCGCCATCGCCCGCGCCGCCGGCCCCTCCGGCGCCTGTCCCGCCCTCGCCGCCTGCGCCGGCCGAGCCCGCGCCGCTCGTCACGGCGCCTTCGGCGCCGGCCGCTGCACCTTCAGCGCCGGTCCCGCCCTCGCCAGCCGCGCCACCCTCCGCGCCGCCCTCCATGCCGGCCGGGCGCATGCCGACCCCCGCCCCGCCCGCGCCAATCGCTGCGCCTTCGGCGCCCGTTCCTCCCACGCCAGCCGCGCCGCCCTCCATGCCGGCCGGGCGCATGCCAACCCTCGCTCCGTCCGCGCCAGCCGCTGCGCCTTCGGCGCCCGTTCCGCCCACGCCAGCCGCGCCGCCCTCCATGCCGGCCGGGCACACGCCGACCCCGGCTCCGCCCGCACCAACCGCCGCGCCTTCGGCCCCCATCCCGCCCGCGCCAGCCGCACGACCCTTCACGCCGGCCGGGCAGACGCCGACCCCGGCCCCGCCCGCACCAGCCGCCGCGCCTCCGGCCCCCATCCCGCCCGCGCCAACCGCACCACCCTTCACGCCGGCCGGGCAGACGCCGACCCCGGCCCCGCCCGCACCAGCCGCCGCGCCTTCGGCCCCCGCCCCGCCCACGCCAACCGCGCTGCCCTCCGCGCCGGCCGGGTACACCCCCTCGCCCGCGCCGGTCGCAACGCCTTCAACATCTCTCTCGCCGACGCCACCGCCGCCCGCGCCGGAGCGCGCGCCGTCCCCGGTGCCGCCGGTGCCCGTCGCTGCGCCTTCGGCACCCGCCTCGCCGCCGCCGGCCGCGCCAGCCGAGCGCACGCCGCCCGCTCCGCCCTTCGTCGCCCCTCCGGCGCCAATCCCCTCCCCGCCAGCGACGTCGCCGGCCCCGGCACGGGCCGTGCCGCCCTCGGTTGCCGTGCCATCGGCACCGATCCCGTCTCCAGCGGCCGCACCGCCGGTCTCCGCCCCGGCCCCGCCGGCCCCTGCGGCGCGGGTCGCGGCCCCGCTGGCCCCGCCTGCACCGCTTGCCGCCCCTCCGGCACCACCCCCATCCGCCCCGGTCGCGCCGCAGGTCTCGGTCTCGGTCCCGCCGACACCGGTCACGGCCCCGATTCCCCCTCCGCCACCCCCCGCCGCGCCACCCGAGCCGGAGCAGCGCGGCGGCTGGTTCTCCCGCCTCAAGGCCGGGCTCTCCCGCTCCACCGCCAAACTGACGGAAAGCGTCACCTCCCTCTTCCGCAAGCGCCGCCTGGATGACGAAGCGCTGGAAGAGCTGGAGGACACGCTGATCACCGCCGATCTCGGCGTCGCCGCCTCCCGCCGCATCGTCGAAAGCTTCCGCCGCACCCGCTTCGGCAAGGAGGTGACGGATGAGGAGGTGAAGGCGACGCTGGCCGAGGAAATCGCCGCCATCCTCGGCCCCGTTGCCCAGCCCATGCCCATCGACCCCACCAGGGCGCCGCATGTGGTGCTGGTGGTCGGCGTGAACGGCACCGGCAAGACCACCACCATCGCCAAGCTCGGCCAGCAATACCGGGAACAGGGGCTGCGCTGCGCCTTCGTCGCCGGCGACACTTTCCGCGCCGCAGCCGTCGAGCAGCTCCAGATCTGGGGCGACCGCACCGGCGCCAAGGTCCACGCCCCCGCGAAGCAGGGCGCCGATGCCGCCGGCCTCGCCTTCGACGCGCTGACCGCCGCCCGCGCCGATGGCACCCGGGTGCTGCTGGTGGACACCGCCGGCCGCCTGCATAACAAGACCGCGCTGATGGAGGAGCTGCGCAAGGTGGTGCGCGTCCTCCGGCGCGTGGATGCCTCGGCGCCGCATTCCGTGCTGCTGGTGCTGGACGCGACCACCGGCCAGAACGCCCTGCAGCAGGCCAAGGTGTTCAAGGAGATGGTGGATGTCTCCGGCCTCGCCGTGACGAAGCTGGACGGCTCGGCCAAGGGCGGCGTGGTGGTGGCGCTGGCGCAGGAATTCGGCCTGCCGGTGCATTTCGTCGGCGTCGGCGAGAAGGCCGGCGACCTCCGCCCCTTCGAAGCGCGGGATTTCGCCCGCGGGCTGATGGGGCTGGAGTGATGCGCCGCCGGGCCCTGCTCCTGGCGATGCTGCCGGTGGCGGGGCTGGCGCGGGCGCAGGGGCGGGCCGAGAGCCAGCCGCAGCCGCCATCCCAACCCGCCCTGCCGGACGTGCCGGGCTTCATCCAGCTCATCCCCGCCCCCGGCGCGCCGCCCGTGGCGCTGGCCGTGCGCCAGGTGGTACGCATCGGCCATGCCGATGGCCGCACCGCCATCGACACCACCGCCTTCGTCCAGCAGCGCAGCGTGGAGCCGGCCGAGGTGGTGGCGCGGCGGCTGGCCGCCCTCGGCCTGCGGCTGGTGCGGCTGACCGATCTGAACGGCGCCGGCACCTGGATCGCGGCCGACCGCGTGGTGCTGGTCCGCGGCCCCACCGAGCGCTATGCCACCGGCGCCCGCGCCGCCATTGTCGTGGTGGGTCTGCGCTTCACCACGGATGTCGCGGTGCGCGAAAGCGTGCCGGAAGTGCTGGCCGCCCTGCGGCAGGCGTTGACGCCGTAGCGCCCTCCCCCGCCGCTTGGGCACTGCGGCCAACGGAGCCGGGCCCGTCTCCGCGGAACGGGTGGCCCGGCCGCGCGGGCGCTGCCGCCAGCGGAGTGGGGATGCCGTCTCCGCTGACCGGGCCGCCACCGCCCCTTCAGCCCCCTTCCCTCCTCCCCCTGCTTCGGGCCCAATCTCCGCCCACCGCATGGGGAAGCCCTCGATGACCGAAATCCGCTGGGACCGCATGACCGCGCCGGAGCTGAAGGCCAGGGCGGCGGAGGGTGCGCTCGCCATCCTGCCGGTCGGCAGCCTGGAACAGCACGGCCCGCATCTGCCGGTCTGGACCGACAGCTACTGCGCGCATGAGATCGCGCTGCGCGGCGGCGCCGCCTCCGGCAAGCCCGTGGCGGTGCTGCCGCCGATGTGGCTGGGGCTGTCCGAGCACCACCTGCCCTTCGGCGGCACCATCACCCTTGATCACGCCACCTTCCACGGCGTGCTGCGCTGCGTGGTGCGCTCCCTGCTGGCGGATGGCTTCGGCAAGCTGCTGATCGTCAACGGCCATGGCGGCAATATCGACCCGCTGGCGGTCAGCGCGCGGGAGCTGGCGGCGGAATTCGGCATCCCCATCGTGGTCACCACCTGGCCGCAGCTCGCGCCGAAGGAGATTGGCGCCATCCTCACCACTCAGCCCGGCATCCACCACGCCTGCGAGGGCGAGACCAGCCTGTGGCTGGCCCTGGATGCGGCGCAGGTTCGGCAGGAGAAGATCGCCGAGAGCCTCTCCAACCCGCCGCCCAACCCGCCCCAGGGCATGGTGCGCTTCTGGTCCTTCATGGAACGCGCGCCCCGCACCGGCGTACGCGGCGACCCGCGCGCGGCCACGGCGGAGAAGGGGGAGGCAATCCTCAAGGCGGTGACGGAGGCGCTGGCGGCGGCGATCCGGGACGAGGCGCTGTGGAGCGCGCCGGACCAGGTCTGGGCACCGGGACGGGCGCTGCGGGGGTAACGGCGCCGTTCCCTCCCCCGCTGGCGGGGGAGGATTAGGGTGGGGGTGGCTGCCGGTCCGAGGGTGGGGGGTGCTGCCGGGCCGGGGCCGAACGCCTCGCCGGGCGGAGAGGCACCCCCACCCCGACCCTCCCCCGCCGGCGGGGGAGGGGGAGCCGCCGGGTGTCCTGCAGCAGCTTTGCCGCTTCAGGCTGTGCGAAGCCTCGGCAATCCAGCGACTCCGCGAGGAAACTAAGTCACCCGCTCCAATTCCTTGTCGTCCAGCCCGCCCGGCACGATCGTCATCGGCACCCGCACCCGCGACGCGTACCGCCCGGTCAGCGCCGAGATCAGCGGCCCCGGCCCGCCGCTCTCCGCCGCCGAGGCCAGCACCAGGATGGAAATCCGCGGATCCTCCTCCAGCAGCGCCAGCAGCTCGTCCCGCGGATTGCCCTCGCGGATCAGCAATATCGGCAGCCCGCCGGTGATCTCGTTCACCTGCGCCGCCAGGGCGGAAAGCAGCTTCTCCGCCTCCTCCCGCCGCTCCTCCGCCATCATCGCGCCGACGCCGGCCCATTCCACCAGCCCCTCCGGCTCGATCACCCGGAGCAGCGCCACCCGCCCGCCGCCATTCCGCGCCCGCAGGCAGGCATAGCGCAGCGCGATGGCCCGCTCCGGGCTGTCATCCACCACCACCAGGAACACCCGGTCCCGCTTGGTCGCGGCGGCCCGGGCCTCGGGTGTGGCTTCCTCGGGCGTCGTCTCGGGCATCAGCTCCTCCGGAACACCACGCTCCCCACCCAGCCGGCAAGCGCGGCCAGGAAGATGCAGGCGATACCGTAGAGGAAGGGCTGATCCTCCGCGACCGTCGCGATCCGGTCGGCGGTGCCGACCCGGTCCACGCGGAAATCCAGCGTCTGCCGCGCCACCACCTGGCGGGAGCGGATGAGGAGCACCTGCACCCGGTAATCCCCGGTCGGCACCCCCGCCGGCAAGGGCAGCCGGGCATGGAACAGCCGGCTGCCCGCCACCTCCACCGGGTGGGTGTCCTCCACCCAGAGGCCGGAGCGCTTCTCGAGATCCAGCAGCGCGGCGCGGAAGCGCGGATGGCGCGCCCCGGTGCTCACCAGGCGCAGGGAATCGAGGCCGAGGCTATGCCGCTGCCGCTGCTCCTCCGGCAGCAATTGCCAGGCGGGGCGGGTGCCGGCGATGAAGTAGAAGCCCGGCACCTCGGCGAAGCGGGCGGACGGGCCGTTGACCCAGAGGAAGCCGAGGGCCGGGACCTTCCGCCGCACCACCACCGGCCGGTTCGGCCCCTGCGCCACCACCAGCACCTCATCCCCGCCGGGCCCGATCGGCTGGTCCGTGCTGCCGAAGACCATGAGCTGGGCGCCGGTGAAGCCGGTGGTGACCTCCACCGCATCCTGGGAGAGGGCGGCCACCAGCGCCTCCTGCCCCCGCGCCGGCAGGGCGAGCAGCAGCAGCAGGGAAAGCGCCCGGATCACAGCGCCACCCCGCTGCTGAAGAGATCGGCCGGTGGCCGCAGCAGCCCCCAGAGCAGGCTGAGCGCGACGCCGAGCACCAGCAGGCCGAGCAGCGCCCGGGTCTCCTCGCCGCGCAGCCTGCTGCCCATGGCGGCGCCGAATTGCGCCCCGGCGACGCCGCCCGCCAGCAGCAGCAGGGTCAGCAGGATATCGACGGTGCCGAGCTGCACCGCCTGCAACAGCGTGACGTTGGCGGCGACGAACACCACCTGGAACAGCGAGGTGCCGATCACCACCGAGGTCGGGATGCCGAGCAGGTAGATCATCGCCGGCACCAGCATGAAGCCGCCGCCCACGCCCATGACGGCGGAGAGGATGCCGATGAAGCCGCCGATCAGCAGCGGCGGGATGACGGAGATGTAGAGCCGCGACTTGCGGAAGCGCATCTTGAAGGGCAGGCCGTGCACCCAGAAATGCTCGTGCAGCTTGCGCTGCGGCGCGGTGCGGCGGCGGAGGATGGCCCGCACGCTCTCCATCACCATCAGCCCGCCGACGGTGCCGAGCACGATGACGTAGAAGAGCGAGACGGCGAGATCCACCTGGCCGACCCGCCGCAGCAGGGCGAAGAGCTGCACGCCGAGCACCGAGCCGATGAAACCGCCGATGAGCAGCACCGTGCCCATCCGCGCATCCACATTGCCGCGCCGCCACTGGGCGATGAGGCCGGAGACCGAGGCGCCGAGCGTCTGGTTGGCGCCGGAGGCGACGGCGACGGGCGCCGGAATCCCGACGAGGATGAGCAGCGGCGTCAGCAGGAAGCCGCCGCCGACGCCGAACAGGCCGGAAAGCCAGCCCACGCCGAACCCGATGCCGACCAGCAGGAAGGCATCCACGGACATCTCGGCAATCGGCAGGTAGACCTGCAACGCGGGATTCCAGAGCACAGCGGCCGCCCACCCTGGTCGCGCCTGCAGGGCAGGGGCGGCCAGGGGCCGACGGGCCGGGGGAAAAGCTTCGCCAGCCTTGGCCGCAAAGGGTGGCGGCAATGCGGCATCCGGTGCGGCCAAAGCGGGAATGGCGCCCGGTGTGGGCCGGGTGTGGCCGCGCTGCAACCCTGTTCCGCCAGCCGTGAACCGGTGCGGCGACGCGGCGTTGCAGTGGCACAATCCGTAAACGGGGGACCGCGCCGCATGTCCACGACCCATATCGCCGACGCCGACCTCAGGGCCGGCACCGCCCTGCCCGAAGGCGCGCCGGCCCTGCCGCCGCGGATCTCCTGGGGCGCCGTCTTCGCCGGGGGGGTGGTGGCGGTAGCGACCGGCGCCATGCTGGCCGTCCTCGGCGTCGCCATCGGCGCCAGCACGGTGGATGCGCAGAACGCCGCCTCGCCCAGCGGCGCGGCCTTCGGCATTGCCGGCGGCATCTGGCTGCTGGTGGCCAATTTGCTGGGCCTCGCGGCCGGCGGCTATGTCGCGGCGCGGCTCTCCGGCTCCGCCGACTCGACGGACACGACGCTGCACGGGCTTTCGGTCTGGGCCATCGGCTACCTGCTCTCGGCGGTGCTGCTCGGCAACATCATTGCCGGCACGGCGAGCACGGCCGTGCAGGGGGCGTCCTCCGTGCTGGGCGGCGTCGCCCAGGGGATGGGCCAGGCCGCGGGCGCGGCCGGCGGCCCGGCGGCCGAGGCGGCGCAGCAGGTGGATCCCCGTGCCCTGGTAGAACGGGCGCAGACCGCGCTCCGCACCGGCGGCGACCCGGCACAGATGACGAGCGACCAGCGCAATGCCGAGATCGGCCAGCTCCTCACCCGCCGGGTAACTGAGGGCAATCTGGCGCAGCCGGAGCGCGACCGGCTGGGCCGGCTCATCGCCGCCGAATACGGCATCGCGCCGGAGGAAGCGCAGCGCCGCCTGGCCCAGGCGGAGACCCAGGCGACCGAGGCGGCCCAGGCCGCGGAGCGCCGCGCCCGCGAGGCGGCGGATGCGGCGGCGACGGCCGGTGCGGTCGGGGCCTATTGGGCCTTCGCCGCGCTGCTGCTCGGCGCCGCTGCGGCGGTGCTGGGCGCCCGGGTGGGCACCAGGCGGGCCGTTCCGCTGGGACGGTACGGCTACGTCGGCGGCGCCGATCGCTGACGCGCCCGGGGGCCCTCGGACGGGAGCCTCCTCGAACGGAGGCTTCTCGGACGGGGGCCAGGCGTCGCTGAATTCCGGGCGCCCTGCACCGCCTGCCGTGGCGGGACCACGGTAGGGACGCCCGGCGGGGGGAGTGTCCCCCAGGGAACCGCGCCGCGGCTCCGCGAGGCTCCGGCACCACTGAATTCCCGGGCCGCTCCCCCCTTCCCCGCCCGGCGCGGGGAGGGCCGGGGGGCCCGCCGGAACTCCTGCCACAACTGGCAGCGCCGATCCCGCCGCCCCCTACTGCTCCCCCAGCCTTGGCATCGTCGCATGCCCCGGCGCCGTTACCCCATGGCCGCGCAGCACCAGCCACAGGCTCCGCGCCAGCAGCGCCACATCCCCAGCGAGGCTTACCTTCCGCGCATAATCCGCGTCCAGCGCCAGCCGCCTTTCCCAGGGTACCGCATTCCGGCCCGCCGCCTGGGCCAGCCCGGCGAGTCCCGGCCGCACCGCGTGCCGCGCCGCCTGGGCCGGGGTGAAGCGCGGCAGATACTCCACCGGCAGGGGGCGCGGGCCGACCAGGCTCATCTCCCCGCGCAGCACGTTCCAGAGCTGCGGCAGCTCATCCAGCCCGCTCGCGCGCAGCGCCCGGCCGAAGCGCCCGAGCCTTGCCGCATCCTCGCCGGGCCCGGCCACCATGCTGCGGAATTTCAGCAGGATGAAGGGCACGCCGCCGCGCCCGATCCGCGCCTGGCGGAACAGCACCGGCCGGCCCAGCACGGCCCATACCGCCAGCGCCACCAGGGCCGGCAACGGCGCCGCCAGCGCCAGCGCCAGCAGCGCGCCGGCCAGGTCGAAAGCGCGCTTGCCCCAGGCCCTATACATGGCCCGCCAGCGTCGGCAGCGCACCGGCCAGGGTCGCCGCCCGGTTTCCCGGCGCCCGGACATGGCCCGCCAGCGTCGGCAGCGCACCGGCCAGGACCGCAGCCCGGTTTCCCGGCGCCCCGCCATGGCCCGCCAGCGCTGGCGGCCTGTCCGCCAGGGCCGCAGCCCCGCCTTCCCGGCGTACGGACATGGCCCGCCAGCACCGGCGACGCCCCTGCCGGGGCCGCAGCCTTGCTATTCCAGCACCCGGACATGGTCTACCGGCACCGGCGGCGCTCCCGCCAAGGCCGCAGCCCCCTTGGCCCCAGCGTCTAGACATGGGCCGTGGCGGCCGCAGGCGCCGGGGAAGGCCGCCGCGCCTCCACCCCCAGCGAAAACAGCAGGCCGAGCGCGAACCAGGCCATGCGGTTGCCGAGATCGGTCGAGACCATCACCGTCAGCCCGATCGGCAGGGTGAGGGCGGCGATCACCGCCGCCCGCTCCGGCGCCACCCGCCCGGCCTGGCGAAGCGCCAGCGCCACCCCGCCCCCGAAGGCCGCCAGCCAGAGCAGCAGCCCGGGCAGCCCACCCTCCGCCAGCGCCTCCAGCGCATGGTTGTGCGGGTGCAGATGGCGGTCATCGCCAGTGCCGGCGGCGATGGTGAAACTGCCGCTGCCAAGGCCGAAAGGCGCCATCCTCCCGGCCCAGAGCAGCGCCTCCTGCCACAGGATCAGCCGCGCCGGGGTGCGCTCCGTCGGGTCGCCGAACAGCCGGTCGAGGGTCGCCAGATCGGCGCTGACGCCCGGCAGCAGCAGCAGCGCCGCCAGCCCGGCGCCCCCGGCGGCGGCGACCAGCGCCACCCAGGCCAACGCCATCCCCGGCCGGCCACGCCGCCAGAGCAGCAGCGCCGGCGCCCCGGCCACGCCCAGGCCGAAGGCCAGCAGCGCCGCCCGCCCCCCCGGCAGCAGCACGGCGAGCGCCAGCGCCCCCAGCACCGCCAGCCAGCCCAGCCGCGCCCAGCCCCGCGCCAGCACCAGGCGCAGCGCGGCGACGCCGCCGCCGCAGGCCATCGCGAGGCCGGCCAATTGGTACTGCACCCTGGTCCGCTCCGGATCGGCACCGGGCTCGCCGCCCAGCACCACCCGGTCATGCGCCAGTCCCCAGCCCACCCCGGCGCCGACCAGCAGCCCGATCCCGACCACGGCGAGGGCGAAGCGGCGCCGCGTCGGCCCATCCGCGCCCACCAGCAGCCCGGCCAGCAGCATCGGCGGGCCGAGCAGCACCATCTGCGGCAGCTTCGCCGCCATCACATGCGCCGAGCGGCTCCACCCCCCCGCCAGCACCAGCCAGAACAGCAGCAGCCCGGCGCCCAGCAAGGGCGGGCCGAGCGCGGCGGACACCCGCCATTGCCGCAGCACCAGCAGGAAGCCGAGCGAGGGCAGCAGCGCCAGCAGGGCCAGGGCGGTGAGATCGACCGGCAGCCCGCCCATCCCCGGCAGGGATTTCAGCGCCCCGGCGAATTGCAGCAGCGCGGCGAAGAGGCCGGCGCCGGCGGTAAGCACCGAGGCATCCGCCCGGCTCAATCCGCCCCCGCCCGGTAGAGGAAGGGCAGCTCCGCCTGGTGCAGCCGCCGCCCCGCCGCCGACGGGGCGAGCAGCACCCAGCAGGCGGCGCCGAACAGCGCCAGCAGCGGCGCCGCCACCGCCAGCAGCAGGAGGAGCAGGGGCCGGTTGGGAATGGCGGGGCGCAGCCCCACCATCGGCGCCGAGACCAGCCTTGCCGCCACCGCCTGGTCCGCCGCCGCCACCAGCAGGCTGCGCTGCTGCTGGCCGAGCTGGTCGTACAGCGCGTTCCGCACATAAAGGTCGCGCTCGGCGGCGAGGCGCTGCTCGATGAAGCCGATGCGCCGCCGCGTCAGCTCCACCAGATCGGCCTTTACCTTGGCCTCCGCCAGGGCGTGCAGGCGCTGCAGCATATCCAGCGCCGCCTCCCTTTCGCGATGGGTCAGGGTGAGGGTGACGGTCACGGTGCCGATGCCGGGGGTGGCGGCCAGGTTGCGTTCCAGCCAGCTCTGCGCGTCATCCGCATCGGCCTCCAGCCGCAGGCCGAGCAGGCGGCGGAGCCAGCCCATGGCACCGGCCTGGCGCAGCGCCGTCAGATGCGCCAGCAGCCCGGTCTCCCGCGCCAGCATCGCCGCGGCTTCGGGCGCGCGCAGCACGTCCAGATAGACGGCGAAATGCCCGCTCTGCCGCTGGTCCAGCAGCCCGCCGCCGAGCATGGGCGTGGGGGAGAGCAGGCTGGAGGTGGCGATGCCGGTGGTCTCGGCCGGGGCGATGACCGCCTGGGCCGCGTAGTAGCGCGGAAGCTGCAGCACGATGCCGGCGCCGAGCCCGAACAGCAGCGCCGCCGCCGTCAGCACGGCGATGCGGTGGTGCCAGATCCCCCGGAGCAATTGATCCAATGGCATGCGACCGCCTGATCGCGTCACGGCATTCAATAGATTTGTTGCCAAACAAAAGCAACCTAGGGGTGATTCTCCACTGTCATTTCGCTGCGGATGTGGTGCGTCTCCCCTGCCCCGCGCGCGATCAGCACTGGCACCGGCTGAATCTTCCCGTAATGCGGACTCTCCACCCCTTCCTCCAACCGCAGGTCGAGGGGGGCGTCGCCTGTGACGCGCAGCCGGCCGAGCGGGCCGGCCACGCCGTCCGGCCGGGCCTCCCATGCCGCCGGCGCCAGGCGCCAGCGCAGCGCCAGGCGGCGATAGGGGCCGGAAAGCCGGTCCTCCACCACCAGCCGACCGGGTGCCAGCCAAACCCGGCGTTCCTGCCTGCGGCCGCGATGGTCCTGCAGCCAGCCGCCCTCCGGCAGCAACCCGGCCTGCGGCCAGCCGCCGAAGAGGAAGCGGGAGAGGCGGGGCATCTGGTCCTCGCCGTCGAATTCCACCGTGTTGTGCGCAGCGGTGCCGGTGAAATGCGCATGCCACCATTCCTGGCCGGGAGGCGGGTTGTAGGCGCCGGTGCCGCCATCCCGCAGCAGGTTCAGGGCGCCGTCCCAGAGGTCGAGGTGGAGCAGATCCGCATGGCCCGGGCGGAAGCGCAGCGGGCCGGTGCGGAGGAAGGCGCGCAGCCCGCCCGCCTGCCAGCCGCGCAGCCCGGCGCTGGTCCATTCCGCCGGCAGGGGCGGCGGCGGTGGCGCCGGCGGCAGGCCGAGCCAGGCGCAGCCCGGCTCCGAGCCAAGCTCTCCTGGCCAGCCCGCCGAATGCCCGGCCAGCAGGCGGGCGGCGCGTTCCAGGCTGGGCCGCGCATCCCCCGGCCCGGCCAAAGCGAGATCGGCGAAGGCGGAGCCGTCCTGATGGCCGAGCCATGGCGTGGCGCCATTCGCCGGCGCGGTCAGGCGGCGGAGCCATTCCACGGCGGCGGGCAGGTGCGGCGCGGTGGGGAAGGCCTCGCCGGCCAGCCAGGCGGTCACCGCCAGCACATCCAGCAGCAGCCGGTGATAGAGGGTGGAAAGCTGGGCGAAGGCGCCATCCGCCGCCACCAGCCGGGCCAAGGCCGCGGCCAGCCCGGCCCGGCCATGCCGCACCCAGCCCGCCTCGCCGCAGAACAACCCGCAGACCAGCAGCCCGGCGGGTTCCGAGACGCTGTGGTTGTTGTCCTGCGCCATGGCATAGGCGGGCGTCGCGGCGATCCGCCTGCCGTGCAGCGCCAGCAGCGCCTTGGCCCCCGGCGGCGGCGGGCCGCCCAGCAGGGCCACGGCCAGCGCCAGATGCAGGGCCCGCAGCGCCGCCTCCTGCCCGCAGGCCCAATTCGGCCCGCGATAGGGCGGGTTGGCGGCCAGCCAGGCGGCGAGGAATTCCTCCGCCCGCGCCAGATGCCCGGCTCCCGGCTCCAGCCGCGCCGCCTGGGCCAGCAAGGGCAGCTCCGCCCAGCGACTCCGCTCCCAGACCGGGCGGATATCGCCGGGGGCAAAGAGGTCGAGCGATAAAGCGTGGCGGTGCGGGTCGAAGGGGCCGTGCCAGAAGGGACCATGCCGATCCGGCGGCGCCACGGCGCGGGCGCGGGCCAGCAGCGCCGCTGCATGCGCCGGCGGCAGGACGGGGGCGGCCGGGGCGGGGGCGGGCAGAAACGGGCCGAAAGGCGCGTCGGCGTCCCGCAAGGCCAGCCGCGCCAGCCCTTGCGCCAGCGGCGCCCGGTGCCAAGCCGCGAGCAGCACCGGGCGGGGGCCCAGCAGCCGGGCGGCCTCCAGGATGGACCACATTTGCGTGATATATTGCATTGATTTGTTAACGGTCGGCCGCGTAAGGATTGCAGGGCGCTGCCGGCTTGTCGCTGCTTGGTTGCGGGCTGCCGGCCGATTCGCCCGCTTCGCCGACCCAAAACAGGGGGCAGATCCTGAGGCGCAGTTGCGGCCGTCCCGTCTTCCACCGCGCCGTGGCGGCGCTGCTCGTGCCGCTCATGCTGCTGGTCCCGGGGGCGCCGGTCTGGGGGCAGACGGGGGCGCCGGGCAGCTATCTCGTCCCGCCCGCCCTGCCGCCCAGCCTGCCGGGCGGCGCGGCGCTGCCCGGGCTGCCGCTGCCGAGCCAGCAGGAGATTTTGCAACGGCTGTTCGATGCCGGGGGGCGGCCCTCCGGCCCGGCGGCGCCGGGCTTCGCCGCGCCGCCGGTGACCGCCCAGCCCTTGCCGCCACCCACCGCGCCCGCCGTGCCGGAGGAACCGCTTTCCCCGGCGGAGAGCTTCTTCGCCGCGCGGGACCCGGCCAATCCGCGGCCGCTGCGGCAATTCGGCTACGACAACCTGCGCGGCGGCGCGCCGCCGGGGCAGGGCTTCGGCATGCTGCCCGACGACTACCTGCTGGGCCGTGACGATGAGGTGGTGCTGGCCTTCCGCGGCCGCGCCCGGCAGACCCTGACGCTGCGCATCGGCCGCGACGGCATGCTGGTGCTGCCGGACCTGCCGCCCCTTCCCGCCGCCGGCCGCACCCTGCGGGAGTTGCGGACGGAGCTGGAGACCCGGGCGCAGCGCGACCTCGGCGGCTCCGAGGTCTTCGTCTCCCTCGGCCAGCTCCGGCAGATCGGCATCTTCGTCGGCGGGGAGGTGGCGCGGCCGGGGCTGCAGGCGCTGACCTCGCTCTCCTCCGTCCTTGATGCGCTGGTGGCGGCGGGGGGCATCCGCCGCACCGGCTCGCTCCGCGCCATCAGGGTGGAGGGGCCGCAGGGGCGGCGGACGGTCGATCTCTACCCGGTCATCGCCGGGGAGGGCGCGACGCCGGACCTCTCCCTGCGCGAGGGGGAGCGCATCCTGGTGCCGCCGCTCGGCGCCGTGGCGGCGATCGGCGGGGAAGTCTCGCGCCCCGGCATCTACGAGCTGCCTTCCGGCGCCGCGACCGCGCCGCTGGCCGCGCTGCTGCGGCTGGCGGGCGACCCGCTGCGCCCCGCCGGCAACCGCTTCCTGCTGCAGACCACGGATGCCGAGGGCCGCCGCAGCCTGCGCGAGATCGGCCCGCGCGATGCGCTGCGGCGGGGCGATGCGCTGCGCGTCGAGCCCGGCGCCGATGTGGTGGCCCAGGATCTGCGCCTTGCCGGCCATGTGACGGCGCCGCTGCTGCGCGCCGCCGGCGGGCGGGGGCAGACCTTGCGCGGGCTGCTCGCCGATCCGCGGCTGGTGCGGGCGGATCCCTATCCGCGGCTCGGCGCCATCTGGCGCATGGATGCGCGCACCCGCACCAGGCGCTTCGAGGCTTTCGATCTCGGCCGCGTGCTCTCCGGCCAGGCGGATGCGCCGCTGCGGGAGGGCGACGAGGTGATCCTGCTCGGCATGGCGGACGTGATGTGGCTGGCCAGCCCCTCCGTGCAGCAGGCGCTGCGCGGCGATACCGGCGGGGCGGATGCGGGCGCCGTGCTGATGCCGCCGCTGGCGGCGCCCAATCCGGGCCTCGCCGCGGTGGCCGGCATGCCGGGCGGGGCGCCGCCGGGCGCGCTGCCCGGGACCGCGCCCGCCGCCCCGCCGCCCGGCGCTGCCTCCCTCCCGCCTGGCCTCGCCGGCGCCGCGCGGGGGCCGGATTGCCCGGCGCTCGTCCAGCTCACCATCGCCGCCCAGGCCTCGCCCTGGCGCTACGCCCATATCCGCAGCGCCGGCTTCCCGGATTTCGGCCGCGCCCCCTGCCCGCAGGTCTTCCTCGACTACCCCAGCCTGCTGCCCTTCCTGCTGGACCAGGCGGTGCTGCTGACCGGGGAGGTGCGGCTGCCCGGCCTCTACCCCATCGCCGACGGGGCGGGGCTGGATGCCGTCATCGCCGCCGCCGGCGGGGCGACGGACACCGCCGACCTCTCCACCGTGGAATTCGCCCGCGAGCCGGCCGAGCAGACCAACACCCTGCCGCTGGCGCGCACCCTGCTCGATCTGCGGTCGCGCAATTTCGCCGCGGTGCGGCTCTCGCCGCGCGACGTGCTGCGGGTGCCGCGCGGCTTCGCCGACCGTGACCTGGGGCCGGTGACGCTGGTCGGGGAATTCCTGCGGCCCGGCACCTACGACATCCGCCGCGGCGAGAAACTCTCCGACGTCATCGCCCGGGCCGGCGGGCTGACGCCGCAGGCCTATCCGTACGGCGCCGTCTTCAGCCGGGACAGCGTGCGGCAAAGGCAGCAGGACGGCTTCCAGCGCACGGCGCGCGAACTGGAACAGGGGCTGATGCAGGTGGCGGCGGGCCAGGCGGTGGCCGGGCTGCGCGGCCAGGCGGATCTCGGCGGCGCCATCACCGCGGGCCAGGCGCTGGCCAATACGCTGCGCACCACCCGTGCCGCCGGACGCATGGTGGTGGAGGCCAACCCGGTGGTGCTGGCGGCGCGGCCGGAGCTGGACGTGCTGCTGGAACCCGGCGACCTGATCGCCATGCCGAAGCGGCCCAATGAGGTGACGGTCGTCGGCTCCGTGCTGAACCCCGGCAGCCTGCAATTCGCCACCGGCTGGCGCGCCGCGGATTACGTGCGCGCCGCCGGCGGGGAGCAGCGCTTCGCCGATGGCAGCCGCGCCTTCGTCGTGCTGCCCAATGGCCAGTCCACCCCGGCGGGGCTCGGCGCCTGGCAATCGGGCGGGCCGCCCATCCCGCCGGGCAGCGTGGTGGTGGTGCCGCAGGACCCCTCGCCCTACGAAAGCTGGGGCCTGATCCGCGACATCACCCAGGTGCTGTCGCAAATCGCCCTCTCCAGCGCCGCCCTGGCGGTCATCGTCCGGTCGAGCGGGCGCTAGAGCATGGCCGGTTCGCCTTCGCCCACCGGCCCCGCTCCAGCTTTTTGTTTGATCGCGTGATTCACGCCTCCGGGCGTTCCGCCCTCCGGCGATCACGCTCAAGGGCTGTGGGCCCGGCGCCCAAGGGGGGCGCTGCCCCCCTTGACCCCCCGCCAAGGGCCGAAGGGCCTTTGGAACCCTTGAGCTGTCGCTGGAGGGAGGACCCCCAGCGGGGGTCCTCCCTCCAGCGATTAAAACCCACCGGGGTCCGGGGACCGGTCCGGTCCCCGGCGGGAGGGTCCAGGGAGGGCAGAGCCCTCCCTGGGTACCTGGCCATCGCCCTGACGCTGCTCGCCCAGGCGGCGGTGGCGCAGGAGGTGCCGGGGACGGGTTCGGATTACGGCGGGGTTGGGCTGATCGAGATGCGCAATGCGCGCTTCCGGCCCGATGGGACGCTGGAGGCGGGGACGGCGCTGCGGCATCAGCGGCGCTTCTGGTATTTGAACTTCCAGGCTTTGCCGTTCCTGGAGACGACCTTCCGGCTGACCGAAAGGCTGAACGGCACCACCGGCCATGGCCTGACCACGGACCGCGCCTTCGACCTGAAGCTGCGGCTGATGCAGGAGAATGACTGGCGCCCTGCCGTGGCGATCGGGCTGCAGGATGCGGTCGGCACCGGCATCTATGCCGGCGAGTATGTGGTGGCCTCCAAGCGCTTCGGCCCGCTGGACCTGAGTTTCGGCATGGGCTGGGGGCGGCTGGGGAGTGGCGGCGATCTGCGCAACCCGCTGGGCATGGCGGGCGAGGGCTTCCTCGACCGGCCGCGGCAGGTGGGGCAGGGCGGCACGCCGGGCTTCCGGAGCTGGTTCCGCGGGCGGGAGGCGGCGTTCTTCGGCGGGCTGGAATACAGCCTGCCCCCGCTGCCGACGCCCTGGGGCGAAATGGAGGGGCTGCGCGCCAAGCTGGAATGGTCCGGCGATGCCCTGCGCGACGAGCGCGGCGGCTACCCGGCGCGCAGCACGGGGTCGCGGGGGGAGGCGGCGTCGCGGCTGAATCTCGGCCTGCAATGGCAGCCCAACCCTTACGTGGATGCGGGGGTGCATGTCCTGCACGGCACGGATCTGCTGCTGCGGCTTTCCCTGCGGCTGGACCCCGGCAACCCGCCGGAATTCCCGCGCCCCGGCCCGCCCCCAGTGGGACCGCGCCCGGCGACGGGCAACCCGGCGGGGCTGGCGGGGGCGCTGCGCGCCGCCGGCTTCCGCCCGCTGGGGGTGGAGATCAACGGCACCGAGGCACGAATAGGCGTGGAGGGCGGGCGTTACGGTACGCTTGCCCAGGTGGCGGGCCGGGTGGCGCGGGCAGTGCAACCGCATCTGCCGCCGGAGGTGGAGGTGCTGCGCGTGGAGTGGCATCGCGCCGGCCTGCCCATTGCCCGGCTGGTGCTGCTGCGGGCAGCGATGGAGGCCGCCGCCACCGGCCGCGGCAGCGCCGAGGAGGTGGTGGCGACCAGCACCTTGCAGCCAGTGGAGGCGGCGCGCTTCCCCGGCCAGGGCCCGACCCTGGATTGGGGGGTGGAGCCGCGGCTGGCATTGAAGCTCGGCGATCCGCGGGTGAATGTCGGCTGGCAGGCAGGGCTGGCGGCGGGGATGCGGCTGGGGCTGGGGGATGGCTTCGCCCTGGCCGGCAGCCTGGCCCAGGCGGTGGCGGGCAATCTGGACCGCGCCAGCCCTTCCGACAGCCGGCTGCCGCATGTCCGCAGCGACGTGGCCCGCTATGCGCAGGAAGGGAAGACTTCCATCCCCACCCTCTATGCCGAGCGGCTATGGACCCCGGCGCCGGATGTCTTCGCCCGGGTGACGGCGGGGCTGCTGGAGCCGATGTTCACCGGCGTCCAGGGGGAGGTGCTGTGGCGCCCGGTGGACCGGCCCTTTGCCCTGGGGCTGGACCTCGGCTGGGTGGTGCAGCGGGAATTCCGCGGGCGGCTGGCGGTGCGGAACTACTCCGTCGCCACCGGCCATGCCTCGCTCTATGCCGACCTGCCGGTGTGGAAGCTCTACGGCGTGCTGCGGGCGGGGCGCTACCTGGCGGGGGATTGGGGCGGCACGATCGAACTCGGCCGGCGCTTCGACAGCGGGATCGAGGTGGGCGCCTTCGCCACCTTCACCGACGTGCCTTACAGCCGCTTTGGGGAGGGCAGCTTCGACAAGGGCATCTTCCTGCGCATCCCGCTGCAATTGCTGGGGCCGCAGACCGCCAGCCGGGCCGAGGCGGTGATCCGCCCGGTGGCGCGCGACGGCGGGCAGCGCCTGGCGGTGGACAACCCGCTGTGGGAGGTGGTGCGGGACGGGCGGATGGAGGCGCTGGGCCGCGGCTTCCGCGAGGTGCTGCGCTGAGGTTGCCCCGGTGCTGCGGCACCGCTACATTCGCCCGACCGGGCGGGCGTAGTTCAGAGGTAGAACGTCAGCTTCCCAAGCTGAATGTCGTGGGTTCGATTCCCATCGCCCGCTCCATCTTTTCAAGGCCTTAGAAAGCGCTTTCAGAGGCTCTCGGGGCACAGACGAAAGCCGGGGCACAGCGGGGGCACTTTTTTGGCGTGAGCCGCTTAGCGGCCAGCCAGCCGGCCCACTTGTTTCCTCCCAGCGGCCGCCGTCGGGCGGCTCTCTGCTCCCGACGACCTCGCAGGCCGCTTTCCCTCACTTGAAGGTGCCGGTGGCCCTGGAGGGTCGGCGGCCCCAGAGCCACAGTCTGAGACGGGCCGCGGGTGCGAGACTCGCCGGCCTGCTGTCCATATCGGACGAGGGCCGAAATCCACCTATGCTGTGCGGCAAGGGTCGGGCGATAGGCTCGTCATGGAAGCGCGCAGGGTCCAGCGCGGCCAGCAACTCGGCCGGCGTCGCGGAAACCGACCCTGTGCCGTTCTCGCTCACCGGGGAGGCCGTTGCGTCGCCGGCTCTAAGGGTGCCGGCTTCCTTCCCAGCGCCTCTCCTCCGCCGTGCCTCATCCAGCAACGCGGTTAGGGCTGCATGCAGTCGCTCGCTCTCACGCTGCGCATTGGCCCACCAGTCAGTGGACCAGATGCGCAGGATCTTTCAGCCGAGCCCCTCCAGCACCACCTACCGCAACCGGTCGCGGTCCCGTGCCGTGGCGGCACGGTGATAGGTGGACCGTCGCACTCAACGCCAGCCAGGAGGGCGCCAGGCGCGCCAGAGCGGGACGGGTCAGCTAAGCTCAACCGATCTCTCTAGTAGCGCTTCAGCGACAGCACCTCCGAAGTGCGACGGAGCGCAGCGACGGCGTCACTGCCGCTGGCCAATGCCATGCTGCTGATCAGCGCATCCACCACGGCAAGCTGCGCGATGCGGCTGGTCATCGCCTCCGTGCGGAAGCGCGTTTCGCGCGCCGCGGTGTGCAGCACGACATCGGCATGCGCCTGCAAGGGATTGCGGCCGAGATTGGTGATGATCACGGTGCGTGCTCCGGCCTCCCGCGCCAGCCGCGTCGCGGTGATGGTCTCGACCGTGCTGCCGGAATGCGAGATGGTCAGCGTCGCCACCTCGGGGCCTGCCAGGGCCGCGCTGACGGCCTGCACATGGCTGTCCACGGCGAGCCGTACATCCAGCCCGATGCGCAGCATCCGCATATGCGCGTCCTCGGCGACCGGCGCAGCGCTGCCGATGCCATAGACCTCGATGCGCCTCGCCGCGCGCAGCAGCGACGCAGCGCGCGCCAGCGCCGCCGGATCAAGCACCGCGAGGGTGTCCTGCAAGGCCTGGATGCCCGCGGCGAAGACCTTGCGCATGACGGTCGCGGGCGCATCGCCGGGCTCCAGATCCTCATGGATCGCCTGCACCGGCTGGGTCAGGGCACGCGCGAGCTCGATCTTCAGGTGCTGGAAGCCTCGCGCCCCGACCTGGCGGCAGAGCGCGATCACGCTGCCCTCGCTGGCGCCGGCACGCTCGGCGACCTCCGTGACCGACATGTGCACCACCTCTTCCTGCTGGCTCAGAACGAGATCGGCGATGCGGGCTGCGGCGGGCGGCAGTCCGGGACGCAGCGCGCGCAGCCGCTCGATGGCGGCAAGCGGCGGGGCATTGCTCCCGGAAGGAATCGGGTCCTGGGACAGCGGTCGGGAGTCGGATCGGGACATGGCGTCATCCTACAGCCTCGGCGGCGGACCGGATGAATTTTATTCAGGTCTATCCCCTATTTCACTGAGACGATTTCATAAGACGGTCACGCCATGGGTTGCTGCGTTGCGGCAAACACCCCGCGGCTGAAACGGGCGGCAAGCGGGGGCCGGGATGGCGAGCGTCGACCTGATCGGGATCGGCAAGCGCTTCGGCGCGGCGGAGGTGCTGCGCGACGTGACGCTGCGCGTCGCCGATGGCGAATTCCTGGCGATCCTCGGCCCTTCGGGCTGCGGGAAATCCACCTTGCTGCGAATCCTGGCCGGGCTGGAAGGCGCCGATCGCGGCGAGGTCCGGCTGGGCGATGAGCGCGTGGAGCACCTGCCGCCCAAGGCGCGCAACCTCGCCATGGTCTTCCAGAGCTACGCGCTCTACCCCTACATGACCGTGCGGCAGAACATCGCCCTGCCGCTGGAGATGCGGCGGCTTTCCGCCTTGCAGCGGCTGCCGCTGCTCGGCGGGCTGCTGCCTGGTACGGCGCTCCGCCGCCGGGCGATCGCCGAGGATGTCGCGGCCGCCGCGGAGCCGCTGCAGCTTACCCATCTGCTGGAGCGGCGGCCGGCGCAGCTTTCCGGCGGGCAGCGCCAACGCGTGGCGCTGGCCCGCGCCATGGTGCGGCACCCCGCCGCCTTCCTGATGGACGAGCCGCTCTCCAATCTCGACGCCAGGCTGCGCACCGAGGCGCGGGCCGAGATCATGGCGCTGCGCCAGCGCCTCGGCGCGACCATCCTCTACGTCACGCACGACCAGGCCGAGGCGATGGCCATGGCCGACCGCGTGGCGGTGATGCAGGGCGGCCGCGTGCTGCAGCTCGCGCCGCCGCAGGAGCTCTATGACGAGCCGACGAGCCTCGAGGTGGCGCGCTTCGTCGGCAGCCCGCCCATGAACGCCATCCCGGCGCGGATCGGCGCGGAGGGCCATGTCGAAGCCGCTGGTTGCATCCTGCCCTGGCGGAGCAGCGTGGCACCGGGCACGCAAGTCACTTTGGGTATCCGGGCGGAGGCGCTGGCCCCGGCGGCGCAGGGCTTCCCGGTCCGGGTCGAACGGGTGGAACGCCTGGGGGCTGAGGCACTGATGCATTGCGCCCTCTCCCGATCGGGCGAGGCCCTGGTCGCAAGGCTGGATGCCGCGCAGGTCGGCGCCCACCCACCCGGCACCTCGCTGCTGCTCATGCCGGGCCGGGCCGTGCTCTTCGACGCCCAGGGCGACCGGCTGCCGATGACGCTTCGGCACGGCGCGGCCATCACCTCCTCCGAGCCGGCCTATGGCTAGGCCGCCCGCCCGCCACCCGGGCGCCCGCGCCGAGGCCATCGCCGCCTGGCTGCTCGCCCTGCCGGCGCTGCTGCTGATGTGGGCCATGCTGCTCGGCCCGGCGGTCGCCGTGCTGCTCCTCTCCTTCACCGATTGGAGTCTCGGCGAGCCGGAGATGAGCTGGGCCGGCCTCGGCAACTACCTCCAGCTCGCCGATGACCCGGTGTTCTGGCAGTCGCTGCGCAACACGCTGATCTATGTCGGCGTCTCGGTGCCCGCGACGGTCGGGCTCGGCCTCGGCGCGGCGCTGCTGGTGGAAAGCGTCGGCCGCGGCCGTGCCTTCTACCGCGCCGCCTATTTCCTGCCGGTCGCCTCCACCCTGCTTGCCATGGCGCTGGTCTGGGAGTTCATGTTCCACCCGACCGTCGGCTTCGTCACCCAGACCTTTCGGGCGCTCGGCCTGCCGACCACCGACTGGCTGCAGGACCCGGACACCGCGCTGCTGGCGCTTGCCGTCATCGGCATCTGGCAGAATCTCGGCCTGGCGATGGTCCTCTTCGTCGCCGGGCTGCAGGGCATCCCGCGCGACCTGTACGAGGCGCTGGCGATGGACGGCGCCGATGGCGCCTGGGAACGCTTCCGCCGCGTCACCTGGCCGATGCTCGGGCCGGCGCTGGTCTTCGTTGTCGCCATCATCGCCATCCGCAGCTTCCAGGTCTTCGACACTGTCGCGGTGCTGACCGAGGGCGGGCCGAACAAGGCGACCGAGGTGCTGCTGCACACCATGGTGCAGGAAGGCTTCCGCTTCCTGCGCACCGCCTATGGCGCCGCCATCACGGTCATCTTCCTGATCTTCACCCTGGCGGTCACGGTGGCGCAGACGGTGCTGCTGGACCGGAGGGCGCATTATGGCTGACCGCCTCGGCCCGCTGCTGCGCCACGCGCTGCTGCTGCTCGGCGCGGCGGTGATGCTGGCGCCCTTCGTGCTGATGCTCTCGCTCTCGCTGAAGCCGCCGGCGGAGATCTTCGCGCCGGAGTTCCGGCTGCTGCCGGTGCAGTGGGCGGCGGTGGAGAATTACACCGCTGCCTTCACCAAGGTGCCGCTGGCGCGCTTCCTGCTGAACGGCTTCATCGTCACCTTCTGCATCTTCGCCGCCCAGGCGGTGACGGCGCTGCCCATGGCCTATGCCCTGGCCAAGCTCCGCTGGCACGGGCGCGACACCGCCTTCCTGCTGGTGCTGGCGGCCCTGCTGGTGCCGCCGCAGGTGCCGGCCATCCCGCTCTACATCGCGCTCTGGCAGCTCGACCTGCTGAACACCTATGCGGCAGTCATCCTGCCCTCGACCATCAGCGTCTTCGGCATCTTCCTGATGCGGCAATTCTTCCGCACCGTCCCGGACGATCTGATCGCGGCAGCGCGCATGGACGGCCTCGGCGAATTCGCCATCGTCTGGCGGATCATGCTGCCGACCGCGGCGCCGGCGCTGGCGGCCTTCGGCTGCCTCTCCTTCATCTGGAATTGGAACGAGTTCTTCTGGCCCTACATCGCGGTGCAGAGCGAGCAGCTCATGACCCCGCCGCTCGGCATCGCCTTTTTCAGCGACACCGAGGCGGGCACGAGCTGGGGCCCGCTGATGGCCGCCGCCACCGTGACCACCGCCCCCCTCGTCCTCGCCTTCCTCCTCGCCCAGCGGGCCTTCGTCCGCGGCGTGACCATGACCGGCATCAAATGACCCGCCACAGGAGCCCCTGCATGACCCTGACCCGTCGAGGCCTGATCGGCGCCGCCACCGCCTCCCTCGCCTTGCCGCTCTACGCCCGTGCGCAGTCGCGCGAGGTGGAGCTCAGCGTGCAATACGGCAATGCCGGCACGGTGCGCGGGCTGATGGAGGATGTCGCCGCCGCCTTCATGCGGGAGAATCCCGGCATCCGCATCACCTACCGCGCGCCGGAGGTGGATTACGAGGCAATGCTGCAGCGCAGCCTGCGCGACGGGATCACCCGCAACCTCCCGGATGTCGCCTATCACGGCCTGAACCGCCAGCGCACCCTGGTGGAGCGCGACATTCCGGTCGATCTGCGGCCCTTCATGCAGGCGGATGCGGAGGTGGCGGGGCTGGGCTATTCGGAACGCCTGCTGAGCCTCGGCCAGGTCGGTGACAAGCAGACCGGCATCGGCTTCGCGCTCTCCACGCCCATCCTCTACTACAATCTCGACCTGCTGCGCCGCGCCGGCGGTGATCCAGAGAAGCTTCCCACTACCTGGGAGGACGTCATCGCTCTCGGCCGTGCCATCCATGGCAGCAGCGAAGGCATCACCGGCCTGTTCTTCGATTGGCAGATTACCGGCAATTGGGCCTGGCAGGCGCAGATCTTCAGCCGCGGCGGCAGCATGCTGAACGCGGAGGAGACGCAGGTCTCCTTCAACGGGGCAGCCGGGCGCGCCGCGGTGGCCGACCTCGCCGCCATGGTGACCCAGGGCCGCATGCCCGATGCGCGGGAGGCGACCATGTTCGCGGAATTCTCCGCCGGCCGCCTCGGCATCATCATGTGTTCCACCGCGCAGCTCGGCGCCTTCAACCGCCAGATCGGCGGCCGCTTCCCGCTGAAGACGGGCCGCTTCCCGATCCCCGGCCCCAACCCCCGCCTGCCGGCCGGCGGCATGGTGGCGATGATGTTCGCCCGCGACGCGGCGAAGCAGCAGGCGGCGTGGAAATTCATCAAATTCGCCACCGGACCGATCGGCGGCACCATGATGGTGAACCACACCGGCTACATGCCGGCCTCCACCGTGCCGGCCGAGCGGGAGGAGCTGCTGGGCCGCTTCTACCGGGAGAATCCGAACCACCTGGTGGCGATCCGGCAGCAGGACGTGATCACCGGCTGGTACGCCTTCCCCGGCCAGAACGCCCTGAAGATCACCGACGTCATCCAGGACCAGATCCAATCCGTGGTGGCGCAGCGCGCCGCGCCCGAGGCCGCGCTGGACCGCATGGCCTCCGAGGTGCAGGCGCTGCTGCCGCGGCGCCGGAGCTGAGCCCATGGCACCGCGCATCGCCCTGGTCTCCGACATCCATCTCAGCCGCGCCAAGCCCTATTTCCATGCGAATTGGGAGATCCTGCTGCAGGAGCTGGCGCAGGAGGGGCCGGATCTGGTGCTGCTCGCGGGGGATATCGCGCTCGATGCCCCGCATCGGGAGGATGACCTCGCCTTCGCCCGCGCGCAGCTTGACCGGCTGCCGGCGCCCTGGCGCGCCGTGCCGGGTAACCATGATGTCGGCAACTCCATCCCCGATTTGCGCGGGGAGGCTACGGTGACGGAATCGCACCGTGCCGCCTGGCTGCGGCATTTCGGCGAGGATTACTGGGCCTGCGACATCGGCGGCTGGCGCATCATCGGGCTCGACTGCCTGATCTGCGGCTCCGGCTTCGCGGCGGAGGCCGAGCAGGCCGCCTTCCTGGAGCAGGCGGTCGCGGAGGCGGCGGGGCGCCGGATCGCGCTGCTCTATCACAAGCCGCTCTGTGCCTTCGAGGTGCTCGAGACCGAGATGAGCCAATCCTTCTGGTATCCGGCGGCGCGCGAGATGGTGCTGCGCCTGATGCGCGAAGGTGCCGTGCGCCTCTGCCTCTCCGGCCATCTGCATGAATCGCGCGACCGGCTGATCGCCGGCGTCCGGCATGTCTGGGCGCCGGGAGTCGCCTTCGTGCAGGATATCGCCGGCGAATGGCTGCCGGACCGGCATGGTCGGCGGCGCGTTGGCTATATGATGCTCGAGCTGGCGGAGGAACCGCGAGTGACGCTGCACGAGCCGAGCCGCATGCTGAACACCGACATCGGCAATTGGCTGCGCACGGGCATCGGCCATTACGGCACGCTGGCGGGCGGCGCGCCTTATCTCGGCATGGTGCCCGAAGAGAGGCGTGGCTGAAGAACCAGGGGCCAGGCGGCGGATTGCCGCGCCGCCGAAGCTCCGCTGCAGCACCTGCTGCCGCATGCCCTGACCACGACAGACCTACGATACTGACGCCGTCCGCCATCGGTTCCAGGCACGGGTGCCGCTACCGTTCGGAGTGCCCTCAACCCGCCCCAAGCGCACCCCGGGTCCTTTGGCGAGTGCGCTGGGCAGGGCGACGCCCCCCAGCCTCATAGCGCCAGCAGGCGCTGCAGAACATCATGCAGCACGCTGCCTGCATCTGCCGCACTGCCCTGGCTGCGCCATCCGACATACCCATCCGGCCGGACCAGCACGGCGCCATCCGCGTGAGTGCCGTAAACGTCATGCCAGGCCCCGTCGGGATCGGACAGCTCGCGCCCGATGACATGGGCTTCGATCTGCAATGCCCGCGCCGCCTCGGCCCAGGCGGCGCCGTCGCGGCCGGCGAGCAGCACGAAGCGGTTGCCGAGCAGGTCGACGGTCGAGACGCGCTCCTCCCCCCGCTGCAGCCAGACATGCGGCGCCCGCGAGCCAGGCCGGGCATTCGGCAAATACTCCGTCACCGGGTCCGCGGGCCGGACCGGCGGGGCGCCGTCCGGCAGCACCGCGCCGCTCTCATAGGGCACGCCGAAGATCAGCCCCTGCTCGTTCAGGAATTCCCGCCGCGGCAGCACCGCGGCGTTCTGGCGCGCCGTGCGGCCCATGGAGAGAGCATTGGCCAGGCTCACCCGCGTCGTCAGCTCCGCCAGCGGCCGCCGCTCCGCATCGTAGCTGTCGAGCAGCCCCTCCCCCGCCTCGCCACGCAGCACGAGCGCCAGCTTCCAGCAGAGATTCAGCGCGTCCTGCACCCCGGTGTTCATGCCGAAGCCGCCGGTCGGCGGCATCTCATGCGCGGCATCGCCGGCCAGGAAGATACGCCCCACCCGGTAGCGCTCGGCCACCGTCGCGGAGGCTTCCCAGGCGCTGGTGCCCAGCACCTCTACCGGCAGCTCCGGCAGCCCGGCCGCCTGGCGGACCAGCGACACGCAGAGCTCCGGCGTGAAATCCGACGGCCGGAAGCCGTAATGGCTGAGGCTGTGGATCAGGAAGCCCCAGCGGTCTCGCGCATTGATGGTCAGGAAGGTGCCGCGCAGCGTTGGCTGCTCGACGAAATAGAGCGCCGCCGGCCGGTCCTTCACCCATTCCGAGAGATCGGCGCGGAACAGGATGTTGACGCTGTCATAGACCTTCTCTTCCCCGATCATGCTCAGGCCGAGCTGGCGGCGCACCGGGCTCTGCGCGCCATCGGCAGCGATCAGCCACTTCGCCCGCACCTCGGTGGTGGCGCCGCTTTCGCGGTCGGCGATGGTGGCGGTGACGTCATCCGCCTCCGGACGCAGCGCGGTCAACTCCGTGGCGAAGCGGATATCGGCCGTGCCTTCCGCCTCGGCATGGCGCCGCAGCACCGGCTCCAGATCGTCCTGGGCGCAGAGGCAATTGGTGGTCGGCGTCATCGCCAGGTTCCTGGCCAGCGCCCGCCCCGGCACCCGGCGCTCGATCTCGCGGCCGGCCAGGCTCTCCGTCCAGACGATCAGCCCGGTGCTCTGCGCCGAAAGGCCGGCGGCGCGGATATCCGCCTCGATGCCGAGCTGGCGATACATCTCCATGGTGCGGGCATTGATGCCGCGCGCCTTCGGCACGCGGGCGGTGCCGGCATGCCGCTCGACCAGCAGGGAGCGGATGCCGTAGCGGGACAGCAGCAGCGAGGCGGTCAGCCCGACCGGGCCGCCGCCGACGATGAGGACGGGCGTTTCAAGCATTGGTTGGTCCCTTATTGCCGGCCCATGCCGATGCGCCGGGCAATCCCGCGCTGCATGGCCAATTCCTTCGCCAGATGCATGGCGAATTCCTCCGGCGTGGCACCGGAGGGCTCGGCCTCGCTCTCGCGCATCAGCCGTTGCAGCAGCGGCGTCTGCAGCGCCTCCGCGGCGGCGCGCTGCACCGTCAGGATGCGATCGCGCGGCACGCCGGCGGTGGTCCACATGCCGGCCATGCCGATCAGCTCCCACTCCTTGTAGCCAGCCTCCTGCATCGTCGGGACCTCGGGGAAGGAATAGGCGCGATGCGTGCCGGTGTAGCCGAAGGCGCGCAGCCGCCCGGCGCGCAGATGCGGGTCGGCCGGCGGCAGGGTGGAAAAGGTGAGGTCCACCTGGTCCGCCAGCATGGCAGTGATGGAGGGGCCGGTGCCCTGCAGCACCAGGGTCAGCAGTTCCGCCCCGGTGTATTCGCGGAATTGCTCGGCGCCGAGATGGGTGATGTTGCCGATGCCGGTCATGGCGCAGGTCAGCCCGCCCGGCTTGCTCTTCGCCAGCGCCACCAGCTCCGCCATGTTCTGCGCCGGCAGGGTGGCACGGCCGACCAGCATCATCCCGTTCCCCTTGTTCACCAGCGTAACGGGCGCCAGATCGCGTTCGGGGTCGTAGGGCAGCGGCACCGTGCTGAACACGATGTTCCCGATGAAGCTGCCGGTGGTGTAGAGCAGCGTGTAGCCATCCGGCCGCGCCGTCGCCACCGCCTGGGCGGCGACGATGCCGTTCGCGCCTGGCCGGTTCTCGAACACTACCGTCTGGCCGAGGATGCGGGACATCTCCTCGGCCAGCGGCCGGCCGTTCAGGTCCAGCGGGCCGCCTGGCGCAAAGGGCACCAGCAGGCGGAAGGGGCGGTCCGGGAACCGCTCCGTCTGCGCCAGGGCCGGCGTGGCCAGGATGGAGAGCAGGAAGGCACGGCGCTTCATCCGGTTCGCTCCCGGCTTGTGTCCAACAGGAAGGGGGTGATGGCGGCGGCGATGCGCTCCGGCGCCTGGATGGTGCCGACATGGCCCAGCCCCTCCAGCAGCAGGGTGCGCGCGCCCGGGATCTCCCGCGCGATCGCCAGGGTATGGGCGGGCGGCACCAGCCGATCCTCCGCCTGCGCCAGCACCAGGGTGGGCGCGGTGATGCCGCCGAGCGGCAGGCGCGGCGCCTCCGGGACCAGCGCGTTGCGGCGGGCGCGCTGCGCCGGGGTGCGGGTGCCGCCGGCGAAGCGGCGGGCGAGTTCCGGATGCGCGGCGAGATGCGCCTCCGGGTAGAAGAAGCGGGCGATCTGCGCCGCATTGGCCGCCGGGTCGGCACGCAGCCGGGCGAGCGTCTCGGCCGCCTCCGGGTTGATTTCGGCGATGCCCTGGCCGATGCGGATGGCGGCGGAAAGTACCAGCCGATCGATGCGGCCCGGATGCCGCACCGCCAGCGCCTGGGCGATGACGCTGCCGAGGGAGCTACCGAAGACATGCGCCCGCTGGTAGCCGAGGCCTGCGATCAGCGCCGCCGCGTCATCCGCCAGCGCCTCGATGCCGTAAGGCGCCTCCGGGTTACGTGTCTGGCCGGAATCGCGCTGGTCATAGGCGAGGCAGGTGAAGCGGGTGGCGAGATGCGCGGTCAGCGCGGCGTACTGCGTATGGTCCGCCTCCGCGCCATGCATCAGGACCAGCGGCGGCCCTTCGCCGGTGACGGCGCAGGCGATCTCCACCCCGCCGCCGATGGGGATGTGACGGATCATACCGGCGGCCATCTCAGCCGACCTCCACCGGCGCCACCTCGCGCAGCCGCGGCAGCACTTCCTTGCTGAAAAGGCGGATGCCCTTCTTCGACTCTTCATGGGTCATGTAGCCGCTGCGGCCGATCAGGCAGAGATGCCCGAAACCGCCCACCTTGTCGTAGAACTCCATGATCTGGCGGTGGACGCTGTCCGGCGTGCCGGCGAAGAGGATGCCCTGCTGCATCGCCTCCTGCGCCGTCAGCCCCATCAGCTTCTGCGCATTCTGGCTGGCCGGGGCGACGCCCTTCTCGGCATCCGTCAGGGCGAGGCCGGCAGCGGCGCGCGGCTTCGTGCGGTAGAGGCCGGGCGCCGCCTGGGGCGGCGCCGCGCCGGGGAGGAATTTGTTGTATTGCGGCGCGGATTTCAGGCTGGTGTTGAGGAACCACAGCAGCTTGGTCCCGCCCTCGATCCCTTCCTCCTCCGTCTCGCCGACATAGACCATGGCGGCATAGGCGAAATTGTCGGTCGTCACCTTCGGCAGCCCGGCCTCGCGCCGTGCCGCGCGATGCGCCTCATAGGCCTTCTTCGTGCCTTCCGGCCCGCGCAGCACCAGCACATGCGTCATGCCGCGGCGGCCGACCTCGGCAGCGCTGCGCGGATCGCCGGTCGCCGCCCACATGCGTGGATGCGGAAGCTGGTAGGGGCCTGGCCAGATATTCACATGCCGGTGGGTGTAGTGCTTGCCCTCCCAGCTGAAGGGGCCGTCATGGCTGGTCAGCGTCTTCTTGATGAGGTCGATCGCCTCCCAGAAGCGCTCCTCATTGTTCACCGGCTGCATGTTGGAGCTGGCGATCTCGGTCCCGCCCGATTTGACGAAGCCGATCTCGAAGCGGCCGCGCAGCAGGCAATCCGCGGTCGCGTACTCCTCCGCCACCCGCACCGGGTCCGGCCGCAGCGAGATCAGCGTGCCGAGGCTCAGCACCCGCACATTCCTCATCTGCCGCGCCAGGATGCCGGTGATCATCGGGTTGGAGCCGATGAGGGAATTGATCCCGGCATGATGCTCGATGCAGAGGACGTTCATGCCCAGCTCGTCGCAGAGGGCGAATTCGTCCAGCACCTCATGGAACAGATCGGCCGCAACCTTCGGGTCGCAGAGCCGGTTGGGCAGGCTGGCACGGACCGAATCCGCGGCATCGGTGATGGCCTTGTCCACGAAGGGATAGGGGATTTCGCATTGCCACCAGGCGTCCATGGTCGTCTCTCCGGAAGCGTTGCTCAGCGGGCCAGGAAGCCGATGACGTGGTCGGCGAAGGCGTCGGGCTGCTCGATCTCGGGGTGGTGGCCGGCGGCGGCGATCCGGGCAAAGCGGGCGCCAGGGATCAGCCGGGCCATCGCCTCGCCATAGGAAGGCTTCACGATGCCGTCCGACTCGCCCCACAGCACCAGGGTCGGTGCCTTGATGGCCGGCAGCCACCAGGCCAGCCGTGGCTGGTGCATGTAGGGGTGCCAGCCATAGAGCGAGAGCGCCTCGCGGCTGCGGTGCAGCGCGATCAGCTCGGCATCTTCCATGGCGTCGTAATCCGGCGCGTGCCGCGGATCATGCCAGGTGGCGGCGCGGACCTTGTCCGGATGGGTGTTGAAGATGTCGAGGATGTCCGGCGTCTCGCGGTCGCTCACCTTGATGCCGAGCGCATCGACCAGCACCAGCCGCTCGATGCGCGATGGCATCCGCAGCGCCAGCTCCGCCGCCAGCCAGCCGCCGAAGGAGGACCCGATGAGCGAGAGGCGCGGTTGGCCGAGGGCCTCGATGAGCTGCGTATAGAGGTGCAGCAGGTCATAGACGTTCTCGAAATCCTTCGGCCTCGGCGTACCGCCGAAGCCGGGATGGGAGGGGGCGATGAGCTGCAGCCGCCGTCCCAGCAGTTCCAGGAAGCGGGCCCGCGGCGGCGCCGGCTGGAAGCCGTGCAGGAACAGCACCGGCGCGCCGGCGCCGCTTCGCAGCACCTCCATCTCGATGCCGTGGATAGCGATGCGGTTGGTGATCGTCTCGGTTGGCATGGCGCCTCGCTTCGCTCAGGGGTTCCGGGGGGTCAGCGCGGCAGCGCCTCGTCGCGGGTCTCTCGCCCCAGCAGCATGGCGAGGATGCTGAGGACGGCGAGGCAGGTCATCACCGCCGCCGCCTTGTTGAAGCTGCCGCCGAAGGGCACCACCAGCAGGCCGGCGACCAGCGGGCCGAAGCTGGTGATGATGCGGGCGGTGCCGTTGCAGAAGGAGATGGCGGTCGCCCGCGCATGGGTCGGGAACAGCTCCGGCAGATAGACCGCATGGCCGGAGAAGACGCCGATGACCAGGAAGCCGAAGATCGGCAGCACCATCGGGTAGTGCTGCCAGCCATCCAGGCCGAGATAGAGGTACAGGCCGGCGGCGATGGCGCCGAGATTGTAGAAGATGACGGTCGGCCGCCGGCCGAACCAATCGGCGAGGAAGCCGAAGGCGGCATAGCCGGCGATGCCGCCGAGGCCGAACAACATCATGCCATTGCCGATGTGCTGGATCGCCGCGGTGCCGGTGATGCCGTCCTTCTCCAGCATCAGCCCCTGGATGGTCGGCAGCCAGATCTGCGTGGTCCAGATCGAGAGCAGCGTGCCGAGGCAGAACAGCATCCCGATGAAGGTGCTGAAGCGCAGCTCCGGACGGAAGAGCTGGCGCAGCGGCGCCTGCATGAAGGCCTGGTCCTCGGCACTCGCCGTGCCGCCGCCGGCGCGGATGCTGGCGCGGCGCGCCTGGACGGCGGCGAAATGCGTCGGCTCATGCGTGCCGCGACGCAGCAGCAACAGCAGGATCGCGGGCAGGATGCCGGCGAAGAAGACATAGCGCCAGCCATAGGGGCCGAGCAGGTTGTACACCTGCCCGCCGATCAGCGGGCCGAAGGCGCCGCCGGTCATCATGATGCCGAGCACCTTGGCGCGATGCGCGCCATGAAAGGCCTCAGCCACCAGCGCGATGCCGACCACCGCCTCCGCCCCGGTGCCGAGGCCGGCGAGGAAGCGGAAGAGGCCGAGCTGGAAAGGGGTTTGGGCAATGCCCTGCAGCGCGGTGCAGACGCTGAACAGGATGATGCTGATGGCGAGCGTCCGGACCCGGCCGAGATAGTCGGCAACCACGCCGAAGACCATGCCGCCGATCGCCCAGCCGAGCAGCCCGACCATGGCGAGGTAGCCGCCGACCCGCCCGATCTCCGCCGTGCTCGGCGACCCGCCCAGCAGCTCGGTCAGCGCCGGCCGCAGGACGATGGCGAAGAGGCCGAAATCCGCGGAATCGAGCGCCCAGCCGAGCCAGGTGACGCAGAAGATGCGCCATTGGTAGCGGGTGAAGCCGGCAAAGCCGGTAGTCCGGCCTGCCTCCAGCTCTGTCGCGCTGCTCATGACCTTTCCTCCCGGGGCGCGTTCAGCGCGCCTTCTGCGCGTGCGGGCACGCTCCGCGTGTCCGTTCCATGGGGGTGAGGCCGGCGCGGCGCACCGCCAGCACCTGCGGCAGATCGTCGGCGAAGGCCGGGGGGCGGCGTGTTCCGCCGCGCAAGCTCGCCTCCCCGCGGGCGAAGGGGCCCGGCCGGCCAGGGCTGCGGCCTGGCGGGGCGGCCCGCTCCGGCGGCACGGCAAGCACCCGCCATCAGCGCCCTATGCGGGAACTGCATGGACACTCCTCCCTCGGGCGAAGTGCGGTTCGGCCGCCTCCGCCTCTCGACCGGGCACCTCCGCGCGACATGCGGATGGCGCCCCGGCTGCTGCATCTGCGGGCAGGCCGCCTGCCGGATGGTCGCGCCCAGAGGCGGCCGGCCCGACAGGAGGTTTGCCTCAATCAAACGATTGTTTTATACGGTCGTCTGAGAGTCAAGCATGCCGGATCGGGGAATGGGCAGCAGCCTTCTGGAGGCGGATCGGCGGAACAGCGGTCCGGATACGCCGGCGCGCACCATCGACCGGATCCTCAGCGCCGCCGCCCGGCTCTTCGCCGCCCGCGGCATGGCCGGCGTCGGCCTGCGCGAGATCACCGCCGAGGCCGGGGTCAACCTGGCCGCGGTGAATTACTATTTCGGCTCCAAGGAGAAGCTGCTGGAAGCGCTGTTCCTGCGCCGGGCGCAGCCGATCACGGCAGAGCGCCTGCGGCTGCTCGCCCTCTGCGCCGAAGGGCCGGGGCGGCCGCCGATGCTGGAGCAGTTGCTGGAAGCCTTCCTGCGCCCGGCTTTCTCGCTCGGCCTCGAGGCAGGCGTGGATGGCGCCACCTTCGGCCGGCTGCGGGCGCGGCTCGCGGTGGAGAGCGAGGAGCTTTACCGCCGCATCCTCGCGCAGGCCTTCAACCCCAGCACCCGCGCCTTCCTGGAGGCCATCGTGCGGGCCCTGCCGGAGGTGCCGCGGGCCGAGGTGGAATGGCGCTTCCACTTCATGTTGGGCACGATGATCTATACCATCGCGGATAGCGGCCGCATTCAGTCGATCACCGATGGGAGTTTCCGGTCGGGCGATGTCGAGATCGCGCTGGCGAAGCTCGTGCGCTTCCTAGGCGCCGGCTTCCGGGCGGCGCCGCTGGGCGACTGAAGCCGGCCGGTGAGCGGGAAAGGCCGGAGGCGTCCGCCCCTGCGGCGCGGCTGATGCCAACTCCCACCAGGCCCCATACGCCCGCTCGCGCATTCCGATGCGCCAGGGCTGATCGACGAGACGGGGAATTGGCATCACGCCCGGGAAGGGCAAGCATGCGTTCATGCAGTGCGGTGCACGAGGTTCTCTGGCTGCGCTGCGCTCCATCAACTGGCTTTCCGATCACCCTGTCCTCGTGGCATCCGCTATCGCACGAGATGTTTTCTCTCCCCATGCGCCACGAAAATGCCAAACCCTCGCCAAAACCGGGTGATCTAAGTCCGGACGATGCATTCCTGTTACTTCGGAGGTGCCAGTGTTCCGTCGCGACCTGCTCGCCACGATGCCCGCCGCGTTCGCCCTTTGGCCGGCGCGGGATAGCGCTGCCCAGGCTCCTGCCAATGAGGGGCGCCAGCAGCCGGCGAATGCTCCGACCCCCTTCAACGGCAGCTCCGTCCGCGCCATGGCGCGTGACCTGGCTTCCAGGCCTTTCCGCGCTCCCGACAGCGACCTGCCGCGCGGATTATCGGACCTGACCTATGACCAATACCGGGACATTCGCTTCAATCCACAGCGCGCCTGGTGGCGGGACGGCGGCCTGCCTTTCCAGATGCAGCTCTTCCACCGAGGCTTCTTGTACCGGCAGCGCGTGGAAATATACGAGGTTGCCGAAGGCAAGGCGCAACGCATCCTCTACAGCCCGGACCTCTTCGCCTTCCAGAATCTGGAAGCGCCGCAGCCAGCGGATCTCGGCTTCGCCGGCCTCCGTCTGCATGCGCCGGTCAACCGGCCGGACTATTTCGACGAGATCTGCGCCTTCCTCGGGGCCTCCTATTTCCGGGCCGTGGCCAAGAACCTGAATTACGGCTTATCGGCGCGGGGGCTGGCCATCAAGACGGCGGAGCCCTCCGGCGAGGAGTTCCCCTTCTTCCGCGCCTTCTGGGTGGAACGGCCGCGGCAGGGCGTGAACTCCATCACCGTCTGGGCGCTGCTCGACAGCCAGAGCGCTGCCGCTTCCTATCGCTTCACCATACGCCCGGGCGAGGACACGACCTTCGACACGGAAGCCACGGTGTTCCCCCGCGTGGACCTCGATACTGTCGGAATCGCGCCGTTGACCAGCATGTTCTGGTTTGCCGCCAATGACCGGGTCGGCATCGACGACTACCGCCCTGCCGTACACGATTCGGACGGGCTGATGATGCTCAGCGGGCGTGGCGAGCAGATCTGGCGGCCGCTGCAGAATCCACGCGACCTGCAGGTGAGCTATTTCAGCGACGTGAATCCGCGCGGCTTCGGGCTGATGCAGCGCAAGCGTGCCTTCACCAACTATGACGACCTGGAGGCGCGCTACGAACGCCGGCCCAGCGCCTGGGTAGAGCCGATCGGCGATTGGGGTGAGGGGCTGGTGCAGCTCGTCGAGATACCAACCGGCTCAGAGATTCACGACAATATCGTCGTTGCCTGGCGGCCGAAGCAGCCGCTGCAGGCCAAGGGCGAGTATGGCTTCGTCTACCGCCTGCACTGGGCGCCGCAATGGACCGGCCAGAACGACCTGGCGCGCGTGACCGACACGCGGGTCGGCGCCGGCATCAATAACCAGGATACGCGCCTCTTCGTCATCGGCCTCGCGGGCGGGAAGCTGGACGCGCTGCCGGCCGACGCACAGCCTGCGCTGGAAGTGACGGCGGACAAGGGCGAAATCCGCAACACCGTGGCACAGCGGAACGCCGAGACGGGTGGGTGGAGGATTTCCTTCGAACTTGCCCCGGGCAACGAGACTCAGGTGGAGTTGCGCGCCGTGCTGCGCCAGGGCGATCAGCCGCTGGCGGAAAGCTGGATGTACCGATGGGCCCCGTGAAGGAGCAGATCCGGCGCGGCGGACCGGCCGAGGCTGGCTGGCACGCCCTGCCGCCGGAAGCGCCGCTCGCCATGCCGGTGCAGGATCTGCATGGCCCTGCCCCCGGCGGACCGGCTTCACGCCCATCGACGCCCCGTTTCATGGCATTGCGCCGCTTCCTTGTGGTCGGCGGCGCGGTGGCATTGACGGCGCTGGGTGGGCACGAGATGTATCTCGTGCTGGATCTCAGCCGGCCGACTGTGCTGCAGATCCTGCTTTTCCTGCTCTTCCTGGTGCTCTTCGCCTGGGTGGCGCTGTCCTTCACCTCGGCGCTCGCCGGGTTCTTCCGGATCCTGGCGGGAGAGGAGCGCCGGCTCGGGATCTCCGCCCGCGGACCGCTGCCGGAGCTCCAGACGCGCACCGCGCTGCTGATGCCCGTCTACAACGAAGCGCCGGAACGGGTGATGGCCGGGCTGCAGGCCATCCACGAATCGCTGGCGGCTCTCGGAGTCGGCGCGAAGTTCGATGTCTTCATTCTCAGCGATACGACCGATGCCGATGCCTGGGTGACGGAGGAGGCGGCCTTCCTGGCGCTGCGGGAGCGCACGGGCGACCACGAACGGATCTTCTACCGCCGCCGGCCCAGGAACACCGAACGCAAATCCGGCAACATCGCCGATTGGGTGAGGCGCTTCGGTGGCGCCTATCCCCAGATGCTGATCCTCGATGCCGACAGCGTCATGGATGGCGAGACGCTGGTGCGGCTTGTCGCCGCCATGGAAAGGCACGAGGATGTCGGCCTGATCCAGACCCTGCCGGTGATCGTCAACGGCCGCTCGCTCTTCGCCCGGATGCAGCAATTCGCCGGGAGGGTCTATGGCCCGTTGATCGCCGAAGGCATCGCCTGGTGGCATGGCCCGGAGGGCAATTACTGGGGCCATAACGCCATGATCCGCTGCCGCGCCTTCGCCGAGCAGGCGGGGCTGCCGCAGTTGCGCGGACGCAAGCCCTTTGGCGGGCATATCCTGAGCCATGACTTCGTCGAGGCGGCGCTGATGCGGCGGGGAGGCTGGGCTATCCATATGGTGCCGGCGTTGCGCGGATCCTATGAGGAAAGCCCGCCCTCGCTGACGGACCTGTCCATCCGGGACCGGCGCTGGGCGCAGGGCAATCTGCAGCACATGGCGGTGCTGCCGGCGCGCGGGCTGCACTGGATCAGCCGCCTGCACCTGCTCACCGGCATCGGCTCCTACATCACGGCGCCGCTGTGGTTCCTGTTCCTGGTGGTCGGCCTGCTCACCTCGTTGCAGGCACGCTTCATCCGGCCGGAATACTTCCCAGCCGGACCCAGCCTCTTCCCAGACTGGCCGGTGGTCGATCCGGTACGCGCCATGTGGGTCTTCGTCGGCACGATGAGCCTGCTCTTGGTGCCGAAGCTGCTCGCCTGGATCGCGCTGCTCTTCCGGCCCGCGGACCGCTCCGGCTGCGGCGGCGCCATCCGCGCCTGCCTCAGCATGCTGGTGGAGACGGTGATTGCGGGCCTCATGGCACCGATCACCATGCTGACGCAGTCCGTGGATGTGGTTTCCATCCTGCTCGGCCGCGACAGTGGCTGGAATGCCCAGCAGCGCGAGGATGGCAGCCTCGCCTTCCGTGAGGTGCTGCGGCTCTATTGGCGACACACGATCTTCGGCTGCGTTTTCGGCGGGGCTGCCTGGCTCGTCTCGCCGTTTCTGGCTCTCTGGATGCTGCCGGTGATCCTGGGGCTCGCCTTGGCCGTGCCGCTGGCGGCCTGGACGGGCCGGCGCAGCGCGGGCGATGCGCTGCGGCGCCTTGGGTTGCTGCTGATCCCCGAGGAGCGCCGCCCGCCCGTCGTGCTGGACCGGGCCAACGCCCTGCACCGCGAGCTGCGGGCCCAGGCGCCCGCACCGATGGAGGCGGTGCAGCAACTCGCCAATGACCCGGTGCTGGCCCAGGCGCATCGCCGCATGCTGCCGCCGGCGCGCCGACCGCGTATCGACCCCATCGACCCGGCGCTGCTCCTCGGCATGGCGCGGGTGGAGGAAGCGGATCGTCTGGAGGATGTGTTGCCGGCCTTGTCGCGAGCAGAAAAGGCTGCTGTGCTGGGCAACGCGCAGGGGCTGGACCGCCTGCTGGCCCTGGCCCGGCGACGTGACGGGTAAGGCAGCATCGGCCTGAGCCATATCGGAAGCCTATTTGCCGAGCCGGCCCCCCATGGAGCGATGGAAAGCTGCTAAGGCAGAGCGAACGGGACACAGCTCGCCGCGGCGCTAGTACGCAATACCGTCTAAGCGCCGCGCGCCGCGAAGCCGCCATCCACCAGAAGCTCGGTCCCTGTTACGTATTTCGCCTCGTCCGAGGCGAGGTACAGCGCAGCATGGGCGACGTCCCAGGCATCCCCTCGGCGGCCGAGCGGCACCCGCCGCTGCGCTTCGGTGCGCAGCGTGGCAAGATCCGCCCGCCCCTTCTGCTTACTGACCCGGTGCTCCAGCAGCGGCGTGTCGATCATTCCCGGGATGATGGTGTTGCAGCGTATGCCCATGGGACCGTATCGCACCGCGATCTGCCGGGTGAACTGTACCAGCGCCGCTTTGGAGGCGGAGTAGCCGATATGGTCGTGCCCCAGATGGCGCAACCCGCCGATCGAGCCGACGGTGAGGATCACTCCGCCACGCTGGCGCTGCATCACCGGCAACACCGCCTTGGACGTCAGGAAGACAGAGGTGAGGTTGAGATCGAGCTGGCCGCGAAAAGCCTCGAGGGACATCTCCTCCGGCCCGCCAGGGACTGAGCCGCCGACGTTATTGTGCAGGATGTCGATGCGGCCGAAGGCGCCGAGGCAGGCTTCGATCAGCGCCGCGACCGAGGCCGGGCAGGTGACATCCGCCTCGAAGGTGGCGCAGCGGCCACCTTCCCGTTCAACCAGTTCCGCGGTGTTGCGCGCAGACTCGATGTCCTGGTCCACGATAGCGACGGACGCCCCCTCCCGAGCGAAGAGCACGGCGGTCGCCCGCCCATTGCCCCAGCCTGGCCCGACCGATCCGGCCCCGGTGACGACCGCCACCTTGCCTGCAAGACGAAGTGTCAACTTCCCATCTCCTGTTTTCGTCGTGTCCGCCGGCGCTTCGTCCGGCCGAATGGGGCCGCCAGCCTGTCCCGGCGCGTGTTCGCCCGGATCACAGCGCCCGGCAACCCTAGGTATTGAGGTTCACCCGCTTGCCGATCTCGATCCATTTCGCGACCACCGCATTGGTCTGCGCCTGGTGCTCCTCCGGCGTGTTCAGGACCGGGCTGTAGGCCGCCTCGCGCAGGCGGCGGTTCAGCTCCGGCTCGCGCATCGATGCGGCGATGAGGTCGCGCAGCTTGCGGCGGATGGCGAGCGGCGTGTTCGCCGGCGCATGCATGCCCCAGTAGCTGTTGACGTCCACGCCGGAGACCCCGGCTTCGGTGAAGGTCGGCACATCGGGCATGGACGGGTCGCGCGCCTCGCCGGTCAGGGCGATCGCACGGATCTCGCCGGATTCGATCAGCTTTCGCGCCGAGCTGATGCCGCCGAACTGCATCGTCACCTGGCCGGAGAGCAGGGCGCTGAGGGCCGGGCCGGAGGAACGGAAGGGCACATGCGTGGTATCGATGCCAGCCTGCAGGTTCAGCAGCACGCCGGCGAAATGGGTGGAAGAGCCGATGCCGCCGGAGGCGAAGGTCAGCGTGCCCGGCTGCGCCTTCGCCAGGGCCACCAGCTCGGCCAGGTTGCGCGCCGGCACCGCCGCATTCACGATGAGGATCACCGGCCCCTGCGCCAGCATCGTCACGGCGCTGAAGTCGCGCAGCGTGTCATAGGGCAGGTTCGGCTGGATCGATGGGTTGAAGTAGAAGGCGTTGTCGGCGAGGTACAGCGTGTAGCCATCCGGCCTGGCGCGCGAGACCAGCTCGGTGCCGATGACGGCCGCTGCATCCGACCGGTTCTCCACGACCACCGTCTGGCCAAGCCTGGCGCTGAGCGATGGCGTCAGCAGCCGCGCGATGATGTCGGAGCCGCCGCCGGGCGCGCGCGGAACGACCAGCCGGATGGTCCTGGACGGATACTCATCCTCCTGTGCCAGGGCCTGGCGGGCTGTGGTTGCGGCCGCCAGGGTCATCAGGGCACGCCTGCCAATACGCATTGGACTCTCCGTCACTGTCAGGGTTTGCCGTGCTCCTGTTCCGGGGGCCTTGGCGGCCCGTTCCTTCTTGTGGCCGCGGGCGCGGAGGCGCCCGTGGCAGCATCAGCCCAGCCTGTCCGCCGCCTCCAACTCGGCGTTGCGGCCGGGCTCCAACGGCCCGAGCGACAGGCCGCCGCAGACGAACAGCATCTGGCCCGTGACGTAGCTGCTTCGTGCCTCCAGGAAATGCGCGACCGCCTGGGCAATCTCGGCAGGCTCGCCGATGCGCCGCATCGGCACGCCGCCGGTCAGGCGGGTGACATCGGGTGCATCCGCCGGGTTGTTGCGGCGGAACAGGTCGGTGTTGATCATGCCCGGCCCGACGGCATTGCAGGTGATGCCCGCGGCGGCGAATTCCCGCGCCCAGGAACGGGTGAGGGCGGCGAGCGCCGCCTTCGTTGCGGCATAGGCGCTGCGGGTTTCCCGCCCGAAGACGGCGCGGCTGGTAATGTTGACGATGCGGCCGAACCCCGCCGCGCGCATCCCCGGCAGCACCGCCTGCACGCAGAGCATCGCGCTGCCGAGGTTGAGCCGGACCAGCCAGCGCTGCGTCTCCGCCGTCGCATCGGCGATGTATTCGCGGCGGGAGGAGCCGACATTGTTCACCAGCCGGGTGATCGGCCCGCCTTCCAGCAGCCGGGCAAGCGCCGCGCGGGTCGCGGCGGGGTCCGTCACATCGGCCTGTGCGAAGCCGGCCAGGCCGTCCGGAACGGCCGCATCGATGTCGAGGCCGAGCACCGCATAGCCATCGGCGGTCAGGCGCTCGGCGATGGCACGGCCGATGCCGGTGGCGACGCCGGTGACAAGCACTCTCTGGGCGGGATCCATGGCGGGCTCTCCGGTCACACGGGCATGGCGGCGGCGCTGCGGCCACCACAGACCGCCAGGACCTGGCCGGTGACGCTGCCCGCCCGCGGGTCCAGGAAGAAGGCGACGGCATGCGCCACATCCTCGGCCGAGGGCGGCCGCACCAGGGTCGGCAAGGCCCGCGCCGGCGCCGCGGGGTCGGCATCGGGGCCGACGAGCACGATATTGGCGGTCACGCCGAGCGGGGCGAATTCCAGCGCCCAGCTCCGCGCCAGCCCAACCAGCCCGCCCATCGCCGCGGCCGCCGCGGTGGCGCCCGGCGGGCCGGTCACCGCCCAATCGACCACCATGAGCAGCCGGCTGGCGCGATCCGGCCCGCGGCGCGCCACCAGGTCGCGCACCACGAGCGTCGGCGCCACCAGCGCCTCTTCCAATTCCAGCAGCGCCTCCTCGACCACCGTCTCCGCCAGGCCCGTGGCGCGCGGTACCTTCGGGGCGAAGACGATGGCCGCAGGCGACACCTCCTCATCGGGTGCGGCCGCGGCATCCTGCAGCGCCACGCGGTAGCCCTCGGCGGCGAGGCGGCGCTCGATCGCCGCGGCGAAGGGCGAGCCCCTGCCCAACAGCAGGACGAGTGGCGGCTGCGGCTGGCCGGCTACGGACGGGGGCATCATCCCGGCGCTCCTACAGCAGCTTCTTCCGCCGCCACCTGCGGGGCAGATCGCTGGGGAAGGCAAGGCCGCTGACGTCGAGACCGAGGCCGATGAGCAGCTTCACCTGCTGGATGGCGCAGCGATAGCCCTCCAGCACCGGCACCTCCCAGCCCTGCTCCCGCAGCCGCTGCTGCAGGGGCGCCTGCATCCAATAGGCGCCGGAGCAGCCGAGCATCAGCACCTCGGCGCCATCCTCCTCGATCGCCGCTATCGACTCGGCCACCGCGGCGTCGAGCATGTCGCAGCGCCCGTCGCGCTCGAACCGCGCCTTTTCCAGATGCACCGGACGCGGCTCGGTATGGTTCGGCCGCGGCAGGGGGAAGTTGATGTTGCGGATGGAGGCGCAGCGATCGGCGAAGCGGTACTGCACGACCAGGCTGTGCATCCGCATGTTGTGCGCCTCGGAGATGTCGATGATGCTGAAGCGGCTGCCCAGCATCGACGCCACCTGCATCTGCGCGCTGGCGCAGGCCGTCACCGGAATGCCGTAGCGCCGGGCGATCTCCTGCGCCTCCGGAAAGCCCGGATCGCCGCCGCCAAGCAGGACGATACCGTTGTATTTACCGCTCTCACAGGCCTGCCGCACGATCGGCAGCCGGGCGGCGCCCACCAGGTGGAATTCCTCGCGCGTCTCCACCGGCCAGTCGCCATGCGGCGTCAGCGGGCCGGGATGCATCTCCCATTCGGCATCCGCCAGAAGCGGCGCCACCGCCGTGTAGTTCATCAGCATGGACTCCTTCGGTCCACGCATGGGGCGCATCTGGTAGCCGGAATTCTCCGAGAGGCTGAAGGCCTGGATGAGCTGCAGGCGGTATTTCGGGCTACCGGTCGGCACGGTCGCATCCTCTTCGCAGCATTTCGCCGGCGGGGCGCAGGGATGTGGCGCAGCCTCGCGGCCCGCCCGGGCGGCAGCCTGCGCGCCGTGACCCCGGCGGCACCCATGCCCGGCCGGTCGTTCCGGCGCGGCGTGGCATGGCGCTAGGCGACCGCGGGAGCGGCACGCAGCAGCGCATCGTCATCGACCGCCGCCAGCGCCGAGGTGTCCGGATTGTTCATGAACCAGGCGCGCTTGCTCCATTGCGGCAGGTTCGAAACCGCGTTGTAGAGCAGGTAGAAGATCGGCCGGGACCAGGGGGTGAGATTCGGTCCGGAGCTGTGCAGCAGCGTCGGGTGGATGAAGGCGACCGTGCCGGCAGGTGCCGAGAGATCGCGGATGCCGCTCTGTTCGGCGCACTCCTGCAGCACCTCCACCGGAATGCGCTCGGCCTTGTAGCCCTCGACCGGCTTCTCGCGCGCCAGGATCTCATCCAGCCCGTCGCGCTGGCTGCCCGGAACGACCAGCAGAGGCCCGTTCGCCGGGGTGCAATCCTCCAGGAAGACCGCGGTCATCACGGCGCGCGGCAGCGGCAGCCCGTCGCCGCGGTGCCAGGCGCTGAAATCCTGGTGCCAGGACCAGGCATCGCCCAGGAAAGGCAGCTTCAGATTCACCCGGCTCTGATAGACATAGGCCGCTTCGCCGAGAATCTGCTCCACCGGCTCCAGGAGGCGGCGCAGCCGGCTGAGGGTGCGGTACGGCTCGCTCGTCAGATGCGGTGCGTAGACGATGCGCGGCTTGTCGGACTCGTCGCGCCGCACCTGCGGTCCATCCTGCGCGAGGAGCCGTGGCAGCTCCTCCTGCAGCAGGGCAATTTCCGCCGTCGAGAGCATGTTGGGAAAGCAGAGATAGCCATCCCTGCGATAGGCGGCGAGCTGATCATCCTCAAGCTGCACGGGTGCTTCTCCCTCCGGCCAGGTGAGCTGCCCACACCCCGGGCGTGGCTGCAGCCGATCGCGGACCCCGCCCGCTCCACGCCGAAGCGGACGAGCTGGCGTATCACAATGCGATATGCTATTCCGCATCGCAATCCGATCATTGGGAACGGTCCGATGCGAGTCAACAGCAATTCCGATGGCCGGACTGCCGCGGCTGAGCCGGTGGCGAAGCCGCCGAATGTCCGGTCCATCATCAAGGCCTTCCAGGTGCTGGAGGCGTTCCGCGAGCGCGACCGCTTCCTCAACCTCAGCGACATCGCCGCGGCGACCGGGCTGGACAAAAGCGCGGTGCAGCGATTCACCCGGACGCTGCGGGATCTCGGCTATCTCGAGCAGGAGCCGACGACGCGGCGCTATTCGCTCGGGCGGCGGCTGCTGGACCTGTCCTTCTGGTTCCTGCGCAGCCATCCGCTGACGGACCGCGCTGTACCGGTGCTGGTCGATCTACGGCAGGCGGTGGGGGAGCGGGTCGACCTGGTGCTGCCGGATGGCGATTTCATTCTCTACGTCATCCGGATGCAGGCGAAGCGCGAGGCCGTCAGGCCGGCGCTCGTCGGGCGGCGGGTGCCCCAATTCTGCTCCGCCGGCGGCCGCGCCATGCTGGCTTGCCTGGACGAGGCCGAGGCGCTGCGGATCATCACCGCCTCCGACCGGCGGGCGTTCACGCCGCACACCAAGACCGACCCCGACGCCATCCTGGAAGAGGTGCGGAAGGCTCGGGCGAAAGGCTACGCGGTGCAGTCCCAGGAATGGCTGCTGACCGAGACGGTTGCCGCCGCTGCCGTTACCGACAATGCGGGGAAGCCGATCGGCGCCATCAACATCGCCGCCCACGCTTCCGATCTCCGCATGGCGGAGTTCGAACGCCGTATCGCGCCGGCGCTGCTCGCCGCAGCGCGCGAGTTGAAAGGCTAAAGCGTGATGCGTGCGCTGTCGCTCAGGGGCGCTTTGACGTGCCGGAGCTGGGCCGCCGCATCGAGGCGACGAGCGTGCTGCGCGGCGCCCACGCGACCCTCGCCGAGGTGACCGACATCGGCCGTGCGGCGCTAAGATGCGCCTGCACAGCCCGGTGCGGCCTATTCTCTGGCGACCGCAGTTCGACAAGGCGGCCCGCCTGCTCACGCAGGCTCCAAAATTCCAGGCCGGCCAGGTGCTGCTGCCCCGGAAAGCCCCTTGGCTTGCCGAGCATGTCGCCGAGCTCCTGGGCTTCCTAGATGGTGCGCATGACGACCAGGTCGACAGCACCTCGCAGGCGCTGAGCTGGCTCTCCCGCCGGATCGCCACTGGCAACCCGACCGCGCCACCTAGTCCGAAACGACCGGCCGGGGCGCCAAGGCAAACGACCAGGAGGTAGGATGAAATCGGTGCCTTTGAGCCATACCGCCGTGTTCGGTGCTGTCCGGCGGCGTCACGCCGCGGGAGAGTATGCCGGAGGTCATCCAGTTCACCATGCGGCCGCAATTCACTGCCCTCATCGGGATCGGAGCCGGGCTGTTCCCGTTCTCGCTCCACCGGTTCCGGCTGTTCCTGCGATGAGCCGCCTCATCCGGAGCTGCTGCGTCCATGAATGAGGAGGCCTTTCATGCAGTTCGTACCGAAGAGATCTATTGGACAGACGGCCATCGTCACAGGCACCGGCTCGGGAATCGGCCGGGCCACCGCCGCGCGGCTTCTTCAAGAGGGCGCCCGCGTCGTCGCCACCGACATCGATGAGAACCGCTTGGCGGGGTTCGGGCGGGAGAAGGCGGGCGGCACTCTCCTGGCGATGGCCGGCGATATCTGCCGCGAGGAGGTCGTGCGGAGGATCGTCGAGGCCTGCGCCGGCCGCGTGGACGCATTCGCCAATATGGCTGGCATCATGGACGGCGTGCCGCGAGCCGCGGAAGTGGCCGTGCTGTCGTCAGACAGCGGCTGGTCGGCCTGCTGATATGGCGGAGACGCACCATGTCGTCGTCCTGGGCGGTGGTGTCGCCGGGATCGAGGTCGCCACGCGGCTCGCGGGTCGGGCCGTCGGCGAAAGGCAGCTCAAGGTCACCCTGATCGATCGCGAGACAGCCCATGTCTGGAAGCCGATGCTGCACACGATTGCCGCCGGCACGCGCGACGTCTATCAGCAGCAGACGGCTTACGTGGCGCAGGCGCGGAGCCACGGCTTCGTCTTCCAACCGGGCGAGGTGCTGGGTATCGACCGCGGGGCTCGGCACGTCCTGCTGGCGCCTTGGCTGTCGGCACAGGGGCAGGAACTGCTCCATGCCCGGGACATTCCTTACGATACGCTCGTCCTGGCGCTGGGCAGCGAGGCGAACGACTTCGGCACCCCCGGCGTGAGGGAGCATTGCCGCACCATCGACTCACGCCGCCAGGCCATTGACTTCAACGACGAGATCCGCCTCCGCATCCTGCAATCGGCCACGGAGGACAAGCCTCTGGCGATCGGCATCGTCGGAGGTGGCGCGACGGGGGTGGAACTTGCGGCCGAGCTGATCCAGCTCGCGACCCTTGCGGAATACTACGGCGCCAGGGACATGTCGCGGAAGCTCAGCGTGGTTCTCATCGAAAGCGGCGACCGTCTGCTTGCCGCTTTTCCGGATCGGATCGCTCAGGCCACGCGAGTACGCCTTGAGGAGCTCGGCATCGCCGTAAAGGTCGGCGCCAAGGTAATGGCGGTCGAGCCGGAGGGATTCCGGCTTTCGGATGGCAGCCTGGTGGAAGCCGGGCTCAAGGTCTGGGCCGCCGGGGTCAAGGCCCCCGACCTCCTGGCCCGCCTCGACGGGCTGGAGATGACGCGCGCGCATCAGGTGGTGGTCGGACCGACGCTCCGCACGACGCGCGATGAGAACATCTACGCCCTGGGTGATTGCTCCAGCCTGACTCTTCAAGGGCAGGCGCGGCCACTGCCGCCGACGGCGCAAGTCGCGCACCAGCAGGCACGTTACCTGGCGAGGTGGATGCCCGACCTGCTGACAGCCCGGCCTGTGCCCAACTTCACCTATCGCGACTTCGGCTCGCTGGTGTCCCTTGGCGGCTTCGATGCCTACGGATCGCTCGGCAAGTTCGGGTTCTTCAAGGGTGGATTCATCCGTGGCCGCGTAGCCCAGCTCGGACACGCGATGCTGTACCGGAGCCATCAGGCCCGCCTGCACGGCTTCTGGCATGGCAGTCTGCTTTGGCTGGTAGACCGCATCAACGCGCGCATCCGTCCGGCCATACGGGTGGACTGAACTGATATCCCCGTCCCCGGGCACGAAATCCCGGTGGAGAACTGGCATGGCGATGCGAGCGGTCGATCACCTGCTTCTCGGCGGGGGTGTGGGCGATGCAGAGGAGTGCCCACTCGCCTCTGACCGTCGGATAGCCGGGCTCCTCGGGGAGGCAGCAAGGATGGCTGAGAGGCGACGTATCTGGAGATCAGCTTCGCGCCTCGGGTCATGCGATCGTACACCTCGACTGCGCGGCCCAGAGAGAATGGTCAGCCGGGCCTGGCCATTCCGTCACGGAGCGGCACGGCCAGCAGGGTACCCCCTGCCGGATTTAACGCCGCCTCCGCCAGGACAAGATCGGCCGGCTTGTCCACATCCACCGCCGCAGCGCCGAAGGGCATCTCTACAGCCGCGAGCCGCGCGCCGCAGCGCCGTTCCAGCGCGTCCAATGCCGCCCGCAAGGTCAGGCGCCCGAGCACGAAGCGCAGCAACAGCAAGGGGCCTAGCAGCCGCATCATGGCCCATGGCTGCTTACGCCGCTGCTCCAGCCGCTGCCAGAAGGCAACCACGCCGCTCGCCTCCGGCGCCGCCAGCAAAAACAGATTGCACCCGCTGAATGCCCCGTCCCGGAAGCGCAGCCAGGTCCGTCGCGTCGTCGGAAAGGCGGCCAGCACCGTCCGGTCCCGTGCTACGGCGGCAGCCGCCGCGGCTTGCGGCGGCGTAGCGCTCAGGACACGCGTCACCATTGCCGGTGTCAGCAGGGGAGCATCGGCGGCGGTGACCAGCATCGGCGCGCCGAACTCGGCGAAGGCCGCTGCCACGCTCCGGGCCGGGCTCGCCCCGGCCGGGCGCAGCACGACATCCTCCAGCCCTGCAAGCCCGGCCAGCGTCGCCTCGGGATGTTCGATGGCGACGATGATGCGGCCCACCCCAGGTGTCGCACGTAGCGCTGCGGTCACCCGCAGCAGCATCGGCACACCGGCCACCGGCAGCAGCGCCTTGTGCGAAACGCCGGCCGCAACCGCCATCGGGTCCGGCATGCCGCCGCGCTGCCCGGCCAGCACCAAAGCGGTCACGCCCTTCCTCACCTTGCCAGCACCTTCTCGTAGACGCGGTAGGTCTTATAGAGGCGGCCGTCCAGCGCTTCCGCCAGACGCCGCATGGGCTGGTTGTCCTCCAGCACCCAGGACATCTCGACACGGCGAATGCCGAGTGCCAGCGCCTCCCGCCGCAGCGCCTCCACCAGGAAGAGCGGCAGCACCCGCCCGAGGAGCCCGACGCCCAGGTTGCGACGAACGCCCATTAGCGGCACGCGGGCCGTCCCCACGCCGGCGACCTTCAGCCGCCAGAGGAGCCGCGCCCAGCCGAAAGGCAGCAGCCGGCCGGAAAGGTCGCGGATCGCCTCGTTCAGGTTCGGCAGGCAGACGACAAAGGCGGCGGGCCGCCCCGCCACCTCGGCGAACCAGACCAGCCTTTCATGCAGCAGAGGCTGCAGTTCCTTGGCCAGATGCGCAACCTCCTCCGCGGTGAAGGGCATGAAGCCCCAATTCCCGGACCAGGCATCGTTGAAGATGTCGATCAGCGCCGCGACCTCCTCGCGCAGCGCGGCCCGGCGCAGCGGGCGAAGCACAACGCCGGGCGGCAGGCCGCGGGCCAGGATCGCCGCCGCCGCGGGCGGCAATCGACCGGAGGTCTCGCAGAGATAGGCGAGGAGGTCCCGCGCCTTTCGGTAGCCCGACGCCTCCAGATGGGGGCCGGCATAGGGCGGGTCATGCGGCATCATCAGCATGGGCGGCGCGTCGAATCCCGAAACGAGCAGCCCCGCCTGCTCGTTGATCGAGAGGCTGAAGGGGCCGCGCATCCGGCGCAGGCCCCGCACCATTGCCCAATGCTCGGCTGCTGCCAGCAGGGCGGCGAAGACAGCCGCATCATCCTCCGCGGCGAGCAGCCCAAAATGCGCGAGGCGCGAGCCATCCGGGTCGCACGCCAGCCGGTCCTCCTGCGCGCTGATGCGACCGACATCCCGTCCATCCCGGCGCGCGAGCCAGAATCCTGCCTCGCCGTGACGGAACCAGGGGTTCCGCTTCGGCGACAGCGCCGCGCGGCGCTCGGCGAGCAGGGGCGGCACCCAGGCGGGATCGTGGCGGAGCAGGGCATGCGGCAGGCCAATGAAACGCTCGAGCGTGGACCGGTCCTGCACCGGCAGGATCTCGATGGCGGATGCCATCGCCGCGGGGCGGGTCACGCCCACTCGCCCGGCCGGGCCGGACGGTCGCGCGGCGGCGCACCGGTCAGCTGTGCCACCCAGGGGAAGCGCGTCGCCTCGGCTCGGTCGTAGCCCAGGTTGAAGACATGCGGGCTACGCACCCTTTGCCGTGCCTCGGCGTAATAGGTGCCGAAGGCCCGATCCACGACGAAGCTGGTGATGCCGTAATTGCCGGCCTCGTCGTGAAAGTGGTGCGCCAGGTGCAACTCCTTCATCCGCCGAAACAGGCGGCTCTTCGGCCGGAAGTTGAGGTGCTGGATGCAGTGGCAAAATTCGTAGACGCAGGTGATCAGGAAGCCGGCGCAAATGGCCGCCGCCGCGCCCGCGGGCCCGCCCCCCACCAACCAGCCGAGCGGCACCAGAATGGCGAGGACGGTCGGCACCGTCGTCAGGGGAGAGCCGAACAGCACGTCCAGCCGGTGCGGATCCTGATGATGGTCGAAATGGATGCGCTTCCAGAGCGCTGCCGTCAACGGCGAGCGGTAGAGGAAACGCGAGTGCAAGATGAAACGGTGAATGAGGTACCAAGCCAGCGGATAGGCCAGGAGGGTGGCGAGCACCGCAAGCAGCGGTCTTGGCGTTGCCGCCTGCATGCCCCAGGCCAGGGCAACACCGCCGCTCAGGATCGCAAGGAGGAGGTAGAGATGGATCGCCGGATGCGTGGCATAGGCGCCCACCAGCTCCCCAAGGGTCATGCGTCCGAGATCAAAGCTTCTGCCGCCACGCCAGCGCCCGTACATGCCACGTCAACTTTCCATCCGTTCCGTCCGCGCGGTGAATTGCCTTCAGAATTCCTCGCGCCAGAGCAGCCAGAAGCCCGCTATGGCGAAGCAGGCCGGCGCCGTCCAGACGGCGATGGCCGGTGGGAGAGCGCCCGCTTCCCCCAGAGCGGTCAGCAGACCGCCGGTGACGAGATAGCCGAGGCCGAGCACGAGTCCAGCCACCGCCCGCCAGCCGGCGCCATCCTGCCGCGGCAGGCCGAACGCCGCCGGGAGCGAGAGAAGCAGCATGAGAGCAGGTGTTGCGAACACAGCCAGAAGGGCCTGCACCCGCGTGGCGTAGAAGGCGCTGCCGTGCGTGACCACGCCTTCGCCCCGCAAGCCGGCGAATATCTGGCCAAGCGTTTGCGCTTCGGTTGGCCGCGAGGCTTCCCGCAGTCGGAGGGGGGGCGGCCCCTCCGGCCAGGTAAAGGTCTGCGCTGCCATGGTCTGAGGAATACCCGGCCGGGCGATTCGTGCGTCCTCGAGTAGCCAGCCTTGCGGACCATGCGTCGCATGGCGTGCATCGACCTGCAGCACCGCCCGCCCCTCGGCGTCACGGCGGATGAGAAGCACCCCCTCGAGCCGCCTGCCGTCCAGCGAGACGGCTTCCACGCTGAGGATGTCGCGGCCTGTTCGCAGCCAAAGCCGTGGCGCCGTGGCGACGGCTCCCCCCGAATTGCTGCGGCCATCCCACCAATCCGCCAGCGCCCGCTCGCTGCGCGGCACGACGCCGAGGTGCAGAGCAAGCTGCAGCCCCATGGCAATCACGCAGGCGGGCACGAGAGCCCTGAGGAGGTGCCATGCGCCCACGCCGGCCGCCCGCAGCGCCGTGATTTCCAGCATCCCCGCGAGGCGCCGGAAGGTGAGAATGGCCCCGACCAGCACGGCCAGGGGAATCAACTGGCCCAGCAACGTCGGCAGGCGCAGCAGGGTGTAGCGGGCGATGTCCGCCATCCCGCCATGCGCCAGCACCTCGCTCGCCCTGTCGAACAGGTCGAGGAGTTGCAGCAGCGCGGCCAGGCCGAGCAGCACCATGAGCATCCGTCCCAGGAGCAGGCGGCTCAGATATCGCTGCAAGGTCACGCGGAGCGCCTCAGCCGGTGCGACAACCACTCCGTGGCGGCGCTGGTGCCATGGTCCAGCGCTGCGAGCAGCCCGTCGAAGGCGCCCTCCTCTGGATGCCGGTTTCCATGGCGGAACACCGTGGCGGCGAAGCCGGCGAAGAGCAGGAGGGTGACCCAAAGCGCTGGCCGCGGATCGATGCGTCCTACATCGCCCAGCGCCTCCAGGAGCTGCAGGGCCTGCTGGTAGACTACCAGGATTACCGCCGCGAGCAGGATGCCGAGAAAGCGCCGCGTGCGTTTCGCCGCCAGCCCCATGGGCATGGCCAGAAGCGGCAGGACGAGGAGCGAGGCGGCGCGGACCAGCCTGCCATGCAGCTCGCCGGCGAGGCGGGCAGGTGCCACCGGCGGGTCGGGCGAGTGCTGCGCCGCCCAGAGCTCGTCGAGGGTGAGCTCCCGCTCGTCGGCGCCGCGCAGCCGGAAGACCGGCAGCCTCTGGACGAACGGTCGGGACTGGGAGGAGGCGGTGAAATCGAGCGTCGTGACGCGGCCGTCGGGCGCCAGGATGAGTTGTCGGCCATGCTCCAGCTCGACCAGCAGTTCACTCTGGGCGCGGTCGAGCAGAAGCCGCCCCTTGGCTGCGGTGGTCAACACCTCGGTGCCATCCCCGCGCCGCTCATGCACGACGATGCCATACAGGAGCCCGCCCGCGGGATTACGGCGGTCCACGGTGACCGTGCTATGCCGGCTGACCGGCACGAATTCCCCGGGCACCAGCGTCGCGTTCCAGCCGGCATGGGTCAGGGCGTGAAAGGCGGCGCGGTAGGCATAGCGGCTGAGTGGTTGGACATAGCCGTAAAGCCCGATACCGAGCACGGCGCAGAGCAGCCCGACGGCCAGGAAGGGCCGGCTGAGTTGCGCCAGGGACAGGCCCGTGGCCTGCAGCGCATCCAGCTCCTGGTCCCGGCTCAGCTGCGCCACCACGGCATAGACCGCGATGAACAGCGCCGCCGGCATGGCCAAGCCGAGGTAGTGGGGAACGAGATAGAGCAGCAATTGGACGATCGAGGCGGCCGGGCTGCCGGCACCGGCCAACAGGTCGAACAGGCGCAGCAGCCGCTCCAGCAACAGGGCCGGCAGCACCAGCAGCAACGTGCCGGCCAGCGGCTTCGCCAGCAGGCGAAGCATGTAGCAGGTGACGAGGGTACTGCCGACCGGGCGGCCGCGGTCCCGGCTGAAGGCGAGGCTCCCGCTCACGCCGATGGCTTGGCCCAGAGCCTGCGCAGTTGCCTGGTGATGTCGTCGCGCAGCGAAGTGTGCGGCTCGACCGCCTGGGCCAGCAGTGGCGGGCCAGGCCAGCCGGCATCCGGAAAGCTGTCCGGCCCGTGGCAACGCTCCCCTTGATACCGGGGAATGACGTGGAAATGGACGTCAGGATCCACCATCATTAGCATGAGATAGTTGATCTTCTCGTACCGGACGTAGCACTGCAACATGGTTTCGACCTGCGCCACAATCGCCTGCAGGCCGGCGAACGCCGCCGGGCTGACCGCCCCGAAGCGAGTGACCGGCTCCCGGCAGACCAGCACGAGGGAGCCGAGTGTGACCTGCTGCGGCCGAAGCAGCACCGTCCAATGCTCGGACTCGCCGATGAGCGTGGCGGGATAGCCGAATTTGGTGAGCGTGGAACTCGGCATGCGGGATCTCGCACAATCGGTGTGGTCAGAGGATCCGGCGGGCCTCGGCCGCATGCGCCGCGTCGCCCCGCTGGGGCCGGACTATAGGTGCAGGGCGGCGACGCCGCCAATCCGGTGGCAGGCACCGGCACACCCGGCGCGGCGGCGCCCACCGCACGAGAGATGGGATGGCCTCGCAGCCTGGCTGGTCGCGACGCTGGTGTTGCTCGGCGTCACACTGCGGGCCGGTGCGGCCGAGCCCCAGGTGACGGCCTGCGCCGCGCCGGATGCGCCGGCGGGGCCACGGCTGCAGGTGACCGTCACCGGAGCGCGGCGGGTGGCAGGCAATGTTACCATCACCCTCTACGGATCGCGGCGGGAAGCCTTCCTGGCCCGCACCGGCAAGCTGGCGCGGCAGCGCATTCCGCTGCGTGCCTCCGCCGTCGAGGCCTGCTTCGCGCTCTCCGCGCCCGGCGACTGCGCCATTGCCGTGTATCACGACGAGAATGACGACCACGACTTCAACCGCACCCTGATCGGCCTACCCGCCGAGGGCTACGGCTTCTCGAACGATGCGCCGACCCTGGCCGGCCTGCCATCCTTCGGGGATGTCCGTTTCACGGTCCCGCCGGGCGGATCGCAGCTGACGATCACGCTCCGCTACTGAGCTGGCCAGCCGCCGGGCGCACGACACCCTGCGCCGGCCGGGCGGCAGCAAGGCGCAGCGTCCGGTGCTGGCCGTCACGGAAGGCGCCGCTGACGGGATCCGGGACGCGCTCCGTCACCTCCACGCGCCAGCCCGGTCCATCCCGGGCGATACGGAGAAGAGACCAGCCGGGCTGGGCACCTCCTCCGGCCAGCGCCTGCGGGGCGCCCAGCACCGGGATCGGCCCGGACGGGCCCGGGAGTTCCCCGCTCAGGGTGCGGTGGTGGTGGCCGTGCAGCACCAGCTCCGCCCCGTGGCGGGCGAGCACGGCGCGCAGCCCCTCCCGGTCGCTCAGGGCCTTGCGGCGGCCCCCCGGCCCGACGAATGGGGGATGGTGCACCAGCAGCACGCGGAACAGGCCCTCCCTTGCCGCGGCGTCGAGCAGCGCCGGCAGGCGGGTAAGCTGGGCCGCGCCCAGCCATCCTCGGGCGGAGCCCGGCGGGGTCGGCACGGCGGAGGAAAGGCCGATCACCGCCAGCGGGCTCCGACGCCGCAGGAAGGGGAAGAGCGGGGCGCCTGGCTCCCCGGCGGCATCCGTCATCCAGGCCTGCCAGACTCCGGCGCCGCGCTCCCAGGGGACTGCGACGGTTGCATCGTGGTTTCCCGGCACCACCGTAACCTGATCCGGTGGGCCGAGCGCCGCGAGCCAGTCCCGGGAGGCGGCAAACTCGGCCGGCAAGGCCAGGTTGGTGAGGTCGCCCGTGACCACGACATGGTCCGCCGCTGCGGCCGCCAGATCGGTCAGCAGGGCCTCGGCCGGGACCGCCCACCGGCGCTTGCGCCGCCAGGCGAGATAGGCCAGCAAGCGCTTTCCCGCGAGTTGCCGCCAGGGGCGCAATGCGCCGGCAGGGATCGGAAGGTGCAGATCGGACAGATGCGCAAGGGCGAAGGGCATGAGCCGGACCATTCTCCCCCGGCCGTGGCGTTGGCGCCAGAACCCTCCCACCCGCCCGCGGCGCGGCTCATCGGGGAGGCGCCCGTCCCCGTCTGGAGCATGCCCGGCTCCGCCCTGCTGCGCCGCGCCCTGGGCCGGGCCGGCATCACCGAAATCGCGCCCTGGGACAACGCGCCCGCAGCGGGCGCGCTGCTGCTGATGCGGGCGGACCATGTCTATGATGCTGCTTTGGTGGCCGGCCTCGCCCGCACGCCGGCGGCGCTGCTTTGCCGGCCCGAAGACGGCAGGCCGGTCGCCGCGCACCTGCCGGCGCGCATGCCGGCCGCGGCCGTCGCCGCGGCGCTGGCGGAAGGCCGGGATGCCTGCGACCCCGCCTTTGCCGGGCTGCCGCCGCTCCGGCTAGGGGAGCTGGCCGGGAGTTACAACCGCGCCCTGCGCAAGCGCGGCACGCCCTATCTGCTGCGCCTCGCCCCGGAGACCCGCGCCACGGTGGAATGGGTGATGTTCGGCGGCTCCTACAAGGGCGTCACCGACTTCGTCACCAAGCATATTTGGCCGTGGCCCGCCTTTCAGGTGGTGCGGGCCTGCGCCGCGCTTGGCATCACGCCGAACCAGGTCACCCTGGCGAGCCTCGTGCTGGTTTTCCTGGCGCTCTGGTGGTTCGCCCAGGGCGCCTACCTGCCGGGGCTGCTCGCCGCCTGGGTGATGACCTTCCTCGACACGGTGGACGGCAAGCTGGCGCGGGTGACGCTGACCTCCACGCCCTTCGGCAACGCCTTCGACCATGCCATTGACCTGATCCACCCGCCCTTCTGGTGGCTGGCCTGGATCATGGGGCTGGGCGCGGTGGGCCTGCCGCTTGCCTACCCGGTGGCGGTCGGGGCGGTGGTCTTCGGCGGCTATGTGCTGCAGCGTTTGCAGGAGGGGCTTTTCCTCGCGCTGTACCGCATGGAGATCCATGTCTGGCGCCGCTTCGACAGCCTGTTCCGGCTGGTGATCGCGCGCCGCAACCCGAATTTGGTGCTGCTGACCCTGGCCACGCTGTTCGGCCGCCCGGATCTCGGCATCCTGGCGGTGACAGCCTGGACCGCCTTCGGCTGCATCGAGCAGGCGGTGGTGACGGTGCAGGCGGGTCTCAGGCGGCGCCGGGCGCCGCTGCGGTCCTGGCTCGAGGGATGAGCCCCCTCGACCTCGGCTCTGCCGACGGCCGTTCCCCGGAGGCGGGTGGCGGGGCCGACTGCGTGCCCAGGTCGGCCGGCGCAGGCCATCCGCCGCCTGGAGGCCGCCGCATCGGCCTCATCAGCAATCCGCTGAGCCGCGCCTTCCGCGAGGGCCGCATTCGCCTGGGCCCGCAGGCGAGGACGCTGCCCCGGGCCGAGCCCGGGACCCCCGCCGAGCTCCGGGCGGCGCTGGCGGATTTCGCCGCGCGGGGCGTGGACCTGCTGGCGGTGCAGGGCGGCGACGGCACGTTGCGCGAGGTGCTGACCGCGCTGCCGGCGGCTTTCGGCTCGCGCCCCCGGCCGGAGATCGCCCTGCTGGCGGCGGGCAAGACGAACCTGGCGGCGCGCGCCGTGGGTACGGCGGGCATCGGGGATGCCGGCCTGACGCGCCTGCTCGAGGCCGCGCGGCACGGAGCGCTGCGCCGCCGGGTGCTGCCGGTGCTCGAGGTGACCCGGCCCGGCCTGGCCGGAGCGGCGCCGCTGCGCGGACTGCTATTCGGCGCCGGCGCCTTCACCGAGGCCAAGCGCCTCGCCGATGCGCGGCTGCACGGCCGGGGCGTCCATGACCGCCTGGCGGTCGGGCTTGCCCTGGCGGGGGTGGCGCTGCGGGCGGGGCTGGACCGCGCCGATCCGCTGCGCCGCGGTGCGCCGATGGTGGTAGCCGCGGATGGCGGCCCGCCGGCGGAGGGGCGCCGGTTCCTGCTGCTCGCCACCCCGCTCGACCGGCTGATGCTCGGCCTCTGGCCCTTCTGGGGGGAAGGTCCCGGGCCGCTCCACTGGCTCGACGTCGCGGCTCCGCCGCGCCGGCTGGGGAGGGCGCTCCTCGCTGCCTGGCGCGGCCGGCCGGCCCCCTGGATGCCGGCCTCGGGCTATCGCAGCGGCCACGCGGCGCAGCTCGCCATCAGGCTTGAGGTGCCTTTCGTCCTGGATGGCGAGGTGTTCGAGCCGGGCCCGGACGGAGTCCTGCTCTCCGCCCCATGCCGGATGGGCTTCGTCGCACCATGATCACACCCGGCCGAGACGCGCTGGAGGCGCTGGTGGCGGCCGAGTTGGCCGTGCCGTCCGAACCGGGGCCCGGCACCGCTGCGGCCATGCGAGTGGCGGAGAACATCATTGCCCGGCATGGTGGCGGGGCGGTCGAGGCGGTGCTGTTCTACGGCGCCTGCCGGCGCGAGGACGACCCGACGGGCCTGCTCGACCTTTATGTGCTGACCAGCGGCCACCGCGCCTTCCACGGCCGGGCGCTGGCCGCACTGCTCAATGCGCTGCTGCCGCCGACCGTGCTGCACTGGCGCAGCCCGGGGCCCGGAGGCGAGATCCGGGCCAAGGTGGCGGTGATGCGCCTCGGCCAGTTCGAGCGGCGTCTCCGTCCCGGCGGGCTGGACACCACGATCTGGGCCCGGTTCTGCCAGCCCTCCACCCTGGTCCATGCGCGTGATGCGGCGGCGCGGCGGCGGGTAGAGCGGGCGGTCGCGCAGGCGCTGGAGACGGCCGCGCTCTGGGCGGTGCGGCTTGGGCCTGCCAGGGCGGCGCCGGACGCGTACTGGCGCAGCCTCTTCGCTCGCACCTTTGGCGCCGAGCTGCGTCCCGAGCGCAGCGACCGGCCGGACCGTCTCCTGGCCGCCGCACCCGATTGGTACGACCAGGCCCTGCCTCTGGCCCTCGCACGGCTCGGGCTTCCACCGGACGCTGCGGGCCGGCTCGCCCCCGGCCGGCTCGGGCGATGGAGCCAAGGGTGGATGCTGCGCCGGACCTGCGGCAAGGCGCTGAACCTGCTGCGCCTGGTCAAGGCGGCTTTCACCTATGAGGCCGGGCCCGACTACCTGCTCGACAAGATCGGGCGGCATACCGGCGTCACGCTGCAGCTGACGGCCTGGCAGCGGCGCCACCCCGTGCTCGCGGCGCCGGCCCTGCTCTGGCGGCTGCGACGGCGGGGCGCGGTGCGCTGAGACGGTCCCCTCGGGACCTAGTGTCCCGATTCCGCAGTCCTGCGGACGTCGTTCTCGGGGCCACCAGCTGTTGTTTTCGGTGGCCTGCTTGTCCGCTGCGTTCGCTGGAAATCCGGCGAACTTCGCGGGCAGGACACTAGAGCGGTTTCACGCTGACTGTGCAGCGCGAAACCGCTCTAGCTTATGGGTTTGTAGAGCAGATTCACGCCTCCGGGCGATGCCGCCCTCCGGCGATCTGCTCTAGAGCATGCTGTGTTTAGGCGGAAGCATATCCTGAGTTGGCGAGATAGTTGGCGCATTCGGTTGGGCTGACGAGGTCGAGGATGGCGCCGACCTTGCGCCAGGTGGTGCCGATAGTTCGCTG